>NZ_KE387242.1:0-292766 GCF_000430765.1 Peribacillus kribbensis DSM 17871 | reverse complement strand
CCAGCTTCGGACTACTTTCCTCCTCTGATGCCGCAACCTGTCCGAATTTTCCGATACATAATATACGAAACTTCCAAGGTATAAAAGGAGCTGTCTATTATTGCACTTGCTGCTTAATCAAACTCTGCTCAACATCGACAGGATAATAGCGGTTTAATATTCCTACTACATGGAATTTCTTTGTTGAATACGAGTCTGCTGCCTGTGCATAATAGACCGAAAATAAGAGGTAATTTTTCTTTTTCAGCACCTTTTCATATTTCCCGGCAATCACTAACTGTTTCCCAAAGCCCCGCAGACTCTCGTCTCTCTGCAATTCCCTGGCTGCCCAGTGTTCGAAACGGGCTTGGGTTGGATTGGAGATGATAAAGATAAGTGCAAATGAAATCAGGAACAAGACGGGCTCCACGTACCTTTTTCTAAATAAATACCCATTTGTCATTTGAATTGTCTCCTTTAAAAATGATCATTCAATTTTACGCTTATTCATGATAAACCTCTTATATGACCATAGAAAGAACCCTCCAAACTGATTTGAAGGGTTAAACCAGTTTTTATAAATCATCCACGACAATATAAGCAGCTTTCACCGTTCCATGTACCCCGACGACCAGGTTCAGCTCGATATCCGCCGAGTTGCTTGGTCCGGTAATGAAGTTTATGCAGGATGCCACATGCCCGGTCCTCTCGTGGATTTTCCTCATCTTCCGGGCAGCCAGTGTCATCCTTGGCACAAGGGAGTTTTTCGGAATGAGCGCAATATAGCAAGCTGGCAGGAAGCTGACAGTTCTTTCCCAAAATAAAAAGAGACAATTTGTCTCTTCACAAGATATTATTATTAAATTTTTTCCTGAACTTAATTTAATGAAGGACACTTCTCATGGATTTTGTCTGGGTTTTTTCCTTCAGTCTACTTATGAAAGACACTCTTCAGGCTTTCTGAAACGATTTTGTCTTTCATCCTCCTTAGGAAGGACATTTCTTGGTGACTTCCTTAAAGTTTTGTCCTTCATGGAAGACGTTCCTTCGGTCATATTCATAACTGAAACGCTTCCTTAATTCTTTGGGCGGTTTCTTCTGCACTCAATCTAGTATTATTAATTCTTATGTAATGCTCTTCCTTGATTTCTCCTGGATTTGAATTCAATCTCAGCCTTTCCATCGTGCTCAGGAGATGTCCTTCTGATTCTCCGATGTTGCGCTTGGTTGGTTTATGCTGAAGCCTGTGGGGAGTTTTGTTTCGAAGCAGCCTTTCCTCTATATCTGCCTCAAGCTCAACATAGTAGATTTCCGCCCCTTTGGATCTGAAGATATTCGTGATTTTTTTGACATACCGCCAGTCCCCTTTTTGGTCAAACGCCCATACAAAGGTGAAAATCATTCCATATTGGCTGGTGCTTGAATATGTTTTAAAGACAGATTCTCTGAATGAATGGCACAGCTGCCACATTTCAGGAGTGAAGCCAAAGAGCGGCTGCAGCAGATCGATGGTCATATGGTTATGGAACAGCTTTAGTTCGGTGATCTTCTCCAGCTCCTGCCCTACGGTCATTTTTCCTACAGCCTGCGGGCCGAATAGTAAGATGAATTTCATGTTTTTCTCTCCTGATGATTTCAGATTATTTTCCCCATAATGACATATGGATCCTGACCTGGATAAAAGTCTTCTTTCACATTCTCCCATTCTAACTTCCTATATAAATTCTTTGCTTTAATATTATCTGCCTTGGTGGTGAGAATAGCTGTTTTCGCTCTTGTATTCTTTAATAGATTTTTGATAAATAATTCTCCCAATCCCTTTTTACGAAAAGAGGGATGTACGGCCAATTCCACCACTTCGAAGCAGTCCTCGAGCCAAATGCAGACTCTTCTACAGACAGTGCGCTTTCTAGTAATCCGTGATAATACTGGCCTTTCTCTGAGCTATATCCACAGCAGAAACCTGCTGGCTGGTTTTTTGTATACGCAAGATACCCTTTAAAGCCGTTATAACCTGAATGCTTTTCTATTCTTTCACAGATTCTTTTGTGCCCCCAAATCTTTTCATAGAGTTGGGCCATTTCATTTAGAATCGATTTACTTCCGTCAAAGGTAACTACTTGAAACATCCTGATCCTCCTTAAGATAATTTCTGTACTTCTTCAGAAGCAAAGTTTCCCTTTTGGATATGCAGAATGGTAAATGATAAACAGGCCGATACCGCGATCAAGGCAGCTCCGTGAATATAAACCATTCTTACTCCAAGGGTATCCGCTGTAAGACCGACCAGGGCTATGGAAAGGCTGGTTATGGACGACAACAGGATATTTCTTGAAGCATATACCTGTGGGGCATGGTATTTAGGTCGATGCTGGTCTGTAAGGCTGTCTGCTGAGCCACAGCCTTTGGATCATTAACGATCACCCACAGGCGGTCTAACTGATGAATTGTGAGCAGATGGCTGAATATCAAGTTCAGCTCGCCTTCCTTCTTATCAGAATCACTTACATACAATCAAAACCAGGAAGCCATCGAGTATGCACAGATCATCTCCAGGGGCGACCGCACCAAGTTTATCATCAAACAAAGCTACACACCGAAGTAAAAAGTGAAATAAGTATTGACATTTTAGCGAGCGCTGTCATCCTGCTGTCCTTGGAAGGCAATGATGACACACAGCTTAGACAGACCAAAGGTGTTTAGAAAGAGCACCCTCTCTCTATACCCTTTCTTGGGTTGCTTAAAGGTATGTTGGTCTTGAGAGGAGGCACTCTCTGAACCTCTTCTCCGCTTGCTTAAAGGAATTTTGGTCTTGAGAGGCCCTCTCTGAACCATTTCTCCACTCGCTTAAAGGAATTTTGGTCTTGAGAGGCCCTCTCTGAACCACTTCTCCGCTTGCTTAAAGGAATTTTGGTCTTGAGAGGCTCTCTCTGAACCATTTCTCCGCTTGCTTAAAAGGAATTATGGTCTTGAGAGGCCCCCCTATGAACCACTTCTCCGCTTGCTTAAGTAATTTTGGTCTTGAGAGGCTCTCTCTGAACCTCTTCTCCGCTTGCTTAAAAGAATTTTGGTCTTGAGAGGCTCTCTCTGAACCATTTCTCCGCTTGCTTAAAAGGAATTATGGTCTTGAGAGGCCCCCCTATGAACCACTTCTCCGCTTGCTTAAGTAATTTTGGTCTTGAGAGGCTCTCTCTGAACCTCTTCTCCGCTTGCTTAAAGGAATTTTGGTCTTGAGAGGCCCCCTCTGAATCAATTTTTCGCTTGCTTTAAGTAATTTTGGTCTTGAAGGCCCTCTCTGAACCTCTTCTCCGCTTGCTTGAAGGAATTTTAGTACTGACTGGCCCTCTCTGAACTCATTCTCGACTACCTCCAGTATTTGGGGCCTTTAGGGTGTTCATTTGAGACATGCGGGAAATAGTTGGGGAGTAGTGACAATCCCCAAATCCTCCACCTACAAAGAAGGATTTTCCACATCCTGGGTAGAATGCAGTAATGGAAACGCCGAAATAAGGAGGGTGCCCATTGAAAGTATATTGCTGCTCCATTGCTGTGTTATTCTTGTTATCCGGCTGCGTTGCCGATACCTCTATTGAAAATACAAAGGAAGTTTATGTTTCAGATAAGGATGTACCCAGTTATTTTGATTCATCTGTGATGAAGGATGTAGATTGGAAGGAGAGCCCTATTTTTTCGTATGATTCGCTGGAGCTTCGCGGTGAGGCAGGAAAGGTGGCGATTCTGTCTACTCCGTGGAAGGCGGATACAGTGAATAAATATATGTGGTTTTTCTTCGGTGATTCGATTCCAGCAGGACGTTTTTCTGTGATTGCGGTCAAGAAGGATACCGGGGCGGTCAGCAAGGCGCTTGTTTTTCCTGATTCCAACAAGCAGGGATGGTCTGTTGGATCTGTCGGAGCCCCCGTCGACCGCCGTTACGATATGCCAGCGTCCATGCGCCTGCCTTCCAAAGGTTTATGGACCTTGAATGCGTTCATTGATAAAAAGCTATACGGCCAGGTTGTCGTAAACGTTGACGCTTAACCTGGCCCATATGAATCCAATTCGAGCTAGCTCCTGAACGTAAAAACCGCACCTTCCCAGCTCCTACCTGCTTCTTTAAAATTCCCACCCGTATATATGGTGATGGTCTTCCTCCAGAATTTTTTTGCCGGCAGGTTTTCTTTTATGACCGATACCTTCCATACACCTAGATGCTGTTCAAATACTGCAGTTGCTGCCTGCCTGCCGGCTCCGTTCCGCCGATATTTTTTCAGGATGAAAAATTCGGCCATAGAATAACCGTCTTCGATTTCCCTGACTAGAGCGAACCCTGCATAGTTCCCATCCGCCTTAATAAAATAAGGAAACCTGGTTTCCTCTGTCCAGTAATGATCCATATAGCGATATCCATACTCTCCCCATTCATTGACATCCTCACTTGTATACTCGCTGAAGTCGTACTGATACAACTCCATAAGCTTCCTTAAAACCGCTTTTTTTTCATATAAAATTCGTTCTATTGTAATCTTCATTACTTCAACACTTCCCCGCTTTATTCAAAAATTGTACGGAAGATAATCTGCCAGTTTCATCCTCCATGAGACCCTTATAACGATATAATAACGAATTATTCAGTTAAAAGGGATAGAGAGGGAGATGGGAATGGAAAATTTCATGAAAATGGCCATACAGGCGGCCGTGGATAATGTGTCGGAAAATCATGGCGGGCCTTTCGGGGCCGTGGTTGTAAAAGAGGGTAAAATTGTGGGAATCGGCAGAAATGAAGTCACGTCCTCCAATGATCCGACAGCACATGCAGAAATTCAGGCCATTCGGTCTGCCTGCGCCAATCTGGGTACCTTCCAGCTGGAGGACTGCGAAATTTATTCTAGCTGCGAGCCATGCCCTATGTGCATGGGGGCCATTTTCTGGGCGAGGCCGACAGCAGTGTATTTCGCATCCACGAAGGAGGATGCAGCCGCAGCCGGCTTTGATGACCAGTTCATTTACGAACAGCTTGCCCTCGCTGCAGGAGAGCGCCAAATCATCATGAAGCAGCTGTTCGTTCAGGAGTCCCAGGATCCGTTTCAGGCATGGGTCTCCTCTCTCACAAAAATAACATATTAAAAATCCAGCGGGGTGGTTTGATGAATAAAGAGCAATTGAAAAGGCGGATCGCCGTTGCAGCGGGATTGGAGCCTGCCGATACCGTCATAAAAAACGGACGAATCATCGATGTATTCAATGGGGAAATCATTGAGGGAGATGTGGCGTTGGCAGATGGATATTTTGCCGGGATCGGAAGCTATGAGGGAATACAGGTGATTGATGCGGAAGGTCTTTTCATATGTCCAGGATTTATTGACGGACATGTGCATATCGAATCCTCGATGGTTACGCCGGAGGAATTCGCAAAGGCTGTCCTGCCCCATGGCGTTACTACCGTTATTGCAGATCCGCATGAAATCGCCAATGTCCTCGGTACAGAGGGAATCCGATACATGCTGGATGCGAGCGAAGGACTGCCGCTGGATATTCTGATCATGCTGCCTTCCTCCGTGCCAGCCGCTGATTTTGAGCATTCGGGAGCCGTTCTAAACAGCGGAGATCTCCTTCCTTTTCTGGATCATCCCAGAGTGTTGGGACTTGCGGAAGTCATGAATTTTCCCGCTGTGAAATATACCGATGACTCTATGCTGGAGAAGATCCAGAATACGCTTCAGGCCGGAAAGAGGATCGATGGCCATGCAGCAGGTTTTCTTCCGGAGGATATTAATATCTATATGGCAGCGAACATCCGGTCCGATCATGAAGGAACATCAGCAGAGGATGCAAAAATGAGGCTCCAGCGAGGCATGTATGTCATGATACGGGAAGGGACTGCAGCAAAGGATCTTAAAAGCATGATTGGAGCAGTCACCAGCCGAAATTCCAGGCGCTGCTTTTTCGTCACCGATGATAAGCATCTGGATGATCTTATTGAAGAAGGCAGCATCGATCATAATGCCAGGCTTGCCGTTTCCTGCGGCCTGGATCCTATCACGGCCGTGCTGATGGCCAGCCTGAATGCCGCTGAATATTTCGGCCTCCATGACAAAGGGGCAATTGCCCCGGGGTACCGCGCGGATTTCATATTGCTTGAGGATCTCCCGTCCATGACCATCAAGCATGTGTTTAAGGATGGCAGGCCGGTTGCAAAGGACGGACACCTCACTCCTTTTCCTGTAAGGAATACATCCGAACCTATTCTCCCTACTGTCCATTACCCGGATGAATTGGACCTTCAGCTGGCTATCGGTTCCAATAAAGCCAATATGATTGAAATTGTGCCAAACAGCCTGATGACACTCCATAAAGTCGCAGAAGCCGGGACGGACCAGGAAGGAAATTTCCTTCCTTCGATCGAGAGAGATTTCCTTAAGCTGGCTTTGATTGAGAGGCACAGAAATACAGGGCTTATCGGCCTTGGCATTGTCCACGGGCTGGGTCTGAAAGCAGGAGCCATCGGCTCAACAGTTGCCCATGATTCCCACAATCTCATCATCGCCGGTACAAATGACGAAGACATACAGCTTGCAGCACAGGAAATCAAACGGATGCAGGGCGGCCTGATTGCCGTAAAAAATGGGGAGATCCTTGCCCGAATTGAATTGCCGATTGCAGGATTGATGTCCGCTTCTTCATATAAAGATGTTTATCATAAGCTGAAGGAATTGGATCTCGCACTGGATGAAATGGGTGCAGCCAAAAGCTTCGATCCTTTTCTCTGTTTATCCTTTCTCGCACTGCCGGTCATTCCCAAGTTGAAGCTTACCGTCCATGGTCTTTTTGACGCTGCCGTATTTAAGCTGATTGGGACAGCAGCTGAAAAACATCCCAACGGATCCTCCCCTTCCATTCTTTGATAAAATAAGGAAAGCTGTAAATTGAAAAAGGCCTCATACCTTCGGTGGTGTGACCCCCCATCACCGGGATGGCATTGCATTCGAATTTAACGGCCAGCTGACAAGTGTCAATGACCGCTGAAAGGATTCTATCCGGGGAAACAATGATCTGTATAAGAAGCTGAATGATATTCTCCTTGAATTAGGAATACCAGAAGGAGACTATGAAAAAGCAAAAAAGGAAAAACAGGTATAAGTGAAGAGGCTTTATTCCAAGGTGCCCCGCTCCTTCGGATACAGCCTCTCATGCTTATTCCAGGACCTCTATCCCAATAATATCCTCAAATAAAATCACCGCCAAAAAGGCATCCGGAGACTTTTCCTCCAGGTAGATTTTTTTTTGCCATTCATCCAGTCTGTGCACCCTCCCTGTATACTTTTTTTCAAAGCCGTCCTCCCAGAGGGTCACGGTTACATAGAAGCTGAACTCCATGGCATAGCAAAGCTTAGTTTCGAATTCAGCAATCTGATATTCATCAAGAATGGGTTTTGCCTCTTTATAATAGTCCTCCTTCATGCCCCGAAGCATTTTCACATGCTCCGGCATAAAAAAAGCGCTCTGCCACTTGATTTTGCCCCGGTCCTTTAAACTCATGCCTTTCCCCTCCTTCCGTTTAGTATACGCAAATAAAGGAACATACGTTCTTTTTTATTTTATAAAAAATAGAAGCCTTAAGCTTCCAAATGCTTAGATTATGTATGTTTTTCAATAAAGAAGGGAGCCGCCCCCGGGACAAGCCAAGGGCAGCCTCCTAAGTATCATTTATGACTGTTTCCACATATTTTCGATTTCTTCGAGTGATTTCCCTTTTGTCTCCGGTACGACTCCTAGTGTAAAGAAGAAGGCAAATGCGGATAAAACTCCGAAAATCAAGAATGTCAGGGAGCTGCCAATGGTGTCCAGCAGAACCGGAAATGCCTGTGAAACTAGGAAATCTGCAAGCCACAAGGAAACAGAGGCAATTGATGATGCCACACCTCTAACCCGGTTCGGGAAGATTTCGGCAATGATCAGCCAAACGATCGGTCCCATGGAAACCGCAAAGGCTGCTACGAACAACAGGATAAAGAACAGCACCCATGTTCCTGTAGATCCGATATGGAAGGCATAGCTGACTACACCAAGACTGATGGTCATAAGTGCAGATCCAATTAAAAGCAGAACCTTCCTGCCCACCCTGTCCACAAGCCAAAGGGAGATAATCGTAAAGACTAGATTGATGCCCCCCACGAGAACGGTTTGAATTAAGGATGTATTATCGCCGGCACCCGCATTCTTAAAGATTTCCGGTGCATAATACATGATTGAATTGATTCCGGTGGCCTGCTGAAGGATGGCAAGCACGACTCCTATAAGGAGCGCTTTTCTTAGGCCCGGCTTTAAAAGCTTCTTGATGGATGAACCTTCCTCATCTGCAGAGGTATCGATTTTTCCAATCTCTTTCTTGGCTTCTTCTTCTCCCATCAGTTTTTTGAGGATTTTAAAAGCCTCATCCTTCCTACCCTGCAGCTGAAGCCATCTTGGGCTTTCAGGAACAATGAGCAGTAGAAGAAAGAAGATAACACCTGGTATGACCCCAAAGCCCAGCATCCAGCGCCAGCCGGTGGAAACGTTCCAGGCATGCGATCCATGATTGGCAATGCCAAGGTTAAGAAAATATACCGCAAAAATACCCGTTACTACAGCGAGCTGATTCAAGGACACGAGTCTGCCGCGGATTTTGGATGGAGCGATTTCTGCAATATAAAGCGGAGCTTGTACAGAAGATATCCCTATGCCGATTCCCCCGATGATCCGGAAGATGATAAACAGTGTAAAATTATTCACGATCGCTGAAAAAATGGATCCCACTGTGAATAAAAGTGCAGCGAGCAGCAGTGTTTTCTTTCTCCCAAAACGGTCGCTGAGCTTTCCTGCAAAACCTGTGCCGATGGCTGCCCCGACAATCAAGCTTGCCACTGCCCAACCTACCATAAAGCTGCTCAGAGAGAACTTCTCCTGCAGAAACTGGATGGCTCCTGAAATAACAGCCGTATCATATCCGAATAACAGACCTCCTACAGCCGCTACTAACGATACAAGACTGACAAATTTGGTGTTTCCCCCGCTTTTAGGTTCTGCCCCATTTGCCATTTTAATTCCCCCCTACTCAAGTAACAGTAAAATAGATGTGGGCCGTTCATTTTCATCTTAAAAAATGAATCCAATTTCCCACTGTGCTTAAAAGTTACAATACCCATTATTCCAGAAAAGTTAACTTTACTCTAAAAGTCTTAAAATTGAGACATTTATCCGCTATCATTTTCGAGAAAACTAAAAGTAACGCAGGAACAAAAAGTAACCTTTTAACTTAGTTATTATAGTGAAATAGCGAAAATAAATCAACCGTATTGTTTTAAAAAACTCATTCCCCTTCGATATGGGATGGCACATTCATCATCTTTGTACCGGCAAAGGTTTCCTGTCAGCAACGCTGAAACAACGAGAATGACCAAAATAAACGATAGCCTCCTGCTTAAAAAAATGGACAGATAAGGAGAAATAAGGGTACGATAAAGGATAGGAATATCGAGCTTATGGGAGGAACGGGAGTGAAAACCGAATTACAGCTTATTGGCGATGTCATTATTCAAAAGAAGGAAGAAATCGCCCAAATCATCCATCAAAAGCGAATGTCAGGAGTCGTCCTTACAGAACAAGAAGAAAGAGAATTTAATAGAATCGAAAACACGATCATGGAGATTCGTCAGAATTTCATCACGTTGTTCGGTGAGGCGCTCATCCACAACATGGACGAAGAGAGAGCAAATCAAAGAATCCGGGAATGGGGCAGCGAAACCGGCATGTTTTTATACCATTTGGGAGCTCCTCTTGATGAAGCGTTAAAGGATACAAGCTATTACCGGATCTATATCTGGAAAGTGATTGAAGAGGAAGTGAAAGCACGGGATTTATCTTCCGCTGTTATTTTTGAAATCCTACGAATCATTGACCCTCTTTTAGACAGAGCTGTTTACTACTTTAGCCTCACATATGTAGGATTATTCCAAAAGACTTTGGAGAATTCAAAAAGCGCATTCCTTGAGCTTTCCGTCCCGGTTGTTCCCTTAATTAAGGGTGTAGGCGTCCTGCCTCTAATCGGAAATATCGATACTGAGAGAGCCAGCCTATTGATGGAAGAGACACTGAGACGCTCGGCTGAGCTGAATTTATCCCATCTAATCCTGGATGTTTCCGGAGTACCCATCGTTGATACCATGGTGGCAGACCAGCTTTTCAAGGTCATGGATGCCCTGGCCCTGACCGGCGTGGCTACCATCATTACCGGCATTAGGCCGGAGGTGGCACAAACCATTGTAAACCTCGGAATCAACCTGGAAAATGTCATGATAAAAGCCAATCTCCAGCAGGCTTTCACGGAAATCCAGGCCATGAAAAGCCTACAAAAATAAAAGAAAAGAAGAAGCGGGCGCTTCTTCTTTTCTTTTTATGCTCTTCTTGCCTGTGTGGAAGGATTGATCACAAACCCGCTGATTTCCTGACGAAGCTGGGTCAAATCCCCGACATTCACAAAAAAATCTATTCCAATCGAATTCTTCACTTCATTAAAATAGGTTACTTCAGGAGGACTCAGCTGGGGTAAATTTGTTTCAGCCATCTCATACCTTCTTTCTTCATTTCCTCCGAAATGATATGAGACAGGCGTCAAACTTGTTCTCCGTTAATGGACAGGAGGCGTTAAGTAAGATTTAAAAGCTGCCATGATTTTAGGATTTTCTTCTCAGGATACTTAGGTATTTCACCCATGGTCCCGTATTTTCCCGGTATCTTTCCGCCATGATTCTGACAATCTGGGAAATATGGGTCAGATCGTGCACCACCCAGGCAGAAAGAAGCTCCCTAGCCTTGACGGTTCCAAACTCAGGATGAATCCCCGTTTTTTCAAGATCCAGTCCCTGGCGTTCAAGATCCAGGAGGGTTTGAATATTCTGCTGCCTGATCAATGTAAATTCATCCAAAATTTGTTTCATTTCCCGTTCATCCCGATTCCTTAAATGGGAAAAACGGTCGAATGGAGGAAACGCCTTCTTCACACCTTCTGCCAGGATACAATTAAGCCGCGGAAGCCAATTCGTTTTCTCCGCTTCAATCAAGTGATTAACCACTTCCCTGGCGTTCCAGGTATCTTCCCCCTCATTACTCTCAAGCCAGCCAGCCGAGAGCCCTGACAACAGCCTCTCGAGGGTTCCCGGTGTCCGCTCCAGGACCTCCGCTGCTTCTGATAAAGAAAAATTCATGAAACTCCTCCTTTCATTTTTTCGGCAAAGAAACATCTTTTAGCAGGTAGATTCTGTGTACTTATAGTTTAAAAGGTCTGGAAAAAAAAGTATAGAGAAGTTTGGTTTTTTATGGCCTTACGTCCATTTGCAGAATCCATCTGCAGGCTTTACCATCCCCCTTCCCCATCAACTCCCCTTCTGCACCGCCAGTCGTGCTCCCTCTCCTTCGGAAACACAAACAAGCCGCTGTAAAGTAGGACGGAGCCCGCCATGAGGGTGACCCCAATATATACGCTCATCATGCTAGGAGCGAGATAGGAACCGAGTATGATCGTAGTGCGTGCGAGCACATTTCAGGAAAAAATCGGATTTCAGCAGGAGGACAAGGACCATCTCATCATTCCGAGATTCAGCCCGCTCATTACCTATCATCCTTTAGAGGCAGCGGATAAGCACAGTGCAAGTCTTATGGCGAATATTTTCAGCACGCTTGTAACACTGGATGCGGCCAGCTGGGAATATGAGAATACCCACCTCCTTCTATATTTACGGGAGGATGTTTCCTTTCATGATGGGTCGGTATTAAAAGCAGAGGATGTGATGGGGGAACTAAAAAAGATGAAGGAGGAACCGCATTTCAAAAAGCTCTGGGAGCCCGTAACCAGCTTTTCTTCTCCTGCCCCGCTTGTTGTAAGGCTGGACTTCCCGGCAGGCTGCAGCTATATTCTGCAGCTTTTAAGCACCCTGAATGCAAGTATTTATAAGGAGGTTAACGGGAAGCTGACCGGAACTGGGAGCTTTTATATAGCAGAAGAATCACAGAAAAGCTTGTTCTCTGCGCCTTTAAGTCCTATTTCGGTTTTCGGCCCCTGCTGGACCGTGTAGAGCTCATTCAGGTGCCAAGAGAGCTGGAAGCCGTCTATCACGGGGCAGATGAACCGGAGGATATGGAAACTCTTGAGGTGGAAAGCGATTCAGGTTTTGGGATCCTTATCGTGAACCGTGTTCCCGACTCCGACATGAACCGTAAAGAAGTCAGAGATTATGTCCATAAAGTCATAGCCGAGCATCGCCATGAGCTTTCTAGTGTGGACTCCAGAATCAGGGCTAATCATGAGGGCTGCTTAATCGGACTGTCCCCAGTCTATTCCATCCCTGATGCAGCCAGACCTATTTTGACAAGGCCGTTGAAAATTACTCATTCGAGCTATAATCGCGATACCTCCCGCTGGTTACAGCAAATCCTAGGAGACGCAGGCCTTATGGCCGTGCTTCAGGAGGTCCCTTTTCTGGATACCCTATATAATCCTGACGTATTTCGGGATACGGACCTTAACATTCATGGGGAAGTATTTGAAAACAACCAAACCTTTTCGTATTATTACTTTCTGCTAAACTCGTATTCTCCTATGCAAAGAATCATCCAAAGGGATGCAAGGCTCAAGAGTGCCATCCTGGATTACCCGCAGATCCCTTTTGAGAGGTAGAACCAAAAGCATCTCCAGATTGAGAAATATTTGATAGAGGAGTGTCTCTGCATCCCTCTTTATTATGAAAAACGGCAGACTCCATTTTCCATTCAATTAAAGAATATTGAAATGAAGCACTTTGGGTATGTAGATTTATCAAAGTTATGGACAAAGCCGGTTTTTTAATTCACATGGGACGCTTGTGGCCTTCATCAATGGTATGAAGACCTTTTTTCCTGTAGTCTCCCTTTATTTCGGTCTTCATGAACGGTATGAAGACCGCTTTTATCTGGGCTCTCCCTCTTTTTCGGTTTCATCAACGATATGAAGACCTTTTTTTCTGTTCTCTCCCTCTTTTTCAGTCTTCATCCGCAGCAAGAAGAGCTTCCCCACTGGATACATCTCACTCATATATGTATTCAAGCATTTATTCAATCAATCAGCTGAAACTAATATACTGATATACCGTTCTCTTTTAAAAACAAAAAAAGCCCACAGAGCCCAAAGAGTCTGTGGTTCAATCGTGAGAAAGCCATTCTCACTATCTATTATATGAGTATATTGATAAGCCTTGCAAATAAATTGCTTTATCAATATATCTTCTTTATAAAGGATTAATAAGCCAGGCTGAATAATCCTTTAATGTGCGTAAGGTAGCGTACGTTACTTGCTTCCTTCATTAGTGACGCAGGAAGTCCTTTAAGAGGAGTTGAGTTCGCCCCGATAATAGCAACGGCATCCTTGCGGCCAAGGCTTGCTAGAGTACCGGAGTTTACTTGTGTAAACTGTTTGAAGGCTTTGTTTTCAAGGTATGCATACACGTTGTAGCCAGTCTGCTCACCCATCTGCCAAGCGATTTGTGCAGTTGGCGGGAATGGACGGCCATCTTCACCAAAGACAACAGCGCTGTCGCCGACAACAAATACATCTTTATGAGAAGTGGATTGCAGGTATTCGTTGACAGTCGCACGGCCGCGGTTTACTTCAAGACCAGATTCCCCAACAAGAGGGTTTCCTTGTACTCCGCCAGTCCATACAAATGTATTGGATGTGATTTTTTGTCCGTCTTTAAGATCGATCACATTGCCTTCAACATTGGTTACAGGAAGGCCAGTCAGGAATTGAACGCCGCGTGCTTCAAGGCTCTTGGTTGCACGTTCAATCAGATGATCCGGAAGGACCGGCAGGATTTTAGGACCTGCTTCAACCAGCATAAGTTTCACTTCTTTAGGATCCACACCATGGCTTTCAGCAAGCTTTGGCATGATATCAGCGATTTCGCCGACAAGCTCGACACCAGTCAGGCCGCCGCCGCCGATAAGGATCGTTGCATCCGCTTCGTTTTTCGTTCTGGCATATTCAGCAATGCGCTCTTGGATATGCTTGAAGATATTGTTGGCATCCGCAGCTGATTTAAGCACCATGCTGTTTTCTTCCAATCCTGGGATTCCGAAGTAAGCTGTTTTGCTTCCTAAACCAACAATCAATACATCGTAAGAAAGAGCTGAGCCATCAGACAGCTTTACTTCTTTCTTGTCAACATTGAAAGAGTCAACCTTAGTAATCTTAAGATCAATGTCTTTTCCTTTGAAAAGCTTTTCTAACGGCATGGCAACAGCCTGTTCAGAAACACTTCCTGCTGCTAAACGGTGCAGCTCTGTAATGATCTGGTGTGTAGGATACTGGTTGACAACCGTGATTTTCGCTTGTTGTTTGTTCAAGTATTTACGAATATTTGTTGCAGCTAATACTCCGCCATAACCGGCACCTAAAATCACAATGTTCTTTGACATAATATCTCCCCCGTCCTCGTGGATCTAATGTAGAAAAAATTACTTAGCAGAACGTTCTGCTGAAACTTCAAGAAAAGAATTAATGAAACGGAATAATTTCTGAGCTTGAGGGTCCTTCATCATTCTTAATAGACCGAATAGACCGATCACTTCATTGCTGCTTTCTGCACGGTCTTTTGCTTCAATCACAGTCTGGGCAATATTCTTCACAGAATCTTTAACGGGCTCTACCATTTCTGTGATGGCGCCGACTGTATCGCTTTTTAACACGTCATCTGTTGCAACAGCTTGTGCAAAATCATACGACTTTGTTAAAAGATTCACAATCTCATTTAATTTTGGCAGCTGATCCACTAGGGTTGACAGAGATTCCTGAACCTCGGGCTTCAACAGCTGATCAAGCACATCATTCTGCTCTCTTCTTGTTTCTTCTGACGGTTTGTTTGTTACTACCATATCTAATTCCCCTTTCAATAGGCCGTTAAGAATAGTGGTTATGCACACGCCCCTTTGAAAGGGGCACTGCAGAAATAACATACAGATCGTATTTCATTTCCTGGTAAGAACTATTTTTTCGGTCTGCACTTTTCGGTTAAGACATCGTTCAGTATTTCACAATCTTAACTACTTCACATTGTGAAATGATAAACTAATTGACCATTTTTTTCAAGAATAAGAGACTTTTTTTTTGTAAAAAATTTTATTTGGATGTTTTTTAGAAACTAAATGATGTTTTAATAACATTCCACTTATATTCCCCTATGTCCAAACCCCCAGATGGTCTCGTTCATTGATGCACCTGAACAGGAGGATGCTGATGACAAAAAAAGAATCTTCGAATACTCGTGTATCCGCGGTAAGCCCTTTTCTGAACTACCGTTTTAGAGGTCCCGGAATTTCATACGGGAACACGGAAATCGAACCATATAGTTGCGGTAAATCCATTGACAGTGGACAGGAAACTGGACAATGTAAATTTCGTAGGAGTCTGGCAGCGATCGGTGGTCGAATGGATCGGCAAAAGGGCTGGTGGCCGGTTCATCCTTTGATGGAGGAAAAACGCGGGAGCATACGGTTCTGCCTGTCAGCAGATGCGCCGTATCGAATTTTCCATATGAACGCGCTTCGGACCCTTGGGTAACCTTTGGGCCGGACAGCATTGCCTATGTTTCAGCTCTATGTACGAACGTCAATGTAAAAAATTGAACCCCCAGGACGTTTTCGATTCCTTTTGCAAAAACGCAATATAAAAATTCAATTAACCTTGGAACGAATGGTAAAAGCGGGGGTCCTGTCGGCGCATGAGTGGGCACTTACCGGATGAACCATCAGGAAAGCGCCAGAGCTGATAAAATAAAGGGAGGAATTACCCTTAATTAAAAAAACTTAGTAAAAAAGGCTGAAATAGAGGGAGAAATTCCCCTTATTGACTTAAAAAATCAATAAATGGATGCTTTTTCTCAATATAAGGGGAAAATCTCCCCTTATTTTCCCTGAAATCAGCTCCAGTCTGCATTTAAGGGGAAAAACTCCCCTTATTTTACTCTTGCCGGTTACCCGATTAAGGACTCAAGTCAACCATTATGATCGCAAAAAAATCTCAGCGCCATTATATACCTTTTACCGCCTTCACCACCATCGCTTCCCCGGCAAACGAAACCACTTCTCCCCCATCGATTCGAATCCGAAATTTGTCCTTGGCTTTTTGGGGTGCCTGCCTGAAAACAGTCTGGAGCCTTTGCTGATCTTCTTGCGGCAGATTCATCCGTTTGCACCATGAGGCAAATTGAAAGTTCTTTTCAAAATGGTGCAGCTGACTTAAAGTGAAGCCAACAGCTTCAAGCATGGAGATCCATTCGGTTTTCTTCCAGGCTCTGAAATGGCTGTAATCCCTGATTTTCTCGATTTGATTATAAAAGCGGTCCAATTCATCATCCTCGGGAACCACATTGTCATCCAGCAGGAAGATCCCTTTCGGTGTTAGCACTCGATAGACCTGTGATAAGAATGCTTTCACATTTGGAAAGTGGTGAGGAGCAATCCGGCAGGTTACCAGATCAAAGGATGAGTCAGCGAATGGAAGATTCTCTGCGTCACCCTGCTTGAATTCTACATTCCCGAAGCCATTTCCTTTGATGAACTTTTCTGCTGCTGCAAGCATTTCCCGGGTCAAATCAAGCGCTGTCACCCTGGCTGCACAGGGAGCAAGGGCATTGGCCGTATGGCCTCCCCCAGTCGCAACATCCAGCACTTTTTCTGTACCCTTTAAATCCGCCAGCTGGACTAATAGCTGCAGATCGCGTCCTTCTTTATGAATCTTGCTCTCTACATAAGAATCTGCGCTTTGGCCAAATTGCGTCTGAACATCTTTTTTAATATCCAGCTCTTTCACCCCGCCATCATTTCTTTACTTTTACTTTATAACAGAATGATGATTGGTAACATGACCGTTTTTTTATCAAACTCTATAAGAAAAAATTATCATTCCCCTATTTTTTTCTCCTTATGGACCAGATACCCCAACAAGAAATATAAGATGCTCATGCCGAGAACCAAGAACCCCAGTGCGGTGGTATTGACTCCTGTAATCATTCCGACAATTTTAGAAATTGGAAAGCTGCCCATTCCTGTCCCCCTTCCCTCAGCTGGGCCATTTTGTGAACTCGTCCGCATCTGAGTTAGGTGTAAAAAATCCAATTATGTATTCAGCCCTTTTTTTCCATAAAATCGTAAATTCTATTCAGATTCAGCTGAAAATAATTGGTGAAACACCAATCCTGATACGCTTCAGGCACTGTTATGGCTTCCAAGCTTTCCTTATTTTCAGCAGACTCCTCAACCAATGCGGTTATGGCTTGTTTGTATTTTTTTACTTCATGAAGCTGCTGCTTGGAACAAACTTCACCATGTCCAGGAATAATGGTTTTGATTTCCATCCTTGCAAGTTTCTCTAAAATGTTCAGCCATTCTTTGGGATTGCTATTCATCAGGACAGGATGATGCTTCGAAAGAACCAAATCCCCCGTGACCGCGATTTTTTCTTCAGGAAGATAGACAAAAGCATCACTTTCGGTATGGCCGCCTCCAAAGGTGAGAATCTGTACAGTCCGCGTACCGCTATGTATGGTCAATTCCTTATCGAAGGTTAGAGCTGGCAGTGTATAGTCGAGTTGAGGAAGCATGTTCATATACTCGCGGTTACTGGCTATATCCCACTGCATGTCCCGCTTTAGCTTTTGATTCTTTTCTTGTTTTGCTTGCTCTTCTTCTTCATCCAATCCCTGATAAATGAGTTCCGAATCTGCCAGATGCTGATTCAGTCTCTTCCTGCCGAAGTCGGCCATGATATCATACGTTATTTTTGTTGAAATAATGGCTGCCTCAGAAGCAAACACCTGATTCCCGCTAGTATGGTCGCCATGCCAATGTGTATTTAGGACATAAGAAACCTGCTTGCCATTAAGGCTTCTTGCGACTTTTAGCAGATCCTCCGCCGCCTCAATCGTATTAAAAGTATCGATGACCAATAAAGAATCACCAAGGTCTATGATGGCCGCATTTCCAACTGACCCCGTTCCAGGCGCTGCTATCGCCGCATACACACCCTCTGTCACCGTATCCAGTGTAAAATGCCTGGATTCCGTAAAAACTTTTATTGCATTTCCCATCTCATCCCACTCCTTTTTTAAAACCTACATCCTTATCATATCATGCAAAAATATCCAGATGAATCAGATTTTGATGAATACAACTCTGCCATACTTTCTATATTTTGGGTGATTAAAAGATTGATAGAAGGGAATACATATACCAACAGCAAATTAAAGGAGGAAATTACAATGAAACAGATTACAGAATTTATGAATGAAGAAGGATTTGAATTGAAGGGGTACATATCTACCTTGTTTGAAAAGATACAATCCGATGAACAAAGTGAAAGCTGATCAGCATGAATGCTGGATCAGCTTTTTTTACAGTCTCACGATACCAGCAATCACCTTAAATGCCTTACGCCGTTTCCTTGTTCGATATCCTTCCATTCTCCCTGCCTGATGATCTTACTGTTCCATCCCTATGACTGCCTATTATTCTATTTAAATGTACATTCAGTCTAATGGAAAGAAAAAACATGAAAAATTTTCAGAAAAAAACAAAAAGCCATGCACGGCGGCATGGCTTTTATGAAAACTAAGGGGTATAGGGATATACTATCCTTCTTTCCTTATTTTATTCTTAATTTTCCCAAGGAATTCAGGGCAAAAAAACCATACCATAGATCCAACTCCCCGCAAATTAAGTTTTTCATCTTCCAATCAGCTGATTTTGCTCGATTTGGATGTTCTGACTTCTACTGTCAGCTCACCTCTTGCCTTATTCACATAAGCCTTTAATAATAAAGGAGCTCCGGTTGTGTTTTGAAATCTGAAATCCAGTCCTCCGTAAGAGACGGTTGCATCCCTGCCTTTAGGCACATATCCCACTGTAAGGGAGTGGTGATGTTTTTCCACATAACTTACCTTTAATTGATCAATGGCATTATATAAAGTCGAAGAGGTTTGGCAGATTCCTCCGCCAATTCCATCGACGAGCTTTCCGTCTACTGCCTCTTTTGCCGGCTGGTATCCATGGGCTTGATCGCTGGGTCCGACTGTCGTATTAAAGGAAAAATAATCCTGACGGCCGATAATGACATTATTGATCGCCTGGGCGGAAAGCTCGACATTCCTCGTTCTGCCAGCCACACTGCTGGAGAAATGAGTTGTATAGGCAGCGACAACCTTTTCGGCAAGGTGAGGTACCTCCTCTGGCTGATAGCCGCTTGGAGAAACCTCCAGAGGCAATTCAACCTCACCGCCGGTTTTAGAGGCGGCCAGAATTCGTTGGACCAAGCCTTCTTCATCCAGGATGGTCCTTGGCTTGCCTTTTATAACGGCACCTTTACCATCGATTCGATCCGGGACGTTTCTTTGATCGAATCCCGGATTGGTTCCATCTCCCCTGGCAGCGGTGTAAGCCCACTTTTTAACTGAATCCTCGTATAAAGCATAATTGTCTCCGAGCTGTAAGTCCTTTGAAACAAATGTCTTGACGACCGTTTTGGTCAGAGGATTCATGACTTTGACAACCATCTCTCTTTGTTTCTCTATTATAGGCTGTTTCGTTTTTTCTTCGGCACTCTTTTTAGGTACTTCCTTTTCCTTCGCCGAATTAGCCGTTTCCTTGGCACAGCCTCCCATCCCATAGCATCCTGCCGTTATGATGAATGGTATGACCCATTTTAACTTTGACATTTCCTCTCTGCCTTCTTTCCTTAAAATCGAAAAGTTCAGCACTGAACAATTGATTCGTTATTACCTTATAATTGTACAGAATTATCCAGTCCTGTCCGCTAGATTCGTTCGACAAATACCTGCCAGGACTAACACGAGAGGAGAGGAATACGTTGAGTTTTGTTAGATTTTGTCACTGTTCGCCAGAATGGGAAGGGAGAATCTGCTCCTTTAGGGGCTGATTTCAGTTTTTTCTTAAAAGGGGCCCCGCTGCGTTAGCCAGAGATGTATCTCCCCAATTTTTCTTCCTGTACTTTTCTTCAGCTGATGGGCCGCTTTTTGGTTCTGATCATCCTTTTCTGAACCATTTCTGAGGCTAATGACCAGAGGTTTGGCTGAACCGTTTCTGTGGCTGCCGGTAAGAGGTTTGGTTCTACCCTTCTCTGAACCATTTCTTCAGCGTCCGATCAAAGTTTTGGTTCTGAACCCTGTTCTCATCTAGTTTTTGTAGAGTCTATCCAGCAAGAGTTAGAGCGTGGCAATCTAACAACGAAATTAAGCAGCAGCTTTTGGCGGCTGATCGGTTTGTATTCCAGGATTTTGGTTTGCTCGAAAGACCCGCTTTTTTGCTCAACAGCACGGAATTTTTGCTCAGGCGGAATTCATTATTGCTCAACTTCTTGGTTTTGCTCCATGAACCAGGTTTTTTGCTCCGAGCACTAGGGTTTTTGCTAAGTTTCCCTGTTTTTTGCTCCTGCATCTTCCTTTTTTGCTCGGCCAGGGTTCTTTTTTGCTCCAGCTTTGGAGTTTATATAAAGAACCGCATTTTTTACCCCTGCAGCTACATAGGAATGACTGAAAGGTTTTATCCCTGTAAAAAAGCAGAGAATCTGAAGGAGTCCTCTGCTTTTAAGTCTATTAAAATAATTCAATGAACTGCTGGGTCGCCTTTGATAAATAGCGCTCCTTTTTCCAAACCAGGGCCACATTGGAGTGAACGAGGGAATCCTTGATCTCAAGCACTCTGACTTTATGAGACATATACGGGGGAACAGCCGATTTTGGCACAATGCTGGCCCCTATCCCGGCCGAAACAAGGGACAGGAGAACATTCACATCCGGGCATTTACAAAGGACATTCGGTTCAATACCTCTCTCGGAAAATTCTTTGATGATTTCATCAAAGATCCCTGTGCCTTTAGTTCTATGCAGCATAACCAGGGGGGAATTCCCGATTTCCTCCAGCTTGATTTTTTCTGTTGACTGGAACTCACCCCACGACTCTGGGACTACAAAGACATTCGGAACTTGATCCAGTTTTTTGATGGAAAGGCCCTCAAGCTCCACCGGCAGGTATACTATGGCAAGCTCGATGTCCTGCTTTTCCAGATAATCCTGTACCAGCGTGGGATCTCCTGCAAAAAGCTTAATCTCTACGGAAGGATTTTTTTCCTTGAACATCTTGATTTTCTGAGGCAGATAGGAAACATAGGCTAGTACAGACCCTATCAGCAGATTTCCCCTGACCCCTTCCCCGGTTTCCTTTACCTCATGCATCGAATCTTCAAAATTCTGCAGGAGGCTGCGTGCCTTTTCATAGAGTACCCTGCCCGGCTCTGTCAGCTTCATGCTCCTGCCATGCTTCTTTCTCTCTAATAAAGTGACACCCAGCTCCTCCTCCATCATTTGCAGCTGCTGGCTGAGCGGCGGCTGGGACATATTCAGTTTCTTAGCGGCCCGGGATATCTGCCCTTCCTCAGCAAGGACGATAAAATAGCGTAATTGTCGTAAATCCATATATCCTCCCTATTTATATGTAATTCATATATTTAATTAAGTATATTAATATTTTTCATATATTACAATAAGTGGTACGCTCTTTATAAAGGAGCGTGTAACCGTTATGAAATTTATATCATTAAACAAAAGCTACATAAATGGAGAATGGACGGAAGGATTAAGTCCCCGAAGATATGATATCTTAAACCCATACGATCATTCTATTATTACAAATGTAAGCCTTGCCACTTCCACTCAGCTAGAAGGAGCATTTGAAACGGCCAAGCAGGTGCAGAAGGAGTGGGCAAAAACATCTGCAGAAGAAAGAAGAAGGATTTTGCTGAAGGCTGCTGAATATCTGAATGATAACAAAGCAGACATTGTTGAAATGATTTCCCGTGAAAATGGCGGATCCCAGATTAAAGCAAATATCGAGCATCACCTTACCGTTGAAATCATCGAAGAAGCAGCCAATATGACAGATGAGATTTATCAGGTCCGTGAAGTACCGTCTGGTATGGAGGGGAAAATCAATCATATTCACCGATTGCCTCTTGGAGTCATTTCTTCGATTTCTCCATTCAACTTCCCGATGAACCTGTCTATGAGGACGATCGCACCTGCCATTGCACTTGGGAATACGGTCGTTCACAAACCAGACGTCCAAGTAGGATACACAGGCGGAATCATCCTTGCGGCAGCCTTTGAATATGCCGGACTGCCAAAAGGCGTCTTCAATATGATTCTTACAGACTTAGAGGAAATTGGAGATGGAATGCTGGATAACCCGATTCCAAGTTTGATCAGCTTCACTGGGTCCACACCAGTCGGCCAGCACATCGGCGCCATTGCAGGAAAGCATTTGAAACGTGTGGCCCTGGAGCTTGGCGGAAACAACCCGTTCATCGTCCTTTCAGATGCGGATATCGACCAGGCCGTTAATGCGGCGATCTTTGGTAAGTACATTCACCAGGGGCAGATCTGCATGTGTATCAACCGGATCATTGTGCACAAGGATCTTTACGAAACATTCATCACTAAATTCGTGGAACGCGCGAAATCACTTCCATACGGCAATCCCTTGGATCCTTCAACGGTTATTGGACCTCTTATCAATGACCGCCAGCTTGAAAAAGTCCAGGGCATCATCGAGGAAGCGAAACAAGCTGGAGTTAAGCTTGCCCTAGAGGGAGAGCGTGTAGGAAACATCCTGACTCCAACGATCTTCCGTGATGTAAAGAGCTCGGATAGGATTGCCCAGACAGAGATGTTCTCACCTGTTGTATCGATCATCTCTGCTGATTCTGATGAAGAAGCGATCGAAATCGCAAATGATACCATCTACGGCTTAAGCTCAGCTATTTTCACAAGTGACCTGGAAAAAGGAGAGCGCTTTGGCCTTCAGATTGACAGCGGAATGACCCACATCAATGACCAAACCGTGAACGATGCTCCTAATGTTCCATTCGGCGGAAGCAAAATGAGCGGGATGGGCAAGTTTGGTAATCCTTGGATCGTGGAAGAATTTACGTTTACCAAGTGGATTTCGGTTCAGTCTAAAACTCGTCAATATCCATTTTAATGAAGAAATCATCCCCTGCTGTTTAGGGGGATGATTTTTTTATGCATAATATCGATCCAGAAATTTGCTCATCTCAGTGTTCAGGCTTTCCAATTGCTGACGGGAAGTGAAATGGCCGCCGTCACAGATAGCCGCTTCCACTAAATTCGGTATGACCTCTTCTGCACGCTCCTTCAGCTTGTCTCCTGGAAAAAAGATATCCTTTTTTCCTCCGATAATCATGGTGGGCGCCTTATAATGTTTCAGATCCTCGCTTGTGGTCAGCTTGGGCATATCGTTTTCCAGGCTCACTCCCCTAAAGATTTCTCCGATAATCTTTCGGTCAATGCCCTTCATTTCCCCATCTGACAGCACGTCCGTAATCGATTTCAGCCTCTTTTTGGATCCATTCATTTTATAAATCATCAGTGAAAGGAGAATTCTTTTGATCATATCCACCTTTGAACCCATCACGATCCCTGCCGGTGCAAATAAAATGGCGCAGGCGATTTTTTCCGGTGAATGAGCCGCCAGGCGGAGAAGGATCCCCCCTCCATAGGAAGGACCTATAAAAGCAGAACGATTTATTTTAAAGTGGCTCATTAAATCGGTAATCCATAAAGCAAAGCTTTCATCCCCTGCCGACAGCCTGATCTCATCACTGTATCCCGGATGTCCTAATGTGTCCGGCGCAAAAATCCGATATTGTTTTAAAAGACCTGAAAACCAGGAAAGAGTCATAGGATTGATGCAGTTTCCTCCCTGCAGAATGAACAGCGGCTTCCCATTTTCCGGCCCGCAGATAAGCATATGGGTTTTGCCAAAACGTGTGATTACATATTCCCTTTCGACATCTGTATGCAGCTCGTGAAGATATTCATCATAATGACCGAGAATTCTCTTTTTCGATTTTTCATTCTTATAAATGGAATAATTCATGCCCATGCCTGCCTTTCCCCATAAGTTTACAAAAGCCCTTGCTGTAAAATGAATAAAGCCTGTCAAAAGGGAGACATAAAAATCCCTTACTTGACAGGCTCCTCAAAAAAAATCCAGCACCATATTTAATATACCCCTATATTACCACATTTATGGAAATAATTTGTGATTTTTTTACATTTTTCTGATAAAGGTTGGAAATCAAGTTGAGCAATAGGGCCGGACCCCAATGGAAATAGCGGTGTATCAGCGTTTCCTCTCCCCGGAAATGAGGACAGGCCCCACAAGGTATGATAAAATAGTCCTCAGCGCAGAATGAGGGAATGGAGGAAGAAAAGTTGAGAGTCTTGGGTGCGTTGGCAGGTTTTTTGCTAACTGATTTTTTGTTTCATTTGGTTGATGCGTTTGCGGCCGGGTTCAAGGCGGAAACACCAGCCGGGCGGATTGGTGCTGTTTTTTCTGGTGTGTTGATTCTTCTGGTTTTCATGTTTTTTATCCGGCGCTTTTTTTCCAGATCCTTTTTTAATGGATTCACGGTGGCTGTAGGTTTATTCCTGAGCTTTGATATTGTCGTTTTCCACTGGATCTTTCAGCTCCACCGCATCACAAACGGTCCTGAAGCGAACTGGCTTGAACCTCTTTTTGTCCTGGGAGGACTCATCACAATCTGGTTTGGTTTAAAGCAGGAAAAAGGAGTATCAGGCAAGCAGCAATCACCTGACAATAGAATTGCTTAACCTCAGGAAGACACGGATTTCCGTGTTTTTTTATTTATCAAGTAGTTTTCTGTTGATAAATAGGTACACAGCCGTCAGCAATACCAGGATGATAATGACCAGAACCGTACCTTCATAAGGATAGTCTATGACACTATGAAGAATGACCAGCAGTCCAAGGGGCAGGAAAAAGACCCCGCCTGTCACTTTCCCTAATATGGATTTATTCTTTATATGTTTTTCATTAAATCCCGCCAACAACCAGGTTTGTCTCTTTACGGCTGTTAAATAGGCTATAAGAATAAGAGCTATTCCAATTACCAGTACCAGCATCCATTTTCTCACCTTCCTATAATCTTCTATACGGAAGCAGAAGGGAAAAGTTTCCTAAATACATAAAGACTTTCAGAACAAGAGGAGTTTAGTGATGTTTTTGTAAAAAGTTCCGTTTCCTATTAGGCTTTCTTAAATTGTGCCGAAAGGAAAGTCATTTTATGGAACCATTCTCTCCAGCCATAGCTTGCATTCCCTTGAGTCCCAGTTACCTAAAGAAAAATAAGGGGAGATTTTACCGTTAAATCCAGAATGAGGCTCTTTCCGGGGAAAATAAGGGGATGTTTTCCCCTTATTGAAAGGGAATTCCTTCATTTTTAAACTTTTGAAGCCAATAGAGGGAATTTCTGCCTTTACTTCGGCTCTTTTTATGCGTAATTACAAAATAAGGGGAATTACTCCCGCTATTTATTACCCCGGGCATATGCTGATGATCCTCCAGACAAGACAAAAAACAAAAGCAGGTCGGGACAGCTTCTAAACTACCCCACGATCCGATTATAAATTCCCTTCGCCGTACTCACATCATTGGTTCCGTGAATCAAGGCTCGGCCATCCTTAAACAGGACAATCCTATGATTCTCATAAATGAAGGACACCAGATACGGAGTCACCTTGATTTTCTCGGCCGCTTCCTTTAAGTGAAGAGATACTTCCTCCAGGGACAAATCACGATGTGAAGCCGGCCTGATTTGGACGGTATCTCTTCCGCATAAGACTGCGGTTTTGGTCAGGTTTTCATAGTTCAGATACGGAAAGCTTGGATCTTTTCCGCAGGCAGGGCAATTTTTATTGAGAAGCCGTCGTGCATGAATGGAAGTATGCTGTCCGTTCCACATATCAAAGGATTGAATCACAGCCTCAAGGGAGTTTCCTGTGATCACCTTGAGCGTGCTGGTTACCTGATAGGCGGCTGTCGTCTGGACCGCCGGGCTGATGACACCGGCTGTATCACAGGTCATTCCTTGTGCGGGAAGGTGATCGATCAGGCATTGAAGGCAGGGCGTCTGACCGGGGATAACCGGATATGTGAGTCCGTAGCTTCCTACACAAGCCCCATATATATACGGAATTCCCTGCTTCACGGCCGCATCATTCACAATCAGCCTTGTTTCAAAATTATCAGAGGCATCCACTATAACGGTGTGGCCCTTAATCACCGCTTCAATATTCATACCATGGATATCCATGACTTTGCTTGCAATCGTTATCCCGCTGTTGATCTGTTTCAGCCTGTTTTTGGCGGCTTCAGCTTTCGGGATTTGTTCTTCTGCATCTCTCTCTGTATAAAGCTGCTGTCTCTGCAGATTGCTCCATTCCACATAATCTCTGTCCACGATCGTAATATGGCCGACTCCGGCTCTCGCAAGCATCTCGGCACTGGCAGAACCAAGGGCGCCAGCACCGATGATCGCGACTTTGGAGTTTTGGATTTTTTCCTGTCCTGCCTTTCCGATAGGGGGAAACAATTCCTGCCTGGAATACCTCCCGTTCAAGACGTAACCATCCCGGTTAACGGACTGCTGGCCACGCCATAGTTTTTTTCGCTGATCCTTCCGGCTTCAAACCCAAGACGGCCTGCTTCAATGGCTAATTTCATGGCTGAGGCCATTTTGACAGGGTCCTTTGCTCCTGATACGGCGGTATTTAACAATACTCCATCTGCCCCGAGCTCCATTGCATGCGCCGCGTCCTTTGGCGACCCTATTCCGGCGTCGACAATGACAGGCACTCTTGACTGCTCTATGATCAATTGCAAGTTTAATGGATTGATAATGCCCCTACCAGATCCGATGGGCGATGCACCGGGCATAATGGCATGGACACCCAGATCCTCCAGCCGTCTGGCCAGGACCACATCATCCGATGTATAAGGCAGTACAATGAATCTTTCCTCTAAAAGCATTTCAGAAGCCTTAAGCGTCTCCACCGGATCTGGCAGAAGGGATTTCTGACAGCCGATCACCTCGACCTTAATCATGTCACATAAGCCGGACGCCTTTGCCAGCCGGGCAATCCGTACAGCTTCCTCGGCTGTTTTTGCTCCTGCCGTATTGGGAAGCAGTTTATATTTGGTTAAATCGAGCTGTTCCAGAAAATTGGGCTGTGATTCTTCAAAAATATTCATTCTTCTGACGGCAAATGTCAGGATTTCCGCACCTGAAACGTCCACAGCTTCCTTCTGGATTTCAAAAGATGGATATTTGCCCGTGCCAAGCAGCAGGCGTGATTGAAAGACTTGTTCTCCAATTTTTAACATGTTCATCCTCCTCCTACAAAATGAATCATTTCGATCCGGTCACCCTGTGATAATCCAAGCGATGTATAATGTTCTTTTAAAACTATCTCAGCATTCACTTCCACTACCACAATCCGATTATGTAATTCGTAATACGTTAGCAGGTCCTGTACACTCCCAATATGATCAGGAATCTGTACTTCTTTTCCATTAAGCATGACGGTCATCTCATCACCTCCTTACATGTTCAGGTGCACGCCGGTCTACCTTGAAGGCCTCGGCCCAATCTGACCGGACACGCCTTCCCAGAATCAGGTCACGGATCATGGCAGCGGTAGCTGGAGCCAATAAAATTCCATTCCGGAAATGTCCTGCTGCAAAAAAGACCTGCTCCTGTTCTGGATGTCTTCCGATAAAAGGTTTTCTGTCAAAGGTCTGCGGCCGCAAGCCTGCCCAGCAGGACTCCAGCTTCATGTCCTCCACGCCTGGCAGCATGCTTTTCGCCTTCATGATCAGCTTTTGGATTCCTCCGAGTGCCGGGGTTTCGGACCAGTCGTTTTCCACCATGGTGGCGCCAATCACGAGTCTTCCTTTTCTGGGCAGGATATAGCTGTGCTCATGGAAAAGAGTGTGTTTTAGCGGCATATGATCGTTCCGTACAGAGATGCATTCGCCTTTCACTGGAACAAGGCTCTCTCCAAGCCCCAGAGAGTGAAAGAAAGCACTCCCCCATACTCCATTCGCGATTACAACATGCTTTGCCTCAAACTCCCCATTAGAAGTTTCAATGTGATAGCTTGATCCGCTTTTTTGTATGTTCAATACATGATGGTGAGGCAGAATGGATGCCCCGAGGATTTGTGCGGAATGGCTGAAAGCTCTGCACACCGAAAGCGGCAGCACATGCACATCATCTTTTATAAAAGCAGCTCCTTTGATGAGAGGAGTGACGGCCCCCTCCCTTTCCGATAGTTCCTTCTGGGACAGCCAGTCCACGGTTGGAAGTGAAAGCGCAGGCTGAAGCTCTTTAATATCCGAATCTGAATAGCCAGTTTAAAAATGCCTCCTTCAGTCAGCTCGATATCGATCCCGCTTACGTCCCTCAATTCATCCCGCAGCTTGAAATACGCAAGCTGGCTGCTTCTGGCAAAAGGATAGAAGATGTCAAGATCCTCACATTCCGAATGTGCCCCAAGCATCCCAGCGGCTGCACTGGTTGCCTTTCCGCCGATTTCCCCGCTCTCCAATACGAGGGTGGGGATCTTTTCTTTTGATAAATAATAGGCAATCGCACACCCTATAATGCCCCCGCCTATGACAGCTGTATCATAATGTGGAATCATCATGTCCCTCCTTACATGCTGCAAAATATCTTTTTGCAGCTTCTCCTGGGTTTTCCGAAGCGAAAATACCCGACATCACAGCGATTCCTGCCAAATTCTTCTGCCGCAGCTCATTAACTCGTTCAGGTGTGACGCCTCCTATAGCATAGATTGGCAGATTTATAGATTGCGTAATCAGGCTCATTTCAGTTAATCCGCGAGGCATCCGTCCTTTTTTACTATGTGTTTCATAAATATGGCCGTACAGCATATAATCAGCTCCTTCTTTTTCAGCAAGCTCAGCCTCAGCAAAAGAATGGACCGATCTGCCGATTTTCAAATGTGGAAACTGCTCCCGGATGGCTCTCACTGGAAGGCCGAGCCCTGGAAGATGAACGCCATGCACCTTATGAAGGAGAGCTAAATCCAGCCGGTCATTCACCACGATTTTTTCTCTCGGGACTCCACTCTCGATCAACGCGTGCAGAAGGGCAAAAAGCCCGCCTGCGGGTTTTGTCTTTTCCCGGATATGTACAAAATCCACATGATCTTTGATTTGGATAATGATGGACAGAAGCTCTTTGTCAGAATGCCGGCCATCCGTTACTGCAATCAGGTCCAACTTCTCCTCTCCTCCTTGTCTTTAAGTTAGGCTGTTTTCGCAAACTTTGTTGCTTTGGAACAAGGTGGTTGATTTAACAATGAGATCCTCTCTCAGAAGTCTTAAAAAAACACCAATATTTTTAAAAAAGAGCCTTATGATATAAAGGAACGCTGATTTTACGAAAGAGACTACAAATAAAAAACCACCTTCCCGAAAAAGAAAGGTGGTTGGTCTCGTGTAAGATAGATACACAAAAACAGCTCAGCACTTTCCTACGCAGGTACGAACCTGTTCAGGTTATGAGGGTTTCAAAGTAACTACTCTGCTCTCAGCCCTTATCAAGGGATCCCCTAGTGAATGATCTTTGTTCAAATTAGACATATTACCGCTTGCCAAATAGCAGGAAAACCGGCAAAAGCCAGACCCTGTGGAAAGGACCTGGCGCAGATAACTAGAAAATACCGAAGACATTTTCTTGTTGCTTTCCTACGCTGGTACGATCCAGATCAGGTCCAAAGGGTTAAGAAATTGATTTCTCTCTCAGCCCTCAAATCAGGGCACCCCCAGCAGGTAAATATGTATGTAAATTTATACTACTTCTGGAAAAGAAAAATGTAAAGGATTTTGCAAAACTACATTTATGGATGTTCGCCTTAACAGGCTCCCCTGCTTGGCCATATGTATAGATAAAGGACTTATTATGACCCAAGGCATGAATTATCAGGTGGTGAAAAGATGTTCAATGACTGGTTTGGCCATCATAATACCGAACAAGAAAGGGAAGAAAATCAGCAGGGATATTCTTTCGGTAATCTATGTTTAATTCTTTTAATTTTATTGCTTTTGTTGATTATCATTGGACTCTTGTTTTGGGGAAAATAAAGAATCGGAATATAGGAGTACTGTATCAATTTTTTTATCTAGGTTTTCTTCTTTCCTGAAGAAATATTAAGCCTTTTTAATTGATAAATAAGCTTCTGCCTTAACAACACTTTATTTCTTTCATATCGTATTTTGAGCTTAAAGAAAAAGGAGGGATATACATGTCAGGTGGGTACGGCGGCGGTTTCGCATTAATCGTAGTGCTTTTCATACTGCTCATAATTATTGGGGCTACTTTTGTTGGCGGTTATGGCGGCTGTTAGAACACTGTAATGTCCCTGTTTTTGTGCAACAGAATGGAGACCTGTCCATATTTTATGAACTGGTCTCCATTTTTATTCAAAATCTGCAATTTCTAATCCTTTATCTGTTCACGGATCTTATGAAGGTCCTCCAAAGACAGTTCGCCGAGCCGGTTTCTAATTTCCTCTTCAATCTTCTGCCGGTTATTTTCCTGATAATTCTTCCACCACTCCCGCATGCCTTCCGTTTTATCCAATATGTATTCAATATCAATCTCTTCTACTTCATCATCTGACAAATATTCCAGCACAGAAGCCAGCATGCGGGTGAGCTTGCTGTTTACATCTTCTTGAGTGGAGTTGGCAGTCAACGGTACAACCTTGTCTGTATTTTCTTCATTCGTTTGTGCAGGCTTGCGAGGCATATGATCGCTCCTAACTTCATCAATATTTTTTAGTATGGCCTTTTAAAAAAATTTGATGAAGCCTTAAAGAAGCGACTTACACATTCCGCAGCATCTGATTCAAGGAACTCAATTCATCCTCGATTACGGACAGTCTTTTTTCTAGAGGAGATAGATTTCCGTTTACAAACTCCAATTTTTCAAGATTATGCTGAAGCTGCAGGTATTCATCCTTTAACTCGGCAATTTTATATTCGATTTCTTTTTTGTCCATGGAACATCCTCCTTCTTCCAATTAGGGTTATAGTGCACTGAGAGAGCCTGCCGTGGATGACAGCCTTCTGCTCTTTCCCTCTTCCAGTATCCCATCCGTGACCCACCAGCGGTATTTATGGATTTACAGATACCGCCATCTTTAATGCATCGAGAGGGACTTTATCGGTCTCTATCCGATAAATGACCGGGCCCTCCTGCCAGGAAAGTACATTGTGTACGGATTTTCCTCCAGGTTTATAGACAGCCTCTACCCGGCCATGATCCTTAGGGGCAGGAAGCATATCGTCCTCTAAATAATTCACCATGACTTTCGCAATGCCGGCATTATCCATCTGATCCTCTGAAATCGTATCGATATGTAGGATCCATTTCCCCTCCTGCCAGCTTAAGTGGTGATGTCCTGCGCCTCCTTCTTCCATGCCTTTGATTCCATGTCCGAGATCCACTTGCATATCTTCCGGGATGGAGTCCAGATTCATGTCTGAAAAAGTCTCTGCGGCAGATTTGGCATCTTGATAGGTCTTTGCAGAAACTGTGGCTGCAATCGGCACATTCCCATCTGGCGTTAGTGAGTCATCATTAATGGGAACCGATCCTTTAGTCTCAAAAAACACCACTTTATAGGACTGATCCTCGTTCTCTTCAATCGAGGCTGATAACTGTCTGCTCTTTTCAAGCGGAAATGACGAAGGAAGAGCTGTGTTCTTCATTTTAAGCTCATCCTTCACTTTCGTGATGACTTCATCCTGCGTTAGATTACTTTTCGGGGCAGCGTCGTCATCCTCTGCCGCAGTGCTGTCTGTGCTTACAGGGTCTGAAGCATGATTGGTACTTGTCTGCTCCTGCTCCTTATTCGTTTCCTGCTTAGTGTCTTTGCTCTGGCTGACAGGTTTCTTTCCGTCAGTATCTTTTGCTTCATCCGCTGAACAGCTCGATAAAACAAGTGCAAGAGCCGTGACCGCCAGTGCAATTAATTTTGTTTTCATTGGCGTTCCCTCCCTTATTATTTTATTACCCGGAATAGAAGCTGATACTCGGGATTGGGTTTGCGTCAGCGCTTCCCTACATCGCATGTTTAATGCCTTTTTTGACTAAAAACCAATTAGCCGGAAAGCTGGTGGCTGCCCCCAAGATCATGGCAATCTGCATCATAAACCAATATACCATGGTATTAGGCTCTGGTGTTTTAGAAAATAGGAAAAAATGGACAATGGCCATCCAGCCGAACATCCCGATTTCAAATGCAATAAGAGATAGCGTATCCGCTTTAACCGCCTCGACAAACCCCTTCCCCCAGCCCATCTTGTTTCCCATTTTTCTGCTCATGGGGACGATGGAGAATACCTGAAAAAACACCCCAAAAACATACGCCAAAATGAATTCAACTGTATAGTGGGTGAATAAGGTAGATCCTAAAATCGTCCAGCCGGTCAGAAAGACTAGAGGAGCACCAAAGGCATCGCCCAGTGTGCATCCCCCAGAACAGTGGCTGGTGGAAATAAATACGCTCTGCCAAAAGGGCTTGTCCTCATGCATAGGATCTTCCTTTTTTGAAGAGCGGCCATGATGGGTGTCTTTTTTGACACGTCCCACCTTCCAATAGGCCCATATTCCAATTGGTCCCAAATAAAGGCCATTGATCGGCCATACGATGTTCATGACCTTCATTTTCTGAGGATAATGGAATAAATCAGCTGCAATGACCAAGGCTGAAAAAATGCCAAGGAACACGCAGATATAGGATATGATGGTTAGCCAGTTCAATGGGTTCATTCCTCCTTAATCGTTTGCTTCTTTATTCCATACCCGGCTAGGGTATCAATAAACAAGTGAATTTTTTTAAAGTCCGACACAACAAAAAACCATCCAGCCAGGCCAGATGGTTTTTTGCAGAAGTTTAATATTCTCCGGGTTTATAATTTACCTCTTTTCCGAAGACCTCCAGTTCCACAATCGTTACATTGCCGCTTGAGCTTCCTGGTGAACCGCTCGTCATGGTATAACGAATCCTGGATGTTGATACAGAGTCAAAGGTGATCATGACGGGTTTGTTTGATGCATCCGCCCATTTCACTTTTTGATGGGGAGCCGGGACATATTCTTTACCGTTCCAATAGGTTACCTCAATCTTGGAGGGCAGGCTATTGGAAGAATTGACGGTAAAATAGGCAGAGGTGTTGTCCACTGTCTGCGGCCTGTTCCACTTGAGCTCCACCCAGTCTTCTTTTCTTGCACCAGACATCGCAGGAAGGTTGGAAGTAGCTGCGATGGAATATTGATTGGACCATCCTCCTGATCCTATATTCCCATCATTCAGGGCCGCCGGAACGGTACCCGCACTGCCGCTGAAGCTGGCTCCTGTTTTTGCCTGCAGCTGGCCTGCCGCCAGTGCAAGATTGGAATCTGCTTTGTAATCATTGGTTACACGGACCACCGCTTTCGCCTTCCTTGTTGTACCGAAAACATAGCCCTCGACAGAAATCTCACCGGGCTTCTGGTATTGCTGGCTGCTTATTCTTTCCCAAGAAACTGGCTGCAGCTGCGTGATACCGTCTGTATACAGCACTTTTACTGAATCAGGAAGTGAGGGAGCTGTGCCGGTTGGAACGGCTGTGTGATATTCTTCTATTTTCTTTACATCATATACGCTCACCACCGCTTCCGCTTTTTCTGCCGTTCCTTTCACACGACCATGTATGGTATAGCTGAGCTTCTTTCCTCCAAGCTTGGATATGCCTGTCCAGTTCACCGCCAGGGATTGAACGGTGCCGTCTGCATACACTCCTTCCACTTTAGCAGGCAGCTCCGGCCTTTCTCCTGCTTTCACACGAATTTCCACAGGCTCAATTCCAATGAGGTTATGACCCCCGCTCTTCTTGTCCGCAAAAATGACCGCGGTTTGAGGAATCAAATTCTCCGATTCGGCACTAATTGTAATCGGTCCTGCATTCGTCCCGGATTGAATGATGGCCAGTGCTTTGCCATTGAAGGCCTCGCGATTCGAGGACTGGTAGCTTTCCGAGCTTTCCTGCCGTCCGTTATCCACGCCTGCAAGTCTTCCTCCCTTTACCTCAAAGTGAATGGAAGGGTCAGCATCCGGAACCACTGTTCCATTCTCATCTACAACCTCGGCTGTGACAAAGGACAGACTTTTGCCGTCTGCCTGGATCACCTTTTTATCTGGAGTCAGCTTCAAGGTGTAAGGATCACCTGCAGTTTTGATTTCATCCTTTGCGACTTGTTTTCCATTCTTTTTGGCAATGGCTGTGAGCGTACCTTTTTCAAACGGCACCTTCCAGGTCAGATGAAGCTTCCCTGCACTTCCATTTGGGCTCGTATAGCTTCCCGGGAATGCTCCGTCTTTTTGGTTCTTTTCATCCCCTGATGCTTCGGTTGTTTCAAGATAACTCCGCCCGTCTAAAGTTTTCTTTTCATCAAATGTTCGTACTCCGAGTGATTTTCCGTTTAGAAACAGCTCCACGGTGTCAACGTTCGAGTAAGCCCAAACGTCAACTTCCTCGCCGGGCTTATAATTGGTCCAATTCATGGGAACTAAATGGACCATCGGCTCCTTTGTCCACTGGCTCTTATACAAATAATAGGCATCCTTGGCAAAACCGGCGGTATCCACCGCCCCAAAGAAGGAGCTTTTCACCGGGAAGTTGTCCCAATATGGAGTCGGCTCTCCCAGATAATCAAAGCCTGACCATAAAAACTGTCCTGCAAAGAACGCTCTGTCACGATCCTTTTTCAATCCGTATTCGCCGCTGAAGGTCCAGGAAGCAAGATTGTTGTCGTATGACGAAGTCCCCATCTGGCCCGGCGTGTAATCGACAGGCGTATTTAACGATCCTGGATCTTTATAAACTCCCCGGGTAGACGTCTCAGAGGAAGATTCAGATTCAAACAGAATTAAATTTGGGTATTTCTGATGAAGCAGATCGACAGAAGCAGCATTATTATAATTCAAGCCCAAAGCATCCACTTTCCTGGCAATCTGATCCTGAACCGTGCCATCTCTCGGTACACTCCGGTACTTATCCGAGCCAATGGTGATCGGCCGGGTGGTATCGACGCTGCGGATATCCTGCATCAGCTTATCGGTGATTCCTACTCCAATGGTTCGGGTAGAATCGGGTATTTCATTTCCGATGGACCAAAGAATGACTGCCGGCCAGTTTTTGGCGCTGTTCACCATTTCCTTGATATCCCTGTCGCTGTACTCATTAAAGAAACGGGCATAATCGTTTGGCCGTTTTGGGGTCACCCAGGCATCAAAAGCTTCGACCATCATGACCATTCCCAGCTCATTGCAAGCACGCAGAACATCGGGGGATGGCGGGTTATGCGAAGTCCTGACGGCATTTACGCCCATGCTTTTCATGATTTTCAGCTGCCGGTATACCGCATCATAATTTGTGGCCGACCCAAGAGCACCTAAATCGTGGTGCATATTCACACCCTGAATTTTCATAAACCTTCCGTTCAACGAAAATCCTTTATCGGGATCAAGCTTAAAATAGCGTATCCCGAATGGGGTCGAATAGGTGTCAACCGTTTTCCCGTCCACCTTGATTTCGGATTCCACGCTGTACAGATACGGCTGTTCTGTTGACCAAAGCTTGGGATTCTTCACTCGAAGAGTTTCCTCCATGCTTTTGGAGTTTGTAAGAACAGCAGGAGAACTGTTTTTGGCTACGATTTTTCCATCAGAATCGATTATTTTTGTAAAAAGCTCGGCTTTTTGTTCTTTGCCGGTCTCATTTGAAATATCTGTTTGAACATGAACATTGGCATAGCCTTTTTGGAGAGTTGCCTCCAGATCCGGAGTCGTGACAAAGGTACCCCAGCGCTTCACATGAATGGAGTCAGTGATCGTTAATCGAACATCCCTGTATATTCCGCTCCCGGAATACCATCTGCTTGTCGGAAGCTTATTCTGTACTTTTACAGCTATGACATTGGGAGTTTTTCCGTCCGTATGGGCCCATTCTGAAATATCATAGCTAAAGCCTGTATAGCCATAGGGATGAGTTCCCAGCAAGTGTCCATTGATATAGACGGAAGAGTCCATATATACCCCGTCAAACTCGATGCTGATTTTCTTATCCTTCATGGCCGCCGGCAGGGTGAATTTCTTTCGGTACCAGCCAAGCCCTCCATCCAGGAACCCTGTCCCTGCCTCAGCAGGAGGCTCGGCAGACGGCTTTTGCTCGATGCTCCAGTCATGCGGAAGATTTAATGTCCGCCAGGATGAGTCATTATACTCTGGGCTTTCAGCATTCTCATAGCGGCCATCAGGGTCTGTGATGTCCTTCGTGTTCACAAGGGCAAACTTCCAGTTCTGATCAAAATCCAAGCTTCTTTGTTTTTGATAGGAAATCTGTTCTGCAGCTGGCTCTTCAGACTTCGCGGCTGTCACCTGCTGGGGAATCGTGGCCGTCATCAGTGACCCGGTGACAAGAACGGCCAGCAGTCCTGAATACATGTCTTTCAAAGGCTTCATCTCTTTCTTCCCTCCTCTTTTGGTATTCCTGTATATTTAAATAAACGGAAAGGACAGCTGGATTCCAGCTATCCCTCCATCGTGACCTACTCCACCTTCAGCTTCGGATCCGCCCAGTCGGCATGGTCATTTGAATTGCCGTCACCGGCATCCGTTACGACCAGCTTCAATTCGGATTTCCCCTTCACATTTAGGTCTACGAGCTTTGCCGGAGTCGATTTGGTCATTTTACCGCTGTCAAATACACTTGCTCCGTCAAGGTAAACCTGGAACTGGATCGAACCGCTTCCATTCGTTTCCTGGTCAAGCCCGACAAAGGTCTGAAAGGTTGAAAAGCCTTTTCCATCCAGGTCATAGATGATTTCCGAGTTCGCATGTGTACCGATTCCCTTTTCATAGACCCTGGTGCCTGAACCAGCAGCAAGAGTCAGGGCATTGCCATCTACCGACTTATCCTTCTGAATGGAGGACCAGCCGGTTGTTGCACTTTTCCAATCCATATCGCTTAAATAGAGAGTATCCGTCACAGCAAAATGAATTTGATAGGTTTTAGAAAGAAGCCCATCTGAAGTTGAGGCCTTAACAATGGCAGTTCCCGGCAGCTCCCTTGCCTGGGTCACTTCAATTTTCACATCATCCCTTGCTGCAGATGCCGAAACCTTCGGCACCGCCATTCCATCCTTTTTCAACAGAGACTGCGTATAATCGGTTACCTCTGAACTGAAGTTCTCGAGTGATTTACCGCCGATTTGGATGTCTTTGATCAGTTCGTCTGAAACCTTTTGTTTGCTCACATCCATCGGACGGCCCATCTCTTTGGTGATCGGGCGCAGCCTGTAGCTGTAGGAGTATGGCTTATTCGCATATAGCGTGAACTCTGGATGTGTCCTTGCTCCCCAGCTGTTATCTCCTCCGACACCCATCTGTTTTGCATTCAGGGTCAGAATCACATCATCCACTTTTGTCAGTTCATATGGATGGGCCACACTATCCAGATCCTTCTCCTCATAATGAAGGGCGTTCGCCTCCATCAGAGGATAGCCGCTTGCCATCAACCCGAAGCCTTTTTTATCCGTCAGCGTCACCCAGCGGACGTCGGTTTTATTTCCAGTCTCAGATGGCTCCTCATATGGTACAAACTGGCCGTCGACCGTCCCTTTATAAAGTCCGACATCAGCTCCGGTCTGTCTGTCCCAATAATTTTCCTGCGGCCCCCTGCCGTACCAGGAAATGTTCTCAAATTCCTTCGGAAGCCTCATTTCCATACCGACTGCCGGGATTTCCGGAAGGCCCTTGCCCGGTATCAGCGTGCTCTTTACTTCCACGTCCCCGCTGCCGTATATCATATAGGAAGCCTTGTACTGGGAATCAGCTGCAGTCGGCAATGCCGCCTCTACATCCACCTGGACAGCCTTCGCACCGATTTTCTTCACGGAAACATGGTTCACTTTCCGCTTGTCTCCTGCACTTCTCCATACTGCATCCCTTGAAGGCATGCCGTTTCCTTTATCATTGTCATTCGGCGCTCTCCAGAAGTCCGGAGACGGTCCGCTTGTCAGGAGGTCTCTTCCCTGATACTTAAACGAGGAAAGCGTACCTTTCTCTTTGTCGATATGGACTTCGAATTCCTTGCCTGTTACAGAAACAGATTGATCTTTTTCCTTCACGCTGATATCATCCATCGTTGAAAGGCTGACAGGTGCGGTGTCCTGAACAGGGAATGGAACCTTGAACTGTTCTTTTGCCACTTCATGCCCTTTTTTCGCCCAGGAAGTATCTTCAGGCAGGGTAAAGCTCAGATTCAGCCAGTATTCCGTGCCATCCTTAAGCTTTGGCTGGTCAATCGGAAGCTTAATGGTTTTGCTCTTAAGCGGATCGATGTCCAAGTCCCTGATGGTACCTTTTTGAATCACTTTGTCATCCGCTTTAAGTTCCCAGCTTCCATTGAACGAGGATAGATTCGTGAATAAATATTGATTTGAAATCTTCACTTCTCCATTGACGAGATCCACAGGCTCCGTTTTTATGTTTTGGTATACCTTCTTCACTTCATACAGTTCAGGCTGGACGGTGCGGTCAGGGAATACCAGGCCGTTCATAGAGAAGTTTCCGTCGTTCGGCACATCTCCCCAGTCACCGCCGTATGCAAAATATTCCTTCATGCTGTAGGTGCTTTCCTTGGTGTCTTCAAAATCCATCCACAGAACGCTGTTTTCATCCGGTTTACGGCTGTCATCGCTTAATTCCTCCGGTGAGAGCGCGCGGTTATAAATCCGGACATTGTCAAGCTCTGCATTCGAAACTCTGTCTGTTCGTTCAGAGTTTTTCCCGATCGCTACAGGGAATGCATTCTCTGAAATGTCTCCTGAATAAGCTTTTTGAGTCAGAAGCTTCCCGTCTGCATAAAGCTTCAGGTAGCTGCCATCATAGGTTCCGGCAAGATGATGCCATTTTCCGTCCCAATCAGCCGGTACAGGAGCACTCGCTGTCACCCACTTGGATGAAGAATTATAGATGAAGAACTCCAGCGTTTTTCCGTTTTGCTGAAGTGCGTACTGTGTATCCCCCTTCGAAACGAACGGGCTGTAAGTATTGGTCGGCTGAGGCTTGACCCAGGTTTCCAATGTAATCGCTTTCCCTTTCACGTTTAATTTGGAATCATCAGGAAGAGTCACATACCCTTTGAGGGCCTTCCCGTCATCACCAGATACAACCTCACCCTTCACTTGTCCCGTAACACCCGATGTTCCCTTGTCCTGAACTGTGATTTTCTTAGGTGTCGGCGTCCGCAGACCCTGGTCTACCCAATCCCAGATGAATCCGCCCTGCAGGTTCGGATATTTGTCGATGACATCCCAATATTGATATAAGTTTCCGACACTATTGCCCATGGCATGTGCGTATTCACATAGAATATAAGGCTTCAGGCTGCCTGACTTTCCATAAGCCTCGACACTTTCAACGGAAGGATACATATGGCTTTCCACATCTGTCCAGCGGTTGTCCCCCTCATAATGCACGATCCGGGTCGAGTCATTCTTATGTACCCAATCCGCCATTTCCTTGAATGTCGTGCCGCTTCCAGCCTCATTTCCCAATGACCAGATCATGACGGATGGATGATTCTTATCCCGCTCCACCGTACTTTTGATTCTGTCCAGAGAAGCAGGCAGCCATTTCGGATCATCCTTCGGAAGTACACCGTTCGCCCCATGTGACTCGAGGTCCGCCTCATCAATCAAATACAGTCCGTACTCATCTGCCAGATCCAGCCAGCGCGGGTCGTTCGGATAATGCGAGGTCCGGACCGCATTGATATTGAATTGCTTCATCAGTTTAACATCCTGGATCATGCTTTCCATGGACACAGTCTTTCCATTATCGGGGTCTATTTCATGGCGGTTGACCCCTTTGAAGACAATCGGCTTGCCATTGATCAGCATCTGTCCATTCTTCAACTCAAACTTTCTGAATCCAACATTGGAACTTTCCGTTTCTATGATCTTTCCGGTATTATCTCTCAACGTAATGACGAGCTTATAGAGGTTTGGATCCTCGGCAGACCATTTTAGAGGATTGACCACCTTCTGGTCGAGATCAACCTCCGTCTCATCTTTTCCGTTAAAGAATACCTGCTTTACAATCGGCTTTTTCAGCACGGGCTTATTCTTCTTATCATACAGCATCGCATCAACAGTAACGGCCTTAGGCAATTCCTTGGCAGAGGTGTGCACCTTCGTGTTCACCTTCAGCACCGCATCCTTGTATTCTGAGTCAAGATCGGTTTCGACCTTGAAATCACGCACATGGATGGAGGGAGTTGAATAGAGATACACATCACGGAAAATCCCGCTGAGGCGGATCATATCCTGATCCTCCATCCAGCTGCCGTCCGACCAGCGGTACACCTGGACTGCAATCGAATTTTCTCCTTTTTTCAGATAGCTGGTAATATCAAAATCCTTTGGAGCGAAGCTGTCCTCGCTGTATCCGACCTTTTTCCCATTGATCCAGAGGTAAAAGGCAGAGCTTACACCCTGGAACGAAACAAACACCTTCTCGCCATTCCAATCCTTTGGAACGGTGAAGGTCCTCTTGTAGGATCCAACCGGATTGTCGATGAGCGGCACTCCCGGCGGATTCGGTTTTTCGACACCTGTCCAAGGATACGTGATATTGGTATAAATCGGATGATCATACCCCTTCAGCTCCCAGTTGCTTGGAACCGAAATATTGTTCCATTTTGATACATCATACTCATCCTTGTAAAAGTCGGACGGGCTCGAAGAAGGATTAGCAGCAAGATTAAACCGCCAATTTCCATTCAAGGTTTCATAGCGGTCCGACTTTTCTCGGACTCCTGCAAGAGCAGACTTCAAGTCATTGTACGGCATCATGGTAGCGTGGACCGGCTCTCTGTTTACTTGGAACACTTCAGGATGATTATTCCATTCAGCATCTGCAAAGCTCGTTTCTGCAAGCCCTTTCAAATTTCCCATGCTAAAAAACATGACAGACGAAGCCGCAAGAGAAACCCATTGCTTCTTTCCCATTTTCGAATTCTTCATGGTACCCTCCCTTTCAATCAGACTAAGTTTTGTACAATTAAAATCTTTCGACGCTAGAAATACTTTTACCTTGAGTCATTTTCCCTAAATTTGTAGATATTTTCCATGAAAATTGTCTTATCTTGGACCTAAAAAAAATCTTCTTATAGGGAAATATGCTAGTTTACCCTTTAAAAAACCACGAATTTACCATTTTTATGGGTATAGCATCGGCACATGATACCAGATGTCACTTTATGGTAAAATATGATTGCTGAAACAGGAGAGAAATGGGAGATTTAAAGAATTGGAGTGAGGCAGTTGGCTGGAAAAAAAGAAGTGATACATGTTGTGGTCGTTTCATTTTGAATAACATGTAGATATGATCAAACTTGTTTTAGCATTTAGCTACCTTTCATCCTGCCAAAATGAAATCGCCGGGAAAGATCAAATGGCAGGTAAAACCTCCTACTACTTTCCAGATGAAAATAGTATACAAGCTGTGAGCAGAACCTTAAGGCAGGCACTGGGATTGGATTCTTCTGCACCTTTTAAGACCAATGCGGATTTAGCGGTTGTACATTAAAAAGGAAAATGGCTAGAGAGAAAAACTCTCCAGCCTTTTTTGTTAATTATGGTAAACAATTATCTTATGTATTCATCCTTCATCAGGCCCATAATGTGGTTATCATGGTATTTCCCATCAAAAAAGAGATCCTCCCTAAGTGTTCCTTCTAATTTAAACCCGAGCTTTTTATAAGTAGACATAGCTCTTTCATTAAAAGAAAACACGTTAATGGCGATCCTTCTTAAATTTAGAGTATTAAACATATATTCAATAATGAGCCGTAATGCTTCACTGCCATATCCTTGGCCCGTGTATTGTTTTGTAATGGCGATCCGGAAACTCCCTTTTCTTTCCCTATGGTCAATATCCAGCATAGCCAGGTCCCCAATGATTTGATTATCCTTTTGCAAACATATGATTAAATCGATTCTGCTGGAATCCGCATTCCACTTATTAAAAGCATCTTCAAGATCTTTTTTGGTGAGAAATGCAGAAGTACCTGTAAGCCTTCTTATATAAGGATCTGAAACGGCACTTAAATAGTGGTTTAAATCGGAATCCTCCAATCTTCTCAAATAGATCCGGGTGTTTTCTAAGTATTTGATCTCATTCATAACCCTTCTCCCCCCAGTCTATATCTAATTTGATCTTGATTAGCATTGGATAGAATCATGGCCCTTGCTGTTTCAGCGCTGTCTTCCCCGCTTTTATTCTTTACGGGGGCAAACTCTTTTTCTCTTGGAACCTGCAAGACGGCTATCGATTCGGCTTCCGGAAATAAATCAAAATAAAATTGCTCCAGTTTATAGCCGTTTGGCTCTGAAGGCTTCACTTCCTCCCCTCTTTCATCAAGAGTGGGGATTGCCTTGCTGGCAAGATGATAGGGCATCGGCTGATCGGCCACGGCCTTTACAAAATCAAGCTTGAATAAATGGATACTGATATGGGCATTCATCATCTCTGGATTTCCGCTTTCTTCTTTTGTCAATTCTGAATATTCGATGACGGCCGGCCTTCCTTCGATCAGACAAAACACTCCCACTTTTTCCTCCGGATTTCGCTTCGACGCAGATTTCGTCGCAATTGGAGAGTCCTTCTCTTCCGCATAACCGACAAAAACCGGATCCGCCAGTTTAATCATGGCGTTATCGACATTATACTGAAAGAGCCATTTTACCCCCCTCTGTTCCATGTCGTCCAAAGCACCACTAGATTTCAAAGCCGGGAATACCCCGCCGTTCCCATTCGGTGAACGCGAGAGGCTCGACTTTGTTTTCAGCATCAGTTTTCCCGCCGAATTCAGTGTAGGTACAGTATCCTGTAAAAAGAACATGATATCGTCTGGATAGAAGCCGAAGTATCCATGTTTTTTGAAAAAATCTTTAGTATCCCAATCATTGGCGGGGCTCGTCATGATATACCAGGGAATCCTGCAGCCAGTTTTCTTGCAAAGCTTTAGGAGCGCTTTTGCCTGCAGCTCAAATAAGGACTCATGCCCCGGCAGTCCGATATCAAATGTCCCCTTTGGTCCCTCATGCCCAAGCCTTGTCCCTTGGCCGCCGGCGAGAAGAACAACTGCCACCCTGCCTCTTCTGATTAACTCCAGCCCTCTTTCTTTATATCTATGTAACTGTGTTTCTGTAAAATCCTCTAATTTATCATAAGGAACCCCCCTGATGTTGTTCCGTTCTGGGGAATGATTGGAAAGAAGCTTTCTCGAGATGATGCTGATTTCAGCCAGGTTTACCCTCTCAATGTCATCTAACAGATGATGTTGTTCTTGTTCAGAAAGCTCTTCCCAAAAGGCAAGTACCTGTTCCTGATCATAATGTGCCAATTCTTGCTTTATTTTTGAAAAGCGCTCCATGACCTAACTCCTTCTTACTAAATGATGTTTTATTATCTGCTAATTTAACACAAAAAAGCCAAGCATGTGAAACCACTTTTATTATTCAGAAAATTTTAACATCTATGGTATAATTGTATTATCATCATAAAAAAACGAATGATGAAACTGTGTTTTATAGGGGTTGATGAAGTGATGGCAATGGATACTTTGAATAAAGAGCAAACCATATTTAATCATCAAGGACCCATCATCAAGACAGCGGACAGGGAAATAAAGATTGTAGCAAAGCTTGAAAATCCATTTATTGCGGTTTTAGGAAATGTCCTGAGTGAGGAAGAATGCGATGAATTGATCCAATTATCGGACAACCGACTTCAGCGTTCAAAAATTGGGGCTGGGCGGAGTGTAGATGACATGCGGACCAGCAGCGGGATGTTCTTTGAAGAAAGCGAAAATCCTATCATTGCAAGAATTGAAAAAAGAATCTCAACCATCATGGGCATTCCCATTGAACATGGAGATGGTCTGCAAATCTTAAAATACAGCCCTGGCCAGGAATATAAGCCCCATTTCGATTACTTTTCTCCAAGCAGCCGGGCCTCTGAAAATAATCGAATCAGTACACTCATTATGTATCTTAATGATGTTACAGAGGGAGGAGAAACCGTTTTCCCTAAATTGAATTTTTCTGTTATACCCCAAAAAGGAATGGCCGTGTATTTTGAATATTTTTATCGGGAACAATCGTTAAATGAGCTGACTCTGCATGGCGGTTCACCTGTCATTGAAGGAGAAAAATGGGTGGCGACCCAGTGGATGAGAAAACGAAAATTCAGATGAAATAGCGTTTGTACAATTTCTAGATTATTATTTCCATAACAAAAATAAAACAGCCCTCCGGCTGCTCGAAAATGTAGTTATATAAGATGCGGTCAAGTCTGCTTCAGAACCCTTATCAGTGGCATGCACCTCGAGCAACTGCCCGCTTTCCAGTTCAATTCATCGCCTTTTTGGTTCGTACAATCGGCATTGGGCAGGCAAGACCTTTTGCGTCTACTAATTTATCTGCATTCATTGCTGCAGCCTCTTTTAAATTTTTAATATACCCATGGGAGGATATTAAAACGCGCAGTCCGGGATGTCAATCCCGAAATTATCTGCTTTTCACAAGCAGGTTGACTGCCTGCTTCACGAGTTCATCTGCCTCTTGTCCTTCTTCCATGGCAAGACGCACACAGTCCACAAGATTCGAACTGACTACAAGGCCCAGGGTGCGGTCAATGGCTGTTCTCGCGGCTGACAGCTGAGTGACAACATCTTTGCAATCCTTGTCGTCCTCCATCATCTTTAATATTCCTCTTAACTGCCCTTCAATCCGTTTGACCCGGTTTTTCGTCTGATCATCATACTTCATGATAACTCCTCTTTCTCTTATTTATGGCAGGATCGTGAACCCAATAACACGAAATCCTTTATTCCGCAAAATCCTTACACCAAGATTCCGTTCAAGCCTGTCCGACACAATAATATGTACGCATCTGCTTGTGATGTCCCCAAAGTTCCGGTTCAAATAGGCGATAGGCAGAGCGACGGATCCTTCTACCTCATTCTTATAAGAGATATTATAATCCCGGAGGTCTAAAATAACGGCCTTTTGGTATTTCTTCTTGCCTTCTATTGCTTTATGAGGCACCCCATATACAGGAAAGCAGCGTCTATAAAGCATCACGGCCAAAATGACCAGTATCATAATGATTATATACATCAGTGATCAACCCCTAAGATGATATGCACTCATAATATACCCACCCGGGTATATTGTCAACTAGACTTACAGTAAGAAAAAAAGGGCTGACATTCAGCCCTTCTGTACTTCCATTTTTATGGTATTGGGGAATCAGACCCCTATTTTTCAAATATCCAGAATCTGATTATACGCCTGCCTGTCCATGGCCTTAATAAAAGCTGCCAATAATTTGACCGCATGATCCAGATCCTTTTTACTCACCATGGAAACATGGCTGTGAATATATCGAGCAGGAACTCCAACCACGATGGACGGAACTCCCCTTTTGAACAAATGAAAACGGCCTGCATCCGTCCCGCCGCCGAGCATGACGTCTACCTGGTAGGGTATCTGATTTTTTTCTGCCACATCAATCATAAAATTACGCAGACCTGTATGCGGAACCATGGAGGAATCAAGAAAGGTAATCAAAGCACCTTTCCCAAGCTTCGGTTTATTCGTATTATCACCGGGGCCGTCCTGGGCAATGCCCACATCCATGGCTACCGCAAGCTCCGGCTCCATAACATAAGGCGCTGTGGCGGCTCCGCGCAGCCCTACTTCTTCCTGGACGGTGGCTCCTGAGTAGACGGTGGAAGAATGAGTCGTCCCTTTGATCTCCTTCATCACCTCCAGAGCTATATAGCATCCCACCCGGTTATCAAGAGCTTTTGCCAAAATCGTATCACCATCCGGAAGCAGCTCAAATGGGCAGATCGGCATGATCGGATCCCCCACCTTGATTCCCCATTCCCGGACCTGCTCCTCATCTTTCGCACCGACGTCAATGAACATTTCCCGCATCGGATACACTTTCTTCCGCTCTTCCGGCTGAAGAATATGCGGCGGTTTCGAGCCAACTACGCCTGTATATTCTTTTTGTCCAGCCAGCACCTTGACTCGCTGTGAAAGCAGGACCTGATCCCACCAGCCGCCAAGGCTCACAAACCGTAAATATCCGTTCTTCGTAATCTCGCTGACCATAAAAGCCACTTCATCCATATGTCCGGCAAGCAGAATCTTAGGGCCGTCACCCGAGCCCTGCTTCTCCCCAAAAACGCTGCCCAGATGATCATACACAAGATTGGCACCCGTCTGCTTAAGCTCCCGTTCCATAATCTTCCGTATCGGCTTTTCAAAACCCGGCGCAGCATTGGTTTCCGTTAATTCTCTTAGTAAATCCATCTATATCACCTTCCTGATGTTAGGATGCTGAAGATGGAAAAGAATATTCGAATATATGGTGTTTTTTATCCGCTCATCTTTAGGTTTTCAATGAGTAAAATCACTATAATACCCCGTTTACCCATCGAGGTAAGAACAATCATACATCATTTAAAAGAATTTTTATTTTTTCAAATTTTAATAAGTAACAGATCTATGTTTTCTAATTGTACGGTAAAATAAATAGGAGGATGAGAAGGAGTTGTTGAACATAAAGAAGTGGCCGCTTATTGTGTTGGCATTTTTTGCTTTGTTTCTTTCAGTCATATATTTTGTAAACTCTAACCATGTAAAAGAGGTTCTTTTATTTAAAGAGAATGATTTTAATTCCGTAAACAGTACAGAAAGCTGGAGGCATTTTAGAAAAGAATTAAATCTCTCTCAGGAAAACGTAAGAATACAAAATTTCCAATTAATCCTTGATAAGAATAATAAAATTTATTCTGTTAAATTCGATTTAGCAGATAAAAAAGATACAGGCAAAATCACAGTCTACCATTATAGTAACTGTTTTTCCTGTGATACAAAGGAAGAAAACCGAGTGAATATTAGCAAGAATTCAGTAAGGGAATGGAAACAATACGATAAAATGATGCGTGCTGAGAGTTTTTTTAAAAGCCTCCATGTTTTGAAGCAGCAAGGCTTTTTTAATACTAACAAATTCAACTACGAATTAATCGTTTCTACCGGCTGGATCGAAAGGATCGGATTAGAGGGAGAGTATTTTCTTCTAGAAAATAAAACCATTCATAAAATCGATCATACAAAACCGAGAAAAGGACTCAGCTTACAGGTTATAGGAAATAATCTTCCCCATAGTTTCAGCACAGACGTTGAAACGACAAAGAGTATCTTCCTTCCAGATTATTATCAGTAATGAATTACTAAAACATAGGAATACGAACAGGCAGTATACCTGAATATGCTGCCTGTTCCCTATTTATTTTTGCTTATCAATCGTTACAATGGTCTCAAACATCCTTGAGAAGGTATCCTTTATATTTGCTTCATTTCGAGTATCAGTTTAACATTACTCTCGAATAAGCCTTTGAATGTCTTCAATAGAAGGAAGGGAAGAAATAGCCCCTTTTCCAGTAGTGGTCAGCGCGCCGCTTGCATTGGCGAAAGCCAGAATGGAGGTGTGGCTGCTTTCGATTACATTTTGAAGGCTTGTAACATCCGCATTCCTTTGCAGCAGCTGATATAGGAATGCGCCGATAAAGGCGTCTCCGGCTCCTGTAGTATCCTGCACGTCCACTTTAAATCCTCGTGACTCATACTTCTTCTTTTCTATGTAGAGATCTGCCCCGCTTCCACCCTTTGTAAAGATGACCACCTGGACATTTCCAGCGAAAAGGGATTGAATGGCTTCTTCCACGTCCTGTATACCCGTAATAAATTCGAGCTCTTCGTCTGAAACTTTAACGATATGGGCTAACGGCAGAAATTCCCTGACCGTTTTTTTGCATTCCTCCGGATCTTCCCACAGAGGGAGACGGATATTCGGATCAAAGCTGACAAGACCGCCATTTTCCGTAATCGCTTTGATGGCTTTTCGATGTGCAAGTTTCATTGGACTTTCAACCAAATCTACCGAACAGAAATGCAGGATATCTCCGTTTGTAAACCAAGCCTCATCAATTTCCTCCTCTGTCAGCAGAAGATCGGATGAAGGGTTTCGGTAAAAGGAAAAATCCCGTTCGCCATCATCTTTTAAGGATACAAAGGCCAGCCCTGTATTTGCTTCTCGTGTTCGTTTAATCTTGTCCACCTTCACTCCGGCATCCTCCAGCTTCTCGAGCAGAAAGTCCCCGAAGGCATCCTCCCCTAGCTTTGTGATCATAGACGACTTCCCGCCGAATTTAGCGACGGCCGCCGCCACATTGGCCGGTGCACCGCCAGGACTTCTCTCAAAGGATGTGACATCCTTCAACGCCTTTCCCTTTTCTAACGGAATAAAATCAATTAATAATTCACCTATCGAGTATAAAGCTCCCAATCCATACACCTCTTCTTTTCTTTCAAAAATCAAGAAAGCAGGAACCGAAGCTCCTCCTTTTATTTCTTCAACCTTATTCTAGCATAGGTTTGCAGGTTTGAATCTGGCAGGCAAAAGGAACTTTTAAGCTGAATGGTCAATGAATGATAAAAAATTTAAAAAGAAGCTATGATTTATGTGCAGAATTTAGATATAATGGTAAAAAGATGGAATTTTGTGTATTTTTATATAAAGTCTTCCTTGATATACAGCTGAAATATCAGATAGAAAGCGGGGAGAATTGCAATGAAAAAGGAAAAAGACAAAGGAATCGATGTGGATAGAGACGAAGGCAGGACCAGGACATTTTTCGGAAGCCCTACAATTGGAGGATTAATTATCATTTCAGCCATTATTTTATACTTTATCTTTAATTAACCAATAATAAAGCCACCCCTGGCTAATGACGATGAATGGCTGACTTTGGATGTATGGAGCTTTTTAAAGGATGCATCGCAGGTGCAACTCAAATAGCTTCCAGCAGCATGTCCTTGTCCAGCACCTGAGTAGTTACCCGAGGATTTTCCACCTTCGTTCAATATTCATACATACCTCTTTCAAAGAAAACTCACATCCAATATAGGACATTAAAACTAGATTATATAGTATGCCAGAATCTTATGGACAGTTATTGAACTCAATTAAAGTATATAAAATACTTTGTTTGCTGCTGCTCCTATTTTTTGGCACAGTCTGATGGATACCGACTATGTAATTTTTCCTATTTTCAAAAAAAAGGCACCTTTCTGCTTGAACTCATGATATAATTATTATAATATAAAAATTTGATTATATCGGGGCTACAAGACTTTCTTTAGTCACCTCCCCTATAATGGAAGGAGACTGAGTATATGTCGATAGACCATACCAGAATCATGTTAAACACGCTAAAGCAGTATTCTGCTTGTGAGATCTCCTTAACATCGAACGATAAAACAAATACATTTCCAATGTTGAATATATGTTATAAAGACTTTAATTTTGAAGTCACAAACTTGAGAACCCTTGCTGTTTTCACGATGGGAAGTGTTGATTCCACCCTTTCACGGATTGAAACAGAATTTAATATGGTGTATTAGGCAAAGATCCTTATTGACGGGGTCTTTTTTTTTGCTAAAAATAAGCGAATCAATATAGTTCGTAGTTTTCCGCTCATGTTTTTTCCTAAAATAGACATCCTACAACTAATAGCGGGCATGTTTTATAAGGAATAATCCAGAAAGGGAGAAAGAGCCTTGAAATTATATCAAGTCAGAAAAGGGCAATTTGTATATTTTAACAATGAGCTGCACAGAGTATATGGAGTCAAACATATGTACAAACTTTCTGTTCACTTGATGAAGCTGAGAGATTTATCACAGCATATCACCAATGCGGCAAGTGTGGAAAGATACATTCCAAAGGAGCTTGACAGTTTTATTTTTGACCATAAGGTATATACGTTAACGAATGACCGGAAACCTGAACCCGGAGACTTAATATTGATCAATAATCCGGCGCCTGATACTCTTGACCACTATTCGTTAAATGATGTTGAAGTGGTTGAAACAGTGGATCAGAAAGGCATCATTACAAGTGATTCGAATGGAATCAAACATAATGAGTATCTATTAATGGTACCTGGCCGTATCCCCGGAAGCACCCCGGTCGATTATAAAGATAAGTCCAACATGAATGACGAAGACTTTGAAAATATGAATGGCCAAGTCGCGCAAGCAGAGATCCCACTCAAACTGGGGGATGTCTATAAAAAGAGGAACAGTGATGTGAGAGTCGAAGCCATGATTGTGGGAATAAAGGGTGAAACCTTATACCTTGGCGGCGGGATTGAGCTTTCACTGGAAGAACTTACCGATGCAGACCTATGGGAGTTCCAGTATACCCCTTTTGACACCTGACCTGACTTCTAAACTTATCCAAACATCGTACTTCCCAGGAGGCTGCTATGAATCGTACTAAGTTAAAAGAAAATAGTGTTTTTATTATCTCCTTATTGCTTACACTTATTTTTATTTTGTGGGGAGTTTTTTTCACCAAGAATCTAACCAAGGTGACAAATGCCATATATCAAGACTCCATTGATTACCTGGGCTGGGTCTATCTTGGGGCTACTCTGTTTTTCGTGGCGTTTTCCATTTATTTATTGTTGTCTAAGTATGGCCATATCCGACTCGGAAGAAAGAATGACATACCAGATTTTTCTACCGGCTCCTGGCTCTCGATGCTCTTTGGTGCAGGCATGGGCATCGGGATTGTCTACTGGAGTGTCGCTGAGCCTGTCACACATTTTACGGATCCTCCCTATGGAAAGGCATATACATTGGATGCAGCCAATACGGCCATGAAATATACCTTCTTTCACTGGGGCCTCGATCCGTGGGCGATCTATACGGTCATTGGACTGGCCCTCGCATTTTTTCAATATAATAAAAGGCTGCCCGCGGCAATCAGCTCAGCATTCCATCCCATTTTAGGAGATAGAATTTACGGCCCGATTGGCAAAACCATTGATATCCTCTCCATATTTGCAACGGTCTTTGGAATCGCCACCTCCCTTGGGCTTGGTGCGATGCAGGTTACAGCGGGAATGCATGATATATTCGGGATTCCTAATACAACTTTTATCCAGCTGATTGTCATTGTGGTTGCGACCGTCCTATTTATCGTTTCGATCAATACAGGATTAGAAAAAGGAATCAAACATCTCTCCAATGCAGCCATTTTCTTATCACTCGCTATCATGCTTTTGATTCTGATAGTAGGGCCGGCCCTGACCGTGATCAAAGTTTTTTTTAATACAACAGGACTTTATCTGAGTGATTTTATACATATGAGTCTGCGGCTCGAGCCGTTTGGGGAAGGAAAATGGATTGCCTCCTGGACTCTGTTTTATTGGGCTTGGTGGATTGCCTGGGCACCGTTCGTCGGCATGTTCATCGCCCGGGTATCAAAAGGAAGAACGATCAGGGAATTTGTCGTCGGGGTATTGATCGTCCCAACCCTTGGCACTTGTCTGTGGATGTCCGTTTTTGGCGGTTCAGCGCTTGAGCTTGTGCATAACCATCACGAGCTTGCAGATTCCATGGTAAAAAATATAAACCTCTCGATTTTTATTTTCTTTGATCATCTTCCTTTAAGCACCTTATTAAGTGTTCTGGGTTTTGCAGTTGTGGCCATTTACTATATTACCGTTGCGGATACGGCCACCTTTGTACTCGGTATGCTGAGTGAGGGCGGGACTCTTAATCCGTCCAGCCAAATCAAAATGACATGGGGCATCATCCAATCTGCTTTGGCGGCGGTATTGCTTTTGGCTGGAGGATTGGACGTCCTGCAGACGGCTTCGATTGCCGCCGCTCTCCCCTTTGCCCTTATCATGGTCGTCATGTGCTATTCTTTACTCCGCGGGCTGAAAGAAGAAGTGGATGTGCAGCGAGGAAGCAAGAGAACGGTTCCGCATTGATCCGCAATTAAACCTTGCAAACGTAAAATCCAGCAGTCTCCTTGTCCTGCTGGATTTTACTTATTTCTGCATCTTATGATTCATTCATTAACTCCTTTGAAAGGGTTTTCCGAACTGCCCCAGGCCCTTCAATGAAACGTGAAAAAAATAGTTCCGTTTTTTCCCCTAAACCTGCCTCATACAAATTGACACCAAGTATACCTGTATTTGAAAGGATATTCTCCAGACGTCCTTGTGCAGATTCAAGTTTCCCAAATTCAATGAGTTCCATATCCTTCTGCAAATCTTCCAAAAGCGGATCCGGGCTCCATTCCATCTTTTCCCCTTCATCATTCAAGCCCATGAGATAACGGCACCAGGCCGCAGCGGTTAAGGGGGTGAACATGAGATCCGAAGCACTCAAATCCTTTTTTGCTTGGTACAGCTGAATGGTTTCCCCGAAACGGATCGGCAGCTTCTGTGCTGTGTCTGCCGCTATCCGCTCTCGGATATCCGGAATATTAGGGTTAGGGAAGCGCACATCATGTACCTTCTTTATTGTTTTTCGTCCAGCTTCATTTTAAAACAAAGCCCTGGCATCCAGCAGGTCCCATCAGTGGAAAATAAGGGTAAAAATTCCCGTTAAATCTTAAATGGAGATTGTTTCGGGTGAATATAAGGGGAGTTTTTACCGTTAAGCAATGAAAAAACACTTATTTTCATGTTTTTTAAGGAAATAAAGGTAATTTCTCCCTTTATTTTAGCTCTTTTTACATAGAATTACGAATTAAGGGGAATTTTTCCCTTTAATTACCCTGGTGTATAGGTGCCTCCACCCGAAAAGAGTACGGCCAAACAATAAAACCCACTTCTTGGGATTCTTCATGAAGTTTTTGGCTTGAGAACCCCTCTCTGAACCACTTCTTCGGATTCTTCATGGAGTTTTGGTCTAGACTGCTTAAGGAGAGGTCTTTCATTCTTTTATAAACCAGCACCCAGAGGTTAGGACTCCTGCAGGTTCCCTTCTAACAGTACATTCGTATCCCAGGCTCCCAGTAAATACATCGCCCCTAAAGCCCGGTCATACAAGCCATACCCCGGCCGGCATAATTCGTCCCAGATATGGCGCCCATGATCCGGACGGGCATAGCCTTTAAATCCGCATTCGTAGAATGCCTGGACGATGGCTGTGATTGGGACTGATCCATCCTCTGTAAGGTGGGAGGAATCTATGAAACTGCCATCTTCAAAACGCTTTACATTCCGGATATGGGCGAATGGAATCCGATCGGAGAAGGACTTCACGATATCCACTAGATCATTGGCTGGATGGCCTCCAAGAGATCCCGAGCAGAAGGTAAGGCCATTGGAGGGGCTGTCAACAGCATCTAGTATGCGCTGAATATCCGGTTTATTTTTCCACCATCAGAATATAAACTCTTCATACTTGGCGATTCTTTTGTTGTAGCCAAAAAATTTTACGCGGAGCGAATTTTATAGATTCTTTTCTGTGAGGGTCTGATATGATTCATAAATGAAATTCGTGCAGTGAGGATGCCTCACGGATATTTTTCAAAAAAGTGAAAGACCATTTCGTTAAAACAAAGCCTTTTGCAAATGAAAAGAGCAGCCCCCAAAAGCTGCTCATATTCCCATATCCAGCTTTACTTCATTCCCGCTTCTCGCCGACTCATAAATCGCATCCAGGACCACCTGGCTCTTGTATCCATCGATTGCGGAAGCTATGGGTGTCCTGCCTTCCTTGATGCAGTCAAGAAAGTGTCTGGCGAGGAGTGTGCGGCCTCCCTCAAATTCTTTCGGTTCCTCAAACTCGAGATCTACTACACGGTCAAATTGTTCTGTGAGGAATTTGCCTCCGACAAAGCGTTCGTCGACTCCCTTCAGGACGACTCCGCCTTCAGAGCCATACAGGGACAGGTGCGGCTCTTCGTCGCAGTCCATGTGGGCGGCCCAGCTGGCTTCAAGAAGCAGGGTGGCTCCATCCTCCATTTTGATCATGGCCGTGGCGATGTCTTCTACATCATAGATGCCGTCCCAGTCGGGTGATCCCCAGGTGCCGATTCCCTTTTGTTTGGGCCCGAATTCAGAATACGTGCTGCCGAAGACGGATACAGGTTTCGGATTTCCCATGATAAACAGCGCCAGGTCGAGCATATGGACGCCGATGTCAATCAGCGGCCCGCCGCCGGATTTTTCACGTTCCGTGAACCATGTTCCCCAGCCAGGGATGCCTTTACGTCTGCACCAGCCGGTTTTGGCCATGTAAATCCGGCCGAGTTCTCCCTTTTCCACCTGCTCCCTGACATGGCCTGCAGCCCATTCGAACCGCATCTGCTGGGCCATCATAACGATCTTATCGGTCGTGTCCTGAACGGAGAGGATTTCCCTTGCGTCTTCCTTATTCAACGCCATCGGCTTTTCAAGGAGAACATGCTTTCCTGCCTTCAGTGCCTGGATGGCCAGGGGTGTATGAAACTGATTGGGAACCGCGATGATGACCGCATCCAGATCGCTTCTTGCGATCAGATCATCCGCGCTTCGTTCTATAAACGGTATGCTGTAATCATCCGCGCAGGCCTCCGCTTTTGACAGGGTGGTATTGGTGACCGCGACGATTTCACAATCCTCCGGGTATTTTTGAAAATTTTCGATATGGATCCGGCCGATATTGCCTGTCCCAATCAGCCCGATCCGTACCTTCTGGTTTCCTTCCATCATCTTGCCCCCCCCCTCTATGTTACAAAAAAAGGAGAGATATCTCCCCTTTTATCCTTATTCCACTCCCCAGTTTACACAAGATCCCAGCAGCTTTAGAAAGAGCGGATCCTGCAGGCCCTCCTGATTGTGTGCCGGTGTCACGCAGATGACTTTGCCTTTTCCCTGACGATGATGCGAGCCTGCGATAGATTCACCATCTACTGACTCGGAACGAAGAAATACGTTTGTATCGGCTTCATCGACACTGACAAAATAATGTTCATCCAGAATCTCAAAATCGATAGCGTCAGAGAGAATACCATTTTCACCACAGCTTCTATACCAAACATTTTGATGTTTTTCAGGATGAGAGAGAAAATAGCCCCTAAGGATCTTGGTATAGCTCCCGTCGATCGGGAAGGAGGCAAGGCCGGTATTGCCAGGCTGCCCAGCTTCCGCCGTTTTCGACATATGCAGAGATATCATCCGATACCTCGCTTGTCATCCAGGTGAAAACTTCCTTTTCATTAGGATTTACCCTGTCTTCTTTAAATAAAACAACTTACTTCTTTCACTGAACATTTGCCCCTTTAAAATCTTTCATGTATCCAGCTTGCGCTGTTGTAAAACGCTTCCATATTCTAGAGGGATTTTTCATCCTTGCCAGGCAAATTCTTTTAAGATCATTTTTATTTACCTTTTTATTCTTATATTTTTCCAATGAACTTTTTTACGATATAATTAACATTATTTTGCTTTACGAAATAGTGTTCATTGAGGTGAATGGGTTGGCTGCTCTACATAAAAAGAATTTCTTACTTATTTTGACGGTTGCATTGGGGGTTTTATTGAACCCCTTGAACTCATCCATGATCGCGGTTGCGTTATCGAGGATCCAGGAGGACTTTTCACTTTCTTTTACAGACGCTTCATGGCTGATTTCTACTTATTATTTAGCCAGCGGCATTGGGCAGCCTGTGATGGGCAAGCTTGCGGATGCGTTCGGGGCGAAGCGGATGTACATCATCGGCCTGCTTATGATCGCGGTTTCCGCTGTTGCTGCCCCTTTTTCTCCTTCCTTTGGCTGGCTGGTCGGCATCAGGATCATCCAGGCAGTCGGAAGCTCTGCCCTATTTCCATCAGGAATGGGCATGATCCGCTCCTCCATAACCGAGAACCAGGCACAGGCACTTGGAGTCTTATCGATCTTCTCCTCCGTCTCGGCGGCTTTCGGACCGTCCATAGGAGGATTTCTTGTGCATTTCGGAGATTGGCCGGCGATTTTTGTAATCAACTTTCCAATCATCATTGCAGGCTTAATCCTGGCCATAAAAATACTGCCAAAATCCAAGCCTTCAGGCAAAAAAGCGAGCATTGATTATGCGGGGATCATTCTGTTTTCATTCATGATCATCTCCTGGCTTCTGTTCCTGTTAGGCCTTGAAAACAGCTTCAGCATTTGGAAGCTGATTCTGAGTGTCATTCTGACCATCATTTTTTATATGGCGGAAAAAAGAAGAAGCGAGCCATTTGTGAATGTCATTGCTTTAAAGAAGAATGTGAATATGAGTCTGGTGTATGTCCAGTTCATCCTGGTGAATATTGTCTTTTACTCGATCTTCTTCGGGATTCCGCTTTATCTGCAGGATTTCAGGCATTATGATTCCAAAACCACAGGACTCGTCATGCTTTCTGTCGCAGGCTTCGGAATGATTGTGTCACCGCTCACCGGCCGATGGATTGACCGAAGCGGGTCAAAGCCTCCCCTGCTTGCGGGAGCTTTCTCCATCATCGCAGGCTCCTTATTATTGACAACGGTACAGGGGAATTCCCCTATTTTATGGCTCGTCTTTGCCTTATCCGTCCTCGGACTCAGCAATGGCTTTAACAATCTGGGCCTGCAGACCGCCCTTTATGCATTTGTACCGCCGGCTGAAACAGGGGCAGCATCGGGACTGTTCATGACATCAAGATATATCGGGACCATCTTGTCTTCCAGCCTGCTTGGCATCCTGTTCGGCAAGCATGTCACAACTGCCCACCTTCATACAATGGCGCTGGTCAGTGTCGTGATTGGAGTCCTGGTTCTGCTGCTGACAGTCCGTATGCCCGGGGCTCGATTCAGGAAGAAACTTCAGGAGAGTAAATAGATTTACTATTTAAAACGAAATCCCCTGCTTTATGCGAGCAGGGGATTTCTTTATGGTGCAATCTTTGTTTTTATTTCTTCCTCCCTCTCATTTTTATGTACAGAGCCATACAGCCATATACAGATAACAGAAGCAGAATAAAGATAGAAGGCAATTCATAATCCGGAAGAACTAACTATTTCTTTTATCGCAGCGAGGAACTTCATTTTTGTTTCTGCTAAAGCATTCCTGGCGTTCTCGTTATCGATCGGAGCATCACTATAAAAATCCGCAAACGATTGATGTTTATATCTCGGGACCACATGCATATGGAAGTGAGATAGATCGCTGAAGATCCCCCCATTTTGACAAATGGTTATTCCATCGGGTTTATAAAGGGCTTTTATCGCTTTTGCCATTAATCCGGCTGCTTTGATAACCGCGTTTGCGGTTTCTTCATCTAGCTCATCCACCTCTTCCACATGAACCTTAGGCAGAATCATCACATGCCCTTCATTGTAGGGATGATGATCTAAAACAACACAAATTAAATCATTTTCATATACCATATCTACAGGAAGGGTATGGTTTGCCAAACCGCATCCAATACATTCCATGTTCACCCTCATACCCAATCACCTTTCATGCTAGAAGACTTTATTTTTCTATTTACTGCAAAGAAAATTCTTTCCCCCAAAACGGATAATAGCCGGCTAAGCCGGCCATTTTCCTTTATTTATTCATTCCGCTTCAGCTTCATCCTTACTTCCTCAACCGCCAGCAGCACTTCGTCAAGCGGCTTGCCCATGCCCGATTCCACAGCCGCCACATAACCGCCTTCGACTAAAGGGGCATCCGCTATTTTCACATGCTCCAGGCCAGTTACTTCTATAGCTAGTTCAGCGTTCATGACCGAACTTCCTAAATCATATAAAACTATGACACCTTTGTCGGAGTACACCTTCTCGATTGCCTGCTGAATTTTCTCCAGGCTTGTCCCAATTCCGCCATCCTCAGTCCCGCCTGCAGCTTCGATCGGGACATCCTTGATAACCTGTGTCACTAGCTCCTTTAATCCCATGGCTATTTTCTCACTATGAGAAATGAAGACAATCCCCACCCGGCTCATAAACCAACGCCTTCTTCCTCGATCACTTCGGCCAGGGAGCTGAAGAGATAATAGCTTGAAACTGAGCCAGGATCCAGGTGGCCGATGGAGCGTTCCTTCAGATAAGCAGCCCGCCCCTTGATGGCTTTCATATCCTTTGTTTTTTCCATAGCCTCTTTGGCTATTTCTTTGAATCCTTCAGGATTGAAGGCAGGCTGTTCCTTAAGGAATGTCACAACAGGGGACCACACATCAACCATGGTTTTATGGCCTTCCTGTGCCTGGCCTCTCTGAATAAGCCCATTTAATCCTTCCTCTATACCGGCAGTAAGTGAAGAATAGTCCACTTCCTCTTTATCCTTCATAGACATGGAAAATTTCAGCAGTGCCGTTCCATATAGCGGCCCAGAGGCACCTCCCACCTTCGACAAGAGTGTCATGGCCCAGTCCTTCAATAAGTCGGAGGAAGTTTTATATTCAGTGGATGAGATCTTTTTCACGGCCTCATCAAAGCCCCGGGACATGTTAATTCCATGGTCCCCATCCCCGATTGCCTGGTCCAAATTGGTCAGGAAGGTTTTATTTTCCTGGATCTTGGCATTTGTTTTCTCCAGCCATTTAGCCAAGTGCTCGTTTGTTAATCCCATCATTCTCATCCTTTCCCTGTTAGAAGCTGTCTTAAATACGGAAACCTAAAGTGTCAGAAGGGGAATCCAGCAATTCTTTGAGCTCTTCATCAAGCTTCAAAACCGAGACTGAACAGCCTGCCATATCAATCGCGGTCATATATTCTCCTACGAACGTTTTATAGATGCTAAGACCCTTTTCTTTCAAAAGCCCGTTTACCTTCAAATTTAGGATATAAAGTTCCATTAAAGGCGTTGAGCCCAATCCGTTAATCATGACGGCCACTTCATCTCCAGAAGTATGGACGCCATCATCAAGGATTTTTTCTACAAGCACTGAAGCAATTTCATCCGCGGACTGGATTTCCGTACGGGCAATCCCGGGCTCCCCATGGATTCCCATTCCGACTTCCATCTCATTTTCGCCGATTTCAAATCCAGGCTTCCCTGCAGCCGGGATCGTGCAGGAAGTCAAGGCCATGCCCATGGAACGGACATTAGAAATCGCCTTTTCCGCCGCTGCTTTAACTTCTGACAGGGAAGCTCCCGACTCGGCTTTTGCCCCAGCAATCTTATGTACAAAAACGGTTCCTGCAATGCCGCGTCGTCCTGTGGTAAAGGTGCTGTCCTCCACAGCGACATCATCATTCACTACTACTTTATCGACTGTCACCCCTTCTATCTCGGCCAATTCAGCAGCCATTTCGAAGTTCATGACATCCCCAGTATAATTTTTGATAATTAAAAGAACACCAGAGCCGCTATCGGCGGCCTTGATTCCCTCTAAAACCTGATCGGGTGTCGGTGACGTGAAGACCGATCCGCAGACCGCCGCATCCAGCATTCCCTTGCCCACATACCCTGCATGAGAAGGCTCATGCCCGCTGCCACCGCCGCTGACTAAACCCACCTTCCCTTTGACTGGGGACTGGACCCTTGCCAAAACTGTAGAATCGGGAACCTGCTTAAGACGGTCACCATGCGCCGCAACCATCCCCAGGATCATCTCCTGGACCACTTCATTTGGATCATTCACGATTTTTTTCATTTTCCATTCCTCCTATTTATCATGGTTTAGATCTTGCATAAGTCATAGAAGTCATCATGTTTTCTGTTATTCCATCTAGTTCATTCGACATAAGAATTCAAAAACCCTTTTTCTTCGTTTACGTGTTTCGATTGTCTCTATCATATTTAGTAAAGAATCGTATTTCTTATCATTAGGGCTGGAGCCAAATTTCTTCTTCTAATACTTATTTCATCCCCAGTTTTTCGCTAAAGATTCTAAGGAAGTGATCATTTCGATCCACCCCTAAGTGTTTACATAACATTATTATAAAAAACCTATTATATTCATAAAGGTTTATGCCAGGAATGATAGGAAAAAATAGCCTTTATGCAGAACCAGTTATGAATGACAAAAAATTGGAGGGAAAAATGAATTCATTTAGTTTGTTTAACAAGTTTACGGTACAGGAAGGCAAGCAGGATTCTTTAGTAGAAATTCTTCTAAGTGCCGCAGAAGGCATGAAGAATATGGATGAGTGTGAATTGTATCTTGTAAATACTGCTGATGGAGAACCCGATTCTGTTTATGTCTATGAGGTATGGAGAAATGAAGCTGCCCATCGCGCCTCTCTGTCACATGAATCGGCACAGACCCTGATTCGTCATGCAAAGCCTATGATAACCGGTATAGAAAGAATCACCACACTTACAACAAGGGGCGGTAAGGGCATATCATCAAGTTTTTAATTCAGCGATATAATTATAGGGTTGAAAAAGCACCCATTTGGTGCTTTTTTTCAATTATTTATAACTTCTTTTCCATCATAATATCTGTCTCAATATACCCCCATTTTTCATGTCCCCTGGAGGATGTTTTAGACAAGTTACTAGTCTGATATATAAACCCATACATACTTTTTCAAATAAAAATAAGGAACCATCTAATGTTTGAAGCATATTCATCCTCCTTCATTTCATGCTTCATAATTAAATCCCTATTCCCCATTGTTTTCCTGTTAATTACGGTGAAAAACCTTCCCCGGGAAAGTTGTTGCATCCTGCTTTTTCAGGTTTTGAATATATTCTGTTAAGGGAATGAAGTCACCTGTGAATTCCTTACCGATTTTTTATTTCCTTCTGTAATCATGCTGCAGGTACTTTATAATAGGGATATCAAAACCCTTACAAGTGGGAGGCAGAAGATGATTAAAAAAGTGTGGATTGGCTCTCTCTGTCTGGTGATCATTGCGGCCATTTATTTCCTGGTCATTAGTCCTGACCATCCAAATCTTGCCGGCAGTCCATCAACGGCCGCTTTGCCGCAAACATCCTTGGAAGAAGGAATCTGCCGTAAACTAGCTGCCAGTAATGGTCACTGTAAAAGAGTTTTTGTATATGATGCGGACTCACGCCTGGCCTTTGCCGAGAATAGTTCGGGAATTGTTCCGATGCTTACCAACAACCAATTTACAAAGGTAAAAAAGATCCTTCCAGCATTGAACTTCCAGGAATTTAGAGAGGAAAAAAGTGGAACGGGACCGATAACATGGCGCGTGGAAAATACGATCCAAAAGGGCTATTCACTTCTTTACGGATTCTCCAGAGACGAGGCCAAAACCATCATCATCAATAGCGAAGGCAATATACAGCCCAATAGATTTTATGTACGCGATGATCTGGCCGGCAAGGGCAGCGGAACCGGCACAGCTCCCCTGTCGGTTTGGTATGCCGCTCTTCCAAAAGAGAAAATTAAACTGCCGCTGAAGATATCGGTGTATAACGCAAAGGGACAATTGATTAACGGAGGAAACGAATAACCTTGGGGAAGCACAAGAGGACTTATTAATAGGATGATCTATTTAGCAGGATAGGCGGAACAGGTGAGACCCCACAGCGCGTAAAGCGAACATCCTGGAGAGGAAATCAAACGCCTTAATCTATACTAATGAGTTTACATATTTTCATTAAAAGAGTTATTTATAAAAATAAAATTCTTAAGCAGTTCCTTTTCATTCAGTGTCAGACTGCTCGTCAAATCTTTTGTCCGTAAAACAAATTCTTTTACACCTATAAATTCCGATTCCGCAACCAAGTAGAACTGTGTTCCTTTTTTATATCCTTGGAATGTTCTTCTTAATGTATATAACTTCATTGTATAACCTGCCGATTTCTTATGATGATTCATTATATCATTTTGAAGTGATGAATGGTTCACTCCCGGTTGATTGAGATCCGGGTAACCCTGGTCATATTTATGGCCTCCTCCACTTCCGCATTGGAAAAGAAAAACCAAGGTCTTTGGGTAATAATGGAGTTCAGCAGCAATTCAGGTGACCTCCCCTCCATTTCAAAAGTCTTTACCTGATCTTGATCGAAATGAAAGTTCACAGTGAATTTCCTCATGATTTGTTTTGCCATGATCATCTCCCCTTTGCCCATGTAATTCGGCAAGATAGAAGGGTTTTCCTTCCTGAAGATTCTCTGCATAATTGCTTGGCCTATAAAAACATTTTGCCTGGCTGCTAATAAAAGAAGGATTTTGGAATTATTTAGGTAATATATTCCAAATCAAGTTCATTCAAAGGAGATCCACATGAAAAAAAACATGATTGAAGGGGCTGTCTATGGCCTGTATTCGGCCTTGGCTTAGGGATCCTTTTCATAAAATATAAGATTGTTACCATTGATTCTTCCTGATATACAACCGAATATATGTCTGCAGGAGAATATATCATCAAACTACTAAGATGCGGAGCTGCTGGGTCCTTTTTAGGATGCTTGAGTGGATGGGTTTATGTTAAAAAGACTAAATAATTTTAAGTCACTTTAAATTCGGCCCCAAGCGTAATTGAATAACTAGCGCCTCCTGCATTCATAGTCTTAACAATCCGATAGGTTCCTTTTGGCAAGGAAGGAAGGGAGATTTCTGTTTGATGTGTATCTTCCGGGGGAAGTACCCTGCCTATTGAAACGGGCTGAATATCTTCAAAAACTAAAGTTTCCCAACTTCCATTTTCGTATTTTTCAATGGGATAGTCAGCTCCAAAAAATAACGGAGCTGATCCTATGTTCTTAAGATTTACTATTACCTTTCCTTTTGGATCGTAGGATGCTTTATCTGTATAAATTTTTGCCTTTACGGGTGAATGCTGCTCTGCTGGCAACATTCCAATACTGCTCGGTAAATCTTGATATCCAGAGTCTTTCTTGGTCCAAGCAGCTCTTTCCTCAGAAGAACAGGCTGCTAATAGGAATAACATCAGAACACATATTAGCACTAATCCGAGCTTTTTAATCATAGATCTCCCTTTAAACAGATTTCTTCTCATCCACAATCTTATGCAGCTTAACAAACTTCTCTGATATCGATAGGAAATGGTACATTTCAAAACTGCTTAAACCTTTTTTTCTCCCCACAATTTTCCCCCTATTAGTATTTTAGTATTTGCTGAGTAAAAAGGCTGAAATCATCTAAGTGATTCGTGATAATCTGTTGTAAAATATTTATATTAATCGTTTGGTAATCATGAACAGCAATATTCCGGAAGCCAACCATAGCTTTCATCCTGGAAGCGATTTTATTGTCTATGATGGATTCATACTCTAACAAATCAAATGTTTCTCGGCTGGATTGGGGCAATCCAAGACGTTTTTCAGCCACGATATGCATAGCTAAGTCAATACAAGCTTCACTAGATCGTTGAATGTTGAGTATGATGGAATCTTGTTTTGTATAATCATTCAGATTATCCGGATTATTGCCGTATACCTCTAAAACTCGGTTTTTACATCGTTCAATGACACTAATTTTATTTAAAATTACATCATTTCTCATAGATAGACCCGCTTTCATCCACTTTTTGGATTATGCTTTTACGTTCTTCATTAAACCTTGCATACATACTAAGAGCCCGCATTTGTTCAAGTCTGAGTAATGGATCATCCTTTGAATAAACGACTATACCTGTAGAATAAACTTGAGCCCGGAAAACTGTAGTGGAAGTTTGGAGATCAATTAAATCCACATCAAGCTTTATTATATCGGCCAGTTCTTGGGCAATCAAAAAAATCTCGTATGTAGGTAAGGAAAGAGCCGGTTTATAAAATGCAATATCAATGTCGCTATTTTTGTGCGTTGTGTCTTTCGCAAAAGAACCAAAGACCATAATAAAGGAAGGATCCAATTTATTTATTAAAAAATCTTTGATTTGCTGCATCAGCTGCTCATCCATAGATATCACTCCAAGCTTCATAATACTTTATTATAACAAATTATTCTCACACTCGTTGAGGGCTGGCCTGTTAGAGTATTCTCGACAGGATTGGTCATTGCCGCAAATATTTTCATCCCTAAGCTTGGACCCTCTTTCCACTTTGCATGGCGGGCATCTCTGCTCACTGGCGGAATTCTTTGGATGATCCTAAAAATAGCCAGAAAATCGAATATAGGATATGGGTAAATGTCCCTTTTCCCCTATCGTCTTGCTGGATATGGTATTATTTCTTCTCAGCTTTTACGATGGATAAAATGGTAATCGTACCGACGATACATAGAGTGCCGATCCATTCTGCCAAGCCAAACGGAACCTGAAGCCAGACTATCGAAATAAAGGTGGCAGACAGCGGTTCAGCGGACGCCAATAAACTGACTTCAGTAGCCGAAATATATTTTGTGCTTTCCAGGTAAAAATAAAAGGCAAGGATCGTACCAAAAAGAATCACAAACGCTACTGCGGCCAATGAAGACAGCGACCATTGTCCCGAGAATCTCCAGGGCGGATGAATCAAGCTAAAAAATATCCCCCCAATCAGCATCCCCCATCCAACAACCAGGGCAGAGCCCCATTTCAAGAGGAGCTTCTTTGGCTGCAGGGTGTAAAACGCCAATGCAAAAGCGGAGGTGATTCCCCAAAACACGGCCCATCCGGAGATTGAGAGTGTATGAATCTGGCCTCCTGTCACAAGTAGAAAAGTGCCTAAAATGGCGAATATCACGCTCACAGCTACCGTTTTGGAAGGAAGACTTCTTGCACGAATTGCTGCATAGCAAGTAATCAGGGCAGGTGCAAGATATTGGAGAACCGTGGCGGTGGCCGCATTCCCCTCCTTAATGGCGGCAAAATAGGTGTACTGAACCGCCAGCATTCCCAAAATCCCGAAAAGCAAAATGCTTATCCGGTCGGTTTTATTTTTCCAAATCCCCCATAGGAGGTTTTTCTCCTTTTTATAAGCAATTCCTAATAAGAGAACACCAGAGATTAACAAACGCATCACCGTCAGCCATTCCGGACTGAATCCCTGCTTTTGAAAGAGATATTGGGCGGCCGTGCCCGACACTCCCCAAAATGAAGCACCGAGAAGTACCATGGAAATCCCTTTTTTTCTTGAAGATAATTGGATTACTTGTTCAGCATTCAACTCTTTCCCCACTTTTCTGTTTGTAATTTTCCACTCTTCTACTATATAAGGATTGTGTTATATTAAATTATCATAAGGGATGAATCCTTGAATTTATATCAGTATTTCATAAAAAAATATAAATATCTTGAGGTGTTCTCATGCAAATAAAGGATTTTGAGGTCGACCAGAGTTTACGGGAATTAACACCGCACCGGACCGTCGTGCTTCCCGTTGCCTGCTATGAAACCAGGATCAGTGAAAATATTCATGGATACATCCCGCTTCATTGGCATGATGAACTCCAATGGGTCCGGGTCATAAAAGGAGAAGCACTCTTTCAAATTAATGAGGAAAAAGTGCTGGTTGGGGAAAATGAGGGGATTTTTATTAATAGCGGCCGCCTCCATATGGCGGAAGAAAGCAGCCTTTCCGGATGTGTATACATCTGCTTAAATGTTTCTCCTGATTTTGTATTGCCGCAAGAGCTTTATACTACCTATGTAAAACCATATATCCAGGCAACGAATTTATCATACGTTCACGTAAACACAAAGACACCATGGGGGAAAACCATCCTGGATACCGTAACAGACATTCATCAATTGATGAATCAACAGCTCCCATTTTATGAAATCAGCATCACACACAAGCTTACATCCATTTGGCAGCATATCCTCATCAATGGATTTCCGCTTGAGTTCGAACATACGGAAATGCTGAAGAATCAGCGTATGAAGCAAATGCTGCAGTGGATCCACCTGCATTTCGATGAGAAGATCCTGTTAAAGGATATTGCGAAAGAGGGCCAGCTGAGCACCTCAGAGTGCTGCCGGTATTTCAAAAAAATGATAAACCAGACTCCCATGAATTATGTGATCGAATATAGAATTCAAAAAAGCCTGACCCTCCTGCAGCAAGCAGAATTAAGCATTACAGATGCCGCCTATCAAGCAGGGTTTAACAGCACAAGCTATTTTATTGATACATTTCGAAAGATAATGGGAGTCACTCCGTTATCCTATAAAAAGACGCAGAGGGACCAGATGAGTTAGAGGAACTAAATTCCCCCTCGGGTTTTTTATTTTTAATCACTATTGAAGATTTGGAACCTGTTGAAACAAGAATAGATATTCTCTGAATATCTAGATTCATTTATTGCTATATGTGTTATGATTTAAGGAAGATTGGTGAAAATGTGAAAAGGGCTATTGGACTACTGATTATTTCACAGACATTTTTATTCGGGATTATCGCTTACTATCTAAATACGATTTCTGTCTCCATATTCACCTTAGCATCTGTCTCTAAAAAGTTAGGTACAGGTGTATCCTTTGGCTGGAATGACAATCTTACTACTAAAGTCTACATACTCCTGGCAATTGTTTCGATCATCGGTTTGTACTTAGTCTTCTCCAAGCAAGATCACAAGCAGTCCTAACCAACTGCTTTTTTTTATTTATAAAAAAACAAGACCCATGAGGATCTTGTTTCTCAGCTTAATAGTCGTAACGGACAGATGCTAGTACCCAGTTGCCTGCCTTTCATAGTTAATCTGGTCTTATCCATGTAGGCTTTTTCGATTTGTTCCCAGGTGAATCCCAGCATTTCACCAAGACCAATCAATAGTCTGTATACATTTTCTTAACCATCATAAAAAGGAATTTACTGTATAGCAATTTTGAAATAGGGAGTCGTTCATAATTCTAATCTCAGTAAATAGTGAAGTGAACTGTTCGGTTAATGCTTTTTTCCTTGATTGGTGCCACCCAGCACAGTTATCAAATCATAGGTCTACAGCTGTCCATTCAACCACCTCTCCATCATACCCTTCACCTTACATTTTACCGCAGAACCCTTCATTGCTGATGTCAGTTCCGCAAACATAACAAACGGCAGCATTTAGGCATCATTTAAATAATTTTTCTCCATACAAGCCTAGTCCTCCAAGGTGTACAACTCATACTTTATAAATGTTAATTAAAGTACACAAAGAGGTGATTCCTTGTCGGAAAATGAGCAAAACATAGAAGTAAGCATTATTATGCCCTCATATAATAAGTATCCTCTAAATCTGTTCAGTCTCTATTCACTCGAAAATCAGACCTTTGACCATTCCAAAATGGAAGTAATTTTTATTGATGATGCATCTACAGATCAAACGCAGGAAGAACTGCAAAGCTATCGGCCACCTTTTCATTATAGATATATTCGAAATGAACAAAATCTGGGCAGAGCAAAGGTTCGAAATTTAGGCATTCAATCCTCAAGAGGCAAGATTCTTATTTTTTTGGATGCGGAAATGCTATGTGAACCTGATTTTGTCAGGAATCACTATATGGGGCATCAAGAAAATGAAAAATCCATTCTTACTGGTATTATGCACTCCGAAAATATTATTACGTGTATCTATCCGGAAAACCGAACGTCAATTCTTCCGAAAATTGTATCCAAAAAAAGCAAAAAGCTTAAGAGAAGACTTAAAAAATATGATCCATCCGGACATTCTCCCTTTCCGATTTTAAAAAAGTCCGATATCCCAAACCAATCTTATAAAGACTGGATAGTAAGGGGTGAATCCTGGTATCAAAACATCACGCAAAGGTATGGGCAGGATTTAACCGGATTCCAATTTCCCTGGATGGCTTTCTTAACTGGAAATGTTTCAATATCCAAGAATTTTATTGTTGAAGCAGGCTTATTTGATGAAGAGTTTATTAAATATGGCTATGAGGACTGGGAATTAGGATATCGCTTATATAAACTGGGCGGACAATTCTTCGCAAGAGACAATTTGGCAACTTATCATCAGGAACATTCCATTGGAGAAAACAAAAGAATGGAAGCAATAGAAAATTTTGCTCTATTTCTATCCAAGCACCCGGATATTGATGTGATGATACTCGGCCTGGAACTTGCACGCATAACGGATTTATATACAATGAATAAAATTCTTTATGAATATAAACGCCTGACCCAAAACCGGGCATTCAAAAATTTCCAGGTGCGATTTGCAGCCATCTTGGAGGCGATTAACCTTATGCTACAGATCGATGTAAGGCATATTAGTATTTTGAAAGCTGCCGGATACGGAACAGCCGAAAAAGAAAAGCTGGCCAAAAACTTTAAAAGAATGAAGAGCACTGGAGATTACCCGAATCTATGCGGATTGATCAATGATTTGTTCAAAAACTAAGGCATTAAAGGGTGATTTTAGAATGATTTCGGTTATTACATGTACCATCAGAGATGACTTTATGGAAAATGTATTTCAAAATTTTATCCAACAGAGCTTTGCTTTGAAGGAATTAATTATTGTATTAAATAAGGATGATATGAATCTGGACAAATGGAAAGAAAGGGCAGACAAACATCCCAATATTAGAATCTATCAGCTTCATGAAAATGCCACGCTTGGAGATTGCCTGAATTTTGGTATCCTGAAGTCTAATTATGAAATCATCGCTAAATTTGATGATGATGACTATTATGGACCTGACTATTTAAGAAATGCTTTTGCGGCCTTTGATAATAAAGACGTGATGATTGCCGGCAAAAGTTCTTATCATATTTACTTTAAGAAAAATAAGGCGCTGGTTTTTATACCAGGAGAAGCTAAAAATTTTTCAGACTCGGTATCCGGGGCAACCCTGATATTCAGAAAGGAAATCTTTAATAAGATCCGGTTTGAAAAGACCAATCGTGCTGAGGATTATTTTTTCCTTGATCAGGCTAAAAAGCTGGGGTATACCATTTATTCTCTCGACCCCTATGACTTCGCCGTCATCAGGCATGATACAGATCGACATTCTTGGAAGATCTCTGATAAAGAGTTAATGCAATGGGGAGAACTGCTCACATATACCGATGACTTTGTAAAATTGATTTCCAGTGAAAGCAAAAAGAAAAAAAGGATAAAGAAGAAACGCGCTTTGTAAACCAAATACGATGAACAGGGCGTCCTTTTTGGCTGTTAACATACAGTTATATATCATAGAAGGCGCTTTTTCCTGTCTCTTGTTTATTCATAATCATAATCTTTTACCATCTTCCACTGCCACCCTGAACAGATTTAAACTGTACTCAACAAAAAATCACCATCATATTTTCTTTATAAGGAACCTAAAAAAGGGGTGCAGCCTTTGTTGACGAAACTTAAAGTTGGTTTACGCCCGCTTGTCAGTAAGATCAATTTGCCTACTGTTTTGAAAACAGCCATCCTTCCTGGCGAATCAATGGAAAGATTATTTATGGCGACACAGGCTGGAGAGATTTTTTACTTAGGAGACGGATGTATAAAAACATTCTTGGATATTCGCCCGCAGATTATCAAACTGGGTGCCACAAGGGGCGGATATGATGAACGGGGTTTGCTGGGGCTCGCATTTCACCCCGACTTTTCGAATAACGGACTGTTTTATCTTCATTATTCAGCAGCTGGAACGCAGGGTCCCGGTGCTTTATCAGAACGTTTTAAGCCGGATTCATGTCATCCGGAAACTCTGCATCTAAAATGGATGAACAGGGAAACTCACTATGATCATATAGATACAGTGGAAGAGTGGATGCTTCAAACGGATTCCCCTCCCCGCAAACGGCGGACTCTGCTGAATCTGCGAAGACCCTTTTTCAATCATAATGGAGTGAACAGCTTAAACTTCTCACCTGAATCCGGCAGGCTTATTTTAACAACCGGGGATGGCGGCGCAGGCTATGATCCTTTTAATTTAAGTCAGGATGATCTTGAAATCGCCGGCAAGATCATTGAAATTGATGTAAATAAAAGTGTCTCCATCCCTCATCTGCCTGCAGCCACCCGTTTTGATGAGCTTCCCGGCCTCCTTCAGGAAACGCTCACCGTCATGGCAAAAGGGGTCCGCAATATACCGGGAATTTCCTTTCAAGCTCTTCACCATTCGTATATCAAATATGCGGGGAATGTGGGGCAGGATCTGGCAGAATCCATTTTCTCCTTCGTGCAGTATAAACCGGTTCCAGTTTCCCGTCTTGTGCAGGCTTCCCGCCTGAATGACACGGAAAAAGAAGAAATAACCAATCTTGGCTGGCGGGGATGGGAAGGCCCGATTCCTGCTTCAACGATAAAGGATTGTTCCGAAAATCCTTCATTAGATGAGAATATCCTGGCTTATTATCATGAGGCTGTCAATCTTTCCACCAGCCGGCTTCAGCCTTTAACCTGGTATTTCCATAGAGATTCCCGCCCAGATAAGTTTGAAGGAACTGCTCTAACAGGAGTTCAGCCTTATATGGGGAGAGCCATTCCCCACTTATCGGGAAGTGTGGTATTTACAGACCTTTTAAGGAATCAAGAATCCCAGGCTCCTGCCAGAGGGGTGATCGCATACAGCAGAATAAGACCTGATGGAGGGCCAAATGAATACAGTGTAATAGAAATCGATGATCCATTCGGATCTCAATCGGCCTATTTTGTCAGTTTGGGAGCGAATTCCAATCAGACTAGACTCTTTTTAGGGGTATATGGATCAATGAAAGTGACTGATTGCAATCAAGGAATGATTTACGAGATTGTTTCTGTTTAATTTCTGTATCCAGAATGCGGCATATCTGGGAGACATGTCTCTTTTTTGGGGGGGCAAATCCGGCAAGCAATTGTAAAACTACACTTTTCTAAGACTTCGCCCGATATAACCGTTTCTTCAGCATGGCGATCACTCTTTTCCCAATCATCAGCCAGATCCCGCTGTATAAAATAGAAGAAAGCAATAAAATCATGAAAGCTTTGGGTGAAAGCACGGACTTTATATCCGGACCAAGCAACGGAAACCCCAGTACATGTAAAACAAAGAAGATGCCTGCGGTCAGGCTTGCTGCTCCGGCTGATAAGATATAAAGTCTATGGCTAGTCAATTTGAATGCAATGCCAAGCGTCAGGCCCAATAATCCTGTGGTAAATGGATATACAAACAGTTCACTGGGCTGGATGATAAGCAATAATCCTATTCCTATGAGATACGTCAGAATTGCTGTCTGAAGTGACAAAGCACCTGCCAACATTATCGGAAGCGACGCTGCCATACTGAAGGCATAGCCTGCTCCTCCCAGCGCTCCGGCTGATTGAAGAAGAGCGGCCATCCCTCCCAGGAAAGCTCCAAGTACCACCATTTGTGCCTTTGATTTGATGACAATGGGCAGAATATAGATTCCTTCCCGGGTGCCTAATACCTGCAGAAGCCTTTTTTTCCTGATGGTGATCTCCCCCTCTATACGCGTTAAACAGGATGTTTATATAATATAGATATAGGCACCATTTCAAGCATGTATTCCTGTAATAATAAATGGCGGGTGGTTTTATCATGGATAATCGGCCAGGTGATTTCCATGATTTCTTTGATGCCTCAGATAGAGCTAACTGTTCAGATATGGAAAAAGCACTGACCGCCTGCTGATTCGCCAGGATCAGATAGTGAAGATCCCGCCAGACACCTGTTCCTCCGCCCAAGAAGTCCTTCAGATTGGCCAGGCCTTCCTCCATCTTGCTTACGGCAAATCCCGCAGCCATATTTATCGGGCTCGGTTTCCTCCCGATGATCTCAAAGAGGTCCATCACACTTTTCATGTGATTTTCCTGGGTCAGACTCATTTTTTTAACAGCTTCCCTTATATGAGGCTCCTGAATGCGCAGGGCTGTGTTTTTCACGAGGCTGGATAGATAATTCTGCACAGCCAGTACACCTTCCAGCCATTCTTCTATAGAATCGATATATCTTTTCCAGCTGTCTGAATCCAATTCAAGCAAGATGATTTCTTTTTGTTCTTCTTCACTGTTCATCTTCTAATCTAGCACTTACATTTTCAATTAGTGTCCTAATAACAGGAGGTGAGTTCTGTAAAGATTTTAACAGCCCCAATAAAAAAACGAACACCCCTATAAAAGGTGTCCGCTTCGAAACTCATCCCCAAATCTCTTTGGAAATATCCACAATATATTTCAGCTTGGCCCACTGCTCTTCCTCGGTCAGGATATTTCCATGATGCGTAGAAGCAAAGCCGCATTGAGGGCTGATGCATAATTGCTCTAATGGCACATATGCTGCTGCTTCCTCTACCCTTGCTTTAATATTTTCCTTGTCTTCTAAACTGCCGAATTTGGAAGTGAAGACACCCAGTACGACTAGAGGGCCGCCATTTGGTATGAACTCAAGAGGCTCAAAGTCACCAGAACGGTCATCATCGTATTCCAAGAAAAATCCATTTACTTTTTCTTTGGCGAATAAGGTTGGCGCGATCTTAGCGTAACTGCCTTCAAATGCCCACTTGGAACGATAATTTCCGCGGCAGAGATGTGTGGTTACAATTAGATCTTCCGGTTTGTCTTCCAATACTCCATTTGCCACCCGCAAAGCTAAGTCTATTAATTCTTCACGGGAATAGCCGCTGTCATTGAATGGGATTTCAGGGGAGTTCAGACCGGCAATGTATACATCATCCAATTGAAGGTAACGGCAGCCTGCATCGTAAAAGGCCTTGATGGCATCTCTGTACGTTTGGATGACATCCTTTGTGTATTCCTCAAGGTCCGGATAGATCTCCAGGTTCCGGATGCCGGCATTAAATAATTGGTTTGGGCTCGGGATGGTTTGTTTGGCCACAGCCCGGTCCCCGACAATTTCTTTGAATTCGATAAACTCCTTGATATGAGGATGATTTGGGTTAAAGGAAATTTTTCCGGTCACACGCACATCGTATCGTTCGGTCTCTTCTCCCTTGAACGCAAATCCATGATCAGGAACATATCCTTCTACTCCATTCAGATGTTCAAGGAAATCGGTATGCCAGAATCTGCGGCGGAATTCTCCATCTGTCACAGCTTGAAGTCCAACTTCGATTTGCTTATCAACGATTTTTTTAATTTCTTCTGTTTCGATTGTATGTAATTCTTGTGCAGTAATCTGGCCTTCCTGGCATTTCTTTCTTGCCGAATGAATTCTCTCCGGCCGAAGCAGACTTCCTACGTGATCTGCTCTGAATGGTGCTTTAACTCTTGTCTGTACCATCAATAACTCCCCCTATTTCTTTAGGTGCCTCTAAAGAAGCCCTTTCCGTAATGTAAGGTAAGTGTAGCACGGGGAAATCATTATAATGTAACACCTAAAATCTATTCCTTGTTATAGCCTATAGCTATAACTGACCTAATTCTTCTTTAATGGATTCATGTAAATACTGGATATAAATATTGGCCAGCGTACTGTTCGTCACATTTTTATGAGTAATATAGCCCACATTGATCCGTTCGTCCACCTTCAAGGGAACCGCTATGATGTCTTTGCTGTTTAATTTATGGCTGATTACGCCTGTTGAAATGGTATAGCCATTCAGCCCGATTAAGAGATTGAATAATGTGGCCCGGTCCGTCACCCGGATATTCTTCGGCCTGGAAAGAGTGCTGAGAATTTCCTCGGAAAAGTAGAACGAATTATAATCTCCCTGCTCATAGGAAAGATAGGGATAAGGATCCAAATCGGATAAGGTGACATATTCCTTTTTTGCAAGCGGGTTGGCCGAGCTGATAAAAATGTGCGGACTCGCCTCAAACAGCTCATGAAACTCCAAACTTCCTTCTCGTAAAAACTTTTGAATCACCTTTTTATTAAATTCATTGACGTATAAAATCCCGATTTCACTCCGCAGATTTTTGACATCATCAATGATTTCATACGTCTTCGTTTCGCGGAAAGTGAATTCATATTCCTCTCGATCATAGTCTTTTAACAGCCGGACAAAGGCACTTACCGCAAATGCATAATGCTGGGCAGAAACAGAGAAATTTTGCTGCAGTGATCGTGCCTTGGAATAGCGGTTCTCAAGCAGCTCTGTCTGCTCCACTACCTGCCTTGCGTATCCCAGGAACTCGGAACCTTCAGAAGTCATCACAATTCCTTTATTCGTCCGTGAAAAGATGGTGATCCCGATTTCCTCTTCTAATTCCTTTAAGGCATTGGAAAGGCTTGGCTGGCTGATGAACAATTTCTGTGCAGCCTTGTTGATGGAGCGGCTTCTTGCTACCTCGATCACATATTTTAGTTGTTGTAATGTCATTTTTCATTTCCTTTTCTATATAGTTATAATTTTGAATTATACAGAAATTTCTTTATTAGTTATATAAGTATTCATTTGAAGTCAAGCAATCTAGTAATTCACCATTGTTAAATATTGGATCATCAGCTAAAATTGTATTAGGAAAAAATCCCTATTACGGAGTGGTAATATGTACTGCAGCAATTGTGGTGGTTCCATCACACAAAGGTCAAAATTCTGCCAATCATGCGGTCACAAGGGCCAGCACAAATCAAACAAGTTTCTCTTTTCGGTAATTGCGTGTCTCTTGGCAGCCTGCTTAGGGGTTTTCTTATACCTTGGTGGGTTATTTAAGGAACAGAAACCTGACAATCAAACACATAAGACTAAACAAGAGGTAAAGCCCCAAGTGGCAATTGACAAAAAAACAGAGCCGATAAAGGCACCTGTAACTTCTGCCAAGCCTGTACCTAAAGAAAGAGAAAAGCCTCCTAAAGATGTTTCAAAAATCATTGAGGATTCACTTCCTAAGGTTTTTACGATATTCAGCGACCTTGGGCAGGGTTCGGGATTCCTAATCAATGACAAAGGAGATGTATTAACCAATGCACATGTTGTAGAAGGGAATGTTACGGTTACTTTAGAAAATAACGAAGGAGAAGAATTCCAAGGGACCGTTATTGGTTACAGCAACGATGTGGATATTGCACTCATCAGGGTTAATTCTTTAGCTGGAAAGGCACCATTTACACTTGAAACGTCCAAAGAGTCCAAATTAGGTGATGAGGTCATTGCACTGGGAAGTCCTAGAGGGTTTGAGAACACCGCTACCCTGGGGAATATCAGCGGAGTCAACAGGTCCTTTGTTATAGAACCTCATACGTATGAGGGAATTTACCAGATTTCGGCTCCCATCGCACCCGGAAGCAGCGGAGGTCCCCTGCTCGATAAAAATACAGAGAAGGTAATCGCCATCAATTCAGCCCGGTTAAACTCTGAGACGAACATCGGCTTCAGCATCCCCGTTTTCAGGGTGATGGACACCATAAAAAGCTGGGCCGCATCACCGATGAGTGAAAATGAAATCGCTGATTTATTTCATAACGAGGATGGAGCCCTTTTCTATCAGGATTTATATGGAAATGACTCCTATTTTGATGGCGGATCTTATAGTGATGAATATAATAATGAATATCAAGAATATGACGATGATCCTTCTGCAGGAACAGGCGATGAGTATAATGAACAATTGCCTGCAGAAGATTCTCCCGCAGGAACAGGCGATGAGTATAATGATCAATTGCCTGCAGAAGATCCTTCCGCAGGAACAGGCGATGAGTATAATGATCAATTGCCTGCAGAAGATCCTCCCGCAGGAACAGGCGATGAGTATAATGATCAATTGCCTGCAGAAGATCCTTATGGAGGATCTTCTGATGATAGTGATTATATCCAGGAAGATCCAGCCTTTGAGGAGCCTCCTACATCTGCAGATGAGCAAAACGTCGATGAATCTGTTGTGAATCCCTCCGAGGAAGAGCAAAATCCTGAAAATGATGCTACAGAAACTGGAGACTCTCAACAAAACGGAACCGAGGGAAGTACGGAAAACAATCCAACTCAGTAAATAAAATGAGCCTATTCTTGAATAGTAACAAAAAAGACGGTTCCATTTCATTTATGGGCTGTCTTTTTGAGTTGTATGATACCTTTCAAAAAGCGAATCCCTTGACATCATCAACTACACGGGCTGTTGCTGTCTTATTTTTAAAGCAGTCACTGAGGAATGTGTAGCAAAATATAGGCAATAGCGATGCTTTTTTAATGTGCCTTTTCTTATTATGCTTTATTCCTGATGGACATGACTGCAGCTTACCCTACTTAAGCTAATACTTGACAACCTAAAACACGCCATTCTCATTGGGAGAATTCTCAGGTATAGGCTGCCCTACATCCCACAATTCGACAATTACATCATTTTGGAAGCGGAACAGGTGGACTACGGCTGCCCCCCTGTCATCTAGATTTTGTTTTACATGGGAGTGCACCGCAACCATATCTCCCTCCTCGATTGCATGTTTGACTTCAAAGACTTTGTGAGGATTCTTGGCCGCATTCTCTTCCATTGCGAGAATAAGTGAATCAGCATCTCCAGTGAAGAATGGATTATGATGAATGAAATCAGGGCTGGTGTATGTACGGTATGCATCTCGCACATCACCCGATGCAGCCATCTGTAAAAACGCGGCGGCTTTTTCTTTTAAGGAAGTGTTCACTGTTAATCATCCTTTCTTTTTTAATGCTGGCTGTATAAGCTTTATTGTTGCCCTTCGTCCTTCCCGGCTCCACGAAATGATAAACGGTGAAAGGCATTGATAGAAACAAAGAGTTCCTCACCAGTCACCCTGGCATGATCGTCATGAAGAGGCAGGTACATGGCATGATAGGGTTCCGGCACCCAGATGTAGTGATGGACATACTCTGTGAGAATAAACCCGCAGGATTGCCAAAAAGAGATACGCCTCCTGTTTTCTGGTGTGTTCTCGGACTCCGCTTCTATTGCTATTTTTTGAAATCCTTCGGCTGCTGCCCTATGCCGGAGATATTCTACAAAATCCCTCCCAATCCCCCGGCCGCGCTTTTTTTCCGATACGGCCAAATAGTCGATGATCATAACATGGTGAGATGTCAGCTTCCCGGTCAGGGCCATCGCCACCGCTTGCTGCTCCATGTATCCTACATGAAGCTCGGCCATTTTTTGTGCAAACATATGCTGGATGATTGGAAGAGGCTTGGCCCCCTTTTTCCCAAAAGCCTCGAAATAAAGAGAGCTGGCATCCCGCCAAAGCTCTTCGTCCCAGTTTCCGGCCGTTATGATTTTCATCGTGGTGTCTCCCATCTATCTTGTTGTTCTTAGTTTACCCATGCTAAAAGAGACCAGTCCTGCAGCATTACACGTATATTAAATAAAGGATCCCCACTAAGATGATTCTATAAATCGCAAATGGAAATAGTCCAATCCGGTTAATCAGCTTCAAGAAAAAGCGGATTGAAATGAGAGCAAATAGAAAGGCACTGATAAAACCTACTATAAAATACGGGAGAGTATCCAGACTAAAATACTGCCAATTTTTCAATAAGGAGAGAGCGCTTGCCCCTGCCATGATGGGGACCGCCATAATGAAAGTGAAGTCTGCTGCCGCACGGTGGCTGAGCCCGAGCAATACTCCCCCTGAAATGGTGGAACCCGAACGGGAAAAGCCCGGCCAAAGGGAAAAGCATTGAAAGATCCCAATGAGGACCGCCTGCTTATATGTAATCTGATCAACTGTTTTCACCCTCGGACATCCCGGTTTAAAGAGTTCTGCCACAATCATGAGCAGGGCTCCGGCCCCTAAGCTGAAGATGACCGTGCCGGCAGAAAACAGGTGCTCGTCTATGTAATCTTCATATAATATGCCAAGCACCCCAGCCGGCACCAGCCCCGCGATCACTTTCGGCACGGTGAGCCGGCTTCTAGACGATCCGGCCGCATGCCTTCTCCTTAAACCAAGCATGCTGATGAATTTCTCTTTGAAAACCACAACCACCGCCAGAATGGAACCAAGCTGAATGACCACTTTGAACGTATTGGCTCCATACTTGGTCAGAAAATGGCCGGATTTCAGCCACATATCATCCACAAGGATCATATGACCTGTTGAGGAAACAGGGATAAATTCCGTTAATCCTTCCACCATCCCGAGGATGATGGCTTTAAGCAGAGGTATAATTTCCATGGGAGAGCTCCTTCATCCCAGCTTCTCTCACCGAAATAATTTCAATGTCTGTACAATAAAAGTGCAAACTTTCATCTTCGTAATCAATCACTTCATATTTTTTGTTTTCCCATCCTCTGTCTCCTATATCATACATTTCAATGGACATTTGATGGAAGATGCCGCCGCTTTCAAACTTAATGCTATTTGGATGGGTGAAGCGGAAGCGGGCTATATATTCCCGTGCTTGATCCCGGATCACAAAATCGACGTCAAGTACACAACTGTCCTGGAAAGATTGATTTTGATAATGCAAAAAGAAACCATGGATCGACTCGATTTTCTGAAATGAAAAATCTTTCATTGTCTCTGTTAATAGACTTATATTTTTAATCAATTAAAGTCACTCCTTACTTTTTGATATATTCCCCTTAATCTGTTTTAAGGACGCTACAATCAGAAAGCTGACAATCACCAATAAGAACCATGAGCTTACCTTTCCAAAATCAACGAGACTCCAGGCATGGGCTTGATTTGGATATTTCCATGCCCCAAAAAACGTTGCGATATTTTCCGCAATCCAGATAAAAAACCCGATAAGCACAAACGAGAGTGCGAGCGGCATACGATAAGGGATACCTCCCACCTCGAAGACCACCCATGTTTTCCAAAAGAGAATTAATACTAGGACGGTTAACCACCAGCGGATATCCACCCAATAATGATGGGTGAAAAAATTCAAATAAATCGCAGCGGCAAGTGAGGCTGCCATCCAAAACGGCGGCCACTTGATCAGTTCAACCCTGAGTCTCCGCCATGCCTGACACAGATAACTCGCAACGCTTGCATACATGAATCCGCTATACAAAGGCACTCCAAAGATCTTAGAATACCCTTCCTCCGGATACGACCAGGAGCCCAAATGCGTCTTGAATAGTTCAAGGGCAATTCCAATCAGGTGGAACAGTTTAATGACTTTCAGTTCATCCACCGTCTCAAGCCCCGAACGCACCATCCATCCCTGCATCAGGATGAACATGATGAGCAGCCAGTCATATCGCGGCAGGAAAGGAAACGGGAAGACTTGCGTAATGGCCAGAGAAGCAAAAATCACAACGGGAAACACACAGGACAGCGCCTGTTCCCAGCCAAAATGAAAGAGCTGTTTGACCGCCCCTTCCATCTGTACTTTTTTCCGGGACTCATCATGGATTATTACATTCATAATTACCACCCCTATCACTAGCTTCTTGGTTCAGATTCTAAGAGGTCTCATCGCTTCTGTATTCCAGAATATCTCCCGGCTGACAGTCCAGCGCCTTGCATATGGCCTCCAACGTGGAAAAACGGATGGCTTTCGCCTTGCCATTTTTTAAAATCGAAAGGTTTGCCATTGTGATTCCAACTCTCTCCGAAAGCTCGGTTACACTCATTTTCCTCTTGGCCAGCATCACATCGATATTGATTATAATTGCCATAATATCCACCTCAGACCGTCAGATCATTTTCTGATTTTATCGTAATCGCATCCAGCAGCAGCCTCTGGAGAACAGCAGCAAAGACGGCAATCACGATGGATGCAAAAATGATGATCAAGCCAATCAGGATGATCCCCGGTGCGTTGTCCTTCTCCGCGATGAGATAGAACATGGGCATTCCGGCCGCCATCAGTCCGCTGATGATGACTGCACAGTATTTGATACTTCTTAGTGCCTTTACCGATAATTCCGAGAATGCATCGTTTCGGTCAATAAAGCGTAAAAGCTTGAATGCCTGAAACAAAGCGGAGTAAAAAGGGATGGCCGCAGCATACAAATCAGCCAAAATAAAATACTTTAAAAAAGCCATATCCGGATACAATTTTGCTGTAAACTTCCCGATCTCCGGCACCACAAAAACACACAAAGCAAGAACCGGCAGCCCGATGATCACCACAGCGATTCGTAAAAAGAGTGTTGAACCAAATCTCATAAAAGCACCCCGTATTTTTATTATCCATTTGAATTTAACAGATTATTTATTGATAATCAATAAATAATTTATGTTTATTATTAAATTTTTATTGTAAATTGAATTTTACGCATTAAAAAGGCTGCCTTATTGGCAGCCTGTGTGGCTTATTGATTTGAACACCAGCGGAAGGACCGGGAAGACAATACGATTGAAACCACTTCATACTACATAAAATAATGACACTCTCCCAATTGTCCCAGATAGGCGATTTGTTCCACGTTTCTCTTAATAGATCGATGACATCATAGAGAGGCAATACCTTTTCGGCATATTGCAGGATTTGGCATGAATTCCAAAGGACTGAAGACCAGCACTTTATTATAAGGGCTGCATGATAATACAGTCCTGCATTTCATTTTTTGGGCGTACTCTCGTTCTAGTGGCGGCGCCTTATAAACCAGCTCATAATAATTAAAGGGAGAAATTCCCCTTAATTCGTAATTCTATGAAAATAGGGCTGAAATAAAGAGAGATATTCCCTCTATCACCCTAAAAATAATGAAAATGGGGGCTTTTTCCTTCCTTAACGGTAAAAACTCCCCTTATATTCACCTCAAACAAGCTCCATCATGGGTTTAAGGGGAATTTTTCCCCTTATTTTCTACTATGGGTAATCGAATGAAGACTAGGACTTTATTTAAAAACCTATTTTCATACAATAAAAAAATACTTGCCAATTTACGATGGCAAGTTTTACTTTTTTATCATTTCCAATAATGTTCAATGATCATCATAGGCCAGTCCACAGGAACAGCGTTTTTCCCCGAATAAAAGCTGATATGCTGCCGGGAATTCCTGGTTTACCCGCTGCACCTCGCGTGCGAATTCCTTACTATCCTTCGGTACTCTAGGCAGTGCGTCCGCTTTTTCCTGGGTATCAATATTCGCTCCAGGCGGTACGAATCTATTCCGGGCAATCCGGACGCCATTGGTTACGACGGCATTATAAGAAATGAAAGAACCTTTTCCGACGATGGCATTATAAACGATAGCATTGAAGCCAACAAATACCTTATCTTCTATCAAACAAGGTCCATGAACAAGAGCTCCGTGCGCAAGGGAAACTTCATTCCCAAGGAAGATCGAATATTTTTTCCTTCCCACTTTAAACCTTCTATTCAAGAGGCCGTGTAAGATGACTCCATCCTGTATATTGGTATTACTCCCTATATAAAATGGAGTGCCTTCATCCGCACGGATACTGACATTGGGAGCGACAAAAACATTGTTTCTAATTATTACATCGCCTATTACACTGGAAAATGGACTGATAAAAGCAGTTTTATCAATCTTTGGAAAACGCTGCACTGGATTGAATGAAGTAATAGGGTTGGGGCTGATAAATGGTTTAAAACAGCTGGATTGTTTTCGGGACATATAGCTTTGTCCTTTTTTTCCTCCCATATGATCACCTTCTTTATAATCTGCTGGTACATCATCAGGATATGCAGAAAGCATGCTGAGGATTGGACTAGTTCTAATCTGTACAAACTCTTGCGATATACACAGTTGGATATAAAAAAAGACCGCCGAAGCAGCCCTATTCATCTTTGGTGATGTACTTCCTCCCCGGCGAAAACCACCCTATTAAAGCAATCCCCGCCAAGACTCCATAAAAAATCAGGGTCCATAAGGTACTATGTGGAAATTCATGCTCCAGAACTCCGATTTCTTCATGGGCAAGAGTGATGACGGCAAGCTTCACACCGACCCACGCAACTATGGCATAGGCCGTGGTTTCCAGGGCCGGCCGCTTTCCCAGGAGCCGGACAAACCAGGCTGCAGCAAACTTAATCAAAACAAGTCCGGCAATTCCTCCAAGGAGGACCACAATAAACTGCCCTCCATCCATGCCGCCAAAATGCTTAAGCGGTGAATCTGGAAGGCCAAGGGCCAGGGCCACCGCCGCCAGAATTGAATCGATGGCGAAAGCCAGATCCGCCAAAGCTATTTTGCCCACGGTCGGCCAGAAGCCCTTTCCAGCCCCGGCCTTTTTGTCTTCCTTATGATCTGTATCTTTTCCGAATCTGGCTTGAATGACATGCTTTAAGCCTAAATAGAGAAGATACGCTGCCCCTGCTGCCTGGATCTGCCAGACATTCGCGATAAAGGAAATAGCAAACAAAGCCCCGAACCTGAATACGAACGCCATGATAATTCCATAATTGATTGATTTCTTTTTCTCATGTTCAGGTAAATGTTTTGCAATAACGGCCAGTACAAGGGCATTGTCAGCCGACAGCAGTCCCTCTAATCCAATGAGGATGAGCAAAGTCCAGGCGTACTCGAGCCAGATGGATTCCATCTTATTCCCCCTTAACCCCCTATACATATGATCATGAGAAAAATTCCTTGCGGTGTGATGCGGATATTTATTCTCTGACACAGTTTATGTTGGATAAGTGAAAATCATCAAAATAAAAAGGACCCGATTTGGTCCTTTGTGTGTACGATTAATCATTCAATCCTTTTCCATCGAGAATCTGTTCAACATATTTTTCAACTCTTGACACTCGGGTTTTGGATTGTTTTGGCTGCGAAAAGTAATACAAATATGCTTTTTGCCGGCCGGGCGTCAGTGCTTCAAATGCCGTTTTCAAATCAGGCATTTCAGCGAATTTGCTTTCTAATTCCTCTGGAATGCTGTATTCTGTATGCTTTTTAAATTCTACCTTCAAACCGGCTTTTTCCACTTCAATGGCCTCCTGTATATAAGCTTTCAGGGTGTCTTCCATCTCAGCGATCTGCCGGGCATTCCTGAACCGAATCTGGCGCGCGGCCTGTACATTTTCTGTTTGCTGAATGAGAATTCCCTCGGGATCCTTCATCAGGGATCCTTTATGGAATAAGAGGGCGCAGTACTCTTTAAATCCATGAATTAAGACAATATTTTTCTTCTCTAAAGTGTAACAGGGATGCATCCACTTAAAATCCTCTGTCAGACCGGTGTCAATAATAATCCCTCTCAGCATTTCATACTCATCTTTCCACTTTTTCGCTTTATCCATAAATGCATCCACTTTGGGATTTAATTTGTTGTTTGTCATCCGGGACCACTCCTTCTACCAACCATTCTAACCCTTTTTATGATTGTTTGTTTTTCCTGATTGTACCATTGTTTTTGCCTTGAGATTAAAATTATAGTGATATAAATTCTCCAAATCAATCAGCATAAAACATAGGAAAGGAAAAACAATATATCTAAAGAAAAGTTAGCAATATAAGGAGAAGCAAAATGCCCGGTTATTTAGAAATCATCATCCGAACCCTCACTGCATTTATCCTCTTATGGATCTATATCCGTTACTTAGGCAAACAGGTCATCTCTCAAAAGGCCAATCATTTTTATATCGCTTCAATTACCATGGGAACCATTGCTGGAAATTTAGCCTTTAATATACGGGTCAAAATCATCTACTTTATCATTTCTTTTGTACTTATGGGAACGATTGTCTTTGTCCTCAACAAATTAGCAGCTAAATATACGAATATCAGACAATGGATAGCTGGGAAGCCTTATATTTTGATAAAAAATGGAGTCATTGACGAAGAAGTTCTCGAGAAAATAAGCTATACCATGGATTCATTAATGGCGGGTCTAAGGGGAAAGGATGTATTCAATGTTCATGAAGTAGAAGTTGCTGTTCTAGAAATTGATGGCTCTTTATCTGTGCTCAAGAAAAAGGAAGAACCTGATACGGTAAGGAACCGCCTGGGGGATGCCAATGATGCCCGAATGCAGCTTCCCTGTGAAGTGCTGATGGAAGGAAGAATTCTGCATGATAACCTGACGAAGGAATATGGGGAGCAATGGCTGCTTGACGAAATTTCTAGCAAAGACCTGTGTATCAGTGACATTTTCTATGGCGTAATCAATTCAAAAGGAAACTTATGCCTCTCTCTGTATTCAGAATCTCATTTAAAATAACCATCTAGTCTGTAGACCAAACTTCTTGCTTCAAACTCCGGTTTTGGTCTTGAGACCCCTTCTCAGAACCCGTTTCCTCTCTTAAGTCCGAGTTTTGGTCTTGAGATACCTTCTCAGAACCCGTTTCCTCTCTTAAGTCCGAGTTTTGGTCTTGAGATACCTTCTCTGGATCCAATTTCATTGTCCAGGCACATGTTTAGGTTTTGAGAGGGCTGCCAGGCAGCCCGGTCCTTTCAGTAAAAGAACTCATTGCACCTCCCTTAATCCCTTCCCCTCGAGCATCTCCTGGACCCCTTCCTCACAAACTCCATAGGATCTCCAGGAGCAGGAATCACAAACACTCTGTATGTCTGCGGGCACCATATCTCTTTGGATGTGAAATTCAATGTCCTTCCATCTCAGCATTTGTCCGATTCTTAACCCTAATTTCCGCAGGATCACTGCATCCCTTTTGTAAATGATATCGTTTTGGCAATGATATTCCCCCGTGTGTGGGAACTTTTCACACAAATGATCGGGACCCTTTACAAGTAAAACCCACTTCTCCGGGTTTTCTCGCAAGGTCTGGTGCACCAGGGTCATATTTTCCACATATTCCTTGGAATAGCCCATTCCCCGATAGCCCAAAAGACAAAGCAGATGATGCCCCCGTAATTTGTACACAATGATCCCCCGCTTAAATCAATTATTTGTTAACCATTAACTTAAAATAGTTAACATTTCCCTTATGATAACACAGCTGCCAATCGGTGTGTTTTTATTTAGATTTATAAAAAAAGAGCAGCCAGTAAAAACTGATTACTCTATTTATATGCAAGGCTTCTATATCATTAGATATGGTCCGACTAGATACTATGAAATAAAACCTTTATCACCGAAAAGTAAAAGAACCTTTCAAAGAGATTGATGTCAAACAGTTTTATCACTTTTAGACGCTGTTTATCCTTTTTAAGAATCCGCTCAAACCCACTCTATTCCGTGTTCCCTTATGAAGTCAATATCTTTTTGATAATGCTCAAGATGTCCTTCCTCAATCATCTTTTGAAAAGCAGGGTCGCCTTCATTTGCTTTTCTAGTCATGGTTTTGCATAGTCCTTCCAATCTGTTCAGCACCATCTCCAGCCAATTTTCCTGCATTCCCCCGCCATAAGCTTCGAAAAATAATCGAACTCTTTCTTTCCTTCTGCCGGCAAGCTCTGAAGAATCGCAGCCCGAATGAGATAGGGAATACCTGCTCAAAGGAACACAGGTATAAAGGGTGTAGGCGATGTCCCACAGCCTTGGACCAGGAGCAGCGACATCAAAGTCAATGATGCCGACTGGCCTCTCATTTTTAAAGATAATATTGTAGATGGCAAAATCGTTATGACATAGCACCTCAAATGGATGGGGAGTATGATCTAACGGCTTCCAGCCGGCTTCCCAAGACAAATCGCTTACTGAATCATGATAGCGGCGAAGCATCCCTGCGATTTCTTTTAATACATCATTTGACCACATATATTCTTTTAAAGGATAGTTTCCGGCTTCTCCTTCAATAAAAGACAAGATTTCCCGACCCTTTTCATCAATCCCCAGGAACTTTGGGGAATAGCTGAACCCTTTGTCCTCAAGGTGCTTTAATAGTTTATGAATTCTTGAACTGCCAGCTTTAATCTCCCGCCGAACAGTATTTCCCAAGCGGGTAACTATAGAGACATTCCCTCCTGTGAGCCGTTCTTCGTTTTCATGACCTGCCATTCTGCAGTTCCTCCTTTTACTTTCTCAATCAGCCAATCATGATCTTTATTCCATAAATAAACAGGGCAATAGGAAGAAGGATAAAAAAACCATTTAGTATCTGTAAAAGAAAAAGCAGCGATTTGGATCTGCCGTTCAGGAATTTTCTAATATATAAGAAGGAAATGAATCCAAATACAGGCGTGGACAAGCCCCATGCGCCCCCATAATTGGGTTCGGAAGCATCGATCAGCTCCTCCAACAAACATGCAAAGAAAATAGTATTTAAAACCAGCAGCAGCAAAGGAAAAAGCAAAATGAATTTTTTGAAAATAATAATAAGAAGACCTCCCTATCTTTCTCCGGAAAGCGTATTAGAACAAGGTATCAACGAAGAAGGGCAGCAATACCTCCCACGATAGCCGTTGAAAAAATAAAATATCCCCTGCTTACTTTTATATTTTTTATCTTTTAATGCAAAATGAAAAAGATTCCGTAACAGCGCATTTAAAATCACCATTATGATGAGAATCGGAAATGTTCACCCATTTTAAACCGTATAAGTAGAATGGAAGGAAAACTAAATGGAAGGATAATAAATCGCTTAACGAGGAAAACGTATTCTTTCTGTTTGCCCATTTTATAAAATGTTGAGTGCAGTCTTTTCATTCCCCCCTAAAATACTAACTGACGTTTGCAGTCCTTTTATAACCCAGATACCTTGTTCCCCGGAATTTCAGCTCTCCCTGATCCCCTTCAGCGAGCATCCCATATTCAAGATCTTTCACCTGGAATTCCATTCGATCACCATTCTCCATCTCGAATGTAACAAAATAATGAGTGTACGCACTTGTTTCACCACCCCCGTGTACTTCTGATCGTTTTGCCACAATTCTGGCTTTTGCCACGGTTTCCGGACTATTATTGTTTTTATTCCATTGGGAAATCCCTTTTATGATTGTGAAGAGTATCGCGCCAATTACAAATACAAAAAAAATACCAATAAGAATGGGCAATATCTGAAACATAAAATCAAATGATTGTTCCTCCGGCATATCATAACCCCCCCAACTGTGTTTTTCCTTATTTTAACATTAATTACAACATCTAAAAGCATTTTTTTGAAAACCCCGGCTCTGAATCAGATGATGCGAGTTTCCAGGCCGGGGAATTTGTATTTCGGAATCAATTTATTTAATGATCCCTAACATCACCGGTGAATCATGTTCATCACAAGATAAAAAATAATAATTTTCTCGATCGCCGGCTGTTTTAGATAAACTCGAACAGCTGTATTTCTTACTCTTTTGTTTTCCATGTTTACTGTGCGTGTTTTCTTCAGTGACTTGTATAAAATAGTCTCCATCATACTGAAGCTGGCGGATCACAGAGTCACCCTCTTTTGTAAAATTGACAAGGGTCACTTTATCTTTCTTAGAAAGCACAACATTGGAATAAAAATCTCTTAGTTTATTCTTATTCACTGTTTGATCCAATTCAAAAACCACATCATTTTTGCCTGGCTCATACTCCGCCTTTTGGGATAAGCTGCATCCAGTTAGCAGACATAAAGCGAATAGGAGAATCATTGAATACTTCATTTCATTCTATTACACTTGTGTATGCATCATTTATTTAACAATTATTCACTTTAAAATAGGCTGTTTTCGCAGCCTTTGTTGCTTTGGAACAAAAAGCTGATTTCCGCTCCAGGATGCTCGCTTTCCGCGGGGCGGGCGGTGAGCATCCTCAGCTGCGCCTGCGGGGTCCCGCACCTTACGCTCCAATCAACCTGTTTAATAATGGGATTGGCTTTCAGACTCTTTAAAAAAACAACAATCTTTTAGAAAAGAGCCTTCAAATTACACGCACACCAAAAAGGCATTCCAAATAGCTGGAATGCCTTTTACATTATGGATTCAAACAGATTAATAAACTTTGACCACCCTAGCCGCGCTCACCGCTTTCTTCGCATCCTTCGCGGTCACATAAACTTCAGTGCCTTTACGCTGTTTTGGGATCGTAACTTTAAAGCTTCCGTTAGTGCCTGCCTTGGCACTGTAGGTGCGGGTACCAATTTTTACATAGACCAGGACGCTGCCTTCTGTCTTACCCGTGACAGAAGCGGACGTTGGTTTCACTGCATACACAACCGGCATATTGGGTGCGATCCGGGATACGGTGAGGGAACGGGACACGCTCACTTTCCCTGCCCCATCCTTTACACTGACCGAAACTTTACTGCCGCTGTTTTGTATCGGAATGCCGATTTTGAAATTGCCGCTCGCATCGGCCTTTCCAGAGTAGGTTTTGCCGGCTGACACAGCAGATACCAGCCCATACTTTTCTGCTTTCCCCGTGATTGCGGCTGATTTATTGTGTATCCCATTCACCGCAGGTATGTTGGGCGCCACTCTCGCCACATTGACTCTTACTTCTTTACTTTGAAGTTTTGCTGCATCTTTTGCCGTAATAGAAATCGCTGTTCCACTATTTTGGATTGGTATTCCAACCGAGAAATTACCGGCTCCGTCTGCAACTTTTGTATACAGAGAGTTTCCTATTTTAACCGTCACAGACGCTTTGGGCTCGGTTTTCCCGATAATCGCAGCAGTCATGTTGGTAACGGTTTGAACGATCGGCTGAGCTGGCGGAGTCACATCTTTCACGATCAGGCTGACTGGCCCGCTTTCGACGATTTCATCCTCCGAGTACACAAGAATCTGGGTGCCAGCGCGCTGCTTTGGAAAGGAAATGCTAAAAGAACCATCCTTACTTGCAAAACCGCTTCCCAGAGTATTCCCGTTCTGAGTAACAAGGACTCTGGAATTGGGAACGGCTCTTCCTGATACCAAGATCGATTGATCGGTTATTCCATTTACGGCTGGAGCAGGCAGCGGATTCCCTACACTGATTGTATAATCCTTTACTGCCTCATTGCCCGCTGCATCTTTGGCTTCGATTCGAAGCTTATAGGTTCCATTGGCGAGCCCTGTTGTATCCCATTCGCCGAGTTCGGATGTAGTCTGCGTTCCAGAGCTTATCATCTTCCAGATGCCAGGAGAGTGTCCATCTTCGAATGAAACTGAGTACTGGGTTAACCTAAAATCTGAAATCGTTCCCTGCAGCTTGATTTTCCCCTTGATCACATGTCCATCGGCAGGGGAAGCAAGCGAGATGAATGGGACAGCAGAATCGATTAAGGTAAGCTCCTTGGATAAACGGTCTCCAAAATATCCATCGTTTTGGTTATACATCTGCCATGTTACCTCAGACGTGCCAAGCGGCATATCATCAGGCAGACGGAACACAAATTCCTTGATGTCCCCCGGACGGATCACCTCTTTTCCATCCAGCTCCACAGAAAATGGACCGGCCTTTAACGTATATCCGGAGTCCTTTGTCCATGGCTCGTTCCCCATATTCTTCAAGGCAATTTTCAATGTGGGACTCCAATTATTATAAGGGCCGAATGGAATTGAGGATTGGACTAAAACAGAATCGAGCTTTTTCCTGGCCGTTACCCGTAACGGCGCAGAATAATCGGAATATCCGCCATCATACACGCTCTTCACGGAAAAATCATACTCTTCCCTTGCAGCTAATTCGTTCTCTGGGATCGTGATACGGTTCGAGTCGGTTGCCCCCGCGTATTTTACTTGCCCTCCAGGTCTGCTTAATTGATACATATACCTGACGCCCTGAATGCCGGTAACAGGATCCCAGGATAGCGTAAAATTGGAAAGCAGTTCACTGGATGCTTTGACATTCCGCGGGATGTCCGGCTGTGAGGTTTTTGGCATTTTTACGGAACGAACATCAGACAGGTCTGTCTCGCCATAGTCATTATAGGCGGAAACCTTGAAGTAATAGGAATCTGGCTGACTCGTGCTGTCACCATTCAAACGGTAGACCTTACCGGGTTCATCCGATAGCTCTGTGCCTGTTCCATCCTTTTTAAGGGAATAGTCACCGCTTGTTATCTGCTGATTCGTCGGCCATATATTTTTGCCAAGAGATGTCCATGATGTCTCCTGGCCTTCGTAAATCTTTTCATATCCCGTACCATTGTACATATACATTCGGTAGCCTTTAGCCCCTGTAACGGAAGTCCATTGCAGCTTTACCGTGCCCTGGCTGGAATTCGGCTGGTGCCCGTATGTAATGGCCGTTGGGGCTTCCGGTTTAGGAGAATACTTCACCTGCAGGACCGGCATATTTGTAAGAGCAGCTGATAATTTATCAAAAACCCGCAAACTCCCGGAATCATCCACATGCGCAGCCCTTATGGCAATCCCATGGTCACTGGAGGGATTCTTATACCATTGGGAAACGAGGTCCGAAACATCCCAGATAAACCATCCGCTCTCTGTTCCCTTCATCTTGGTCTTTACTGCTGCTGGTATTTCAGAAATATCAGGCTTGTCTGCCCATGTAAGCCTCTCCACTGACCACGGCTCCAGCACTTTGTAGATAGCGTATTGCTCATTTTGGCCATATGAATCACAATAATAACAGTCGATATCGTTTCCCTGTTCATGCAGTCTCAGCTGCGCCCAGACCAAAAGACCTCCATCCAAAGGGTGAAGAGACTTTCCAAACTTCATGTAGGTTTCATAGCCGCCTGATGAATCATTTCCCACCTTCATTTCATTTTCCATGGAATGATTGGCGTTCGGCTCATTTTCTGCAGCATAGGAGATCATTCCGCTCTTAAGATCCACATTTTGTTTTTGCTCCCATTTAAGAGTTCCCTGATTCCATGAAAACAAAGGATATGGATAGTACTCCATAGTCTGTGAGAGATCATAATTTTTATAAGGGCGTGAAAACTCATCCACACTCGGTTGATCCGCGGCAGAGATCGATTCTGCAAATAGGGTCCACATTAAGATAGGCGCGATCAAGATACAAGTTATTCTTCTCGTTATTCTTTTCATTATTACCTCTTATTCAGGAATATTTTAATATAATAACAAGAATTTACCATGAAAGTCTGAAGTACGATATGATAAGTTTTGATTTTGATCCTTGTAATTTATTCCAAATGTAAAACTCTAGTAAACTTGGACTTATTAAAGAATCGCTAAGCCCTGTGATCCCAAATAAGGGAATGCGGTCCAGGCCGCAACCTGCATTCTAACCAGGATCCCGTCCCTTTGTATGGAAAATACAGAGACGGTCCCCTGGTTACCATTTAGAGTATAAAAATGCCGTCCGTCTTTGCTCACTCCAACATCCATCGGAAGCCCCGGAACGGTATCCCCTGGCGTGCTGGTAATATGCCTTACAACGGATAAGGCTCCATGATCAATTCCGTATGTAGAGATCGTGCCGCTTAAGGTATTGGTGACATAGGCGAATCGTTCATCCTTGGTTGTGACAACCCAGCAGGCGGTTTTATATCCGTTCATGACAGAACCGCTGATCACGCGAAGTGTCCCATTGTTATTCATGAAATAGGAGGAAAGGGCATTGGAATCTGCTTCAGTAACCAGGAGCACTCCAGCGGACAGGAAACATGCACCCAATGGTCCCTTCCCATACGAAGGATTCACGATGGGTTCTGTAAGGGTACCATTCGGATTAACATCGTATACACTTAGAGAGTTTGAAGTAAGCTCGGTTACAAGGAGTTTCCTGCCATTCCGTGTAAAAAGCAACTGAGCGGGCTGAGCTTTAAATGTGCTGAGAGAGCGGGTGGATCCGGGTATGGGAGTAAGGCGTCCGTTATGGTCCATGCGGAAACCCGTGACATTCGATGTGAAATGATTGGCAGCGTTCCCTACATTGGCCACATAGACCAGATTTCCAAACACATCCACGGTATTCGGCTGTGCACCTCCCGACGGCTTGACATCCACAAGAACGGGCTCACCTATGTTTGTTATCATGAAACTGCTGACACTATGACTGCCTGCGTTCACAGCCAGAAGAAAACGTCCATCCCGGGATAATGTCAGAGCACCCTGTGAAGTCAGGGGATCCACCCCATCATTGGTTGTTGCTGTGGACACCTCCTTTGTACCGGTCCCCCTGCCATAAGTCGGGTATGATCCCATATAGGTAAGCATGCCATTCATATCCCTGAAAAAAGCGATGACTTGATTCATTGCTTCATTATTGGTCATGATGTAAACCATACTGACATTTGCACGGAAATGAGTCTGCATGTTATTCGATGCCCCCTTTCGTATGTTTATATGGTGCATCTGCGAATTCAATTCCCCTATTCGGGTCAAATGTTTTCTAAACGATAAAAACAAAAGACCTCACTCCATTTTAGAGAAAGGTCTTTGTTTCGTTTATCTATGGCAGTTTAACTTTCTTCATATTCTTAACAGCCAAACGGCCCTCTGAATTATTATCAGTAAAAGTTATGTCCAGAGAAGCCGTTTTTTCCCTTTCAATAACATCGACCCTCACTTTTACGATGTGAATGATAGCGGGCTTTAGTTGTTCAGATGTTTCCTGCAAGGCTTCCTTCTTCACCAAGAGGATCCGGGCATTCTTATATTGAGGAATTTCTACGTTATAAACCTTCATAATCACTTCTGAAATCTGACTGTGAAGCTGCTTAATCAGGACTTCCTCTAAATCGTTTGTACTCAACCCTGCAGAAGCTGCCGCAATTATGTCGCTTTTTTGGCCATGATGAGCTAAAGCCGTCGAGCTTGTACAGAGGAGCAGGATCGCTAAGAAATTACAGCTCAGTAATTTTGCAAACAAACATATCACCCTCATCTATTTTTAGCTCTAGGTTTTCCTGATTGGAATCTTTCAATCCTTTATTTTTATCTGTTTCCCGCTTTTGATAAATTAGATTTTGTAATATAATGAATTTTATAACTATTTGAGAGTAGGGAGTTATTTAAATGGAGCAGCATACAAGCATCATTTCCCTCCAGGACATTCATTGGCAGAGGAACGAAAAACAGATTCTGGATCAAGTGAACTGGCAAGTAAAAACAGGACAGCACTGGGCTTTATTAGGCTTGAATGGATCCGGAAAAACATCCATTTTAAAGATCATCACGGGCTATCAGTGGCCTTCTGGCGGGAGTGTCTCCGTGCTGGGACAGCTCTTTGGAAAAACAAATATCCCTGAATTGCGGAAATCGATCGGCTGGGTCAGCTCCTCCCTGGACGATCAGTATAACGCCCGCCCCAGTGATTCTGCACTGGAGGTCGTCATAAGCGGAAAATTCGCCTCGATAGGCTTATATGAGCAGATATCCCGGGAGGATGTCGAGGAAGCATTAAAACTGCTTTCTGCCTTTAATATTGAGCATTTAGCTCATCAGAACATCATCACTCTTTCCCAGGGAGAAAAACGAAAAACGATGATAGCAAGAGCCTTGATGTCTTCCCCGAAAATCCTTATCCTGGATGAGCCATGCAATGGACTGGATATCTACTCAAAGGAAGAACTGTTATCAACGATCGAAGATTTGACCTCAGCCCAGAATGGTCCAGCCGTGATATATGTCACTCATCATATCGAAGAAATCGTCCCTTCCATTTCACATGTGATGCTATTAAAGAACGGCAGCGTCATTGCACAGGGAGATAAGCATGCCACGCTCACTGAACCATTGCTCCATGAAACCTTCCGTGTTCCCTTATCAGTTGATTGGCTCGATGGGCGGCCATGGATTAAAGTGAAGGCTTTTTCAAACTAAAAAAAGCTGGGCTGTCCGTACACCATAATTGGTACACGGCCAGTCCAGCTTTTTTCATGTGCTATTTACCTGACAAACTTTTATATTAAACCATCCCTATCAGGGAAAAAGACAGACACTATTTCTAATAGCTAACATGGGATCCAAACAAAAAAGGGGGTGCCAAAAGCCAGTCTTTTGGCACCCCCTTTTACCTTTGAAATACCCAGCTTACATGGTGCTGATGTCAATGACAAAACGATACTTTACATCCGAAGCTAATACGCGTTTGTATGCTTCGTCAATTTGATCGGCAGAGATGATCTCAATTTTAGGACCGATATTATGCTCTGCACAAAAATCCAGCATTTCCTGAGTCTCGCGGATGCCCCCAATCATGGAGCCTGCAAATGAACGGCGGTGGCCGATGAGAGAGAACACATTCACAGACAATGGCTCCGCAGGCGCACCCACATTTACGAGAGTGCCATCAAGAGTCAGAAGGCCAAAATAAGCATCCATGTCGAGCTTCGCGCTTACGGTATTGATTATTAAATCAAAGGTTCCCGCAAGTTTTTCAAATGTTTCCGGGTCTTTGGTGGCATAGTAGTTTTCTGCGCCAAATTCCAATCCGTCTTCCTTTTTACTCAAAGTCTGTGACAGGACTGTCACTTCTGCGCCCATGGCAGCTGCAATCTTGACAGCCATATGGCCGAGACCGCCCATACCGACAATCGCTACTTTCTTGTCTGGGCCTGCTCCCCAATGTTTTAACGGAGAATAAGTCGTAATGCCTGCACAAAGCAATGGCGCTGCCGCATCCAGTTCCATACCATCCGGAATACGGACAACAAAGTCTTCCGTTACCACGATATGAGTAGAATAACCGCCCTGGGTAGGCTCACCGTATTTGTCCACACCCGCGTAGGTAGGAACATTTCCTTTTAGACAGTATTGCTCCTCTCCTTTGCGGCAGTTCACACATTCACCGCAGGAGTCCACCATACATCCGACTCCAACCCGGTCGCCCACCTTGTACTTTGTGACCTCGGATCCCACTTCAGTCACAATCCCCGCAATCTCGTGCCCTGGCACAAGCGGATAATTTACAGGACCCCACTCCCCATGAGCCGTATGGATATCGGAATGACATATACCTGCAAATTTAATTTCAATCAAAACGTCCTGTGAATCAATTTCACGTCTTGTAATTTCAGCAGCGTGGAATGATTGATCCGGACCATCGACTGCTCTCGCTTTAGCTATCACCATTATGCAGTACCTCCAATTCTAAATGTCCAAGAGAAAAAAGAATAAAATGCTTATCTTTCTTTTCTCTTGCAAAACTAGAATAAGCCCTCTAGTTAACTCTAGGTCAAGTAATAACCCCTCGATGGATATGACGGATTTAATATTTTGACATTTCCCAGTCAGCATGAGAGAATGCTTTCAAAATATAGAGATAACTCGATGTCTGCATATAAAGAAATGGGGTAGGACGAATGGTCACATATTCAATCAGTGAAGTGGCAAAAGAATTAAATCTTACGGTATATGCCCTGCGATACTACGACAAAGAAGGGCTGATGCCTTTTGTAGAACGTACTCCCAGCGGAACCCGATTATTTAAGGAATCTGACATCGAAGCCTTAAAAATCATTCAATGCCTTAAATCAACCGGGATGCCCATCAAGGACATCAAAGGTTTCATCGAGTGGTGTTCGGAGGGCGACGCAACCCTCAAACAAAGATATGACATGTTCCTGGAACGGAAAGCGGCAGTAGAAGCACAGCTGGAAGAACTAAACAGGACCATGGATTTGATCCGCCATAAATGTTCCTATTATAAAACGGCCCTGGATGCAGGAACAGAGGATATACATAAAGTGAATAAGATAGGGAGTTTTTAATCGAATGAAACCTTTTGGAGGTTTCCACAAATAAAGAAACGTATCGGTATTTTGGTTTATCTAACTGAACCAATCGGCCTATAGTGATGCTAAAATGAGGTATTACTATTTAGGGGGAACACATGAAAAAGATATTAGGAACCTTTTTAGCCTCATCATTACTACTATGTGCCCACGGACATGCAAAAGCAGCTGTCAATCATATCCCGGACAGCAACAAAAATCTGATAAAGTGACAGCGCTTAGGCCGCTGTTATTTTTTATGGAGTTCATTTAAACATGTAAATCCCGTTTAAATAAAAATGCCGCCAAACGGCAGCATTTTTATTTCATCCTATTGCTCATTTCCCCTCCTGTAAGGGGCCTGAGTTAAACATTCCATGGGTTCTTATCCCCCACCTCCCCTTTTAAAAGGAAGTAAAGAAAAATTAAGCTTTTCGATTGGCCACAAGAACCGTCTTTTGAACTTTCTTCTTTCTTACCAGGATAAAATAACACAAGAAGGCCAAAAAGCTGGCGCCAAAAATGACGGAGGCCATTGGAACTCCTGTGTACGCTCCGCCAATTCCCACTATCGGCGCAGCCAGCGAGCCCATGACAAAGGGCAATAGTCCCAATAATGCAGAAGCGCTGCCCGCCATATGTCCTTGTGACTGAATCGCCAGTGTGAATGATGTAGTTCCAATTAGACTAATGGAACAGATAAAAAAGAAAATGGGGATGGCGACTCCAATAAGCGGAGCCTTTAATAAGAGTGCAATGAGCAGAGATAAACCTGATACATTGGCAAGGCCTATTCCTATTTTCAAGAAAGTTCGTTCCGAAATGATGTCTGTCAGCCTGCCAACCGACTGGCTTCCAATAATCAAAGCAACGCCATTGATTCCAAACAATAAACTAAATTGCTGGGCTGTCACTCCATACACATTCTGATAAACAAACGGAATACCAGAAACGTAAGCAAAAATGCCGGCAGTGATGAAACCTTGGGTAAAGGCATAGCCCATGAACTCTTTATCTTTAAATAATGTCCCAAAGTTGCCCAGAACCTGTGGCAGATTACTTGGAAGCCGCTTTTCAGGCGGCAGGGTCTCTTTTAATTTGAATGAAACGGTAAAGGTCAAAATGATTCCAAGGATGGTCAGTGCAATAAAGACCCCATTCCAGTCATAAAACGTTAGGATGGCTCCCCCGGCAACGGGAGCGAGGATTGGACCAAGGTTGCCTACTAACACCATCAGCGAAAAGAATTTAGTCAATTCCTTTCCGCTATAAAGATCCCTTACAATGGCTCGTGATAACACGATTCCGCCTGACGCAGCGAATCCCTGCACAAATCTGGACCCAATAAGGAAATAGATATTCGGTGAAAATGAGCATGCCAGGGATGCCAGGATGTATATGCAAAGGAAAAACAATAAAGGCTTCCGGCGCCCCTTCACATCGCTTAACGGCCCGATCACTAATTGGCCTATTCCAAGACCCAGCAGGCAGGAAGTTAAACTAATCTGGACAAGTGAAGCCGTCGTATGAAATTCTTTTACTATAGTAGGAAAAGACGGCAAATAGGTATCGATTGTAAAAGGCCCCAGAATTCCAAGGGAGCCTAAAAGTACTGCAAGCTGCAGCCGTTTCTTTCCCACAGATTTTTCCAAGTTGCACTCACCTTTCTTTCATCAGTTTTAAAGTTATAGTGCTTGGTATCCAAGGTATTTCGAGAACCTAAATTAAACACTCTCGATTATAACCTGAACACTTCAATTGGTAAACCATTAAATAAATGACAAAAAAACCAACAAATATCAGATGATATTTGCGGCAAATAATATACCTAAATCTGATAGACCATTTATAGTGAAAATACATCATTAAATATAAGTAAGATAATGGTTATAATGCCAGCTTTTAAATTATAATCATAAAAAAAGGTCTACAATGTAAAAGTGATAATGGAGGGAAGCTGCAATAAGGTTATCATGCAGTAAGGGTATGATACTTAGTACGGCAAATTATAGAAACAAATTGCCATTGATCTTGGTTTCCATATTTCACATCCATTTAGCTTAGGCTGTCCTGCAGGCTCTCAATCTCTAGAGTTTGTTCTTCAATAAATCTGTGAAGTTTATGTACTAAGTCATTTAATTGATTCATTTCGGTAAATAAACAGAAGTTCGAACGCATTGTTTAGGGCTGATCCTTGTTATTATCTACTGTCACTTAAATCACTACTTTCCCCTTATCTTTACAATCTAATTAGATGATAAAATTTATTATTCATAGATTTTCAACAAAGCTGTTTAACAGAGCTTATTTTTATAAAAAGAAGCCAAAAATTCATATTCCTTCCCAGCCTGATCGGGTGTATGATGATAAAAAGGAGGAATTTATTTGAGTATTCTGTCAAAGGGGGATGTTCACTATCTCATTGGGCTGCTGCCTCATAAAAATATTGTAATGCCTTCAATTTATCTTTTTGAACAATGGAAGGATATCCATTCGTACACAATGAAGAGAAATGTGTACAGAGAATATCAGATTCTTAAGCACATCGTCAAAAACAAGATCTTTTCCATTTACAATTATCAATACCAGTCGGTCTTTCTTTATATGTTTAACCTGCCCTACGATTCCCGCACCTTAAAAGTACTTCACTCCATCTTTTGCCTCTACCATGAACTCCGTCATCATGAGCAGTACACGACACAGAAAGCTCGATTTCTTCATAATCTTCCTGAACCGGGGTGCTATCATGCGGCCTGGACCGAGGAGGACGCCAACGAGTTTGCCGCCGAATGGCTCCTGAAAAACCGTACTTCGATCAACCAGCGATTTGGATTTAGGGAAACTAGTTGGGAAATCGGAATTTTGGAAAACCGTCTCCGGGTTTATATCAGTTAAAGTGAATGTCTTTGCCAAAAGAATGTTTCTTCACGATGAAGAAACAGAGAGTATTTATTCCTTTTCGATTTCCCAAACAATCCTTTTGCAGCTACTGCACCTACGCCAAACCAGGCAGCAAAACTCAGATACAATCACCTCGATTTAGATAAAATGGGTTTCTCATTGTGTATACAATGCAATGGTTCAAAAGTTTCACCGAACATCCGCTGCATATTCTTAGAGCCTCAAATAATAAGCTTCCAATTTCGGCTCATTAATCATGAATGCTTCATACACTATATAAAACCATGTATGGGGTGGATCTCATGGCAGCACGGATTGAAATCTCCACAAAAAATCACCAATTATATGTTATGGACGGCATCAGATTGATAAAGGCCTACCCAATCGCTGTGGGAAAAATGCTGACTCCTACTCCAGAGGGGACCTATAAAATCATAAACAAGCAGCCCAATCCAGGCGGTCCGTTTGGGGTAATGTGGATGGGCTTATCCAAGCCCACTTACGGAATACATGGAACCGATGATCCTTCTTCCATCGGCAGAGATATGTCTCATGGATGTATCCGGATGCAAAATGCAGATGTCCAGGAGCTATCTTCAATGGTCCCGATTGGAACCGTAGTGCGCATTCATAAATGGTTTTATCAAAACTACATCCCGTGAATGCAGAAAAAAGTCCATGCTGAGGTAAGCATGAACTATTTTGCGCGATGAACCGTAAGATTTACCTTATTCGTTTCACATAAGAAGGTTGAAAGATGGACGGGCTCATCATTCAGATCAAAAGCAATTTTCAGAATCCTAAAAAGGTTGGCCCCAATAACATTCTAAATAACCCGCATACTCTTTTGTGGCACTGATCACATCAATGATTTTATCGTTGGTGACGATTTCGGTCTGTTATTCCTCTAATAGAATTTTATATGTAGACTCGTCCCTTGCAATTTTCTTTTCTAAATCCGGAAAGCGGATTAATGAATAATGCGCGGTATCATGGAAAAGGGCACGTTCATTTACATACATAAGGCGCGCCAGCTCAAGGACCGGACTTCCCTCATCGATATGGAGATGGTCCGCAATATACTTAGTGGCTGGTATGACCTCACTTCTTAAAATCCTCGAATTGGGTATCATCCCCTGCTGATGGCTGAACTCGGAAAAGCCGCTTACCGATAAAAGTTCGTTATGAAATTTATCCTTGAAGCAGGAAAAAAGACACCCACATTGGATGTCTTCTCTTAGGATTTTAAGGCTCCAGTTTTCTGGTGGTTACGTTGTCTGTACTCGCAAATTCTGTTCCTGAACCTGATGAACCAGCTTGGTGCCTAGCCGCTTCCGCCTGATTTTCGCATGTCGCCTTTGCGTCCATTCCAGGTGTGGCATCGATATTTTCAAGCGAAGTATTCTCACAAGAATAGTCCTGATTTTGGTTTCTTTCCGCCATTCATGTTCACCTCCAGACTATTAATGTATCCAAATACATACAGGAGTATCTTAAGGTATCTAAACAACATTAATGAAATAACTTTTCCATGTCAGGTCTGTCATACTCCCAAATACAGTCATTGTATCTTTTTAAAATCTATCTTTCTGCATCGGTCATCGAATTGTGAGAGATGGTATTCCTATCTATATTATTGAAATAAACTCTATGGAAAATACTCGGTTTTAAACCCCAACTCCTTGTTCAAAGGAATATATCTAATTTCGGATGTGTTGTATTGTAAATAAATCGATGAGTTTTATCATTCTTGATCGCCGCCTTGTAAAATAGCCAAAAACTAAACCAGTGTCCGAATAAATGTCAAAATACCCTTCAAGAAAGGTGAAGATCAATGAGAAAAACAGGCATGCAGGTTTTAGCAAGTCTATTTTTGTTAGGAAGTGTGTTCTACTTATCCGGCTGTACTGACATACATAGTAAACCCGCGGAAATAACCGTTACTAGTAAGAAGCCTGATGCAGACGAGGTTTTACGTTTAAATAAGCATGCAGACATTTTTCAATGGGATGGAACGATATACGCCATTGGTGTGGAGTGGGTAAATAAATTACAGCTCACTAAAAAAGTGCTCATAGGAGAAATTTCTCAAACATCTCAGCAATCTTTTAAAGACGGCACAGCCAATACACTTCCTGCCGGGACCAAAATCTATTCTGCGGAAGAACGGAATGATGTTTTAATTGTAGACTATGACGGGAACCTAAAGTACTATTTAGCCCAGGCTGAAGGGTAAAATTTTTATCAAGATACATATCCGGTATCAGCAAACAAAAAAATAAGGGGAGATTTTACCCTTAAATGCAGAATGGAGCTTGTTTGGGGTTAAATAAGGGGAGATTTTACTCTTATTCAATGAAAAATTATATATTTTTCTATTTTTCGAGTTAATAAAGGGAATTTCTCCCTTTATTTCAGCTGTTTTTAACCCAATTTACTAATTAAGGGGAATTTCTCCCTCTATCTATCCGTCAGGGTGAATAGGCTATGATCCAAGGGACAGCAAAAGCAGAAACCGCCATATATAAAGAAAAAGACGTATGCCCATTCATACGTCTATCCTCGTGTTTTTTACACTGCTTTATGACTCCATGGCCGCATGAACAAAGCGGGTCCTCACAATATATGTCAGGCTGATGAATAGATAAATCCCAAGGGTTATACTTGTGATCACAGCCGATGTGGTGAAAATGACACCAATCAGGATGGAAATCAATGTAATGATGGCCAGCCATGTTGTGTAGGGAAACCATTTTACATGATAGCCTGATGAAACGTCAGGCTGAAGCTTCCGTGATTTCAAATGGGCAAAGGCGATGATCAGCCAGATGAAAAGGACGGTATAGCCAAGGGATCCCATCAGATATTCAAATGTTTTGCTTCCTGCAAATAAGGAGATCAGCACTCCCGCATTTAAGGAGGACGTGCACATTAAGATCGAGTAAACAGGCACTTTCTTTCCGGACAGCTTCGCAAAAATCTGCGGAACCCTGCCGTCCACAGCCTGGGTATACAGGACGCGGGATGAGCCGTACAGCCCTGAGTTCATCGATGATAAAATCGCTAATAGGATGACTGCATTCATAATATGGTCGGCGCCGGGAATGCCGATCATCTTAAACACAGAAACGAACGGACTTTCTTGAACAGAGTTTACCTTGTTCCATGGTATCAAGCTGACGATAATAAAGAAAGGGAACAGATAAAAAGCGATGATCCTTGTTAATGTACCGCGAACCGCTTTTGGCACCACTTTCTCCGGATCCTTCGTCTCAGCCAGGGTTACGCCGATAATTTCCGTACCGCCATAGGAATAAATGACGACCAGCATAGCGGTGATGAGACCACCAGGCCCTTTCGGAAAGAATCCTCCATGACTTGATAAGTTAGAAAAGCCAGGAGCTGAATGATGGCCAAATGTAACAAATAATAGCAATAATCCGGCCAGAATAAAGATCATAATAACGCTGATTTTGATTAATGCTAGCCAGTATTCTGTTTCGGCAAAAATTTTAACAGACAGCAGATTAATGATGGTAACAATTGCCGAAACCACTAAAGCCAGCATCCATATAGGATAATGGGGCAGCCAATATTGAAGGAAGATTGCTGCAACTACGGCTTCTGCAGCAATGTTTAACACCCACATCTTCCAATAAATCCAATCAAGAAAATAAGCGGGAAAATGTCCCAGGGCTGATTGAATCAGGTCGCGGAACGTACGAGCTTTGCTGTTGCGGACAGCCATTTCAGCTAAGCCCTGCATAATGAATAATAAAATAATTCCGCCAATTAAATAGGCAACAATAACAGATGGCCCCGCCATATCAATGGCTGAACTGCTTCCTTTAAATAATCCGGCGCCAATGCTTCCCCCTAAAGCCATCATCATGATATGGCGCGAGGTCATGGTCCGCTGCAAACTCATGTTGTCCTTTTTCATTACTCTAACCTCCATTGATCACTCTCATCCCTGGCTGCTTCCTTACAGCCAGGGCCGATAAAAATAGAAAAGGCCCATCATCTTTTATCTCATTTTTAATGAGAAAAGAGACGATAAGCCTGTAGCTAACCGCGGTACCACTCTTTTTGATCCTGTTTGAATCCTGCTTTTTTGGCACCCTGTAACGTGGGTCAATCGGCATGGCATAGGGACATTCCTTCTGCCATGCAGCTCCAGGGCGAGTTCAAAGGGATCATAGACTGCGTCACACCAACCCGCAGCTCTCTTTTTCTAGTTTCCGCTTTTACTATTCCCGTTCAATGCTTTCAAAAAATTAAATTATTAGAAAGTTCTAAATTCATACGTTTCACTATATATGCTGAACTTTTTTATGTCAAGAACTATGATTTTTAAAAACGGCCCTGTCCTATCCTTAACAAGTATATAATATTCCATTATAATATAAAGGATGGTTAAAAATATTAGAAATTGGATATTTACTCTATTTCAAATTATCTTATGCTATATTTAGTATACCTAACCAGGGAAATCATCGGACTGATCATCAAGGAGTGAACCTGTATGACATGGACAGTATTTATTTCAATTGTAGCAGCAGTTGTTGTGAAATTTTTATTGAGTCCCCCGAGCGCATTGGTCGCATGGGCATTAGATAAATTCGAACTTCATCCAAAGCTGAAACCAAAGGATACAGTTATAACCTTTAACGAAACGCAGCTAAAAGAAGGCGAAAAACAGACATTCATTGACGCCTGGAATGAAGCTTCATTTTTAGAAAAACATTGGATATTCCCAGGAAACGAAAAACTGTTTCTTCAGCCTGACACAGATGTCATTCCATTTGTGATCGGGATTAAAAGAAAGAAACTGCAAGTACAGCTTTTTGTCTACAGTTATGAGGAGCATATCGATGTTGTCAAGCAGTTCAAGAAGAAGGTGGTTTCTTACCGCATAAGGTCTGAGGAGCTTTCTGCAATGGCCGCTGGTGGAAGGCCCCAAATGGAACAAGCTTGATGAATACTTATCTAGGAAGAAGAAATTCCCGGCGAGCTGCCGGGAGTTTCTTCTTTTTTAGTGATTGATCAATATCCCCAGTCAACAACAGCTACAAAGTGTGGAAAATACTTTGCAAAAGAAGTGACAAATTATGAAAAAAATTATTGATTTCCTCAACAGGCAAAAAGATAGAGATGTACGGGGGGATAGAAACAATGATTTATCTCAATGATAGAGATTATACAGATGAAATTTCAACTCAAAATCCATACGGTATTTCAGGTTTGATCATGAGTAAAATTGCTTTTTTGTTTCCTCAATTCGGTATTTCTCTTTTTACACTAGTCTTTTGCATACTAACGTTTTTCATGTTTGACAAGAGTAAAAAAGATAATCCATGGACGTTTTTCATTTTTCCATATTAAGGATATTAATCACAGCCAGTCATTCGAACATATCGAGTCAGCGAACCTTCACACTGTAATGTCTCATGGATTTCGGCACACCCTTCAGCTCCAATACTCCGCTATAAACCAAATGCCGGATTCTGTACTCGAGAAAAGAGTCACTGATCAATTCATCTATTGTACCTAAGATCGTTCCGATTACACTCCCAGTCTTCATAAAGTCTTTGGCGGGCTGATTATAGTGCATCTGTTTCAGGACATCCAAGATAAGGGAGTCATAATGGTCCTCCTTCATTCCCTGTATTTCACCATGACTCCAAATCCGCAGAACTTCTTTCGTTAAAGTCAATTCCCTCCATTCCCTTTGCAGCCGGCAAAGTTCTTCATGAGAAACAGGCTGGTTATTTTTACTTTCATGGAATATCACCTTTAAATCTTTAGGATCAATGTGATTTGTATGAAAGCAGTTTGGATGCTGATCTGCGGGCATCATAGACTTTTCGTAAAATTCAGTGGCGTTTATGAGGAAAACCTCATTGGTTTTGTCTTTTACTTGATGGATAAAAAAGCGAAGCCCTATTTGTTCCTCTACATTAGTTCCATACCAAATATAAATCGGCACATCTTCAGGGATATCTTCTATCGCCTGCAAAGCGGCAGAAATATTAGTTTCATATTCATATTGTGATTGAAAATCAAAATTGATATGTTCAAATAACCATTCAGAACGCTTGTCCCAGCCGGATTTTTCATGAAGACTCCACAAAGGACCGAATGCAAAAAAGTCTGGAAAGCCGATTACCGTCTTCGGACGATCCAGTCCAACCTTTAAAGCCCCGGCTGAAGATTCTGAAGAAATGAGATGGTAAGGACCATATTCATGAGTGGAACCATGATGCTTCTTTGTTAACACTCGGTGTCTGTGAATGCTTTTATTGATCTCTTTAACCATTCGTGCCATATCTACTTCGCTTAGAAAATATCCTTTTCCCACGAGAGGGGAGCGGTCTCTGTGGTGAAAGGCTTTATATTCTTCTCCCCGATCTATTTCATAGGTCTGCCATTCTCCTTTTTCGTTCACATCCTTAAGAGTCAAATAATTCCCTCCCTCAATTTTATAAACGAAAACGATATGCTGGACAAAAAAATAAATATACGGATATTGGTCCTTTACTTCCATTTCCCTCCACTCCTTATCCAATCTTTTTTGTCTCACTGGATAAAATGCCTGTACACAAGTAAACAAGCTGCATACAATACATTATCCCCAAGCCGAATACAGTCCATAGCCCCCTGGAGAATCCTTCTCCGGGGGTTTTCTTTTACAGTGATGTAATACAAGCGCCTTTTGTACCGTGCCATAGTTGTTTGCCCATTCCAAATCTGACTCCCCTTCATACCTTATTATTAATCCATGGACAAAGGAGGTTGTATAGTATGGGCTTTTGCGGCGGATATGGCGGCTGCGGGTATGGCGGCTACGGATATGGCGGCGGCGGATATGGCAGCGGTTTTGCTTTAATCGTTGTTCTTTTCATCCTGCTTATCATCATCGGAGCAACATTTGCAGGCGGTTATTAATCATATGGAAAACCTATCCTTTGGATAGGTTTTCCTTTTTTACACATTTATGTACCAAAAGTCCGGTGAATGGATTAATGGGTATATGTTATTTTGTAATAATAATAATCCAGTAGAACGGCTATAATTAACAAAAAGCTCTACATAATGGTGTGAGTAAGTTAATGTTCTAATTCCAGCTGTCATATTGATGGATTAAACAAGATGTTCAAGAAATCACAAGATCAAAAGCCTCTTAAAAGAAAAGCCTCAGAATCCATATACAGCAAAATGAAGAGCAATCGCGAAGAAGTATATCGAAATACCTCCGCATCAATTTTGGAAAATTCTGATAAAATAAGTGTAACATATGCTCTCTTTCATGAGAACACGAATTCTGCCCTGGAACTATCAAATCAGCAGCAGCGCATCAAAAGGCAGCGGAAGCATCCGCTGCCTACATCTTCTTGAGGGAACTATCCCTCATACTAAAACGCGTTTAAGCACTAAAGTACTTAGTCGTAAAAAAATCACTTCATCTCAAAATCTACAAATATGCTGTCCTCTAATCCGATCTCCTTCAGATAAGAAACGACCTCCTGATGTGCCGGGTGTGAGCCGTAGTTTTCCAGTGAGCTTCTGTCCTCGAAGCGGACAGTTAATCCCATTTCATAGCCTTTGCTGCGATTGGAAAAGTTGGTTCCCTGCTGTATTTCCACAATACCGGGGATGATGTTTTTCAACTCAAGCGTCCGGGTGATGAGCTCTTCTTTCTGCTCCTCGGTGGTATGCGGAGTGAATTTTAATAAAGCGATATGCTCAATCATCTAGAGAGCCCCCACTATTTGATTCAGTTTCTCGCGGTCAAAGCCGGCAATCTGCTTGTACTGATTCGAGATGTCCTCCAGCTCCCGCTGGGTAATCACATCATTTAAACTGGTAAAGCCATTTGGTGCCCGGTCTTCAACAATTTGCATGACCATTTCCGGACCGTTTTTCCGGTTAGCCAAGACAATGTTTGCGGTCGGTCCACGTCTTGCATCTTCGTAAGCCCGTAAGGCAGTTTCTGCATCTCCATGTTCTAAAATGGCCTCTCCAAGGGCATCAGCATCCAGAATGGCCTGTGAAGCCCCATTAGATCCTATCGGGTACATCGGATGCGCTGCATCTCCAAGCAGCGTGACTCGTTCAAAGCTCCACTGAGGCAGCGGGTCGCGGTCAACCATTGGAAATTCATAGACATCTTTTGTTTCCTCAATCAATCTGGGAACATTGAGCCAGCCAAAATCCCAGTTTGCAAAAGGAGCTGCAAAGACATCTTTCTCCACTTTCCGGTTCCAGTCAGAACGGGAAGGTCCTTCACCCGGGACTGCCAGCTCCGCAATCCAGTTGACAAGAGATCGTCCCTCCTGCGCGGTCTGGGGACAAACAGGATATGCCACAAACTTTTGATCCTGATAACCTGCCATAATCATGGACCGGCCCGTCAAAAACGGCTCTGCTTCTGTCAGACCGCGCCACAAAATCCGTCCACTGAATTTAGGAAGCCCCTCATCGGGATAAAAGCATTTCCGGACAGCCGAATGGATGCCGTCAGCCGCAATCAGGATATCTGCACCATATGAACCAAGGCTCTCCCCGGTCTTGCGGTTTTCAAACTGGGCTGTCACGACTCCTCCCATCATTTGAAAGGATTTAAGATGGTGGCCTGTCCTTACAGAGTGCTCCCCCACTTGTTCCTTCACTGCCTTTAACAGAAGCATCTGCAGCCTGCCGCGGTGAATGGAATACTGCGGCCAGTGATACCCGGCAGCCTCTCCCCTTGGCTCCTGCCAGATTTTCTGACCGAACTTGTTTACATACAGCAGCTCTGCAGTAGGAATTCCAGCCGCTTTGAGTTCATCAGCCAGCCCAAGCTCTGTCAGCACCCTTACGGAATGAGGGAGAAGATTGATGCCGACTCCCAATGCTTTAATGGTTTCCACACTTTCAAAAACTCTGACTGTAATACCCATCCGGTGAAGCTTCAAGGCGGTGACAAGGCCTCCAATTCCGCCGCCGGCTATCATGGCTGTTTTTATTTTGGTCATAAGCGCTTCCTCCTGTTTTTCACACTATATATTTTTATACTTTTCTTAATTATCACACAATATTTAAATATATCAATGGTAATGAACTCTTTTTCCTTTATCGCAATACAGCATAAAACCCGTTCCGAAGCAGATCCATCCTACTTTTCCTTATCATCCTATAAAAATCGCAAAAAAAACCAGCCCTATGACTGCTTCCCATTTTCTTTCCTTATTCATTTAAGCTTAATATGACAAGCCACAATCGCTACCTCACCCAAATTCATTGCTTTTCCGCCAACGAGCATAAGCTGTTCTTTTTCCATCTCCTGAAAACTCAGTACGGAAGAACTCATTCCGGATCTCTCCTTACTCATTTTTAATTCAGTTGTTTATAGTATCACAAATCCTACTTCTACCCTTCATGCGAGTTCTGTTCATTCATATATATTCACCATTTCCTACCACTATCCTTCTGCATAATCAGCTGTCCTTTATGTGAAACATTACGCACAGCGATAGTAGTCCTTTAGGATGATTATTGGATGCATGCAGAGAACTTTTACGGAGAACGCCTTTTTCCTACCCTTATATGGTAAACTTTAGATACAAATTGAATCATTCAATGAGGTGGACATTTGGAAAGTACTCAGGTAATAGAAGTGATTGGAACGAAAAATCTAACTAAGGGCCATGTCTTATACTTTTACGAGAGTCTGGAGAAATATATTTCAAATGTAGTGGATTTTATCCTTTCCGGTCTAAAACAAAATGAATATTCGATCATAGTAGAAAATGACCGAATAACTCCGTTAATCAAAAAAAGGCTCACCATGTCGGTGAAAGCAAACAGCCTTGAAAAAGTGATGTTCATCAATAATTATGACTTCTACTATGCAAAAGGGGATTTTAGAATTAATTCGATTTTTGATTATTTCCTAAAGTTCACGGAAGGTGATCCAGTACAAGATGCCGTTCTCCGAAGCTGGGCTCATGTAGAATGGCGGGATGAGCGGGAAATCAGCGGAACATTATTGGCTTCTGAAAATGAGGCGGATAAAATCGTCAGCGAAACCAATCTTCTATCTGTTTGCGCCTATGATTCAACTCGCGTCAGCATAGAATTTATGGAAGGCCTTCTAGACTGCCACAACTATCTTATATCTGAGAAAGAGTAAGCAGTGTCCCCATACCATATAACTCCCGGCCAAAGTCCATTCACAGAATCAGGCTCACCTGACAGCAGAGCCTGGTTTTTTTATTTCCTGACAGCTGAATCCTCTGTGCTTTTTTCACTTGTTGTTTGGTATGTCTTTCCCGTTTGAGAAACTTCAAGAATTTTATAACACTGTATTGTAAACTACAGTTAATTCATTTATCCAGCCGCTGGATAATTTACTAAGAAAAATCAGTAAATCTATGGGTTGAGGTATATAGGATGGATAGAGACAATTTGGATTTTAATTTAAGAAGTGATTAAGTTAAAGAAAAAAAAGCCTGAGGGTTGTAAAAATCCCCTCAAGCTTTTTGTATGCTATTTAATTGTTATTACCTTTTATGTTACGAAATCGGCTGTTATTTGCTTTACGATTAAAGTTTTTCTCCACGTTTATGGAACTACTTACTATATAAGGAATGCTTAAGAAATTCACATGAATCAAGATCGAATAAAATGTACAGACACTAACATCAAAAAGGAAATGATGATTATACTGATCACCCATAGCCACGCCAATTCCATATTGCCTGTATCAATGGCCATATAAATGGCTGTCGGTATCGTCTGGGTTTTCCCGGGAATATTTCCTGCGAACATGAGTGTGGCTCCAAACTCACCCAAAGCTCGGGCAAAGCTTAAGATTGCACCTGAAATAATCGCTCTAAAAGCAAGAGGAATGGAAATGAATACGAATACTTTGAATTCATTTGCCCCGTCCACACGTGCTGCATCTTCAATATCCTGATCCACTGCTTCGAATCCTGTCCGTGCAGATTGGTACATAAGGGGAAACGCAACAACCGCGGAAGCTATAACAGCCGCCCACCAAGTAAACATCAAAGGCTGTTTAAAGATCCACTCAATCCAGGATCCTATCGGACTATTCCTTCCAAATAAGATAATTAACAAGAAACCGACAACAGTGGGAGGCAGCACTAATGGTAAAAGAAAAAGGGTTTCAATAAATACCTTTCCTTTGAATTTCATATCCGCCATTACTTTTCCAAAAAACACACCGAAAATCAATACCCATAGTATCGATACAAGCGCAACCTCAATGGATAGATCAATAGGAGTCCAAAAGTTATTATCCATTTTTCACTATTGGATTTTCTTAAACCCATACTTTTCTAGCGTCTTCATGGAGGGGTCCTTTTGAAGATAGTCGAAGAATAGCTGGGCTTCTTTAGGATGGGTAGTGGCCTTGATCACACCTGCTGGATAGATAATCGGATCGTGTGTGTTGTCCGCGGCAGCGGCTGCAATTTTAACTCTTTGGGATGCCAATGCATCCGTTTTGTAGACAATTCCTGCGTCCACATTGTTGGTCTCTACATATGTAAGCACCTGGCGTACATCTTTTCCATATACCACTTTTCCTTCAATGGACTTCCAAACATGCAATTGATCTAATGTCTGCTTCCCATATTGGCCGGCAGGGACAGATTCAGGGGTACCCAGTGCGATCTTATCCGCTTTTTCAAGGTCCTCAAAGGTTTTAATTCCTTTAGTGGAATGTTTCGGTACGACCAGGACAAGATCGTTCCCTATTAAATCTTTTCCGTTCTTCTTCTCAATCAGTCCATCTTGAACCAACTTTTGAAACTTATCTTCAGCAGCAGAAAAGAACAAATCAACAGGCGCTCCCTGGGATATTTGCTGCTGAAGCGCCCCAGAAGCTCCAAAATTATAATTCAGAGTGATAGCAGGATGTTCCTTTTCAAACTTTCCTTTAATATCGGTTAAGGCATCCTGGAGGCTTGCAGCTGCTGAAATGGTTAATTCCACTTTCTTATCAGAATCCGCCTTCTTCTTATCTTCTGTTTGGTTCGATTGTTCTTTCGTGGAACATCCGGATAAGGCTAATACGAATAGCATCATCGTCAAACAGAAAAGAGTGGATTTCTTCATCAATCCCTCCCCTTTCACATTCATTATAATTAGTTATAACTAATTATAATTGGTTATATCTAAAATGGGTAGAGAAAGCCTTTGGATTTTTCACTTGTAAAATAAAAATGATGATGGCCTGCTAGACAAAAGAACAGGTTTTATGATAAATTATTACAATGAAAATTACTTTATAAACTACATATTTTTAAAACGATGATGAGGAAAGTAGTTTTTGCTATATTCGATAGCGAGCCGGGGCTGGTGGAAGCCTGGCGATGAAGCATGAATGAAGAACACCTTTGAGTTCTAACCGAAATGGGATCCCTTAAGTAGGCTTAGACGTTGCCAGGACGTTATTGACTGGGGTAAGCAATCGTTAAGCTGGTCATAGTATGACAATTTGGGTGGTACCGCGGAAGTTAGCCTTTCGTCCCTTTTTTGGGGATAGAAGGCTTTTTTATTGCAATAACATTCCCTTTGGAGGCTATTTATGATTAAAACTGTAGTAAAAGACTTATACAGAAATCAAGACAAGTTCAAAGATCAGACCGTTCAGCTTTCAGGCTGGATCCGCACTCTGCGCGATTCCAAAACCATTGGCTTTATGGAGCTGAATGATGGAACATTCTTCAAGAGTGTACAAGTGGTTTTTGAGGATACTCTTGAGAACTTCAAAGAAATCACAAAGCTGCCGATCAGCTCTTCTGTTCTGGTTGAAGGTGAATTCGTTCCGACTCCTGAAATGAAACAGCCTTTTGAAATCAAAGCGACCAAAATTGTGATTGAAGGATTATCTCATACCGATTATCCATTACAAAAAAAGAGACATTCTCTTGAATATTTACGAACCATCTCACATTTACGTCCAAGAGCGAATACCTTTTCAGCCGTTTTCAGAGTAAGATCTCTTGCATCTTTTGCTCTTCACCAATTCTTTCAGGAAAAAGGATTTGTGTATGTACATACACCAATCATTACCGGAAGCGATACGGAAGGTGCCGGTGAAATGTTCCGTGTCACATCCATGGACTTGAACCAGCTTCCAAAAACTCAAGAAGGAAAAGTGGATGAAAGTGCAGATTTCTTCGGCAAAGAAACCAACTTAACCGTAAGCGGCCAATTAAATGCAGAAAGCTTTGCGCTTGCTTTCCGTAACGTGTATACCTTTGGTCCGACCTTTAGAGCAGAAAACTCCAATACCGCACGGCATGCGGCAGAATTCTGGATGGTCGAGCCGGAAGTCGCATTTGCAGAATTGCCGGACATCATGGACCTTGGAGAAGAAATGGTCAAGTATGTCATAAATTACGTGTTTGAACAGGCACCTGAAGAAATGGCCTTCTTCAATAGCTTTATTGATAAAACCCTTATTGACCGTTTGACGAATGCTTTGGAATCCGATTTCGGAAGAGTAACGTATACCGAAGCTGTAGAATTATTAAAGAACTCCGGCAAGGAATTTGACTACCCTGTTGAGTGGGGAACCGACCTGCAGACGGAACATGAACGTTACCTTAGCGAGGAAATTTACAAGCGTCCTGTTTATGTAACGGATTATCCAAAAGAAATTAAGGCATTTTATATGAGAGCGAATGAGGATGGCAGGACCGTTGCTGCGACTGACCTTTTGGTTCCAGGAATCGGCGAGTTAATCGGAGGCAGCCAGCGTGAGGAAAGAGAAGACGTTCTGATTGATCGAATCAAAGAACTTGGGATGCCCGAAGAAGATTATTGGTGGTATCTCGAGCTTAGAAAATTCGGCGGCACCAAGCATTCCGGATATGGAATTGGTTTTGAACGACTCGTTATGTATTTAACCGGAATGAAGAACATCCGCGACGTAATCCCATTCCCTCGTACACCAGGAAATGCAGATTTTTAATTCTATAGATGTAATAAGTGAACAATAGGATGCTGCGGCATCCTATTGTTTTTTTGTTCACTTCATTTTCCCTTTCCATGAATCCTTCAGTGAAACAATTCTATTGAAAATCAACTTGTCGCTGGCTGCGTGTTTATCTAGAAAAAAATAACCGTGCCGGAAAAATTGCAGCCGATCCTCAACTTTAACACGACTAATACTCGATTCTACCTTGCAGCTCTTCAGCACAATTTTCGAATTTGGATTAATCTTCTCTTTCCACGTTTTTTCTGGATCCTTTAAAAGCTCTTCATTTTCAACTAATGGATTGAATACATGTACGTCGACAGAAAGACAATCTGCTGCTGAAACCCAATGAATGATCCCCTTTACCTTCCTGCCTGTGAAACCTGTCCCGCTTTTAGTGATGGGATCATATGTACAAAGAAGTTCGATTACCTCTCCTGTCACCTCATCTTTAATAACCTTATTGCATTTGATGATGTAAGCACCTTTTAATCTGACTTCCGAATGCAGCGATAATCGCTTATACCCTTTTACAGGCACCTCCATAAAGTCATCTCGTTCAATATAAATCACTTTTGAAAAGGGGACCTCCCTGCTTCCTAAATCAGGATTTTCTTTGTTGTTTTCAATCGATAATGGTTCGGTCTTTGTCTCTTCATAATTGGTTATGGTAACTTTAAGGGGAAGCAAAACAGCCATTACACTGTTCACTTTTGTTTTTAGTTGATTACGGAGTATACTTTCTAGCAGCGTAAAGTCCACTATACTCTGATGCTTGATAAAGCCGATTTCACGTACAAAAGCTTGGATACTTTCTGGTGTAAATCCCCTCCTTCTCAGGCCTTTTAATGTCGGTAATCTAGGGTCGTCCCATCCATCTACCAGGTTTTCTGTTACCAGCTCTCTCAAATATCGTTTGCTTGTGACAGCACCCGTTATATTCAGTCTCCCAAATTCTCTTTGTTTCGGAGGTTCCTTTACCTCTAGTTCAGTTAGCACCCATTCATATAACGGCCGATGATCTTTAAACTCTATTGAGCATAAAGAATGGGTTACCCCTTCAATCGCATCCTGCAGAGGGTGGGCAAAATCATACATAGGATACACGCACCAGTCATTACCTGTCCGATAATGGTTTACGTGTATGATCCGGTAAAGAATCGGATCCCTTTCATTCATATTGGGCGAACTCATATCCATTTTAGCTCGCAATACCTTCGAGCCTGTTGGAAATTCACCTTCTTTCATCCTAAGAAACAAATCCAGGCTTTCCGCCGAAGGTCTATTTCTGTAAGGACTGTTTTTACCCGGTTCTGTTAACGTCCCCCGGTATTCCGTGATTTCTTCAGGAGATAATTCACAAATATACGCTTTGCCCTTTTTTATTAAACGAATCGCTGCATTAAATATTTCGTTCGAATAATCGGAGCCATAGAAAACCCGATCATGAGGAAAATATCCTAACCAATTCATATCTTCAATAATGGCTTGGACATATTCGCTATCTTCTTTTAAAGGATTGGTATCGTCAAAGCGAAGATTGAATGTCCCATTAAATTGCTGCGCAATCCGATGATTCATATAAATCGCATAGGCACTCCCTATATGAAGATAACCGTTCGGCTCTGGAGGAAACCTTGTGCAGACTGTCCTGTGAAAGGTTCCATTTTTTATATCTTCCTCAACAAGTTTTTCAATAGAATTGACCGCTTGTTTTTTCTCTCCATCCATCCTTATCCCTCCATATAGTTGATTTTCTTTAGGTTTTTAAACAATAAAAAAATCCCACCCCCAAGACTATTCCGTCTTGGGGGCGAGATTTTGAATTCGCGGTGCCACCCCAGTTTATTAATATGTCTCCATATTAACCTCTTCAGGTACGGTAATCATCCATACGTATACCCTAGCTCTATAACAGGAGCACCTGTCACACGATCCCTTATAAAAATAAGTTCCCCTGTGAGAGCTCAGAGCCTTGGTTCAATAAATCATTCTTACTCCTTTTCAGCAGCCGGAGTTCTCTGGTAAAGAATGAATGTTATCTACTCTTCTCTTCATCGCCATTACAATATTTGGTTTAAATTATCAACTATACTATCAAGCTTCCTACTCATTGTAAAGAACATATATGTACATTTTTTGGAACTTGGAAGTTTTTTTGTATGGATCGAACCTCTTTGATCATACACTTCCCTGTCCATTACTAGATTGTAAACATGCTGGCAGCTTAAAATATGGCTTACAAAGTACACAATCATCTGCCCGCTAGTCCTTAAGTGCTGTTTTTTAAAAAATCCACTTCCCCGAATGTCGAAGTATGTATAACTTCTAACAGGCCATCACTACTTAAGAACTGCTTAAAAAACCTTTATTTCCCTAATGCTAGTGAGCAAAAGTCCATCGAAATGATGTTCTTACACCCATTTGAAAGATTATGCGTTATTTGCAGATTCATGTCTTATTTTCCTATGTAAAGTGATAAATTACCTTTCCTCACAAAAATTTAGTGCTTTAATGTGCTTTAATGTGTGTGTTATATTTTTCTTGCATATAGATTACAGAATATTTTAACTATTTTGGACAGGAGGAAAAGAAATGGCATTGAAGAAAAAGCATTGGATGAAATCAGCAGTAACAGTGGGTTCGGCTGCTCTATTGAGTTTGTCAATCGGTACAGGTGCATTCGCCAAACAACTGCCTGTTCATCACACATCCTACAAAACGGTTACAGAAATTGAGGATTGGGGGGCAGCTGTGACAAAAGTCATTGTGGATTTGGGAAGACCCGTTCCGGTTGATTCTGTCAAGCCGGATACCTTTAAGGTCCATGTAGCAAGATATGATAACCGTCTAACCAACCCGTTCTTAGGAGAAGGCGACCGCATCGTGACCAAGGCCTACGTTTCTGATAAAAAAGGAAACCCGGCACAGCAGATGGGTCAATATGCGGTGCTGGAGTTAAAAATTGCCCCGAATGACTCCTTGGGTGCCGGGTTGAACTACGCAAACGGTTTAAATGAATGGGCGGACAATAAGTATACGATTACCCAGCAAAAAGACATTATTACCCCTGCCGGAACGGTTTCAGGACTTGCCGTCAATTCTTTTGCAGGCGGGACACGCGTATTGGTCGATGATTTCCAAACAGGAAAAGCCACTTACAGTAATACAACCCTTACCTATGCCGATTTTACACCAAAACAGGACAACCATAAGAATCCGCTTATTATCTGGCTCCACGGCGGCGGCGAAGGCGGTACGGATCCAACTATACCGATTTCTGCCAACAAAGCTGACTCGTTTGCATCCAAAGAAACACAGGAGTACTTTGACGGTGCCTACGTACTCGCTCCGCAAACGCCTACTTTTTGGATGAATGGATTTTCCGGTAAAGCCGATGGAACGAGCATTTATGAAAGCGCCCTCATTTCTTTGATAAAAGATTATGTGGCCAACCATAAAGATGTAGATCCAAATAGGATTTATGTTGGCGGCGACTCAAACGGCGGTTACATGACCATGCTGCTCACCCGTGATTTCCCTGGCTATTTTGCTGCGGCATTCCCAACTTGCGAAGGATTGAACGACAGTAAGATTAGTGATAGCGATATTAAAAATATGATCAAAACTCCAACCTGGTTTATTGCGGCTAAGAATGATACCACCTTACCGCCGGCTATCAACACCATACCTACTTACCAACGTTATCTTCAAGCAGGCGCCGCTGACGTGCATATGTCTTTATTCGATGACGTGCACGACACAACAGGATTATACAAAAATGCTGATGGGACCCCCTATCAATATCCTGGACACTGGTCATGGATTTATGTGTACAATAACAAGCCAACAGATGTAATTAATGGGAAAACCACCACTCTGTTCGAGTGGCTGGCAGCTCAGTCTAAATAATGGAGAAGGGGTTGTCCAGAATGTCCGGGCACCCCTTTTTTGTGCCGACTAAAACCCTAGAAAAATGACGGCCCTCGGTTTTTGATGTAAAACTCATTTTCTTCTCCTAACCCAAAAGTAGAATAAGGGGAGATTTTACCGTTATTACAAGAATAACGGGTATTTAGGCGGATATAAGGGGAACTTTTACCGTTATAGGGCGAAAACCCCCTCTTTTTTTGATTTTTACAGGCCATAAGGGGAATTCCTCCCTCTATTTTTGCTCTTTTTACTCATCATTTCGAAATAAGGGGAATTTTTCCCTCTATTTATTAGCACGGTGACACAATCCTTCATCCGAAAAAATCCTAATGAAGCAATCAAATAGTACTTATCTTACTGCAGCCAAAACGAATTAAGTCAAAAGTAAAAGGCATGTGCCCGGTACAATACCGAGTTCATGCCCTCCACTATGCCTAATGAAATAACCAGTTTAGCTATAGGGGTTCACTTCAAAACTGCCTGTTTTTTAATAATGAACAAATCCATATTATTTTGTAAGAGCAAGAGCTTTTGCACCGGTTACTAGTGGATGCTCCCCTTGTTTGGATTTAGCAGCCTCCCGGAACTCATTTGTATGGGCAATAAAATCATCCGGGCGATTTTTTAATATAGGCATGAGCTGTCGGAACAACATGGCTGACATTGCCTGCGTAAGTGGACCCAATACCGCTATCCTTCCCTTTTACTTCTTCACCCAATAAGGTTAATTTCTCCCCAACAATCTCATCCAATGATTGATTGATGATAAAATCATGGACTTCGTTTTGAAATCTTTCAATATTCACCATACTTCCAGTTGCCATGGCTGCTCCTTCAGCGATATTTCGAATCTTCGCTGATACCTTTTCCTCCCGTTTCCAAGTGCTTACACGGATAAAAAATCGGGCTGAAGCATACTCTGGAATGAATTTCGCGCATCGCCGCCATGAGTAATGATTCCATGTATACGTACATCTGTCCGAAGCTGCTGGCGCCGTGCATTTTATTCCATTAAATAATTGAATTACCGCATTTAATGCGTTGATTCCTTTTCCACGGGAGCCTGCTGCATGTGCAGCTTTTGAATGGTCAGCCACCACCATTACTTAGCGATCCAGTCGTTCAATTCAAATTCCTTTTTGGCAAACTTCCCTTCTACCAGAAAGTTTTTTGTACTTTCCAACTCTTTAGTTCCCTCATCTGACAATGCCTCAGATTTTAGATTACTGAGTGGGAGCGATTCCTTCATAACCTTGACTCCATACCCTACCTGTTCCGATTGGAATCGATAAAATTCATCCGGCTTTTTAAATAAATCATCTAATGCTTCTTTACGAGCACTATTCCAAGTTTTTATGAATTCGGGATGGTTGTTTAAATAATCCTCAGTCACTACCGTAACAGAGCTGCCTAGTAATTCAGGGTGATCTTTTGCTTCATCAATGACCGGAAATCCTTTTGACTTAATGAGCGGACCCGAGTTAGTTGGGAATGCAAAAGCTGCAATATCCCCCCGTTTTAAAGCGGCTTCTGCATCACTCGTCAGCATATTAACGATTTTCACATCCTTATCCAGTCCTTTAAGCTTTAGTACCCCAACAAGATAGCGGTACATGTATGACCCTAACTGAGTGGCCACCGTCTTTCCTTTCAACTCTTCAATCTTGGACACCCCGTTTTTGGGTGTGATTAACCATACGTTGCTGTTGATGGAAGCTTGACTGATCAGTCTGGTCTTTAGTCCGTTTGACTTTCCTACTATGGCCGGGGTATCCCCTAATATGCCTGCATCCAGTTCTCCAGCAGCTATGGCCTCGTTCAATGGCGGGCCATTCGGAAATGCATGATATTCAATTTTATCAATTCCTATTTTTTTCAAATCCTTTTGAAGGAACTTATTTTGAATACTCCAGCCCTCTGCCCCTGCAGGAATATTGTCTTTGGTTGATCCAACAAAACCAATACGCAGAACAGCTTGATTCTTACTTTTAGACTGATTTGCATTCGCCGAACTGGAACTGTCCGTGCATCCGGTGACTGCTACAAGAACAAAAGCCGTGAGCAGTAGGCAAAATAATCTTCTTACTAATTTATTTTTATCACGTGCTGAATTTGAAATCATGTAATTGTCCCCCTTTTATCAATGTCCGGGTAATTTACTCATTAAACGAAACATTTTATACGAAGCATCCAGTGCCGCACTGGAACTCCGCCCTTTGCCCCAGCCAAGCTCTTTCCGATAACTCCCCATAATACCGCTTTGAACAATTTGATTTTCATCAATGACTTCCTCTTCTATATTTGGTGATACATACATTGCATCTACCGGACAATAGACTTCACACATAAAGCAAGTTTGGCAGTCATCCTTTCGTGAAATTACAGGAACTTCTCCCTTTTTTTGTTCAAAAACATTAGTAGGGCAGACTGAAACACATAAACCGCAGCTGATGCATTTCGATTCACTAATGAGTTCAATCATCCTTTAACACCTTCCCTATGCAGCAGATTTTGTTCTGGCCTGGTACAGATATGATCTAATCCTCCAGTAAGAAGGCGATAATGAAAGTCTGGATTTTGTTCCTTGTAATCGGTACGCTTATGCATCCCGCGTGTCTCTTTCCGTTCTAAGGCAGAAGAGTACATCCAGCGGGCTGTTGCAGTCATCGCGGCAGACTCCCTCGCCTTTACCCTATTGGAGACGTCCGCCAATTTGCCCGAGCGGATATCATTCCATATACTATCCAGACGCTGTAATGAGGGTTTTAAGTTTTTTACATTTCTAAATAAGTTAATTTCAAATGGAGTTACTTCAGCTTGCACATCTTTAATCACTTCTTTTACTACCTGATTATTCTGATGGTTTTTGTCGGTTTTAGAAGTGAAAGGTGTACTTGATATCCCCGTTACATTCCTGTGTGCCGCATTTTGACCAAGATTTAATGCATACTCACCTGCCGCTTCACCAGCAAAGGAACCAGACGACATAGCCCATGCAGCATTATGACTTCCCCCTCCCGTAAATCCCCCGCATATGAGCTGCCTGGTGGCCGCATCACCAGCTGCATATAAACCTGGTATGGCCGTCTCACACTTTTCGTTTAGGATATGAATACCTCCGGTTCCCCTGACTGTTCCTTCTAATCTTAAAGTAATAGGGAATTTATCGGTAAATGGGTTGATTCCTAAACGGTCAAACGGCAGGAAGAAATTCGGCTGTGCTTTGCGCATCCACTTTTGCATGTCTTCGTTTGTTTTATCAAGCCGGGCATAAACGGGCTCTGTCTGCAATGTTCTCGCTATTACGGAACGTCCTTTTTGGGAACCAGCTCCTTCAACTATCGTTCCATCTTCGTGATAAAAAGAAGCCCATGTATAAAAAGCGGTTTTGGTCACTGACGAAAAAACCGGGGCAATCGCATAAGCGTTTGAAAACTCCATTCCTGACAAACTGGCCCCAGCTTCCGCCGCCAAAAGGTAGCCATCTCCTGTCAGCACATTGCATCCCAGAGCTTTGCTTAGAAAAGCACAGCCGCCAGATGCAATAATGACAGCTCCCGCTTTTACCACCCATTGATTCCCTGTGGCACTGACTACACCTGCTGCCCCTCCAATACCGTGTTCATCCTTTAGCAGTTCAAGAGCCGGACTGTGATCCCATATCGTTACACCAGCCTTTTTAACCTGTTTACGCATTAAGCGCATATATTCTGGCCCTTGCAGGCTTTTTCGATGTTTACCTCCAGAATCATTAAGCGGAAATGGATATCCCCAAGAATCTAACAGATTCACATTCGAAAAGGTCCTGTTTAAAACAGACAGCATCCATTTTCGATCAGCTAAATAACCGCCCATTGCTTCCCTGCTCTTCATAGCTGCTTCCTGTTCTTCCGGAGTTGGATTGATATACCAAACCCCTGTACCAGAAGGAGCTGTCGCCCCGCTTGTTCCGCAATATCCCTTATCTACCAGGATCACTCGTGCTCCCTTTGCTGCAGCTGTAATAGCCGCCCATGCCCCTGATGGTCCCCCGCCGATGACCAGTACATCGGCATCCGCTTCTCGTTCAGTCTCTTTAATAGCTTTGTTATAAAGATGTTTACTCATTCCCCTTGCCTCCTTGTTTTTCCTTGTGGAAAATAGCTCTACATAGTCCGGGATAATCTGGTGACTGCTCCATGCAGATGTGATTCTTTACCTCCCATCACACGATCCAATATTTTTTTCTCGTAATATACGAATTTACTATCCTTGGTTCGCGGACGCTCAAGTGGAATGGAAAGATCCATCGACAGGGTACCATCTTCAATCACGAGCACTCGATCCGCAAGTGCTACAGCTTCACTAACATCATGGGTTACAAGAATTGCCGTAAATTTTTGTTCTAGCCACAATGTTTCAATTAACTGCTGCATTTCGATGCTGGTAAGCGCATCAAGAGCCCCAAGAGGTTCATCTAGAAGCAGCAGCCGGGGTTCACCGGCAAGTGCACGGGCCAGCGCTATTCGCTGGCGTTGTCCGCCAGATAAGACAATAGGCCAGTCGTTTGCTCGATCTTCCAAACCTACCATTGCCAAAGCAGCTTTAGCTTCACCTCTGCCGCGGGATTTTGTTCCTATCTGGACATTGGACAGTACTTTTTTCCAAGGTAATAGTCTTGCGTCTTGAAACATGATTCTAGTATCCGGATGAATATTTTTTAATGCTTGATCATCTGTAAAAACTAAACCATTACTGACTGTTTCGAGTCCTGAGATGAGTCTTAGGAGAGTACTTTTCCCGCATCCGCTCCTTCCTACTATTGCAATAAACTCACCGGGTTTTATAGAAAGATTGATCTCCTTTAGTACCTTTAGTTCATTGAATGATTTTTCAACCTTTGACAATTCAATTTTCAAACCTGTATCTTTTTCTGGCATTTTTTCCACTCTCTCTTTCCTTCAGGCAAATTACCTGCTCTTATCACTATGATAATTAGGGTGCCATTGCAGCCATTTTTTTTCAAAAAACTTGGCAATAGAGTCGGAAAGCTTTCCCAGTAATGCATAAAGCAAAATACTTACTACGACAATATCCATATGCATAAATTCCCTAGCATTCATGGCCATATAGCCTATACCTGAATCAGCAGATATTGTTTCAGCCACAATGAGGGATAACCACATGATTCCCAGTGCATACCGGAGTCCTACCAATATGGACGGCAATGCACCTGGTAAGATGATCGATCTGATTAAATGAAACGATTTAAGCTTATATACTTTTCCCATTTCAATAAGTCCCTTGTCTACCGAGCGAATTCCATGAAAAGTATTAAGATAAATAGGGAATGCAACCCCTAGTGCTACAAGAAACAATTTTGATGATTCACCAATACCAAACCACAGAATAACAATTGGAATGAGTGCCAAGTGGGGGATGGTCCTTAACATTTGAATCGAACTATCCAATAATTTTTCGGAGGTCCTTGAAAGACCATTGAGCATACCAAGAAAAAACCCAATGCTCCCCCCCACGATTAATCCAACAATAGCTCTTTTCGCACTCACACCAATGTTTTCCCATAAAACTCCATCTGCGCTTAAATGATAAAATGCCTTTAGAACTTTTATAGGAGTGGGTAAGATATCATGACCAATTAAACCAATCTGTCCTAAGCCTTGCCAGAGAATAATCAAAATCAAAGGTATCATCCAAATTGACCATTCATTTTTGATTAATTGTACCAGCCTGCCCAAAATATTCAGCTCCTTCCCAAATAGAATTCTTTCTTGTTAAAATTTCATGCTGGATCCACAGTGCATATCCAGCCCCCCTTCTCCCTGATGATTACTATAATAAAAAAGGAAACTTCTCATTTAACCAAAAGGTATGAGAAGTCTCCATTCGTATAGTCGACTTTATCATCTATTCTATTCTAATTTAAAATCATCTAAAAAATTCCAGTTGACTGGACACCGTCTTATTCCCAACTAATCTGATGAGAATAATAAAGTTATTGTATAGGGAAGTTCCTCTATCGTCAATATATTTTTTGAAATTTTAGTTAATTGATTCTGTCTCCCCATTTCTTTTTCTATTTACTCACCATAAATCCATTCATCCTTAAATGGAAACCTATGAGTAAATGCATACTTTCTGCAAATAAAAAACCGACTTAACAGCCGGTTTTTCAAGTTCAATTTATTTAGCTTGTGAAATGGCATGAACAAGCTGGGTCAGTGTATCGTGGACCGATGTCACTGGGCGGCCCAGAACTTTCTCAAAATCATTGCTCTCAACTTCCAGTGAACCGTTCCGGATACTTTCTTGGATTCCTACTACAATCGGAATCACAAAATCAGGTAAACCTAAGCCTTTCATGATTTCAGCATATTGTTCGTCACTAACTTGCTGTACAGGGATTTCTTTACCCAATACCTTCCCAAGAGCAGCTGCAAATTCTTCTTGAGATAAAAGAGGACCTGAAAGTTCATAGACTGTATTTTCGTGACCGCTGCCAAGAAGAACCGCTGCTGCAGCATCTGCGTAATCCTGCTGAAGTGCCCAGCCCACTTTGCCTTCTCCAGCGGACGTAACCCATGGGGCACCTGCCATGGCACCTTGAATACTTCCCGTTTCGTTCTCCAAATACCAGTTGTTACGAAGGAAAGAATAAGGGATACCCGTTTTTATGATGGCTGCTTCTGTCGCAACATGAGGCGGAGCCATTAAATTTTTACTTTCTGGTGCATTGGCTATACTCGTATAAGCAATAAATTTTACCCCTGCCCGCTCAGCTGCTTGGACGGCATTTGTATGCTGTTGAATTCTAGTTTCATTGTCACCATCCGCAGAGATAATCAATAGGCGGTCAATCCCTGAAAAGGCATGATCTAAAGACTCTGGAGAGTCAAAATCTCCTTGACGGATTTCCACTCCACGATCACGAAGTCCTTGTGCTTTCTCCGGATTTCGAACACTAACCGCCAAATCACTTGCAGGTATAGAATTCAATAATGATTCTACCACCTTTGAACCTAATTTCCCTGTTGCTCCTGTAACTAATACTTTCATCCTTTATTCCTCCTTCTCGTCATCCTGTAACAACTTTGATTACATGTATTCATTTTAGTTACCTGTATTCGTTTTGTCAACAGGATAATGAGTTCTTTATCAATATGTCCGCAATTTGGTATAATAAACTTGTAATCGAATGAATTACATGATCAAGAAATAAGAAAAATAACCATAAAGGTAGCAGGATGGTGACTGAACATGTCCATTAGCAGCCGATTCGCTGTCGGAATTCATATATTGACTCTCATTGAATTTAATAAAGAAGGAGTAACATCTTCTGACTTTTTAGCATCAAGTGTTAACACAAACCCAGCCGTGATAAGAAGGCTGATGGGGATGCTAAAAAAAGCAGGTTTGATTGAAGTGCATCCAGGTATTGCGGGGGCTAAACTCGCAAAGGAATTATCTGAAATTACCCTGTACGATGTTTACAAGGCAGTGAATGTCGTACAGGAAAATGAGCTCTTTAGCATACATGAAAATCCAAATCCTGATTGTCCTGTGGGCAGACAAATCCAGAATACCATTGAACCATTATTTATATCAGCCCAATTGGCAATGGAAAAGATTTTAACGAATGTGACTTTAGAAGATGTTGTGAAGGATATTACGGTTAAAGAAAATATTTGTTAAAAAGACATTCAACTAGAATGTCTTTTTGTCTTTTAACCTAATTTCGAGTAGTACCATACAAAAGGCAGCATAGTTTCATGGTGATTCCTGGATAATTGCTAAGTAGTATTGAATAACCTCTTCACTCGCAGCGGCCGGAAAAAAAATTACGATCAGGCCGTGAGTTCACCTAGCTTGAACATCGTGTAATTATTAATTGAATTTTTTGACAATAAAAATGAATTATAATACAATTACCTTGTTTTAGAGAGTTTTCATTTCAAGATAGAAGTGAGGAGGAGCATTATGGAAAAACTCAATATCGGCATTATTTTAGGGAGTACGCGGCAGGGTCGGGTAAGTCCACAGGTGGGGAATTGGCTCAAGGACATTGCTGACAAGCGTGGAGATGCAAATTACGAAATTGTGGATCTTGCTGATTTCAAGCTGTCTTTTTTGGGTGAAGGCACTGGTGAGGAACCTGCGTTAACAGCATGGACTGACAAGTTATCCTCCTTGGATGGTTTTGTGTTCGTTGCCGCTGAATATAATCATAGTATTACAGGTGTTTTAAAAAATGCATTAGATTCAGCCCGCGATCAATGGCATAACAAAGCGGCTGGAATCGTCAGCTATGGTTCAACAGGCGGAGCCCGTGCTGCTGAACACCTCCGCGGGATCTTAGGGGAACTTGAGGTTGCCGATGTTCGTGTTCATCCAACATTATCCCTTTTCACTGATTTCGAAAACTTTAGTACGTTCAAGCCGGCTGAGCTGCATCTTACCAATGTAAATCTTATGCTGGACCAAGTGGTAGCCTGGAGCGGAGCATTAAAAACTTTACGATAGGTGTTAAAAAGAGAGCATAAGTTTCATCTTGTGCTCTCTTTTATATTTATTTAGCTTCTCGACATCAAGCGGACTCACAGCCCGCTTCTTCTTTATTATATATGGTTCTGCAGAATCAGCTGTCTCTAATCGGCAAGTAAGGTGTAAACAAACCCACTTGTCTATTCAATTAATCTAGGCAGATTTTCAAGCTTAGGCATTCTAAATCTAGAAATCACGTCGACAGGAGATGGTTTACAGCACTGGCACATTTGGACATCGCCCGCTACTGACATAAGCAGGTAGGCATCTGTCGGGGTTAAATCCCAATTCTCAACTAACAAATCCTGCATATCCTCACATGCAATCTGAATGGCTCTCTGCGTATCTTCATCGGAAGCCACTGAATACCAGCTGTCGTCGGTTTCCACCATGGGACGCGGGATGGATGTTCCTTTTAAGACAGAGATCTTTGTCTCCACCTCACCCGCAATCTCAATGCCTGTTCCACCAATTTCTCCATCCCCCATGGATGCGTGAACATCGCCAAGTCCGAACAATGCCCCTTCTACAAATACAGGCAGATACACAATGGACCCTTTTGTAATCACATGGTTATCAATATTGCCGCCATGGTTGCCAGGAAGACCGCAGGGAACTGCCTCATCCGCAGGGGCTACACCGATCACTCCGATCATCGGGTTTACAGGAAAGTGAATTCTTTCATTGAAATGAGCGATCGAACTATTTTCTACCGGAACAATCTTGGTTCTCGTTTCAGCCCGATGCCACAGAACCCCCATCTCAGGAAGAGTGCTGATCACTCCCCATTCTCTTACAGTAATTTGTCCAATTTCGATCTTCAGCACATCTCCAGGTTGTGCCCCTTCCACATACACCGGGCCGGTAGCCGGGTTAACTCTCGAAAAATCCACGCTTGTCACTAAATCCGATTCTGATTCAATTTGATTGGAAAAACAGTCGTATGTCTGGAATGTAACCTGCTCCCCGCTAGTAATTTTCAAAACAGGCTCGTTTTCTTTTGAAAAAGCAAATACGGATTGTTCTTTTGATAAAAGATGCATTTTTTCCATCCCCCTCTTACGTTTAAATCTCACCTATTGATGCAGGCACTTCTTTATATCCTTTTGACTTGATCGCCCCTACAATGATGCCGGCAGCTAACCAGCCAAAGCCGACATAAAACGTCATTTTGTCAAAGCCGGACCAAACATAGGCGATTACAGCAAAGCCCAATAATGGGAAAAGGAAGTTTTTAATGGTTCCTCCCAGTCCTCGCTGGTTCTTTTTAAAATAGAAGTAAACAATGATCGTAAGGTTCAATAGCATAAACGAAGTCAATGCTCCAAAGTTCACAAACTTGATGATCGTCTCAATGGATAATACCTTCGCTACGATAATGGACAGCACGCCGACAAACACTGTTGCATTAAATGGAGTCTGGAACTTTGGGTGAACTCTTCCAAGGAAACTGGAGCCTGGAAGCAGCTTGTCGCGGCTCATCGAGAACAAAATACGCGAAATGGCAGATTGAGCCGCAAGAGCGTTTGCTATCCCCACCGCAATAACATTTACAATGATTAATAGATAATAAAGGAAGTTTCCGCCAGCCTCTTTCGCGATATCGAAAAAGCCCATGTCCGGATTCAGGCCTTTATAGTGCGGGTGAATAAGGGCAGCCATGTACGTTTCAATCATGAAAATCAAACCGAGAATAATGAGGGCTGCGATGGTTGCACGCCCAACCGTTTTCTTCGGATCACTTGTTTCCTCAGCTAACGTACTGATACCATCAAAACCAAGGAAACTTAAAGCGGCAATAGAAGTGGCAGTAGCTAAAAACTTCATGTTAACGTGATCGGGCTGAAAGATGGGTGCAAGGGAAAACCCTCCTGTGCCATGGCCATCGATAAATACAAATTTTACGGCAACGCCAATGAAGATTAATAAGGCTATAAGTTCAACACCTAATAAGATAAAGTTTGTTTTCGCAGCTAACTGTACTCCACATGCATTAACAGCAGTGTTAATGACGATAAACAGCAAAACCCAGACAAAAGCGGGAATGGATGGAATCAGACTGTTGAGCCAAAGTCCGGAAAACGAATATAAAAGGGCAGGAGCCAGAATGTAATCGACCAAAATCATCCATCCAGTCAAAAATCCTACATGCGGATTTAATCCGCGTTGTACATACGAATAAACAGAACCTGCAATTGGGAACTCCCTGCTCATCTTACTGTAGCTCAGGGCCGTAAATACCATGGCAACAATTCCAACTAAATAAACCAAAGGAACCATCCCGAAGCTTTGATTGGAGACAAGTCCATAGACTCCCATTGGTGCGATTGGAACCATAAAAACCATTCCGTAGATTAATAAGTCTTTAAATGATAAAACACGGCGTAGCTGCTGATCATATCCCTTTGACACAGCTCCTGATGTCTGCTTCGCAGCCGCTGCATGATTACTCATATTCTTTTCCCCCTTAAGTCGTCTCTTTCTCTATACCAAAATCATTTTGTTGAATTTTCGAAATATTTTTCCTGCTGAAAAGGATGTTGAATTCGTTCCCTTTCTTATCGATTATTCAGCCCTTCTCTCTTCCCAGACGGATAATAGACTTTCTTTTCCATCCCTATAATGCTTTTGTAATATCTCGATAAAGTGTATTTTATCTCCGCTCTCAAACGCATCCAGCAATATTCGGTGTGCCTGTGGAATATCCTCTATCCTCTCACTGCCTACTCGGAATACCTCGGCAAAAATGAGGTCCACCAGCGCACTGTATGAATCCCAATTTTTCTTCAATCGCTGATAATTCGGCAATGTTATGATCACTTCATGAAACTGGTAATCCAGCTGCACCAGCCGATCCCTTCTATTCTCTTTGGAAGCGGTCTCCATCTGATTCACCACATCTTGAAGTTTGTGCAGCATATCGTGTGTAACTTGATGAAAACCTAATTCCACAGCGTTTTTTTCTAAATAAAAACGAATATCATAAATTTCTTGGATATCTTTCCGTTCTAGTTTAGTGACAAACATTCCCTTCCTTGGAACATAAGTTACTAGACCTTCCAGATTTAAAATCCGCAAACTTTCACGGATAGGGCCCCGGCTCATGTTTAGCAAATTGGATACTTCCACCTCATTTACACGTGAACCCAATTCGAGTCTCCCATCAATAATGAGCTTTCTTATATTTTGGATGGCTTCCTGCTGTAATGTATTCAACGTTACCTGCATCCCGAAAGAAATCCCTCCTTCCGAAACTCACTTTGTAAACTGTTAACAGTTTCTGTTATTATAATCAAAGTTTTTTAAATAGTAAATATATTTAGAAAGTTGATTAGTTATTTTAACCTAATCGAAAAGACTCTTAGGCTTCAACCCAAAAGTCTTAGTCATCTTTGGCCCTCTTCATATAATAGACGGCCAACTATTGTTTTTTATTGGTAAAAGAATTTTTTTTAACCAAATAAATAACACTTCCAACCAAAACAGCCGCAAAAAAATAGATCACTACTATTTTAAAAGTAATTGCTGTATGGTCCCCTTCACTGCTGCCAGCGTATGTACCATCAAATTCACCTTGGATAAATGATGATTTGCTTTCTTTTATTGCAATTGCTTCCTTCGTGTTTACACCCTTAATTTCATAATAATGTGTGCCTTTTGGGAACTCATTTGAGAAATTACCGCTATACGTGCCTTCCCGGTCTGAATACTTTGTGACCTCCCCTATTTTCTTACCGATGTTACTGAGTTCAATATGTGTGTTCGAAACAATATACGTGTTGTCATTATAGACCACTAAAGCATGAGACCATTTTGCCGAGGCAGTGTGAAGAAGAAAACTGCAGGAGATTAAACAAACGATAACGGAGCTTACTGTCTTTTTCAATGCCTTCTCCTCCCTGCATGATAAGGGGGTTTCATCCCTTTCCACACTCTATTTCTAATGAACTTAGTGGTAACATTGAAAATTCTGCCAAGCACCAAAAAGGGAGATACACGATAAAGATAAAACCGCCATTCTTTTCGAGCATCATCCATAAATGATCATCGTTTCGATCTCTTTGATGCTAGTAGTCATCCACCTCTTTATATTCCCTGCGAATATCGTTCATATCTTCCACTCCTGTTTAAGATAGTTAGAAACCTCTCTTCTCTCAATGAATTCGACACAATTACATTTTTTCCTTTTATTGGATATCACTTTAAGTATGGGTAATGATTGAATAAAATGATGAAAATCATAATCAAAGCAAAAGCCAAGCGATATATGGTTCCAGTCCCCTACCCGTATTGCATCTATGTATTGGCTAAAGTTTGATCTAATGTCCGGAAATCATGATTGCCAGAGTGATATTATAGATCCAGGGATGCAGCTGATGGAATAGTTATGAGCTGCTCGAAAAAGGTCCAAACTAAGTAAGCTCCCAAACTCAGAGTTTACTAAGTAAAATGATCTTATTCTATGATTTCCGAATAATTTTACATATCGAATTGTCTAATATGTAGATTTCTATGCATTCCATGAAGCAAAAGTTATAATATCTATATGAGCCTGATTCGGAAGGAAGAGAAATTGATGAAAAAAGATCATGAACTTTTTGAAAACATTAAAGAAAATTCCTCCAATATTAGTGATATATGGTTTAGTACCAGAAAAAATGCAACAGGTTCCATCTATTCAAAGGACGCAAACTCCTCCGTTGAGCAAGAGCTGAGGAAGCAGCACATATATACCATCGAAACGATTGCGAGCGGTTTTTTAGAGGATCAAAGTGTATTCGAAAAAAATATACGTGATTGGATTAAAATCGTAGTGTCCAGCAGGCTTAAATGGGATACACCTATTTATGAAGTATTGGAAGCATTAAGCAAAACCAAAAGAATCATTTGGGACTATGTAACTGAATATAGCGCAGAACATGATGAAATTGATAAACAGGATGTTTTAAGATGGACTGCGACTTATCACACGACCATCGATACATTGATTAATAAATTCGCAGAGCAGTATTATAAGGCGACAAGGGAAAAATTACAGGCTCAGCAGGAATTGATCGATGAAATCCACTCACCTGTCATCCCAGTTGTGGATGGTGTCGCAGTTTTGCCTTTAGTCGGTTTTATCGATGAAGTAAGAGCCAATTCTCTTTTAGAAACAATCCCGGTAAAATGCTCAAAAGCCAACGTCACCGCTCTTGTTATAGATGTATCAGGTGTAACCTATGTGGACTCATTAGTCTCTGAAAGAATGCTTCAATTAATATATGTACTGGAACTGCTGGGTATTGACTGCACCATTTCAGGCATCCGGCCGGAAGTAGCTCAAACATCTATTCAAATCGGACTGGATTTCAGCCGTCTAAAAACCTTCTTAGATCTCAAACAAGCATTAATGTTTTATGGCGTAGGGAAAAACAATTAATTGGATTCTTTCAGCAAAGGCTGGAAACAGCTCTAGTTATACTACTGCAAAGCCACTCCGTCCTTTAATAGCTTAATTAAAAAGCTGTGAAAGTTTAATGTTGATAGTTTATAAAAAAATAGAACTTCCAAGTATCAGGAAGTTCTATTTCGCATTATAGATTAAAGCTCTTTATTTGAATAATGTTTATTCTAAGACACCATCTTCAAGGAATGTGAGTGTTCCTTCATCAGCATTTAGAATCACTTCAATCCCAATTGGAAATACATGCGATGGGAAGATATGTCCAATGTCAAAATTTGAAAGTATAGGTATATTCGAATCACCTATTATTTCAATAAGTAATTCATTGAGTGAAAAAGGCGAACCTAAATCATTGAAATGGTCATGCTTCCCAATATATGAACTCATTTATTTCTTCTGCTCTTGCTTTAATTGAACCTGAACGATAAGATTGCATTTCCCTCGTACAAGAACCCTCTATAAGAGTAAATCCTAATTTCTCTAATTGAATTAATCCTCTTTGATATCTTTCCTTATATAGGACTGGTGCTGGAGACGATGGTGTAAAAATGCCAACTGTATCTCCTCTTTTCAACGATTTAGGTTTCAACACAGAATAACAGCCTTTCCACAACAGATTTTGTTTTATAAAATATCTTAATAGTCCATTTCCTGGTAAACAATACTGCCCGATAATTGAATAAGATCGTATGTTAAATCGCGAATGCAGTAGATTCGTTCTGTTGATTTTTTAATAAGGAATTGGAAAATTTTATGTTAAAATTATATCACAATATGCGAATGTACAAAAATTTGGATAGAGGTAATTTGATATGAAAAGATTAGTATTCTTTTTAATAGGAACGATTTTATTTTTAACGTCTCTGCCATTAAGCACAGAAATGATAATGGAACTCATTCATAATCAAAAAATGAATAAAGAGTATAAGATTACAAATGTAAGCAAAGGTGAACCCCCTACTAAATCTACATTTAATTTTAAAGACCATATTGTAGAGATTAAAGAAACAATAATAGATGACGAAAGTTATATAGACCCTTGGAGTAATAAAATTGGCATCGCAGATTTATCATTAAAATTAGATGGGAAGGAAATAGATACATTAAAAGGTTATCCTATAAGGATAGATGAAAAAGGTTTGAATAGATACTATGGAGAAATTGCATATTTAATCTTAGAAGATAAAAAAAATGATAAAACCCAATTCATTCTACTTTTGAAAAAAACAAGAGAATTAGAAAAAGAGATGCCAAACGGAGATATAGTCGGTGGGGTACCTTCAGAGAAATTGAAGTACACGCTATACACATTAGATGAAGATGGTAATTTCAAAAATAATTCTTTTAATTTCACCGAACGAGATGCTTTACAAACAGAACTTCTTAATGCTGGTGTAGTTGTTCCTTATTCAATTGGATATTACACTGACGCTTGGGAAGGTTATCCTACAATATTCACCCCCTTAATATTCCCATTTTTAACCTTGTTACTAGGATTAGTATTAATACTTGTTTTTTTTCCGATTAGAAAAGTAAAAAAATAAGAAATTACGAATCAGTATAAATTTCCTGATTTAGTGGTTGTTTTAGGTAAATTAGGTTAAAAAAATTATAACATCCAAAAACGCTCAGAATAAATCTGAGCGTTTTTGCTTGCCATTTACATTACTAATTTACTGGTGAAATATACGCTAATAAACTTGTTATTTACTTAGTTATTAGCAATTTTCTCCCCATCAACCGAATCCGTTAAGTAAATGCGGCTGTCCTCTACTACATCTGTGTTGATTTGAATGGGCGTGTTCTATAAAGTGCCACTATGGTACAATGTTCTTTGATTCTAACACATACTTGTTCCGTCCCGCTCCAGCTCCAGCTGCAGTCATGATAATGACGATTACCATTAGTACTAGGATGGATGGCGTCCATGAATGAGTCCGATCCAGCAAGAAACCAAGAAGAATCGGTCCGGCCGCTGCACAGAAATACCCAACGGACTGGGCCATGCCGGATAATTCAGCCGCTTGTACAGCATTTTCTGAACGAAGACCAATAAGAGCAAGCGCCAAACTAATGGTAGCCCCTTGGCTTAAGCCGATACATACAATAGATCCCATTACTAATACATGATGATGCCCGGCAAATAAGCCGAGAATCCCCAGGAAATACAAAACACCAATCCCTATGATAATACTAATCTGATTTTTTAAGCGGCTGGCCAAAAGGGGTGCGAGAAACGTTGTTGGCAGTGAAATGAACTGCATGAACGACAGCATCCAGCCGGATGTCGCAATACTTATTCCATGACTATGTAATATATCAGGAATCCAGGCAACGGTGCTGAAAAATATAAAAGATTGAAGGCCCATAAACAATGTGACTTGCCACGCAACCGCTGATCGCCAAATTGATGCATGAGGATGGGTCTGTCTTTTAACATGTTGGATTGAAGCATTCCTTTGCAGCTGGGGGATCCATATACACGCGGCGAGCATTGCTAATAAGCTCCAGCTCAACAATGCCTTTTGCCATCCTAACTGCATTCCTTGTGCAAGCGGAATACTGATCCCTGATCCAAAAGCGGCAAAGGTAGTCATGGAGGTTGAATAGATACTAGTCATCAACCCAACACGTTCAGGGAAGTTCTGCTTCACAATACTTGGAAGTAGAACATTTCCGATGGCAATCCCAACACCTAACAGAGCTGTGCCTATAAATAAGGTGAAGTTAAACCCGGCAGAACGGATGCATATACCAATAATCAGGATAATTAAACCGATAAACACCGACCGCTCATTTCCAAGGAGATACCCTATCTTCGGCGCTAGAAGGGACAGAACCGCAAAGGAAAGCAAAGGCAGTGTTGTAATTAAACCAGCGATTCCATTCGAAAGCCCCATATCCGCCCGAATCGAGCCTATAATCGGCCCTACTGCTGTAATGGCAGGACGCAAATTAAAAGCAATGAAAATAATCCCAGCAATCAGCAGAATTTGATTCCTGCGATATGACTTTGACCGCTGCTGCATATAAATCAACTCCATCTATGTATGTGCGAGTGGTTGAACTTTCTTTCATGACTAATTGTACACTTTGCTTATTCATTATTCTATAAGCCTCTTATCCTTACAGATTAATTCAGCAAATTCCTTCATTTATAAAAAAGTACCCTATAGAGTGATTCCCTCACTGTAAAGTTCTAACGAAGGCGACTTAGGAGGATCACGGTCCATGCCTTATTTATATCTTATACTAGCTATAGCAGGAGAACTGATTGGTTCTTATCTGTTAAAAGCATCTGAAGGGTTTTCAAGCTTTATCCGACAATCGGTTTAATTTCTATCTTTTCTAAGCTGTTTTTTACTAGAAAGCCTAGGTCTGGTTCCTTTTGCTTCTGTAAATACTGATGAATTCGTTCATCAAAATGAACCTACCTGTCTGCCTTGGCAGCTTCCTTATGAGAGACTGCCATAACAAAATCTATTCCGCACATGACTCTAACTCCCCTTGAACCTAGCATGGTACCAGCCCATCCTAACCTTCAATGTAAATAAACTAGTAGTCCAAGAATAAATACAACACTCCCGAATACAGCACTTGCCAGTTCCATATAAGCAATGGACCGTTTCATAATATATGTGACGGCCATGTTATAAAAGGTATGGACCGGAATCATCACAAGAACCATCCATGGATTCCAAGCAATGATTAAGGTGCTCCCAATATGGAATGCGCTCGCAAAAATCCGTTCGAATGCTCCCCAAAAGGGACTTCCGTCCATCTTCATTCCAGCAGCGCTTAACATTTCTTTTGCCTGCATGGATTTTTCATCTGTTTTGGCGGCCAGATTGTTCAATGCCAGCAGGTTTACGATGGCGAATACTACCTCGATGAACGCCCATCCCTGGCCTATAGAGAGAGTCTTCTGGATGGCCGATCCAGTTAAAACCAGGATGATAAGACGGACCGATTCTTCCAATATACCAGAGAAATAGATGATTCCTTTCGGCTGTTTTCCTCCCTGGATTTTCATTAAAACCAGGCTGATGGGTATTCGAAGTAAATAGGCGATCCACCAGCCCAATATCCCAAATCCAAACGAGCCCCAGTTCATCGGATAACCAGCCTTCCAGAATAACAGCCAGAATAAGATACTGACGAGCAGGTAAAGAGGACTCACTGCAATGGCTTTTTTCATACACGTCATCCTTTCTTAATTGCCATCCGGCATTACGATATTTGAAATGATCCTCTTGCGGCGTGATTCACTTGGTGTATTGGGGAGGGCAGATTCAATAGCCTGACGAATCGCCGTGACCATTTCAGTAAATTCTTGATCTGAGAGATACAGCGTGGCTTTTCGGTAACTGACACCGTCTTTGACCAAATCGAATTCTTCTTGGTGAAGATACCGGTCATAATCATCAACAAGGGAAGACACAAACATCATAAACATATGCATATGCTCGTCTCTTGACATCCTGCCTAGATCTTCCCGGGAAACTGCTGCGGGACTTTGCAAGGCAAGAACCTTCTCCAGAGTTCCCCTTACCTGCCGCTGTTCGACCACCATTACCAGTCCGCCCTCCAGAAGCTTGTTTATGTGGCGATAGAGGGTGGCCTGCGGAATGTCTGACAGATCGGTACTAATTTCTTGAACGGTCTTTTCTTTTCCCCCTAACAGGCACTGGACAATGCGGAACCTGACTGGATGAAGCATCAAATCGGCTTTGGATTCTCCTTTCAAAAACATCACCACTATTCTCTTTGTATAATCATTATCATTAGTAATTATATTTTCATTAATGATAATAGTCAACGAAATATTTCCATTCATTTACAAAATTCCCATTGATACCATTTTTGAGTAATTAAGAAATTCCTTTTTAATGAAAGAATCTTCATTGGTATACAAAAGAATAAAGACAGGGATTGAGTCCCTGTCTTTATTCTTTTAAATCCAGCCTGTTATGGAATATAGACCGATAATGAAGAATACAGCTATTGTTTTAATAATCGTAACAGCAAAAATATCACGGTAGGACTGCTTATGTGTCAGCCCGCAAACAGCCAGGAGTGTGATCACCGCTCCGTTATGCGGCAGGGAGTCCATGCCGCCGGAGGCCATGGCTATGACTCTGTGCATAACTTCCATGGGAATCCCTGAGCTCTGGGCGGCCTGGACATATTTCTCCCCCATCGCACTGAGGGCGATTCCCATTCCTCCGGATGCAGAACCGGTGATACCGGCAAGGACGTTGGTGGTGACCGCACCATTCATAAGCGGGCTTGAGAACGTATGGGAGATGCCGTCCCGGACAACCCCAAAGCCAGGAAGAGATGAAATGACTCCTCCAAATCCATATTCAGAGCCCGTATTCATTGCGGCAAGCAGAGCTCCTCCAATACCGGCGTTGAGTCCGGTTTTGAAATCCACTGCTACGCTTTTGAAGTTAAAGGCAATGGTCGTGATGATTCCGATGACCAGTGCGAGTTCAACGGACCAGACTCCAAGGACAGTCGGCAGCTCTACCTTCCCAAAAACATCTAAGCCAATCTTCGAAAAGTCGAACCCATTTGGGTACCATTTAGGAATATTAACGGTAAAGACCTTGTTCATCACCCCGACAAGTACAAGCGGCACAAATGCGAGAATTTGGCGGAGCGGGCTTTCCTTTTCTGAGGTAAAGGAAGGAGCAGGTTCGGATGGAATCGGCTCAGCAGCTGCCGCTATTTCTCCCCCAAATCCCAGATAGCCTTCCCCGGCTGCGGCAGCCTTGCGGCGGCGGGATTCAAGATAAACCATCCCTAAAGCAAAAACAAAAATGGCACCGATGATTCCAAGAACGGGAGCCGCATAGATGTCGGTCTTGAAATAAGAAGTCGGAATAACGTTTTGGATCTGCGGTGTACCCGGCATGGCATCCATCGTGAAAGAAAGCGCTCCCAAAGCAATCGTACCTGGAATCAGGCGTTTTGGAATCGAAGCCTCCTGGAAAAGCTTTGCTGCAAATGGATAAGCAGCGAATGCAACCACGAATAAGCTGACGCCGCTGTAGGTTAAGATTGCTGTCATGAGCACGATCGCAAGTATGGCACGCTTGGCCCCCACTGCCCGGACGATTGTTTTCGCAATCGAAGCGGCAAGCCCTGAGGTCTCGACGACCTTACCAAAAATCGCGCCCAGCAGGAAAACCGGGAAATAAAGCTTGATGAAGCCCACCATCTTTTCCATAAAGATGTTAGAAAAGAACGGCAGTACATGAGATGGATCCGTAAGCAATACGGCAAACAAGGCGCAGAGCGGAGCAAATAAAATAACGGAAAACCCTTTATAAGCAATGAACATTAAAAGTCCTAAGGCAAGCAAAATCACAACCAGTTCCATATCGTACCTCCTATCTGAGTATGCAAAAATTTGTTTAGCGGATTTCATTTATCCATTTCTAATAGCCAATTTCATGCTGGGGTGTAGGATTTTGGTCTTCATACGCTTGATGAAAGCACTATTTCCCCGGCAGGCGTTGGATTCTGGTCTTTATACTCTTTAGAGAAAAAGGGCGGCCAAACCGCCCTCTATGTGACAATCACTGATGCACCGATTCCTTCTTATACCGGCGGACCCTCAGGAGTGCCTGCTCGCGGTGTCCGGCAAAGTTCTCGAGATGGCAGAGGCGCTCGGCATATTCACCGATCATGGCGCTTGCTTCTGGTGTGCGGATTTCCTGGTAGGTGCAGGTTTTCAGGAATTTGCCTACCCACAGTCCGCCTGTGTAGCGTGAAGCTCCTTTTGTGGGAAGGGTGTGGTTGGTTCCGATGACTTTATCGCCATACGCCACATTGGTTTCCGGTCCTAAGAACAGCGCTCCGAAATTGGTCATGTTCTCAAGAAAGAAACGCGGATCCTCTGTCAAAATTTCCACATGCTCATAGGCCAGCTTGTCCGCCTCTGCCACTGCTTCCTCCAGGCTGTCCACCAGGATGATGCTGCCGTATTCGTTCCAGGCTGCGCGGGCCACGTCCGCTGTTTCGAGTGTCTCCAGCTGTCGTTCGATTTCCTTGACCGTTTCATTGGCCAGCTTTTCAGAGGTTGTGATCAGGGCGGCCGGAGAAGTCGGGCCATGCTCGGCTTGTCCTAAAAGATCCGTCGCCACAATCTCTGCATCCGAGGTCTCATCCGCAATCACCAATACCTCTGTAGGACCTGCCAGAAGATCGATGCCTACCCGGCCGAACAGCTGCCGCTTCGCTTCTGCCACAAAGGCATTGCCAGGTCCGACCAGCATATCGACTCCCTGAATCGTTTCGGTTCCGATCGCCATGGCTGCCATCGCCTGGACTCCGCCAAGAAGATAAATTTCATCCGCACCTGCCAGTGACATCGCGGCAACGGTTGCCGCTGGAATTTCCCCATTAATCGGCGGTGTGCACGCGATCACACGCTTCACGCCGGCCACTTTTGCGGTAAGGACACTCATGTGGGCGGAAGCGACCATCGGATATCTGCCGCCTGGGATATAGCAGCCCACACTGTTCACCGGGATATTTTTGTGTCCTAAAAAGACTCCCGGCAGAGTTTCGACTTCAATATCACGCAGTGCAGATTTCTGGGCCTCCGCGAATCTCCGGATCTGTGCCTGGGCAAACTCAATATCCTTGATGGTCTCCCCTGGAACCGTGCTGATGATCTCCTCGATCTGCTCCTGTGAAAGCTTAAAGCCTTCAGGGGACCACTTATCAAACCTTTCAGAATAATTACGTACTGCGGAATCGCCATTCTTCTCTATATCATCCAAAATGCTTTTTACGGTCTCTGTCACCTGTGCAGCCTGGACTGCCAGCTCTTCCTTGGTTTTGCCTGTTTTAAGAAATCTCGCCATCCTGAATTTCCTCCTCCATTATGTAAGCAGGGGCCGGCCAGACACCGGCCTCCGCTGCATTCTCTTAGTATCTGGCTGTCAGCATCTTTTTGCGGGTATAGAATTCCACGCCATCACGGCCATTCGCATGAAGGTCGCCATAGAAGGACTTCTTATAGCCGGAGAATGGGAAGAAAGCCATTGGTGCCGGTACGCCCATATTCACTCCCAGCATTCCTGCATCGATATCTTCACGGAATTGACGCACAGCTTTGGCACTGTCTGTGAAGAGGCAGGCGCCGTTCGCAAATTCAGATTCGTTGGCGATGCTGATTGCTTCACTCAAATCTTTTGCACGTACCACAGAAAGTACAGGAGCGAAAATTTCATCCTGCCAGATTTTCATGCCTAATTTTACGTTATCAAAGATGGTCGGCCCGACAAAGTATCCTTCTCCTGACACCGCTTCATCCTTGCGTCCGTCACGCAGCAGCTCGGCACCTTCAGATTCGCCGATTTCAATATATTTAACAGTACGCTCCTTATGGGCTTCACGGATGACCGGTCCAAGGAAGTTCCCTTTTTCCAGGCCGTTTCCGATCGTCATTTCTTCGCAGGCCGTCACCAGACGGTTCACAAGCTTATCTGCCACATCCCCGACAGCCACTACAACCGAGCAGGCCATGCAGCGCTCCCCTGCCGAGCCGAATGCTGCACCGACAATATTCGTAACCGTTAAATCAAGGTCTGCATCAGGAAGTACGATGGTATGATTTTTCGCACCAGCCAAGGCCTGTACGCGTTTTCCGTTGGCAGCAGCCGTTTTATACACATACTCAGCCACCGGCTGGGAGCCGACAAAGGATACGGCTTTAATATCCGGGTGATCGAGAATGCCATTCACCACATCGTGTGCGCCATGGACCAAATTCAATACGCCGTCAGGCAGTCCAGCTTCCTTGAACAGCTCCGCAAGGCGGTTGGCAAGGAGCGGAGTGCGCTCGGATGCTTTTAAAATGAAGGTATTTCCGCAGGCGATGGCAAGCGGGAACATCCAGCATGGTACCATCATCGGGAAGTTGAACGGTGTGATGCCGCCGACGACTCCGATTGGATAGCGGTACATGCCTGACTCAATGCCAGTTGCGATGTCCGGCAGCTGAGTTCCCATCATGAGGGTCGGTGCGCCTGCCGCAAATTCCACACACTCGATGCCGCGCTGCACTTCTCCATAAGCCTCATCATAATTCTTGCCGTTTTCCTTTGTGATCAGCTCGGCCAGCTCATCCCAGTGGTCGATTAAAAGCTGCTGGTAGCGGAATAAGATACGTGCTCTCTTTGGTACGGCAACTTTTTTCCAGGATTGAAAGGCTTTTTTGGCAGCCTCCACAGCCATTTCCAGATCCTCACGGGTTGAAATCGGCACCTGTGCAAGAATTTCCCCTGTTGCAGGATTCGGAACTCCCTCCGTCTTCTGGGATTTGGAAGAAACCCATTCTCCCCCAATAAAATTCTTTAGTACAACGGTTTCTACTGTTGATGTCATATCCAATCTCCCCTTTTCCTTTATTAGTTAGTGACGCCTTCAAACACCGAAAAATCATAGGTATAGCAGGTATGATAAAGCTCCATAATTTCCTCTGCGGACGGGACTCTTGGGTTATTCCCCGGACTTCCGCTGGCAAGGGCATCCTTCGCCATCTTGGAAACAGCTTCCTTAAATTTTCCACTGTCCAGTCCATAATCCTTCATATTCGGGATGTTCAGGTCCTGGCAGAGCTTTTTGATTTCGTTGACTGTCACATCAGCAAGCTCCTCATTGGACAGCGCTTTCAAATCAGGTCTCAAAATCTTCCCGATATCCGCAAGGCGGCCGGCAGCCTGTTCCTTCGTGAATTCGAGAACTGCCGGAAGGAGCATGGCATTTGAGATCCCGTGAGGAACATGGAACAACGCGCCGATCGGCCGGGACATTCCATGAACCAGGGTGACAGAAGCGTTCGTGAAGGCAAGCCCTGCCTGCATGGAGGCAAATGCCATCTTTTCTCTCGCTTCTTTGTCTTCTCCATTTATGTAGGCCGCCCGGAGATGCTGGACAATCAGCTCGATCGCTGAAAGGGCCAGCTGGTCGGTCAGCGGCTGGGCAAGTCTTGAGATATAGGCTTCCACTGCATGGCATAGAGCGTCCACACCCGTCGCTGCGGTCACCTTCGGCGGTGAGGAATACGTCAGGACCGGATCCACAATCGCCATCTTCGGAAGGAAGGCCGGATCCTTGATCATCATTTTGATATCCTCTTTGGTATTCGTGATGACGGTTACATTTGTGACCTCAGAGCCAGTTCCTGCCGTGGTCGGGATGGCAATCATCGGAATCGGCGATTTTTCAACCGGTCTTCTGCCTCCCATATACTCTCCGATATATCCTCCGTTCGCAGCGACAACCGATACCGCTTTTGCCGCATCCATACAGCTGCCGCCGCCAATGGCAATAATCACATCACAGCCATTCTCACGGCAGATCGTTAACGCCTCCTCGACATGTTCATCGGTCGGCTCAGAATTGACTTTCAAATATTCCACATGGGAAATGCCGCTTTGATCCAGAAGATCCTGGCATCTTTTCACATTTCCGATTTTCTCCATGATTTCATCGCTTACAATCAGCGCCTTATGTCCAAGCCTTGAAGCCTCTTCACCGAGTTTTGACAGTGAATCCTTTCCGTAAAACACGGCACCCGGCATACGAAATTCTGCATACCCTTTCAAAACTTTCGCCTCCTTTATCTGTACACCTACTATACTTGCAAGAACCGTGCCAACTTGAAAAAGGCGGAAAATAAGAGGTTTACAGAATCATAGTGTCCGATTCACCATACACAAGTGTATGGTTAGTGTATGGTTATCCAGACATTAATGTAGGTTATGCCTTTTTAATTTCTCATACAGAGTCGACCTCTGGATCCCCAGGAGCCTGGCAGCAGCCGCTTTGTTTCCGTTTGTCTCCTTCAACACCTGCAGGATGGCGTCTTTCTCTCGTTCAAGCACTTGATTTTTGACTTTTTTAAGAGGTGCTTCTTCCCTAATAAAAGCCGCGGCAGGCTCACTCTCTTTGAGAATTTTAAAATGTGATGGCAGCTCATCCTTGCTGATGACCGCTGTGTCCGAAAGACTTACCAGCATTTCCACCGTATTGACCAGCTCTCTCACATTTCCAGGCCAGGAGTAGGAAACCAGGGCCGCCAGGGCATCCTCTGAAAATTGCTTTTCTTTAACCCCGAAGCGCTGGCATACATGGTGGAGCTGATGGTGCAGGAGGAGAGGGATATCCTCTTTCCTTTCTCGGAGAGCAGGTAGCTCCAGGCGGATAATATTTAACCGGTAATACAAATCCTCCCGAAAGTCCCCTGTCTTCACCATGTCTTCAAGATGCCGGTTGGTCGCGGCCACAATCCGGACATCGACGGAATGCCTCGCGACTCCTCCCACCCGCTCCACTTCACGCTCCTGCAGGACACGCAAAATTTTCGACTGCATGACACGAGGCATATCCCCGACCTCATCGAGAAACAGAGTCCCTTTATGGGCAAGCTCAAATTTACCGGGCTTTCCGCCTTTTTTCGCTCCAGTAAACGCTCCCTCCTCATAGCCGAACAGCTCTGCCTCCAGCAGATGCTCAGGAATCGCCGCGCAGTTCACGCTGATAAAGGGCCCTTCACCATACGCGCTCGATTGATGGACAACCTTCGCAAACATTTCCTTTCCGGTCCCGCTGTCACCGGTGATCAAGATGGTCGATGGTGTGGCAGCCGCCTTTCTGGCCATGCGCTTCACATGCTGCAGCTTTTCGCTTCTGCCGATGATTTGATTAAATCCATTATCTGGCTGCTCCTGGGTTTCCTGCGCCAATAGGTTCTGCGTCACCTGGCGGGAAAGCTCCTGCATTCTTCCGAGTATATTGTAAAGCTCCGTCACTCCCTGGAAAATCAGCATGCCGATGGCCCCGATGACCTCGCCATTCCTTTTGATGGGAATACGGTGAACAACCATGTCCTGCCCCTGGATTCGCTGGATATATCCCTTCTCCGCGACACCTGTCTGAATCACATGATGCAGCCGGGTATTTTCAATAATGGAGGTAACATGCTGCCCGATCGCCTCTTCTCTCTTTTTCCCGACGAAACGGGCATAAGATTCATTAAATTCCCGGATGATTCCGTTTATATCAATGACCGCAATGCCTTCATAGGCCGTTTCCAGTATGGTATTCAGGATGGAGGCAGCATGCACGGTTTCATGCAATTCATCAATATGGGTGGAATAGGAACGCAAAATATCTGTCCTCGTTAGAATTCCTGCCAGTTTTCCCTCTTCATTTACGACCGGAAGGCGGCCGACTGGTACCGCAGAGGCATGCTTGATCGACTCGTTTTGCTGGATGGTGACCACCGATTTTGTCATCACCTCTGATACGAGGGAATCTGGTGATACCCCTTCCACAAAACATTTCATCAGCTTTGACTTGGTGATCAGTCCGACCACCCTTCTCTCACCATCTATGACCGGAAGCCCGTCAATCCGATGCTTCCCCATTAAATCTACAACATAACGCAGTGGCTCGTGCGGAAATACATAATGCGTGTCCGGCGTCATCCACTTCCATACTGGATCTGCGTTTTTGATTTCGTTTAACAGCTGGGATTTTTGCTCGTAATCGATCAACTGAATCGTCTCCTCACCAGTAAGCTGTTTTTATTCAACTATTCTCTTTATTCTAACATTTCCGCAGGCGGCCAAAAAGATTGGAGCTAAAACTTTGCGGTACTTGAACATTATTTTAGTTCAGATTAATTCCCCATAAACATTTATCCATAACAGGAAAAATGACACTTTTCCTTCTTATTTTAAGAGAGTATGATAGAAAGGATTTCTGTTTTTGTTTAGGAGGATTTATGGAAGGCAAAACACATATAGTGGGCGGAATCGCCGCTGGAGCGCTCTATCTATCAACAGGCGGAACAATCGAGAATGATACGATGTTTTTTGCGAGCTGCATTGCCGGCTCGCTCATACCGGACATCTGCTCGCCGACCTCAACGATCGGCAGAATGATCCCCCTGCTCGACAATCTAGTCAGCAAGGCGTTCGGCCACCGGACCATCACACACAGTCTGCTATTCTTAGTGGCTGCGTTTCTATTATTCAGATACACCCCTTGGCCCGCCGCCTTCGAATTCGGCATCTGGCTGGGAATGGCGAGTCATTTATTCCTGGATGCCCTTACGGTTAGAGGAATTCAATTCTTCTGGCCGTTCAAGATCCGGGTGGGGCTGCCTTTAGGAATCCGGACAGGCGGCAGCTTTGAGAAAGTGTTTTTCTCATTACTGATTATGCTTGTCGCTTATTGCGGGTATCATATGTACTTATAAAGAGAACCGTTTTACACACAAAGAGGCCAGGTGGAATACTTTCCGCTTGCTCCCTTTGTGTGTGTACTTTGTCCTTTTAGATACCAGCATAAAAAAAGAGCAGCCTAAGAGATCTGCTCTGGTGGTGATATATAGTATCTTATTCGTTACTCTCATTTTCTTTCATCCGTGTTCCTTTTCCCAGCTTAATCTTCACCACATCATCCAAATATTTCATCGTGTTGTATCCATAAATTTCTAGTTTTTTCGGAGTCACTTTTTGATTGTTGTCATTTTCTAACTTTATGCTTTGAACAGTCGTGAAATAACGGGGCTGCTCCATATCTTCATAGGATATGGGTAGTTTATTCGGATCATATTGCGCCCCTTTTTTATCCACATAAACTCCTTCCATATCTGTCTCCATTACATTAGCATTATCTTCAACATCATTTATAACATCGACTTGAAGCGAGTCATATTTTCGCTGCTTAATTTCATGATTGCTGATGATGATAGTGACAGCCTTTCCGGTTTCCTGTTTATCGATTGAGATCTTACTGCCTGCATATTCAACCGTTTGTGGATATGTTTTAAAAGCATCCAGTTCTATGGTTTTATTATTGTACACAGTTGAAGAAACAGATCCAAATTTTATCTTCAGCTCTTTTGGTCTTTCTCCAGGCAAAGGGTCGAAGCTTGCTTGAGAAGCATTTTCATTTATAGGATCTGCAAAAGAGAAACCATACAAATCCGGCTTTACTTTCTTTTTATCCACTTCCATATGGTCGAAGTTAAGAGAATCAATCTGCTTCTCATTGAGAGTATTAACCATCTCATAGTTCAGAATTGTGGTTGTCGGGGCAAGAATGAGTTTGTCAATCAGGACTGTAATTCCTTCAATGTTTCTTTTTTTATTCACTGCATATTCTATGGAAGGCTGCTTGGTTACCGGGATCGTAAAGTCCCATTTTCCCACTTTTGGCTTCAAATCCTCATACATTCTACTATCAAGTTGATTAGAAGAATTACGAGACAATTTCAGGAGCTTTGTGACCTGCAGTTTGATTGTCCCTTGATCTTTGGCAAGCGGCGGCAGACTTATCTTTCCATCGTACACGTTCTTTTCCTTAATATTTAGATCCCTTTTAAAATCAGGAGGATAGATTCTTGGACTGTCGTCACTTTTCATGATTTTATATCCATTTTCCACCCGAACTCCCTCATCAAAATTCAGCGCATATTGATGATCTTTTTTCGTATCTTCTATTTCATAATAAACAATCGTCTGAAAATCATCAGCGATTACACCCTTGATCTTAATGATGATGCCTTTGCTTTTTGCTTTAAGGTTCAGTCTTTCCCCAATGCCTTGTTGGAGAGAAGCCCGCAGTTCCGGATTATCTTCTGACCACTTATAGTATAAGAAAGAAAACGCACCTGTAAAATAGCCTGTTCCTATTAAGAATGCGAAAACACCTGTGATCAAAAGCCCTGCCTTTGTACGGTGCTTGTTTTTCCGCTGCTTCCCTCTTCCTCGTTCTATCAGCCTTTTCTTGATATTCTCTATAAATCCAGCTGGCACCAATATATGATCCACCCGATCCATAAGATACAGCATAACTTCTTGAAAGGAACCCAAATCCTCCTGGCAGCCGGGACAATGATAGATATGCTTTTCAAACTCAATCTTCTGCGGCCGGTCCATAGTCCGTTCTAAATAATGTATATAATCCTTTTGATACTCCCTGCAGCCATTAAAGGCGGCTCCTTCCCCCATTTCTTTATTAAGAGACTGTATGCCGGAAAAGGATAACTCCTTCATTTGTTCTGCGCATAACGAAAGAACCTGCGCCCCTTCCACCCTGGGAATTCCTCTTACATAAGTCAGGAGGAGCACTTCCTTCTCGGTCTCCTCCAAACGATTCAGAGCCTTAAGATAAGGATCATATTCAATTTCCTTTGAAACTCCTGGACTTCTACTCTGAGAAAGTTCACGGCAGATATGTATAAAGATGGAGGTAACCCACGTTTCAAATGATGTATGATTCTTAAACCGAGGCAGCTTCTTTTGTACTTTAAGAATCGCCTGGTAAAAAAGCTCTTCCACTTGCGGCTGATTGCCAAGATAGCACCAGCCCAGTGCATAGAAAGACGGATGCAGCTCAAGCCACTCCAAAATAGCATCCACGCCTTTTTGTCTCATGTCCAATATCGAAACAGAATCTGCTTTCGCTGGAATCATAAGGTTGGGTTCCCCCTTACTTATTTATCTCTTAAACAAGACTTAATATCTAATTAAAACTTTCATACAATTATATCATTAATATTTACAATAAGTGGCAAATCTATGGATTTTTCTGTATGTTTTTAGCTTAGATCGACTTTTTAATCTTTTTTTAATGCTGTATTAAGAAAATAAAAAGGTTCATTTACTATACTTAACCAGCCCAAATTAAAAGACAAAAAAGAAAATGCTGCGGAGAATTAAGGAAACTTCATTATTCTAAAGGAGAGGGACCATTGAATTACACATTATTTCAAGATATTAACCAACAGGCCGGCCATCATTCCTTTTTAGATGGATTCATGGTATTCATTACGAAGGATGCTTTATTTATTTTCGCGTTAGTACTGCTTCTCATGTGGTTTTTTGGTAAAGAGAAATTTAAATATACGGTTGTATTTGCTGGAATAACCGGTGTCATAGGATTGTTCATTAACGTTGTTTTAGGACATATCTACTATGAACCCCGCCCATTTGTAACCCATCATGTTCATCTATTGATTCAGCATGCTAAAGACTCTTCTTTTCCAAGCGATCATACAACAGGTGCCTTTTCGCTGGCGCTTGCAGTCTTATGGCGGAAACATCGTAAAATTGGTCTTGCCATGCTCTTATTAGCGATACTTACAGGAATATCCCGTGTTTATGTAGGACATCATTATCCTTTTGATATACTCGCGAGCATAGTTGTATCATTATTTGCGAGCTGGTTTGTCTATTCATTAAGCCGGGTATTTATGCCAATTGGACGGATCATCATCCATGTGTATAACCGGATCCCTTTGGTTCCTAAAACGGAACAAAGCATAGAAAAGTGAGGAAGCCATAAAATTTTAAAAAACAGGAGGAGAAACCCTCCTGTTTTTGTTTTTGATCAGCTGACCTGACTTCTGCACCCAAGCTGCTAATTAAAGGGAAAAATTCCCCTTATTCCGTAATGATGAGTTAAACGAGCGGAAATAAAGGGAGAATTTCCCTCTATTGCTTCAAAAAGCTTGAAAATGAAGGAATTTTCTTTCCATAAGGGGAAAACCTCCCCTTATTTTCTCTGAAATGAGCTCCATTTTAAATTTAAGGGGAACTTCTCCCCTTATTGCTAAGGATCTAAAACAGGGGGGGAGAAACCCTCCTGTTTATTGTTTTTGATCAGCTGACCTGACTTCTGCACCCAAGCTGCTAATTAAAGGGAAAAATTCCCCTTATTCCGTAATAATGAGTCAAATGAGCGGAAATAAGGGAGAATTTCCCTCTATTGCTTCAAAAAGCTTGAATATGAAAGAATTTTCTTTCCATAAGGGGAATTCTTCCCTTTATTTTCTCAGAAACATGCTCCATTTTGAATTTAAGGGGAAATTCTCCCCTTATTGTTTAAGAGTTAAAAAGAGCCGTCCAGAAAGCCGGTTAGCCTGACTTTCTAGGACAGCCCCTATACTTAAAGATAGTGAACAGCCTGCTTATTTAGCCGTTCGGATAAACATCCTCTCAATTTCTTCAAGGCTCTTGTTGCGGGTCTCGGGAATCACTTTAATCGTAAAGACCGAGATGATTGCTGAACCTGCCGCAAAGATGAAGAAGGTGATGCCCGGTCCTGCATCCTGCAGGAGAGCAGGGAAAATCTGCGAAACGATATAGTCCGCTACCCAGAGTGCCACGGTTGAAATCGACATCGCGAGTCCGCGGATCCGGGTTGGGAAGATTTCAGACAGCAGGACCCACATACCCGGACCGATGGTTGTCATGAAGGCAGCCATATACAAGAGAATAAAAAAGAGAATCAATGAACCTGAGGACTGCCCTATACTAAAGGATAATCCGATACCAAACAAGCATATGGCCATCACCGCTGTACCAATGGAAATCAGTTTCGTCCGTCCCACCCGGTCCATCAGCAGTAAGCCAAGTACGGTGAATACCACCATGACGACGCCCATAATCGTGGTCTGCATGAAGGCTGAATCGATATTCGATCCGCTTGTTTGGAATATTTTTGGCGCGTAATACATAATGGCGTTGATGCCGGCCCATTGTGAAAGGAACGCGACGACCACACCGATCATCAGGGCTTTCCGCAAACCAGGTTTAAAGATATCCTTCATCGTGCCGTTTTCCTGAGAAATGGCTTCTTTGATTTCAGCAAGCTCTTTTTTTGCATCTTTCTCTTCTAAATGAATTCGATTCAAAATCTGCAGAGCTTCCTGCGATCTTCCCTTCTTCTCCAGCCAGCGCGGGCTTTCTTTCACAAAAAACAGCAAAAGGAAGAAGAGGATGGCGGGTGCTGCACCGATTCCTAACATCCATCGCCAGCCTGTTGTTACATTCCAGTGCTGTCCGCCTTGACTTGCAACGGCTGCATTGATAAAGAATACGACCGATTGACCGATACTAATCGCAAGCTGATCGAGAGAGCCCAAACGGCCGCGCCAGTTGGCAGGCGCTATTTCGGCTATGTACAAAGGAGCCAGGAACACAGCCATGCCCACTCCAATCCCACCGATTAATCGAGCGATAACAAGTTCTGCAACAGAACTTGGGATGGCCGAATAAATGGCTCCGATGCCATAAAAGACCGCAGAGACGAACAGCATTTTTTTTCTGCCGTATTTGTCACTCAAAATGCCGCCTGCCGCGGTTCCGATGATTGCGCCGATTAACAGACTTGATACAACCCAGCCAATCATCACATCCGTTAAATGAAATCTTTGCTGAATAAACCCTTCCGCACCTGAGATAACAGCCGTATCATAGCCGAACATCAGGCCGCCCACTGCTGCTACTGCCGACACTAAAATAATAAATTTGATATTAATGCTGCTTTTCCTGCTCTCTGTTTCTTTAACGGTTTCATGAATTGGTTTTTGTATAGCCCTCACGCTTCATCCCCCTATGGATCAAATTTGAATGCATAAATGAACATTACGTATTAAAGACCTTCTTAGCCTTTATCCTCCTTCCCAGCTAATGCACCAGCTTTTTCGGTTTATAAACCATAAAATCAAAATGAAAGCATTTTCATCTTACAAGATTCAAGAAATTTTCGCAATGTTTTGGATATAAATTGCGTACAAATAGTCCTTAAGGTATGATTCTTATAGAATGCAATCAGCTGAAAAACTTCTCAGACAAGGAAGATTTCCATGAATAACGAACTGAATCAATATGGAGACCAGTCCAATCAAATCCTTTATGTTACCTTGGATGATTTGCTGGAAATCGCCAAAGCACTGTCTTCTGACCTTCGGATCGAAATGTTCCGCAGACTGTTAAAAGGCTCCATGAATGTGGCTGAATTGGCTGAGATGTTTCAAATCCCGCCATCCACAGCATCTGCAAATATTAGAAAACTGGAAGAAGTGGGATTGATCCGTACAGAGCTGGTCCCCGGCACACGGGGGTCGCAAAAGCTGTGTGCAGCAGTCCTCAAGCGGATCATTGTCGATACACAGGAAACGGAAGAAGAAACAGAAGAAAGCTGTGTCAAAACCTCCATGCCTATCGGGAACTTTTTTGACTATGAAGTTTCACCGACATGCGGGCTTGTCAGTGAAACGTCCATCATTGGCGAGTTTGACGACATCCGGTCCTTCTCCGAGCCCAGCAGGACAGGCGCACAGCTCATTTGGTTTAAGCAGGGATATCTGGAATACCGATTTCCTAATCGAATTCCGCCCGGCTGCAGGATGACGAGCTTAGAATTATCCATGGAACTCTGTTCTGAAGCTCCCCTTTACTGTAAAGATTGGCCGTCTGATATCACCATTTGGATCAATGGAAGGGAGATCGGCACCTGGACCAGTCCGGGAGAATTCGGGGGCGAACGGGGATTTTTAACACCCAGCTGGTGGGATATCCAATACGCCCAGTTTGGTTTGTTAAAGCGCTGGCAGGTATCAAACAAAGGAACTTTAGTAGACGGACTGAAGATATCAGATGTGGTACTGAGCGATTTGAATAACATCGATTCTCCGTTTATCACCGTACGAATCGGCGTCAAGCCGGATGCACAGAATGTAGGCGGACTCAATCTTTTCGGCCGTATGTTTGGAAACTATGGGACCGATATTCTTCTGCGATTGGATTATGACCGCACTGCGCAGACTTCACAGCTTAACCAATCAACAAGATAACCTATCGGAATCCCCGGTAGGTTTTTTTATGTTAAAAATTTTAAAAATTGTTGCACAAATTTGGGGAATGGGGTACTATGAAATTGCTTTCATGCAGTTAATTTTGTTTTAAAACAAAAAAATCGGTTGTAATGGAGGAGAAGATGAAAATGACAACTACTACTAAATATGATATCGCTGAAATTATGAGTGCATTATACGGACCGGGAACATTGGGATTAAAAGGGGCATTCAGCCGAGAATGGACAGCACAGCTCGGAGAAGATATTAACAGATTATATAAAGAGGCGTTAGAACGTCCAGATGGTGCCATTGGCCGGGGTCCAAACCGCCATTATGTCGAAATTCACCCGGAAGACATCCGCGGCTTCGTAGAACTTGTCACCCATCCTTGGGTCCAGTCAGTTTGTGAAGCTGTTCTGGGAAAGGATTACAAGATTGTCGAAATCGGTTTTGATGTCCCGAATCCTGGTGCCGTTAACCAGCCTTGGCATCGTGACTTCCCTGCTCCAGAAGATACTGTAAAAGGAAGACGAATCAACTCACTTGCGTTTAACCTGACAACAGTCGATGTAGATCCGGATATGGGACCGTTCGAAATCGCTCCCGGCACACAATGGGATGATGCCACAGATTTCGAATATGAAATGTTCCCGCCGAAGGAGCTCTATCCGCGCTATGAGGAGCGCGCACAGCGGAAGATGCCTACCATGGGAGATATCTCTGTAAGATCCGCTCTTACCATCCACCGCGGAACTGCCAATAACTCGAATAAATCAAGGCCGACTCTCGTGCTTGGCGTGGATGCACCAACTGCCAATAACCATGAGCGCCATGACCTGCAAGTGACAAAGAACTTCTATGCAAGCCTGCCTGAAAATCTGAAAAAGCATCTGATGTGCCGTGTGGTGGATGAATTAGAAGTGATCCAGCAAGCCCACGATATCGAGCTGCTTAAAATGGGTGAAGCGTAAACCGAAATGATTTAACGGAGACCTCTTAAAATGGAGGGCTCCGTTTTTGTATGCTCTCTCACTCAATGACACAACCTCGAGCCGATCCACGAACTCTGGCAGATGACGGACCTCAAAGCTGCTTAAATCTAGTATCTAAAGTGGCCGGTTAAGCACCCGACCAATAGAGGGAAAAATTCCCCTTATTTCATCATTGGCACCAAAAAGAGCTTAAATAAGGGGAGGAATTCCCTTTATTGTCTCAAAAAATTCGAAAATAAGTGATTTTGCATGGCATAAGGGGAAAATCTCCCCTTATATCACCCAAAGCAAGCTCCATTTTGGATTTAACGGGAAAATCTCCCCTTATTTAGCTTTGCTGACGGCTCAAAAGGGGCTCAAAACCCAGGGCTCTTTATCTCTGAAACAACCATCCCTTTCACTTGGCCGCTGTTCAGTATAAATTCAATATTGATTTTATGTACCTTTATCAAAGTATCCCATAATCTTTGAGCCTGTATCACTTCTTTCATAATAATTTTTTCCATATAAAACGAATACCTTCTCCTTCTTGTCTCCTTATGAAATTCCTTGAGCGGCCTCATATTTATCGCTGGCAATTAAATATCGCTTTACCTTGCCAGTTACTAAGCGAAACTCCACATCGTAATGTTGTTCATCATTCCCATAGATGTAATAGCTCGATTCAGGTTTTTGAATCGTTTCAATAAAGTCAGGCTTTCCAACCAGCCACTTCATTTCCCTCTCTCAATTTTTATATCTTTATTTTAACATAAATTACCAAACGCTCCTTAACTATAAAAAAAACGCACAGTGATCAAAACACTGTGCGTAACTGGGTGTATCACGTTATTGAACTTTCTCACTCTGTCCGCGCGAGGTTCCCCGCTCGAGAAGGCCGAGCTCGCGGTCTTTGATGCCCTGCTTCCTCATGACATAGTGCTTCTTTTTCCCTGTTGCGGTATAGGGCAGTTCCTCAATGAACCGGTAATAGCGCGGAACCTTGTAATTGGCAAGCATCGGAGAATCCAGGCAGTATTTATTGAGTTCATATGGAGTGAGGGATGGATCTTTTTTGATCACATACGCTACCACCACTTCTCCCCTGACGTCATCCGGAACTCCGACTACGACGGATTCCTCCACCTTTGGATGCTGATTGAGGGTTTCTTCTACCTGAATGGGATGAATGTTCTCCCCGGAGGATACGATCATATCGTTCTTCCGTCCCACTACAGTGATAAATTCCTCCTCGTCCCATGTTCCCATGTCTCCGATGTAAATCCAGCCTTTGTAAAAGACCCGTTTGCTGGCTTCTTCATTATTCACATAGGCGTAGGCCGATTTACCAGTGGCTTTGACGATAATTTCGCCGACCTCCTGGCTGTCTTTCGCCACAAAATCATCGGGCTCTCCTTTACGGTCTGGATACACTTTGACAACTGCCACATCATCATCGGTACAGGATCTTCCTGATGTGCCCGACATTTCCGGCAGATCATGAGGACGCAGGAAGGTATTCCAAAACGCCTCAGAAGTTCCGTAGCCATTAAAGATATTCGGCGTAAGAGTTTCCTGGAACTTGATACAGTCTGCTTTTTCCAAAGGCGCTCCCATGGTGACGATTCCTTTTAGATTCGATAAATCGGTCGGATTCTTTTGCTGGGCATTGTAAAGCATTTTTAACACAGCCGGCACACCCACCAAAAACGTAATTCCGTATTTATCTACGGATTCCAAGGCAGCCCTCGGTGTGAAATTCCGCAGGATGACCACTTCTCCTCCTACATAAAGCGTAGGGTTTGGTCCTCCGGAGTGGATTCCGCCTCTATGGAACCAGGGAGTCATATTCATGGTCTTATCCATCGAGCTTAACGGAAAGTGCATGGCAACATCATGAGCTGAAAGAATTTCATTCACATTATTTAACGGAACCCCTTTTGCACGGCCGGTTGTTCCGGATGTATAAAGTCGGGTAACTTCCTCATAGATATGCTTCGGACGGTTCACAGCCGGGTTTTCTTCTGACTTTCCGTTCACATAATCCACAAACGTCACATGACCCTCCGGCGCTTCCACTGTCCCGGTAAAGTCCACCATGATCACTCTTCTGGGTTTATGGCCGGCCATTTCCAGTGCCTGCACAGCCATCTCTTTCACTTCCGCATCATACACGTAAACGGCTGGCTTGCTGTCATCCAGAAGAAACGCCGTTTCGCCCGGAGAAAGCTTGAAATTAATCATACAATTAATCGCCGCAATCTTTTGCGGAGCCAGATAGCAGAACACAAACTCAGGAGAATTCAAGAGCTGGTACATGACCACCTCATTATGCTCCACTCCATCCTCTAATAGCGCATGCGCCAGCTGATTCACGTCTTTATTCAAATCAGCATACGTCCATGTTTTTTCTTTAATAGGACAAGTCAATGCAGGACGGCTCGCAAATCTGTGAACATTCCGCATGAATCCATTTATATAGGTAAAATCATTCTCAAAGTTTTCTTTAAACATTGTGACATCGTAGGTAAACTGCTCCAATTTCATTCCCTCCCATTTGAATCCATACAAATTTATAAAATATTCCCGCCGAGCGAACTCTGGGTAACCATGAGTTTTTTGTCTTAGTAGCGTCCTACAATCAGTGAGGCGTTCTGTCCCCCAAATCCGAATGAGTTCGACATCGCCGCTTTGACTTCTTGTTTTCTAGATGTATTCGGAACATAATCAAGATCGCATTCAGGATCCGGTGTTTCATAATTGATCGTCGGCGGGATGATTCCCTCCCGCACTGCCTGGATGCACGCAATCAATTCTGTAAGGCCGCCTGCCCCCATCAAGTGCCCGGTCGCTCCTTTTGTTGAGCTGACTGGGATGCGTCCCGCCCCTTCTTCGCCAAAGACGGCTTTTAAGGCCTTTGTCTCGATGGCATCACCGATTTTGGTCGCGGTTCCATGGGCATTAATATAATGAATCTGCCCAGGCAGCAGTCCTGCCTGGTTCAAGGCTTTTTGAATGCAATGAATTTCTCCTCTTCCATTCGGTTCAGGTGCGGTCACATGGTAAGCATCCGAACAATTCGCATACCCAAGGAGTTCGGCTTGTATCTCGGCATCCCGCCTTTTGGCGAAATCCAGGGATTCCAAAACAACTGCTCCACCGCCTTCTCCCATCACAAACCCATCACGGTTCAAATCAAAGGGACGGCTGGCTTTCGACTCATCTCCATCGTAAGTCGAAAGGGCACGCGCGGAAGCCAGTCCAGCAGCCATCAGTCCTGTAAGAATGGATTCAGCTCCTACGGCTACCACTGCATCAGCCTGGCCCGATTTGATGAGCATGGAACCTACTCCAACCGCATCTGCACCGGCAGAACAAGCAGTGCTTACTGTCAGGCTTGGCCCTTGAAAGCCATGGGCAATGGCGATTTGGGCAGCCGCCACATTCCCGAGCATCTTGGGAACGGTATGCGGACTTAAACGGATACTGCCGCTTCTCGTCATTTCCTCCTGAGTACGAGCCATGGTCGCGATTCCGCCAAGAGCGGTTCCCAGTACCACACCGATCCGGCTCGGATCCGCCTTTACTCCGCTATTCTTTATAGCCTCTTCTGCTGCAATGAGGGCATACTGCATAAATACATCCGTTGTCCTCACAAGTTTTTTCGGCAAAAAATCTGTCGGCTCAAAGTCTTTTACCTCTGCCGCAATTTTCACCGGCAGTTCACCTGGATCGAAGCGGGTCAGTTTGCCCGTGCCGCTCTTGCCGCTAATTAAATTTTCCCAATAAGCAGCCACACCCATCCCAATCGGTGTGACGGCTCCCATCCCTGTTATTGCTATTCGTTCACTGGCCATTCCTTATTACTCCTTTTCACTCTGTGCTATTGATAAATCATTCCAAAGTGCTGGAAAGCTTTTTTTTAGATTTAATGGTCGTCCTTCCGAGTTCACATACGCATGGGCCGTGAATCCCTCGGCAGCCAATTCCCCATTTGATTTGACAATTTGATAAGTAAAGGCCATTCTCGTCCTGGTTAATTCAGAAATCGATGTTTTTATGGTGATCTCTTCTAGAGGACGGATCATTTTCTTATAATCGCTTTCTGCCTTTAAACATACGAGTGATATCCCTTTATGATGGAAGGTTTCCATATAGGGAAAGCCATAATGGGCGAAAAGTTCAAAACGTGCATCCGTGAACCATTCAAAATTTTTCGCGTAATAAGAAATGCCCGCCGCATCGCAATCGCCCCATTTGACTCTCATTGTATAATCAACGCTTCCCATCGCCATTTCGCTCATCCTCCCTTCTAAGCAGAAACTAGTGAAGGTTCCATCCCCTTCCAGTTTCCCCATTCTCTCTCGGGCGAATTCATTAAGTTTTCTCTTCATGCTGCATCCATATAAAGAAGCCTGCCGTGTTTAAAGGCAAGCTGCGTCTCATAGATAAAATTATGGAACAAGCAGGGTCAGCCCGCCGTCTAAGCGCAGTGTTTGGCCACGCATCATTTCAGCTTCCTTTGAACATAAAAAAATCGCCGTATTGGCAATATCATCGGCGGTGACCATGCGGTGATAAGGCATTTTCTCTTTAATGGAAGCAAGCGTCTGGTCCATCTCCGGAAAATGATTTAAAGCATCGGTTTCAACAGCTCCCGCTGAGATCGCATTCACATTGATCTTTTTCGGTGCCAATTCGATGGCGAAATAACGGACCAGGGATTCCAAAGCTGCCTTGCTTGGGCCGACTGTAGAATAATAAGGAAATACCCGATCAGAGCCAAAAGAAGAAATCGCAAGCATCGCTCCCCCTTCAGGCATAAGCTTAGCGGCCTGCTGCCCTCCAAGAAGAAACGCCCGGGTGTTCACATCCATCGTCCAGTCCCACCCCTTTGCATCAACCTCCATAATCTCCCGGTTCCGTCCGGAAGCAGCATTATGGATGAAAACGTCTAATCGGCCGAATTCTGCTTGAATAACATCAAACAACACACCGATCTTCTCTTCCTGTGCCAAATTGGCACGAACCGTGATGGCCCTTTGACCCATCGCCTCAATTTCCATGGCGACACTCCTTGCGGCCTCCCCATTTCTCGCATACGTGATCACAAGATCAGCGCCTTCCTGGGCAAACCGCAAAGCCAGCTGCCTGCCGATTCCGCGGGAGCTTCCTGTCACACACACCACCTTGCCGGCATACTTCCCGGTTGGCTGAGTATTCAAAGCGATCCCTCCAATCTTGAAAACTTTTATAGAATAACGCTTCTCACTAGTAAAATAGGACAAGGATTAGTTTAATCCCTTTTAATTTCGTTAGACAATTATTTTGCTTGAGCTATATTGATTCCACCTAAATTATTCCTATTCGAAGAAAAGTCTATTCATTTAAAGATAGCGTTCATACTAGGTTTTCATTCGTTACAAGTTCTATTATGATGGAGATAAGTGGTGAGAAATAATGATGCCATTCCTCATTTTTCCCATCGTTTTGGCGATCACAATTTTAAACAAAGAGCTGTTCCGATGGGTCAAAGGAATTTTTATGATCTATATTTTGGGTGTCTCCATGATGTTCATCACCGGCCTAAATAAAATCGAGCATAGCTATCAACGCTGCATACGGGGATGAACTAAGGAACTGGTGCGACGTCATGACAGGATACTATGTTGTGCCTATCATGCTGTTATTCTTCTTGATCTTTTTTAAATGGTTTAAAAGCAAACAGAGTGACTTGAATGTTAACCGTAATTCCAGCAGGACTGTTTGTCACCTTCCTTCCGTTTATACTTCGTTTTTTCTTTGCCTAGATTTTAGGGCCTTATTAGACAGCACGGTAAAATAAAGGGAGGTTTTACCGCTAATTTTAAAATGGATCTTCTTTTGGGCAAAATAAGGGGAGGTTTTACCGTTATATAAAAAAAAGCCCCTATTTTTGAATATTTTGAGTCAATAGAGGGAATTTCTCCCTCTATTCCAGCCCATTTCAAGAAAAAATAATAATTAAGGGGAATTTCTCCCTTTATTATCAGCGCCGGTGTCCCCAACCCCATCCTCCAGCCCAAATAAAAGAGCAGCCAACAAGAGCTGCTCTACATACTTCAGGTATTCGGTTTTTCACTCTATCTCACATAATTCCGCAGTCTGCCAATCTTCTCAACCTCAACTGTCACCACATCTCCCGGCTTCATCGGGCAGCTTCCGGACGGCGATCCGGTCGCCAGTACATCTCCCGGCTCAAGGGTCATGATCTGGGAAACCCAGCTGATGAGGTAAGGAATGGATAAGGACATCTGATTGGTATTGCCGTTTTGTACGACTCTATCATTTAGGGTGGTCTTGATGTTCAGATTCGTAGGATCCACTCCTGTGACCATCCACGGGCCCAGCGGTCCGAATGTGTCAAAGCCTTTGCCCCGTGTGAATTGGGGATCCTTTCTTGTAAGGTCTCGGGCCGTTACATCATTGAAGATCGTGCAGCCGAAAACATAGTCTAAGGCATCTTCTTCCTTGATGTTTTTCCCGCGCTTGCCAATGATGAGGGCAACTTCTCCCTCCATTTCCACCTGACTCGTTAAGCTCTCAGGGGGGAGGACGATATCCCCTTCATTTGGAACCAGGGCTGTAGCCGGTTTTAAAAACAGAAACGGTTCTTTGAGATTGGCCGTTCCCCCGGTCTCTATGGCATGTCCGGCATACGTCCAGCCAAAATTAATGACCTTTGAGGGGGCTACAGGCTCCAAAATTTTTACGTCATGAAAGCTTACTCTTACCCCGTCAAATTTCAGCTCGTTTTTTACAATTCCATCAAAACTGCTGGACAGCTGCAAAATTTCTTCGCCTTCGACAATTCCGAAATATACTTGATTATTGGCATTCCGATAGCGGACAATTGTTTGTGTTTTTTGTAAAACCTTCATTTATATAACCACTCCAATTATTGATGTGCATCTTCTCTAGTAAGTATGATTGGCGGTGATGCGGCTTTTAACCTGCTACTCTCTTTCCAGCAGGGACGCGCCGGCAATACCAGGGTGTGTCATTTCATACGGATCGAGGATCAAATTCAGCTCTTCTTCGGTCAAGATATCATATTTCAGGCAAAGCTCCCGAATGGGCGCACCGCTTAAGATGGCTTCGCGTGCGATACGGGCTGCAACCTCGTAACCGATATGAGGATTAACGGCGGTTATGACACCGACACTCTTTTCCACATATTCTTTTAAGCGATCTTCATTCGCTTTGATTCCGATTAAGCAATTATCCACAAACGTGCGGAAGCCATTATTCATGATGCTGATCGATTGCAGCAGATTGAATACCAGCACCGGCTCCATGACATTCAATTCAAGCTGGCCCGCTTCAGACGCAAGGCAGATGGTATGGTCATTGCCGATCACCTGGAAGGCTACCTGATTGATCACTTCAGGCATAACCGGATTCACTTTACCTGGCATAATGGACGAACCAGGCTGCCGTGCCGGCAAGGAGATTTCACCGAGGCCGGCCCGCGGACCTGAAGCCATGAGCCGCAGGTCGTTTGCGATTTTGGACATATTCATCATGCAAACCTTCAACGCAGCCGATACTTCTGTATAAGCATCTGTATTCTGCGTTGCATCCACAAGATGCTCAGCCCCGATGACCGGAAGGCCGGTGATGTCTGCAAGATATGTGACCACCAATTCAATATAACGCGGATCTGCATTTAATCCGGTTCCGACCGCTGTCGCCCCCATGTTCAATTCATATAAATGCTCCCGTGTCTGCTTGATCCGTTTGATATCCCGTTCGATTGCACGGCTGTATGCCTCGAATTCCTGGCCAAGCCGGATCGGCACAGCATCCTGAAGGTGCGTGCGTCCCATTTTGATGACAGAATTAAATTCCTGGGCCTTCTGCTGGAAAACGGAATGCATATCCTCCATGGTTGCCAGCAGCTTTTCCAAAAGATTCAGGACTGCTATATGTATAGCGGTAGGAAAGGCATCATTCGTAGATTGAGACATATTCACATGAGTATTGGGGCTGCAATGGTAGTAGTCCCCTTTTTGTTCTCCGAGCAATTCAATGGCACGGTTGGCAAGGACTTCATTTACATTCATGTTAATGGAAGTTCCTGCCCCGCCTTGAATCGGATCGACGATAATCTGGTCATGCCACATGCCGCCAATCATTTCATCAGCCGCCTTGACAATCGCTTCTCCAATGCCGGAATAAAGACGCTTCACATCCATATTGGCCAGGGCAGCCGCTTTTTTCACGACAGCCATTGCTTTGATTAATTCTTCGTGAATTCTATACCCTGTGATAGGAAAGTTTTCCACAGCACGGAGAGTCTGGACTCCATAATATGCGTCTGCAGGAACTTCTTTTGACCCTAGGAAATCTTTCTCTGTTCGTATGGGGCTCTCTATTATTGCCATATCTCTCTATCTCCTTATTTATCGTCCTCTATCTCTAATTTCATGGATAAATCTCCTGCCAGCGGCGTTTCGATGATCTCCTTGACTTCTGCCAGGGAATCCGTCTGACCCAGCGCCCACATGGATTTGGCCACGATTGCTTCTGTATTCATATCCCCGGATAAAATGATCTGATGCTGGGCTACCTTCCGTCCCACTTCATAGAGCAGCAGATCTTCCCCTTCTTCCAGGCATTGGGTCGTGATAATAATGGCGGTCCCCTGCTCTGTCAGCTCCTGAATTTTAGAAAGCAGGTTCCTTCCTTCAAAAGGCAGGCCGCCATTTCCAAAGCTTTCAATAATAATACCTTTATATAAATTTTTCAGAACATCAAATGTCTCGGGCTTCATACCCGGATATAATTTCATCAGAAAAACATCCGTACATAATTTCGTATTTAAAGAAATCTCTTTTGAGGAAGGAGATGGTTTCCATTGATAAGTTATGTTATTATTCGTGACATAAGCTACATATGGATGGTTGATGCTTTCAAATGCATCATAGCTTTTTGTCCGCATTTTCACCGCTCTCGTTCCGAGAATGACCCGGCCGTCAAACATGACAAATACTCCGCCAATATCCTCACAGGCAAACCGAAGGGCATCAGAAACATTTTTCTTGGCATCGGTTTTTTTAAAGCTGATCGGCACCTGCGATCCGGTCAATATCACCGGTTTCCCCAGACCCTGCAGCATATAAGAAAGAGCTGCGGATGTATATGCCAATGTATCCGTTCCGTGAGTAATGACAAATCCGTCATACTCGTGATAATGCGAATATACGGCCTCGGCAATCTGCACCCATTGTTCTGGCTGTAAATTGGTGCTGTCAATGTTCATCAAAATTCTGCCGTCCACTTTCATGTCGCCTAATCCAGCTGGCAAAAAATGAAGCAGCTCTTCAGCCGTTAATCCAGGAACAAGTCCCTCATTCCCTTCTACTGAAGCAATCGTGCCACCGGTAGCAAGCAATAATATCTTCTTCATAAATGCATCTCCATTACAAAAAGATTTTCCGTGATTTCCTCATAACGCGTATTTTATATAAGATATTATATAATTATCTGAAAAAAAATCAATATATCGTTCTCGATTCGCGTACTTTTTTCTAGATTCACTTATTTTCCCGTGATATAATTTATCTCAACTTAAGAAATGGGAGTTTTTGAAGATGCGCGAACGTTTATCGGAACTAAGAAAAAAGCGTGGCTGGTCCCTGCAGGAAACCGCCGACCAGCTCGATATAGCCAAAAGCACCTATGCCGGATACGAATCAGGATACCGTGAACCCTCCATCCGCTCCTTATCCCAAATCGCAGACTTATTTGACACAACCCTTGATTATTTATTAGGAAGAACAGACAACAGCCTGGACGCCATCGAACTTACAGGTCTTTTAAAAAGCCCCCGGCACAGACTATCCATAGATGGAAAGCTACTGTCTCCTGATGAATTAGTGGATTTCATTTCGTTTGTCAGGGTGAAAAGAATGGTAAAAACAGAGGAAATGGGAGAAGATCAAGAAGGATAACCGATTTTCTGCGTTACGAGCTTCTGAGATACGAGAATTATCCATAAAAAAGTTCTTTTATTGCCAGCAGCTCCTAATAGGCTGTTCACCTGACAAGCGGGCTGTCATGAAGGATACATCCCTCTTGTTTATTTTAAACTTTGTTAACGATCAATGCTGCTGTTTATTGGGATAAATTGGAACTCTCCTTTTTTTACAATAAACAGCTCTCTGTTAAATTTTAACTTTGAGTATTATTAAGGGGAACCCATTATTTATGGATTCCCTTTAGTTCAATAGGTGAAAACACTGTTGAGTATTCCCTTATAATATATACTACTAGATAAATTTGGAGTTCTTTAGCCATTCCAATGATAAATTATTTGCACAACGCCCGAGGAAAATGTTCTTGTATGAATCATTTTTAAATTTAACCTCTGTTTTAAATCATTAAACAACGGTTTTCCTTCTCCCAAAACAACAGGGTGGATAGATAATCTAAATTCATCAACAAGCCCCAAATTTATAAAAGTTGTAATGAGACTGGCTCCACCATATAGCCAGATGTCTTTACCAGACTTGTTCTTCAATTTATTTACTTCTTCAATAATATTATCATTTATAAATATTGCTTGACTATCAATTTCATTTTGTGATCTGGAGAAAACATATTTCTTTTTACTATGAACCAATTTCCAAAGCTCCTGTTCGGTATCAGGGTCTTCATTTTTTGGAATATATTGTCCCCATAAATCGTAGCTTTTTCTACCATATAAAATAGTATCAATTTGGTTTAAGAAATCAGTAAACCCCATATCAGGGTCCATTATGCACCAATCAACTTCTCCATTTTTCCCTTCAATAAAACCATCTAAAGTAACTGCTACATCTAAAATTATTCTTCTCTGTTTTAAGTTAATAGTCATAACTATTCATCCTTTTACCTTTCTAAATTAATTTCCATCAGAAAAGAGAACCCGTTACTATTTAATAGAAGTTCTATCTATTCATTCGCCTGCTTGATAACAAGAAATATTTTCTGCATCACAACGTAATGTGTAAAACTCCTGAACTAATAAACCTTCTTCTAAAATGGATTCTTTCATTTTACATAATGTTCTTTTTCCTACACGGCGGTCCAAAATACACAATATTTTGATTAACATATCCTTCGACTGTAGAGAGACTGTGATGGGTGAACGAAAATAGTCTTCCAAAGCAGAAAAGAAATCGTATTGTCCATAAATCCCTTCCTTCTTGAGTTGTTCATGAGCCTGGTTCTGGATTTCTCGAATACTAGTAACATCCTCATTATTAAAATTGTTTACATGACTGCGAATTTCTCTTTCTCTATAATATTCTTTTCTTTCGGCAGTAATCGTACACATACTTAATTTTTCTACTTTATCCACCGTTATGACAGCCCTGCCTAGCTGGTCGTGGGCCCTTCGATAATTTATCACTTGAAAATCCACCCTCGAATGCAAAGATTCACAGACAAAACTCATTAAATGTTTCTTTGCTTTGCTCCATTTCGGATGATATAACAATGAACTTCCTCCCTTTTCAATCATTACCATAAAACTTGCCGGACCATCCGGGGCTCATTTTTGTTTTAAGAGGCTGATGAGGTTATGAGTAATAGAGCACCCTAATCTTAGAATGCTTTTTTTGTCGATGATATATAAAATATCATTTATGATTAGTAATTTATAGAATTTTATTTTTATATTAATTATATTATTTATAGATATAACTTTTCACTATATATCCTTTGTAGGAATGGAGGAACATGATGTTTAAAGTAGGCAGTATTTTTATTCCAGTTACAGATATTGAGAAATCTGCAGTTTGGTATGAAGACGTTTTGGGTGTTAAAATAATTGGGCGGTGGGAAGATGGGGCCGGATTTTATTTACCAGCTGGATCCACCCAATTGGCCCTGGTAAAGGTGGAATCCCCGCAGCCTGCTGAGTTTGTCACAAAGAGGAACCAGAGGAACGCTTATTATAATTTTGTCGTGGATGATATTGAAGCTGCCTATCAACATTTTAACAATAAGGGAATCGTTACGAATGAGATCGATGATTTTGCAGGGATGAAATATTTTAGTTTTTATGATTTGGATGGGAATCCATTTAGTGTGGTGAATGAAGTGGAGGGCTCCCCTTACCACTCTGATTCTGTAAGAAAAATGCAAGAGGAAGCCAGGCAAAATACGTAAACGAATAAGCGGGACAAGATCCACCATATGTGCTTCTTGTCCCGCTTATTTTCCTTTGGCCAGTGTTTGGACAGCGAGTTTATTTTTTATGGTTCGCTACATCCATCCATACCGCAAAAATCAGGATCAGACCTTTAACAATGTACTGCCAGAATGCCTCGATGTTCATCATGCTCATTCCGTTATCAATGCTGGTCATGATGAGCGCACCGATAATGGCACCCACGATTTTTCCTTTACCGCCCATCAAGCTTGTACCGCCGATGACACATGCTGCGATGGCATCTAATTCGTAGGAAGTTCCAGCACTTACGGTTGCTGCGTTTAATCGGCTTGTTAATAATACGCCTGCTACGCCGGCCAATGCTCCCATTATGATGAAGACAGATAGAACCGTCCGTTTTATATTGATTCCGGATAATGCCGCAGCTTCAACATTGCCGCCGATGGCATAGGTGAATCTTCCGAATGATGTTTTTAGTGATACAAAGAGGAAGAATCCGGCCAGAACCACTACGATCAACATCGGCAGGGGAATTCCCAAATAACGATTCAGCATATACGTTAAGAATAGGATACAGATCGAGTACACAGAGATTTTTCCATAATCCATGGCTGCCGGTGAAAGACTCAGGCCTAAAGACTGCCGTTTTGCTCTTGAACGTATTTTTGATAGAAATAATAGAACCACTGCGGCAATCGCAAGAATGTACCCAACCACATAGGGGATAAAGCTGTTTCCAATCTGCCCAAAGCTGCTGCTCAGCGGGGCAATCGTCTGCCCTTTGCTTAAGCCAATCAGCACGCCGCGGAAAATCAGCATCCCGCCTAAGGTCACAATGAACGCCGGTACATTCCGGTAGGCAACCCACCAGCCCTGCCATAAACCAATGATGGCGCCGACAATAATTCCCGCAATCACAACGGTTACCGTGCTCCAGCCATTCCATACCTGTAAGATAGCCGCAATTCCGCCGGTTAACCCTACAATGGAACCAACGGATAAATCAATATGGCCGGCTACAATGACCAGTGTCATTCCAACAGCGAGAACAGACATCACAGACATCTGGGTAAATAAATTCGAAAGATTCCTAGATGATAGAAACTCTCCGTTCGTAAAACTGCCAAAAATTATTGCTATTAAAACCAGAGCAATAATTAAGGTATACGATTGTATATCAAACTTAAATCTGCCAGCATTGTTTTGCTGTTTCAATTTCGTGGAAGTAGAGATCTCACTGCTCATCGTTTTTTTCCTCCAGTTGCACATGCCATTATTTTTTCCTGTGTGGCTTCCGCACGGCTGAATTCGCCCATTATCTCCCCTTCAGACATTACGAGAACCCGGTCTGACATACCAAGTACTTCTGGCAATTCTGAGGAAACAATCACAATTCCCACTCCCTGTTCAGCCAATTCATTAATGATTTTGTAAATTTCATATTTGGCTCCAACGTCAATCCCTCTGGTCGGCTCATCCAAAACCAGAATTTTCGGATTGTTGAGGATCCACTTGCTTAAAACGACTTTCTGCTGATTCCCTCCGCTTAATTGACCTACCTTTGCCTCAAGATTCGGTGCTTTAAGCTTCATTTTTTTGGTGATTTCTTCTGCCCTTATCATTTCAAGATGACTGTCAATCACTTTAAGCTTGATGATCTTATTCAGCGCGACCAATGTAGAGTTCTTTGCAATATCCATCCCTAAGATCAGTCCATACCTTTTTCGGTCCTCAGAAACATAGGCCAATCCTGCTTTTATAGCATCCGCTGGTTTTTGTATATGTACGTCAATCCCATCAATCACTACCCGGCCCTGTTTTTTTCCTTCCAGACCGCCGAATAAACTGATAAAAAGCTCGGTGCGGCCAGCCCCCATTAATCCGGAGAATCCAAGTATTTCACCTTTTTTCAAGTTAAAGGAAGCATTTTTAATAATCATGTGATCTGCTTTTTTATCATAAACAGAATAATTTTCCACTTCCAAGACCGTTTCACCAATTTTCCTCGGCTCATAAGGAAATAATTCCGTGAGTTCTCTGCCAACCATTTTTGCGATAATCTTATCTTCATTCATTTCTTCAATCGGGTAGGTTCCGATGGTTTGGCCATCGCGAAGGATGGTTACACTGTCGGCTAATGCCATGACCTCGCCAAGCTTATGAGAGATATAAATGCATGTAACTCCTTTAGACCGTAAATCCATCAAAATTCCTTTTAATATTTCCACATCACTCTCTGTGAGAGCGGCCGTTGGTTCATCCAGAATTAAAATATCCGTATTATTGGTCAATGCCTTAGTAATCTCAATTAATTGCTGTTTTCCAACTGTAAGCTGATTCACCTTGGCTTCCGGGTCAATATCCAGACCAATATAATGCAGCCATTTTTGTGCTTCGGTATTAATCTTATTCCAATCAATGACTTTTCTTCTCATCAAGTCATGACTTAGGAAGATATTCTCCGCTACAGACATTTCTTCCACCAGCGCAAGCTCCTGATAGATGATCGAGACACCGGCCACCTGGGACTCTTTGATTGATTTAAAAGAAACTTCCTTGCCATTAATCAGAATTTGGCCGCTGTAGGAGCCGCTAGGGTATACACCGCTTAATATTTTCATCAATGTCGACTTGCCTGCACCGTTTTCACCGCATAAAGCATGAATCTCTCCTTTGCGCACTGAAAATGTTACATTATCTAAAGCTTTAACACCTGGAAACTCTTTTGTGATGCCTTGCATTTGTAGAGCTAAAGCTTCCATACCATGTACCCTCCATTTTGTAGTTCTTAATAAAGAAGAAGGGGAAAGCAGCTCCCCTTTCTTCTTCTTTTACTATTATTTAGCTGGGCGCTCGCTTTCTGGAACATTCTTGTAAACTTCATCATAAGAATGGAACTCGTCTTTAACGATCGTATCCATCACGTTATCCTTGTTGACCATGATTGGATCAAGCTTGATAAATGGAACATCCAACTTACCATTGTTTACCTTACTGTCAGATTTCACTTTTTCACCTTTTGCAAGCTGAACGGCTACTTCCGCACTCTTCGTTGCAATCGTTTTAATCGGCTTGTACACAGTCATCGTCTGCTTGCCTTCCACAATACGCTGAACAGCTGCCAGGTCTGCATCCTGTCCGGAAATGGCAACCTTTCCATCTAAATGCTGGGAAGATAGCGCCTGAATGGCACCGCCAGCCGTGCTGTCGTTGGATGCTACAATTGCATCAATTTTATTTTTATTGGCTGTTAAACCGTTTTCAATAATCTTCATAGCTTCGTTGGCATCCCAATCTTTTGCCCATTGGTCTCCAACGACTTTGATATCGCCTTTATCAACAAGCGGCTTCACTACATTCATTTGGCCTTCTCTGAACATTTTAGCGTTGTTATCAGTTGGAGAACCGCCAAGAAGGAAGTAGTTGCCTTTCGGTACTTGTTTAACAATCGCTTCTGCCTGCATTTCTCCTACGCGGACGTTATCGAAGGAGACATATGCATCCACATCAGCGTTATTGATCAGGCGGTCATACGCTAAAACAGGAATTCCTTCTTTTTTAGCTTGATCGACAACTGGAGATAATGAATCCGAGTTGATAGCGATAATTACGAGGGCATCAATGCCTTGAGACAGCATATTTTGAATTTGAGATAATTGCTTCGCCTCATCCCCATTCGCTGATTGCACCAGCACATCTGCATTTAGCTTCTTTGCCTGGTCAACAAAGATATCTCTGTCATGCTGCCATCTCTCGAGCGTTAAGTCTGAAACCGATAAACCGATTTTAATTTTAGCCTTTTTGCCGCCTTTGCTGTTACCGCTTACATTTTTGCCGCCAAGATCCTGGCCGCCGCATGCTGCCAGCATACTCACTAATAAAACGACTACAAAGCCAGCAATTAAGCCTCTCCACTTTTTCACTTACTGTTTCCCCCTCTTCTTCCTCTAACTGTAATTACAAGGTTAATATACCACCATTTAAATAGTTTGTCTATCAAATAAACTAAGTTTACAAAATTTTTAATCTTTTTATCTTTTTGGTGATGTCATCCTTTGCTCCAGGGCATTTTGTAAAAGATCTTTCGGTAAAAGCATACGCAGCTATTCATCTTTATTCTTTTTTGAAGCCTTGTTCACCATATCTCTTATATCCTCCAGGGTCTTTGCCACCTGTCCATTTAGCAGGATAGTAGGCGTACTATTCACATGCCATTGATGCACAAGATCCATATCCTTCTGCCAGGCAGCATCGCCCTGGTTCGTGTTAAAATATTCAACCACTTTATGTACTTCCTCATCACCGGCCACCTCTTTTAAGGTATCGGTAAGAAATTTTTCAGTATACACATCCATTTTTTCATAATGGCTGCCTTCAGGCTGTTTTTGATAAAGGAGATCATGAAATTTCCAGAATGTCTGATTTCCAAGAACCGCATAAACAGATTCAGCAAAGACGGCGGACCGTTTTGAGTCATAATTTCGCCTTGCCGGTATCTACAAATTCTTTTTTAATACTCGGGAGGACCTGTTCATTAAACATTTTACAGGAAGGACATTTATAATCTCCAAACTCATAGATGGAAGCAGGTGCGGAACGTTTTCCGATGTATGGCTGCTTTGTAGATTCACTCTGTTTTTTTACAACTGCCGCATTTTCACTTTTGTGGGAACGAAAAAAATCAACCTCAAAATGTAAAAGTCACTAAACAGACTGTGCAGAATATCCACTTCGCAGAGGTTTCTTTTGACCTCTTTGTTTGATTCACCATACTTAAAACTCCTCAACTGATCAGGATTTCCATTTTATTCAAAAGAATCAGCTATTGACAGAATTTCTGCCAATAGCTGATTCTTTTCGAGCGAACAGTCTCTATTCTTTTACATACACAATAAAGTCAGCGGACTTTTTAACACCTTGATAACTTACAGCAGCCGTAATGGTAGCGGCACCGCTGTTTACTGTTTTAATGTTTCCTTTTTTATCAACAGAAACGACATCAGGACGGTTGCTGCTGTATTCGAATTTCATGCCTTTAGGGAATTCCTTGCTTGCTCCCTTGTGAATATATCCATAGAGAGTCTCATCATTCATAGAAACGGTAACCTGAGGAATGACTTCTTTCCCTGCTTCATACATCACACGGCTAGGAATATCAGCCTCTATGTCGCCTTCCTGAACCGGCTTGACTGTTACAACCTTGAGCTCAGGCTTTAAGCTGCCATGAACCTCCAGGAATCCTTGCTGCTTGATATCAGCATCGGCACTGGATGTGCTGATTTGGAATCCATATCGTCCCTGGTCTACTACATATTTATTCTGTGCTTCATCAAAGAAAGCTAGATCCGCAATATTGACCTTTATCATGACATTCTTCGTTTCTCCCGGCTTCAATGAAACCTTCTCAAAGCCCTTCAGACGCTTGATCGGACGTTCTGAAGCTTTTGATGCATCAGGAGTGTTCACATAAAGCTGAACCACTTCTTCTCCTTTAACTTTTCCAGTGTTCGTAACATTGACACTCACAGCCACCTGGCCATTGGCATCCATGCTTTTCTTATTGATATGGAAATTCGTATAGTTAAAGGTTGTATAGCTTAAACCATGTCCAAATGGATAGGAAATCGGTCCTTGGAAATACATATACGTTCGGCCAGGGTTATCCCCTGTCGGTCTCAATGTATAATCCGTAATCGCTGGAAGCTGTGAATTACTTTGGTACCATAAGAATGGCAGATGTCCGCTTGGATTATGAGTGCCTAGAACAACGTCTGCCAAAGCTTCCCCTTTGCGCTGTCCATTATAAGAACTCCAAATCATAGAAGAAACATACGGTTCAAATGACTTAACTTCCACCTGACCGATTGTTTCCATAACGGCGATGGTATTAGGATTCGCTTTACCAAGCTGCTCGATTAAAGAGGCCTGTGCTCCAGGCAGACTCAGGTCGTGGCGGTCGCCAGCTTCATCTGCAGTGGTGTTGTCGGTTCCCGTATAAACGATGACAACGTCGGCATTTTTGGCAGCCTCGACTGCTGCTGAATCAATCGTTTTAAGATCGGATGCACGAGTCCCGCTATCCGTAAAGCCTTTGTAGTACGTGACTTCAGCATGAGGATTTTTCGCCTGGATGGCCGTTTTAAGACCCTCGTAGCCATTCACCATATTTTTGTAAGCGGCACTTCCCTGAGAACTAGAATATCCGCCAAGATACATGTTGGCTTTATCCGGATTAGCAAAATAGCCGACAACAGCCACTTTGTATGATCCAGAAGCCGGAACCTGCAGAGGAAGAAGCTTCCCTTTGCTTCCGTCTTTCATTTTCGTTTTATCATTTTTCAGCAGAACCAACGAGTTATCGGCCACTTTTCGTGCCATATCCAATCTTTCTGCAGTCTGAGTCAACGCATTATTTTCATTGCTATTTGTCCATGTACCCTCTGGAACATGTTTACGTGCTTCATTCACCCATGGAACACTATTTGCATCATCAAATTCTCCAAGCTCCATGCGGGCTGTAAAGAGACGGATCAAAGAGGTGTCGACTTCATTTTCTGAGAACGTACCCATCTGTGTTTTTATTTTCTGTGAAACAGCAGCTGGGATCGTATTTGAATAGTTGAATGCATCCCTGTAGCCTGCATTACAGTTCAGGTCTTCACCGGCTGACATGGCAAAAGCAGAGCGTTCGACCTCATTTAAAGGCCGGGTCCATCCTTCTGGAGTCCATTTATGGCCTTTTGTAATTTCCATGACAGAGTCACAGTCAGAGGTAATATATCCAGTGAATCCAAACGTCTGACGAAGAAGAGCATCCATGGTGTGCACGTTCGCAGATGCCGGCACACCGTTCACGCTATTATAAGAAGTCATGACAGAACGCACATCGGTTTTCTGTATGATCCCTTTAAAAGGTGCACTATAGAATTCTCTCAGCGAACGTTCATCAACATTGGATGAACCATTTAAACGGTTCACTTCGCTGTTGTTAGCAAGGTAATGCTTTAAAGTGGTGACCGTTTTGACATAACCCTTGCTCTCAGGCAGAAGCTTTCCATCCATGTCCTTGCCTTCCATCCCATTCACAAACTGAGAAGCGACTTGTGTGGTAAGGAACGGATCTTCTCCATAGGATTCGTCATTTCTTCCCCAGCGAGGATCGCGGGCAAGATTGATCGTCGGTGACCAGAAGCTGAGCATACGGCTGTTTTCCGGTACAACTTCACGGGCCTCATCGGAAACCATTTTAGCTTCATCATACATGAGCCTCGGATCCCAAGTAGAACCCAGTGAAAGGTCGATCGGATAAGAGGTGGTGTTATAAAGCTGAGTGGCATTCCCTGACTTATTATATTGAAGACGGGAAACGCCATGAAGGGCCTCATTCCACCATCCATAGGCTTTAATGCCGAGCCGCGGAATGGCAGGTGCCTGGCTCGATACCATCTGGGAAGCCTTCTCTTCCAGCGTCATGCGGGAAACTAAATCCGCTGCTCTCTCCTGGAAGGAGTAGGACTTGTCCAGATAAATAGGCTGGTTTTCTTTTACATTTACCGCTGATGATTCCACTTTCGCTGCTCCCGCCGGTATACTGCTGAACATACTTCCACAAAGAGCGGCAGTGAGTAACAGAGACAGAGCTTTTTTGTGCTTTCGCATACATGATCCTCCTCTTAAATTTATATCCACCAGATAAATAGAGATTCCTCCATCAGGCCTGGGAGATTCCTTAAGAAATAGACTTGCTGCATGCAGTTGATCCAGATTTCTCGGCTCTTTTATGCGCTGCCCGTCATCGAAATCCTAATGCTGCATTCATCCTTGATCGCGTTTATGCTAAACTCTTGGTGCGGTTTGTGTGAGGCTTCTTAAGTTGAGTGGAACTTCTTTGGAGGCGTTTTCAAAATTAGTTAGCGATCATGTGATCGGGAAGTTAGTTTATACAATCTACAAACTAAGTAGATAGAAAGATTAATCCCTTTTTAGTAATCGCTTACAATTTTAAAATTAAAATATTCTGAAATCAACCCCATTCTATCATCCTGAAGTTAGTTTGTCTAGCAAATAAATAAAGTGAATTAACTGAGGAAAAACGCATTCCCGCTTTTATCCAAGAGGTATTTTGTCCATACGACCCTCGTGAGACAAACATATATATAATGATACCTTTGTTCAAACTAGAGAGGAGAAATCAGCTTTGACAAAATACCGGATTATGACGTTTGATGGAGGCGGCACCTTGGGCGCATTGAGTCTGCAGCTTTTAAACCGGTGGCTAAACAAACATCGGGATTAATTTGCCGTACCCAGGTTTTCGCGGGAAACTCCATCGGTTCCTTCACTGCCCTTGCGTTAGCCAGCGGAAGATCGCCGAAGGAAACACTCCGTTACTTTAAGAAAAAAATCCTGCCGGCATTCAGTATTTCCCTGCCAGGAGGACCTGTATTGAATCAACAATTGCCTTACTCTGGTTTTATTAAAGCTGTCGAAAACTTTTTCCCGCCGAACCTTCGCTTCAAAGACTTAAAAAAACGGGTTGTTGTCCCTTCCTTTCATCTATACTCCCCGAAACTGAATCGCTGGAATCCTGTTTTATTCCATAACTACCCAGGCTCTCCCTATCTAAATGAAAAAGTCAGTGATGTGATCCTGCGCAGCAGTGCCGCTCCTGCCACGCAGCGAGCCTATCAAAACTATGTAGATGGATTCCTGGTAGCAACGAACCCCAGTACAGCAAGTATCGCCTTTGCTGTAGGCAAAGCCAAATCGCAGTATTATCCATCGGAACGGGCGAAGCCCCTATTCGGTTAAATAGAGATACAAGAGGTTGGGGAATGGTGAGCGCAGATAACATACGCCCCAAAAATCTGGAAAATCTCCCTCCCCATTGGGGAGTCCTTTTCGACCGTTCCCCAATGAACCCTTACTGCCGCTTCTTCAGCTTATCGCCAATGGAAGCGGATATTATGAATCCTTGGTCAGTTCCGAGCTCCTGGGAGACCGCTTTTTCCGGCTGAACCCACGGATCCCCAACCTGTCCAAACAAGACCTGACTGTGGTTCCCACCGTCATTAAAATTGCCAACCAAACCAATTTAGAGCCGGCATTGAGATTTATTTAGGAGTATTGGTGCTGACTTTTTTGTATTATGAAGCCTGGCTTCAGCTTGTGTTAAGTAATGAGCTAGACATTGCTAAAGGTCTTTCTGTCTATCTGCTTGTTTATTAGACCTCTGTCTGCTTAATTTGAGGAACCAGCGCCCGTAAAATAAGGGGAATTTTTACCGTTATACGCAGGATAGAGCTAGTTCAGGGGGTATATAAGGGGAGCTTTTACCGTTATTCAAAGAAAAATTACGTTTTTCCTTATTTTTTGAGTCAATAAAGGGAATTTCTCCCTTTATTTCAGCAGATTTTCGCCATATTTACTAAATAAGGGGAATTCCTCCCTTTATTTATCAAATCGGATGCTTCACCTGATCCCCCAACCGATACGAGCGGATCCTTTTTGTCCCAGTTGCGGGAATCAGCAGCTTTTTATCAACTAGCTGAGAAAGTACTCTTCTTACCGTCTTGGCACTAAGCATCAAATAGTTTTCGACTTCTATAGGGAAGATGGATTCTCCTTTTCGAATTGCCATCCGGAGTACTTCCTTTTCGGCGAAGGACAGAGTGGTCTGGTCCAGTTCATCCCCCAGCCATCGGCCGATCAATTGCTGAACAATCTGCTGGCATCTGCGAGGGTTCTCCTGAACTTGGTCATAAGAAAAGCGGATGACGGTCCATCCGTCCATCACCAGCTGGTTTTGCCGCTCCAGGCTGTCGGAAAATTGCCATCTGCTTATGTTTTTCAGGTGAGGGCCGTATCCGTCGATCTCAAGGCAGATCCGGACGGCGGGGCGGATATAGGCAAAATCCAAATACCTTTTGCCATCCTTGAAATCATTGACTTCATATTCTGGATGCAGATACCGAAAATGGTGAAATAAAGGCCACCATACTTGCTTCAAAAACAACCCTTCAGCATGTTTGTGACCTTCTTCTAAGCGCCGCAGCCGCTCACCCTTTCTCGCCTGCAAGTGAGCATTCATAAAGGCCTGGTATTCTTCTTCAAACCCCATAGCATACCTCCATCTTTAAATAAATGTAGTGATCAACTTTGGAATGATTAATAAAGGCGGTGAAAAAGGTTAATCGGAGCAAATAAAAGGACATATCAAGACTTGGATAGAAAATTGGAGAATAGAACAATTTCAGTTTAATAAAATTATTAAATATCTACAATACCATTCTTACATTTATCCAGCCTCCCCTGGCCTTCAGGAGAGGCATTTGAATATGAATCAGCCGACATATTTCATTCAAAAAACTGCCGTTTCCCGTTTAATTCCCTTTTCCGCCTAATGATTTTTATGGTAGGCACAGCTATAAGCAAGGCAGCAGCTACGTTAAAAATGCCAATAGCTGAGTTTAGGAATTCTATTTTAGTGTGATTCCCAAAAACACTTATGTTCATGAAACCCAGCCAAGCATTTAAAACAAAGAGGAAAAGAAACATATTCAGCATGCGCTTATAATAGGAGATCTTCGATTCTGTATCTGTATATATTTCAAACGGGCCATCAGCTGCGTCCTTTTTCATGTACACCCAGCCACCTAATTCATGAACAATGGTAATCCCGCTGTCTTTAAGGAATTCAAAATAATCCTTTTTCTCATCGTTGGACATGCCGGAGATAAATTCATTGCGGTAAATACATGTACCCGGCTCCCCTTTTTCAAACGTAAACCGGCCCAAAGTAAACTTCTTTAGGTGCCAGCCAGATCCGGCCATTTCATTAATCCACTTTTCTTCTTTTTCATGATCCAAATAAAAGCGAAACTTCACTTTCTTCACAGCGCGTCTTCTCCCTTCGTAATGAGCAAACCGTTTGTATGCAGCTCATAAAGCCGGTTCATTTCAGAGACAACCATCTGCTTCCCAGCGTCCGTAATTACATATTCCTTTTTACGTCCATCCTCATCTACAGCAACAATCCACTTGCGCTTCACCAATGTTTTAATCGCGCCATAAATGGTGCCGGGACCAAGTTCAACACGCCCCCTGCTAAGTTCGGAAACAAACTGCATGATCCCATATCCATGTCTTGGTTCATACAGAGATAACAGGATGTAATAAACACCTTCTGTCAATGGAGATTTATCGTCCATCATCACACCACCTATCATCACCCGTTATATCGGCTGTTGATATAAACTATATCAGCCATCGATATAACTGTCAATAATATACAGAATTATTTTTTAGTAATTAAAAAGAGGCTCACCCATTTTACTCAACGATTGGAAAGCCTCTTTGTTTTATATATCCTTTTAAGGATTCTGTCTTCTAAGTGAAAATCCCATTGACTTAGGATACCGATTACTGTATCTGTTTTTAATCCAATATCTTTACTTCTCCTGCCGTAAGTTTTACACCGTCAAAGGTAAGTTCATAGTTTACTAGTTCACTGAAGCTGCTGGATAATTGCAGGACTTCTCCATCTTCTATCTTTCCGTAGCGTTCTGCACCATCTTGATTTTGATGTCTGTGTTCTTTACTTTCATGCTGATCCCTCGCTATTTTAGAATAATATGGTGGATGCATAGACCACCCCAGTGACCGTGATCATACTGAAAACGGTGCTCATTAGGACCACCTGGGCCGCGTATTCCGGCTGATTATCATACTCCAGGGCAAAGAGGGCACTGTTTCTTGAAGTCGGGAAAGAGCTGGCAATAAACAAGGCCTTTGCCGTCACTCCGTCCAGCTTTAACGTAAATATGATCAGCAGGGCAACGGCCGGCCCCAAGACCAGCCGGCCCGCCAGGCTTAACACGAGAGGCAGTGAAAACCGGCTGAATCTAAGAAACGCACTCTGCGCCCCCAGTGTAACAAGCGCCACGGCCAGAAAAGCATCGGATGTATTTTTAATAGGCTCCCAGATAAAGCCGGGAATTTTGATGTGAGCTGTATGCAGCAGCAGCCCCAATAAAAAGGCATAAATCACCGGGTTTTTGATAAATTCCCTTAAGGCTTTTACATTGTTCCGGTCGCCGGAAACCGAATTGAACAGGCCATAGGTATAGGTTAAGAGATTTTGAAAAATCATGACCAGGACCTGGATGGATGCGCCGATTGGATTATGCTGGAACACCAGCTGGCTCACAGGAAGACCGAAATTCCCGGAGTTCACAAGAACAACGCTGTTTTTGAAGACCGATGAAGTCCCTTTTTCCAGTTTCGCAACTTTAGCGATGCCTGCACTCAAAAACATGAGACATACACATTGCAAAGTTAAAAAGCCAAGAATATGTACCAGCGTTGCTCCCCCAATTTTGTTCTCGTAAATATTGGTAAAGCTCACTGCAGGCATTAAAAAATATGTGCTTAATTTGGAGAGTGTATTCATATCAAAATGAAACTTCCGATGCAGCAATGTACCCGTACCGATTAAAAGAAAGATAGGTAAAATCACCTGTACTAAAATTTGAAAAAATATATACATAGAATTCCCCTGCCAAATACCAAAAGCCCCACTAAGGGAGCTTAAGGTGTAAATTGTTCTATTTTGTTAGAATGGTATGATGGATAATACCACGGCGACCAGTATCATGACTACAGTGGCACCGCACGCCCATTTCAAGAAAGACCGCTGCAGGTCCCCGAAATCCTCGCCAACCATTCCTACTAATAAGTAGGTAGAAGGAACAAGCGGGCTCAATAAATGGACCGGCAGCCCTAGTAATGAAGCTCGTCCAATCATGGCCGGGTCAATTCCATAGCCTCCTGCCGCTTTTGCAAGCAGCGGAAGCACTCCGTAATAAAAGGCATCGTTTGACATGAAGAAGGTAAACGGAGCACTGATGATGGCTGTGATGAGAGCAAAATGGGAGCCCATCATGTGCGGAATATTGGAAACGATTACATTTGCCATCGCATCCACCATCTTCGTTCCGGAAAGAATCCCGGTAAAAATCCCTGCAGCAAATACCATGGAAATGACGGATAAAGCATTGTCGGCATAGTGCATGATCCGTTCTTTTTGTTCCTGAAGCTTCGGATAATTCATGGTGATCGCAATCGCGAACCCGATCATAAATAATACCGCAGTCGGCAATACCTCCTGAATCAGGGCAACAAGCAATACGATGATTAATAGATAGTTAATCGCAATTAATTTAGGACGTTTCAGATACGCATCCTCGGATGCTGCAGCCATCATCATCATGGTGCTGGTATCCACTTCGAGAACGCCGATCCGCTTGCGTTCTTTTCTTCCAAGCATGTAGGACATGAATAGAACGAATAGCACTCCGCCCACCATACTAGGGATGACCGGATTAAAAATGTCTCCCATTTCGAGATGAAGAGCGGTCATGGCTCTTGCAGTCGGCCCTCCCCAAGGAAGGAGATTCATGACTCCTGAAGCAGAAACCGCAATTCCCGCCAACGTCAGTGGCTTCATCCCAATTCGTTTGTACAGAGGAAGCATCGCAGAAATCGTAATCATATAAGTTGTGGTTCCATCTCCATCGAGAGAGATTAATAGCGCCAGGATCGCTGTTCCAATCGCAATCTTGACCGGATCCCCTTTTACAACCTTTAAGATGGTCCGGATAATCGGATCAAAGACTCCTGCATCAATCATGATCCCGAAGAAAAGAATGGCAAATAATATCATAATTCCGGTTGGTGCAACGCTTTTGATCCCTTCCAATGCCATCGGGCCCATTTCCTTGCCGAATCCTCCGATTAAGGCAAATATAACGGGAATGACCATTAAAGCAATCATAGCCGATAAGCGTTTTGTCATGATTAAAACCATGAACGATATGATCATTAAAAATCCTAAAGTCGCCAGCATAGCTTTCACCCCTTTAATTAGTAAATTTATAATAATCAAAATATCTATCTATGAAAACGTTTACAAAATAAAGTTATTAACGTTCATTAAATAGATTTCGTACATTTTGTTCACAGCAGGAGTATATTTCCATTAAAAAAAGAAGATTGTGTACCAGCACAATCTTCTTTAAACGGGGAAGTATTTTCGTTCCGGTCTTCCTACAATTCCATATACCACTTCGGTTTTCGCCTCTTGGACGGATGCCAGGTATTCCAAATAGCGGCGGGCGGTAATCCGTGATGCCCCAATTTCTTTTCCCGCCTCTTCGGCAGAGAGCCCTTTTCCTTTTTCTAAAAGAACTCCCTTGACTTTTCCCAGCGTGATTTCATCAATCCCCTTCGGCAATCCCTGGATCTTTCCGGCTCTTTCCTTCTTTCCCTGTCCAAAAAGGACATCCACATACGCCTGATCGACCTCTTGATTCGATCGTAATAAGGAATGTTTTTTTATAAATCCCGAGATGACTTCATCAAATCGGCCCCTGTTCACCGGTTTAATTAAGTAATAATCGACTCCATAGCTTAATGCCTGTTCAATGACTGTCTTATCGGTAGCGGCTGTAATCAGGACAATGCCCATTTTCGGGAACTCTTCCCGGATGGCGGGCAGAAGCTCCGTCCCCAGCATATCCGGCAGATACACATCTAAAAGTAGAAGGTCGGGCTGGTGGGTTCTCAGAATATGAAGCGTTTCCAATCCATTCAAGGCTTTTCCAACCACTTGGAACTCCTTATATTCCAGTAGAAACTTTTCATGTATATCCGCAATTCGGAAATCATCTTCTGTAATGGCTGCCTTAAGTTTATTCACTTCTTTCCCTCCTTTATGTTCTTGGGAAGATACACGGTAAATATGGTTCCACTTTGGGGTGCACTGTTCACTTCGATCATGCCGTTCAATTCTAATACGGCCTCTTCCGCATTCCAAAGGCCAAATCCTCTGGACTCTGTCCCATTTTTTGTGGTGTATCCTTTTTGAAAAAGGAGCGGGATGTCTTCTTCGCGGACTCCCGTTCCGTTGTCCGCAACTTCAAAGATGATATCGCTTCCAACATCGGTCGTTGAAAATTTCACGATCGGATCTTCGACTCCATAAACCGCTTCAAATGCATTGTCGATCAAATTTCCCAGAATTACAATTAAATTGGACAGCTTAATATGAGACGGCAGCGGTTCTAAATAGCTGTCATAGGAAATCTCAAACTGGATTTTTTTCTCAGATGCTTTTCCCAGCTTCCCTAAGAGGATGGCTTGGATCTTCGTATCCTTTATCTGGTTAAACACGACAGAGTTCTGTAATTGAACGGTCTCTGTTTCTGTCTGGATCATGTCGATCGCCTCCTCGTATTCTCCCAGCTGAAGCAGCCCTGACAGCACGTATAATTTATTGGTGAATTCATGGGTCTGTGCCCGAAGGTCCTCTGAATAATGCTTGACCTCTGACAGAGTGTTGAGCATATGTTCAATTTCCGATTTATCGCGGAAGGAGGCAACCACTCCGCTTATTTTACTTCCATCAAAGAGAGGGGTACAGCTGACAATCACCGTTTTATCATTCCAGACTATTTCTCTGTCAATCTGGGGAATCCCGCTTCCCAGGACTTCATATAATAATGCGGAAGGAAACAGCCCATCCACCTTCATATCGCGGACCGAACCCTGAATGTTCAGGAGCTTTTTCGCCGGCTGGTTCATCGTGGTGATGAACCCTTTGGGATCAATGGATAAAATCCCTTCTTTCACGGCATGCAGGATGGCCCTTTTTTCTTTATACAGCATGGCAATTTCGTACGGCTCGAGCCCCATGGTATCTCTTCGGATATTCCGGCCAAGGAGGATGCTGCCGATCACGGAAATGATCAGTGCAAGAAAAGCGACATAAAGAACCTTCACAATATTCTTCATAATTTGTTCATGAATGTCCTCCAGCAAAAACCCTACCGAAACAATACCGATCACTTCGCCTCTTTGATTGAAAATAGGCGACTTTCCTCTGATCGAAGGCCCGAGTGTTCCTTTGGACTTGGAGATATAATACTCCCCTTTTTCGAGAGCTCGTTTACTATCTCCGCCTTTCATTTCTTCCCCGATTTTGGATTCTTGCGGGTGAGAATATCGTATCCCATGCTTATCTCCTATCACCACAAATTCAGCACCGGTTTCCTTCCGGATCTTCTCGGCAATAGGCTGAATGGTTTTAGACGGATCACCCGACTGCAGGGCTGTCATAATGGTCGGCATGAAGGAAATCGTTTTCGATATCTCCAATGCCCTTCTTCCTCTATCTTCCTCCAGCCGCTCACTTTCCATATAACTAAAAAATAGAGTCAGCAGCAAGATCAACAATAATCCCAGAATTAACACCAGGCCGAAGATCTTTTTCTGGAGCGAAATTCTCTTGGCTTTCAATATGTATTCCCCCTGTTTGAGCTCCCTGGATGTATGTAACTATTATTATATAACTGTCTTAATCAGAGGATAAAGTGAAACTTATAATTCGATAGGGATAAAATAGTAAAATTGTAATTATATGTTAAAATATGAAGGAATGTACTTTCTTGTTAATCATCAGGGGAAATTTCAATAAATTCAAGGTTTGCAAGAAGCATCGTACAGCCTTCAATAATCATGATTATCCTGATACTGTCAGGAAGAGTCACCCACTTTTTCGGAATATCCTTTAAAAGCTCACTTAATTCTTCTATTGTTGGATTCCTTCCCTCTAATTCAACTTGAAAGTATCCGTTTATCTTCCAATAAGGTTCAATGTGTAAAACTTCTAAATTGGCTAAAGCCAGTAATTGTTTTACATACATCTTCGGTCTCTGCTTTGAAAAAGGCTCTTATATGGCATAATGCGGACTCCGGCGGCGTGAATATGTTTGACAAGAACACGTACTTGCCTACATTCTCCCCTCCTGGTGCAATCGGGTTCACCGATCCTTCCTACAGCCTGCCGGCATTTTATGGTATCTTTGCTTCCGTCAATCCAGCCGAAAGCATCTCTGGGAGAAAGCCTATACAGCCGGCGAGAAACTATTGCAAAATGCAGCAAACCCACAGACCGGGCTCGTTCCATGCTACTCCAATTTCAACGGGACCCCTTACAAAGCGCCTTGGGAAGGTGCCGGTCCTGATGGGTATAGCAATAACTTTAACGAGGATGCCTGGAGAGCCGTCGCAAATGCGAATGTTGATGCGGCATGGTTCGGTGTAAAGCCTTGGCAGACTAAATACTCGAACACTCTGCAGCACTTTCCTTTGAAAGTCAGGGAATGGATACGTACAACAGCCGTTACCATCTTGACGGCACACCGATCAAAACCAATCTGGTCTGGTATGAACCCCTGCAGCACTCACCAGGCCTGGTATCCATGAATGCGGCATCCGCCATCTCAGCTACGAACCCCAACAAAATGGAGTTCGTGAACCAGCTGTGGAATACGGAGATCCCGACTGGCCACGGCCGCTATTATTCCGGATTCTTATACATCCTAGGATTGCTTTATGACAGCGGGAACTTTAAAATTTGGTGGCCACCGTTCAATACCCGGAATTAATTTGAAAGAAGAGCCTTCCAGAAATTAGGTATAACGGGTTCAGTTTGGAAGGGTGTGCCGGTGCAGGAACAGTATAATAAGGGGAGATTTTACCGTTAAATTCAGAATGGACCTCGTTTCGAGTGAAATAAAGGGAACTTTTCCCCTTATCCAAAGAAAAACCATTCAAATTAGTGTATCTTTGATAAATAAAGGTAATTTCTCCCTTTATATGAACACTTTTTTATAATAAAAATGAAATAAGGGGAATTTCTCCCTTTATTTGTCGGCCCGCATCACAACAAAAGCAGGTGGAGGTTTTCTCCACCTGCTTTATAGCCCCTATCAAGGCAAAAGGTGCTTCGCTCCCACATACCGGTCTTTCCAATACTTTGTTGTTAAGGACTGCTCCCTCACTCCCTGGGATGTGGCACCAATAAACTTGCTGCTGCCTAAGTAAATCCCGACAAAGGACACGTCTTTTCCGTTTGTTTTAAAGAATACCAAATCGCCTTCTTTTAGGTTCTTTTGACTGACGGCTTTCCCAGCCTTATATTGGTCCTTTGCCGTGCGCGGGAGACTCATCTTGGCGGCCGACTTCTTATAAATAAATTGAGTGAAACCAGAAGCATCAAACCCTGCCGGTGTGGTCCCGCCCCATTTGTATTTGGCACCCTTATAAAGCTTAGCCACCTCAGTCACTTCCTGGCCCCATGAAACACTGGCGCTGGCCTTTTGGGCAAATGGCGTAAACATAAACGCCATCGCAAGGGATAAAATGATCATCCCCATAATGAAAACTCTTGGCAAACGGACACTGCTTTGAAACATCCAAAAACCCCCTGTTGTTTTGTTTTCTGACACATTAACCATATATACACGCAAGGAGAAATTTTATGTTTGGTTTTTTATAACTCATTCCCATTTTTTCAGTTTTTTTACGATGGTAGAGTGATCTACTCCTAGTGATTCTGCTGCCTTTCGAATGGATCCGTGTTTTTGCAGGGCATCCAGGATCAATCTTTTTTCGTATTGTTCCACCTGCAGCTTTAAGCTGGGAGGAGTGTCAGGCTGTGCTATGGTATGAAAATGCGGCGGCAGATCTTTTGGTTCAATACTAAAAGAAGGAACCGACACCACCATGCTTTCTGCCAAATTCCTTAATTCCCTGACATTCCCGGGCCAATGATAGCTGTACAGAATGGATTTCGTCTCATGAGATAGTGATTTATGTATATGATAGAGCCGGCAGAAATACGAAAAGAAGTGATCGATCAGGATCTCGATATCCTCCGGGCGTTCTTTCAAAGGCGGGATGTGCAGCTCTACTACCTGGAGCCGATAATACAAATCTTCACGGAATTCCCCCTGCTCCACCATTTTCTTTAGATTCCTGTTGGTGGCAGAAATAATCCGGATATCCAGTTGTTTGGCTTTGCTGCTTCCGATCCGCTGGATTTGTTTTTCCTGAAGAACTCTCAGCATTTTTACCTGCAGAGATAACGGCAATTCACCTACCTCGTCGAGCAGGACGGTCCCTTGATCGGCGAGCTCCAGCAAACCGATTTTCCCTTCCTGCCTGGCACCCGTAAAGGCCCCTTTTTCATAGCCAAACAGCTCGGATTCTAAAAGCGGCTCTGGAATGGCACCGCAGTTGACCTTGATGAACGGCTTGTCCTTCCGGGTGCTTACATGATGAATTAAGTTGGCAATAACCTCTTTCCCGGTACCGGACGGACCAGTGAGGAGAATAGTGGTCGGAAAGCCTGCCACCTGTCTTACTTTGTTTATGATTTCTTTCATTTGCCCGCTTTCAAAAATTACCTCTTCATCCGTTCCATCCATGGAGTATGAATAGCGATTACGGCTCATTTCCGAAAAGCTTTTTGCTTTCATTAATTCATGATTCATTTCATTCAGCTGGGTAATATCATGGACACTGGTTACGACCATATGAATGTCCCCTGCTTCATCAAACACCGGATTCCCTGTGACAATGACTTCTTTCCTGCCGCCAATATTCTGCAGGATGGAAACCTGCCTTTTCTTTTCTAAAACGAGCAGTGAGACAGATTGGTCAAAATAGCCCTGTTCCATCAGATGTGCCATATGATTCCCAATCAGTTCCTCTCTCCCGAACCCTGTAATATGTTCGTAAGCTGAATTCACTAATAAAGTTTCGCCTTCTTTATTGACCACATAAATTCCATCCATGGAGAACTCTATGATTCTCTCCATATTCTTCATAATGGAATGATAATGTTCCATCTGGGAAATATCCTGAATCACACTCACAACACCTGTCAATTGCTCATCACGGTACATCGGGGTTCGATTCACCATGCAAGGCACATCGTTTATCGTCATTTTAACGCCAATCGTGCTCTCTCCACTTTCCAGCACCTTTTGCACCTCAGTATTGGGCACAAATTGGTGGATTTCTTTCCCGGCATATCCTTCTTCTACGTTCAAGAGCTTCCGGGCAGCAGCATTCATCAGTAAAACCTTCGTATTCCTGTCGACCACAATGATTCCATTTGTCATAGATGAAAATATAAGATCTGGATCAATCGTTATGAATTGGCTCATCCGTTTCCCTCCTTTCGCTATGTGAAATTTGTCACCGCCTGGTGAAAATCATCACCGCCATTTTTTATATATGTATGTATGTTGTTGGTGAATTCTGTCACCATTATCATACTTCAGTTGTTGAATGATTGCGAATATATAGCCATTTCGCAGCATGGCACAAATCTTGCATTAATTTTCATAAAGGAGGTGGAGGATTTAATTAGGGGCTGAAAGCTTTTGAAAGAAAAATTCGTAACGGTTGAAACCGTACTATAGGAGGATCAGGATGACAAATATTATAAAAGCAACTCCCAAGCTGTATGTAATGGATAATGGCCGAATGAGGATGGACAAGAATTGGATGATTGCCATGCATAATCCAGCGACCAGCAATAACCCCCATGCACCGGCTGAATTTGTGGAATTCCCCGTCTACACTGTATTAATCGATCATCCGGAAGGGAAAATCCTCTTCGATACAGCATGCAATCCAAATTCCATGGGACCAGACGGCCGCTGGTCGGAGGCTACCCAAAAGATGTTCCCGATTGCCATGAGCGAAGAGTGCTACCTTCACCATCGTCTCGAACAATTAAAGGTTCGTCCTGAAGATATCAAGTATGTTGTCGCATCCCATCTTCACCTTGACCATGCCGGATGCCTGGAAATGTTCACCAATGCGACGATTATCGTACATGAGGACGAGTTTAACGGAACCCTTCAGAGCTATGCCCGCAACCAAAAGGAAGGAGCCTATGTCTGGGCTGACATCGATGCATGGATTAAAAACAATCTTCAGTGGCGTACCATCAAGCGCCAGGAGGACAATCTGGAACTTGCACCTGGAATCAAGATCCTGAACTTCGGCAGCGGCCATGCCTGGGGAATGCTCGGACTTCATGTGGATCTGCCTGAAACCGGCGGAATTATTTTGGCTTCCGATGCCATTTATACAGCCGAAAGCTTCGGCCCTCCCGTCAAGCCGCCCGGCATCATCTATGATTCTCTTGGTTATAACAGCGCGGTGGAAAAAATCCGCAGAATTGCAAATGAAACCAATTCACAGGTCTGGTTCGGTCATGATGCGAACCAATTTAACACCTTCCGTAAATCCACCGAAGGACACTATGAGTAAGGAGGATCACACATGAGCATTTCTAGATTAGCTTTCCAGCCGTTGAGTTTTACAGGCTGGGGCTCACTCGAGAACCTTGTACCCGAAGTAAAAAAATATCAAGCCGAAAAGATTCTTGTCGTAACAGACCCGATGCTCGCAAAAATAGGATTGGTGGATAAAGTCACCGAACCTTTGAAGGAAAGCGGCTACGAAGTGATTCTCTATACAGAAGTGGTACCGGAACCTCCGCTTGAAACAGGCGAAAAATTGGTAGCGTTTACAAAAGAGGGCGCTTTTGATATGGTCGTGGGCGTGGGCGGCGGAAGCGCACTCGACTTGGCTAAGCTGGCCGCAGTGCTGGCCGTGCATGAAGGATCGGCTGCCGACTATTTAAATTTGAGCGGAAGCAGGAAAGTGGAGAAAAAAGGCCTGCCTAAAATTCTCATTCCTACCACATCTGGAACAGGCTCGGAGGTGACCAATATCTCGGTTCTTTCCCTGGAAACGACCAAAGATGTGGTCACTCATGATCATTTGCTGGCCGATGTCGCAATTGTCGATCCCGAATTGACCGTATCTGTCCCGCCGCGCGTCACAGCGGCTACGGGAATTGACGCCCTGACACATGCGGTGGAGGCATACGTTTCCGTAAATGCGAGCCCTGTATCTGACGGGCTCGCCCTTCAGGCCATTCGATTGATCGCACGCTCTCTAAGAAAAGCAGTCCAAGATGGAAATGACAAACAAGCCCGCATGGACATGAGCAGCGGAAGCTATATGGCCGGTCTTGCCTTTTTTAATGCAGGAGTTGCCGGGGTGCATGCCCTTGCCTATCCTCTTGGCGGCCAATTCCATCTGGCGCACGGCGAATCAAACGCGGTCCTTCTGCCTTATGTCATGGGCTACATCCGAAACAGCTGCCAAACAAGAATGGCTGACATCCTAAATGCACTGGGAGGAAACTCCAGCTTCCTTTCCGATGAAGAAGCCTCCTATAAATGTGTCGAGGAGCTGGAACGTCTGGTAAAAGACGTTGGCATTCCAGCCACACTTTCCGAATTCAATATTCCTGAATCAGCTCTCGAAAGCCTCACACAGGATGGAGTCAAACAAAAAAGACTGCTTGCCAGAAGCCCGCTTCCATTAGAAGAAAACGATATTCGGGAGATTTATCGGGCGGCTTTTACTGGTAAAGTGACTGAACCACAAACAGGTACTGTGCCTGCTGCACATTAACGAAAAAGGGATCCCTTCATTACTTTGAAGTGGTCCCTTTTTTTGTTTCTTATTTTTTATGGCTTTTCTAATAGATTGGGTTTTTAAAGAGTTCTGAGAGGGGAACTCCTTGTTAAATCAGTTGACTGAAGGCGGAAATCAACCACCTGGTACCAAAGAAACAACGTCTGCGAAAACAGCCTATTTTATAGAAAGCATCCCCAGGGTAAGAGTTAGAATGTGCCGATGAACTCAGAAAATTGTGGTTTCATAAACAAAAAAGCTGCCGGAACAATCCGATAGCCTAAAATATCTTACCTATTTTGTCTACCACAAAAATCAGTATGAACCATATGCCATATTCTATGATGAAGTGATAATACCTTCTTCCCTCATACTTCTCCTTCTCAAAAAAGTAATGAACGGCCATTATACCCAGGGCTGTAAACATATAGTCAAAAATGTTCAAGCAATCACCTTACTTTACAGTTTTATACCATCAGCCGGGTCCAAGTTTATTCTTTTTACCTTTTCTCATTTTAATGGCAGCCGTAATACAAACAAAGGCACCTATAAAACTTGCAAAAATAGCTACAAAAGCTCCATTACTCACGTTAAGACTCACCCCATTTTTTCTTAACTTTCATAGCTGCACGAAAAACCATTAAAGATTCATAATCATAACAGAGCCTTATTACAATCAAACAAATATACTCATCAAAATATCATCCACATATTCACCCGGACTTAATTTGGCTTGTTTGATTCTTCTTCCCTCTTCTCTAAACCCCATCTTGGTATATAAATGAATGGCACGTTCGTTATTGGAAAATACCTCAAGAGAAATCTTTTCCACCCTTTTATCTTCCTTCGCCCAATTCAGAAGTTCATTTATTAAGGCACCCCCTATCCCTTGGCTGGTAAATCGTTCTTGTATACTCATTCCAAACATACCTTGATGACTAAATTTTTTGCGGGGAGACAAACGGAAATTCAGCATACCGATTATAATCCCATTAACTTCAGCAACCAAAAGAAGCCCTAGTGTACTCTGTGCGTTAATCCATTCCTTTTGCTGATCGATCGTAGTAGTAAATTCCTCTAAAGAAGTGGCCATAAAACTTGAATTTTCACGCAACACCTTCTTTATATGCTCCAAAATTTGTTCAGCGTCACTTTCAATAGCTTTACGGATTATATACGTATACGTCATTCAGGAGTCCTCCAGGAACGTTATATGTACTATATATATTCTGTGATTTTTGAATAAATCCTTTATCGATTGAGACTGCTAATCCCCGTTATTTAGTTTCCTGGAGAAATGGTGGTACAATATATAGTATGATTTCATATTTAACAAAAGGAAACTAAACAATAAAATTAAGGAGATTTAAAATGATTTTTAGAAAGTCTGTTGAAAATGATGTACATTCTATTATGGAAATTATTAAGCAGGCCCAGGACTCTTTTAAGGAAGCAGGAATTGATCAATGGCAAAACGGTTATCCCAATCATGATGTCATCGTGAAGGATATCATGAACTCAGAGAGTTATGTGCTGGAACATGACGGTGTGATTGCGGCTACTTCAATGGTCACCTTCGCTAAGGAGCCATCCTATAAGTCTATTAGGAATGGAAAATGGCTTAGTGATGGTGAGTACGCCACGATTCATCGAATCGCTGTAAATCATACATACAAGGGAATGGGACTGGCAACAACCATCATCCAGCATGTTGAAGCATTGTGTGCTAATAAACAAATTCCCAGCATAAAAGCCGACACTCATGAAGCCAATATCCCTATGCAAAAAACACTGAAAAAGAATGGTTTTGAATTATGCGGCACCATCACCTTAGATGGTGGAGAAGAAAGACTCGCTTATGAGAAGCTGCTGTAAAGAGCATACATTATTATTAAATTAATAAACTGAATATAAACATAAGAGCCTTTCTGCTTCAATGCAGGAAGGCTTTTTAACAACTAATAAAAAGGCTCTGTTCAAGAATATTGTTGATTTTCTTCTTGAACTAACGAGACAGGTTAGTTCAAGAAGGAATTTGAAACCCAACAATAGAATAATTTATAAAAAATCCTTTATTGAAGGGAGTAAAATATGTTTGTCTCAGTTACAAGGCTTCGTTTAAAAGGCAAGAGAAAGTTACCTCTCTTTTTTTGGCATACTTTGAAATCGAATAGTCAAGCTAAGAAATCGGAAGGTCTTTTGTATTCTTCGTTAAATAATGAAGGTTGGGATACGTACTGGACACTAACAATATGGGAGAACAAAAATAGTATGAAAGAGTACAGAAATAAAGGGAGTCATATAAATGCAATGAAAGTATCAAGAAAAATTGCAGACGAATTAGAATTTATCAATTGGGAAGCAGGTAATAATCCTACTTGGGATGAATGCAAGGAGCGGTTGCATCATAAGTACGGCAGAAAATTAGTTAAGTAGGACTAGTTCTTCTTCAAAATGAGTGCGTCAGTTAAACAGGTTAGCAGTAAAAAGGGCTTTGTTTAAGTCCTTTTTATCTTTACGGCAATATCAACACTATCATTTAACAGAGCTGATAAATGACGATCCAGCTCCCGATAATTGACTCGAAAAATATAAAAATCTAATTTTGCTAAAGGTAACTGGAATCTTTCTGCTTTATTTACTCTATACGGATTCCCAAAAACCATAGCTGTATTCATCCCACCATCATTACATACTTATCATTACCGAATAGATAAAATGAAAATTAATATAATGGCACTAATATATTTCGATATGATTTGAAAAATTTTATTTTCAATATCTTATTCAGTTAATAAAAAAATCCTACACCCCATATACCTTCGTGAAAAAATGGTGATATTATGTTTCTAATCATATTAATAATAAAAAACTTGTCCATTTTTGCCCCCCTAATATAGTAAATATTACCATAATCAGGATAATACTACCCTCTTTTTTCCACGCAAAAAGGACTGCAAAACAGCCCTCACTTCGCACCTATTATACCTGTGTTATTTGTGCCATTACGAGGAAAGCCCCCGGCCAATAAGGTTCGCCGAAACAGGCTTCTTTCCCAATTCTCTTGCCCAAATCGATAATTGGCCTATATGGTGAATTTCGTGAGCAATCGTATGCCGCATCACTTCCCCCCAAGTATCCGTTACTACGCTGCCATCTGGCAGGGTATCGTAATATAATTGATTTTCCATACTGTCATCCCAGTTGTTCACAAAGTTCTCTACTTCCAAATGAAAGTCCGCATCCAATTTTCTGATCTTGTACAAGCTATTATACTGATCGAAGCTCTCCTGAAAGTCCGTTTTCCCTTGTAAGACACGGATCCAGCTCCATTCTACATCTACAATATGGAAAAGAGTTTGCAATATACTTCCCATTCCACCCGTTCGGTTTTGCAAAAGTTCTTCTTCACTTACCTCTTCACACCAACAATACCACTCTTCTCTTACCATCCAGTTATATTTAAAAAATGTTTGCATTAAGACACCTCCGAAATCTGAAAATAGCTTATTATCTATTTCAACAAACATAGTATTAACTCCTTGTTTAGCAAAACTGCTGTCTATGTCCTTTTTCCTGATGTGAATATAAGTCTACTTAAAAGGTGTTCTTGTGTGTATGTTAATGTCTATTTATACGGTGTCACCGAGCCGCTCATGTTTTTACTGTTATATATGTTTTTAAGATGTTTTAAAATGTTTATTGTTTGTCGAACGCTGAAATCCTTGTGCCTAAAGGGATAGAAGGAAAATATAGCTATGGAAAAGGTGTGACAAGTCTACGTAAACAGTGCAAGTGGCTACCTAAAGGGGGTCAAAGGGCTAGTTTTACGGTGTTATATAGCTTGTGGATAGGTGTGTAATGGCTATAAAAACGGTGCAAAGTATTTATCTCATCACTAAATGTCTACTAAAACGGGGTTAAAGTGTTTCGTGGGAGCCCAACTACGACCGTTTTCCTCTTTTATTTATGAGTTCGTAAGACAAATACATCACATAGAGCAATTTTTACAGCAGCCCACCCCGTTTAGATAGACATTAGACTTCTTTTTGATACAGCAGTCCGGCACATCAACACCGTTTAGGTAGACATTATTTGTTTGAAGAGGGAAATAGATTTAACCGAACCACAAAATATTTTTTTCACCCCGTTTAGATAGCTCTTTTAATAACATAACCCCATTAGGAGACACCGTTTAAGTAGCTCTATGAATAAAAATCCTGATGAGAACGGTCTTTACTCACCCCTTTTACGTAGCTCTTTCTATTTGAGCACTGGATTTTCCGCACCGTTCAGGTAGACTTATATAGAAGCTCCGGGTAACCGCCCGTTTTCTCTATAAGTTTATGGGTAGAAATTAAAAAAAAAATGTAATATAGTCATTTTAGTAGAAGGAATGACAGGGAGGCAGACCAGTGAGTGTGGCTACAGCTGAGACCAGTGAACAGTTATCATTTGAATTATTAGAAGAAGCTGAAATAAAACCATATTACTGGGTGAATCAATCCAATGACCTCATAAATGCCAGGCAGGATCTTACTCTTACGGAACGGCGCATTATATATGCCCTGGTCAGTCTCGTACAGCCGGAAGATATAGATTTTAAAACATATGTGATACAAATTAAAGAACTGGCAAATCTTATTGGGGTTTCTGAGACCAGTTTTTATGAACGGGTTGAAAAAGCAGTGGACGGACTTCAATCCAAGGTATTTATCATAGAAGAGCCCGAACAGGCGGGGAAAAACGGAAGCATTGTACATAAGATCAACTGGATTCAACAGGCAACCTATCTAAAGGGAGAAGGTCTGATACGGATCAAGCTGTCAGATACCCTGGCAGATTATTTAATGAATCTTAAAAAATATACCGGATATCAGCTCTTTAACGTTTTGCAGCTCAAATCGGAGTATTCCTGGAGAATCTATGAATTATTAAAAGAACGTGAGCCCTGGGTTAAGCGGATCATTAAGGTAAGTGAATTGAGGAAATTATTAAATATACCGGATGATAAACTGACCCTGATGAAAAATTTCAGAAAAATTGTCCTGGATAAAGCGAAGGAAGAGATCGAAGAGAAGACCGACATCACCTTCCATTATGAAATTCATAAAAAGATCGGCCGTAAAATCGATTCCTTTGTTTTCTATATTTCCAAAAACGATAAGATTACGGATAAGCACTTAACAGAAGAAGCCGTGGATTATGATATTCAGATCCTTCTAAATCGATTAATCGCAAACGGAGTCAGAAGAGATAAGGCCACGAATTTCATTAAACACTATCATCCAAGATACATAGAAGAAAATATTGTGTATGTGATGAGAAACAGCAGCAACGATGTTTCCAATTTAGCCGGATATATTGTAAAGGCTATTGAAAATAACTATGCCGATTCCCCATACGAAGTGGAAGAATACGAAAGTTCTTTATATCGTTTAAGAATCGGAAATTACGACAATAAAGTCCGGGAGCGAACCAAGAAGGACATTGCGGATCTCGAAACGATCTATGAATATTTTCAAACCATCATGCAGAAAGAAAGACCGAGTTCCATTGAAGACATCAATCTCATATCTGATGAAAGGGAGAAGAAGCTGTTCGATAAAATCAATGCGGTTCAGAAATACAGACATGATCGGAAGCTGCCTCCCCTGACAACAGACGATGTTGAAGAGAGTAAAATAAAGATGTTTTTTAAGAAATGGAAAGAAAGCAAAGATGAAATTCCCTACTAATCAGTGGGATCATTCGTACTCAGCTTGTAGAGAAAAGCACTATTTTTTCTTCACAAGCTTTTTTATTTCGTTTTATTTCATCCTTAAGGCGGATATCCAAGGATGAGTTTTCCTCTGAGTACATTCTCGTTTATTCAAGAAAGTATCCATCGCCTATTGGTGAAACAATCCCATCCATACTCATAGAATTTTTCTTCTTCCGATAGTCTTCTAATTCTTGATCGCTTTTCTTGTCTGCCCACTGAAGAAGTGTATCTCGCTCGCCACTATAGGAATAGAAAGGAATGCTAAATCCACACGATGTTTTTACTATATCAATTTTGGCATAAATGATTTGCCTTGCACCCGGCAGGAGGTCAAAATGAGTGATCATTTCATCCCATTCTATGGTGCCTGGCAAAACCACCTGGCCACGTCCGTACAGACGCAAGATCATCGGAGGCCCTTCAAAAGCAGTGAACATAAAGGTTACTCTGCCATTATCTTTGATATGGGCACTTGTTTCATTCCCACTGCCTGTTAAATCTAAATAAGCAATTTCTGTTGACGATAAGATCCTCAGCACATCATGGCCTTTTGGTGAAATATTAACATGGCCGTCTTCTGAAAGAGGAGCCGAGCCAACAAAAAAAATCTTTTGCTGTTTTATAAACTCTTCGTGGCTAGGATGTATAGACGAAAAAACCGTTCCCATAAAAGCACCTCCGGATCCATTTAATTACTATGTAATTCTCCTTTTATTCTTTAATATCCTCTGCACCTGCAATTGTTTTTTCAACTACCCTTCCTGACTATGGATGAACATAAAACGGTGCTGAAGCAGCCATCGTTCTTAAAACACATACACGTTCGTATTGCAAAAAAGAGCCGCCGAAGCAGCTCCAACCCTGTTCCATCAATGGACCCTCCATAGCTGCATAACAGCCAGAATGTTCAGGAATTCTTATTTTTATTTTTAAAGTCCAGAATAGCGATCACAAACATCCCAAAGCTCAGCATCAGAGATAAAGCTTCAAAAGTCCCCATTTATATATCGCCTCCTCACAATAAGCCTTCCCACACTCAAGTTTGTCCTATACGGAAAAAATAAAAAAAGGACCGCCATAGCGATTCACACTTCTCAACAATAGAAGTGTTATGTAAAGCTTACTCTACTAACCTACTAATCCAAGAAGGATCCGATATTTTCAGTAAGCTGAGGACTTCTTCTGCCACTGTTGTATAATCCTCTTCAGTAACAGCATGTTCGTAATGAAACCATTTACCGTCGCTCCCTAATGAAACGGCTCCCAGCCTATAACGTCTATCCACATGGTAAGCATTAACTTTATTCGGCGGAATATCTTCTCCCCAAGACATGGTGGTTCCATTTTTAGGACAAGCTGCTAACTCAACAATAAAAGAACCTCCCCAATTGTTGAATTGAAAGGTAATTAAATCTATATTATTATCATTTAATCGTCTGAAATGAGGGAAGGATCCTTTGAATCCTTGTTGTCTTAATACGGGTATTACCAGCTTTTTTAAGGCTGCATTCATCATTTTTCTCTCATTTGAGGGCATTTCAATCCTCCGTTTTTCAGATATAGCATTTGTTGCACCTAACTCCATCGGAAATGCGGCCTACTTTCCTGAATTTTATCTTCTGGAAATTATTTTGATTTCAACCTGTGCACCAAGAGGCAGGGATAAAACACCTATAGGAGTACGAGCAGGATATGGCTCAGAAAATTGTTGAGAGTAAACTTCATTCATTGCTGTGAAATGATTCATATCCGTCAGGAATACATTCACCTTTTGACAATTCTGCATCCGGGCTGAGACATAAAGGGAGAAATTCCCCTTATTCCGTAATGATGAGTAAAAAGAGCGCAAATAAAGGTAGAATTTCCCTCTATTGACTCAAAACATAAGAATATGAAGGGATTTTCTTTCCATAAGGGGAAATCTTCCCCTTATATCCTCTGAGACAAGCTACATTTTTGATTTAAGGGGAAAATCTCCCCTTATTTTTTTAAAAGGATTTTAAACATAGTTTTCTCCTCCTGCTTTTGTTTTTATTCAGCTGACGAACATGATCAGGAGTTAAGCCTGCCGCGTGTCTGTTCGGCAATATCCCCTTTTATTGTGAGTCAACTGGGGTTGCCCAGATAGAATGTGTAAATATCCTGCTTTAACGGCATGTGAGTAAGGAGCGACCGCAGCAGCTGTACGCTTCCCTTTTTTATACAACTCCACTTTCCAGAATCTTAAAAGTTTTCTTATCACAATTTCTGCCCTTACGCCATAGGGCAAGATAAATTTGGGTTCGGTATGACCAAAATTCAAGTTATACAAAATGGGCACATCCTCCAGATCAAATTCCCTCATTACTATTTGAATTTCTTCTTTATACTCGTCAAAGTACTTCTCATCTTGCGGTTTTCCCAAGATGATACCAGCTGCTTTTTTTAGAATCCCTTGTACAGCATAATTCGCAGCCAATACTTAATAAGACTTGGCTCTGGTTTTTCATCCGATGTTTCAAAGAACAGGATGCAATCCTCCCAATATGTTTCCTCTGGCCAAAGTTCTGTTCCCTTGGCAAACTCCAGTACTTCGATACAGCCGCCAATCAAACGCCCTTGTACCACTCCTGAACCTTGAAGCATCTCGTAACCCGAATTTTTCTGCAGCGTCGTTGAGGGTTTTTATTCTCTTCTATCCATTCTAATCGCTCACTCGTCCAATGATCAGCCGGGTGAATGTCATCAATCATGATATTTGAGAAAAACGTTCGTTTCACCATTTCAATCGCATAAGGATCCATCTCCACGTTCTCTGCAAAATCGGTCATTATGGCTGGACCATAAAAAGAAGAAATTCCTGCTTTATGGCAAAACAAATGGGTTATGGTCACATCCGAGTAACCCATAAAAACTTTGGGGTTTTCACGTATAACGTCAAAATCTATGTAAGGAAGTAAGCGGATACTATCCTCCCCGCCAATATTTGCAATGATTCCTTTGATACTCTCATCCTTAAATGCCATTTATCAAATCTTCTGCGTGCGCTTGCGGGTGACGATAAAGATATTCGCTACCCTTCAAACTATTTGGCATTAGGATAACCTTCAGTCCAAAAATTCCCTCTAGTCTTTTTATACCTTGTTCATACCGCCATCTAAGTCCTGGTTCACCAGCTCCTCCCCAGGAAGGACTTACTGTTGCAACACAATCCCCCGCTTGTAATTTTTTTGGTTTAATTAATACATGGACTGCCACCCTTTAAGAACTCGATGGTTTATATTTTAATTTCTATACGTTCGTTAAATTACCTGCTCTAGTGCTGTATCTTTAGGAGGCCAGGACACCTCATTTTTCACATATTTTCTCTGGCTATTTTTCAAATCCTGCTTCATTAGCCCAATAGATCACTTTTAATAGGATAAATTTCTATTTTTTATTGAGTATCAATCTGCCTATTCCGACAAAATTCAAGGTGAATTAATGCTATTCTTTTTATGCATAAGTATATGTTGGGAGTTGTAGACACTTCTTAATTACCTTCTCCTGGAAGAGTGGCCAGGAAGAATATGTGAGCAGTATCCCAACTGTGAAATTCCATTAAAAGGTGATGATCCCATTATGGAAACCTCAATCGATATCATGCGTAAGATTGCCGATAAAGTAAGAAGTCTGAAAGAACAATTAGCTATACAGAGATTTAATGCAGATAAAAACATCTACTCGGAAATAAATGATGAAAAATTACGTTCCTGGAGAGAGGAACTTATAAGGATTTTTGCCGATTCGATTTCCGAAAGTATAGAAGAAACCTATAGCCATTTGACAGAGTGGGGAAACAACAGTGTACACCTTTTAGTTGATTTAAATTTACCTTTGGACCTTGCGATTGAAGAGGTACGGTTTTATCGGGATACGATTGGTGAATTGATTAAAGATGAGTCCATGAAGAACCATTTATCACTAGAAGAATTTTATGTATTAATTTCCCGTTTTGACTCTGTTGTTGACCGGGCTGTGCATTGGCTTAGCTTATCCTATACAAAAACCTACATAGCCCGTATCCAGGCTGCTGAAATGACTGCTTTAGAACTGTCCATTCCTATGGTAAGAATTACGGAAGATATTGGGATCCTCCCTATTATTGGTGATATCGATACAAAAAGAGCACAAGATCTAATGGAAAAAGCCCTGAATTATGGGACAAGTCTGGGGTTGAGCTTTGTGATCATTGATTTATCAGGTGTCCCTATGATTGATACTATGGTTGCAAATCACCTTTTCAAGGTAATAGACGCACTTAAATTAGTTGGTGTCAAAGTTGCTCTAACTGGAATACGTCCAGAAATTGCCCAGACTATGGTCAGCTTAGGAATAAGACTGGAAGGAGTTACTTCGTTCTCAAGTCTCCAAAATGCCATGAAGGAGTTCAAGCTGTATAATCGCTAAACTTACCCTAGTGCGGTCTTTATACTAGTATTCTGATTACCACCATCCACTCTTAAAAGAATCAATTCTAGTTCAAGAAGTCAGGCAGCCTTACATAGTAAAGCTGCCTGACAGTGTACCCATATTACCCAAGTTGGCGTTTAAATAGTTTACTTGCGAAAAAGCAGGCAATCAGCATAATTCCGGCACACCAGGCTAGCGCAATCCAGATGCTGCTGCCCACAGTCCCATCGTACAAAAGGGCACGAATCGCATTCACGATGGGAGTCACAGCCTGGTTTTCTGCAAACACCCGGACAATTTTCGGCATGGTTTCGGTGGGAACAAAGGCCGAACTGATAAAAGGCAGAAAAATCAGCGGATAGGAGTAGGCAGTCGCACCTTCCATAGATTTTGCTGTTAATCCGGGAATGACCGCCAGCCATGTCAGCGCCAGCGTAAACAGTCCGAGTATCCCGGCTGCCGCAAGCCAATCCAGGATATCAGCGCTGGAACGGAATCCCATTGAGAGCGCAGCGAGGATAACCACCACAACAATAAGCGCATTGGATACAAGCGAGGTCAGCACATGTGCCCACAAAACCGATGAGAGCTTGATGGGCATGGTGATGAAACGTGCCATCAGCCCGCTCTTTACATCTGTAAACAGCCGCACCGATGTGTAAGCGACACCGGATGCGATCGCCATCAGCAAGATGCCCGGCAATAAGTAATTGACATAGTTGTCAGTGCCTGCGTCTATGGCTCCCCCAAATACATACACAAACAGCAGCATCATCATAATCGGAGTGATCGCAACCGTGATAATCGTATCCGGGCTGCGCATGATATTGCACATTAAACGCCCAAGTAATACCCCTGTTTTGCTATTCATCTACATCGCCTCCTTCTTGCTTATAATCTCGAGAAAAATTTCTTCTAATGTTGGCTGCTTCTCGATATACTCCACTTTCGCAGGCGGGTACATTTCTTTGAGTTCGGTAAGAGTACCGGTTGTGATAATCTTACCTCCATGCAGGATGGCGATACGGTCCGCCAGCTGTTCAGCTTCCTCCAGGTACTGGGTCGTCAGCAGGATGGTCGTGCCGCTGCTGGCAAGCTCCTCGATGGTATTCCAGACTTCAATCCGTGCCTCGGGATCAAGCCCTGTTGTCGGTTCGTCAAGGAAGAGGACTGCTGGCGGCCCGATCAGGCTCATGGCGAGGTCAAGCCTCCGCTTCATCCCCCCGGAATACTGGTCCGCCCGTCGGCTGGCCGCATCGGTCAGGCTGAATTTTGCAAGCAGACTGTCGGCCACTTGGGAGGGCTTGGGAACTCCGCGTAACTTGGCAATCAATTTCAGGTTTTCCCGCCCGGTGAGCATGCCGTCTAAAGCAGCGAACTGCCCCGTCAGGCTGATACTCTGGCGGACATGATCGGATTGACGCTGGACGTCAAAGCCGCAAATATACGCTTCACCCCCATCGGGCTTCAACAATGTCGAAAGGATGTTCACTGTCGTTGTCTTACCGGCCCCATTTGAGCCCAGCAGTGCGAAAATTTCGCCGCAGCCTACTTCAAAATCCACTCCCTTTAAGACTTCCTTGTTATTAAAAGATTTCTTTAACCCTTTAACCGAGATGGCTGTTTGGTTCATCCTTTTGTCCTCCTTATAAAAAACTCAGAAAGATGTTTCGAGACACTAGTCAGTTATACAGATATTCTGTAATACTTAGTACAGGTGTAAAAATTTTTACTGAATCATAGCGGCACACAATCATATTTACAATCACTAGAGAGCGGGAATATTTTTTCTGATTTTCATAGCTTTACTGACTTTTTGGTTACCCAATGTTTTTACTTTCAATCAGCAGTTCCACTGAAAGAAGCAATGTCTTTTCCTGTGATCTTTTCTTTCCCAGCAGCTGCATCTTCTTCAAAGATGCAGAAAATCTCTGGGATGTTGCTAGGATCAGGCACAGCCGAGACTTTGAAGAGGGATTTTTAGATCTCTTTAATGACAATCTTAGCTATTTAATTGCATCATTGAGTTTTTGACGCTGCTTATCAACCCAAGATTTTGCATCAGCGACTAGATCATCACAGAATGCGGCTACATCGCTGCCCGTTACTTCTTTAACGCGCTTTCCATCAGCTGAGGCTTCTTCAAGAAGGTCGATGAGGTGATTAAAAACTAATTTAGTTTCTTGCCAGTCAATCAGGCCGCCCGTGTTCCAGAGATACTTTTGCATCGCTTTGTAGGCGCTGTAGTATTCTTCAGGTAAAGACTTTGCACGGCTTTCCATTTCCCTCCATGTTTTTTTTTCGCTAAAATCCCCAAAGATTTTTTTAAAAATACTCATTATGTTATGTCTCCTTTTGAATTTATTTTTGATTTGAGTTCATTAATTTTACTCGATACGAATTCCCACTTATTCCAAAAAATTTCAAGCTGCTCCTTTCCAGCTTCGTTGAGTGTATAAAATTTTCTTGGAGGTCCCATGGTGGATGGCTTTTTCTCGATGTCCACCAGATGGTTTTTCTCGAGCCGCATGGTAATCGTATAAACGGTGCCTTCGACCACATCAGTAAAGCCAAGTTTTCGCAGCTGCTGCGTGATTTCATAGCCATAAGTCTCGCCACGGCTTATGATTTCAAGCACACATCCCTCAAGTACTCCTTTCAGCATTTCGGTTATATTTTCCAATGTCTACCTCCATTAAGGGTTTACTTATTTTCTCCAGTATTCTGCATCTGAATTATCTTCGAATTGAATACTAAGTGTTACTTACTACTAGTATATAGTATTGCTTATTAGCCTCTTTTGTCAATAAAATTTTTACAGCTTACACTTTAGGATGTAAGTGAGTCAAAATGTGATAGTAATGTCATTTTATCTTTTTCCCAAATCACTAAACCCTTTCTCTCTTAGCAATTGCGGCTCCATCGGCATTTGGTTTTCGGTTTAGAGTTTGCACATCTTGTCTTATTATTTCATTTCAACCCACTACCATTCTTAAAAGAAATACGACAGATGTACAAGCAATCGTCCACATCTTTCATATTTTATATAACTGAGAGTTCTTAGGATCAATCATCTAAGCTGACAGTCTTTGAATTTGAATGATACACAGAAAGGGTGAGAAATTTTGACAAAGGAAAAAAGGAATAAGAAGTTTTCTATCATCATACCTGCACACAATGAAGAAAAATATATAGCCGGATGTCTGGAATCCATCAAAGCTGCTTCAAAGCGGTATAAGGATCAGGTTGAAATTATTGTTGTGTTGAATCGGTGTACAGATCGGACGGAGGAAATCGCAAAATCTTATAATGCGATCACGATCAAAAATGACGACAAAAACCTTTCAAAAATTAGAAATGCAGGGGCAAAGGCAGCCACTGGTGACATTCTGATTACGATCGATGCAGATACCAAAATGACTAGAGGATTCCTTTCTAGAGTGAAGTTATTGTTATCAAGCGGATTATTTATCGGTGGCGGGACATCCGGGTTATTTGACCGTATGTCTTTGGGGATTCTAACATCTGTCGCAGCCATATCCATTCCGATGCTAATCAAGTATGGGTTGATTGCGGTTGGGATTTTCTGGTGCTACAGAAAAGATTTCGTGGCCATCAACGGATTTAATGAGGAATTGCTAATGGCCGAAGATGCCGATTTTGCCCATCGGCTGATGATGTGGGGGCTGGCAAATCGAAAGCTTTTTGGCATCATCCCTTTTGGCATGGTCACATCAAGCAGAAAGTTTGATAAATTAGGGGATTGGGTTATGGTCAAAAACCCTCAATATATATGGTCTTATCTGAAGGGAACGGATAAGAAGCGGGCGGAAGAATTGTATTACGACAATGAGTACTAAGCAGCAAAGGGCTGGCGGATATTCCCCAGCCTTTTCTTCTAGTAAGAAAGGCTGATCCGAACAAAAGGATGGTTGCCAGAATAATTGGACCAATTAGGCCGGCTTGCTCCAATAGATGAGCAGGAGCCTTTTCTTTTGTTGTTGCACGCCAATCTATTGACTCAAACACAACATCCATAGTTTTAAAGAAGTAACCCCGCTTTTTGGATTCCACGAATAGAAAGTTCATTTGGATTTATCTAGAGCTTCCAGACTTTTTTTAATAACTTAATTCCTGTAATAATTTCAGTTTCCGTTAATCCTCCAAAACCAATTAAGATTTTAACCCTTACGCTTCCTGTTACTCCGGCACAATATATGGATAATGGATAAACCTTCACTCCCACATTCATTGCAGCATTAATTAACTGCTCCTCCTCCATATTGTTTTTTACTTCCAAAACAATATGAAGTCCTGATTTTTCACCAATTATGGTTACATTTTGTCCAAAATAATTTTTTTATGGCCAAATTAAGGTACTATGCTTTTTACGGTAAAGAGTTCTCATTTTGTTTAAATGACTCTGCCAAAACCCTTCTTTCATAAAACGATAAAGAGTATCCTGATGAACTCGAGACACATTTTGTTTATAAATAGTAAAGTGTTCCAGATAATTCTTCATAAGTGGTAACGGTAAAACCATATAGCTAATGCGGTTTTATTTATGGAACAAAGCAATTGATAGTGCCCTTTTATACAATCAATAGTTATTTGCCTTGTCCAATGCTTAAGTCATCTCATACTATATATTAACAATGGATAAAGGGGGGGCTGTATTATGGGATTTAGTGGAGGCTGTGGCTCCGGCGAGGGCGGCGGAGGCGGCTACGGCAGTGGTTTCGCCTTGATTGTGGTTCTATTTATTCTCCTCATCATTATTGGAGCTACTTATTGGAGTGGTTACTGATAACTAAAGGAGAAATACTGTCATAGATAGGTTAGATTATAGACAACCCCCTTTTCCAAGTTTATTTAAAGAAAAGGGGGTTTGTTTTTTTGCAATACCATTTATAGTAGATATTTTCATAAAATCTACAATAAAAATGCTGCTGGCTTTTTCAACAGCCTGAAAGACCATCTTGATTGATGGGGCTTTTTGTATTGGCTATCTGATTTCGTTTTGTAAGAAGTCTGCGGATCTGGGGTTTGCCCCTTCGTACATCATATTCGGAGATTTGTTCACTCATTATAATTTTTTATAGCTGCTCATCTGTACTTGATAAGTGTGCCTGGTATTGAAGAAGCATAGAGATATACATATCCAAACTGAATAACTGACTTTGATATACACCTTGTTGAAAAGGATTTCGCTTAGCCGAAACCACCACTTGTAACAACATCTCTTCGTTTTTTCCCTCAATGACAGTCAAAACCAAAAAAGCCGCGGGAGGCAGCTTTTTCGAGACATTGGCTATAAGAAATAAAGAACTGCAACATTCCTAATTCTTCGAAAAACCGAGGGATCCACAGATTCTTCAAGGTTAAAAAAGAATGAATTCAAGTAATTACAATGACCAAATTTTCAAACGGCATGGAGTTATTTTTTAAACTTTGTATTGTAATGAGCTAGTGCAACTAATGGCCATATGTGCCTATAACTATGATAGTTAATATAAAAGTGGCCAGGCAGCCCAGCTCCTGTTTGGTATGATAATGATTTATCCGCTTTACAGCTTGTTAAAAACCATATTCCCCTCTCAATTTCAGGAGTAAGGCTATCACATGCTGAAACTAACGCGTCTACTGCCCAGGAGGTTTGTACTATTGTAGAGTATGGAAGGGGAGTATACTTTTTTTCCTTGTCGCTTTTACATGACTCACCCCAGCCGCCGTCCGAAAGCTGAATGCTTTTTAACCAATCCACAGCCCTTATGATTGAAGGATGGTCTGCTTTTACACCTACAGCAGTCAAACCCGTTATGGCCGCCCATGTTCCATAAATATAGGAAACTCCCCATCTTCCAAACCATGAACCATTTTCCTCTTGACTTCTGATTAACCAGTTTGAAGCAGAAGCAATCCGCGGATTATTTAAAGTCACGTTTACAAAGTTCCCTAAAAACTCTAATGCCCTTCCTGTTAAATCCGTTGTTGAAGGATCGATAGCAACATCGTTAAAGTTTTCTATAGGAGACAACCTGAGCAGTGATTTATGTCGATTTCTTTCAAATGAACCCCATCCACCGTCTTTATTTTGCATGGCTAGCAGCCAGTTGACTCCATCCCTCCATGTTTTGCATATTTGTACATCCTGGTATGCAGAACGTGCAATGGCTCTAAGTGATGCTTGAGTATCATCAATGTCGGGATGGATTGAATTGCTTTCAGAAAATCCCCAGCCTCCTGAAATTTGCTGATGTGATTGTAAGAAGTTTACGGATGATAGCACAACAGATTCCTTTGGAGTCACACCTGCCTCTTGGAGGGCGTAACTCAACAGTGCAGTATCCCAAATGGTTGATGGTGAATTCTGCAGATGTGTTAATCCGCTCTTATCGTATACCATTGATTTTAATCCCCAAATAGCATGCTGAATGTATGGAGAATTTCTGTCGTATCCCAGTGCAAGCAACGCATATACCATATAAAAAGTGGCACTTGCATAACTGAATAAAGTGCCGTCGCCTTCTATATTATCCAGAATATAATTTTCTGCTTTTTTAAGTGCCGAACCATTAAGACGGCTTAACGGAATGAACCGGCGGAAGAAAGAAAGAACGTTTTGCACCCTGCCACCCTTTCGTTCTTTATACAGGTGAGTTAAATCAGGTGTATCTTTATGCGTTAAGGAGAACCTCTTATAGCCTAGTATTAAGATTGGAGCCAGGTGTACTCTGACATAGGAGCTTAGTTTATAAAAACTAAAAGGCAGAAAAGAAGGTATGTTAAGCAGTAAAAGCGGTAAAGGAAAGCTGCTTGGCCATGGATACAGGTTGTTTAAAGCCAGCATAAATTTTGTAGAAGGATGAGCACAACCAAGACCTCCCTCTTCAAGGATAAACTCCTCAGCCTTCCTCATATTTTCGTCTTCAGCTGTAGCATATCCTGAATATAAGAGAGCAGCGTATGCCTCAATTGTAGCTGAAAGGTTACCCCCATCATCTTCAAAAACACACCAGGAACCATTTGAATGTTGTATATTTTTTAACCTTTGGGACAGCTTTTGAACGAGTATTTCTTCTTCAACCCCAAGGCTTCGCAGCATCAATATAAAATAGGCATCCGTCATTGGCCCGCTTTCAAAACAATACTCCCACTTTCCATCTGCCAATTGATGTTCTCTGATTTGCTGGATAAGCTTATTTATTTTATTTTGAACAATTTCATTTACTTTCAATTGTCATACCCCGCTGTTATAACAGGAAGTACTTTCCCTGGAATTACTAACAGTGTATGACGTGAAGGCATATCCAGGTATAGAGAAACAAACCAAATTCAATCGTGTTGCTCTTTAAATAATTATTGTATCATCCACTGGAAGCCGTATTCCATCATAACTTTTATGATAAAGCGTGTAGTTAACAGGGTATTCGAACGAATATGTTTTAAATCATTAGAAGGACAATGTACCAACTTATACTGCACTAGATACTAGCCGTTTCTCCGGCGTTTTCTCAACATAAGATAAAAGACAGCATGATCAAACTTATACCTTTTTGGTTTCAGCCAAAGAGAAAGGAGAAAAAAGTGGCGTATATTGATCCTCATTTAATGAGAACTTTCCGGAGTAAAATTAGAGATCCAAGATGCTTTCGGCGTGTTTGCGGCATACTGCTATCCTGTCGAGCCCATCATTTAAGGCATCCCGCAGGGGCGTATCGTGTAGTTGATCGTCTTTCCGCGGCTTGCGGTGTCCCTATTACAAGGGAGCAAAGGGATAATGCAGCAAGATGGTTAATGGGGTGCGGAATTGATCCCCGAAACGCAGCGCATCGAAGAAGAATGTGGAATCGTGTTCGGGGTGGCTGGTGACGAATAATCCTGAAGACACATGGGACAAACTGCATTAGCAATTCATCCCGATATAAAAGAAGATGATCTCTGTGTTTGTGAGGGCACTGAATAAGTCCAGTTTAAAAAAGGTAGTTGTAAGTTCAATAGAATTGAACCTTCAACTACCTTTTTAGTTTATAATTAATGTTATTATGATTTTCAAAATGATTACGAACCAAGAATCTCTCAATCTAAGTATTATTACGCCTTTAAAAGAAAAATAATAGTACAAATAAATGAAAATAGGCGCCTTCTGAGAATGTAATTCCAACAAGAAGGTGCCTATTTTTTTGAAGTTAAAAAATTAATTAAAAACCGTAAGTTTTTCAGTGCCCTCGTGTTTGTTGAGGTCATCTTTCAAAACTTAATACAGACACATACAGGAATCCTGCTATTTCAAGATTTCAAAAACGGTGACCTTCATCATAATCATTGCAGCCATCTTGTACAGCAGCTGAATCCAAAGGATCGTCAAAGTATGATTGTGCATACTTCCAGCTTGATGTTCCTGAATAAACTTGATACATGCCTGCTGCAACCCTTAAAACAGTACTGCTAAGGCCAATAGCTTTCCCCATATAACCATAATGATGGTTTCCGATATATTCCCCTGTTTTTTGATCACCTTTAAATTTGTATGTTGTATCTTCCCCAAGCGTCTGCTTTAAGTCCCAAATTCCATTGGTTCTGGTTAATACATAGAAAATTCCCAGCCGATAGGTATTAGCATATGGCAGCCCTTTGGATTCAATGAATCTTTCATAGTTTTCAGCTATTTTACTGGCAGAAATCAAATTAATTTTATAAATGGCTGTAATCGCAGATGCAGTCTCACTTTCGTTCTGGAGTTGAAATCGCTCCTTCTTTTCTGTTTCTTTTTCAATTTCCTTGACATGATCGAATATGAAACTTTTGATTTCTAGTTTTTCAGTCCTTGACAATGGTTTCGGAAAATTTAATATTGCATACAGCAGATAGCACAAAGGGGGAAAATAGAAAGGGGAATATCCTCTTAGCATGAAAGAATTCGTGAATAAATAAACGGTAAACAGCAGACTCAATCCAAACGCCGCACTTATTAAATACTTAAAGTTCAGTAAAATACCGGTCAATGCCATGATACCGGGTATTAATACCATAATTGTCAACCATAAAATGTGAACTTTCTCTTCGACAAACGTACCATTTTCCAACAGTTTGGAAAGAAATTCAATCCATAAAAAAACACCTGCAGCAGCTCCAAGCAATGCAATGTGTCTGCCGTAAATTGGATTCTTATCTGGGAAGTATTGAAAAAAATATACTAAACGATTAAGTTCCAAATACCACCGCCACCTTATTAACTTTCACCAGCCTATAGCAATCAAAATAAACAGGAGGGACCTCCATAGAAGCTTAAGCCTTCAATAGGGTATGCACAAGGCTTCTTGGCCGCAACCGTTTAACAAGAGAATTTTCTAATCTCCTGCTTACTTTAACTAATTTTATAAAATAGTACGTCCGACCACACATCCTGCGCTTTCCCTCCATATTTTATTTACATCTAAGCGTTTTTTGGGATTATCTTAAGGTTTGCAACCTGAGAGGCAGGCAATTAGATGGATAAAGACACCTTAAATAAAACTTCCAATATAGACACATTGTCTTACAATCTAAGAGAATTGAAGTTCTTTTTTTTTGCAAAAAGATTAATCGATATTATAGCTGTTGTTCTCGGTTTATTAATTTTTTCCTGGCTATTTTTAATTATTCCTATTCTAATTAAACTAGAGAATCCAAAAGGACCGGTGTTTTTCAAACAGAAACGGGTTGGGAAAGATGGTAATCCTTTTTATTTATACAAATTTCGGTCGATGGTTCCCGGCGCAGAGGGAAAGTTAGATCAATTACTCAAGTACAATGAAGTCTCTGGGGCAATGTTCAAAATTAAGGAGGATCCCAGGTTAACAAAAGTAGGAAAATTTATTCGCAGAAGAAGCATTGATGAATTGCCACAAATTTTAAATGTTTTAAAGGGAGAGATGAGTATAGTCGGACCTAGGCCAGCTTTACCCAGAGAAGTAAAAGAATATAGTGATCATGACAAACAGAGGCTTCTTGTAACCCCAGGCTGTACAGGTCTATGGCAGGTAAGCGGAAGAAGCACATTAAGTTTTGAAGAAATGGTTAACTTGGATTTAAGCTATATAAAAAATATGTCAATATGTCTCGATATTAAAATCATACTTAAAACGTTTTTACTATTGTTTGGATCTAAGAGTGCTTTTTAATTAAATATCACATTCTGCAATCTAGAGAAGAAAGCCAAGAAGATAGCACCTCATTCATTCTCAAAAAAAAGATTAATTGAAAAAACCGCCTTTTTCATAGCGGTTTTATGTAAAAACGTCAGTGTTTGATAAACGGTCAAATTTAAAAGATATCCTTTAATACCCATAGGCTTTTTTGCATTTAATGTGATTTGAAAATAATAGCGAATCAGTTTTAAGGTGCTTTGGATTACTCTAGAAGTGCAAAAAGGGCTGCTTTGGCAGCCCTCTATCTTTAATTAACGAACCCGCTAGTTCAAAAAGAGTGCGTTTCCACACCCGTCAGCTGCAAAAGAAATATCAGATGCAAGTATGAACATGTGACAAAGGTATTCACTATAAGAAGTTACTTCAACAAATACTGCCCCATTAGCCCAATAACAACAGGCTGTCAAAGTAGCTCAAATATCATTAACTAACTCACCTTTTAGCTGAATAAGAACGTTTGGGTGATAACTTTTAAGATCTCCTTAAAATAAATCTTGGTGGAGATCCGTAACCTGTTCAGCTCCAAAATAAGCCAGCTTTCCTGGAATACAAGAAATTATTGAAGGCATCCCGTATCCAACAGCCTTTTCCAATGCGGATAATAAGGGCAGTTCTTTCCCATCAATTGCTTTACAGTCCGATATTGAGTAACAAAACTCTCCAGCACCGTGTTTTTTCAACAATTCAGCTATCTTTTCAAAGTTTGAATTAGGTTTAGGAATTTCAATCATAAACTCATTTCGAAGTGTGTCATAGTATTTGTGATGTAATCCTCGTAATGCGTCCCATCTTTTTTTAGGTAAAGATAATTCAAATTTAATCCTTTTGTTAAAGAAAGATTTAACAACAATTTTTTCAAATTTCTTTATTCATTCCAACCACCCTCCCCGGCTCCATTTTACCAAATTCACCGCCATTTCACTGGAAATCCTGTTACATTAACCTGAGCCGTTAGTTATACAAAAAAAGCTGCCTAAGCAGCCAAGTGGTCTTCGACTGGTGCACCTGATAGTGAAGTAGAAACTTTGGAAACTTTCATACCCGCAAAGGGAAACACAAACTTCTTTCCATTAATTCTTAAACACCTAAAACAGAGATATACTCGTTATCTTTACTCTTTTTGTTTATCCAAGATTGAAATTCAGTAATTACTTTCACCAAATCATCTAAGTTTTTATTTAGTTGCCCTAAAATATATTTCTCTGTGATCTCTAAATACAAGTATTCAATATGCTTCTTCAAATCTTCAGGTTTTGGATTGTTTGTTAAAAATAATTTAAGATTCTCTAGTTCCCCAAGGATTAACTTCCAAGTCTCCCTGTTTATTTCACTTATGCCCCATAGTGAATATTTTTTATAATGTTTTTCAATTGCCTTGGAAAAATAGGTAAAGGTTTCATCTGTAAAGAAAATTGACTCTTCGCCCCAATTTTCCCCAGAGTATTTACCTGGTTTTATTTCAACGTAACAAGATCCTTTCAGATGTTCTAACTCATAGATAATTTTAATACGTTCCCTCATTATTAAAACCTCCAATAATTACAACCTGAATCCATTTACCACTTTAAAATTTAAGTTCTTACCTTAATTTCTACGTTTTGAAGAGTTTTCCTTCTTAATTGGATCTGCACTTTAAGTAGCACAAAAAAGAGCTGCCGTAGCAGCTCATCTTTATTGAACTAACGCACCCGTTAGTTTAAGTTTATTTTTTCACAATCAAAACATCTCTAATCCCATTTTCTCTGTTTTCTATAAGAGTTCCTTTCGGAAAAAGATAAACTATAGCAGTCGAAGGACGTTACACTGTTATAGTCTATATCTTTTATTTTTGATTAAAAAACAACAAAGTTTGCGAAAACAGCCTTTTTCAAGAAAAGCTTCTTGCCAATGCGAAGGCTGCTGCTGCGGCAAGACCGCCTACAATCATAGTTTCAAATCCGCTTCTAAAAATAGAGGTTCCTGTAAATCTGCCTTTTACTCCTCCAAAAATAAAGAGAATAATTAACGTGAGGATAGTGGATGCATATAGCCCCTGGCTTGGAACATTGACAAAAAAATAAGGAGTTAAGGGGATAATTCCGCCTACGATATACGATACTGCAATGGTTAAGGCACTAATCCATGCCCTCGACTGGTTCGGCTGTTCCAATCCCAATTCGAAACGCATCATAAAATCTACCCATTTGTCAGGAGACTGTTTAAGCTTTTGTACAATCGGTTCAATTTGTTCTTCCTCTAATTCAAATCCCCTGAATACCTCTCGGATTTCTTCCTCTTCTTTTTCTGGAACTCTTTCCACTTCATCATATTCCCGCTTCAGTTCTGCACGATAATGGTCGGCATCGGACTTTGCTGCAAGATATCCGCCAAGCCCCATTGCAATCGAACCAGCAGCAATTTCCGCTCCTCCTGCTGTTAAAATAAGACCAGTAGAGTGTACCGCTCCGGACAGACCGGCTGCCAGCGCAAAAGGAACCGTCAAACCGTCTGACATCCCGATGACTATGTCTCTTATCGTATCAGAAGCACTGAAGTGTCTCTCAATATGCTGTGTTTATGGCACCCGTCATCCCCCATGTTTTATAAAAATATTTTTATTCCACTAATAAGTTTTTGTAACCCTAGAAGGAATTTTTCTTCTACTGATAATATCTTTAACTAATAATCCTTAAAATATATTCGCTATTTACTACACAGGCTATATAATTTATCATCCACAATTGAGCGGCTCATCATTACTGTTTTGCTTTATTGGTTAAACGTAAAACAGGGATAGTGACCAATACTGCAATGATCGCAATCAAAATACCTAAAACTAGAGGACCTGGTAAATGAATTTTAAGGTGACCCCAACCCTCTGCATATAGAGGAAGCAGGACGATAGCAGCAATCACCCCAGCCAGCAGACCTGCAATATTGATACCTAGACGTCTATTTCGACCTGGAACTGGGTGATTGGTTTGTCTGCTCCAATCACTAGCAATGATAGCTGGAACCTTGCGAATATATGCATACGCGTGTACGGAAACAAGTGGTATCCATATAGCAACGCTTGTCGCATGTATGTTGCCAAACAGACTATCATCGTGCCCAAACGCGAGTCCATATCCGCTAATGAAAACTAAAAAAGTGGTTAATACGAGAAATGGTGCCAAAAGTCTTAGGACGATGTTTGGCGGGCCTATCCGAACGAATTCAGTCGATCTTGTATAGTAACGAATAAAACGATAACCTGTACTAAACATCTTGACGACGAGTGGTCCGGAAAGGAGGATACCCACAAAAATATGTTCAGTGGTTAGACCGTGTAAGCTAGCTGTGATGAAAAGTTCCACTAGGATAAATACAAATAGGATAGCACCAGCAATTGCAGTAGTTCGTTCATTTCGGTCCACTGGCGATGATTTTTTCCCAGCATAGATTCCTTGTCGATTTATCATTTATTCACTTCCGTTCTTTCAATAATAATATTTTCGTTTATTTAATTCAGTTTTCCCATGAAGATATTTTAAAACTATAGTAAGTGTAAAACTTGAAACTGAAATACAATTTAAAGATTTATTAAATTCACATTAAAAATTAAAAGATGAAATTAAAAATAAAAAGGGAAAATCTAATTTTTACATTATCCCTTTTTCTCGCTGAAATTATTTTAAAGTGATTATAAAGGTGAATATTGACAATTCTCATGCCTTTGGATAAATAAACAATCAACAAAGCTATTTAACATAGCCAAGTAATCAAAATTTGCTGATGCGTAATAAGATCACTTTGCAAATAGTTCTTTTGCCAAAGTGAGTGGTTTTACCACTTCCCACCAGAGCCAAGAATCTGTATCTTTAGTTTTTGTAAACATTTAGGATTATTAATTTCTTTCGTAAAACAAAAAAAAGGCTGTCTAAGCAGCCAAGTAATCCTTGAACTAAACGAGCTAATAGGAGTCAAGAACTTCTTAATAAAATATATTTTCTTCCTTGTTATACTTTTTGAAGACATGCCAAATAACCCTCCAACTATAAATTGGGAGGTTTTTCATAAGATGCTTTTTCTTGTGGATTTAGTCAAGTCTAGCAACTACTCATTCCTTTTTAGGATTGAAATGGGATCAACTCCTCGGCATGTTTAATGCTTTCCCTTTAAATAAATAGGTGAATTTGGATGGTTTAATATTTCTTCAGTAGTTAACCAAAACACATCTTCTACCTCATCAGGACTTTTAGGATACGCCTCACCAGATTCATATACACAAAGAAAAACAATATCGACTACATTTTCATCAGTATCCGTAACGAAAGATGTACTGTGTACATATGTTAGCCTCTCTTTTACTTTCACACCGACTTCTTCTAAAATTTCACGCTTTACAGTTCTTTCTAATATATCTAATGAATCTCCTTCTATATCCACCTTACCTCCAACCAGGGAAAGCAGACCGCCAGCATGTTCCTTTTTTTTACTTCTTTCAATTATTAGCCATTCACAATCTAATCTTAACTATTGTCAATCAGCTTTTTTATCGCACTCACTATTACTTCTGGTTCATCATTTTGTATATAATGAGCACTGTTTTCAGCAATCAACAATTCACCATCAGAGGATATTTCAAGAATCTCTCTCTGCATTTCATTCCATAACTCTTGTGACTCCTTTGAATAATGAGCTTTCTTACCAGCTGAAAGAACAATTATTGGGACATTTAATTTTTGTCTGGTTTCTTTTAACTGTGTCAGGCTTTCCATAAATTCATCATAACTGCCTTCATAAACGAATTGCTTATTGTATGCTTGTTGAAAATCTTGTGGCATCGTTGGGAGAAACCTTTCTTTGTAATCTTCAGGGGTAGAGTCAACCAATACAAGTCCACGAACTTCATTTTGGTATTTAGTTACATACATCCGCATATTAACTCCACCAAATGAATGACCGACTAATATGTAGGGGGGTGTAATCTTCGCTTCAATAAGAAGTTCCTTCAATTCTTTTACTATCTCAAAGCTGGTTCTGGGGTTAGAACTTGTTTCACTTTTTCCAAGTCCTGCTCTATCATAAAGTAGAACATTTGAGAGCATAGAAATATCACCAAGTACTGAATCCCAAGCCTTAGAAGAATCTCCATATCCAGCGTCCATTACGACTGTTGGTTTTCCGTTATTTTCTCCCGCCAATTTAGCATATAGTTTACAATCCCTTATTTGCACAAACATTTCTTTAGTCATTTAGTTCATTCCTCTCATTTAGCCAACTATCTGAAATTAACAATATTAAGACTTCTTCTTAAAAATGCTCCGTAAGTACAATAAAAAAAGACCGCGCTTGTAATTGCTCGCTCTTCCACTTTAGTACCAGTTAGTTCAACAAGATGTGCAGTCAAAAGGACCAACGCATCAACGTTGATCCCTTATGACCATCCTTTTTTTATTTTTAACATCGAATTAGCATTTGTTTGAAATTCATATGGTACTTTCACTTCTTCAACTGTACAGCCATTGTCAGCCAGATAACTTATTATTTTATCTAAATGCTCATATCTTTTTCCCTCCAAATCAACTAAAGGAAAAATACGAACTTCCTCTTTCGTAACCCTCAATAATTCATTTAGCGTTTCAATGTGAAATTGATAATCTAATCTATCCGAATACATAAATAGAAAATGTGCAGAGAGAAGAATATCAAATTCTTCATTACTAAACGGTAAAGAAGGTAAGGTTACAGGGAAGTATCTTTCATTGGATACCCTCATATCTTTAGCACATTCTTGTAAGGCACTTAAACGATGTTTTCTAAGACCTTCTATATCATTGAAATATTCCCATTTATAATTGTCTTGGGCTTTCTCCATATGCTCCATAGCGTGTTCAATATCCTGGAGACCTTTATTTTTTAGGTCTTCACCCGAATGGTAATAAGCAATATCGCAAGCTGTTACATCTAAACCTATCCTGTTACCAACAGCAGTAAATGAGCAGGCTCCTGCTGGACAATCAAGTATTTTCTTTCCTTGCAGCTCTCGCTCTGAAAAAGAGAACATATCCAAATACTCTTCAAAGGTCCTCCCAATAAAAACAATTCGTTCTAAATCTAACTTTGTACTCTGCTCAACCTTACTCAGCTAAACTCACCTCTTCTAAAAAGATTATATTTATATTAGCATGAATAATTGGAAATGTTAACCTGTTTATTTGTTGTTCAGTAATCTACACTGTTAGCAAAATAGAAAAAAGGGGATCGCCACAGCGGTCCCTTACTTAAACTCTTGACCCTTTTTATATAAGGACAAGTTTAATTTAACCTTGGAAGGTATAAATTGAAGAACATTTAAGTAACTTTTCTACACCAGTAGGATGATAGGGCATTAATTCGTTAGCCCTTTGTATTCCTACCCATTCTACTTCCGATATTTCATCTTCAAATTGGATTGAAATTTCTCCTTCTATGACCTTCGTTTTGAAAGTTATAAATAAAGCGTTATGTCCGATTTCCTTAAAAAATGCTTCATTTACTGCTACGACATTTTCAATTGTTAAACCTGTTTCTTCCTTAGTCTCACGGATAACTGCCTGTTCCAGAGTTTCTCCTTTTTCAACTGCACCACCAGGAAGAGACCAACCGCTTCCTTTGTTATTAACCATCAGGATTTTGTCCTTATCTTCGTTATAAATAAATGCATATGCAACATCTACTCTTATCATATTTTACTATCACTCCTGGTTATTTAAACGATTCAAGAAGGAGGTTCTTTTTCATATTTTTCTGGCTTTAATTATCATGGTTGTCGGAAACTTCCTCGCTTTATATAAAGAATAATAACGATCAGATAATTCCTCTTTTGTGGAATTATAATTAGTAGACACATCACTCTCTATAACAGAGTCAATAGTAAATCCAGCTTTAATTAATTCATTAATGTATGTAGACATTTTTCTTCTAGGAATTACTACAGGAGCTTCTTCACCTTTGAAGTTTGTGTAGGTTGTTGTTCCTTCATCCTGGTATGATCCATCTAAATAGATTTGACCATTTTGACTTTTCATATGGGCATATAAGGGATGATCCCAACTAAATACAAAATACCCACTTGGCTTTAAATATGAATAAATTAATTCAAATGTTGATGCCAAATCACTTGTCCAACCAATTGCGTATATTGAATAGACTATATCAAAATATGACTTAGGCAGATCAATATCTTCTTCCATTGGAGCACAGAATAGGTTAGCTGCCAGGTTCTTTAAGGTTTCATTTGCCGTCTTAATTTGATTCTCTGATAAGTCAACCCCCCATAATTCCTTAGCACCCTTCTCACTCATATAAAGTAAAGAATGCCCGCTGCCACAACCAATATCCAAAACTTTTTTGTTTGTTAATTCATTAAAAAGTCTTAATTCCTTTTCCGTTTGGGCAAACGGTCCATAACTAGGTAGCGCATCTTTTCCATTAAAATGATGGGCTACAATATCCCAGCTTTTCTTATTTTGTTCTATAATCTTAAACGACATAATTTGTCCCTCCTCTCTGTAACTATTCTACAATCAGCATCCATAACCTTCCTGGTTAAATGAGATAGGCACCTCAGTTATTTATCTTCCTATTGAAAAAGGCTGCTTAAGCAGCCAAAAAAAATCTTCAGCTAAACCAGATAATAGGAGTCAAGAACACAAAGATGATAGGCATCAACCGCATCCGTCTTTACCTTCTTAAGGCTTGTCTTCTTGGATTGATAGGAAATAACGGATTTAACAAGATATAAAGATATTTCCCAAAAATTAATAGTATTTTTTGGGGTTTTACATCTATGCAATCATCTATAATTTCGAAGCCTGAAATAATTTTTGGAAGCATGGAATTTGCTGTGTATTTTGTGTGATTTGGTACAGGGATAATATTATACTTGCTCTGCCTTTTCAATCCCATTTCGTTCTTTAAGAAGGACTAATCCGGATAAAACTGCATGAGTATTGTCCTTCATCGATCAAAACTCTTGAAGTAAAAGTCAGTCATTTTTTGATTATTAAAGTTTTCTAATCTTTTTCTTATAATAACCTTATCTGCCATTAAAGCTAGCTTAAATGAGATAGGTTACGATTACTAGAGTGATCTTTTAAAAGAGGTGGATGAAATGATAAACACGCAACAGTTAAAAAAAGTTTATGATAACGGGTTTGAGGCTGTTAAAAATCTCAGTTTGCATGTTCATAAAGGAGATATTTACGGGTTTTTGGGTCCCAATGGGGCTGGTAAAACGACAACCATCCGCATGCTGATTGGTCTAATCGAACCCACCAGCGGCGAACTAGAAGTGAGTAACTTAAATGTTAAAAAGAATAAGGAAGAAATAAAAAAACACATTGGCGTTTTGCCAGAATCACATGGGTACTATGAGTGGATGACGGGTGAAGAGTATCTCCAATTCTTTTCAGCGCTGCACAAACTTGATAAAAAACAAAGAAAAGCAAAGGTTGCGGAAGTCTTGGATTTGGTGAGTCTTACTTCAAAGGCCAATGTAAAGATCTCCCAATATTCAAGGGGGATGAGGCAGCGATTAGGCATTGCTCGAACCCTCATTCATGACCCTGAAATTATTTTTTTGGACGAACCTACTTTAGGTCTCGACCCTCAAGGACAAAAAGATATTGAAAATATCCTCCTCAATTTAAATAAAGTAAACGGGGTTACGATTTTTATTACCTCACATTTATTAAAAGATATTGAAAAAATTTGTAATCGAGTGGCGATTGTCAAGACGGGAACCCTCATGGAAGAAGATTCTGTCCAGAGTTTGCTAGACAAGTATAAGAAGGAAATTCATAAAGAAGATCTTTCATTGGAAGATGTATTTTTCCATCTCACCTCTGATCGTAAGGAGGAACAATAATATGTTTCTAGCATTAGTGAAAAAAGAAACGAAAGAACATATTTTCTCACGTAAAGGAATTGGCTTTTTATTCGTTGTATCCTTATTGCTGAGTATCCTATCATTTAGTTTTATTAGTGTGAAAGAATTAAGTTTATTGGATCAGCCTACTGTGGTCATGACGACACTTAAACTTTTACTTGGCATTAATATTTTGATAGCCATGGTCATTGGCGCAACCATGATTGCCGGAGAAAAAGAAAAAGGTACCTTAGAAAGTTTGCTGTTAACTCCCTTAACCAAGCGAAATATCATCCTTGCTAAGCTTGCTGCCATTCTTATTTTTTGGCTGATTGTAACATTGGTATCATTGCCTTATTTATTTGTCTTGGCCTATCAAGCTAACTTGTTCCCTACTGTTCTCCTTTATCTATACGGCATCGGGACTATTCTAATAATTTCATTCTCATCTATTGCTCTGATTTTTTCAACCGTCTTGGTTTCCACAAAGAATGCAATGATTTTGGCAATCATGGCCTTCTTAATTACAGCGATTCCGATGTTTTTATCTACAACCATGAAAAAATCTGGATTAGCAAAAGTTATAAGTGAAAACAGTCCTGTCTCCGCTAGTATGACAGCGATGAAAGATATTTTTATTAATAAGATGGCTGCTCCACAAGTTTTGATTGAACTAATACCTGTTTTCATTTTCTTCCTTTTAGCCTTATTTTTCGCATTACTGATTGCGAAGAAAGTGGATTTCTTAAGGGGTGAATAACATGAAAAAATATTTGACTATATTAATTTTATTTGCAGGTTTATTGGGATTTAATACCGGTATTGCAAAGGCACAGGATACTTCGAATTTTACGATTGAAATCCTCTCCCCTGCAAAAGTAGCTGAGTACCCAGGGAAAGAGTTAAAGATAAAAGTAAAAATTACGAATACGACTGATCAAGAAATAAAAAATGTGTTTACGTACATTACAATGGCGAATTTATCAAAGAACTGGACAGTAAATTTAGAGGATTATAGTGCGGATCAACCAGTTACAATCGGAACAATGAAACCACATGAAGAAAAAATTGTTAACTTGCCAATACAGTTGGTTTATACAGCTGATTATTATTTATATACCACAGTTGTCTCTAAAGAGAATCCTGTGATTACTTCGAGTGTTGCCATACCCGTCAAAATAATAGGTAATACAAAGATTGTTCCACTTCAAGTTCAAATCGTTTCGACTGTGATGCCGTTGTTGTTATTGGTCTTGTTATTCATTACGATGAAAATAAAAAGATAAATCATTAGAAATTTTCAATTTAATTTTTACCCTATTTTATGTGATTTCCAATAAGGAACTAACCAATCACGGCTAATATAAGGAATAGTAAGACATCTTTTAAAAATAAGGAGGAAACTAAAATGATTGGCACAAAATTGTTAGCATCTGTTTTAGCATTTGGCGTAATGGGAGGAGGCGCGGTTGGTACCCATTTTGTTAAACCAGCTGCTGCAGTCGGACAAGCGGAAACGGTCAACGAAGAAAAACAAGATCCAAATGAACAAGCAAAATTGCAAAAAGAAGCGGCCATTACACCAAAATCAAGCAACTAACTCGGTTTTGAAAAAATATACAGATGGTACTGTCAAGGCTGTTGAATTAGAAGATGAAGATGGTTCAGCAGTATACTCTGTTCATGTAACAGCCAAGGAAGGCAAGCACTATGATGTAAAAGTAGATGCAATAAGTGGAAAAATTACCAAAGCTGAAAATGATAGATATGGTGAAAACGAAAACGAATAATTCTTTCATTTCAAAAAAATAGACAAACTGAAAGCTAAACATGTGGTTGATACACAGCTCCCTTTAACATTCGGTAAAAGGGGGCTTCCTATATATATAGAAGAGTCATGATAGTCACGATATATTTATACATGTTGTGATAAACTAAGTTTTATCCAACAGGATTACAGCATATACAAAACACTTAGGGGCGGTTTAAGTGAAAAAAAATATTTTATTAATAGAAGATGAGGAAAAGGTAGCAAAATTTATTGTCTTAGAACTCCAATATGAAGGATTTACTGTGACGGCTGTCAATGATGGCAGAGAGGGTCTTGAGTTAGCCTTACAATCAAATTGGGATCTCATCTTATTAGACCTAATGCTCCCAGGCCTAAATGGGTTAGAAGTATGTCGAAGAATAAGAACCACCAAAGATACCCCTATTATCATGTTAACCGCTCGGGACAGCGTAATGGACCGTGTATCCGGCTTAGATAGTGGTGCGGATGATTATATTCCGAAGCCTTTTGCAACAGAGGAATTATTAGCAAGGATTCGCGTCATCTTCCGTCGTGCAGAAAGAAACATGCAGCATCCCCCCACCCTTTCCTTTCGTGATTTAGAAGTTGACACAATGGCTCGAATTGTAAAACGCAGGGACGAAGAAATTGAATTGACCAAAAAGGAATATGACTTACTGATCATTTTTCTGCAGAATACCGGTCTTGTGCTGACGAGGGAAATGTTATTAGAAAAAGTATGGGGATATAATGTCGAGATTGAGACAAATGTCGTTGATGTCTACGTAAGCTATTTAAGAAATAAACTCCACTCATCAAATGGTGAACAATATATTGAAACAATAAGAGGGATAGGTTATGTGATTCGAAAATGAAAAAAATTTCAAATCTCCCCATTAAGTATAAACTTGTATTATGGTCCTCTCTGCTCTTATTTATATCATTCGTCTGTTACAATATCCTCCAATATTCTGTATTAAATAGTTGGATGGTTGCCGAGGAAAATAACGTAATTCAACAAAAAATGAAAGAAACGCAAGGCTATTTTCACGAACGTTCGAAAGCAAACGCTTTAACCGAACAAGAAGTAAAGAAAAGTAGTGCATACCTTTATAGATTAAGTGGGAATCATCAAATGATTCGTATTTTAAATGCGAAGGGGACAACGATTTTATCAGCATCCCAAGATGTTCCTGATGAGAAAATCCCTATAAAAAGTGTATCATCGGAAGAGTATGACCAAATACAATCGTCGGAAAATCGCTTTCTAATTCTTCGCAGCCCGTTGCCCATGAATAAGGAAAACGGAACAATCGAGATTATTCAAAGCATGGAGATATTTGATGGACTTCTAAACAAATTCTTACTAGTTATGCTTTCTGCGGGTCTGGGTTCCATTGTTTTAAGCTGGTTTGGCGGAGTATTAATCGCGAAACAATTATTAAAATCGGTAAAGAACATTTTGCAAACCATGAAAAAGATCCAGAAAACAGGATTGCATGAAAGAGTGCCTTCCAATGGTACACAGGATGAAATGACCGAAATTGGCGAATTGTTCAATGTGACCATGGATAAGCTCGAAGAATCATTTTTGCAGCAAAAACGCTTTGTGGAAGACGCATCGCATGAGCTTCGCACACCTATTGCTGTTATTCGAGGGAATTTGACCATGTTAAAACGCTGGGGAAAAAATGATCTGCAATTGCTGGAGGAATCACTGGATTCAACTCTTGAGGAGGTGCAGCATTTAAGTGATCTTATTGCAGAACTTTTGGAACAATCAAAAGCAGAGTCAGAAAAACAAAATGAGCCCATCGAGTGGATTAATCCGGTACCCATCATTGAAAATACACTAAGAAATTTCAAATCCCTCCATAATGAATTTGAATTCATTCTCGACATGAAGAATATTGAGGGACATGTAATACCGATTCAACCACGGCATTTGGATCAAATTTTAGTCATTTTATTAGATAATGCCGTAAAGTACTCTAGCGAAAATAAATGGATCAAATGCTCGGTCGAGAGACTGGACCATTTTGTTCAAATAAAAATAATAGACAAAGGAATCGGCATCCCCCAACAAGATATTCCTTTTATCTTGAATCGCTTTTACCGCGTCGATAAAGCAAGAAGTAGAAAACAGGGTGGCTTTGGCTTAGGATTATCGATAGCCAATCGGTTAATAGAAAAGTACAATGGTACCATACACATTGAAAGTAAAGTAAATGAAGGAACGACTGCCATTTTAAAGCTGGTTTCCAAAAATTAAAGAGGCACAAATCAAGCTTATCTGATACTTTGACCCCAGGGGGCCAGTAAAAAAGCTCAGGACACTGAGGTAGCCAGCGTCCTGAGCGGCCACCCGTAAACAGGTTAGGAGTTTTGACGAATCTTAACAATAATAATTGTATAACATATAATGCTGCCGATTATGCTCGCTATTATATTGATTTTTAAAACCAGCATTGCCATTGCATGAGTTTCGAAATCAGGATTTTGACGAGGATGATAGGAGTTAATCGCAAATCCAACCAAGCTGCATAAGAGAACAATAAAAAAATAAGGTATAAAGTTTTTACTTTTCTTTCTGATGGCATTTCGGTAATTTATTCTAAGCAAAATAAAGGGTGTGAAGAGCGTGAAAAATAATTGAATAAAAGAAAAGTCTACATTACTATATCTTGGTAAGATTAAGAACAAGGATTGAATAATCATTACACATAGTAAATTTACTGTAAATAGGATAAACATTATCGATTTTCCACCTCTTTATTCGGTAAATAGAGCATGCATTCACTTTTAAGATACAGAGTAATTAGTATTAAAATATTTGCAGAGGTACTTGACATAACTTTTGTAAATTAGCGATTCTTGCAATAGCAACACTAATCACCTTCTGCAACACTTAAATAAGCCAATTAAACTCTATTCAAAGTATAAATTTAAAATAAAAGTAATACCGTTCCTAATGTAATGATCAAACATCCAAATATTGTATTTTTGGTTGGCTTTTCTTTTAATATAATTAAGCTTAAAATCATCGTTATAACTACGCTGAATTTATCTATTGGTGCTACTATAGATACTTCCCCAATTGAAATAGCTGCAAAAAAGAATAACCACGATAAACCTGTTGCCACACCAGATAAGATTAAGAAGATATAACTTTTCCTAGATATTGTTTTCATTTGAGTATGTGTACGTTGAAAGAAAACAATTGCCCATGCAAAAATAATGATGACGATAGTACGAATAAAAGTAGCCAAATTGGAATCTACATCTTTTATACCGATCTTTGCAAGAATAGCTGTAAATGCCGCGAAGACTGCTGAAAGAAAAGCCAAAGCTATGTAAGAGTTGGAATATGATGTACCAGAATTCTTTTTGAGCTTTCCTATTATTACAAATGTACCTATTGTAATAAGAGTCCCTCCGATAGCAATCATTGCTGTTACAGGCTCACCTAAAATAATGAAAGATAAAAATATCGAAATAACAACACTAGATTTATCTATAGGAACAACTTTTGAAACATCGCCTATTTGAATAGCTTTAAAGTAGCAAAGCCATGATAATCCTGTTGTTATCCCAGATAATACAATAAATAAGAAGGACTTCATATTAATCAGAAAAATAGTATCTAATTGGTTGCTTACCATAACAATCAAGAAAGCCATTATTGCTACAACAATAGTTCTGATTGCAGTTGCTAAATTAGGATTTACATTTTTAATCCCTACCTTCGCAAGGATTCCAGTTAATGCAGCAAATATAGCAGCCAGTAGTGCCAATATAATACTCATTTCATCACCTCTTTATTTAACTTATTTGTTTATTTCTTAGTTTCACTCAATTTAACAAAGCTTTAAATGATAATGATTATTAGCAGGGAAATAAGTATATTTTATTCAATTGGATAAATTGCCTATTATTAATCCATCTTATCGACTTTTTTCACACTAACCTGCTTGATAAGAATAAAAACAAAAAAGGGGCTGCCGAAGCAGCCAAAACAACCTTCAACTTACAGTAACCCTAAGTTAAAATATGCATATTCATACTCTATTTGTATTTACTTTCAACCTCCTCGCGAATAAGATCTATTTGATATAGAAGTTCTTTTGATTTTATTGGTAAAGAAGAGTCATCACCATCAAAAGAAAGAACTGAGAAATAATCGAGTTGAATATTTATAAGTCTATCTATTATATCTCTTTCATTTATATTCCAATTAGCATCAAAAAAGTTTTTGAAAAACTCTATTTCTTCTTTTGTGAAAACATATTCATTTATTAATGCAAAACTATAAATATCAATCGTTTTTATGACATCGTTGTAAAATGGATTGTTTGAAGTTTTATTAACATTTTTTTTACACATCCAGTTTATCTCTCCTGAACCATTATAAACTTATGAAAAAGTTGTCCCACTTTGGGCGCAAACCCAGTAATGCCACCAATATGCTTCCTAGTATATCAAATGGGAAATGATGCCAACATAAAAACGCGATAAGCCTGTTAGAACGGCAAATAAGACCATAATCTATAATTCATTCACTTTCCCCATTTTTAAATATACATTAACCGTTTATCATTTTTTCCCTTTTTTTATTTCTCCAATTAAAAATTATATAAATTAGAGTTAATAAAATGGCTATAAAAATTACTGGTGTAACAAAGGGTCTTGCTGTACTATTAATGCTTTCCCAATTCGAGCCTAATTTCATTCCAAGATAAATGAACAAAATTGACCACGGAATAATGGCAAGTATGGTATAAATGCTGAATTTAGGAAAAGACATTTTTGCTATACCTGCAGGAATGGAGATCGCATGTCTAACCACAGGAATAAATCTTGCGGTAAAAATAACTCCTGAACCATATTTACTAAACCACTTCTGTGCCACTTCTATATGAGATGGTCGAATGAGAAGATATTTTCCGTATTTGTTAAGTATTGGTCGACCGCCATATCTTCCAATCCAATAGAGAAACCATTGGGCAAAAATACCACCAAGGGTACCTGCAGCAATTGCACCGATAAATGAGAGTTTCCCTGTTGAAATCAGGTATCCGCCATATGCTAATACAACTTCACTTGGAATAATTTCAATCATTAAGCCTACTGCAATCCCAAAATACCCCATATTAGAGAGCATATCAAAAATCGTTTGGATGAACTGTGACATAAATGTTAAACCTGCCTTTTCTCTATTAAATCCTCAATATCATATCTTTAACCGGCAATAAAAGCCAAATATAAATTTTTTTTAAATTCCACTTTCTACTTACAATTCATCTATTCTTACACATGACACCCTTCGGTTAGTTAGCTCTTTTAAAACTGTTTTTAATGCAAGAATGGTGTTCACCGGTGAATCTTGGTCAGCACCCAAGGTTTCACCACAAGTATGCAGAAGGACAACTTCCCCCATTTTAATATCCCTTAAAGGTTTTTAGGTTTTTTACATATTTATCCTTTACGCCTTATTAACCGAACATATACTTTACATCAACCCAATTGTTTTTTGCTTCTTTTGTATTCATAATTACTTCAACTGATGCAAATGCCGATTCTTTAGGATGAAACTGTCTTGTATTTTCTCTCATCTGTTGAAGCAGCTTTTTATCTCTCATTAAATTCGATAAAAATTCGATAAAATCTTGACTGCTTTCGGCTTGTACAGCCACTCCCGAACGTACTAAAAATTTCGCATTATCTTGTTCTTGTCCAGGTATCGGCTTATAAAGAAGCATCGGCAATTCCATGGCAATCGCTTCAAAGGTTGTCACTCCTCCTGGCTTTGTGATCATAAGGTCCGAAATAGCCATTAACTCGTGGATATAAGTAATATAACCAGTAAGATGGATGCGATGTTTGGAATCCTTAAGCTTTTCCTTCAACTCCATACGAAGCTTTTCATTATGTCCGCAGACAATGATTAATTGTAACGGATCCTTTAGAGAGTTAATTCCCTGAATGGTGGCATTACCTTCCCCTATCATGCCACAACCGCCCCCCATGATTAATAAGGTTGGCATTTGTGGATCTAAACCATACTTTCTAAATATTCTCTCCCTATTAAAGGAATGAGAAAATTGCTGCCGAATCGGAATCCCAGTTTCGGTAATTCGAGTGTCCTCAACGCCTAAATTAATTAGTGAATCACGAACAAGATTCGAACCTACCACATATTGATCAGTAAAAGGATATATCCAGCAGCTATGATCAGTATGATCGGTTATCGATGTTACAGTAGGAATATCGATCAAGCCATATGACTTTAATTTTGATATAACTGCTGCTGCCAGTGGGAACGTACTAACTACGACCGTCGGCTGTACTTGTTCAATTAACTTAAGCATCCGTCCGACTCCAGTGGACAAAATTGCCTTCATTGCATTGGACAATTTGTTCGCTCTCCTTGTTTTTTGATATATATAGCCATAGAGCTGCGGGAATTTTTTCACTCCGTGGAGGTAAATGAATCGGCTAAATTGTTTGGAGTAAGGATGGACACACTCCATAAAATCAAAAATAACAGGTTGCAGTGATGGATATCTAATTTGAATCGCGTCATGCAGGGCTTGTGCTACCTGGTTATGCCCATCTCCATAATTCCCGGTAAGAATGAGAATTTTTTCTTTATTCAATACGTTCATTTTCATCTCCACTTCCTTTACTATTTATTATCTATTGGTTCAGAGCCTATATGGCTGGTCAATTTTATTTACATTCTGTAAAGTTTGTGAAAGTAAAGTCATTACCTGTTATTATGGGGCGTATTGGACCTGCAGTTTGATAAAAATAATAGATAACAAAGCAAACCAATAATCCCAGGTCAAAAACAAGGATCGTCTTGAACGCGAGTGTAGGATCATTGAACCAAAATAAATTAAGGTTATGGTTAAATAAGCAATCTATGTAACGTATGGTACAACCATCCATTTCACAACAGGAATTGCCTTATCTAGACTAGTATTCAGAGTATGAACCCCACGTGGATTTAAATAGGGATAAACTAACATCATCAATGGTATACTCAACAAAAAACATTGCACACTCGCAATTTCCCAATTATTACACACCTATAGATTCCTCATCGTTCTTCTGTATGGTACAAAAAAAATCTTAAGGAAAAACACCATTCCTTCTGAAGATTTTCTGAATACAAAGGAGTTAAATCTTAAGAGAAACTTCAGAATTTGCAGTGTCTTTTCTTAAGAGGAATAGAGTAAACTTTAGGCATTAGAAAGGAGAGGTTCACGTGCAACAGGAAACCATTCTAATTATTGATGATGAAAAAGAAATACGTGATTTAATTGGAATATATCTTACGAATGAGGGTTATAACGTGCTGAAGGCTGCAGATGGAATAGAGGGGTTAGAATATCTTGAGGAATGTACGATTCATTTGGTCGTTTTAGATATCATGATGCCTCGATTAGATGGAATTCAAGCTTGTATGAAAATTAGAGAAAGCAGAAATCTACCTATTATTATGCTTTCTGCAAAATCACAGGATATGGATAAGATCATGGGCTTAACAACAGGAGCGGACGACTATGTAACCAAACCATTTCAACCTTTAGAATTGGTGGCCAGAGTTAAATCACAGCTTCGTCGTTATCTCCGGTTGAATCAAATGGATGGAAACCCACAGATAAATACAGCTCAACAAATGGATATCGTTTCAATAGAAGATCTTTTGATAAACATTTCTACACACGAGGTCATTGTAGAGGGAAGAGAAATAAAGCTGACCCCCAGGGAATTTGCAATCTTAGAGCTGTTAGCCCGCAACCCTGGTCACGTCTTCAGTACTGAAAAGATTTACGAACGGGTATGGAATGAACCATTTTATGAATCAGAAAATACTGTTATGGTTCATATCCGAAACTTGCGTGAGAAACTGGAAAACGTCCCCCGTCAGCCTCGCTATATTAAAACGGTTTGGGGGGTAGGATATAAAATTGAACCCTAACCAAAACTCTAAATCTGAAAAAAGGAACAGCTATATAGCTAAACTTGTGTACCTATTAAAAACCAATATTAGGTTACGGGTAATATGTGCGTTTGGATTCTGTATACTTTGTTCCTTACTCATTTTCTTCATTTCCAGCCCTTTCTTTGTGAGTCAGGATCGTCGCCTGGACTTTACTGAAGGTATTGTAACAATTGATGCACATGCTCGGGATATAGTTACACAGCTAAACCGTGTTGACCTAGATGTAAACGGGCTTGTAAAGGAATTAGGTAATAAAAATTCGGATTTCAGGGATAAGTATCTTAACCGTTCTATCCACACCTCTAAAAACAAAGAGGAGTGGATAGCAGTTTCATACAAAGGTCATTCAGTATACAGACTTACAAAAGGAGAGTTAATTCAATACTTAATTAACTTATCCACTAATCAAAACCATCTTGCTGCCTACATTACAGATTTGAGTGGGAAGATTTTGTACAGGTCTCCAGGAATGAATGAGTCTCAAGTAAATATCAAACATGTTAAGGCAGATGCTCAAAAGTCTATTATCCAGAAAGAACACGAAAATCTCACCGTTACACGCTTATATCCGATAATACTTGCTAATCGTCAAAGTTATTTAGTTATTCGTGGTATTCCTAATTCTACTCCCGTTTACATGAAGGAAACCGGAGTTACCCCTTATATTCTAGCTCTTGTTACATTTATACTATGTTTTTACCTGATAACCAAACGCAAAATGACCGAAATTGAGGATATTGCTTTAGGTTTAAGGGAAATAGCAAAAGGAAATTTAAACTATAGGATTCGAGAGAAAAGTTATGATGAGGTGGGTTCTCTTGCAACTAATATCAATTACATGGCATCAGAGTTAAATGAGATGATAGAACGGCAAAGACAAAATGAAAAATTAAAGGATGAACTAATAACCAATGTATCACATGATTTACGAACACCGCTAACCTCTATTATGGGTTATTTGACACTTGTAAAGGATGAACAATACAAGAATCAATCACAATTAGATGAATATGTGGATATCGCTTACGGAAAATCAGAACAATTAAAAAAATTAATTGAAGATTTATTTGACTTCACCCGTCTAACCCATGAGGGTGTACAGTTAAAAAAAGAAAAAGTAAGTTTAAATCAGATGATTAAACAGTTGATTGACGAACTTGATCCGATAGCTCGTGATAACAATGTAATGTTTAGCTGCAATCTTCCTAAAGAACAAATTTTAGTTGAAGTCGATCCTAATAAGTTGGTTCGAGCATTGGAGAACATACTAACGAATGCCATTAAATATAGCACTCCTCCTGGACACATACAGGTTAAAATGATCCAAAACGTAAAATCTGTTCAGATCAATGTATCAAATCCTTGTGAGTCTCTTTCAAAAGATAAAATCATTAGATTATTTGACAGGTTTTATCGAGTAGATACTTCACGATCTTCCCAAAAAGCGGGTACGGGTTTAGGATTAGCAATAACCAAATCTATAATTGAATTACATCATGGTTCTGTTCATGTCGAGTATGAAAATCAAAGGATTACACTGACTATTATTCTCCCTTATGAAGAAAGTAGAATTTAACCATATTTTCATTAAACTACTAACTGGTCTTATGTATATAGACACTTTCAACTTTGACATACTTATAGGCGACTTTATAAAAAATATACATTGCTGCCACAGGATTTCTAGAACAGGAAAAATATAAGGGCTGTCGAAATGACAGCCTTTAATTTTTTTCAGCACCTACTAACGTACCCATCATTTGTGTTTTCTGATTAAACACTCTTCACTAAATGGTGAAAATTTTTACCTTCCCCTTGTGGCAGTTTGTATATCCATATATAAAGCGTTCCATCGAATCATGAGGTTTGGCAGAACCGCTTCCGTACGTCCCACCTGCTCACCCGACTTGCTGATAACAGTGAATCTTGTACGTTCGGTTTTTAACGTAATCCCATTCTGTTTGCCCCAAGAGATTGTCACTTCAGTTCTATGCCGAGATACGGCAACCTCATAGTTAAATTTGAGTTCCATTTAAAAAGGAACCGCGATTGGCGGTTCCTAAGATTATTATTTATTTGCTGCGTTTATGGTACTAAGTGAATGGTTAAGTGCTGTCTTACACTTTTTTACATCAGGATTTGATGAACGAACGGCTGCTAATACATTGTCAATTGTTCCATCAATTTTTGTCCATGTTGTGCTATCAATTTTTCGAAGCTTAGGTTCTTGTGTATCCCACTGATGTTCCAAATTATCGGCGCCTTTTTTTGCTGATGCAAAGTCGTTTTTATTTACAGCGTTTAACATATCATTTTCAATTTTAACAAAATCATTTAATTGACCAGCTAATGTCGTTTGTGAGGCACCAGATGTTGATTTATTTGCGCCTTTTAAGACACTAAGTGACTTAGTAAGTGCTGTTTTGCTTTGATTAACATCAGGTTTTGAAGAACGAACCGCTGCTAATACATTGTCAATTGTTCCATCAATTTTTGTCCATGTTGTGCTATCAATTTTTCGAAGCTTAGGTTCTTGTGTATCCCACTGATGTTCCAAATTATCGGCGCCTTTTTTTGCTGATGCAAAGTCGTTTTTATTTACATCGTTTAACATATCATTTTCAATTTTAACAAAATCATTTAATTGACCAGCTAATGTAGTTTGCTCTGAAGCACCGTGTGATGCAAGATTATTACTGCGCCAGTTATACCCACCTATACCAACAGTTAAGAAAATGATGATTACAACAATGGTTTGTGTTAACACATTTTTCTTACTTGCATTCCTTTGGTTTGTTTCCGCTATATCACTTTTAGCATTTGCATCAATTTTTGAAATAGCAAGGAAAACAATGATGGCTAAAATAGCGATAAGAAAAATCACACTCGTAACGGTTGTCCCAAGTCCTAATCCGCCATTTACTTTTGATTGGGATAGGTAATCTCCAAGTGACGCTCCAAGCGGACGAGTTAATATATACGCAATCCAGAAAGCTAATACTCCGTCAAGTCTCAAATATTTATAAGCTAAGAACACAAGAGCAATAATAATAACAACGCCTACTCCTGTGTAAAGATAACCAAAACCAAGTTGTTCGGAAAATAAATCGCCGACCGCTGTTCCAAGTGCAAAGGTGAACAGGATCGTTAGCCAATAAAAAACTTCTCTTTTTTTAGTGAAAATGGTGTGGATCGATAGTGTTTTTTCACTAAGATACCAAAATAGAAAAGTCAGTCCTAGTAGCACGGAGAAAACTGCTGTACTAACCTCAAGTGGTACGCCCATATTATCTGTCAAATTATCCGTAACCAGTGTTCCAAAAACGCTTATAAGAACAACTGTTATCCAGTAAATGGCTGGAACATATTTGTTTGCTTTAAATTGAAAAAACAATGCAATAAAAAACGCAGCACCCATAATAATGGTAGTAAGAGTTAGACCAAGTCCAAGGTTTAAATTGATGAAATCAGCAAATGTTTCACCAACTGTGGTACACAAAACTTTGATGATCCAAAAGAAAATCGTCACTTGTGGCACTTTGTTAAGTAAGAGTTTCGTTTTATTTTGATTTTCTTGCATATTTAAGTTCCTTTCTTTATGTGGTTTCCATCCATCTCATATTTTAATTCCGAGATGATGTTATTCAATCTTTATTATATTAGGAATTGAAGGGCTATTTATTAAAAACTGATTAAAGTTAACTTATATATATATTAAAAGTTAGATGCATTTTCTTAAAATGTTCGTCTGTTTTTACAAAATTGTAAAACCTCCCTTCGAAAAGTTCTGTAGAAAAACACTAAAAGTAAAGCTTTCTGGACCCTCTGGTGGATAATGGGGACCTGCGTAGGTGTCATACCTAACCTTATCGTCAAATTGACCAAATCCATCTTTTTTTCGCTTAACTTCTAAATTTTTGCATTCCATAATTATAACTGCGAGTTGGATATATACTTATCTTTTATTGCTTCCTGTGCATAAGAGTTTAATAAACCAATAAAGAATCATAAAAATCAGATGTTTTTTTCGATATTATGATTACTTTCAACAAATACTTGTACAATAGAACACCCTTATTGGTTTTCTCATTCTTCATTAACAGCTTATCTATAGAATCTAACTGGCTGTCCTGATTTTTGCTAGTTGCTTTACTGTCACTTTCAAAAGTATTTTTAATAGTGCTGGCTGTTTGATTTCTAGTTTCTATCATTTGGATATTTTCAACACTTTCCTTATTGCTTTTTTTATTACTAGTATCTGCCGTGGAGTTATACATTCAATCAGCTTGTCAGGGTAGTACCACAGCACTTGAAAAAGCAAGCCAAAGAAAACGAGTAAATGTTATTGTAAGTTTACCCAAAACACAATATTATATTAATTCCCCTCATCAAGCTCTAAATTTTGATAATCCTTCTATTACTGACCTGTTCTTTTAGGCTAACAAGAAAAGGCCGCCTTAGCAGCCAAAATGTTCTTCAACTAAACCAGGCTAATAGGAGTCAAGCACTTCTTATTAAAATATGTTTTCTTCCGTGTTATACTTTTTGAAGACACGCCAAATAACCCTCCAAATATTAATAGGAAGGTTTTTCATAAGATGCTTTTTCTTGTGGGCTAAGCCAAGTCTAGAAACTGCTCATTCCTTGTTAGGATTGCATAAATCCAGTGTAAAAGTTTGTTTACATGAGCAATCATCGCTACTTTTGTAGGCTTTCCTTCATTTTTTTTGCTACCATAATACTATTAGCTTCTTGTTACTGGAGCTTCTTATCCCGCATAATACGGCCATATACAGAGCGTGCCGTAAGCGGCTGGAGCCTCTTTTGGTAATATGATTGATCGTAGCCGTGAATTTACCCGATGAATGGACACTAGGATCGATTCTTGCATATGCTACAAGTTTTTTGGGGTGATTAAACCGGTCAATTTCCCCGATTTCGGAATAATCGTTGCCGCGATTTTTCCTCCTATCCCGGGAATGGATTTGATAATTTTATATTCTTCAACTTCATCTGCCAGGGCATCGATCTTCTCCTCTAAACTAGATAGGTGTTCCTGGTATTGAAGAAGGATTGAGATATACATATCCAAACTTAACAAGTGGCTTTGATATAAACCTTGTTGGAAAGGATTTCGCACAGCCGAAGCCACCAGCTTAGCTGCCTTCTCCCTGATCCAGCTCCCTGACCGTTTTACACGCATTTTCTCCATTCGCTCCACGATCTTTGTTTCCCTGCCATAAGTACATCTTCAAATGTTGGGAATTCCTTCAATAAATGAAGAGACACTTTTGAAAATAAATCACCAAAGACTCCTCTATACTCAGGAAAAACTTGATCAAGAATCGTATGGAATTGAAGTTTCGCCTGAACATATAGATTCGTAACCGTTTCGTGCTGACTTGATAAGGTTCTCAAATTTAGAAGTCTTACTCCCCTTTCTTATGAGGCTCAAAGCACAAAGAGAAGATAGACATTTATGGCATCTGTCTTTACCTTCCTAAGTTTTACTAAGACATAAAGATATATTGATTGTCCTCAAGACATTGAATAATTGGTGTATGGTAATTTCGTGTAGATTCAAGTATGACAGCTGGCCAAACGCCAGTCTTTTTCAATAATAGGTCCTATAAAAAAAGAGCAACCAGTAAAACCTGGTTAACTCTATAATTCGAACGCACCCTCTACTTAAATAAGCAATGTTAATTACAATGTATTTCCTTCCTAGCTTTTTCAATAATCTTTTTTATAAATGGTTCTTTTTTCTTTGTATAGGTAGGTCTATCGAACTACCGTGTATTGGGTCAATTTATAGATAATAAAACTTTGTTATGTTCGGATAACGCACTAATTATAAAAAGTTTGCAGATGAAAAAGGGATAAAGCACGAAATTGTAAATATTCGTAAGGGAATTTACGTCAAGAAGTCAATTTACCATATCCAACACGTCAATGCTTATCACGCTCAACTCAAGAAATTTATGCAAAGGTTTCAAGGTGTGGCAACCAAGTACTTGGATAACTATCTTTTCTGGTTCAAATTTATTAATCAAACAAAAACTATTGCCAATTTAACGGGTAAAACAGTTACTATTAGGTTCTTGCCGGAATTCAAAACATTTTACAGTTGCAATGTTAAGGCTAGCCTAAAAAAATCTGTTTCGAATGGATTCTTTGTTGTGCAAAAATTCGAATCAAACCGGCAACCTCTTTAAGGGCTTATGTTAAAATGAAGAATAATGGAAATAATCTTCTTTAACTAACGAGGCAGTAATGTTGAAAAATGATTCAATTAAGATGATGGGAAAAATTAAAGTAGAGCAAGTAGGTGAATTCATTGGAAAATAAAAAAAATCCGTATATTACTTTTGGTGCTCAGATTGGAGGCGCTAAAGCAGATAAAGTAGTATCGCCTCATTTGCAGGAATTAAAACAGTTGTTATATAAGCATTGTGACAATATTTATTGTAAAGAAGTAAAGGGATTTGCACCGATACTACGCGTTGACGGTGATATTGATTACTGGGACACAGAAGGATGCGAGAGGTTAAGGCTTAGTAAGAGATATGGATATGTAACAATAGATGTATATATGCCCCGCTCAAGATGGGAAGGGATTGAAGTAATAGACATAAGAAAATACCTTATATGTAATTTGAAGGATGCTTTACAACTTATGATAAATCGGTTAAAGAAAGAAAAATATGTTGTAAACGATAAGGAGTTATGGGCTGACTTTAGTAAGGTAGAAGAAGCCTTCTTATTAAAGTAACGGGTGCGATGATCCTGGAAGGATATCCGCCCTTTTTTGTTTAATTCCTTATTGAACAAACTGGGCAGGTTAGTGTAACAAGGGATTATGGTAAAATGAGGGTGCTTTAACAAAATCTAAGCTATAAGACTGATTAGCAACCAGTCGTGATAATATTGATTATTGAAATCGAAGGTTTTTCAATTCATGTTCTACTTATTGGGAAAAAGTGTTCCAAACAACAGTTAAAACAAAAATATCTGCAAGCAAAAGAATTAACGTATGAGATAAAACACCTTCCCAATGTGTTTTGCAGACTTCACAATTTTGAACAAATCCCTTATGAAAGTGATAGAGGGTTGATTTTGTTATCGATATTGATACAGAGAGAATTTATTCACCTTCGTATTGAGCTAACGGGTGCTAGTTGAAGAAGCGAATCCTTAAATAACAAAAACTCGCAATTTTCTAATGCGAGTTTTCTTTGTTTTAGACTTTATGGTATAGCAACAATATTTGCGAAAACAGGGTATTGTTTATTCTATTTAATGAGACATTCCTTCATAGTACTTGCATCTCTTAAAAGAGTACTCTGGTTAGTAGAAGGCTTCATTTAGCACTTTAAATAAATGGTAACTCAGGGAAATAAAAGTTTGATGTATTCTCCACTCCTCTTTTTCACATTTTAATATCGGGGTTGTTTATTAATAATTCCTAAATTTAACTAGGAGGTGGATTCTTATGAACGGTAACATGAATGCTGTTCAGCTATTAAATCAGTGCCGCCAGCTTGCCAATCAATTAATTCAACAGACTCAGCAAAGCAACCAAATGTATCAGCAGATGCTTCATCAGGAACAGCAGAACGCGCAGATGCTTCAACAGATGGCGTCACGAGAAGAACAGGCAGTCCGCACCATCCAGCAGTCACTTCAGGGTCATCAGGTAGCCATTCAAAAATGTGAACAGATTTTAAATATGTGTAATCAGCTTCAACGTGAAATAAACGGGCAGTCTGGCATGATCGGAATGGGAATGCAGACAGCCAATACATTTTCTCCATTTTCACAATACCAACAATAAGAGTTCAACTAGTTTTGGCCGGTTTTCATAAGCTGTCGAGAATCTCTCGACAGCTTTTATTCCCTGCTCAGCAAAAGAAAATGTTATCCATTAACGGGCCCTGGTACTATCCTGTAAATCATTTTATTAAACGATTGGATGGTATATGGGGAAAGCTATGTTTATTTATGTTGAGATAGAACTCTTTTCTATAATTTTGTTAAGATTATTATCGGGAAGAATTGAAACAATCGTTTTCCACAAATAGTTTATCTTTTAAAGTTAATGGATTGTCTTGAGGATCACGGATGCAGCCACGTTGTAACGGGGAGCACCAGCTTTTATCTTCTAGTGAATGATCCTATAAATCCATTAACTTCTCTGCTCATCTCCTTAGAACGTGTCCAATGAAAATAATGATGCCCCTCTAATGTAAAAATTTTACTAGCAGGGGAATTAGTTAATTGTGTCTTATAAAAGCTCACTTTGTTTCTACCTTTCTTTGTTTCCTTTTCTCTTTTTGGAGTGAAGAATAAAACCGGCGTTTCAGATGGGAATTTCATATCAATTGTTTTGTCAATATTATACTTGATTTCATTAGCTTCATTAACAACGTCTTTGTTATAACCCTTCCAAGCGGAGATAGCCTTGGTCATTTTTACATTTTCATCGGAATATGCACCTTCATCCGCAATAGGTAAAAACCTTTAGGATTCAAATATAGTGCCATCTTTGCAATTTCTGTAGGGGCTGCAAAACGTAAAATCTTAGGCAGGTTATCTAAGGGATTTTTAAAAAATCAGACGTCACATATTTCATATCCACTGACAATTTTCATTGGAAAAGTTCTTGATACCCTTCAGAGGTCTTCACTACCTGTATCATCTGCTTTGCCAGAAGCGTCATTTCTTGTCCATCCGTACTCTTGTCGCAATCAGCCCACTGGTAGGTTTGTTTACTATCATTGATCCACACACTTAAATCATATTTTATTTTTGGAGATTGGCATGAATCGGTCAGCCTTTTTGCTTCCAGGTAATTGGACAAAATCATTTTTTTGTAGATGGTCGTGCGTTCGGTTTTTGTCAGTACGAGGTTATTTTGAGTCACGATAATTCCGCTGCTCTCGCGGATTTTAAGTAGATGGCGGTTGGTATCGATTTCATTTTCGAGTTGTTTTCCATATTTGAAGTGGAAGTCAAACCGGTCTTGGGCCTCAACGTCATAGTCAATGCGAAGAAGCTCAATATTTTCCTTTTCTTTGCCGCAGCCAGAGAGAGTATAGGTGATCGCCGCAGCTCCTTCCATGTGAGAGATACCCTTACATTTGTATGTCTCCTTGCCGCCTCCATACTGATCGTAAGTAGAGTCGATGAGAAGCTTGATGGAATTCCCGTCAAAATCCAGGTCATGCAAAATCGGATCCCCCTCTGTCGTGTATCGGACCAGACGGACCTCTTTCCTTTTGTTTTCGTTTACATCAGCAACAAAATCATCGAGCGCATGCAGGTTTTCGATTTCTCCGTGTGCATCAACAATGTCGGTGTTGGCTGGTTTATAATGGCCGCTGAAGCATCCAGACAAGATCATGATGACTGCGGCCAGAAAAAAGAGCTTTCGAATCAATCGTTCATCTCCCCTGCTTTGTAAGGTTTAAGAAAACTTTGTTTGTCATTTTAGCAGTAACCGGTCTGCAAAAATCCTTTCTAACTATCTCTAAATTATACCATTTATATCCAAATAGGAGTGTGAGTTCTTGATATTATTCAGCCAGATTTAGCTGCCATGACACTCCAAAACAATCATTGATCCATCCGAATTTCTTACTGAATCCATAATCGCCTAATGGCATCAGTGTTTGCCCGCCTTCTTTCAGTTTCTGATACAACTCATCAGTTTCTTTTTCACTATCACACTTAATAAATAGGGAGAACGAAGGTGTAAAGGAAAACTCATGTTTCACATGACTGTCAATGCACATGAATTCCTGGCCTTTTAAGGTGAAAGCTGCCTGCATGACAGTCCCTTCATCCCCGCTGTCATTTGCACCATATCGAACAATATGTAAGATTGCTGAATCCTCAATCAGAGATGTGTAATAATTCATGGCTTCTTCTGCTTTGCCATCTTGAAACATTAAAAAGGGTGTGACCTTTCCCATTTTAAATCGACTCCTTTTAGTATCAAATTTTTTAAGTGTTCATTATTAACTCTCTTGTCCTAGGGTTAAATAAATTGTAAAAGAGAGTTTATTCAGTATCCCTATTTCAACAGTAAGTGTATAAATTCCTTGTTCAACAAAACTGTCTACCTGAATAAAAGTTAGTATAAAGGGTAGTATACCTCTATAAACCATAATGAGGTGATAGGAATGTCTATGATAAAACAAGAAGAATTGGAGACATTAAGAGAGTTAATCAAAGACATAGATACGGCTATGCTGACTACGGTAACCGATGAAGGCCTTGTGTCTCGTCCTATGAAAACACAGGAAGTAGAGTTTGATGGTGACTTATATTTTTTCACTAAAAAAGAGACTAATAAATATGAAGAAATCAAACACGATCAAGACGTGAATGTGTCTTATGCAGGCAAATCCTATGTTTCTGTCCGCGGAAGAGCGGAAATAGTCGAAGACCTTAACAAGAAGAAGGAACTGTGGAGCAAAGCTTATGAGACCATCATGCAGACTTCTTATGATGATCCGAACGTTGTCCTGATCAAGATAAAAGCTGAAGCAGCCGAATATTGGGATAGCGGTAATTTTGTGAAGAAAATCGCCTTCCTCTATAAACGGATGACAGGACAAGATTCAAAATCGGCAGATGTGAATGAAACGGTTGAATTGAAAAATTAATTTACAATAGAGATGGATTGTCCGGATCCCGGGCAATCCATTTTGCAGTGTTCGATTTGTTCAAACAGTAGCTCTTTCCTTTATGTAATGTTCGATAAACCCTCTATACTCGTCTGTTAGTTCACCTGGTAGCTCATTCAAAGAAAAATACTGCATTTTTTCCGACTCGTTATAGTCAATCTTCACATCACCGCTTACATCATTTGTATAATAAACCGCTGTTACCGAATAAGTTCGTCACCATTTGAAACTTTGATGTAATAGTCGGAACCGGAGAATTCATTCAGCAGTACTGGTCTATGTCCTACATACTGTCTTAAATACTTATAATATTCCATTTATACTCTCCTTTTTGATTCTAGTAGTTTAGTATACAAAGCTGAATCATATCATCAAACCATTTAAGAAGACGTTAATGACAGGAATTCTTCCACATCTGCCACACATATTTCCATTCCTTTTTCCCAGAATTCCTCTAACGAACTATCTTCTCCTAAATGTTTCATAACCAAATCTTCCACAGACATACTTCCTGAATCTCGTAGTAAATTCATATAATCCTTCTCAAACTCTTTCCCTTTTTCCTTTGCCTTTGCATAAAGGACTAAAGCAAACAAATACCCAAATGTATAGGGGAAATTATAAAAGGGAGACTGTGTAATATAGTAGTGCGGAGTCCAGGCCCAAGAATGAACCGAGGGCTCTTCCAGGGAGCCGGCATATGCCTCCTGTATGGATCCCTCCATTAATGAATTCAGCCGGTCAGCTGAAACTATACCTTCAAGTCGTTCCTCGTATAATCTCTGTTCAAATAAGAATCTAGAATGAATATTCATAAAGTTCATCACACTGCGTTTTAGTTTTTCATCCAGAATAAATAATTTTTCTTCTTTTGAATCAGCCTTTTTCATAGCTGCATCAAAGATGATCATTTCGGAAAAGGTTGAAGCTGTTTCAGCCATGCTTAGCGGATATCGCTTGTTCACCCCATTAACCGATTTCATAGCATGATTATGGAATGCATGCCCCAGTTCATGAACAAGAGTTAATACATTTAAAAAAGTATCACTGAATGTCATAAATACCCTTGATTCACCAGTTAAAGGAAAACCAGCACAAATGGGAACTGCGGACTTATTTGGACGATTTTCCGCCTCGATCCAGCCTTCCTCGAAAGCCTGCCTGACGAACCCTTCTAATTCACTGCCAAACTGGCTGAAGTGTTCTGTTATAAGTCCAGATGCTTCCTCGAATGTGATCTGAGAATTGCTTTTTGTCAGGGGGGCCCAAAAGTTATAAGCCTTCATACCGCTCGTGCCCATCATTTCAGCCTTCCGCTTTAAGTAATCCGAAAAAGGCTGTTTATATTTACAGATGACCTTCCACATCACATTAAGTGTTTCTTCCTTCATTCTATTCTTTTTCAAAGGCTCTTCTAAAGCATTTCTTATCCCCTGTCTTTGATTGACTTGTATTCGAAAGCCTGTAATCGAATTTATGATTTGGCTAAAAAGTTCTTCTTTCTCTGTCCATAAAGTTTCTAATGCATCATGAGCTTTCTTACGCACTTCTTCGTTATGGTCCGCCCGCAAGTTAATCGCCTGTCCGACTGAAAAATGCTCTTCTTTTCCATTCAAATGTATATGTACTTTCAAACTGCTTACGAGAGTATTATAGAAAGATCCCCAGGCTTGGTATCCATCTGGCATTAAATCTGAAATTAGATGCAGCTCTCCTTCTGATAAATTCCCGTCAATATTTTCACGCAATTCATTAAGAATATAGGCATATTCCTGCAAATCTTCGGTTTCTAGCATACCTTCCCAAACATCTTCCTTTATATTGACAAGGAGCTTCTTTACTTTCGATAATTCTTTTTCAAAAAAGGCTTCCACTTTGAGAACTTTCCCCCGCCATTTCGAAGCATCTTGATTCTTAGGATTTTCTGCAAGGAGACAGGTGATAAACGAAGCAGCTTGAGTTAAGTACAAGCGAATGGTTCCGATGTTTTCTACTAAATGGAGTACTTGATCAAATGCATCCGTTGAAAGTGGGGGAATAAATGAACGAATTCGTTCCTCTAATTCCTGCAGGAGGGTTTCTACTCTATTAATATGGTTGATAAATGGCTCTGATTGGCTGCCTCCCATGAAAACGCTGTCTAAATTCCATACTTTTGAATACCTGACTTTCTCCATTTGCTTACATCCTCTCTTATGAATACTGACCGAACGTATATTCTTATATTACCATAAATTAGAGGAAGGGAGTGATGAATATTTATAAATAGTTATAAATCCATTTTTCAATAAAGAGGGTGGCAGCACAGGCCACTTTTCTTGAACTATCCAAAGATGACCAATCTAAGCAGCATAGAAAGCATAACTAGAATGGAAACGAATGCCATTATAAAAAGAACACTCATCGCGTAGTGGGTCTCTCTCTGAAACGCTTCGATTATCATTCCAACTAGGGGAGGATAAATAAAAGGATCATCAGCAAAACACTAAACGGAAAACCAAGTATGTCAAAATCTTTATACAATGAGGTAAAAATCATTAATAGAATAAGGAACCCCAATACTAATAAGATCCACCGCATATTCTTTTTCAAGAATTTACTGTTCACTCGATCATCTCCTTTTAAAGAGATATACCCGAGAGATGCAAATTATTAACATTTTATTCCATATTTCTAAAATCCATGCTGAAGATATCTTCTTGTTAAACTAGCTAAATAAACATCTTTTTTTCATTAGTAGCACGAATGGACGCAGGGACATAAGAAAAAGCTGTCAGCAATAGACAGCCATTTTTATTCCGATATTCAGGTATCAAACAGAGTGCCGTTTAAAGCACGTATATATCTCTTTGCGGATTCTTGCACTGCCGAGTTAGCGTCGTGTTTACCACACGATGGAATGCATTATACAGCCTATCAAATTGAATCTTGCGGACCCTGTCTGCCATTTCTTTAACTTTAAAAGAAGGCAGTGGAATGAGTTAGGATAACTATACATAAAACTAACCCAGTTTGTGTCTGCGGTAACCTGGATAATGTCTCCTGTCAATAAGATCCCTTTTTGATTATTGCCATTAGCCCACTCCATGACGGTGCCGCCTTTAAAATGTCACCCAAGCCGATGTAAAGTGATTCCATTATGTATTTCGAAGATATCTCCAGACCAATAGGTAATCTTGTCACTTGGACACATCTGCCAGATTATGAAACCACTCTAGCGTACATACATTCATATCTAGTTTTCCTTTATCGTGACGATTTTGAGATGAATAACGATTTTCAAATTCATTTAACCAGTTTTCATAGTCATCGTACTTTAACGGTCTTATTACTAATCTTTCTTTTTCTGAAATTAAAGGTAATGTTACCTCTTTCAATTTCAATGTGACATCTCCTTCAAATTTCATGCAAAAAACCTCATCAGCTGCAAGGTATTTAAAAAAACGGGCTTATCTCTTCTTTCTCTCTTGCATCAATTCTGCCATTTGTTCGGAATGTAGGTTTCCTTCATTTCGCAATTTTTGAATGATATTCATATAATCTGTTTCATTTCGATTTTGACTTAATTTAAATGCGGCCTGAACTTCTTCAACCTTGATCTTAAATCCAACAATTCCCTTCAATTCTCTATCTAAAAGCTGCGGGGAAAGTTTATCCCATAAAACAGGATCTTCACGATTTTTTTCATATTTTTCAAGCATCGCGGTTAAATCTTCGATCAGTTCTGCTTTCTCTAAGATGCTGGCTTTCCCATATACATGTACGGCTTGATAATTCCAGGTTGGAACTTGTTCCTGCTCATACCAGGAAGAAGAAATGTACGCATGCGGCCCTTGAAACATGACAAACACATCTTCACCGTTTTCTAATGTTCTCCACTGTGAATTTCCATAGGCGAAATGTCCTGAAAGATAATATTCCCCGCCTTGTTTCTTTACACCTAGAGGCAGATGGGTGGCAATGGGTTTCCCCTTATCTGTTGTTACAATGGTCCCAAAGGAGTTGTTTTTGACTACATCCCAAATTTCATCAAGTTCTTCTGCCTTAAAATATTTAGGAGTATACATATTGAACCACCTTTCCAATTGTTATAGAAGTGTTTTAGTCATGATAAAGTCCACTTGTTCTTCATCCCCCATATAAAAAGAATGGGCACCGGTCTGGACAAACCCCATTTTCTTATAAAAAGCAATCGCATTCTCATTTTTTTCCCATACCCCGAGCCAGACGTTCTTTTTGCCGCCTTCCATCGCAAGTTCAATTGCCTGATTGAGAAGATATTTACCAAGTCCATGCTTTTGAAATTGACTTCTTATATAAATTCTTTCAATTTCAAATGAGTCCTTCCCCATTTCTTCAGTCTGCGCATCCCAGGTATTGACCTTTAAATATCCCGCTGCTTCATCATTAAAATAAACAAAAAAGAATTGGGAAGAAGCATTGGATAATTCGTTTTCTAATTGTTTCAAGTTAAAGGCCCGTTCCAAATAGGCAATCATATTTTCTGGTGAGTTTTGCTGCTTGAAGGTTTCATTAAATGTGTCATAGCTGATTTCCTGCAGGATGGATACATCCTCCAGGGTACATTTTCTTATATTCATAGTCATTGATAGATCCGCTCCTTATGGTGATTAATAATTTCTCTTGTTTCCCTTTTTTACAAATTCCCAGTCGACCTCAATATTTTTTCTAACTCGTTGAAGAAGGCCGGATAGATTTTCTATTTCGCCTTCAGAAAGTCCTTCTAAGGCGATAGTATTGGAATATTCATTTTCTCTTTTTATAAACGGATTGACTCTTTCCCCTTTATCTGTTGGGAATAGCTTTTTTATTTTTTTATTGTGTGGATCCTCCTTTTTTTCAATAAAACCATTCATATCAAGTTTTTTGATGGCACGAGCTGCTGTTGTTCGATCCACTTTAATCATTTCAGCTAATTTTTCCTGAATGATCCCCGGGTTTTCACAGATTCGCACAAGATACAAATACTGGCCTTTAGTAAGATCAAACTCCTTGAATTCTATATTGCTTATAGAATCTAAAGCCCTGGCAATCATTCCGATTTCCCGCAGAATTTCTATCATCCTATTCTCCTTAGCCTTAATTTATGTTGCAAATACAATAAAGCTGGCATATAGTCAATGTATCGTATGTTTATTGCAATTGCAACAAAAAATAAAGAGAGATGAAGTAAGTGAACTACGATGAATAGGGTTTATAAACAAAACGGGACCGAGCAATATCAAAATTGCTCGGTCCGCTGTTGCTGCCTAAGTTCTGTTGTTTAGGTTTCTCACACATGAGTTATATCTCTATTTTCAAAGACAGAAAGTACCTGCCATTTTATCCATCCCTCTCTGTACATGCAGCTTCCAAGTGAAGCAGCTTCCCGCCATTCACCCAATCCTCTGTCTTTGTTTCCTTATTAAAATAACTGCAATGCTGCTGAATCTTAGAATTTTTCCTCCACTGAATATACATATATTTTATGTTCTTGTTATCTTTAAACGTAACATACGCAACCGTTCCCCTAATATCATCCGAATTCCTTTTAAACTGATACTCAGCCGACACGTCAAAGTCTTTTTCCTTATATCCCTGATCCGCGAGATAATTCTTTGTCGCGTTCATCACCAAGTATTTTCGGACAGGCCCGCCAGGAAGAAAAAGATAAACTGCCAAACCGATAAGAACCAGACTTACTAAAACATACCACTTACCCTTTTTCATTGATCAACCTCCACTGTATTTCTACATTAGATATTCCATGATCAGTAAAAAAATCCTTTTTTATTTGGGATATATTTGAAAAAAGGAGGGCGGGATGTCTAGCAGTTAAACTGCTGCTGAATTTTTAGGTACCCTCTTATCTGGATCATAATTGTTTTGTCTGATTCTGCTCAAAGATCCCCTTTTTTTGCTCAAACCTGGCTAGTTTTTGCTCAGGGCTATAGGACTTCTGCTCGAGCCCCACCCCTTTTTGCTCCGCCAACTTAAGAATTTTCTCCAGCTCCTAATTTTGCTCAAAGATCCTCTTTTTTTGCTCAAACCTGGATCGATTTTGCTCAGGACATAGGATTTTTGCTCGGGCCCTCCCTCTTTTTGCACCACCCTCGTAAGATTTTGCTCCAGCTCCTGGTTTTGCTCAGAGATCCCCTTTTTTGCTCAAAGCTGGTTCGGTTTTGCTCAAGGCTATAGATTTTTGCTCGGGCCCTCTCGCTTTTTGCTCCACCTCCATATAATTTTGCTCCAACTCCTGGTTTTGCTCAAAGATCCCCTTTTTTTGCTCAAGCCTGGATCGGTTTTGCTCAGGACCATAGGTTTTTTGCTCTGGCTTCCCTCTTTTTGCGCCGCCCCCGTAAGAAATTGCTCCAGCTCCTGGTTTTACTTAAAGATCCCCTTTTTTTGCTCAAAGCTTGATCGGTTTTGCTCAGGACCATAGTTTTGCTCGGGCCATCCCTCTTTTTGCTCACTCTCTGGGAGATTATGCGTGTCGGAGGAAGCTCCATCATCAAGTTGGATGTCCGCATCATCGCAGCCACACACCGCGATTTGCAAATCGACATCCGTGAAGGATGATTCCGGGCAGACTTATATTACCGCCTCAATGTCCTGAACATCCCGCTTCCTCCCCTGAGAAAGCGCAAGGAGGATATCCCTTTACTCGTAAGATGCTGCTGAACAAAATCAGTTATCGCTACCAAGGCCCAAAACCGAGTCTGCCAGACGAAATCATCGACACATTCTCATATCATCCATGGCCTGGAAACATCCGGGAACTGGAAAATATGTTAGAAAGACTTGTCGTCTTATACCAGACAGACATTCCAAACGAAGACATATTACTGGAGATCAGCACCGAACTGAAGCATAGAAGTGAAACTAACTCCCCGGGACCAGCAGGACGATGAACCGGCAGATTCCCCTATTTTCGAGGGGACACTTCGGGATATGGAAAAGCAGGCTATCCTGAACAATCTTGAGAAATTTAACGGCAATAAGGATCTGACTGCACAGCATCTGGGGATCAGCCGGGCGACTTTGTGGCGGAAGTTGAAGGAGATGTAGGTATCCTAACCGTACATGCCAAGCATATAAGATCAAATGCCCAATTGGTCTTATATGTTTTCCATTTTTGTAATTAAAACTCTTAAAATTTAAAGTAAAAAAGCAAGAGATAGAATACCTCTCGCTTTTCCAGTTTATCTATATAGACACTCTCTTCTCTTTCGAGGATTGTAATGGCAGAGATTCAGTACGGCGCATTAAAAGATAATAGGAGAGCCCTCCAACAGCTATTCCTAAAAACCAGTTATATGTGTAAAGGGAGGCCAGTGAAGGAACGAACAGGCCGATTAGAGCGACAATAACTCCTATTACTGTTGCAAGGAATGCGCGTGGATTCCAGCCGTTGTTGTAGCTATACTGTCCTTCCTTTATAAAGAAGCTGTTTAAGTCATATTGCTTTTTCCGGATGATAAAGTAATCTACAATCATTATGCCGGATACTGGTCCCAGCATCCCGCCTATGGCGCCTACGATCGTAAAGATAGAATTCGCGTTGTTAAACCATAGCCATGGAGCAAAGAATAAACCGATCACAATTGAAATAAGGCCGGCCTTAACAAAATTCAACTTGCTCGGGATTAGGTTTATGAGATCGTACGCAGGTGAAACCACATTCGCTACTACATTGACTGATAAGGTGGCAATCAGCAGAGAGAACGCGCCCAATAACACAACGATAGGATTATCAAATTGAGTTAAAAGAGCAACTGGATCAGTGATTGGCTTCCCAAACGCAATAATCGTGCCTGCGGTAATCATAATGCTCATAAATGCAAAAAACGTCATCATTAGAGGCAGACCTATTCCCTGCCCGATCAATTGGTCCTTTTGGCTCCGGGAAAATCGTGTAAGGTCAGGAATGTTAAGAACCAGGGTCGCCAGCACACCTATCATCCCAGTTACGGAGAGAAAGAAGTTTTTCCAGAACTCCCCGCCCGAAAGTGTATGGGGAACTGCAAATAGCGGCCCAAACCCATTCGCTGTATCTACAGCCCAATAAACCAGTCCCAGTCCTAAAATGATGACCAGGGGACCCGCCCACATTTCAAATCGTCTTACCCGTTCCATTCCATGCGATATCACCCATGCGTGGAGTAACCAAAACGTACCGAATCCTATCCAATCATTTACTGCCATTCCCAAAAAGGAGTAATGACTTAAGGATTGCCAGCCAGGATAGATGACACCTATTACTGCACCAACCGCCTTGCTGCCCGCATAGGTCTGGACAGCAAACCAAAATATGGCGACAAAAGCCCGAATCAATACAGGTATATGTGCCCCTTTATATCCGAACGATGCCCTTATCAATACTGGAAAGGGCAATCCGTATTTTGTACCTGCCGCACTATTCAGCCAAATAGCGGCAATCAATGCCACATTAGACAGCAAAACGGCACCTAAAGCCTGCCAAACACTCATGCCCATCGCAATCAAGCTTCCCGCAAGTTCATAAGAAACAATGTTGTGGACCATACCCATCCATATCATCGAGTAGGATACCCAGCCCCAAGTTCTCTTTTCTTTCGGGACTGGAGCGAGGTCATCATTATATAAAGAAGGATTTGGGTTAATGACACTATTAGAGTTGGAATCCATTTAATCACCTTTTCAGTTAGGATTTAATTGGCTGGTCTTTAGAAAATAAAGTTTTGCTTTTTAAAAAGGGCGGTTCCATTGTACTTGAAACCTGCCCCAAGACCCTGATTCAAAAACACTTCAAAAAAATGATTTACTTTTTTAGCTTTGCTGCAGCATCCCCGAAGCTTTCCAGAATGCCAGCATATTCTTTTTTCTCCGGATATTTATAGGTTTTTAGTTTGCTTGTTCTCTTTCCCAAATCAACAATGGATTCAGCGAACTTTACCCCGGCCACTACGCCATCAATGACAGGAACCCCTAATTCTCTTTCAAGGCTGTCAGCAAATTCAGCCATACCCGCGCAGCCCAATAAAATGGCCTCCGCATTTTCTTCTTCTACAGCTCTTCTTCCTTCCTGTCTTAACATTTCTATGCCCGCGTCAGGATCTCTTTCAAAATCAAGGACACCCATGGGCGTAGTACGGATCTTCAAAACCCGCTTTTGCATTCCATAGGAATCTACAAGTTCCTCTAGCATGGTTTTGATTCTAGGTAAAACTGTGACAACTGACCATCTGGCAGCAAGGATTGAGGCTAAATAAACCGATGCTTCTGCTATCCCTACAACGGGTCTGTCAGTCACTTCCCTGGCAGCATGCAGTCCGGGATCGCCCCAGCATGCAATCACAAATGCATCTACTCCTTCTGCTTCACCTTTTTTGACTTCCTCTATCACTCCAGGAATACTTAAATATTCATCGTAGTACGATTCGATAGAGACCGGACCCATTTTAGGGCTGACCGCTAGGATTTCTGTTTCTGGACGGGCAGCTGACCTGGCTGCATGCTCAATTCCCTTTGTCATCGCTAAAGTAGTATTCGGATTAATTACCTTGATTTTCATAAAAAGGTTCCTCCCTATCTATTAAAAAAAAATTGGCTTTTTCTTACTTAATAGTTTCCAGGAAAGTGAACGGACACAGTCTATTATTTATTGCTTGCATGTTTTAAATCCCGCCTAGTGATTTTAGTGACAAAAAAATGTATTCACATCTTTACCATTAACGAGTTACACCTCCTTTTCTACTTCATTAATCTTTATCTTTTCATTTGAATGAGTAATTTCTGGCTGGTCATAAACTTTACTAATCCAATATTTCATCAAGACATAATACAAGACGATTGAAATGAGAAATCCAGTGACAAATCCATAGTCAGGAGAAATCAGGACGGAAAGTCCAGAAGGAATATAAGCAATAACTGCAGCAGGATTAATATTTCTCCAATACTTAAATTGGCCATCCACCTTATACAGCTCATCAACATTCAACTTCCGTTTTCTAAGCAGATAATAATCGGTAAACATAATCCCAACGATAGGTGCTAATGTAGCTGTTATGGCAATCAGGATTTGAGGGACAAACTCTGCATAATTCCAGGGTTGAATAAGCAAACCAATTATTCCTGCAATAATTGAACCCATCGCAAAGGAAATTTTTCTCGGAAACAGGTTCACGATGATGTATCCCGGAGGCAAAAGGTTTGCACTTATATTAGTGGACCATTGAGCCAGAATAACGAAGAATAAACAAACGATCAGGAGCAAGGGATTATCCTTACCCATTGTTTGAACCATCGCATCAATTGGGTTCCAGGTTCCTGTAGCTACCCCACTTGTCAAACCAATCACCGTAAATAGCAGCATCGATCCGATCAATCCAAAGGTGTGCGCCCAAAAGCTCCCCTTATTCGCTTTCCACCACTTAGGTTCACGGCTATCAGTATCAGTCTTTAAGAACCGGGTAAAATCAGGGGCATTAAGAGCCATTGTAATGTAAGTCCCCATCATAACAACGACTGCAAAACCCATGGTTACCCCGCCTTCTCCACCATGTGAGAGAATCTCACCGAAAGTAAGGTGATGCTGTTTCATAATGAATATTTGCAAGACGATGCCGATTATAAGAATGCTAGGTGATGCGAGCCATTCAAACTTCGTGATGGCCTCAATTCCCATGGCTGTATTAATGATTTGCAATGCGCCGAACACAATGATTAACAATGTTAGGTTTGAGTACCCTGTGAGAATCTTCATTATTGCATCCAGGGCATATGCTCCCATCCATGTTTGAAACCCAAACCAGAATACAGCTGGTATGGCTCGAACCACACCAGGTATATGAGCTCCTAAATATCCGAAACAAGCACGGATATAAACCGCATATGGAATTCCATATCGAATGCCAATATCCCCTAGTAATGTCAGCAAGATTGCGACAATCAGATTACCCACAATGCAGGCAATGATGATTTGCATCGGTGATAATGCTGGATAGAGCTGGGCTGCCGTTATGGGTGTTACAAGTTGTACAGCTATGCCCACCCAGAGGAAAAAATATGCAATCGAGGACATATTTCTTTCCACTTTCTTTGTAGGCATGATGTCTTTTCCCGTAAGACTTATTCCCTTTTCGTCTTCGTGATTCACTGACATGGCCACACCAACCTTTTACATTTTTTAGTTTAAGATTCACTTTTTCCTGATTGACTTGTTGTTGTGAAATTAGGGCCATGGTTCACCATTCTAAGAGGAAGCTTTGAACTATAATAGGAGAATGTGAAGTGTTTCGGTTCGTTATTCTGAGGTGAGCAAGACTTTTGTTCATATTTGAATGGCAGCCACTATGGGCTGCCATAGTCATATTTCAAATCAAATATGCTGTAATACTGTTTCATAAAGCACTTCTGTGCCAATTATAATATCCTCAATGTCGGCCCATTCCTTTGGGGAGTGGCTGATTCCATGACGGCATCGTACGAATACCATTGCCACTTCCGTAATTTCCGCTAATAGCATCGCATCGTGTCCCGCTCCGCTCACCATCAGCGGGGCATCAATTCCCAGGTTCCGGCAGGACTGCTTTAGTGATTGGACCAGATGATGGGAGCATTGTACAGGGAGAGCATCTACATATTTTTCAATCTTGTACTCTAGATTCCTGGACCTGCTTACCTCTTGGATTTTTTTTTCAATCCTTTGAATGACTCGGCTGCGGCGTTCCACATCAATATCACGAATATCCAGAGAAAACTCCACGGATTCAGGGATGATATTGTTGCCGCCTGGAAAGGCTGATATTCTCCCAACCGTTCCAACAGTTGGAGCATCTGAATCCCCCTTGCAAAGATTTTCGACAGCCAGAATGACTTCTGCAGCTCCCACTAGCGGATCTTTGCGAAGCTCCATGGGAACCGTTCCAGCATGGCCGGCTTCCCCTGTCAATTTTACTGTCGACCACACAGGCCCTGCAATTCCATCTACTATCCCTATTGCATGCCCGCTTTTTTCAAGATACGGCCCCTGTTCAATGTGAAGCTCGAAATAATGCTTTATTTCGCCGATTGTCCGGATGGAATCCTCCATTTGATCGGGATTGATGCCAAATCCAAACGTCTTAAGTGCTTCGTATCTGGACTGGTTATGATCATCCACTTTTTTTAGATCCTGCTGCGTGATTTTCCCAACCATTCCTCTGCTGCCAAACAGCCCGTCATTAAACCTTGAACCCTCCTCTTCACAAAAGGCTACCACTTCGATCGGGTGTTTATGAATAATATGGGCATCGGTTATGGACTTTACGATCTCAATGCCTGCGAGTACTCCAATGGTTCCGTCAAACTTTCCGCCATTTCGGACTGAGTCGATATGAGAACCGATCATGACCGGCGGCAGTGAAGGATCACTTCCTTCCTTTCTTCCAATCAAGTTTCCGAAATGATCATGAGAGACAGTTAGACCCGCATTCTTCATCCACTCCGTAACGATGTACCTCGCCTCTTTATCTTCATTGGATAATGCAAGACGCTGGACTCCATGGTCACTCGTTTTTCCTATCTCCCCTAGTTGATTTATATGATTATTTAGTCTTTCCTTACTAACGGCTGCGGTTTTCATGCTTCCCTCCAATATTCTGATTAACGCTTTCTTAGTTCGTTCGTTTTCTTTAAATCTATCTCATCTTTGTCTGTAATGGCGACACCATAATCGGCAAAGGCTTTTTCCCTTGTAATAAAACCGTCAAGATAGTCTGATAGGACTTTCTCCGGGTCTCTTTCAACAGGATTTCCATATCCCCCTCCACAAGGACCAACAAGCTGAATGGCAGTTCCGCTTTTTACTGTTCTGTTTGGAAGTTTTGACGGCAGTTTTATACGTTTCTCTGAATCTTTTTCTACCATGGATAAACCGCCCACAGACCCATCCTGTCCTGAATCAAATCCCCATGGGGCAAACTTATGGCCATCTGCTTCTACAGAAAAGCTTCCGTCTGACAGGAATGAAACTTCCCTTATAGAACCGATTCCTCCCCGCCATTTCCCTGGAGCACTTTCATTGTCCCTCAGCTCATATCGGTTGACTCTTAGCGGGTAGTGCGACTCTATATCCTCAATTGGATTATTTCTTGTATTGGCATACAGCGTATCTACAGCATCCATGCCATCCTTGCCATAGCGTCCTCCATAGCTTCCTTCCATGATGTCCATGTAAACCCAATAATTATCGTTTTGCTGACCGCTGAAAGCCACAACCTGCAGATTTCCCACACCTGCACTAACTTGATGCGGCACTACTTGAGCCAGTGCTTTCATTAATGTATCTGCTACCGCATTTCCAGAATTGAAGCGGGCAATGGTTGGTGCCGGGAAATTCGGGTTACATAATGTGCCCGGTGGTGCCACGATTTCAACGGGACGTATTAATCCTGAGTTTTGCGGGAAGTTTCCATAGATCGTCGAGTCAAGCAGGATGGATCTCAATGTCAAATAGACTGCGATGTCCACTGTTCCTCTTAGCGGCATATTGACGGGCCTGTCTGATACCTGAGGTGAAGTACCTGTGAGATCAACCGTCAGCTCACTTCCATGAACCTTTACAGTAACATTGATTCTTAAGTCCTTTTTAGCAGGGTCATCGCTGTCTAGATATCCATCCAAAAATCCTTCCGCCGAGTATTCTCCATCCGGAAGTTTTTTAATCGCATCCCTCATCATTTTTTCTGAGTAGTTCATGAGTTCCTCACTGGCTGCCACTACGGTGTCCAGCCCATATTTTTCAATGATTTCCAAATATCTTTTCTCCCCAATCCTGGCTGCTGCAATCTGGGCTTCCATATCCCCAACCACTAATTTAGGAGCACGTATATTATCCACTAAAATATCCCAAACATAGCGGTTCTTTACACCTTTGTCATAGACCTTTATCGCCTTGAACTGCAGGCCCTCCGCATAGGCATCAACCGCATCCACTATACCGCAGCTTCCTGGAGTAGATGCGCCTATGTCCAAATGATGAGCAGTTGTCACAGAGAAACCAACTAACTCATTTTTATAAAATACAGGTATACAAAATCCTACATCAGGACCATGAGATGCTCCGTGATAGGGTGAGTTATGCATAATAACGTCCCCTGGATGGAAGGAGTCACTGCGCTCCTTCATAATTTCGCGAATTCCCTCTACATACCCTGGTATCGGTCCAGATTGAAGGGGAGTACTATGGGAGGACTCACAAAGCTGCTGACCTCTGAGATCGACAAGAGCACAGCCGAAGTCTTCCGACTCCCTGATAATACTTGAGTAAGACATCCGAGCAAGTTTATGTCCCATTTCGACGGCTACATTTTCTAAGGCACCCAAGACAACCTGTACAGTAATCGGGTCAATTTTTTTTAGTTCTACATTCGTTTGTGACATGATTAAACACCTACCTTGATCATCATATTTCCGTACTCTTCGATATAAGCAATGCAATTAGGCGGGATTACGGTCGTCGTATCTTTCTGAAGTACAATACACGGTCCACTGAATTCCACTCCTACAGGAAGCAGCTCTCTCTGATAAAACTTCGTTTGAACCCTTTCCAGGCTTCCATCTACATTAAAGATGGCTTCCCCGGTTTTTAATAGGGCATCTTCTAATTGATGACCCCGATGTACTGCCTGCTTTTCGATTTTTGGCATATAGCCTGTGCCTGTTACCCGGATATTTACGATTTCTATCGGACTCTCGGTAAAGTTGTGTCCATACTCCGCTTTGTGGCTTTGGTGAAAGTCCTCGAATGCTTCCATGATGGTTTCTTTGTCGATCCTTCCACCTGGCAAATCAACACGAAGTTCATACCCTTGTCCTGCATAGCGGCAATCCGCACTGCGCTGGACCCTGATCTGCTGTTCGGAAATTCCGTCTTCTTTTAATTGTTGAATAAGCTGGGTTTCAAGACCTGAAAAGTCTTCGTTAATACCTGGGAAATCCATGTTTGTACTCATCATGAACTCCGTTTTGATTACATCGTATTTTAAGTCGGTGGTTAATAATCCGGTGGCAGAGTTGATGCCTGGATATACAGGCACAATAACCTCTGGAATATTAAGAATGCGCGCAACATCCACTGCATGCAGAGGACCTGCACCGCCGAAAGCAACCAGGGAAAACTCTCTAGGATCCTGACCCTTCTGAATGGTTTTTTCTCGTATAGCATTTGCCATATTGTTGTTCATAATTTGAAGGATGCCCTCAGCCGTTCTTTCCCTGCTCAAATCAAGTTGTTCAGCCAATTCGTCAATTACCCTGTAGGCAGCATTCGTATAAATTTTCATTTCCCCGCCAAGGAAATTGTGTTCATCAATTCTGCCAAGTACCACGTTCGCATCACTGACAGTCGGTTTTAATCCCCCATGCCCGTAACACGCTGGCCCAGGCCTGGATCCGGCACTTCTCGGACCGACCTTAAAAGCACCTCCTTCATCAATATGAGCAATACTTCCCCCGCCAGCCCCAATCGTATGAATGTCAATCATCGGAACCATAACAGGGTATCCGGCAATCCAGGTGTCACGGGCGGAAGATTCGCTATATCCTTTATCAGTAATGATGCCTATGTCAGCACTGGTTCCGCCAACATCAAATGTGATAAGTCTCTGCCGGTTTGTTAATTCTCCCGCCCATGCTCCTCCGAGTATCCCTGCTGCAGGTCCAGATAAAAGAGTGGTTACCGGCCTTTCTGAGACGGTTTTGGGAGTAGCAACTCCGCCATTTGATGACATGATGTGCAGTTCAGCGGAAATTCCTGAATCCTTTAACCGTGATTCCAGGTTTTGAATATAATTTTTCACCTTGGGTCCTACAAATCCGTTAATGGACGCCGTTGTAAACCGTTCAAATTCCCGAAATTGCGGAGATACATCTGAGGATATAGTTACAAACGCTTCCGGATGTTCTTCTTCGATAATTTCCTTCACTCTTTGTTCATGTCCAGGATTAATATAGGAAAATAGGAAGTTAACAATGATAGAATCGATACCTTTGTCTCTTAGTTCTGCCACTGCTTCGCGGACTTGGTTTTCCTCCAAGGGCGTGATGACCTGATCTTTGACCGGGCCCATCCTCTCTGCCACAGCGATGCGATTCCTCCTTTGGACTAATGGCCGATCCTGCCAGGGGATTTCCTGCATGATTGAATAGTTTTGTGGCCTCTGATGTCTTCCTATATGTATGATGTCCCGATATCCCTCTGTAGTAATCATCCCTGTTTTAGCGCCATCATACTCAAGAATCGCATTGGTAGCGATCGTTGTACCGTGAAAGACATGGTCGATTTCTCCTTTAGTAAGGTTTTGACGCTCGCAAAGCTCAAGTATTCCCTTTACAACACCAGTTGACGGGTCTTCCAATGTAGTTGGGACCTTGTGAATAGCTGTCAATCGTTTCTCGGTATCACTGTATATCACATCCGTGAACGTACCTCCGACGTCTATGCCAAATAATTTCATATAACTTTTCCTCCTCTTTTTTTCTCATCCACTTTCTCAGCTATATATTATGCAAGTATCGTGCCAAAGTGGAAAAAGCTTGGTATAACAGGTTTTTCACCAATTACTGTCACCTGACAAATTGCATTATTGCAATTAATGCGGAATCAGTATACTGAAAATTCAGTGATTTTAAGGAATAAAAAAATGCAAGATCACAATAAAAATTGCAGTCTTGCAACGTTAATTTTATATTTTTTTACTTTTCTCGTAATAGTTGAGGCATCCACGCCTAACTTCCTGCTCGCTTCCCGCATCGTAGAAGAAGTTTCAAGAGCCCTTATAATCAGTCCCTTTTCAAACTCTTCAACTTCTTGTTTCAGATTCATCTCCATGGCTTCCCCAGTCATGGGAGCCGCCGCTTCTCCGACCAGCTTTTCCGGGAGATCACTTACTTGGATCTTCTGAACACGCGCTGTCAATACTAACCGCTCAATCGTATTTTGCAGCTCTCTGACATTTCCCTTCCACTCATAGTCCACTAAAACATCGATTGCTTTGTTATCAAATGATCGGCACAAATTATATTTTCGGTTATATGTATCTAGGAAATGGTCTATTAAAAATGGGATATCTTCTCTTCGCTCGGATAAAGAGGGAATTTTGATCGGCAATACAAATAGACGATAATATAAATCCTCACGAAATGTCCCCTCATTTACCATTTCTTCTAAGTTCCGATTGGTCGCCGCTATAAACCTCACATCTACTTCTACCTGTTTCGTATCCCCCAAAGGAGTGAACTGTTTATCCTGAAGCAGCTGAAGAAGCTTAGACTGTAGATTAATCGGCAGTTCCCCAATCTCGTCCAAAAACAGAGTCCCTTTATGCGCCGCCTGCGCCAACCCCTTTTTCCCTTCCCTGTTTCCCCCGGTGAAAGTTCCTTTAGCATATCCAAATAACTCTGATTCCATAATACTTTCAGGGATAGCACCGCAATTGACCTTTATAAATGGAGCTTCTCTCCTGCTGCTCATATTATGAATCGCTCTGGCAAGCACCTCTTTTCCTACACCGGTTTCTCCTTGCAAGAAGATCGTTGCATCTACATCAGCAACCCTGCACGCCATTTCATATACGTTTTCCATAGCTCTTGACTTCACAATCATTTGCTGGTCTTTTTTCTGAAGAATATTCAGTTCCTGCTGATACATATGAAGAATGCTTTTCGTTTCATCCAGCTTCTGTTTAAGATTTGAAATCTCTGTTACATCTCTCGATATATTTATTACTCTCTGCAGCGTTCCATCGTCACTGAAAATCGGGTGGCCAACTACCATTAGCCGCCTTCCTGATTTAGTGGTTTGGTTCAATGCCACCCTAGATTTATTCTTAATAACGTACTTGGTTGAAGAGTCATTTATGATTCCTTCTCTCTCCATTAAAATCGCCGATTTCCCAACGAAATCAGACTCCTTTACGCCGAGGATTTGTTCACAGGCGTCATTTACCCGAAGAATCATTCCTTCTCCATCTGTAATAGTAACTAGCTCCCCGCTTAGATTCATCACAGCTTCCAGCTCCTGGCGTAAAGCCTTCATTTTTGAGGAATGAATCACAAATTTTTGGTCATAGTCTTGTTTGCTGAAGAATAAAACAAGACCCAGTTTTCCAGGCACTAAGGAGATTGCCATGAGCTGCAGGTCTTCCCTACTTTTACAGGAAATCATTTCAATGCATCCTTCTTTAATCACTTTCATAATATTACTTCCTGGCATAACGTCTTGGATTTGCCGGCTGTTAAGCTTTTCTACACCTAGAAGTCTTTCACTTATTCCGTTACCAAACTGAATCTGTCCTTTCAAATCAATGATCAGCACACCAAAGGGAAATTTCTCACCTATTTCTTGTATATCAACCAAGAATCGGCCTCCTTTTCTGAGTAGATTTTCGCTATCAATTTTTGGTTCTTTTTATAAACAATGAATTGGCAGTTTCTAAGTTACACAAACAGTTTCCGGTAGTTTTACTAATTAAATCTAAATTTAACAAATATTCAAACAATAGACAATTAAATTATTCTCGTATAATTACCTATTTATTCTTAGCAGGAACTTCTATTGACAATATCATACCCCCTGCTCATCAATAAAGAGTTGGCATTTATACTCTGGACCACCTAAGTAATATTTGGAACATAAAAAGAAGCCAACCGGGACTAACCCGATTGACTCTCTTAAATTATAATCAATTTGGAATGTCAATGGACTTTGATGCGTCAATTTTCTTTATGGCTTCATTTAAGGCAATCGCTGCGAACAAGGCAGTGTCCTTACTGATATTTGTTGTGCTGTAGCCTGAATATTTCGCTTTTACCCCGAGGGCATTGATATAGGCTTTTTGGAAGTCTTCTTGCTGAGGCTCCCAGTTAGGACTATCGGAAACCCGAACAAACCCACCAGCACCCGTACGGTCGCTCTTATATGCAGAAATGGATTTTGCTGCATTTAATACTTGAACCAGAGTACTGTCGCTGCTATGATCCGCTCCAAGAGCTGTTACTGTAACTGTTGCTGTAATAGCGGGCAAACTTGGGTTGGCCATACTGGTACCCGTAATGGTGACCGTTCCAGGGTTACGGGCGATGACCAGACCGTTTTTATCTACCATCGCAATATTCTGGTCGCTTGATGTCCACATGATTCTCTTGTCATAGGCATTGCCGGGTTCGATTTCAGCTGTCAGCTGAAGTCTGTTGTTTCCTGTAACCTTTGACAAGGAGGAATCCGTGGCCTTTGAAGGTCCATAAATGACTGCTTTATCAGGGCTGACCAGCTTGAGACTTGAAGGAACAGTCGAAACATCTGACACCTTCACCTTGAAGGACTCCGCCAATTTGGGATCCTGTTTGCTTTTAGCTGTAATTGTAACGGAAGCTGTCTTTTCACTGCCTGTGCCTGCCGCCTTGAGCGTGACGGTATTCCCTTTACCGCTGACGCGGACCACACTTTCATCGGAAGACTGCCAGGTCACGGTATCCTCCGGGTTGCCAGTGACCGATGCCGTGACGGTCATGGAGTCTGTTCCGTTCGTTCCATTATAAATGAGAGTGGAAGAAGACTTGTCAAACTCAATCCCTGAAACCTGTTTGACTTTCCCATTCCCATCGTTTAAAACCATGTAGCGTGTATTTTTCTTTGCATTAAAAACAATTTTCCCGCCTTTTAGGTTATATTGGACCCTATCACCCATCGTATTATCATCATTAACAACCAGGATGGTTGGGGTGCCTGTTTCCCAAGGATTCACGAGAGCGATTTTCCCGTTGCGCTTGCTGGTTAAATCAACGTATGGAACCGTTTTTGTGTCTGCGTCATATTCACTGGAAACCTCTACGTTCCCTTTGGCACCAAGCTTTTCAAAACGGATATCCTTGTTCATATCCCAGTTCGGGAAAGCCCAGATCATGCTTGGTATGCTTGGAGTGGTGCTGCTCTGGATCAGCATCGAGTTTAAACCTTCCATCCCTGCAATGGTTTCTAGTGCACCCCCGTTGCCATAATAGGTGAGATTGCTAGGACGGACTTTTGCCGCTAGGACTGCCTTAAATTTATCAAGTAAATCTGCCGCAGGCCAGCCTGATCTCGCCATAATCTGGTACACCTTAGGGAAGCCGTTATTCTGGCTGCTCCAGCCGGAGAAGCTTTTTTCACCCCATGCATTCATATACTCGAGTGTATTCCGTACCTTTTGCAAAATCTCCTTATCCCCATCAAGCATTTGTTCATTTTCAAATGGGAATACAACGCCCTCCAACTCTACCGGCTGGTCGCCAGGTTCAATCATGTCGACATGCGCCTGATTCGGAGACTGATAGTCAGAAGCAATCAGTGTTGGAACAAAATTCGAATTGTTCTTTGCATCGAATTTCCCCTTAGGAAGCATGGCTTCAGGATAGGCCGTATGTTCAGAAAGATCCTTCCAGCGCTCAATATTAGCCTTGTCTTCTCCCATTTCTCCTGCATATGTCTGCAGAAGTTTAGAGAGATATTTGATGGCTCCAATATCCAAAGAAGAATTTATGTCTGCCGAATCTCCCTCATGGATGGAGGATCCAAGTACGGAATAATGATACTGGCCGTTCCCATCATCGGTTTTAACAACATAGTCGCTATAGAATGTCATCAATTCCTTGAGATATGGATATAGGACATTTTTTAAATAGGCCTTATCCAGCGTATATTCATAATAGAAAACCATCGGAACAGCAGCGAACATGCCGTTTGACTTTTGGTCTGTAGAACCAGAATTAAATCCATACGTTTTTTGAGGAGCCTTTTCAATAAGCTGCGGCTGCTCATTGGCCATGAGATCGAATGGAGTGGTAGATCTTATATGCACAGCGCCTTCAAAGCCCTGTGCTGCCGCATTATTTTTGGACCATGGAAGGTCGTAGGCGATGACCCTATTATATGGAATGGCAGTATCAATCCTGTTTGTGGTGCCTGCAGCATAGTAATGGGCCTGCTGATTATAATTCAAGAAATAACGGCCGCCCCATCCCATGTTGTCTGCTGGGATCCACGATCCATACATCGGTGCCGGAAGATTTTGCGGATTTACCTTTCCATTTGAGCTGGCTGGACGGTTTGAGCTTCCAAGAATATAAAGCGAGCCATAGTAATATTCATTTATTTTCGGGTCATTAAATTGCACATAGCTTCTCAGCCAATACGATTTCCACCAGTCACGGTGCTCCTTTTTCAGCTTGGCAATGGCTTCTTCCGACTGATATTCGGAAAGCCCCTTTACAGCTTCACTCTGCACCTTAGAGACGCTGCTGATTTTATCAAAAGCTCCGCTGCTGCTCACAAAGTTGGAAACCACATATACTTTTGAACCCGGCTTGACCGTAAAATCTCCAGCCTGTCCAAGAGAATCCTGATATTTCTTGCTGTAATGGTCATAATAATCATTTGCTTCAACCTTCTCTTTGGTATTGGTCAGTTCAGCTCCCACTACTGTTGTGGCTGTCGCAAGTCTCGACCGGTAATTAGAGGTATTCCCGTCCACTCCCGATTCCGTGTCCCTTGTTGTCCAGAGGACGGGGTTTTCTCCCTCCGTATTAATGCCGCCTGAGTATGGATAGGTCTTTTGTGCATCCTCCATCTGATCGGCCCCATTTCCGGGGTAGGCTTTGGCAGGTACCCATAGTTTTGTATTAAGTGTTATATCATTGGAGCCGGTATTCGAAATCTCTGTGACAAACACATTCGCAGTGTCAGCCGTCCATGATTTCATTTGGACGGTGGCATCTTCACCCTGATTATCCTTAAGCTGGATATCCGTATTGACCTCAGCGTTTAAGAGATCCTGCTTCATGTTAAAAACAGAACCTGCCTTGCTGCCAGCTGCAGTTGTGGGCCAGATATCCAGACCCCCGCCGGACAATATGCCTGCCTGATCTCTGATTCGGCTTGCTTCTCCATGGGTGGTACCCCAAAGATCATTTTTTCCGAAGTAGAATTGCTGGGAAGTGGTGGATACACCCGCTGCGATGACACCAATATCACCGTTGCCCAGCAATTGCCCCTTCGTATAGTTTCCTTGGCTGACATCTGCAATTTTTAACGGAGTGGTCAGGGAGCCATAGTAATTGGTCAGTATTTTTTGAATCTCAGTCCAATCATCCGTTTTTAAATGTTCAATAACGGCCCGGGGCGGTTTAACGCTTGATAAGTCTTTCGCGTGAACAGGATAGCTGCCTGTTGTAAAACTAGTGAAACTGGCAGCAATGACAGTAGCCGTCAGTATATTCCGCATCCGTTTCCCTGTTTTGGATTTCATCTGCTTCCCCTCCAAACATTTTCAAATTTCCTCATCATGAATAAAGCTGGTTCCAAATCCTCCTTTGATGAAATGGTATGAAAACGCTTACGAATAAAGTGTATCACGGGTAAAATCTTAAAAATATGATACATATCTATACTAAAGGCGCTCATTTCTCTCATCCCATTTGGTGATGAGTTAACGTAAACGGCCTGCCAGGAAGGCTGGCAGGCCGTTCATATTAATTAGATATTGCAAATGTATCACTGCTTGCAAACTTCGGCAGCCAGTCTCCATGCGCTGCGATTAAGTCATCGCATAATGAGATGATCGCATCGATGGAAAGCTCAGATGCCGTATGAGGATCAAGGAGTGCAGCTTGATAGATATATTCCTTTTTCCGGCTCATCGCAGCCTCGATTGTCAGCAGCTGTGTGTTAATATTGGTACGGTTCAAGGCCGCCAGCTGCTCCGGCAGGTCACCGACATACGTTGGGGTGATCCCACTGCGATCTGCAATGCATGGCACCTCTACACAGGCTTTTTCAGGAAGATTGCTGATTAATCTGCCTGTATTTAACACATTTCCTCCAAATTTAAATGGAACATCCGTCTCGATCGCCTCAATAATTCTCGATCCGTATTCTTTAGATCGCACATGATCTAAGGAGATATTATGAACTAGGTCATCCCTCATGGCGTCCCATTCCTGGATCTGCTTTTCGCAGCGGCGCGGATACTCATCAAGAGGAATATTGTAATTCTCAATGAGTTCCGGATACCTGGATTTAATAAAATAGGGATGATATTCGGCATTATGCTCTGAGGATTCGGTTACATAGAAGCCGAATTTATCCATTAATTCGAACCGGACCATATCATGATGCTTGGTTCTTTGTTTTTCACGCGCTCTTTGTTTGATCTCGGGATAGAGGTCTAGACCATTCCTTTTCACTTCCAATAGCCACGCCATATGATTAATCCCTGCAATCTTCTCCTGCACGCCTTCCGGATCCATACCCAGCGTTTTAAAAAGATCCCTTGTACACACCTGTACACTATGACATAATCCCACCGTCTTAATGGCGGTGAATCGATTCATGACTCCCGTCAAGACCGCCATCGGGTTGGTATAATTCAAGAACAGGGCATTAGGGCACACTTCTTCCATGTCCCTGGCAAAATCGATCATAACCGGTATGGTCCTCAGGTTCCGGAAAATCCCTCCTATCCCCACCGTATCCGCGATGGTCTGACGCAGGCCGTATTTCTTGGGAATTTCGAAATCTATAACTGTACTTGGCTTATATCCTCCTACCTGGATGGCATTGAAGACATACTTGGCATTTGTAAGGGCGTCTTTTCGATTCAAGTAAGCCTTTATGGTTATATTTTTGTTTAAGCTTCTTTTCAGGTTTTTCAGCATGGTCTCTGAATCTCTGAGGCGCTGCTCGTCGATATCAAACAGCGCGAATTCAAATCCCTCTAAAGCGGGAACAAGCATGCAGTCGCCTAATACATTTTTTGCAAATACCGTACTTCCTGCTCCTAAAAAGGTGATCTTTGACATGGTATTCTCCTCCCTTTAACTTACACTTCTATTTATTTAAATTAGCGTTATGCGGAAATATGGAAATGGTCTGCTCTTTATCCAGGGAAAAGGTCATTTCACCATCGGAAATTTTCTGGTTCTTTTTGAGCAAGGTTAAACCATCTAACCCGACAGAATAAATGTCCACCTTCTTCACATCCTTCCAACCTTCCGGAAGCTTCCACGTTTTGTTTTCGAAGCCATCCTTGCTAAAAGCGATGATTTCCATGTATTTATCTTGATTCCAAAGTGCGGGGACAAATAGATCATTACCATCCCTTATCGTTCTGTCATCCTGTTTAATCATCAATTTCCCATTTTCATTCCAGCTTTTCACATTATTTTCAAAGGTAACAACCCCGTTTAAATCAGACAGTCTTTTAAGCTGGTTTAGGTACTGCCAAGGAAGTGTTTTGGTAGCAAAATCTGTCTGGAATCCAGTCAGTGTTTCTGGGTCGGCTTTGATAATATTTTCTCCAAGCATGCTTTGCCCGTAGCGGGAATCGCCGCCGTCACCGCCGACATAAAGAGAAGCAGGAACCTTCAATTGATCGATCTTTACTCCGTTTAATCCTTTTCTGCCAAAATGCCATGCCAGAGGCTGGAGTCCCATGAGCGGGTCTTTTCTGTAGCCTGCATCCATTTCAGAAGTGACATCCACTCCGTGGTCCCGCCAATACCGGATGATTTTTTTCTGGGTCTCGATATCCTGATCCATTGAGACGCCATGACCAGGACTTATCGGCCCTACAGGCAGACCGGGAATATACTGGTGGAAGGCATCGATATGGATGGTCCCTGCCTTTTCGATTGGCAGCATGTCCAAGAGACCGTCTATCCTTTTCTGTGCAAATCCTGTTTCCCACTCCCGCGTATAGCTGATGGGATAGCCCCATTTGTATTTAACAAGTTTGCCATCAGCATTTTTTGCGATCAGGTCATTCTCTAAATACGTCTGCCATAATGGGCTTGTTTCCCGGATATCCAGCATATTGATATGCAGGCTGACTGTCGTGTTATATTTATATGCTTCTTTCATTAGCCATTTCAGGCTGTCGGCGGCGGATGGGTCCTGTTCACGCTTCAAGTTCGGATTCACCACATCCCAGGCAGGATAGCCGGTATCATGCCCGTTGTACTGCCAGCCTACCAGATAGATGATTTTCGGTATTCCTCTTGTTAGCCGATCGACTTTTTTAATCGTTTCAAGACCCTGCTCAAATGTCCTAAAAACCGTGCCATTATTATCGGCCATGAACATTTTCATCGTCAGCGTTTCGTGGTAGTTGTGAATAAACGGACGATCAGGAGCCAGATTGACCTTTATTGGAATACTTGCGGTTTTTGTTTCACCACTCTCAGTATGGACCGTAGCAGTCACCGCCGCTTCACCATCTGTAATCGTTCCTGCCCTTACGATTGCACCTTCGTCTGTTTTCTGGACGGATGCAAGTACATTAGGGTTGCTTATGGTGTACTGGACATCAGAACCCGAGAGGTTTTCAGTGCTGCCATCACTATAAACTCCGGTTAGCTGCAGCTTTGTCGTGCCATCCAGGTTGACGGCTGTTTTATCTGCCGAAAGTGTAATCTCTTTAAGAACCCTCTCCTGTGCGCTTACCCCAAATTGCGAAGTAAAAAGAAGGGGAATTGCCAAACCTGCCGACATGATACTTGATAGGATTTTTATCCTCAACTTTATTCCTCCCAGCTTTACTATTTGGAAACTTGTTTCCTCGTCATTATAGTCAGTCTGAAGAAGAGAACGCCTACAAAAAAGTGATAGAAGAGGACCATTTATACAGGAAGATGATAATAAAACCTATAGTGCTTCTATCGAACGACCCCTTTTTTTAGAATGATATTGGCATACAGCGATTTTTCACTGGAAGCTATGACGGCGTATGCATTCCTGGCCCGGTCATAAAAAGCAAACCTCTCTACCATTTCAAAACCGCGGAACCCTTCATGGTGAACTTCCATAATGGAGCTATAGGTTCCCCAGATATCTGGTTTCTCCGGATCCCCCGGTACAACCTCCATTAAAGCCGCCGGTTTCTTGACATATTGGTCGAGGGGGAGGAATGTCAGGATGGCATGGAGTAATTCAGGGATGTCGTGTCCATCAGCTCTGATCAATCTCTTTGCACAACTGGAGGCAGGAAAATTCCCGTCTGCCAGAACCAGCTCATCGCCATGGCCCATTTCCATCAGAATCTTCATTAATTCAGGCGAAAGGATGGAAGGAATTCCTTTTAACATAGAAATCTCCTTTTCTAAGATTTGTTATCCTCCACGAATTGGTTGGTTAAGGCACCCAGCTTTTCTACTTCAACAGTCACCACATCGCCCGGTTTTAGGTAAATTTGCTGCTCTTCGGGCATCCCTAAGACGACGCCTTCAGGAGTCCCGGTTAATATCAGGTCCCCAGGTACTAACGTCATATGATGGGATATGTAGCTCACAATCTCTGCACAGCTAAAAATCATATCCGACGTGTTTGAATTCTGTCTAACCTCCCCATTTACGAGGGTTTTGATCTTCAGATTCTGGGGGTCACCCACTTCTTCTGCAGTTACCAGATATGGCCCCACCGGACTGAAGTCATCACAGCTTTTCCCAAGCAGCCATTGATGGGTCCTCATCTGTAAATCCCTTGCAGATAAATCATTGACAGTGCAATATCCAAAGACATATTCAAGGGCGTCTTCTTTGGATACATATTTGGCGCTCTTGCCGATGACAATCCCTAGTTCGACCTCATAATCCAGCTTATCCGTTACTTTTGGGACAGCAATATCCCGTTTATTTGCTGTGATCGTATTATGGAATTTGTTAAATAGAATGGGAACCTCTGGATAAGGGGCATTTGTTTCATCAGCATGCCTCCGGTAATTTAGCCCGACGCAGATGATTTTCTTTGGCTCTGTTATACAAGGGCCCCATTCCAGTTCGTTTTCACTGACTAAATATTGCTGGATATTTGGGTCCTGCTCCTGCAGGAATTCTGTTAAGGCTTCAAGCACCTGCGGTCCGCCCTCTATGATGTCCATGAGATCGGCAGGAATCGAGTGCCCGCTCACGGCCGCCAGCAGGGCAGCAGCATCCACAATCCCCAGCTCTGTTTTTATTCCAAGGCTCGGCTTCTTATTTTTCATCATTGTTAATAGTTTCATAGTTTAATACTGAACCTCCCTATGCATTTTTGCCAAATACGACACCGCCGTCAATGTAAAGCGGCGATCCCATCATGAATCTGGATTCGTCTGAAGCCAGGAAAATGGCGGCAGCGGCCACATCCTCCGGCCTGCCAAGCTCACCGCTGAGCTGGCGGGTTTTAATTCCTGCAATCGCTTCCTCTGGATTGTCATAGGAAGACTTCAAATATTTTTCTACAAATGGAGTAAAAATGGTCCCCGGCAAAAGAGCGTTAACCCGGATATTGAAAGGGGCATAATCCACCTGCATCGCTTTGGTCAGGGAAAGGACCGCCCCTTTGGTCGTCGAATACGCTGCACGCTTGGCAAGCCCCATTTCAGCGGCACAGGATGACATATTAATAATCGTCCCGCTTTTCTTCTCCATCATATAAGGAAGCGCGTATTTACTAGGAAGGTAGACTCCTTTTACATTGACACTCATGATTTTGTCCCACACATCCGGCTCCACCTCATGTAAAGCCCCCACATTGCTGATTCCAGCATTATTAAAAAGAACATCAATCCGGCCATAAGCGCCGATGGCCTTCTCAATCATTTTCTGTACATCAGCCGGGTCTGTTACATCTCCTTGGATAAAAATCGCTTCCCCATCACGCCCGGTGATTTCCTTTACAGTCTGATTACCATTTTCTTCGTGTACATCATTTACAATGACAACGGCACCTTCCTCGGCAAAACGGAGGGCTGTGCTCCTTCCAATGCCTGAGCCTGCACCAGTAATCAAAGAGATTTTGCCGGCCAACCGCATGTGATCACGTCCTTTTCTTTTAAATTACAAACTAATACCGATCCGATTAATGCTGAATTCCTGGTGCCCAAGGATCTCTGCCTTGGTCAATTGTCCGTTTACCGTTTTGACAATCTCATCAAAAATCTTTTTTCCTGCTTCGTCCAGTGTTTCCTTGCCGAGAAGTACACCGCTTGTATCCACATCGATATTGTCATTCATCCGTTTGGCTGTGAACTCGTTTCCCGTGATTTTCAGCACAGGTACAATCGGATTGCCTGTCGGGGTCCCGCGGCCGGTTGTAAAGCAGACCAGTTGAACACCCGCTGCTGCCATTCCTGATACACATTCGATATCATTCCCCGGTGAATCCATGAAATAATATCCTTTGCCGGGAATCTCCTCAGCATATTCAACCACTCCCTGAAGTGGTGAGGTACCTGCCTTGCTTATGCATCCTAATGATTTTTCCTCTATACTTGAAAGGCCGCCTTCAATGTTGCCCGGGCTTGGATTTCCTCCGCGCATATCGACTCCCAGGCGCTCGATTTCCTTTTCAAATCGCTCCACACACCTATACAGCTGGCTGCGCACATCATCAGATATCGCTTTTTCGGCAACTAAGTGTTCTGCCCCAATAATTTCAGTGGTCTCACCCATTAAAATACTTCCGCCTGCCTTAATGATCAGATCAGAGGACCTGCCCAGCGCCGGATTGGAGCATAGTCCGGAAGTCGCATCCGAACCGCCGCACTTCACACCCGCGATGAGTTCTTTTAAAGGTACATCCTGCCTTTGAGCTTTGTCTGCTTCATTCACTAAAGAACGGGCAGCTTCAATCCCTTTTTGAATGGTTTTCACCGAACCGCCTTCGTTCTGGATATCAAGCCATATGACCGGCTTCCCTGTTTCCTCGATAATTTCATTCATGATTTCCTGGGCATTAATGACTTCACAGCCGAGACTGACGATCAGTACGGCCCCGACATTTGGATTCTTCCCCATCCCTGCCAGGACTTTGTGGGTCCTGATTTTATCATCGCCTACCTGGCTGCAACCATGCTGGTGGGGAATCGCGACAGTGCCGGGTACCTGCTGCTCAATCCTGTTCACCACCTGGTTGGCACATACAACCGTCGGCATCAATAACACATGATTCCGGATTCCCACTTTGCCATTGGGCCTGAGATAGCCTTTTATCGTTGTCAATTTTCATTCCCTCCATTTTCCAGTATCCGGTCTCCGCGGCCGCGGATTCCTTCTATATTATGGACATGAACGTGTTCGCCGGCTGCAATCGTTCTGGTTGCTGCTCCAATGGATTCACCGTATTTAATGACTGGCTCTCCCGCAGGAATCACCGCGACTGCAATCTTGTGGCCGAATTTGATAGGCTCCTGGAGTGTGACGGTATATTCCCGATTTTCTAGGTTGTACGTAATCTGCTCCCCTTCGGCAGTGTCACGGAGTAATGTTGCCACATTATCCTTTTCATTCATGACAATACATGAAACTCCAGCCTGTATGGATTCTTTCGCCATGGTTATGACCCCTTTTCTTGAATTAAATTGGTACCCTGCTCCATTCCGGCTTCGGTCCTGCTGCATATCCAAGCGCCGCGCCTCCGTCACACACGATATTTTCTCCCGTTACAAAGGAAGCATCTTCACTCGCCAGAAAAAGAGCCACCCTTGCAATTTCCTCTGAGTCGGCTGTACGGCCCAGCATATGGGAACGGTCCTGGGCTTCGCTTGCCTTTACAGGATTCTCCTGCTGCTTAAGCCATGTGTCTAATAAGGGGGTACGCACTCCAGCGGGGCTGATGCAATTCACCCTGACCCCATATGGTGCATAATCAATGGCCATGGTTTTGGTAAGGGCAATAATGGCACCCTTTGTGGCCGAATAGGCCGCATTGTACTGCTGGCCGACAACGCCTGTCATGGAAGCCATATTGATAATCGCACCCTTATTCTTCTTCAAGTGGGAAATGGCAAATTTCGTAGTCAAGTACATGCTTTTCACATTGATTTGGAAGAGCCGGTCCCATTCGTCCCCATCCACCTGTTCAAGCGGTTTAGGTAAAATGGTCCCGGCATTGTTGAATATCACATCGAGTTTCCCGCATTTTTGAACGGTTTGCAGAATTAACTTCTCAACATCTTCTTCGCTGCTGACATCGCAATTTATCCCGTACGCCCAAAATCCTTTACTCAGCAGATCTTCAACCGTTTGACTTAGCTTTTCTTCATTCAGATCAGCGATGACCACCTTGGCGCCTTCCCGGGCAAACACCTCCGCCGCTGCAGCGCCGATCCCGCTTCCGCCGCCTGTTATGACAGCAGCTTTAGCTTGCAGTCTCATGTACATCCCCCCTTTGTCTTTAGCTGGTAGAACCGTGCAGCATTTTCACCAAATAGTTTTTGCAGGTCAATGGAGTCAGGCAATGTATTCCTCAAAGCCCCATACACATCATCATAGCTTCCGGCCAGCAGGCAGACCGGCCAATCACTGCCGAACATAACCCGGTCCTTCCCAAAGGCCTCCACAACGTGGTGGACAAATGGCCGTATTTGTGAAACTGAATAGGGCTGTGCTGCCTCCGTAATTATGCCCGACAGCTTGCACATGATATGAGGATAACCTGCCAGCTCCTCAATTCCCTCTTTCCACTCTTTATCCAAACCGGAAGAAATATCCGGCTTTGCGATATGATTAATGACCGCCCTTAATTCCGGGAATTCGCGCATGAGTGTCCGGATATGGGGCAGGTGGCGCGGTTTTATAAGAAGATCAATGGGAAAGTCTCTCTCTGCCAGGATCTCGATGCTTTTCAGGACGTCCGGCCTTAGGATCCATTGGTCATCCTCCAGGTCCTGAAGCATCGGCCTGATCCCCACAAATCCCTGATCATCCAGCAGCCTTTCAAATTCCTTCTTAAACTCACCCGCTTCTAAATCAAGCCAGCCCACCACTCCGGCAATGAAATCATACCTCGCATAAAGCGATAGTAAATATTCAGTCTCTGCTATTGTCGGGGCTGCTTGGACCAATATGGTCCTTTGTATATCGTGCTTTAGAAGATGAGGCCGTATCTGATCAGGCAAAAAGTCTTGATATAACATCCCGAACTCAGGCGTCAGCCACCCATAATCCCCCCGGTCCAGCCTCCAGAAATGCTGATGAGCATCCACTCTCACCTTGCAGGCTCCTTTACTGCCTCAAGCTTAAATATTCTGGAGGAAAAGTCTCCGCCATACTCGATTCCTTCTGCTTCAATGCCGGAAAATTCACCCTTAAAATGGATGCCTGCATTCATCAGCACACTGCCGTAAAACGTCCCATCGAGTCCGTCTACACGATACTGAATGTCTTCTGCAAGCCCTATTAGGAGAAGTCTTGAGTATCCTGGGTTTGGTTCCGCCAGCACCTGGAAGTAACCTGCCAGCGCCTCCTTCCGGTCATGTGAAACCACGATCCACGCCGTAGCATTCCCGGCTCCTTCAAATGGGCTTATCAGCCTGTAAAATGTTCCGTTCTGAATCAGCTCTCTATTTTTCTTGTAAAAAGAGATTTGTTCTTTAACCAATTGTTTTTCATCATCTGTCATCTTAGTCACGTCCAGCTCATAGCCAAGCATCCCGAAATAAGCGGTATTTCCCCTTGTCTCTAGGCTGGTGTGCCTTTTTACCTGATGATTGGGAACTGCTGAGACATGGGCACCCATCGAGCTGAGCGGATAGACGAGGGAGGTGCCATACTGGATCCTCAAGCGCTCCACTGCATCCGTGTCATCGCTTGTCCATGCCTGCGGCGCATAATACAGCATTCCCGGATCAAATCGTGCACCGCCGCTCGCGCATGATTCAAACAGGACCTCAGGGAATTCCTTTGTCAATCGGTCATAGAGCTGATAGACTCCCAAAATATAACGATGCGGGATTTCCCGCTGCCTGGCGGCTGCTAGGGCAGGAGAGCCAATCTCCGTCATATACCGGTTCATATCCCATTTCACATAGGAAACCGGGGCTTCCCTTAACACTGCGGCCATCATTTCGTATATATAATCGACGACTTCCTTCCTGGAGTAATCCAGGACAAATTGATTGCGGCCATGGGATGCCTGTCGGCCCGGAACATGGATGATCCAATCCGGATGCTCCTCGTACAGGCTGCTTGCCTTAGAGACCATTTCCGGCTCAAACCACAAACCAAATCTCAAGCCCAAGTCATTGATTTTCCTTGCCAGCCCTCCAATGCCGTTTGGCAGTTTCTTATGATCCGCCACCCAATCACCAAGGGATGTTTTGTCATTGTCCCTGTTTCCGAACCAGCCATCATCCAGGACAAACAACTCTATCCCCAGCTCCCTGGCTTCTCTCGCAATGGTAAGAATTTTTTCTTCATCAAAATCAAAATAAGTGGCTTCCCAATTATTGAGCAATACAGGCCTGGCCTGATCGCGCCACCTTCCTTTAGCCAATCTCGTTCGGTACAGCTGGTGGTAGGTCTGGCTCAGTCCATTTAATCCCTGATCGGAGTAGACTAAGACCGCTTCAGGTGTCTGAAAGCTCTCCCCGCCTTCAAGAAGCCAATTAAAATCAAAGGGGTTAATTCCAATGCTTCCGCGGGCAACACCGTATTGATCAACCTCTACCTGGGCAAGGAAGTTTCCGCTGTATACCAGGCTGAAGCCAAATACCTCCCCCTTATGTTCATCGGTCTTTTTTCTCTTTAAGGCAAAGAATGGGTTTTGCTGCGTGCTGCTCGTTCCTCTGGTACTGGAAATACTTTGGATCCCGGGCACAAGACTTCTGGTGACCATATGGCGCTCCCTTGCCCATGCACCTGAAAGCTGCACCATGTCATAATCCGAGTCAAAAAAGTCGACATTCGCACTCATAACCCGGGTAAGATTCAGCTTTTGAGAACCATGGTTAACGACTCTGGCAGACCTCGCCAGTACATTAAGATCCTTGTAAACGCTGTATAGCAGTATGATTTCTGCCTGCAGCAGCATGTCAATAAGGGTGATTTCAAGTGTTTCTGCTTCATCCTCAGTCTCTGTATAGACTGCCGGCAGCCCCTCAAGGGCCGGCTTGCCAGGATAGATCCGGTGGCTTTTGTACTCAAAATGGGTAATACGGCTTCCGTTCTCCTGAAAAAGTTGATAGGCAGGCTCCCGATAATCGGTTGTACCATAGGAGGGATATTCCTGCTTGATCAAATCGAGTGAGAAGGCAATATCCCCTTCAAAAACACAGGAGGCGGTTGCCTTTGGTTCAGATGTGAATAGATGGGAAAAGGATGGGCTGTGATGAACTCTTTTTCCATAATACAAATGTCCCAGCTGATTGTTTTTTAGAATGGTAAAGATATAGCTAAAGTCTTTCCCTTGAATATGGAATTCCTTGGTTTTTTCATTGAACTGAATCCCCGTTTGCTTTCCAGTTTCCTTTGCATCGAAACGTACAGTTTGCATAGCTGTCACCTCTTTCAAATAATCGTGCACTATTAATCTTTAACCGCCCCGGCAGACAAGCCTTGAATGAAATACCGCTGCAGGAACAGATAAAGAATGGTAAGCGGAAGCATTCCTAACAAAGAACCGGCCGCTACCCAGCCTAGGTTGTTGTTATATTGAGAGAAGAACTGGGAAAGGGCGACGGTGATCGTCAGCCTCTCACTATCCTGAAGGAAAAATACCGAAAACTGATAATCATTCCATACCGCCACACCAGATAAAATAATGGTTGTCACCGTCACCGGCTTTAAGAGCGGCAGAATGATTTTAAAAAACAGACCGATCCGGGAGGCTCCATCAATCATGGCTGCCTCATCCAGCTCACGGGGAATCGTCCCGATAAAACCGGTATACAAGAAGATTGTAATCGGCAGGTTAAAGGTTACATTCAAGGCAATCATGGCCCAATAAGAGTTCAGCCCTCCAAGATCGACGATAAACTGATACAGAGGAACAAGAATGGTCAGCGGCGGGACGATCAAGGCTGAAATAAATACGATGTACATGAATTTGTTCAGCTTGGTCTGATACCTTGCCAATGGATAAGAAGCGAGGGCACCGATAATCACGACAAGAATCACGCTTGTAACGGTAATAACGATATTATTGAAAAAGGCACTGCCTAAATGAGCATTTTCCCAGGCATTTTTGAAATTCCCGGTAAATACATAATCGGGCAGCCTCCATTTCGAACTAGTGTCACTGTCATTCTTAAAGGCTGTGCTTACTAGCAGATACAAAGGGATCATGTGAAAAATACTGATGATGATGGACAGGATAAGAACCAGTGATTTCTTGCTTTTCATCGGGCAATCTCCCTTCTCCGTAAATAAACAAGTGCAGCCAAACTGATGATACTGATCAGGACAAACATCAGGTTGCCGATTGAAGCAGCGTACCCCGCATCCTGGCGGGCAAAGTAGGTTTGATACATCATGGTCGACAAGGACTGAGATGCATAACCGGGGCCGCCGTTAGTCATGGCGACAATCACATCGAAAAGCTTAAGACCGCCGATGATATTTAAAACAATGTTGATGGTGATGGAAGGTGCCAGCATGGGCAATGTAATATGCCTGAATTTCGAAAAACTCGATGCTCCATCCAGACTTGCTGCTTCATAATAATCTGTAGGAATGGACTGAAGACCGGCGAGGTAAATCGTCATGGCAATCCCAAGAAATTGAAACGTATTGACGAAGGTTATGATCCAAACATTCACATCCGGCATGGATAGCAGGTTGACAGGCTTATCCCTGAACAGCAGGATAATGTCATTCAGCGCCCCGCCATTGAATTGAAAAATAAAATACCATATGTACCCCATGATCAGTGGACTGATAATGACGGGCAGATAGACGATGGTCCTTGTAAGTCCCCTTGTTTTGAGGCTTTGGTTGAGCAGGAGCGCATACATGAGCCCTATCAAATTCTGTAAAACAGTACTTCCTACTCCATAGATAAGAGTATTCTTAATGACCGTGCCTATATTTGTATCGGCCAGCATTCTTTTATAATTTTCGAGGCCGATCCAGCTGTAATCCTGTGAATACCCATCCCAGTTTGTAAAAGATATGACAATACCCTTAAAGAACGGATAAAAAATAAAAACACAAAACAATAGAAGTGCCGGCAAATATAATAAATTGATCCAGAAAACGGACTTCACCTTTTTTTTACGGAGTTTCACATTTATAACGTTATGGTCCCGAATCGTGGAGATCTCGCTTTTATGGCTTAATTCGGTCTGCATGTCAAGCTCTCCCCTCTTTAGTTTGGCTGGTAATAAAGGGGAGATCGCTCTCCCCCTTCCGGTTCCTTCTTATTTCTTACTCAAACGCTCAACTTCCGCTTTCATCTTGGACGAGTACTCTTTTGGAGTAATATTGCCAGCGATCAGATCCTGCCCGAGCGTACACATGACATCCCACATTCCGTTTGGCAGATATAGCCTGTCAAAGTACGGCAGTACACGGTTCTGCTTATATTGATCATAGAAAGGGGCAAATTCTCCGCCAGCGGTAATACCTTTAAATGGAGCAGGAGCAAGCGTGGTATCAGAAATTTTCTTGATATTATCTTCTTTGGCTATGAAATCAAGCAGCTTTTTAGCTTCTTTTGCATGCTTTGTGTCTTTCCACAAGCCTAATGTGAAACGCTCGCCACCTACGAATGTCGGCTCATCGCCTGCTTTTATCGATGGAATCGGGAATACTCCCATCTTTGCATCTGGATTGATTTTCTTCACATCTGCGATGGAGGCAGGAGCGTGAAGGGCGAATGCCAATTTATTCTCGGCAAATAGTTTTGCTTCATCCACATATTTGGCAGTCAGCATGTCTTGATTGATGAGTTTTTTATCATAGAATTTCTTGAAATTTTCCGGAAGGAATGTCCATTTTGTCCAGTCGAAGGATCCGTTCTGCAAGGCCTCTGCTTCATTCTGCTTCGGACTGATTAATAATGGATTGGCGAAATAATCAAAGTATTGGCCGATGGTCCAGGAGTCAAGTGCAGCAAAGTAGAATGGCGTCACCTCACCCTTGCTTTCCTTGACAATCTTTTCAGAAGCAGCGACCAGTTCATCGAAGGTTTTTGGAATTTCAATGTTATACTTTTTCAAGACATCAACATTATAAAGGACGCCTTCTTTCGCTTCATTTAGCGGCAGAGCATATAACTTGCCTTTATCATCCGTAATAACGGGTTTAATTGTATCTGATAGATTTGCGGCCCATTTCTCTCCGCTAAGGTCAGCCAGATAGTTTCCATAACGCTTGATGGCCCAGCCGTGGGTATCAAACAAATCTGGCAGGTCATTGGAAGCCATTTTCATTTTTAAGATATTTTCATAGTTTGAACCTGGAAATTGCAGATCCACCTTTATATCCGGGTTTTCTTTTTCAAACGCTTTGACCACGTCCGTCAGGGCTGTTTTCATTCCCTGGTCGGCTGTCGATGACGCAACAGTCAATTTGACTGAGCCTCCGCTTGCATTTGTCTTATCCGATCCGTTTGAACATCCGAAAATGCCAATGCTCAATAATACAATCATCACAATCATCAGGCTTTTTTTCATTGCTGCTTCCCCCTCTTTTTTCTTATTTACTCAGCATGATTTTCTGCTGTTGATAAAAGTGTATCACCTAGGAAACCGCTTTCAAATGTACCAAATCTACACTGAAAGCGCTTATTTTTACTGTTGACAAGATATTTTGCTTCTCTTATTCTTTTAGATAAAGATAAAGGCGGGCAAAACTTATGAAACTATCATCCCTTCAATCGAAACTAACCATCTTTTATGTGCTGACCATCATTGTCCCAGTCCTGATTATCTCTTTTTTAATGCCCTTTTACTATCAGGACCTGATGGAAAAAGAAACAGAGACCCTTACCGAAACAACCGTAACGTCGGCCGGCAGGAACATTGAAACCTATTTGGAAGACCTGGAAAGAATAACGATCGTCCCCTACTTTAACGACTCTTTCATGAACGCCTTGGAAACTAAAGCCTCTGCTGATTATCCTAAGGCGGACCTTGCTACAAAAATGTTTGTTGAAAAAACTCTTTCATACTCACTATCTACCAATTTTCAAAATTTACGGAAAGACATTGTAGGCACGATCATGCTTACAACTGATAACTCTCTTTATATCGAAAACACTTCACTCTCCAGCTCCGTCCCGTACTTTCCATTTACAAGGCAGGATTGGTACCACCGTACCATTTCCCTTGACGGCAAAGCTGCTTTTATCGGCACGCATGAGCAAAATTATCTTGTAACGCCTGCAGCTAAAAAAGTATTTTCTGTAGCCCGTCAGATCAGAGACCCAGAAACACACAAGCCGCTCGCCGTGATAATGGCGGATTCGGACACAGCCGTTTTAGACGATATTCTTGGCAATCTTAAGTTTAATGTTAAATCATTTGCAGCCGTATTAAACGAAGACAATGAATTATTTTATTCCAACCATCCCTTTTCCAAAGACGTATTAAAACAAATCAAAAGCGGCAAAACGACGATTAAAGGCAAAGGAGATACATATGTTTTAGTTTCAAAGGTGGTACAGCCGGCTGACTGGAAAATCGTCGTCCTCCTGTCAAAATCGGAGCTATCACAGAAGGTCAAATGGTTTTATTTCACAGCTATTCTTTTTGCCATTGGCGGGCTGATTCTTACACTGATGTTATTCTCCATTTTATCCCGCTGGATTGTGAAGCCATTCAGAATGATGATGAAGGTCATGAAAAAGGTCGAACGGGGAGATTTAGATGTGAGGATCCATACAAGCGGCCATGATGAAATCACCCATCTTGGAAACTCCTTCAATGCGATGATCAGCAGGATTAATGAGTTGATCAACCGTGAATACCGGGCGGTAATCAAGCAGCGAAACGCTGAGTTTCGCGCACTGCAATCACAGATCCAGCCGCATTTCTTATTTAATACACTCTCTGGATTCATCGCCCTAAATCGGATAGGAGACCGCAAAACATTAGAAAAGGCCATCCTATCCTTAAGCCAGCTTCTAAGATATAGCATGGGCCAGGAGGAATGGACCACGGTCCGGGATTCCTTTGAATTGCTGCAGAGCTACTGCCGCCTGCAACAATTACGCTTTCAAGACCGGCTGACTGTGGAGTTTTACTATGATGAAGAATTAGCGAATTATCTGATTCCCAAGCTGATCATTCAGCCTTTTGTTGAGAATTCCATCATTCATGGGATAGAACCATCCTTTAAGCCATGCAGGCTGACGGTCAGTGCCAGACTTGCAGCAGAGAATCATGAGAAGTTTCTATCCATCAGGATAGAAGACGATGGCATTGGGTTCAATCCAGAAAGAATGAGTAAAAGCAAGGGTACCAGTATCGGCATTTCCAATGTACGGGACCGCCTGGATCTGCTCTACCAAAACCCGCAATTCATCATTGACAGCGCGGAAGGGAAAGGCGCGGCCGTAATCATAAAAATTCCAGCGAAGGAAGTGAGAAAAAATGAGAATCTTATTAGCTGATGACGAATGGCTGATCCGGGAGAGCCTAAAAAGCATTCTCGAAGAACTGGATTGTTTCCCTCAAGACATTGAAGAAGCGGCAAACGGATTAGAAATGGTGGAAAAAGTAAAATCGTTTCAGCCGGACCTTGCCTTTGTCGATATCCAGATGCCCGGGTTAACAGGCCTGGAAGCCATTAAGTGCGGCCAGGTCCTTTCTCCCGCTACTCAATGGATCATTTTAACCGGATATTCCGAATTCAGCTACGCCCAGGAAGCCATCAGACTGGGTGCATCGGGTTATCTGCTAAAGCCAGTCAGCCCAGAGGATCTGCAGGCCAGTCTCGAAAAAACCTTTAAGGCACAGCAGGAATACCGGACAAAAGTAAATAAAGAATTTGAACATGATATGAGTGCCCTTTTCCACGGTGTTAAAACGGTAAATGAACTGAGCCGGAACCTTCAGCATACGGAGCTGCATCATGCCTTAGTTGTAATCGACAGCCGATTAGAGGAGGCAAAAAAAGCAGAGGCATTATCCAGCTTTTGCAGCCACGTCCAGCAGATTACAGAGGAATCCCAATCCAGGTCCGCTTTTTTTCCACTGTCCCACAACGAATTTGCATATATTACAGTCGGTGATATATACCAAGATAAAATAAGAGACAAATCCCTCCCAACATCCTTAGCCAAAATCCAGAAAATCCTTCAAGACTTCTGCAAGGATGATTTTTCTGTGACAATCCTGATCGGTACATACTCAAGTCTGGAAAACAGCAAGAACATGATCTCTGAATTAAGGGACATCGCTCCTTTTAGAACTATAGGCGGATTAAAAAAGATCATTAACGCCGAACAACTAAATAAGCTAAAAAAAGACCCGGCTTATTATCGACTGGTCTCCGCACTCATTAAATTATCAGATTCCTATCAGGCTAAATCATCCTTAACCTATATGAAAACGATTGATGACGTTGAAAAATACATACTTACAATTGATTCTGACTCCGTACAAGAAAGAGTCAGGGAATTCCTAAACTGTGTCATCCCATGCAGCCTGAGAGCGAAACAATTACCTACAGAGTGGGCTGCTGCGTTGATGAAGTGCGGGGATAACCTGTTGAAAGAGCATAGTACAGATGAGGACCGAAGCCAATTTTTAGTGGACCAGGTGATCAAATATGTGGAAGAAAATTATATGGATAATATAGGAATTGGACAGATTGCACAGGAGCTTCATGTGACACCGAATTACTTAAGCACCTTATTTCATAAAAGGATTGGCATCACCTTCATCAAATATTTAACCAGAATCAGAATCCTAAAAGCAAAGGAACTTCTTGCAGACCCCAATAATAAAATTCAAAAAGTCGCAGAAACAGTTGGCTATTACAGCACAAGACATTTTACCAAGCTATTCACAGAGATTATTGGCTGCTATCCTTCGGAGTTTCAGAGGGCCATTAGGAAATAGAAAATAGACAATGGTTCAGGACCAGGAGTGAAGGCACATTTTAAGATCTTCTTTCAATGATGTGCGATTTTTTTTCATTTATGGGCAAACTACTTATAAAATATGAGCGTAAAAAGGAGTCTGCCTTGAATAATTACAGAGTATTCTATTCCATAAATAAACACAACAGTGATGATATTAATAGCAGCGTGATCGTTAACTCTGTTGGTGACACGTATGAAATCATGAAGCTGGGGAGGAAACAAATTACAAGAAAGGAAGGGATTTTGAGCCAGAACATTTCCATTACTAAAATCGCCCTTATCTAATGAACAAAATAAATCACCGGGAATCACCGCATAGAAGCAATAGTATGGTATACTTTAAACAAACCTTTTAGCTTAAACCTTTTATATTACCTGTTCCATCCCTGCTCGAACGCTGAGCAGGGTTTTTTATTGGACAAAAGCATATAAAAAAAACAGGCTCTAATGAAAGAACCTGTTTTGTATATGTCAGCTGAAATTATGCTTTTTGAACGTTAGCAGCTTGAGCTCCACGAGCACCTTGCTCAACGTCGAAAGTAACTTTTTGGCCTTCGTCTAAAGATTTGAAACCTTCAGATTGAATAGCTGAGAAATGTACGAATACGTCTTCTCCACCTTCACGCTCGATGAATCCGAAACCTTTTTCTGCGTTAAACCATTTTACTGTACCTTGTTCCATTTTTGTTGCCTCCCAGTGTGTTCCCACACAATGTATTACTATCCTTGCCCAAAGTGATTCTCAAGACGAAAAGTGGAAACTCGTACATTTACACCGAACAAAAATAATTCTTCTTTATCATACCAGTAAACACATGCAATTGCAATCCTTATAAGGACAATTAGGCTTTTTACTTTTGCAGCCAGGCTTAAAGCCTTTTTATGCTAACCAAAAAAAATGGCAGGTTCCAATACGCTGTCAACCTAAACGACCGCCTCTTTCTTCACTGCTTCCATCAGCAGGTCTACTAAGTGAACTCCTCTCATTTTTGCAGCAAGTCCTTCCCGCTCTATGCCAAGCTTCATTTGAAGCAGGCAGCCCGGATTGGCTGTAACAATTGTAGATGCATGTGTGGCTTTTGCATGGACCATCTTTGAATCAAGCAATCTCATCGACATTTCGGATTCAATAATATTATAGATTCCAGCTGAGCCGCAGCAGCGATCGGCTTGCTGCATTTCCTTGAATTCCACACCTTTTATGGATTGAATAAGCAGCCTTGGAGCCGATGCGGTTTTCATCACATTCCTTAGGTGGCAGGAGTCTTGATAGGTAACCACCTGTGGCGGCAGCTCCAATTTAACCTTCTCATGGAAACCTGCAGCAACGAGTACCTCCGCGATGTCCTTAATTTTTTCTTTAAAAGCGGCCGCTCGTTCCTTCCAGAGCGGATCATCCTTCAGCAAGTGATCATAATCCATCAGGAATGCCCCACAGCCGCCGGCGTTCGTGATAATAAAGTCCACATTCAAATCTTCAAATGCCTGAATGTTTTTTTTCGCCAGCCCCCTTGCACTTTCCTTTTCCCCGCTATGTCCGTGAAGGGCTCCACAGCAGGACTGTCCTTTAGGTATGACCACTTCACATCCGGCAAGCTGCAGCAGCTTCATCGTGGCATTATTGGTTTCAAGAAAAACCGTATCCATTAAACAGCCGCTGAAGAAAGCAACCCTGGCTGTCTGTGTTCCGATGGATGGCAAATGTTCAGGACGGTTTTTCATTTCCTTCATTGTGGGGACGGGTGGAAGCACCTTCTCCATGGCAGCAAGATTTTCAGGCAATAGCTTCATGATGCCGGTTTTTCTTGCCGCCTTCTGCAAACCGGAACGCTGATAAAACCCAATCAAGCCAGTTAAGTTTTTTATTCGATTTTGATGGGGGAATAATCCCTCAAAAACAGCCTTCCTTACCGCTCTGACTGGCAATGAATGCCTTTTGTTCTGGTTCACGATATCCCTTGCCTCTTCCAAAAGCTGACCATAATTAACGCCGGATGGGCAGACTGGTTCACAAGCCCGGCAGCCCAGGCACAGGTCAAGTGATCTCTCAAAATCCTCATCCGGTTCGATCAGCCCGTCGACCACTGCCTTCATCAAGGCAATCCTGCCCCGCGGCGAGTGTGATTCCTGGAAACCCGATTCAATATATGTCGGGCAGGATGGAAGGCAAAAGCCGCACCTCATACAATTCAGGAGTTCTTCCTGATTCATACGCTCATTAAATTGTTTTTGTATCGTCTGCTGTTCTTGAAGCTTAGTCATTGTCCCACCTTCACCCGCTTTCTGCTATCGTCCATGAATACTTTCCCGGGGTTCATGATATGATTGGGATCCAATGCGTTCTTTACAGCCTGCATGGCAGCGATCCCTGCTTTTCCAAGCTTTAACTCAAGGTAAGGGGATTTCATGACGCCGACGCCATGCTCACCCGTAATCGTTCCGCCAAGTTCAATGGCTTTTTCGAAAATCTCGGCAAAAGCTCTTTCCACTCTTTCCATTTCCTCATGGTTCCGCGCGTCAGTCGGGCATGTCGGATGCAGATTCCCATCCCCTGCATGGCCGAATGTACAGATATCTAATTTGTATTTAGCGGCAATATCATTGATCGCTTTCACCATTTTTGCGATTTCTGATCTGGGTACGGTCGCGTCTTCAAGTATGGTCGTCGGCTTTAGGCGGGCAAGTGCCGAAAGGGCCGTCCTTCGAGCTGTCCGTAAAGCCTCGGCTTCTGTTTCAGACTGAGCGATTTGAACAGATACCGCCATTTCCTGCCTGCAAATCTCAGAAATTTTTATAATATCCCGTTCCACTACTTCTGGTGGGCCGTCCTGTTCAATTAATAGAACCGCCTTTACATCTGTCGGGAGACCAATTCTGGCGTAGTCTTCTACTACCTTTAAAGTCGGCTGATCAAGGAACTCCAGCGTGGCCGGTATGATTTTATTTGCAATGATCTTGGAAACGGATCTCGCAGCTGCTTCCATATCCTGATATAGAGCGAGCATCGTCTTTTTTGCGTCCGGAATCGGAATAAGCTTTAAGGTTGCCTCCGTTACAATTCCAAGTGTCCCTTCAGATCCGACATAAAGACGGGTAAAGTCATAACCTGCTACATCCTTGGCTAGCTTTCCGCCTGTACGGATAATCTCCCCGTTAGGCAGTACAATTTCCAGGGCCATGACGTAATCCCTTGTAACACCGTACTTCAAACCGCGAAGACCGCCGGAGTTTTCATTAATGTTGCCGCCGATTGTCGAGATTTTCATGGAACCCGGGTCAGGCGGGTAAAATAGACCTTTTGATTCTACTGCAGTAATTACATCATATGTAATGACCCCTGGCTGTACGGTCGCAGTTAAATTTTCTTCATCAATTTCAAGGATTTTATTCATATGCTTAAACAGCATCACAATCCCTCCTTCAAGAGGGCAGGTGCCGCCGCATAGGTTGGTGCCGGAGCCCCGCGGAACAATGGGGATCTGATGTTCATTACAAATCTTAACAATTTCCGCTACCTCTGCCGTATTTCTTGGGCTGACAACTGCATCTGGAAGCGCTTGATAATTCGGTGTGGAATCATATGAATAAACGAGCCGCCCTGTTTTTGAATCATCGAAATTCTCACTCGTCACAACGGCAATTATTTTTTCTTTCACTAGGATAGCCAGCAATTCTACTCCCCCATTTCTGTATTAAACGTATTGATTGCCAAGTATCAAATGCATCCCTATTTACAACCGCTAAACGGTTTTCTAAAACTCATTCTATATGCAGTGAATTAAGGAATCATCCAAGAAAGAACCGTATTCTGCAAGAATGTTATGATTCCTATTAAGGCTACGAGAAACAAACTGTGCTTTACTGTAAAACGGAATAAGTCTGATTCTTTTCCCGCTAGTCCTGCAGCTGCGCAGGCCACTGCAATCGATTGCGGTGATATCATCTTTCCAGCAACCCCTCCTGAAGAGTTTGCTGCAATCGCAAGTATGGGGTTCATACCTATCGACTCTGCTGTAATCTTCTGAAGGTTTCCAAATAAAAGGTTTGCTGACGTATCCGAGCCAGTAATGAAAACCCCGAGCCAGCCAAGAAATGGAGCAAAGAACGGAAACAATAACGATCCTGTCTTGGCAAGTGCCATCCCAAGCGTAGTGCTCATGCCTGAAGCGTTGATCACATAGGCAAAGCCTACCACTGAGCAAATGGTAAGTATCGGAAATTTCAACTCACTTAGTGTCTCGCCGAAAATGGAAGCCCAGTTTTTCCAAGAGATTCCCATGATGTACTTCGTAATAATGGCCGCAATTAAAATCGCAGTTCCTGCCGCCCCTAAAAATTCAAGCTTATAAACGGCAGCGATGGCATCACCAACAGTATTGATGACTTTGTTATTCAAAGCAGGTACTTCCGGGGCAAAGGTTAAGGCATGTCCCAAGGAATTAACCACTTTTAATATGGCACTGCTCCCTTCATAGTGCCCTGTTAAAGCAAGCTTCAAGACGGGAACCCCCCAAAGGGAGATCATTCCAGTCAGTACCAGGAACGGAGACCATGCCTTAAACACCTGTCCTTTGGTATACTGCTTCTTGCTGCTTACAGCTGCATCGAAGGCTACAGTAGCAGCCATTTCCTGCTCCCCCGGAAAGCGGAAGACAGTCTTCGGTTTCCAGAATTTCAAGAAAATCACCATTGCGAACAAGGAGACGAGAGCTGAAAGAATATCGGGCAGTTCAGGTCCAAGAAAGTTGGAAGTTATATACTGTGTCAATGCAAAGGAAACTCCAGAGACTAAAATAGCTGGAATGATTTCCATTGCTTTTTTAAAACCTGCCATGATCACTACTAAATAAAAAGGTATAAAAAAGGAGATAAATGGAAGCTGTCGGCCGATCATCTTAGATATTTCCATCGCCGGGACACCTGTTGGTCCCTCCACTGCGATTACAGGAATACCGATTGCCCCAAAAGCAACAGGAGCGGTGTTGGCAATTAGGCACAGCCCTGCTGCAAATAAGGGATTAAAGCCCAGCCCAACCAAAAGTGCTGCCGAAATCGCCACCGGGGCCCCAAAGCCTGCAGCCCCTTCAAGGAAGGCTCCAAACGAGAATGCTATCAACAATGCCTGGATCCGGCGGTCTTCTGTAATGGATAATACTGAATTCCGAATAATGTCAAACTGGCCGGTCTTCACGGTTAGCTTATACAAGAAAACAGAAGTGATGATGATCCATCCGATTGGCAATATACCGTAAACGGCTCCCTGAGTGGCTGACATTACAGCCATTCCTGCCGGCATCTTAAAAGCCAGAACGGCAGTCAGCAAGGCCACGATAAGTGTTGTAAGTCCTGCAATATGGCCTTTCATTCGTTTAATTGCCAGTGCCCAGAAAAAATATAAGATAGGAATCAGGGCAATAATCGAGGAGAGTGCGAGATTATCTCCTACGGCGGTGAAATTCTGCTGAAATGACATAAGGTTCCTCCTTTAATTTTGTACAAACATGCTCCTTCACTTAAAGTAATCGCTTTCAAATGTATGGTCATCTGATGACTAGGTGATTACCCATCTGCTTAAAAAGAGTATAAATAGCATTTTCAAAATTTTCAACTATTTTTATATTTTTCATTTACCCCTTATCTATGGGGCTTTTTTCCAACATTAGTAAGAATCTGTTCTCCTCATCTCCCAAAACAGTGTATAATATCAGTAGAAAATTACCCATCATTGTTCGTTTGGAGGCTATCTGTTGGAATATAAGAAAATCAAGCCCAAAAAAATATATGAGCAGGTTGCTGAAGCCATTCATGATATGATTCGGTCAGGCAATTTAAAACCGGGCGAAAAACTAGATTCAGTCGAGCAGCTCGCCTCCCACTTTCAGGTTGGGCGCTCGGCCATAAGAGAAGCCCTGACATCCCTAAAGGCCATGGGACTCATTGAAATCAGGCAAGGTGAAGGAACATATATCAAGCAATTCGAAACGGATCACATTGCTTATCCTGTATCAGCTGCCATTTTAATGAATAAGGAAGACATCGCCCACCTGCTCGAGGTAAGAAAAATCCTTGAAGTCGGAACAGCATATTCTGCGGCCCAAAAAAGATCTGACTCCAACCTTCTTGATATGGAACATGCATTGAAGGAAATGAAGCAATCAAGCGGGAACGAAAAGCTCAGTGAGCAAGCAGATGTCAAGTTTCATCTAGCTATTGCAGAAGGCTCTAAAAACCCGCTTTTAAGCAGCCTCATGAACCATGTATCCGGAATGATGGCGGAAACCATAAAGGAAACCAGAGACCTCTGGCTTTTTTCAAAACAGGCCACTGCAGACCGGCTTTATGAAGAACATGCAGCGATCTATAATGCCATAAAAGAACAAAATCCGGAGAAGGCACGCTCCATCATGCACCAGCATATCGAAAATGTAGAGAATGTCCTTCATAAAAATATTTTTCAATCTTAATCGGGAATATGAAAGCAGCTACAGGCACCACCTTTTTAACAAATGTTAAAAGGTGGTTTTTTAAAATAGGAATGCAAACCCTTTCAAATTTTATTAAATATGTAGTAAAATAATTTTGAATTTTTATTTTTTAAACAAGTCATCTGATGACCTGTTCTCTATAATAGTTTGCACGCCCAGAAAGAATCCGTTACCCAAGGAGAGGTTTAACAATGAAAGTAACCCTTTTTGCAACCTGTCTTGTTGACATGTTTCAAAGCAATGTAGGAAAAGCAACAGTGGAGCTGCTGGAACGTCTTGGATGTGAGATTATTTTTCCCGAAAGCCAGGTCTGCTGCGGGCAGCCTGCATACAACAGCGGATACGTACGAGAATCCAAAGAAGCCATGAAAAGGATGATCCGTACATTCCAAAATGCCGAATATGTTGTTTCACCATCAGGATCCTGTGTTGCTATGTTTAAGGAGTATCCACATATCTTTAAAGAGGATCATGAATGGGGGCTGCTGGCACAGCAGCTCGCCGAAAAGACATACGAATTAACGCAGTTTATTGTCGATGTGTTACATATCGAAGATGTCGGGGCACAGCTAAACGGTAAAGCCACCTATCATACCTCATGCCATATGACAAGATTGCTGGGTGTAAAATCAGCCCCTATGATTCTATTGAATAATGTGAAGGGACTGGAATATACAGAACTGCCGGGTAAAGAGCAATGCTGCGGTTTTGGGGGCACCTTCTCGGTCAAGATGGCTCAGATTTCTGAGCAGATGGTCGATGAAAAAGTTACACATGTTGAGGAGACTGGGGCCGATTATTTGATTGGCGCTGACGCCGGCTGCATGATGAATATCGGCGGACGGATTGACCGGACGGGAAAACCTATTAAAGTCATGCATATTGCCGAAGTGTTAAACAGCCGATAAATACGCAGCATTTGTCAACATATACAGTGAAGGAGCAGGATTCTTATGACAATGAAAATTGGTACAGGCGATTTCAAGGAACGTGTAGACCAAGGCATCCATGATTCATTTATGCGGGGTGCCGTAGCTGGTGCCCAGGAAAGGATGGGCACCCGGCGCAATGATGCTGCAGAAGAACTCGGAAACTGGGAGGACTGGAGATCCCATGGGGAAGAAATCCGCCAGCATGTTCTTGAACATTTAGATTATTATTTACAGCAGCTTAGCGAGAATATCGCCAGCCGAGGAGGCCATGTCTTCTTTGCACAAACCGGAGAGGAAGCAAATCAATATATCCAGGACGTCGTCAAAAGAAAAAATGCAAAAAAAGTAGTCAAAGCTAAGTCAATGGTTACCGAGGAAATTGCTTTGAACGACTGCTTAAAACAGGCTGGGTGCGAGGTAATTGAAACAGACCTCGGAGAATATATTCTCCAGGTTGATGATCATGATCCCCCTTCCCATATCGTTGTACCTGCGCTTCATAAAAACAAAGAACAGATCCGGGACGTGTTTGCGGAAAGACTTGGATATCAAAAAACATCAAAGCCGGAGGAACTTGCAGGACATGCACGCCTAAAGCTCCGCGAGGAATTTCTTTCGGCCGATATAGGCATTACGGGGTGCAACTTTGCCGTGGCGGAAACCGGCTCATTCAGCCTGGTTACAAATGAGGGAAACGCAGATCTGGTTACGGCATTGCCAAAAACGCAGATTACCGTAATGGGAATGGAGCGTCTCGTACCTACCTTCGAGGAATTGGAAGTTCTCGTAAGCCTGCTTACCAGAAGTGCGGTTGGTCAAAAGCTCACCAGTTATATTACAGTACTGACTGGCCCAAGGGAGGAATTCGATGTGGATGGACCTGAAGAATTTCACCTTGTCATCGTGGATAATGGGCGCTCACAAATCCTTGGCGGTGAATTCCAGTCCATCCTTCAATGCATTCGTTGTGCCGCGTGCATCAATACCTGTCCCGTTTACCGCCATGTCGGCGGACATTCATATGGCTCGATCTACTCCGGCCCGATCGGAGCGGTATTATCGCCACTGCTTGGCGGCTATGAGGATTATAAAGAACTCCCTTATGCATCTACATTATGCGGAGCGTGCACGGACGTATGTCCTGTCAAAATCCCGCTCCATCAACTCCTGCACAAGCACCGGCAGAACATAGTTGAAAATACAGGACAAGCACCAATCTCGGAAAAGCTGGCAATGAAAGCATTCGGATTAGGTGCAGCGTCTCCTTCCCTGTACAAGCTTGGATCGAAAATCGCTCCTGCAGCGATGAATCCATTTACTCAAGGAGATAAAATTAAAAAAGGGCCGGGCCCATTAAAAGCCTGGACCGAGATCAGGGATTTCCCTGCACCAAATAAAGAAAGGTTTAGAGATTGGTATAAAAACAGAGACAAAGGAGGCAACCAGTGATGAAAGGAACCATTCAGAACCGAGAAAAGTTTTTAAACCAAATTTCAGCCCGTCTAGGCCATAACGACATTTCCAATTCTATACCTCAGCGATCTTGGAAATACCATCCCCAGGATGAGGTGCTGACTGACACTTCTCCCGACCAATTGGTCGAAGTACTGAAAACCCAATGCCTAAAAATCCATACCAGCTTGTTAAGCGCTAATTTGGACAATTTAGCAGCCACCCTCGATAAAATAGTGACGGACTATGGCGGAGGGCCCGTGGTGACCTGGAAGGATCAGAGGTTTTCAGAATGGGGCCTTGATCGATTAATGAAGGATGCATGGCCAAAAGAAAATATCGAAGTCCATGAATGGGACTACACACAAGGCGCAGAAAACATCCGCTATGCCGAAAAAGCTAATATCGGCATCACCATCAGCGAGATTACCCTGGCAGAATCAGGCACCGTAGTTTTATTAAGCGACAAGGATAAAGGCAGGACAGTAAGTTTTTTGCCTGCGTGCTTCATTGCCTTGATTCCGAAGAGCAGCATTGTCCCTCGCATAACCCAGGCAGCCAGAATTATACGACAAAAGCATCTGGATGGGCACAGAGTGGCCTCCTGCATCAACTTCATCACTGGCCCAAGCAATTCGGCGGATATAGAATTAGACCTGGTGGTAGGAGTGCACGGACCTGTCAAAGCGACTTATATCATTATTGATGATATATAAGCAGGTTGTATCCAGTGATGAATAAGTGGATTTGGCTGTGTGGTAACAACCATAAAAAAAGCCTATGGGACCTTTTTATGGTCCCATAGCCTTCTAAACGGCTAGGTCAATATTCATTCTTCAAAGAATTTGGGGTTGATTCTCCCACTCTCTTTCATTTCAAAAACTTGATTTAAAACCATACCCGCTATAATCCCTATCTAATTCTGCTTTCACCATAATGAACCATGACCTCCTGGGATAGCTGGATGTCCGAATTTTCGTTCCAACCATCATATTGTTTTGAAAAGCCGGTACAAAAAAAGAAACTGTTCACCCTTCAAAACAGCTTCTTAGTTGAATCGGATTATCTAAAGAATTTTAAAATAGATCCTATTTGTCTCATCATATTAATTCCATTTCTCACTTTTCCCACATGTCCCATTATTGATTTTACATGACCAGATAAACCTAAAGATGGTGCTTGCTGAGAACGATTTCGTGAGAAGCCGGAAGCAGACTGTCTTCTGGATGGAGGATATGGTCTCCTGTCACGTCTTGGTGGATTAAACGGCATATGGCTCTTGCCTCCTTCTCATACTTGTTATTACTACCCCCATCATTTAAGGTATGTCCGCTGGTTTAAAAATGGTTGGACATAGTACACGGAAGTTAGATACTTTTAAAAGGAGTGAAGGTGTAAATGACAATAAAGCTCCTTTCATTTAAGAGTGGACTAATAAAAATAAAAAAGTACACCACTAATTTATAAGTGATGTACTAATTTTTAAACTATGTGTGACATTAAAGACAAGTTATTCTTAACAAAAGAAAAACATACATTCACTTATCTTTATTTTTACATAGTAAGTGCCCCGCCATTCAGCCTGTATTTCTGAGTCCTGCAGCAATCCCGCTGATGGTTAACAGGACCTGAGTCATCAGTTCATCATCCACTTCTTCCTTACTGCGCAATTCCTTGATCAGCTCGACTTGGATGAAATTCAGCGGATCGACGTATGGGTTCCGTCTCTTCACTGAATCCTTGATATTGGGTGCATGATCAAGGAGCTCGGAATCGCCTGAAATCGCCAGAAGGATTTTCTTCGTCCTTTTATATTCGTCTTTAATGTTTTTGAAAATCCTTGTCCCGATGGTGCTGTCTTCGACAAGTGCAGCATATTCCTTCGCCGTTGTGATATCCGCCTTGGTCAGGGCCATCTGCAGATTATCAATCGTTGAACGGAAGAACGGCCATTTTTCATACATTTCCTGCAATAAAGCGAGGTTTTCGCCTTTGGCAGTAACGAAGCTCTCGAGACCAGTCCCCGCCGCATACCAGCCAGGCAGAAGCTGTCTGCTTTGGGTCCAGGCAAATACCCACGGAATCGCACGAAGATTTTCAAACTTCGCCGAGTTCTTCCTTGCCGACGGCCGTGAACCGATGTTCAGTTTACTGACCTCATTTAATGGAGTTGCCTGGTTAAAATAAGTCAAGAAATCCTGATCCTCAAATACCAGTGACTGATATTTCGCATAAGAAGCTGCAGAAATTTCTTCAATGGCCTTTTCAAAACGGGGATCCCGCAATTCCTGGTCAGCTGTGACATGCCGGGCAACCTCAAGCATGGTTGAAGTCGCCTGCTCCAAGCTTCTGTAAGCAATGTCTTTAAGCAGATAACGGGAAGACAGAACCTCTCCCTGCTCGGTAATCTTAATTCCATCACCAAATGTTTCAGCCGGCTGTGATAAAAGACTTCTATTTAACGGGCCGCCCCCGCGGCCGAGCGAACCTCCGCGGCCATGGAAAAACTTCAGTCTGATGGAATGCTTTTTCGCCATCCGGTGTATCTCAACCTGAGCATTGTACAGCTTCCAGTTGGCAGTCAGCGTGCCTCCGTCCTTGCTTCCATCCGAGTACCCGAGCATGATTTCCTGGCGATTGCCAAGCTTGTTCAAATGCTCACGGTACAACGGCATATTGAATAAGTTTTCCATGATTCTAGGACCTGATATCAAATCGTCGATCGTTTCCAGAAGAGGTGCCACATTAAGATCCGATTCCACTGTTCCATCAGAATGCAGCCTGTAAATGCCCGCTTCTTTTGCCAAAAGGAGTACTTCAAGCAGGTCACTCTCGGATTCAGCCATGCTCACAAGGTAAACCGAAATGGAATCCTTCCCAAACTCCCGGTGGGCTTCCCTGATCAGTTGGAAGACACGGATCATTTCCTGCGTTTCCTGTGAATAATCCTCATGCAAAAGCAAAACCGGCCGCGGGTCACGGAGAAGCTTCTGAAGGATCTCCTGTTTTTGTTCCTCTTCAAGTGAACGGTAATCCTCGGCAATCATCACCTTTTGCAGGATCTCCGCGATGGCTGCCTCATGTTCTCCGCTATGATTTCGTATATCGAGTGTAGCAAGGTGGAAGCCAAACAGTTTCACCTGCCGGATCAGCTTTTCAAGCATTTTTAACTCATGCTTATGGGAATGATGCTGATAAACACTCCGCTTGATCATTTCAAGATCACGAAGGAACTCAGCCGGCTCTTTGTAGCCCGTGCTCACGGAATTCTCTTCGGCTTGCCGGATCCGTTCGATCATAACCGCAAATTTACGCCTGTATGGTTCTTCCGCCACTGTCCAGCGCTTTTCTTCCGGAAGGTACTCTTCTTCGTCACGCTGAACGGTTTCCAGAAGTTCAGTGCTTACCGCGACCCGATTTGTCGAGTGGCTGAAACGCTTCATCAGTTCAACAAGAACGCTTTTATACTTTTTCAACACGAGTCCGCGCTGAAGAAGCAATGTTTCCCAAGTAATATCAGCTGTCACAAACGGATTTCCGTCCCGGTCCCCTCCAATCCATGACCCGAACTTTAAAAAGGTCGGAACCTTCCACGTTTCATCCGGATAAGCATCTTCCAGTGATTCCTCAACCTCACGATGGATATCGGGAAGAACATCAAATAGAGTTTGTTCAAAATAATACAAACCGTTCCGGACCTCATCAATTACGGTCGGCTTTCTGTCCCGCAGTTCATCCGTCTGCCAGAGGGCTGCCACTTCATTATACAAACTTTCCTCGATCCGCTTTTTCTCCTTTTTTGACAGGAGCGGGTGATCCAATTGATTTAACAAGCCGGCAATCCGTTTCTGAAGCTCAAGAATCGACCGCTTGGTTGCCTCAGTAGGATGAGCGGTGATGACCAATTCCAGCGAAAGCTTCGAGAGTACATCCTGTATAATATCTGGACGGACTCCATTTTCCCTGAGTGTATGTACCGTACTTTCAATCGACCCAGGCTGCCTATTGGCATCCTCTGTCATTTGATACTCGCGCCGCCTCCTAATGCGGTGGTTCTGCTCTGCGGCATTGATTAGATGGAAATAGACCGCAAAGGCACGGATGACCTGTTTCCTTAGCTTAGGATCCAGGCTGCTTATGACTTTTTTCAGTACGTCATAGATGTTTCTATCAAAAGAATCTCGTAAATCCTTACACATTAATCGTATGTTCTCAACCTTTTCATAGAGTTCGCTTCCTCCGTTATAAACGAGGATTTCGCCAAGGATGTTCCCAAGCATTTTTACATCCCGCCTTAGCGGAAGGGTGCTATCATTCGACTGTATGTCCAAAACCATCATTCCACCTTCCCAACACTATGTATCACTTAAATTACTATATACTATATCATGAACTGCTCAAGATAGATAAGTACAAAGCAGTCCCTTTCAAAAAATTTAAAAAAGTCAAAATGCAAGAATAACTCCGGGTCCTTTTGAATAGCTTTGGTTTATGTAAGCTATGAACGCGTCTCCAGACTTTTACATCGGGTATCCATCCCTAATCGTTTAAGGAAATAGGGAATTTGTATATGTAATAGTTTGGACATATTATGATATAATTTGTAATAATTAACAATTTGAGTTAAGCATGTTGGTATATACAAACTAGCTATGAATTCCATTTTAAAGAATGTCTGCCAGCCTCATTCACAAATAAAGGGAGTGTGGTTTCTTTGAAAAAGCACCTTACCCTGCTGCCTATTTTTCTGGTTTGTTTTTTAATGAGTAGTTGTCAAAATCAAGTGAAGACAACCGAAACAGTCAATGAAAACCCTCATACTCACATTAAGAAATCCCATACTGATGTTTTAAAACAGGAAAGAGAACAGAAAGAAAGAGATGAGAAAAAAAAGCTTTTGGAACAAGCTGCATTTTCAGCTCAGCAGTACGATTACCAAAGGGCTATGACTCTTTTGAATCAATCCAATTATTCAAGAGATCCAGAGATTAAGAGTACTGTTCAAACTTATCAAAACGAACAGAAAAATCTGGTTAAATGGCCGGATAACGGTAAAATATCTCATTTGTTCTTCCATTCCCTGGTGGTGGACGAATCGAGGGCATTTGATGGGGATTATATGGATCGGGGCTATAAGGACTATATGGTTACCATTGAGGAATTTAAAAAGATATTACAACAGGTATATGATCGAGGATATGTCTTAGTGAACATCCAGGATATAGCAAAGCCCGATCCAAAGGGAAATATGGTCTATCAGAGCATTTATCTCCCACAGGGAAAAAAGCCATTGGTCTTATCCCAGGATGATGTCAGCTATTATGAGTATATGAAAAATGACGGATTTGCCCAAAATTTAACACTGGATGCTAATACGAATGTCACCAATACATACCAGGATAAAACGGGGAAAGTCGTTCAGGGGCCCTATGATATGGTTCCACTAGTGGATGCCTTTGTAAATCTCCATCCGGATTTTTCTTACCGCGGAGCTAAAGGGATTATCGCACTTACCGGCTACAACGGAGTATTGGGATACCGGACCTCAGAGAGTTCCTACGGCCAAAACAGTGATCATCCTAATCCGCATCTAGCAGAAGACCGCCAGAAAGCAAAAAATGTGGCGGATGAGATGAAACACAATGGCTGGAAGTTTGCCTCTCACACTTGGGGACATCTCAATGCAAGCCAGGTTTCCTTGAATACTTTGCAAAGAGATACCGCCAAATGGAGAAAAGAAGTCGAGCCGATTGTCGGTCCCGTAGACACGATTATTTTCGCTTTTGGCAGTGATATCGGTGACTGGAAGCCATATTCTAATGATAAATTTTCCTATTTAAGGAGTCAGGGCTTTACGTACTTTTGCAATGTAGATGCATCAACGGTATCCTGGACTCAATTAGGAAAGAATTACTTCCGGCAAGCACGTATTAATGTGGATGGGCTGCGTATGGCCGAAGAATTAGCAGGTAAAACCAAAGTGTTAGAACCATTTTTTGATGTCAAACTGGTTTATGCTCCTTCCCGCTTGAAATAGCACAACTAAATTAGCTTCATTTCTTATTTTACTTGGATAAAAGATTGTAAAGCTAACCACTAATTAACAAAAGGCAGGCTGAAAAATATTCAGGCTGCCTTTTGTTTTTATGGTCAATTCAATTATATCATTTAAGATTTTTGTTTTTCAGTCTTTTTCTTGTCTATTTTACTGATAGGATTAATGGTACAGAAGAAATGGAGGCGGATGAAAGTGGATTTTAGAATAAAACAAAGAGATGGGTTTGATGGTAAAATGGGTGAACTTGTTTCAATGCTTGAATATTCAAGAGGAATATTGTTGGAGGATATTAAAGATTTGAGTCAGCCTGATTTAGACTTCATTGCATATAAAGGTGCTAATTCTATTGGTTCACTATTAATGCATATCGCCTCGATTGATTTTGTTCATCAAGTGATAACATTTGAAGGAAGAGATTTGAATGACGATGAATATACCCAATGGGAGTCAGCATTGTTTCTAGGAGAAAAGGCAAGAGATGGAATTAAAAACCAACCTCTCAATTACTACACAAAGGTGTTGTTTGAAACGAGAGAAAAAACATTATCATTATTAAGTTCAAAAAATGAAGAATGGTTGTTTGAAGAAAATGTCTGGGACAATGGTGTTCTTCATAATAACTATTGGCTCTGGTATCACGTAATGGAGGATGAAATAAACCACCGCGGACAAATCAGGTTAATTAAGCGATTGCTAGTAAGTAAAAAAAGCCCTGTTAACCTATAGGACCTTTAGGGGAAGTGGGCGGTGCAATGACTGAGCTTGGAGTTATTTTTCCAAGCTCAACTCTTTTGCTTCCATTTCAGATGACCTAATGTAGATCTAGCACGGACTGGCTGTGATATCCATACCGTTATACTTCAATTAATATTGGAAGGATCATCGGCCTTCTCTTCGTTTCGGAATAAACGAATTGCCCTACTCTCTCTTTTATATCCTTTTTTAGAATGTTCCAGGAACTGCCGTTCTTCTTGAGTGTATCACTTACAGATTTAATGGTCAGCTTGTTGATCTGCTTTAAGAGTTCTTCCGATTCACGCATGTATACGAATCCACGTGATATGGTATCCGGGCCTGATATAATCTTATTATCGATTTTACTAAGGGTAATAACAATGATAAGCATGCCATCCTCAGAAAGCTGTTTCCGGTCGCGCAAAATACTGTTTCCAACATCACCTATTCCCAATCCGTCCACATATACATTTCCGGCGGGAACCTGTCTGGTCTGACGGGCGGTATGATTGTTTATATCTACTACGTCCCCATTTTTTATAATAAAAATGTCTTCTTTGTTGATTCCGACAGACTCCGCTAATAATTGATGATGGTGCAGCATTCTATATTCTCCATGGATCGGAATAAAATATTTAGGCTTCATTAAGGTAAGCATCAGCTTCAGTTCTTCCTGATAGGCATGTCCGGATACGTGCATACCGGTAGAACTTCCGGAGCCATAAATAACATTTGCTCCCAATAAAAATAAATTATCGATGATCCGTGAAACATTGCGTTCATTCCCAGGTATAGGTGAAGCGGCAAGAATCACAGTATCTTCAGGCAGAACTTCCACCTGTCGGTTATTGCCGCTGGCTAAGCGGGAAAGAGCAGCCATGGGCTCACCCTGGCTTCCTGTACAAAGAATGGCCACTTCTTCGGGGTTCATTTGGTTTATGACATTTGGTTCAATTAACATGCCTTCCGGTACATTCAAGTACCCTTGTTCCATGGCAATGGAAACTACATTGACCATACTCCGCCCAAGCAATGCAAGCTTTCTATTCGTCTTTATAGCCGCGTCCACAACTTGCTGTAAACGATTGACGTTAGAGGCGAAAGTCGAGATAAACACTTTTCTGCGTGCCTTCATAAAGGCATCTTCGATATGCTCCCCGACAATTCGTTCGGTTGGCGTAAAACCGGGGCGTTCCGCATTCGTACTTTCAGAGATGAGGACTAAGACCCCTTCGCTCCCTATTTTAGCCATTTTATGAATATCAGGGTATTGATTATTGACCGGCGTAAGATCAAATTTAAAGTCACCTGTATGTACCACCGTTCCTTCAGGTGTATAAAACGTAACGCCTAGACAATCTGGAATACTGTGGTTCGTTTTGAAAAAAGCTGTACGGATCTGCCCGAATTCAAGAGTCGATTCGGAATCGATAAGGAAGAGCTCATTGTCCAGCAGTTTGTGTTCTCTTAACTTGCCTTCAATAAGGCCCATCGTCAATCGGCTTGCATAAATAGGCATCTTCAGTTGTTTTAATAAGTAAGGGATACCCCCTATATGGTCTTCATGGCCATGTGTAACGATTAAAGCACGAATCTTTTCCTTATTTTCTTGTAAATAGGTAATGTCAGGAATGATTAAATCGACCCCTAATAAGGTCTCGTCCGGAAACTTGCCTCCGCAATCAATCACCACAATATCATCTAAGTACTGCAAGACATACATATTTTTTCCTATTTCATTCACTCCGCCCAGAGCAAAAATGGACAGTGCATTTTGCGATATACTCAACGTTCAATCTCCCTTCTGGAAAACATGCCGAAATAACCTTGAGCATAGCTTGCCCAATTAAAGGAGAATTATGAATAAGGATCGGATGATATCTTATGAAAATGAATGCTGGGGAGTAAATCGTTATCAGGACTGTTTTTGTCTAATAGGGTTCCTATACCGAAGAATAATTAAGCTTTTTAAACATTAAAAAAAGCTGCAGCAAAATGCCGGCAGCTTGTTAAACAGTGGGACTATTGATTGCGGGGACAGGATTTGAACCTGCGACCTTCGGGTTATGAGCCCGACGAGCTACCGGACTGCTCCACCCCGCGACGGTAAGAAAAAAATAAAGTTTCGCATATGCTTTAAGTCCCTGCCAGGACTGTCCCGATTTCAGTAAGTCTTTCAAGAAGCAGCTCAATCGGTACAACTCGCTGCTTTTTCATCGAAGGAATGCTCGTTGCTCCACCCCGCGATGATAAGAAAATATAAAGTTTACATATGTTTCTCAATAGTAACACATATGAGAAATGGTGGAGGATGACGGGATCGAACCGCCGACCCTCTGCTTGTAAGGCAGATGCTCTCCCAGCTGAGCTAATCCTCCGTATAAAGGCCTGGCAGCG
>NZ_KE387241.1:307020-329136 GCF_000430765.1 Peribacillus kribbensis DSM 17871 | reverse complement strand
AAGATGAGATTTCCCATAGCGTCAAGCTAGTAAGATCCCTGAAAGATGATCAGGTAGATAGGTCTGAGGTGGAAGCGTGGTGACACGTGGAGCTGACAGATACTAATCGATCGAGGACTTAACCTAGTTGGTTTATGAAACGTGCAAGCCTTCTGTTATCTAGTTTTGAAGGAACGAAGTTCTTTCATTTTGTCTGGTAGTTATGGCAAAGAGGTCACACCCGTTCCCATCCCGAACACGGAAGTTAAGCTCTTTTGCGCCGATGGTAGTTGGGGGCTCTCCCCCTGTGAGAGTAGGTCGCTGCCAGGCACACCGAGATCAGCTGATTTCAGCTGGTCTTTTTTTGTGTTTGTTTAAAGGAGGGCTTAGTTTTAATAAAACAGCCATGCGTCCGAATTATGCTATTTAGACCAAGGAGCTGTCTAGTTGTTGATGGATGGGGTTCCGGATGACTTATGATCCGAAATGGCGAAGGAATAATCCAATTTCCTATTGAAAATGGCATTTAATGATCCAAACGAGCTTTTAGCGGGGGTAGCCGCTTTGTAAATCATCCGGTTTTATGGTTAATGAACACGGAGTCGATGATATGATCCTAAACTTTATGGATCGATCGAAAAATCCCTAATATGATTCCACCATCCAAAGAATGATCGAAAAGCTCCAAATATAAGCCAAAGTAATCCATACAAAGCCTTTATAGGACCAAAAAACCACCGCCAGGCTCCCTGCTATTACTGCTTCCTCCACTCAAAAAAACTCTACGATCATTAAGAAAAATTCCATTGACATCCCAAAGCGATTGCCATAAAGTTAAATAGTCAAATAGTTAAACAGTTTAATTATTAAAGGATAGAACAAATAAAAAGGGGTGAATGTTTGTTGTCTCACAGGAATATTAATGAGTTGGTCGACCGGTATATTTCTACCTCTTTTTCGGTTGCGAAACGGGCCGAAAATTTGGTTAAGTGCCAAATTGGGGATGATTTAACCAATGACCAGCACTATATGCTCAGATACATATATAAGGCGCAGGAATGTACATCTACAGAGCTTGCAGATGTGTTTGAGGTGAAGAGGAGTGCGATTACAGCAATCATCAATCGTTTATGGGAAAAGGGGTTGATTGAGAGGACCCGCGATGAAAAGGACCGGCGGGTTGTCTACCTTTCTCTTACAAAAAATGGGGCTGAGCTTTTTGCAAGGACCGAGGAACGGATTTATAAGCTGGTTGAGTCGCTGATAAAAAAATTTGATCAGAAGGAAATCGAGCAGTTTATGGAGACGTATGAGAAGCTGGATCGAGTTTTATTGGAAAGTAAATATAAGCAGGAGGAATAGAAGTTGAATTTTATTATTAGGAGAAAGTGGCTTGTCCTGATTTTATGGATTGTTGCTGCTGCAGGTCTAATGTTTGCAGCCCCTAATATGGCCAATCTCGTTCGGGAGAAGGGGCAGGTGGATGTGCCGAAGGGGTATTCCTCTGCAAAGGCAGGGGAGATTATGGAGAAGGTGCAGAAGCAGGAGGGTGGAGGAGATGAGACCTCGGTTGCCCTTGTGTTTCATGATAATAAGAAGCTTTCAACCCGTGAAATTGAGGAAGCTCAGAAGGCTTTCCGCAGCCTGGAAAAGGAAAAGAAGGAGCTGGGGATCCAGCAAATCCTGACTCACTTTAATGATAAAGCATTGAAGGATCAGCTGGTATCAAAAGATGGGAAGGCGATCTTGGTCTCTTTAAGCATCAGCAGGGATGGCAGGGAAGAAAGTGAGATCAGCGATGCTTTATATAAAACCATTAAAGATGCAAAGGTGGATCATTATTATACGAGCAACTGGATGATCAATCTGGACTTGAACAAGAGCTCAGAGGAAGGGTTAAAGAAAACAGAGGGAATTACTGTTGTATTTATTTTAGTTGTGTTATTTCTTGTGTTCCGTTCTGTGATTGCGCCGATTATACCGCTTTTGACAGTGGGCTTTACTTATCTGGCGTCTCAATCAATTGTATCCCTTCTTGTGGATAAATTTAATTTTCCAATCTCCAATTATACACAGATATTTTTAGTAGCGGTACTATTTGGGATTGGAACTGATTATTGCATTCTCTTATTGAGCCGCTTTAAGGAAGAGCTGCCTCAGAAAGAGACGATCGCCGAAGCAATTGTGGCTACTTATAAGAATGCGGGCCGGACTGTATTCTTCAGTGGTTTGGCGGTTATGATCGGGTTTGCGGCTATTGGGTTCTCCCAATTTAAACTGTATCAGTCGGCTTCGGCTGTTGCGGTAGGGGTCGCTGTATTGCTGATTGCACTGTTTACAATTGTGCCATTCTTTATGGCTGCGCTTGGAATGAAGATTTTTTGGCCTTCCAAGGCAAAGGCCGAGCATGGGGACAGCAGGCTATGGGGAGCAGCAGGAAAGTTTGCATTAAAGCGGCCGCTGTTTGCCCTGTTAATCGTAGCTGTGGTCTGTATTCCATTTTTAGTGAAGTATGACGGGGATTTATCCTTTAACTCATTGGAAGAAATCAGCGGTGATGTATCATCCATCAAAGCGTTCAATGCCATTGCAGACAGCTTTGGTCCTGGTGAATCGATGCCGACTCAAATTGTGATCAAAAATGATGATAAGATGGATACGGAAGAATATATCGGATTAGCTGAAAAGATCAGTCAGGAAGTGGAGAAAGTGGATCTGGTTGATAAGGTCCGCTCCGTTACGAGGCCGACAGGAGAGCCGATTGAGGATTTCTTTGTAGCCAAGCAATCCCAGGATCTTAAGGAAGGGCTGGGCCAGGGAGAATCAGGGATCAACAAGATCAGTTCTGGCCTCCATCAGGCCGGGGCTGAGCTGACGAAGTCCCAGCCGCAGCTGAACAATGCTGTGGACGGAATCAATTCACTTATATCAGGAACTGGGGAAATCCAATCCGGATTAACGGAAATCCAATCCAAGCTGACTCTTATTGAAAATGGGGTCCGCCAGGGATCGTTGGGTTCCGATCAGATCCAAAAAGGTCTTGAACAGACGAAGGCAGGGGCCGAGGAGCTATTGGCCAACTATAATAAATTGCTGGGGGGATATGATGCAGCAGGCACTAATCTTGCGCTGCTCAGCAATAAATATGATCAGATTGGCAGCGGGCTTTCCAAGCTTTCGGATGCTTTAGGCCAAATTAAGCCAGAAGACTTCGCGAATTTAGAAAATAAGTATTCGGGTCTTTCAAATGAAGCACAATACCAAAAAATAAAAGGCAGCGTTCAGGCCGCCAATCAGCAGCTGCCTGCTCTTGCTGCGGGGCTGAACTCACTAAATGAGGGGCTTGGCCAGCTTTCTGGCGGAATCAGCACCGCAAATTCAGGCTTTAAAAAGGCCATCGGCGGGCAAAAACAGCTTGCTGAGGGCATGCAGAGCTTAATTAATGGAATTGAAAAGCAAAAGGATGGTCTGGATCAGCTTGCGGATGGCCAGGGGAAAATCGTTGATAAGTTCCCTAAGGTAACAGATGGACTGAAAGGAATAAATGGGGGCCAAAAGGAGCTGCTTAACGGCTTTGGAAGTCTCGGCGGGCAATTGAACCAGCTGACTACAGGATTGAACCAGAGTGCGGAGGGGCTTGATTCTGTTTCCAAAGGACTAGGCAGTGCCCAGGATTATTTAGCTGGGTTATCGAAATCCAGCTCGGACAGCTTTTATCTGCCGAAGGAAGCCTTAGAAAGCAAGGACTTCTCACAGGCCCTTGATGCCTATATGTCCAAAGACAGAAAAAATATGACTCTGGATGTGATTTTTAAGTCCAGTCCTTACTCAAATAAATCCATACAGCAAGTTCCGGTAATTAAGGCTGCTGTCGAGAGAGCTACAAAGGGAACAAAACTTGAAAACGCCGTTGTCGCGGTTGGCGGTATTACCAGTACCAATGCGGATCTTAAGCAGATGTCCAGCCAGGATTATTCACGTACGGTCATACTCATGCTGGCAGGAATCTTTATTATCTTAGTATTCTTGTTCCGCTCACTTATCATGCCGTTTTATATCATCGGTTCATTGATTCTTACGTATTATACGTCGATGGCCATGAATGAAGTGCTCTATGTGGATATCCTTGGCTATACGGGAATCAGCTGGGCGGTACCTTTCTTCGGCTTCGTTATACTTATGGCTCTTGGAGTGGATTACAGCATCTTCCTGATGGACCGATTCAATGAATATAAGGATATGTCAGTTGCAGAGGCTATGCACTTGGCAATGAAGAAGATGGGAACGGTCATTATCTCGGCAGTCATTATTCTTGGCGGTACGTTTGCCGCGATGATGCCTTCAGGTATGCTGTCTCTGCTTCAGATAGCCTCTATCATTGCTATAGGGTTAATCCTTTATGCCTTTATCATCCTTCCGCTGTTCATACCTGTCATGGTGAAAAACTTCGGAAGCGCGAACTGGTGGCCATTTAAACGATAACAGGGGAGGAGCGGTGTTTACAGCTCTTCTTTTTTAAAAGGAAGGATTTTCGATTGAGTTTCACTGAAAAGATGGTTAAAATAAGAACCAGCATTCAAGATAAACGTGAGGTATGTAGATGGGAAAAAATAAAGCAACCTTCGAAGTAGAAGAGAATGAGACGATCAGCGGATGCCTGGATCGAATGAAGTCACAGGGATACACCCCGGTGAAACGGGTGGAAAAGCCTGTGTTTAAGGAAGTCAAAATAGCAGGGAAGACGGAATATGAACCTGCTGGAAGAAAAATCGTATTTGAAGGAATGAAAAACGACTAAAATCCGAACATTATATATCGAAAATTTTCGATTGTTCGAAAATTAGTTGACTCCTCTCTTCAGTATTGTTAATATGTAACCAAGGATGATAAAAACAGTTTCTCTCATATAATAATGGGGATATGGCCCATGAGTTTCTACCTGATTACCGTAAATGATCAGACTATGAGAGGAGATAGCAGTATATTCGGCAAGTCAATTTAAGTATGTTGTTTTTTGCGCGCCGGGTGGACTATCTTCTCTTTTAGAAGAAGTCTGCCCGGTTTTTATTTTGTTCACTTAAGTTAGGGGGAAGTACTGTGAAGCCTCTTGTGGGGGTCATTATGGGAAGTGTTTCGGATTGGGAGACGATGAAGCATACATGTGAGGCGCTTGAAAGCCTAGGGATTGAGTATGAGAAGAAAGTAATTTCAGCCCACCGGACACCCGACGTTATGTTTGAATATGCAGAAACGGCCAGAGACAGAGGGTTAAAGGTCATTATAGCTGGAGCTGGAGGGGCTGCCCATCTTCCCGGAATGACGGCAGCAAAAACCACGCTTCCGGTGATTGGAGTGCCTGTACAGTCCAAGGCGCTCAAGGGACTTGACTCCCTTTTGTCCATTGTACAGATGCCTGGCGGTGTACCTGTGGCAGCTGTCGCTATTGGAAAGGCTGGTGCCGTGAATGCGGGCCTCCTTGCCGCACAGATGCTGAGTGCTTTTGATGAGGAGATTGCCTTCCGCCTGGAGGCAATGCGAAATGAAACCAGAGAAAAGGTGTTAATGACCAGTGAACAGCTTATCTAAAACGATCCTTCCGGGACAATATATTGGGATTATAGGCGGAGGCCAGCTGGGAAGAATGATGGCGCTGGCGGCCAAAGCTTCAGGTTTTAAAATTGCGGTGCTGGATCCAGTATCTGACTGCCCGTGCGGCCAGGTGGCAGATCTTGAGATCACAGCGGAATACAGTGACATGAAGGCGCTTGAAAAGCTGGCAGAGGTCAGTTCAGTCATCACCTATGAATTTGAAAATATCGATGCTGCCGCTGCGGAATGGCTGAGCCGTTTTGCCAATCTTCCACAGGGAACGGATGTATTGAGGATCACACAAGATCGATTTCTCGAAAAAGAGGCTTTTATGAAAGCTGGTGCTGCTGTTGCCCCATATAAAAAAATTATGGAGCCGGAGGAGATTCCGGCGGCAATGCAGGAACTCGGCTACCCAAGTGTTTTAAAAACTTCAAGGGGCGGTTATGATGGAAAAGGCCAGTATGTAATCAAGGCCTCATCTGATATAAAGGAAGCAGAACAGCTTCTTAAGAGCGGTCCTTGTATATTGGAAGCCTGGGTTCCATTTGAGAAGGAAATCTCAGTCATCATAGCCCGGAAAGAGAATGGAGAGAATTCCGTTTTCCCAGTTGCAGAAAATATACATATAGACAATATTCTGCATCAATCCATTGTCCCTGCAAGGATCAGTGCGGAGGCAGAACGTGCGGCCATCAGACAGGCTGTCGGGATTGCGGAGCATCTTGGGCTTGTCGGGACGCTTGCGGTTGAAATGTTTTTAACTGTGGATGGCAGCATTCTTGTAAATGAAGCTGCTCCACGGCCGCATAACTCAGGGCATTATAGCATGGATGCCTGTGAAACCTCCCAGTTTGAGCAGCATATAAGGGCTGTCTGTAACTGGCCGCTTGGGAGCACGGAGCTTTTAAAGCCTGTCGTTATGGTAAATATTCTTGGTGAGCATTTGGAAACACTACTGAATGAAATACCAGATATCGATGGCTGGAAAATTCACTTGTATGGAAAAAAAGAAGCAAAACATAAACGAAAGATGGGGCACGTGAACATTCTGCGTAATTCTTCAGAGGATGCCCTGGCAGAAGCGGAACGAAGCAGAATCTGGCACGTTTAAATTTGGAACGGAGGAAACACAATGATTGATCGCTACACAAGACCGGAAATGGGAGCAATTTGGACGGAGGAGAACCGATTTAAAGCCTGGCTGGAGGTTGAAATCCTCGCCTGTGAAGCCTGGGCAGAGCTCGGGGCAATCCCAAAACAGGATGTAGCCCTTCTTCGTCAGAACGCTTCCTTTGATGTAGACCGGATCAAGGAAATTGAAGAGGAAACCCGCCATGATGTGGTCGCTTTCACAAGAGCGGTTTCTGAGTCTCTTGGTGAGGAGAGAAAATGGGTTCATTACGGCCTTACTTCTACAGATGTAGTGGATACCGCTTTATCTTATATTCTCAAGCAGGCGAACGAAATCCTGCTGAAGGATGTAGAAAATTTTGTTGAAATACTAAAGAATAAGGCACACGAGCATAAATATACCGTGATGATGGGACGCACCCATGGAGTGCATGCAGAGCCGACCACTTTTGGACTCAAACTCGCACTTTGGCATGAAGAAATGAGGCGGAATCTTGACCGTTTTAAAGAAGCGGCAAGAGGTATTGAATTCGGAAAGATTTCAGGAGCAGTGGGAACGTATGCCAATATTGATCCATTTGTGGAAGCGTATGTGTGCGAAAAGCTGGGACTCCAGGCAGCGCCGATTTCGACACAGACTCTGCAGCGTGACCGCCATGCACACTATATGAGCACAATTGCTCTTATTGCCACATCCATTGAGAAGTTTGCCGTGGAAATCAGAGGTCTTCAAAAGAGTGAAACCAGGGAAGTAGAAGAGTTCTTTGCCAAGGGACAGAAAGGCTCATCTGCTATGCCTCATAAACGCAATCCAATCGGCTCTGAAAACATGACTGGACTTGCCCGTGTGATCCGCGGATATATGATGACGGCTTACGAAAATGTGCCGCTTTGGCATGAGAGAGATATTTCGCATTCTTCAGCAGAGCGGATCATCCTGCCAGATGCGACCATTGCTCTGAATTATATGCTGAACCGTTTTGGAAATATCGTGAAAAATTTAACCGTATTCCCTGAGAACATGAAGCGCAATATGGACCGCACTCTCGGATTAATTTATTCACAGCGTGTACTGCTTGCCCTTATTGACAAGGGACTCGTCCGTGAAGAGGCATATGATACGGTACAGCCAAAGGCAATGGAAGCCTGGGAGAAGCAGGTTCCTTTCCGCTCCTTGATTGAAGCAGATGAGAAGATCACAAGCCTGCTGACACCGGACGAAATTGCCGATTGCTTTGATTACAACTATCATCTGGCCCATGTCGATACCATTTTTGATCGTCTGGGGCTTTAAAAAAGCTCTGTTCAAACAGAAGGGCTGAATTCCAAGATTCCCGCGGGGCGGGCGCTGAGGCCTCACAATAGGAGGCTCACCTTCCACCCCGCTAAACAATGGCGATCCTAAAAGTCCCATCTATTAGCTGTAAAATAACCGCTGCTGCAGTAGACGTGCGGCCGGTTATCAAACTGAATGTTCCTAATATTCCTAAAACGGAGGAAAAAACCATGCAAAAAGGTGCACTGCTGTATGAGGGAAAAGCGAAGAAGATTTATTCTACTGAAGACGAACAGATCGTCTGGATCGAGTACAAGGATTCAGCGACAGCTTTTAACGGAGAGAAAAAGGCGGTCATTGACGGAAAGGGAGTCCTGAATAACGAGATTTCGAGCCTGCTGTTTATTAAGCTTCAGGAAGCCGGGATTCCATCGCACTTTATTAAAAAGATTTCTGACCGGGAGCAGCTGGTCCGGAATGTGAGCATTATTCCTTTGGAGGTTGTGATCCGGAATTTTTCGGCCGGCAGCTTATCCAAGCGTTTAGGGATTGAAGAGGGAATACGGTTTAAGCAGCCGATTGTAGAGTTTTATTATAAAAATGATGAGCTGGGTGATCCGCTGATCCTGGATTCCCATGTGAGAGAATTAGAGATTGCAAGCAGCGATGAAATGATGAGATTAAAAGAAAATGCAGTTAAGGTGAATACCGTTTTATCAAGCTTTTTTGATGAGATCGGCATAAGACTGGTCGACTTTAAGCTGGAGTTTGGCAGGACGGAGGACGGAGGCATTCTGCTCGCTGACGAGGTGTCCCCGGATACCTGCCGTCTATGGGATGCAGCAACGAATGAAAAGCTGGATAAAGATGTATTCAGGAGAGACTTAGGCAGCTTAACCGAAGCTTATGAAACTATACTTGCCAGATTAGGAGGACGTCTTCATGTATAAAGTCAAAGTGTATGTAACTCTAAGGGAAAGTGTTTTAGATCCGCAGGGAGCTGCTGTTATGAACTCTCTCCACAGCATGTCATATCAGGAGGTCCAGGATGTCCGGATCGGAAAATTCCTGGAGCTTTCAATCGAGAAGTCTGATCGTGATATAGATTTTTTAGTAAAAGAAATGTGTGAAAAGCTTCTTGCCAACACGGTGATTGAGGATTACCGCTATGAGGTGGAGGAGGTTGTGGCTCTGTGAAGTTTGCTGTAATTGTATTTCCAGGATCCAACTGTGATGTGGATATGTTTCATGCGGTAAAGGATGAGCTTTCTGCTGAGGCAGAATATGTTTGGCATACAGAAGGAAGCCTTGACGGCTATGATGGCATCCTGCTCCCTGGCGGATTCTCATATGGTGATTATCTGCGTTCAGGCGCGATTGCAAGATTTTCTAATGTGATGAATGAGGTGATCAAGGCAGCTGAAGAAGGAAAGCCGGTCCTTGGGGTGTGCAATGGATTCCAGATTCTTTTGGAGGCCGGTCTGCTCCCAGGGGCAATGCGCCGCAATAAAGATTTGAAATTCATGTGCCGTACGGTTCAGTTAAAAGTAGAAAATGCCCGTACGCTTTTCACTTCCCGATACACAGAAGGAGAAATCATCGATATCCCGATAGCGCACGGTGAAGGAAACTACTACTGTGATGAAGAGACACTTGAGATGCTGAAGGAAAATAAGCAGATTGTTTTTACCTACCACAATGAAAATCCTAATGGAAGCCTTGCTGATATTGCGGGGATCACCAATGAACGGGGCAATGTTCTTGGCATGATGCCGCATCCGGAGAGGGCTGTGGACACCCTGCTTGGGAGCGCGGATGGATTAAGGCTGTTTCAATCAATCGTCAAAAACTGGAGGGAATCCCATGTCGTTAATGCTTGAACCAGGTCCTGAACTTATTAAAACAGAGAGAATGTATGCGGAAATGGGACTGACAGATGAAGAGTTCGAGATGGTTGAGAGAATCCTTGGCCGCCTGCCGAACTACACAGAGCTCGGTTTGTTCTCAGTCATGTGGTCGGAGCACTGCAGCTATAAAAACTCCAAGCCTGTCTTGAAAAAGTTCCCGGTAACCGGAGAAAGGGTCCTTCAGGGACCTGGAGAAGGAGCAGGCATTGTCGATATCGGAGACAACCAGGCAGTCGTTTTCAAGATTGAGAGCCACAACCATCCTTCTGCGATTGAGCCCTACCAGGGAGCAGCCACAGGGGTAGGCGGAATCATCCGTGATGTATTTTCGATGGGCGCACGGCCGATTGCCCTGCTTAATTCCCTGCGTTTTGGAGAATTAGAGTCACCGCGGGTCAAATATCTTTTTAAGGAAATTGTCGCCGGCATTGCCGGCTATGGAAACTGTATCGGGATTCCAACGGTCGGGGGCGAAATCCAGTTTGATCCTTCCTATGATGGAAACCCGCTCGTCAATGCGATGTGTGTCGGCTTGATCAATCATGAAGATATTAAAAAAGGCCAGGCGCACGGCATAGGAAATACCGTGATGTATGTAGGGGCGAAAACAGGGCGTGACGGCATCCATGGGGCTACCTTTGCTTCTGAGGAGCTGACGGAAGCCTCTGAGGAGAAGCGTCCGGCAGTCCAGGTCGGGGATCCATTTATGGAAAAGCTTCTTCTTGAAGCCTGCCTTGAGCTGATTCATAATGACGCCCTGGTTGGAATCCAGGACATGGGAGCTGCAGGCTTAACCAGTTCCTCAGCGGAAATGGCCAGCAAAGCCGGCTCTGGCATCGAGATGAATCTGGATCTTGTTCCTCAGCGTGAAACAGGGATGAGCGCCTATGAAATGATGCTGTCAGAATCCCAGGAGCGTATGCTCATCGTGGTGGAAAAAGGCCGTGAACAGGAAATTGAAGATCTATTTTCTAAATACGGACTGGAAGCAGTAGCTATCGGAAAGGTAACCGGAGATAAAAAACTTCGCCTCCTTCATAAAGGAGAAATCGTGGCAGATGTGCCTGTAGACGCACTGGCAGAGGAAGCCCCGGTTTATCATAAGCCATCTGCGGAGCCAGAGTATTTCCGTGAATTTCAGAATATGGAACAGAGTACTCCTGTAATAGAGGATTATAAGCAGACACTGCTCGCCCTGCTGTCACAGCCGACCATCGCCAGCAAGGAATGGGTGTATGACCAATATGATTATATGGTCCGGACGAATACGGTGGTTACACCCGGCTCGGATGCTGCGGTTATCAGAATTCGTGAAACCAATAAAGCCCTTGCGATGACGACAGATTGCAATTCCCGCTATCTATATCTTGACCCGGAAACCGGCGGGAAAATAGCGGTGGCTGAAGCTGCCCGGAATATTGTCTGCTCAGGTGCAGAGCCGCTCGCCATCACCGACTGCCTGAATTTCGGAAACCCGGAAAAGCCTGAGATCTTTTGGCAGATTGAAAAGGCGGCAGATGGAATGAGTGAAGCCTGCCGGGCTCTTGGCACTCCTGTCATCGGCGGAAATGTGTCTCTCTATAATGAAACGAATGGGGAAGCGATTTATCCTACCCCGGTCATTGGGATGGTCGGACTTGTTAAGGATCTAAAACACGTGACTACCCAGGATTTTAAGAAGGCAGGAGACTTGATTTATGTGATTGGGGAAACGAAGGAAGAATTCGGTGGCAGTGAACTCCAAAAAATGCAGGAGGGCCGTATTTTTGGAAAGTCCCCTGAGATTGACCTGGATGTGGAATTCCGCCGGCAGGCCCAGCTTTTAGAAGCGATTCGGGAAGGGCTTGTCGCTTCCGCTCATGATGTATCAGAGGGCGGCCTGGCTGCTGCAGTTTCAGAATCATTATTCGGCTCCCAGTCATTAGGTGCTGACATAAAGGTAGGGGGTAAGCCGGAAGCTATGCTGTTCAGTGAAACTCAGTCCCGCTTTCTTGTTTCCATCAAGCCTGAAAGTCAAGTTGAATTTGAAAGATTGATAGAGGATGCTCAAATGATTGGTATTGTCACAGATACATCCGAGCTGGCCATTTCCTCCGTGAACGGTGAAAAAATTGTACAGGCATCGGTTCAAGAATTAGTTACAGCCTGGAAAGGAGCCATCCCATGCTTGCTGAGCTGAAAGGATTAAATGAAGAGTGCGGCATCTTTGGCGTATGGGGCCATCCGGATGCTGCCCAAATTACGTATTATGGCCTTCATGCCCTTCAGCACCGCGGGCAGGAAGGTGCCGGTATTGTGGTCAGAGAAGGAAACAGTTTGAAGAGTGTAAAAGGGGAAGGCCTCGTTACAGAAGTCTTCTCTACCGATAAAATCCAGCACATGAACGGTACATGTGCAATCGGGCATGTACGGTATGCGACTGCAGGAGGAGGAGGGCTTGAGAATGTCCAGCCCCTGCTGTTCCGCTCCCAGATTGGGGGGCTTGCGATCGCCCATAATGGAAATTTGGTGAATGCCGTCCAGCTGAAGCATCAGCTGGAGTCTCAGGGAAGCATTTTTCAGACAACCTCTGATACAGAGGTGCTGGCCCATTTAATTAAGCGCTCCGGTTTTTCTGTGCTGAAGGAGCAGATGAAAAATGCCCTCAGCATGCTGAAGGGAGCGTACGCCTTTTTGACCATGACAGAGACCGAAATGGTAGCAGCCTTGGATCCCCATGGTCTTCGCCCATTATCACTTGGCCGTTTGGGGGAAGCCTATGTGCTTGCATCGGAAACCTGTGCCCTTGATATTGTAGGAGCTGAGTTTGTACGGGATGTAGAGCCGGGCGAAATGCTGATCATCAATGATGAAGGAATCAAATCAGAGCGTTTTGCCATGAGCACCAGCCGTTCTATGTGCACGATGGAATATATTTATTTTTCACGCCCTGACAGCAATATTGATGGAATCAATGTTCACAGTGCCCGCAAAAACCTGGGCAGGCAGCTGGCTTTAGAAGTGCCGATCGAAGCGGATGTCGTGACAGGAGTCCCGGATTCCAGCATTTCGGTTGCCATCGGCTATGCGGAGGCCACAGGAATTCCTTATGAAATGGGGCTCATTAAAAACCGCTATGTGGGAAGAACCTTCATCCAGCCATCTCAGTCCCTAAGGGAGCAGGGAGTAAAGATGAAGCTGGCCCCGGTCCGCGGTGTGGTGGAGGGGAAACGTGTGATCATGGTCGACGATTCCATCGTCCGCGGCACCACGAGCAGAAGGATCGTCAATATGCTGAAGGAAGCAGGCGCTGTGGAGGTTCACGTCGTCATCAGCTCTCCTCCGATTAAAAACCCATGCTTCTACGGCATCGACACATCCACAAAAGAAGAGCTCATCGCTTCTTCAAAATCTGTGGAAGAAATCAGGGAGCTTATCGGCGCAGACACACTGACCTTCCTATCGGTGGAAGGCACCATCAAAGCACTGGACCGCCCCTTCGAAAACGGCGGCCAATGCATGGCATGCTTCACGGGCAAGTACCCAACTGAAATCTATGGGGAGAGTCCCCATTTCCCGGAATCATTTCCCGTAGAAACGAAGTAAACAAACAGGAGGAACTCTTGAATGGCTAACGCGTACAGGCAGGCAGGCGTGGATATTGAAGCAGGCTATGAAGCGGTAAATAGGATGAAAAAGCATGTGAAGAGAACCATGAGGCCAGAGGTATTGAGCGGACTGGGCGGCTTTGGCGGCATGTTTGATCTATCGGCCCTTGGACTGAAGGAGCCGGTCCTTGTCTCCGGAACGGATGGGGTCGGCACAAAGCTGATGCTGGCTTTAATAATGGATAAGCATGATACGATCGGGATCGACTGTGTGGCCATGTGTGTGAACGATATTGTGGTGCAGGGGGCGGCACCCATCTATTTTCTTGACTATATTGCCTGCGGAAAAGCTGATCCTGAGCGGATTGAGGCAATTGTCAAAGGAGTGGCGGATGGGTGTGAGCAGGCCGGCTGTGCACTGATCGGCGGGGAAACGGCCGAGATGCCTGGCATGTATGATGAGAATGACTATGATCTCGCTGGCTTTGCGGCTGGAGCTGTTGAAAAATCTGCCCTGATCACGGGTAAGGAAACAGCGGCGGGTGATGTGCTGATCGGACTTTCCTCAAGCGGGCTTCACAGCAACGGTTTTTCCCTGGTCCGCAAGGTGCTCTTGTCAGACAAGGACGCAGATCCTAATCAATATATGGAGGATCTCGGCTGCACACTTGGAGAAGAGCTCTTGAAGCCGACAAAAATCTATGTAAAGCCTTTATTAGAAGCCATGAAAACCTATAGAATTAAGGGGATGGCCCATATTACAGGGGGCGGATTTATCGAAAATATCCCTCGGATGCTGCCTGAAGGACTGGGTGCAGTTATTGAAAAGGGCAGCTGGAAGATTCATCCGGTCTTCCAGCTCTTGGAAAGTAAAGGGAACCTGCAGGAAGAAGAAATGTTTAATATTTTCAATATGGGAATCGGCATGGTGGTGGCTGCAGATGAGGAAGATGCAGCAGGTCTGATCGGTTTATTTGACTCTATGGGTGAAAAAGCACAGGTGATTGGAAGAACAGTGCCGGGCAGTGGCGTTTCATTTACAGGTGAACTGGCATGAAAAAAATAGCGGTATTTGCATCAGGAAGCGGAAGTAATTTTCAATCCATCGCGTATGCAGCTAAAAGCGGGGAATTAAAGGCGGAAATTGTCCTTCTTGTCTGTGATAATCCTAAAGCCCTTGTCCTTGAAAGAGCGGAGAAGCTTGGCATTCCTGCTTTTGTTTTTTCACCTAGGAAGTATGATAGCAAAGAGGCATTTGAAACGGAAATAGCGGCCAGGCTGAAGGAATCGGGAGCAGAATTCCTGGTTCTTGCCGGTTATATGAGATTAATAGGCTCGACGCTGCTGGCTGCATTTCCTCGGAAAATTGTTAATATCCATCCATCCCTGCTTCCCTCTTTTCCGGGTAAGGATGCCGTTGGGCAGGCCTTAGCGGCTGGGGTGAAGGTGACAGGGGTGACCGTCCACTTTGTGGACGAGGGCATGGATACCGGACCGATCATCGCCCAAAGGTCTGTTGAGGTGAAAGAAGGCGACACAAGGGAATCGCTGCAGGCCAAAATCCAGGACGTCGAGCACCAGCTGTTTCCTTCCGTTCTTCAGAAGCTGCTAGGTGAGAGGATCCTTACATAATTTGGTCCGGACGGCATGATTGCGGCGGTCCGGAAACGACACCAAGCATCTAATCCGGATGCCTGGTACAAAGCTTAAGTAACAAAAAAGAAACTGGAGGTCTGCCCAATGTTAAAACGCGCGTTAATTAGTGTATCAGATAAAACCGGCATCGTAGATTTTGCTAAAGGCTTAAAGGAAGCCGGGTTTGAGATCATTTCAACAGGAGGCACTAAAAAAACGCTTCAGGAGCAAGGGATTGAAGTGCTTGGAATCAGCGAAATCACCGGATTTCCAGAAATCCTGGACGGCAGGGTGAAGACGCTCCACCCGAATGTCCATGGGGCGGTCCTTGCCAGACATGGGGATAAGAATCATCAGGAACAGCTGGAGCAGCACAATATCCAGCCTATCCAGCTCGTATGCGTAAATCTGTATCCATTCCAGCAGACCATCGCAAAAGAAGATGTAACGGTCGAGGATGCGATTGAAAATATCGATATCGGAGGCCCGACTATGCTCCGTTCATCAGCCAAAAACCATGAATACGTAACAGTTGTCGTAGACCCTGCTGATTACAGCACGGTTTTGGAGGAGCTTCAAAATGAAGGCGAAACAAAAAGCATGACCCGGAGAAAACTGGCTGCAAAGGTATTCCGCCACACAGCAGCCTATGATTCTGTCATATCACAGTACATGACACAGCTGGCTGAAGAAGAAACTCCGGAAAGCTATACGGTCACCTACAACCTAAAGCAGACGCTCCGCTACGGAGAAAACCCTCATCAAAAGGCTGCGTTTTATCAAAAGCCGCTAGGGTCCCAATTTTCGCTTGCTTATGCCGACCAGCTTCACGGCAAGGAGCTTTCCTATAATAATATCAATGATGCGGATGCCGCCCTGCAGATTGTAAAAGATTTCTCTGAGCCGGCTGCTGTAGCGGTTAAGCATATGAATCCATGCGGAATTGGAATCGGAGAGACCATTTCGCAGGCATTCCAAAAAGCATTTGATGCGGATTCCACCTCCATTTTCGGCGGGATTGTCGCCTTGAACCGTGAGGTGGACCTTGAAACAGCAGAAAAGCTTCATAGCATCTTTTTAGAGATTGTCATCGCTCCTTCTTTTACAAAAGAAGCGCTTGAAGTTTTAACAGCGAAGAAAAATATCCGTCTTCTGACCGTCTCTTTTGCAGAAAGTAAAGCACTTGAAAAGAAATTGACGTCAGTCGAAGGCGGTCTTTTGATCCAGGACATGGATATGTACACCCTGGACGATGCAGCCATCTCCATTCCCACTAAACGTGAGCCGACGCCTGAGGAATGGGAAGCCCTAAAGCTTGGATGGAAGGCAGTAAAGCATGTGAAATCGAATGCGATTGTTGTGTCCGGCAGTGATATGACCCTTGGAATAGGAGCCGGCCAGATGAACCGGGTGGGCGCCGCAAAAATAGCACTAGAGCAGGCGGGAGAAAAAGCCAAAGGTGCTGCCCTTGCTTCGGATGCCTTCTTCCCGATGGATGATACCGTTGAAGCAGCGGCCAAAGCGGGGATCACGGCCATTATCCAGCCGGGCGGATCTGTCCGTGATGAGGATTCTATTAAAAAGGCAGATGAATACGGCATTGCGATGGTATTTACAGGAGTAAGACATTTCAAACATTAAGAGGGTGTTCTTATGAAGGTATTGATCATTGGCCGCGGAGGCAGGGAGCATGCGCTGGCATCTAAATTCTATTCAAGCAGCCAGGTAGAGAAGGTGTATGCAGCACCCGGGAATCCCGGCATTTCAGATGTGGCTGAGCTGCTTCCGATTCAGGAGCATGAGCATGAGAAGCTGATCCAATTTGCCCTCGAACATCAAATTGGGCTGACCTTTGTGGGCCCTGAAGTTCCTCTGCTGAACGGGATCGTGGATGAATTTCAGGAAGCCGGCCTGCGTATTTTTGGCCCAAGCCGTCTGGCAGCCGAAATAGAAGGAAGCAAGACTTATGCTAAGGATTTAATGAGGAAATATAACATCCCGACCTCTGAATATAGGACTTTTTCAGATTATGAGCTGGCAAAGGCCTATGTGGAAGAGCGGGGAGTCCCTATCGTTATAAAATTTGACGGCCTTGCTGCGGGCAAGGGGGTAGTGGTCGCAATGGAGATGGAGCAGGCCATGGAGGCCCTGCACGAAATGCTGGTGGAAAAGAGATTTGCTTCATCAGCACAGGTTGTCATCGAAGATTTCCTTCAGGGAGAGGAATTCTCTCTCATGGCATTTGTGAATGGAGAAAAGGTGTATCCGATGGTCATCGCGCAGGATCATAAGCGGGCTTTCGATGGGGACAAGGGGCCGAACACCGGAGGAATGGGTGCTTATTCCCCTGTGCCGCAAATTCCTGGAAGTATGGTGGATGAAGCGGTTCAATCCATTCTTTTTCCCGCTGCAAAGGCCATGGTGCAGGAAGGAAGGCCGTTTAAAGGGATTCTGTACGCCGGGCTGATCGCAGCGGAAAAGGGGCCGATGGTCATAGAATTTAATGCCCGCTTTGGCGACCCTGAGACCCAGGTGGTGCTCCCAAGGCTGAAATCAGATCTTGTTTCCGTTCTTGAAGCAGTGGAATCCGGCTCAGATTTCACCCTGGACTGGCATCAAGAGGCCGTTGTCGGCATTGTGATGGCTGCAGAAGGCTATCCAGAAGATTATGCATCAGGAGCCGTCATTACACTTCCTGATAGCTTGGACCCCGGCGCTCAAGTCTTCCATGCCGGAACAAAATGGAATGACGAGGGAAAGCTTGTCACAAACGGAGGCAGGGTGCTGCTTGTGGCTTCTAAAGCGGAAACGCTTCAGGAAGCCCAGAAGAAAGCCTATAAGGAAGCCGAAAAGATTGAATGCAGTTCCCTTTTTTATCGAAAAGATATAGGCAATAAAGCGATTTTGAAAGAACAAACAATATGAAGAAGCAGCCGTCTCACCATGGGGCGGCTTTTTTCTGTTTCATTCCCTGAGAATAAAACTGCCTTCTCTACAAGAAAATAAAAGAAAAGACGTTCTATTTAGGGGAAATGTATATTGAAACCATATAAAACGATGCTTATGGCTGCTCTTTTTCTTTTGTTTGTCTGGAATGTGCCCTTTGTTTCTGCCAATCCATCGATTCCAGGCATTCCTGGATCTGATCGTTTTTTTCCTGATCTCCTGATTACAGAAATCGGTGTGAATCCGTCAAAGGGAAACAGCAGGGGAGAAGGCTATGAATTTGTAGAGCTTTATAATAACACCGACCATAGGGTGAATATCCGGGATTATAACCTTCGCTGCGATTTTCCCGACGGCACCTTTGCGGTCTGGGATATTAGGGAAGAAAAGTGGGTGGAACCGGGCGAGCCCATTGTTATATGGACGAAGAACAGCGACAGCTACAAACGGGGCGGCGAGCTGACACGGAAAGATTTTAACCAGCATTATAAGACTGCCCTGAAGGACATTCCGCTTGCAACTGCTGAAGCAAGCGGAATGTCCAATATCCATGACAGAAAAATCTCCGTCACTACTGATACAGGGATTATCATCTCCGAAGCCTCCTATATTGCCGGAGCAGGATCACCCGTAACCCGAAATGGAGAGAGCCTTGTCTATGAATATCCAAAGGACGGTTCCTCATCGATGACTAAAAGGGGAATTTCTCGTCCCCCTCATCCTGGCAGAGTTTTAAAAAATCAAGTGCCTGCTAAAAGGAACAGAATCGTCGATCATATGAAGCCCGCAGCCTCGCAGGCGAACAGGAAGCTTGAAATCCCTGTCCGTACAGACCTCCCGCTGGCCTTCAACATTGAAGATGACCGCGCCATTGTCAGGGCAACGATATTTTATAAACGGCATCAGGACAAAAGCTTTACCGAGGCAAATATTACGCCAACAGAGATCAACCATTATTCCTACGATATTTCCAGGTTCGATGTGTATGCCTCAAATCCCTTGTTTGAATATTATCTGGAGGCATCCGACGGAGTGAACACCATCCGATATCCTGAATCAGGCACGATATCAGTAAAGGTTGGCAGTCCGGATGCCTATCAGCCATTCAAAAAAGGCATGTCCATTACAAATGATAGTATCCTGAGCGGAACAAAAGTGGTCGAGGTACATAAGAAACATGCGGGTGAGCGTGTTTCCCTTTTCCAAAATGGAAGTCTGTTAAAAACGAAAAATGCCCTGAGCAGACCCCCTGCCCTGGTCTTTGAGGCAGACGGAATAAAAGAAGGCTATAAGAACGGGCTCTTTATCAAGAAGCAGTTGATCAAAAGCCTCGAACCTACCAGGGGAAGGTTCAGTCCGTTTGAATTGACCCTGCCGATTGAAGCCATGAAAAAAGGGAGGAATAATCTCACTGTAACAGCTGGCAGCCGGAAGGAAGCCTATTCAGCTGGAATGATCCTTGGGAGAGGGAGGCTGAATAACTTTGAAATCAAAAATGTGAAGCTGCTTCTGGGAGATGGAACTATTCTTAGGCCTTCCGCTGTACGTGCCCAATTTGGAAACGGCAAAGATGTTAAAGAATCCTACCGTGATGGCCGAATCTACACATTTGGAGAAGGGAAGTTCAACCGCAGGACCAAAACGGCTTCCAGGGCTGTGCAGAGGAGCTTTGTATTTGCGATCCCTCCTGATAAATTTCTCACGGAAAGAGCAGTAGTGAAGACAGAACGTTTTCCGGATGGCCGCTACAATTTCTCAGCCATCATTAATGATTCTGAAAAATATGAGGTGAACCCGAAGTTTGATAATTCCCCGCCCGAGATTCTGATTAAATCACCAAGCGGGGGCAGCCAGCTGAAAGGAACCTTCACGGTTGATGCGGAATCCAATGATTCCGTATCGAAATGGTCTTCCTTAAGGGCGGCACTGGACGGAAAAAGAATCAAGCTTCCCTTTACTACAAATACGGGACAGCTGAAGCCCGGGAACCATAAACTGGTCTTTACGGCATCGGATGCAGTAGGCAATTCAAGCAGAAAGATCATGAATTTCAGGGTTGGGGAGGAAGCACCGATTATAAAGGACACGGTTTATCCGCCGGAGGGCTCTACTTCGATTACTCTCCGTCCCAAACTTTCCGTAAAGGTAAAGGATCCTACAGGGGACCGGGTTAAGACTGTTTTTTACAAAGCAAGCAGATATGATTTTTCATCATCAAGACAGTTAAAGGGCTATATGAAGGTCTCCGACCGCGAGCCTCCGCTTGAGCTTGAGCAGGAAGGAGAGAAGGATCTGAATCTCCCTGAAAAGATGAAACTGGCTGTTGAGGATGGAGAGTACCTGGTTTCGGGAGCGGATACCGGCTTTCCTTATCAGAGGTTTGAAGCCGTCATAAAGGAAAAAAGGCCGGAAATCAAAGAAGTAGAGCTGGAATGGACCGGCCATTCCGCAAACGGCAGGAGGGTAATCCTGTATGCCTGGAATTATAGCACCTACAGATGGGATGCTCTTGCCTATGGATATGGAGATAGAAATTATACACTCAAAGCACAGGTGAATCTGGATAAATACGTAAAGAAGCAAAGGATCCAGGTGCTCATCCAAGATCCTCCTGAAAAAACCAATCAGAATTTCACACTGCTGTGGATGTCTGATACCCAGTACTATTCTAGTACTTTTCCTTTTATTTATCCCATTATGACCAACTGGGCAAAGCTTCAGTATGACAAAGGAAATGCAGGTTATGTTATACACACAGGGGACATTGTCGATTTCAGATGGGATATGAACCAGTGGGAGACAGCCAGCAAGAGTATGGCAGCCCTTGACCAGGGGAATGTCCCTTACGGAGTTGCAGCAGGCAATCATGATGTAGGCTCCCTTTTTGTCAATTACACAAACTTTGGGAAATATTTTGGAAAGAAACGCTTTGTGGGACAGCCTTCCTATGGAGGGGAAAGGGGAAATAATGCCCTTCATTATGATTTGATCTCCTTTGGAGGGCATGACTTTATCATTTTGTATTTGGGCTGGGGAAAAGAAACCAGCCGGGAATCCATCGACTGGTCCAACAGGGTACTAAAAAAATATTCAGACCGCAATGCCATTCTTGCAGTCCATTCGTACCTGGATGTGGATGGAAGACGGACCTCCCGGGGGCAGTCTATGTTCCAAAGCTTGGTAATGCCGAATCAAAATGTCAAAATGGTCTTGAGCGGACACTACTTTGGAGCCAGCCGCCATATCGAGAAGCTTCCGGACGGCAGGAAGGTCATTGAGATGCTTGCTGATTATCAGGGAGGTCCTGAGGGAGGACAGGGCTATATGCGCCTCCTGCAGTTCGATCCCCTGCATAAACAGCTGAGAGTCAAAACATATTCGCCGTACCTGGATCATTATAATTTCTTTGACAGCGGAACCGATGAATTCATCCTCACAGGAATCGAGTTGAATCCCATCCATAAACAAGTGGCCACCGACTATCTGTCTGTCAATGTCTACACCTCAAAAAAGCTGGGCGAGGACGCAGATGTAAGAAGCAGCCGCAGGGCGCAGTTAAAGCTAAAACCGCTTAAGCCTGACAGTGACTACTATTGGTACGTGGAGGTCAGTGATAAATTCGGCGGCAGGACTAAATCCCCGATCTGGAAATTCCGGACGGCGCCTTAATTGGAGCCTGCTTTTAAATAGCTATGACGAGCCCGGGAAGTGGTTATTTTTCCCGGGTTTTGTTGTGGAAGTATCCAGTTGAAGATCGCAGATTTGGGAGAAGGGTTTGCTGTGACTGAGGAGGGTATGAAAGAAAAGAAATGCTTTAAAGGGTGCTGAATGAGGGGCTTGCTGCAAAGATAGGAGGGGAATAGTGGTTCGATGAGTTCCGTGTTCGGACAAGCTGAGGCGCATGAAGGCAGTCCGGGTTCGGACAGGATGAGGTGTATGAAGGAGAAAGTAGTCCGAAGAGGGTCCAGGTTCGGACAGGTTGAGGCGGCAGAGAGGAAAAGTAGTCCGAAGTCAGTCCAGGTTCGGACAGGTTGGCGCGCAAGGAAGAGAAAGTAGTCCGAAG
>NZ_KE387241.1:81616-306812 GCF_000430765.1 Peribacillus kribbensis DSM 17871 | reverse complement strand
TTCGGACAGGTTGGGGCGCAAGGAAGAGAAAGTAGTCCGAAGAGGGTCCAGGTTCGGACAGGTTGAGGCGGCAGAGAGGAAAAGTAGTCCGAAGTCAGTCCAGGTTCGGACAGGTTTAGCCGCCAGATAAAGAATAGCAGTCCGAATCAGGAACGCGTGATGACAGGCCGACTAGGCATAAGAAAAAAAGTCCTCCCAAGGCGGCCAACGTCACGCCGAACTCCTGCTGCGCGCTCCCTGTCTCCTCCTGAGCTGACATGCACCTATACAACACAAAAAAACGGAGGGCCAAAGCCCGCCGAACTAGAGTGCTTATTACCAGTTATCCTTTTTTTGACCCTGCTGGCCCTGTTGATTTTGCTGTGTCATTTCTTTGCTTTGCTGCATGAGCTCGGTAACGGGGCAGTAGCGGACGATTCCTTCGCCAATTTTCATGGCTGACATCATGGCTGTCAGCAGATACCGGTTTTTGTTTGGACGCTTGGCAAGCCTTGCCGTGGACCAGGCAAGCAGAGTAAATCCGCAGGTTAGCCGGATCAGGGCGTTGATGATTCCAATGTTTGGTTTAACGTTCATGGTAAGTCCCCCTTCATAAAATGTTCACATTATATCTGTAAAACTTTAATGTACTAAAGGCGTATTATGTGGTACTATTAAGAAAAGTAAAACGCTTACATTCCGTTCGGTTTAAGGAGGATGTTTATGCTGGAACAGCGCTATCGGTGGAAAAATAAGCAGCTTCGTGAGCATGTCGCTGTCCTTGACGGTAAACTATCACCCCATATAGTTCTTACGAATGCCCGTTATTTAAATCCAACGTTTAGGAAATGGATCGAAGCAAATATCTGGATCTATGATGACCGTATTGTTTACGTCGGTGACAGGCTCCCTGAACATGCCGAGGGATGCGAGGTAAAGGATTGCAGTGAGTATTATCTCGTTCCCGGCTACATTGAGCCGCACGCTCATCCATTTCAATTATATAATCCCCAGACTTTTGCTGCCTATGCATCGTCATGCGGGACGACTACGATGATCAATGATAATCTGATGCTTTTTTTGCAAATGGAGAATAAAAAGGCCTTCTCCCTTTTGAAGGAACTGCGGAATCTTCCGGCCAGCCTCTATTGGTGGTGCCGCTTTGATGCCCAGACGGAAATTGCTGATGAGGAGAAAGTATTTTCGCACGGAAATGTGAAGGATTGGCTTGAGCATGATGCCGTTCTCCAGGGGGGAGAATTGACAGGCTGGCCTAGGCTTCTTGCCGGTGATGATATGATGCTTCACTGGATTCAGGAAGCAAAGCGTATGCGGAAGCAGATTGAGGGACACTTTCCCGGAGCCTCTGAAAAGACCCTGGCCAAAATGATGCTCCTTGGGGCTGACTGTGACCATGAGGCCATGACAGGAAAGGAAGTGCTCGCAAGGCTTTTACAGGGGTATACAGTCAGCCTGCGGCATTCATCCATCCGTCCTGATCTGCCTCTGCTCCTGAAAGAAATCCTGGAGTTCAAGCTGGATAATTTTGATAAGTTCTTTCTTACAACGGATGGATCTCCTCCTTCATTTTATGAAGAGGGAGTCATTGACAGACTCATCAGGATTGCCATAGAGGCGGGTGTCCCTATTGTCGATGCTTATAATATGGGAACCATCAATGTCGCAAGGTACTATAATATTGAATATCTGCATGGTTCAATCGCCACGGGCAGAGTGGCTAACATTAACTTTTTGAAGGATATTCATGATCCAGCCCCGGTATCGGTGATGGCAAAGGGAAAGTGGATCAAGCTGGATCAGCATAATGTTTATGAAGAGGAACATCCAGTGGATTGGAGCAGCCATGATTTCGGTCCAATGAAGCTTGATTGGAGCCTTACTTACGATGACCTGCAGTTTTCCATGCCGTTTGGAATTGAAATGCTGAATGATGTGATTACAAAGCCATACTCCGTGTCTATTGAGCTGTCCTTTGACCGGCTGCCTCAGGATGATGACCAGTGCTTCCTGATGATGGTGGATAGAAAAGGGAAATGGCGGATCAATACGATGATCAAAGGCTTTGCGAGCAGGCTGGACGGTTTTGCAAGCTCCTTTACCAACACTGGTGACATCATTTTGATCGGCAAGAGCAAAAAAGAGATGCTGATCGCCTTTAACCGGATGAAGGAAATGGGCGGAGGCATCGTGGCGGCTGAAAATGGCGAGGTCATTTATGAAATGGGGCTGCCGCTTCATGGGCTGATGTCCGATAAGAGCCTTGAACAGCTGATAAAGGAAGAAACGGAGCTTAAGAGCCTGCTCAAGGAACGGGGATATAAGTTCAGCGATCCGATTTATACACTGCTGTTCTTCTCATCAACGCATCTTCCGTATATCCGGATTACCCCGCAGGGAATGTATGATGTTATGAATAAAAATGTTCTCTTTCCCACTATAATGCGTTAAAATATAAAAGTGATGTTAGCCTCCTAAAATAAGGAGTCAGGAGGTTTTGGGAAATGGCATTAAAAGCAGGAGCCATATGCCTTGCTGCATGTTTACTATTTGCCGGCTGCTCCCAGACAGACAAAAAGGCCGACTTGCCGCCTAAAACCGTTGAGAAGCATCAGGAACAAAAGGTGCACAAGGAAAGTAACCAGAATGTATTCCCGCTTACAGGCTTAAAAACCAATCAGCCCGTAAACCGGCGTGCCGTTGCAGTAATGATTAACAATCATCCTAAAGCAAGGCCGCAGTCCGGAATATCGAAAGCGGACTTAGTTTACGAACTCCTGGCTGAAGGGGAAGTAACAAGGCTCCTCGCTGTATTTCAAAGTGAAAGGCCGGATACACTTGGACCGGTAAGAAGTGCCAGAGATTATTATATGGAGCTGGCCAAGGGATTGAATGCCCTGTATATTCTGCACGGATACAGCCCCGAAGCAAAGAAAATGCTGGCCGATGGATATATCGATCATTTGAACGGCCTTCAATATGATGGAACCCTTTTTAAGCGGGCGAGCTTTCGGAAGGCTCCCCACAATTCATATATCACATATGACAATATTGAAAAGGGAGCCCGGGAGAATGGCTTTAAACTGGATACCCCGCCGCAGCCGCTTACGTTTTTAACTGCTGAGGAGCTGCAGCATTTTAATGGGGAGAAGGCAGGTTCAGTAGAAATCAATTATTCCACCCCTGACTACAAGACGCGCTACGTATTTGACCAAGAGACAAAAAAGTATAAACGATATTCTGATTCTGTATTAACCATAGATTATGACACAAAAGAGGAAGTCCTCCTGGATAATCTGCTGATTATTGAAGCGCCTCACAGGGTTGTAGATAAAAAGGGCAGACGGGATATCGACCTCCGGGCTGGAGGGAAGGGATTTCTCTTCCAGCTGGGAAGGGTCCATGAGATTACATGGGAATTCAAGAAAAATGTAATCACTCCCTATATAGGAGGAAAGGAAGCGGGACTGATTCCGGGCAGAACCTGGGTCAGCGTGATTCCTGTTCAGACGAAAAACCCCTCAAAAGTCAGCATTAAACCTTAAAGAGGTTAGATAAAGGAGTCCCTATATGCAAATTGATAAGCTAAGGGGAAAAGAACTGGATCAGCTGTTTAAGTCCATCTTATCCTTGGAAACACTAGAAGAGTGCTATTTATTTTTTGATGATCTATGCACGGTAAATGAAATTCAATCCCTTGCCCAGCGCCTGCAGGTAGCAAAGATGCTGAAGGAAGGAAATACCTACCATAAAATTGAAACAGAGACCGGCGCCAGCACAGCCACGATTTCCCGGGTTAAGAGAAGTCTTAATTATGGAAATGACGCCTACGATATTGTACTGGAACGGATAAAAGAAGAAAAATAACAGGAAGAGACGGCTGAAAGATGCTGTCTCTCTTTTTTTAGAACTTTTTTCTGTAATAACATTTAAAATATTCAGAATAAGTAGTAAGATTACTACTATTAGACTGGCTTCAGCATAGACGAATCAGGAGGGATCTTATGAAAATTGTTGAAAAGATAAGCGGATTTGCCGGAAGGACTTTTTCTTTCTGGGTCATTGCAATTGCCATCATAGCGTATTTGTTTCCAGGAAGCTTTAAGTGGATCGGTGCGTATATTGTTCCGCTCTTGGGAATTGTCATGTTTGGAATGGGGCTGACGCTGTCAGCATCAGACTTTAAAGAAGTATTCAAGAGACCAAAGGATGTAGCAATCGGAGTGGCGGGACATTTTATCATCATGCCTTTATTAGCCTTCTTGCTGTCGATAGGACTCCATCTCCCTTCCGAAGTTGCGGTAGGAGTCATTCTGGTAGGATGCTGCCCGAGCGGAACTTCATCGAATGTCATGGTTTTCCTGGCAAGGGGAAATGTAGCCCTTGCCGTTGCCATTGCTTCGGTTTCAACGGTTTTGGCACCGATTATAACGCCGCTGTTAATCCTTTTGTTTGCAAGTAAATGGGTGGATATCAGCATAGGCGGACTGTTTCTTTCCATTGTGCAGGTTGTTATCATTCCATTGGTGCTGGGTTTCTTGATAAAAAAGTTTTTTGGAAAGCAGGCGGCTGCAGGCGTAAAGGCTTTGCCCCTTGTCTCTGTAACGGCGATCGTTTTAATTGTTTCTGCCGTAGTAGCTGGAAGCCAGGAGCAGATTGCCAAGACCGGCCTTTTGATCTTTGCGGTGGTGGTCCTCCACAATATTCTCGGCTTTTGCCTTGGGTTCCTATTTGCCCGGGCAATGGGAATGGATTTGTCAAAACAAAAGGCCGTCTCAATGGAGGTGGGCATGCAGAACTCCGGTTTGGGAGTCGCGATCGCTTCCGCACACTTCTCACCGCTTGCGGCTGTTCCAAGTGCCATTTTCAGTGTATGGCATAATATTTCCGGCTCCCTTTTGGCTTTTGTTTACAGCAGAATGAAGGAACAGAAAGCTGGAAATCATCAAAAGAAGAGTGCTTGATGAGTGGATGAAGAACCCGGGCAGAGCTGCAGGCTCCCTGCCCGGGTTTTTTCTTTGGCTTTTTTCAATATTTCCCTGCATTTTTCTTTCTCCTACTATTTTTTATAAAATTGTTCTAATGGTATAATGGTTGAATGGGATAATGAATATGGAGGATTTTGTATGTATGATTTTCGAGAGTGGAAGCATGTTTTTAAGCTCGATCCGAATAAGGCGATAGACGATGAAAGCCTGGAGAGGGTATGTGAATCCGGCACGGATGCCATCCTGATTGGAGGCAGCGACGGAGTGACACTGGAAAATGTGCTTGAATTAATGTCTCGCGTTCGAAGATATACGGTGCCTTGTGTTCTTGAAATTTCTAATATAGAGTCTGTGACACCCGGCTTTGATTTGTATTTCATTCCTTCTGTATTGAACAGCCGCAGCAAGGACTGGCTGATCGGCCTTCACCATCAGGCTGTAAAGGAATACGGGGAAATCATGGACTGGGATGAAATTTATGTAGAAGGCTACTGCATCCTGAATGAGGATTGCAAAGCGGCTGCTTTGACTGAGGCAGACTGCGATATGGATGAAGATGATATCGCCGCTTATGCAAGGATTGCAGAAAAGATGTATAAGCTTCCAATCTTTTATCTTGAAAACAGCGGCAAATATGCCGATCCTTCCCTTATACAGGGTGTAAAAGAAGTGCTTGAAGAAACTGTCCTGTTCTATGGCGGCGGAATCAGCACACCTAAGCAGGCACGGGATATGGCAGAGCATGCTGATGTAGTGGTTGTCGGTAATGTCATTTATGAAAATATAGATTTTGCTATAGAGACTGTAGAGGCAGTTAAAAACGCCAAGTCGTAAAGACTGCACAATTACAGGTTTCCGAAGGCAGAAATCATGATATAATAAGAACAAACGTTCTAGATGTGGTGGTGAATAAACATGCAATTCCTTTCAGACCGATTATTGAAAGGCTTGAATAATGAACAGCAGGAAGCGGTGAAGAGCACGGATGGACCGCTTTTAATCATGGCTGGGGCAGGCAGTGGAAAGACGAGGGTCCTGACTCACCGGATTGCGTATTTGATGGTTGAAAAACAGGTGGCTCCCTGGAATATCCTTGCAATTACCTTTACCAATAAAGCAGCGAGGGAAATGAAGGAGCGGATCAAAGGCATTCTTGGCGGGGCATCCGAGGATATCTGGATTTCGACCTTTCACTCCATGTGTGTACGAATCCTAAGGAGAGACATTGACAGGATCGGCTTTAACCGGAACTTTACCATTCTTGACACAACCGATCAGCAGTCCGTCATTAAGCAGATCTTAAAGGATAAGAACCTGGACCCTAAGAAATATGATTACCGGGCACTGCTCGGGACCATCAGCTCCGCAAAAAACGAATTAATCGATGCCGAGGAGTATGCCGGTATGTCAGGCGGCTTCTATGAACAGGTGGCGGCTGATGTATATAAGGAATATCAAAAACGGCTGGCCAAAAACCAGGCCCTCGATTTTGATGACCTGATCATGAAGACGATTCTTTTGTTTACCAGGGTGCCGGAAGTACTGGAGTTCTATCAGCGTAAGTTCCAATATATCCACGTGGATGAGTATCAGGATACAAACAGGGCACAATATATGCTGGTAAAAATGCTGGCTGCACGTTTCCGGAACCTGTGTGTAGTCGGGGATTCCGATCAATCCATCTACCGCTGGCGCGGGGCGGATATCGCCAATATCCTGAGCTTTGAAAAGGATTATCCCAATGCGAATGTCATTCTGCTTGAGCAGAACTACCGTTCAACAAAACGGATCCTTTCAGCAGCCAACAGGGTAATCTCCAATAACGCCAACCGCAAACCGAAGAATCTATGGACGGAAAATCTTGAAGGAAACAAAATCTGCTATTACAGGGCGGACAGCGAGCAGGCTGAAGCTCAGTTTGTGGCCGGAAAGATCAATGAGATGACAAGGGATGGAAAGAAATTATCCGAGATTGCCATCCTTTATAGAACCAACGCCCAATCCCGGGTAATGGAGGAAGTATTGCTGAAATCGAATATTCAGTACTCCATTGTCGGAGGTACAAAGTTCTACGACCGCAAAGAAATTAAAGATATTCTCGCATATCTGCGATTGATCTCGAATCCGGATGATGATATATCCCTGCGCAGGATCATCAATGTTCCCAAAAGGGGAATCGGCTCCACTTCCCTCGATAAAATCGCCAATTTTGCAGCCATGAATGATACATCCATCATGCAGGCACTGGACGCGGTTGAATTGATCGGTGTCAGCCCTAAAATCATGAAGGCAGCAGCAGAGTTCAGGGATCTGATTAAAAACTATTCCAATATGCAGGAATATTTGTCAGTCACGGAACTCGTTGAGGAAGTGCTGGACAAAACGGGCTATAGGGAATCTCTTCAGGCAGAAAAAACGATTGAATCGCAGAGCCGTCTAGAGAACATTGACGAATTTTTATCTGTTACCAAAAGCTTTGAAGAAAGCAATGATGACAAGACACTCGTAGCATTTTTGACGGATCTTGCCTTGGTTGCGGATATTGATTCATTGGAAGATGATGAAGATGGCATACCTCAGGACTCCATAGTCCTCATGACCCTTCACTCAGCCAAAGGCCTTGAATTCCCGGTTGTCTTTCTGATTGGGATGGAAGAAGGAGTTTTCCCTCACAGCCGTTCGCTGATGGAAGAGGAGGAAATGGAAGAAGAGCGCAGGCTTGCCTATGTAGGCATCACGAGGGCCGAAGAGGAACTCTTCCTGACAAATGCACAGATGAGAACTCTGTTCGGACGTACAAGTATGAACCCAGTATCCCGGTTTATTGCGGAAATTCCTGAAGATCTGCTGGAGGACTTAGTCCCTAGACAAAGGGCATCGCAGCCGAGAGGGCAAGCGCGGGAATTCGGACGCCGTCCGACGGCAGCTGTCCGGCCGATTGTCATGAAGCAGACCACCACTGGCGGAGACGAAATCGGCTGGAATGTGGGAGACAAAGCGGTTCATAAAGTATGGGGAACCGGAACCGTTGTCAGCATGAAGGGCGAAGGAGAAGGAAAAGAGCTGGATATCGCTTTCCCGAGCCCGACCGGAATAAAAAGACTGCTTGCTAAATTTGCCCCGATTACAAAGGGCTAGCCTCTAGAAAAGGAAAGGTGCTGAATGTATGGAACGAATGGAAGCCGAAAAACATATCGTGGAGCTCCAAACTCTCATTAACCAATATGGGTATGACTATTATGTTTTGGACAAACCATCAGTGCCGGATGCAGAATATGACCGATTGATCCGCGAATTAATCGAGCTTGAGGAGCAATTCCCGGATCTTGTGACCCCTGATTCCCCTACACAGAGGGTAGGCGGGGCAATGCTTGATATGTTTGAAAAAGTCGAACACAGAAGCCCGATGCTGAGTCTTGGAAATGCCTTCAATGATGAAGATCTGAGGGACTTTGACCGCAAAGTCCGCCAGGCTGCAGGCGATGAATATTCGTATGTCTGCGAACTCAAAATTGACGGTCTGGCTGTTTCGCTCCGATATGAGGACGGCTTATTCGTAAAAGGAGCAACAAGAGGCGATGGTACAATCGGCGAGGACATCACAGCCAACTTAAGGACCATCAAGTCGATTCCCCTCCGCATTAAGGAGCCCTTTACCATGGAGGTAAGAGGAGAAGCCTTCATGCCAAAGCGCTCATTCGAGAAGCTGAACAAGATCAAGGAAGAGCGTGAGGAGGAGCCGTTTGCAAACCCAAGGAATGCAGCGGCTGGATCCCTGAGACAGCTTGATCCTAAGATTGCGGCCTCACGCAGCCTGGATATCTTTTTATATGCCATTGCTGATCTCGGTGAGACGGGCGTGACTTCCCATAGCGAGGGCCTTGATCTTCTGGATCGTCTGGGCTTTAAGACGAATCAAGAAAGAAGAAAATGTGCGGATATTGAAGAAGTGATTGCTTATATCCGGGGATGGGTGGAAAGACGCCCGGACCTTCCATATGATATTGACGGCATCGTGGTAAAAGTCGACTCTTTAAGACAGCAGGAGCAGCTCGGAACTACAGCCAAAAGCCCCCGCTGGGCGATCGCCTATAAATTCCCTGCGGAAGAGGTTGTTACCGTCCTGAAGGATATCGAGCTCAATGTGGGAAGAACAGGCGCGGTCACACCGACTGCCGTTCTCGAGCCGGTGCGTGTGGCCGGAACCACTGTACAGCGGGCAACTCTTCATAACGAAGACTTAATCCGTGAGAAGGATATTAAGATCGGCGACCATGTTGTGGTGAAAAAGGCAGGCGATATTATTCCGGAAATCGTGAATGTACTTCCTGAAATGAGGACAGGGGAAGAAAAAGACTTCAATATGCCTGAGCATTGTCCGGAATGCGGCAGTGATCTCGTCCGTCTTGAGGGTGAAGTGGCCTTAAGGTGCATCAATCCTAAATGTCCGGCACAAATCCGGGAAGGCCTCATTCACTTTGTATCAAGGAATGCGATGAATATTGAGGGTTTGGGTGAAAAGGTCATCACACAGCTGTTTGCCCAGGAGCTTATCAAGGATGTCGCGGATTTATACAAATTGACGTATGAACAGCTTATCAGCATGGAACGGATGGGAGAAAAATCCGTATCCAATCTTCTTGGAGCCATCGAAGGGTCAAAGAACAATTCATTGGAGAAGCTTCTCTTTGGGCTTGGCATCAGGCATGTAGGGGCAAAGGCAGCCAAGACGCTTGCACAGGTTTTCGGCAGCATGGATGCGCTGATGGAGGCTTCATTTGAAGAATTGACAGCCATTAATGAGATAGGCGGAAAAATGGCAGACTCGATTACCGCTTATTTTGACATGGATGAGGCCCAGGAGCTGATCCAGGAATTAAAGGCTGCCGGTGTCAATATGGAGTATAATGGACCTAAACCTGTTTCTCCGGCAGAATCTGATTCGTTTTTTGCTGGTAAAACAGTGGTTCTAACTGGTAAGCTAGAAGAGCTTTCGCGAAATGAAGCCAAGGAAAAGATTGAGGCGCTTGGCGGAAATGTTTCCGGCAGCGTCAGCAAAAAAACCGATCTTGTCATTGCGGGGGAGGATGCTGGCTCTAAGCTTACAAAAGCAGAAGAGCTTGGCATAGAAGTCTGGAATGAGGAACGGATGCTTGAAGAACTAAATAAATAGGGAATAACCTATATTAGAGGTGTAGATCGATGAAGAAGAAAGTGAAAATTTCCTTTATCGGGCTGGCGCTTCTCTTATTATTAACGGCGTGTGCGCCTAAGTTTGATAAACAAGAGGAAGTAGTGCAGAATTCGGAGACAAAAAAGGAAAAGGCTATTATTCCAAAATACAAGATTTCCGATGAATATTACCGGACGACCCTTCCGTTTGAGCCTGGGCAGGCAAGAGGGATGGTCGTGGCCAATTTAAACACACGCTATGATATTAATGAGTTTGAAACAGGATTAATGAGGGTGGCCCAGAATGAATTTGATCCTGATAAATACTTGTTTAGAGAAGGCCAGTTCCTGGATCGGAAAACAGTCGAACTTTGGCTTAACCGTAAGTTCACCAAGGAGCAGTTAAAGTCGCAGGGTTTAACCGATAAAGAAAATATCGGGCTTAACCCGCTGGACCCCGGCAAGGGCGATATTGATAAAAGAAATCAGGAAAACCCCATTTATCTTGCTCACGTCCTGGAGCATGATTACCTGGTCAAAACGGATAAAAATACAGTTTCGCTGGGAGGAGTGGTAATCGGGCTTGCCATGAACTCTGTTCATTACTACAAGAAAGAGGATTATGGCGCCGATTATGAAACACAGATCCCAAAAAGCGTCCTGCTGTCCGAAGGGAAGAAAATCGCTGCAGAGGTACTTCAAAGGCTAAGGAAAATGGACGGCTTGAGCAATGTGCCAATTACGATTGCCCTGTTTGAGCAGGCTCCTAAAACATCAGCAGTTCCAGGGAACTTTGTCTCCTATGCAAGTGCAGGAGAAGGTGACACGAGCCTTGGAGGCTGGAAGGGAATCAATGAAAAGTATGTTCTCTTCCCTCCCCCAAAAACAGGGGATAAGAATCGCGAGGATGTAAATTCTTTCTTGAACTTTAAGCAGGATGTGGAAAAGTATTTCCCTAACTTCAACGGAGTCATCGGGCGTGCCTTTTATGCGGACGACCAGCTTCAGAGTTTGAATATCACAATTCCTATCCAATTCTATGGGAAAGCAGAAGCTATCGGATTTACCCAGTATGTGACAGGGCTGGTGATGCAGCATTTTGCTGATTACATCTCGGTAGAGGTCGATATAAATTCTGTTAATGGCCCGGAGGCTTTAATTGTAAGGAAACCGCAGGATAAAGAGCCATTTGTCCATATTTATGAATAATAAAGGCTCTTATCTAAAAGATTATTGTTCTTAAAGAGTTATGAGAGGCGATTCCATTATTAAATAGGTTGATTGGAGCGGAAATCAACCGCCTTGTTCCAAAGCAACAAAGTTTACGAAAACAGCCATAATAAAAAATGAAGGCAGTCTCACAGGAGGAATTCCTATCGGGGCTGCCTCTTTTTTGCATTCTATAAAAAGCAGCAAGAATCTAGAAGCAAATTCTAAATAGAATAACATAATTGAAGACTTAGAAAATTTAAGTTAAACTAAGTATTGTGAGTTTTAATTTATTTTAAGAGGAGCGATGGGGTTGGTACAACAATATAAGCATGAGCCGTTTACGGATTTTTCCGTAGAATCAAATAAACAGTCGTATATGGATGCCTTGGAAAAAGTACAGGGCTATCTTGGAAAAGACTACGATTTAGTGATCGGCGGAGAGCGCATCTCGACTGAAGAAAAAATCATCTCAGTAAACCCTGCCGATAAAGAAGAAGTCATCGGGCGCGTCTCAAAGGCAGACCGCGAGCTTGCTGAAAAAGCCATGCAGGCTGCTGATGAAGCATTTAAAACTTGGAAAAAGACAAAAGCTGAAACCAGGGCAGATGTATTATTCCGTGCTGCGGCCATTATCCGCCGCCGCAAAGATGAATTTTCAGCCCTGCTCACGAAAGAAGCTGGTAAGCCATGGAACGAAGCGGATGCCGATACAGCAGAAGCGATTGACTTCCTTGAGTTCTACGGCCGCCAGATGCTTAAATTGAAGGATGGAATTCCTGTTCAGAGCCGTCCAAATGAATTCAACCGTTTTAATTATATTCCGCTTGGAATCGGAATTATCATTTCTCCTTGGAACTTCCCGTTTGCGATTATGGCAGGAACTACTGTGGCAGCGATTGTAACCGGTAACACCGTGCTATTAAAGCCAGCTTCCACTACACCTGTAGTTGCGGCAAAATTCGTGGAAGTGATGGAGGAAGCAGGACTTCCTAAGGGGGTACTTAACTTCGTTCCGGGAAGCGGTGCTGAAGTGGGCGACTACCTGGTTGACCATCCGCGTACCCGCTTTGTCTCCTTCACAGGATCCCGTGATGTAGGCATTCGTATCAATGAGCGTGCATCCAAGGTAAATGAAGGCCAAATCTGGCTGAAGCGTGTCATCGCTGAAATGGGAGGAAAGGATACGATTGTAGTAGATAAAGAGGCAGATCTTGAACTGGCTGCTCAATCTATCGTAAAATCTGCTTTCGGCTTCTCCGGCCAAAAATGTTCGGCATGCTCCCGGGCGGTCATTGTGGAGGATGTATATGATCAGGTTCTCCAGCGCGCTGTCGAGCTGACAAAAGACCTGACAATCGGTAATCCAACCGACCCGAGCAACTTTATGGGCCCTGTCATCGATAACAATGCATTCAAGAAGATCATGGAATACATTGAAATCGGAAAAGAAGAGGGACGTCTGGCTGCTGGTGGAGAAGGGGATAACTCTAAAGGCTTCTTCGTTCAGCCAACGATTATTGCCGATGTGGATCCTCAGGCACGCATTATGCAGGAAGAAATCTTTGGACCGGTCGTTGCCTTCGCGAAGGCAAAGGATTTTGATCATGCGATCGAAATTGCCAATAATACAGAATACGGCCTAACAGGGGCTGTAATCACAAACAACCGTGCAAACCTTGAAAAGGCACGTGAAGAATTCCATGTAGGAAACCTATACTTCAACCGCGGCTGTACTGGAGCCATCGTTGGATACCAGCCATTCGGCGGATTCAACATGTCTGGAACAGACTCAAAAGCTGGAGGCCCGGACTACCTGGCTCTTCATATGCAGGGTAAAACCACTTCAGAAGCATTCTAATACTCAGGATTCATGACCCCCGCTCTTTGTGGGGGTTTTTTAGTTGGGAAATGGGGAACCATCCCCATTTCCTGTGCCATATTTCCCGGACAATATTCGAGGGTTTTAGGTATTGGGAATAACAGGATTTTTAGCGGAGAAAGGGTGTGATGGCTGGTATGTAAATCTCTATGGAGGTTTTAATTAAACGTTTGATTAAGGCATTCGACAAATCTGAAGGCAGGCCATTCTTTCAAATTCTTCTGTTTTTTTTAGAATGTCGCATTATGAAGGAAGGACTTGTTGCTTTAATGCGAAAAAGTCTGATATTATCAATATATTCTGTTTGTACGAACATGGAGGTGGAAGGAATGAGCCGTATATCAGCGGACCAGGTAAAGCATGTCGCTAATTTAGCCAGACTTGCCGTAACAGAGGAAGAGACGGAAACACTCAGAAAAGAACTAGATGCGATTATTTCTTTTGCAGAGCAGCTAAATGAACTGGATACCAAGAACGTGGAGCCGACTTCTCATGTATTGGAAATGAAAAATGTACTGAGGGAAGACAAAGCGGAAAACGGGCTGCCAATTGCAGAAGTCTTAAAGAATGCACCGGACAGCAAGGATGGGCATATCCGCGTTCCATCGATTATCGACTAAGGAGGGGAAGACATGTCATTGCTGGAGCAGAGAGTTTCAGAATTAAAGAGTTTATTGGAGAAAAAGGAAATAAAGGTATCTGATCTCATAGAGGAGTCCTTTAAACGGATATCAGAGACAGACCCGGAAATTAAGGCGTTCCTGACTTTGAATGAAGAAGAAGCCAAAAAGCAGGCGGCACTTCTTGATGAACAGGCTGTTAAAGGAAAAGCAGGCGGCGCATTATGGGGACTGCCGATTGGAATCAAGGACAATATCGTCACCAAGAATCTCCGTACGACAAGCGGCAGCCGGATCTTAGAGAATTTCAATCCCATCTATGATGCAACAGTTATGCAAAAATTACATAAAGCAGGAACCATCACCATTGGTAAATTGAATATGGATGAATTCGGGATGGGTTCCTCCAATGAAAATTCTGCGTTTCAAAAGACCTTGAATCCATGGAACCCGGAGTATGTTCCAGGAGGCTCTTCGGGCGGCTCAGCGGCTGCCGTTGCCTCCGGCGAGGTTCTCTTCTCCCTCGGTTCTGATACAGGCGGTTCCATCCGCCAGCCGGCAGCCTATTGTGGAGTGGTAGGACTTAAGCCGACTTATGGAAGGGTATCCCGTTTTGGATTGATTGCCTTTGCTTCATCCTTGGAGCAGATCGGGCCGATTACCCGCACTGTGGAGGATAATGCCTACCTACTAGAAGCCATCGCAGGACTGGATGCCATGGATTCAACTTCTGCTGATGTGGGGGTTCCGAAATATTCGGAAAGCCTTACGGGTGATATCAAGGGACTTAAAATCGGAGTTCCGAAAGAATACCTGGGCGAGGGTATCAGTGAAGATGTGCGCAATTCAGTACTGAGCGCCCTGAAGGTGTTAGAAGGTTTAGGTGCTGAGTGGGAAGAGGTTTCCCTCCCGCACTCAAAATATGCCCTGTCGGCCTACTATTTGTTATCCTCCTCAGAGGCATCAGCCAACCTGGCGCGGTTTGACGGTGTCCGCTATGGATATCGCACTGATAACGCTAAAACACTTCTGGAGATGTACAAAAATACGAGATCAGAAGGATTCGGCGAGGAAGTCAAGCGCCGGATTATGCTTGGTACGTTTGCGTTAAGCTCTGGCTATTATGACGCATATTATAAAAAGGCCCAGCAGGTACGCACGCTGATCAAACAGGACTTTGAGAAAGTATTTGAAAAATATGATGTAATTGTCGGTCCTACTGCTCCGACACCTGCTTTCAGAATTGGCGAAAAGACGAAGGATCCGCTGACCATGTATGCAAATGACATTCTGACAATCCCGGTCAACCTTGCAGGAGTGCCTGGAATCTCTGTTCCTTGTGGTTTTTCAAACGGCCTGCCGATAGGTTTGCAGATCATCGGCCGCCATTTTGATGAAAGCACCGTTTACCGTGCCGCTCATGCATTTGAGCAGGCAACGGATTTTCATAAACAAAAGCCTGTTATGGAAGGGGGAAAATAAAATGAGCTTTGAAACTGTCATCGGCCTTGAAGTGCACGTTGAATTAAAAACAGAATCCAAAATTTTTTCTTCAAGCCCCAACCATTTTGGAGCTGAGCCGAACACGAACACAAGTGTCATTGACCTGGGTTATCCGGGGGTTCTTCCTGTTGTGAATAAAAAGGCTGTTGAATATGCCATGAAAGCAGCACTTGCCTTGAACTGCGAAGTAGCAGAGGTTACTAAATTTGACCGGAAAAATTATTTCTATCCGGACAATCCAAAGGCCTATCAAATCTCTCAGTTTGATAAGCCCATCGGAGAGAATGGCTGGATCGAAATTGAAGTGAACGGAAATAAGAAGAAAATTGGAATTACCAGGATCCATATGGAAGAAGACGCAGGAAAGCTTACTCATACAGGCGACGGCTATTCCCTGGTCGATTATAACCGCCAGGGAACGCCGCTGGTCGAAATTGTTTCAGAACCAGACATCACCTCACCGGAGGAGGCTTATGCATATTTAGAAAAGCTGAAATCCATCATCCAGTATACAGGTGTTTCCGACTGTAAAATGGAGGAAGGATCTCTGCGCTGTGACGCCAATATTTCCCTCCGCCCTGCCGGCCAGAAGGAATTCGGCACAAAGACAGAGCTGAAGAACCTGAACTCCTTTAACTTTGTGAAAAAAGGACTTGAGTACGAAGAAAAACGTCAGGCTGAAGTTCTCAGCTCCGGGGGAACGATCGAGCAGGAAACCCGCCGCTTTGATGAAGCAACGGGCAAGACCATTTTGATGCGTGTGAAGGAAGGATCGGATGATTACCGCTATTTCCCTGAACCTGATCTTGTGGACATTGTCATTGATGCGGAGTGGAAAGCCCGTATCCAGGCTGAGATCCCTGAGCTTCCGGATGAAAGAAAGAAACGGTATACCGAGGAATTCGGGCTTCCTTCCTATGATGCGGCTGTCCTGACCGTTTCAAAGGAGACGGCCGACTTTTTTGAAGGCACGGTAAAAGCGGGGGCTGAGCCAAAGCCTGCCTCCAACTGGATCATGGGGGAAGTGTCTGCCTATCTGAATGCAGAGGGAAAAGAGCTTCATGAAACGTCTCTTACACCGGAAAGCCTGGCTGGGTTAATCAAGCTGATTGACAATGGTACCATTTCCAGCAAGATTGCCAAGCAGGTATTTAAGGAACTGATTGAAAAAGGCGGCAATGCGGAACAGATTGTTAAAGACAAGGGCCTTGTGCAGATTTCTGATGAAGGAACCCTGAGAACTTACATCAATGAGGCACTGGACAATAATCCTCAGTCGATTGATGACTTCAAAAGCGGCAAACAGAAGGCTGTCGGCTTCCTTATCGGGCAGATTATGAAAGCAACAAAGGGACAGGCAAATCCGCCGCTTGTCAATAAATTATTGATTGAAGAACTGCAGAAACGTTAAAAAATGGGAGACCGGGAAACTGGTCTCCTTTTTTTCATGGAGAGAAAAGGAGAAATCTGCCTTCTGTCGAATTAACATTGTAGAAAACCCGACAAGGAGGATTTTCAATGAAAAAGCTGAATTCCGAGCTATTCGGAAGAGTCAAAGCCTTTATAAAAAAAAATGCCCGCCCTGTAGATGTACGTTTATATGAATATTATTTTGAGGGTGGAGACCCAGCCCTGGTGGAAGAGGCGCTGCTTCACTATCAAAATCAGGATGGAGGATTCGGTCATTCTCTGGAACCAGACTTCCGACTTGAGCATTCCTCTCCCATGGCGTCAACAATTGCCTTTCAATATGCCAGGGAAATGCATCTTACTTCCGAAAGCCCTCTGATCCAAAAAGGAATTCAATATTTTCTTCATACATATGACCAAAAAAGGGGAGGATGGCACGGCGTCCCGGAGGAAGTGAACGATGTACCGCATGCACCCTGGTGGAATTTTGATGCTGAGAAGGGTCATACAGGGGCTGCCTCCTCCTGGGCAAACCCCAGTGCGGAAATTACAGGTTATCTTCTGGAATATTCGGAACTGGTTCCGAAGTTGTTCCTCGATACCGTAAAAGTGCGTGCCTTGGAGGAGCTTGATAAGCTTGAGATGAAAATGGAAATGCATGATTTTTTATGCTATCAAAGGCTGTTTGAAAGGCTGGAAGTCAAAGACAAGCAGGAGGTGCTTTACAGGCTGAGGGAGTCTGCCAGGGAAATCACGCCCCGCTCCAGGGCAGGATGGGAGAACTATGGACTCACTCCGCTGCAGATCGCTACTTCTCCTGAATCACCATTCGCTGACTTATTTAAGGAAGTGCTTCCCGATAATCTGGATTATGAACTGGACAGGCTGACTCCGGAAGGAGCCTGGAATCCAGGCTGGTCCTGGTTTGGCCAATATGAGGAGGAATGGAAAGCAGCCGAAAAAGACTGGAAGGGATATCTGACCGTCAAAATGCTGAAGGTACTGAGTGATTTTAATAGGCTTGAGCAGTAAGAGAGCAATTTTTGCTAATTACTGCTTTTGAAGATGTCTGTGAATGAAAGTGCATCTTACAAACAGGTTGATGAAGGGGATCTATTATAGTAACGCTATACCCAGCCGAACAGATGCGTATTAGTCAGCTGACGCGCTTGTCATAAAACTGCTGCCTGTCCCGTATAGTAAAGTATAAAGTAATACGGGACAAGGGTGGGGCCATATGCTTCAAAAACTTTACATAACAATTGGTGCCAGCCTATTGATAGGCATTGGCATCAATGGCTTTATCATACCGGCACATTTAATCAATGGAGGCTTCTGGGGAATCAGTCTGATCATCCATTATCTATTTGGGTTGAAGATTTCCCTTGTGTTTTTTTGTTTGAATATACCGGTCTATGTTTTTGCAGGAATCTATGATAAAACATACTTTATAAACGGCGTGTGGGGCGTCACTATTTCAAGCGTTATCGTATCCCTGCTGAGTCCGATCGAGTCACTCGTTCATCTTCCTGCTCTGGGCTCTGTACTTTTGGGAGGAGTGGCCATTGGAACCGGGGTTGGGCTTATGCTCCGGCAGCATATCAGCCCCGGCGGCATTGATTTACTAGCACTTCTTTTGGCCAGGATTTTTTCCGTCAATGTGGGAATAGCCCTTTTCATCCTTGATTTAGCCATCATTCTGGCAGGGATAATTTTGCTGAGGGACGAGCGGCTGTTTTACTCGATCATCATCATTTCTCTGGTAGGGATGTTAGCCTGGGTGATTACCTCGGTTAAAAGCTTGAAGCTATACTTAATCAAATAAACGGATAGCGGCCCATTAAAAGGGCCGTTTTTTATTTCCATATTTTGTCCAATGCCAGTTTGTACGGGATATGGTAAAGTTTTTCTTGGAAAAATTTGAATACAACAAGGTGGAGATGAACACGTGAAAAAAGGTTTAACCCTGATCGTCCTTGTCATCCTTACAATGATAGCTGGAATGGGCTGCACAAATCGTGAAGTGGGAACGAAAGAGGATATTCAGCAAAAAGTGACTCAACTTGAGAAGCCTGATTCTAAAAAAGAGGCAAAGCCGGCAAAACCAGCATCTACTGAAAATAAGCAGCCCATTACGAAACAGGCAGCTTCTATAACAAGTGTTAATGGTGACTTCGACTACAGTAAATATACACTTATTTCAGTTGATGGCGGTGATATGTCAGGAGATAGAAAGCCGAATGTCAGAGTTGATGTCGGGTTTGGCGACAGGGAATATTGGGCTTTTACCAATGAATACGGACAACTGATCCGTGTTGAGGCAAAAAATATAATACTGCAAAATCCGAATACTGATCATGTTTTGTCATCAGGCAGATATTACTCAGATGAAGCAAATGTTCCTGGTACAGAGAGTCCAGCCTTGGATAAAGGGCATGTGATTGCGGACTCACTGGGGGGAGTATCAAACGCATATAACATTACACCTCAGGACAGCACTCTCAATCGGCACGGCGACCAAGCTTATATGGAAAAAGTGATTCGAGATGCAGGAGGCTGTACAGATTTCGCAGCAGTCATTCAATATCCAAATACTCAGACGCAAATCCCTAATCATTATACATTCACCTACAAAATTCAGGGCCGATCCATTACAGATGAATTTGACAATGTAAACCCAGATAAAGTGAACAAAAATTTAGGGGTAACGACAGGTACGAGCAGCACGTCACCGAAAACAAACCATGTACGAGCAAACGGAACAGTAAGCAGTGATGAAGATGTTAGTAAGGTAGATACCAATCATAATGGACAGGTTACGATTGCCGAAGCCAAAGCTGCCGGCTTTAAAATGCCCATTACCCGTGATTCATGGCTCTATAAATATATGGACGACCGAGATGGTGATGGCTTAGTAGGTGAATAAATGGGGTTATGCAGCGATTCTTTTCTTCTTATTTGAATTAACGGGAAGGTTAGTTGAAGAGGATTTTTAACTTTTGCACAGCACTTGAAGCAATAATTATGAATGAATTTAGCAACAATATCCGTAAACCGTTTTATTAGTAAATGAGGTACTTAAATTTTCACAAAGAGCACCTTATCGAATTTAAAATAAGGTGCTTTATAAGAGTAAATGTGACTTTGTGGACATTTGTACTTAAACTATAGGGTGAGTTAGTTAAAGAAGGAGGCTGCTATGGCAGCATTTTTGTTCTTCAGCTGACGGGCAGCTATTAGTGAAAGAGGAACTGGAACAATTGAAAAAGGAAGGAACAATTCAATTCCTTCCTTTTATTAAGTATTATTTTACTCCAATTACACGTATTCTTTTATAATCTGCAATCCAATTCCGTCTTTATATAAAGTTCCTTTTAAACTATTTTCAACTTTTGTAACTATTTCATTTTTTGTTTGTTCAGGGATACCATTGAACAAATGATTACCGAACATTTCAATCCAGTTTTTTAATCCATTATGTCCATTCAACTGAGTTGGTCTATCATAGTGTTGGGCAAAAGCCACTCTAAAGCCTACGTCTTCCATTAAAGTTGAATACTCAGCAATACTTGGATAATACCAAGGGAATTGTTCTTTACGCCCAACTCATATAATGTATTGGCTAAATCTCCTGTTCCACAACCAAGGTCAAGAACCTTCTCTCCTTGCTTTGGAACTAATAATTCAACCAAGGTATTCCCGTATTTTGAAACAAAAGAATGTTTATTATCATATAGATTTGCATTCCAATTGTCCTTTGTACTTTTGATTGTGTCCACGATTAATTTCTCCTTTTGGTTTAAAACCGTTATGGAATAAAATGTATATTTCCTTGTAATAGATTATAATTTAAAAGCGCTAAATAATTTCTATTAACAAGAATAGCGAAAATTAAAGTTTGTGAAGAATTTCTCTTTAAGTAATGGGTGCGGTAGTTAAAGAAGGAGGGCTGCTAAGGCAGCCCTTTTTGTCGTTTCCCTTCCGAAGCGGTTTTAGTGCAAAAAGCAGGGAAAAGCTAGAGGCATCTTGAATATTGGATTCATTAAGTGATTCCGGAGGAATATATATGTTATCTGATATAGAATTGATGAAACATCATATGAATGTGTTATTTAAACACGATGCAGAAAACCGAATGTCGGTTGTGAATGAACCACCCTACGAACCAGCACCACGATTTTTCTTAGGTGTTACCAAATTGGGAAGCGAAGTCAGCTTTTCATATTCCTTAGCTCTGAGAATTGTAGAGAAGTTAGAAGAAGTTATAGGGACAATTCCTAGTGCTAATCTTGGAGAAGTAATAGAGGTATTAAGCATGGACCGACCGGTAACTAAGTTATGGATTGGACCGGCATATGTATTTCCTTACGTCAGAAAAAGGGCCTGCACAACAGCAATTAAAGTAACTGATAAAAACAAAGAAATTTTAAAGCCTTATTTCCCACATACATTTGAGAATTTTGAATATAAGCAACCTTGTTTTGTAATAGTTGAAGATAATATACCTGTTTCTATTTGTTGTAGTGCTAGGCAGACATCAAAAGCAGACGAAGCAAGTGTATCAACACATGAACATTACCGGGGAAGAGCATATGGAGTAAATGTAGCAAGTGCCTGGGCTGCAGAGGTACAAAAACAAGGACGAATTGCTTTATATAGTACTTCTTGGGACAACTTCGCATCTCAGTCTTTGGCGAGGAAACTACAATTGGTTCAGTATGGAACAGATATTCATATGAGCTGAATTAAACAAGGATTGACAGTTGGCCAGTTATTTCTCTTGAACACTAACTGGCATTAGTTGTATTGTACACTGTTATTTATAGATTGACTGATTATTCGTAACTTAAAAAGTAGATGAATCAATTTAGATCCCTTCGAGAAGAAGGTGCCGGCTGCTTCGGCCGCCCGCATATATTTTCTTAGATCTTGAATTAACAAGAAATATATACAATAACTGATTTGATATCAGACCAGTTTTTCTTTTGGATAATCGCAATACTCAATGATTGTGCCTTCAGTGTCTGCTGGATTAAGATAAACCAGCCGTCTTCCGTGCTTGTTGATTCTTAATGTTCCTTCTAAAGTGCGAATTCCTATGTTTTTAAGTTCTTCTAGTGCTTGATCCAGATCATCGACTCGGTAAGCAATATGATGAACTCCTTTCCCTTTTTGTTTAATAAAACGAGCTATTGGCGAGGTTGTGTTGTTGGTTGGAGAGAGCAATTCGATTCGGTCCCCATTAACCTCCATAATAGCAACCTCACTTTCAACTCCTGCTGATTCACTTATATATCGGTCTATCAATAATCCATTTAGCACTTTTTTATAAAAAGAAATACTGTTCTCTATGTCACGGACAGCTATCCCGATATGATCGATTTTTTTAATCATGGCTAAATCTCCTCAAAAATTATTTTTATTTTATTTTAGCATTAAAAATTTTCTATTTGACACAATTGCATAAATTTAGGCGTTAGTTAGCAGAATTTTTTTATAAATATGCCATAAGCACAGAAGCGGCCAAAGCTTTTTCCCACCAACGGTTGCGTTAGTTAGGGAATTCATAGCTGGTGTGGCAGCCTTATTTTGTAATTTGTAATCATTACGGGATAGGGGAGTTGCGGAAGATATAAGTCTGCTACGTTATTTGAACCAAGTGATAACTCTTTGATAATAGATGTTGATCGTTGCAAATTTAATGAAGGCGAGGCGGATGAAAGAACAACCAACTACAGCTCCATCGATGTTGATGAAACACTACCAGTAATTCGTATTGAATTTGATTGGTACATCTCATACTCCGTCAGAAATGAAAGTTTTACGTTGTTGGATGAATATGAGGAGTTCAAGGGAGGGATTTTTTGTAATTTTCAAAATCCAGATATTTAGATTTTGTCAAATTAAGTACTATTGCTTCCGATTTTCACCCTGGACCATACAAGCATTATGGGATTAATGCTTTAAATCATATTATAGATGTGGCATCGACCGAACCCCCAACCATTTCACTCATTGAACGATCTGTCCAAAACAAGGAGAAATAGAACAAACAAGCTTGTTTAACTAAAGGGGCAGTTTAGTTCAAGAAGGTATGTTAATTATATTGTAAAAATGTTACATTTTAGTGGTGTTTGGTGTTATTTCTATAAATGGGGTTGGATTTTTTATTGAAATTAGGGTGGGATAGTTAGAGATTATAGATACAAAGGAAGCGGTGGTTAGTTTGAAAGTTGATGGGGATTTAGTAATTGTTTTTGGTGTTTTGTGTTACTTATTTTTGAGGGTAATTATACTTGTGCTAAAAATGAAAAACCAAAAGACGTTAGTTTGGTTTAAAGAATTGTTAGGATTTTTGTTGGTTTTATACTTATTAATGGTTATCTCAGTTACATTGTTCCCATTATACATAAACGTTCCTCACGAAGAGTTTTCATACAGAATGGTAAACTACATACCTCTTATCTCGATACTTAAAGATATTAGCCAAGTAGGAATCGCATATAGCGGTGACACCTTATTTATGATTGAGTTGATTGTACGAAATGTAGGTGGCAATATCTTAATGCTAATGCCTTTAGGATTTCTTCTACCTTTATTATCGGGAAAATTCAAAAGGCTTAAACATACAATCATAATCGGACTCTTTGTCACTCTTGGGATTGAAAGTTTACAATTTGTAGAATGTCTCTTAGAGGTAGTAATGGCAAGGACAATAGACATTGACGATGTTATTTGTAATGTGTTTGGGACTATTATAGGTTTTCTTATTTATAAACTTTTAATTTTATTTTTGGGTAAGACAAATAACGCATCTAAACTATCAAGGTATATTGGTATTTGATAGAAGAGCAGGAAGAATTACCGCTTTATTAGAAGTGCAATTCGGATAATAATAAATTCCTGAATAGACTTTAGTTTTGGGGATGAGATATTAAGATGGGACCAATTTTAATTTTTCAGCTTTTTCAATAGTATTGGGTATGTTTTGTATGTGGATGGAACAATTCGTTAAAAAGGGGGATCCAAGGGAGTTCGGTTCAGTATACCAACAGATTTATTTGATTTTTTCCTAACCCTAATTTATTAACTATTTCCATCTAGCAGAATTAAAATGTTGGAGGGATTCTAATGTCAATATGTGATCAGAGAACGATAAATTGTAAGGTTTATATAGTACAAGATTAGCACGCATCGGCGGTTTCCCTGTGCGTGCGAGAGAAGGGTTTGATTGTATCCATGCACGCGTCCAAGATTTATGTGTCCTACCAATCCATGCTTCAGTTTGCAAACAGCTTAATGTTTACGACTTATGCCATTTATTATATTAAGGAGCTGGGGTTCAACCCGTTTCAGCTTCTTTTGATCGGTATGTTTTTAGAGGTTACCTGCCTTGTGTTTGAAACGGTGACAGGTGTATTCGCTGACACAAAGGGGAGGCGTTTGTCCATCATTGCCGGTCTCTTGATCATTGGCACCGCGTATGTACTTGAAGGAAGCGTGCCTGCCTTGCGCGGCATCATTCCGTTTATCGGGGCAGTCATTGCAGCAGAGATGATCCGCGGTGTGGGGGAAACATTTGTCAGCGGGGCCTCACAGGCGTGGCTCACAGATGAGATCGGGGAGAAAAACATAGGAGAAGTATTTTTAAAGGCGGGCCAGTATGCCCAGGCTGCCAATATACTTGGCGTTCTCTGCAGTGTGGTTCTGTCTTCGCTCGGTCTGAATCTTCCCTATTTGATGGGTGGCATCCTTTATCTTCTTACAGCCTTGTTTTTGGTATTCTTTATGAAGGAGACTCATTTTATTCCTGAGGTCCAGAACGAAAAAGGATGGCTGGTCTCGGCACTCCACACCTTTAAAGACGGTCTTGGCATCATCAAGGCGAGTGCCGTGCTTGGTATGCTTGCGTTTGTTTGCCTGTTCACCGGCGCTGCCTCTGAAGGATGGGACCGTTTGTGGGAGGCCCAGTTTTTAATCACTTTAAAGATGCCGGAGATCCTTCACTTTAATGCGTCCATGTGGTTTGGCTGCATCAATCTGCTTTCTGCGTTATTCTGCTTTGTTGCTGCAGCCTTGGCACGAAGGTATATCCGGACTGAAAATGAACATGCCGTAATCCGGATTTTCCTTGTCTTGAGTGGAATCCGGATTATTGGGATTATCGGCTTTGCGCTGTCTCCGGATTTTACAACCGCGCTTGGACTGCTGATCCTCATCTCGATGACAGGTACCATCTCGGCTCCTCTCTTTCACACTTGGGTCAATCAATTGATCCCTTCGGAAAGGCGTGCGACTGTATTATCCATGATCAGCCAGCTGGATGCCCTGGGACAGACGGCGGGAGGGCCGGCTGTCGGACTGATAGGCAGCAGGTTTTCACTCCGCACCTCCCTTGTCTGGGTAGGAATTCTGCAGATTCCGGTTATCCTGGTTTATTTAAGCGGAAGAAAAAAAGCATAGATTTTATAAACCCGGGTGAATGGAGGCCCGGGTTTTTATGTTCACAAAACTTCCTAAAGTTTCTAAAGCAAAATAGTTAGAATTAAGGGTATATACTAAAAGATAACTTAAATAGCACGAATGAGGTGTGAGGAATGGACGAGAATGAGTTGCTGCCATTGGCGGTCTTGAATAGTCTGGATTCTATGCGTACAAAAAAAGAGCTTCACTCTTATATAGCTGCTGAACTAGAGCACATATTGCCTGCCATTTCATCTTTAACCACAGATACAAAGGTTCTTCTCTGTATCGTTCCTGTGGAAAAAGGGATGAACAGACAGACCCAGTATAAGCTTGAACAGTCCCTTGAAAGTCTGCTGGAGGAGGCGCTCCCTGATGGCTGGAGTGCGGATGCCTACTCCATGAAAAAGAATGGGCGCAGCTTCAGCCGTCTTTTGTCCGAAACCGAGGCGCTGATTCATCGTATTGCTTACTATTATCCTTATGAAACCATTCTCCAGCTCCAGGGGTTGGGTGATGGGGCATGTTTTCGTGCCGTATCCTTAGAGAGCATCAAGCAGTTTGGAAGCAGGCATGGATTTTTGATTGCAGATGGGGACAAGCCCCTTATTTCCATGTCAAAATCTGCGGTTTCAAACTCGTCCTGGAGACTGCAAATCCGTGGTTTCCTGATGGAATATGATTTTCAGGGAGCGCTCGAGCTGGTGAAAAATCAGCCCGGGGCACCGGAATCATTTGCACTGCTGCTGAAAATGATGGAAAGCAGGCTGAATTTTTGTTTTAGAGAATCGCTTGATTTACTGGAAGAATGTGAAAAGCTGGACGGAAAAAAAGAAATTTTTACGGAGACCAAAAAAATCCTGCAAACGCTGTTGTCTGCAGACGGGATGGAAAAGGATATGGCTCTCATCGAAGAGCTATACAGACAGATGGAGGTATGCATTGAATTGGATGATCTCCCGGCATTTCTCACAAGGTTTTACAGGGCCCGTGAGGCAATCCTCTTATTTCTCTTGGAGCATGGCGCAAAAGAAGAGGAGGCAGCATCCATCAAAAAATCATCGATTTACCAGCTGATCGAAGAATTGGAGAAGAAGTATGAAAGCGGGGAGGTCGAGGATTATATAGGAACCTATTTTTATCTAAAAAGCCTAAATGTCGCCCACACCCTTCAGGTAAGGAATCAAAGCTTTATCGGGCACGGACGCGAGGAAATTAAGGGAGCAGAACTCTGGCATTCCTATTATGGAACAAAGCGTACCACGGTCGCCAAGGTGAAAAGAAGGTTTCTATTAGAATCCAATATGATGCTGAGAGACTTAGGTGCAAAAATGGATGATAATTTTTCAGAGCTGATTGACTATATGCTGGAGCTTAAATTAGATGTACAGAAAGGACAGGAAGCAGATGAAGAATCACGTGTTCTGCCGTTATCATAAGGGAAAAACCAATGTGAAGGTGCGGGGTCTTAACGACAAAGACAGCAGCATCATTCATGTTTTATATAACGTTTCCGAAAAAAAACCGAAAGTCGGGAATATTGCTGGTTTTAAGGACTGCAAGCTTCATAGTCTGCCAGAAAGCCTTGAAGAAATTGAACAGAGATTGAAGCAGATCCTCCAGGAAGACATAGAGAGCGGCGACAGCACCTACTTTATCTGGAATGACAGACCTGATCCTGCTGAGCTTGTCTTCATGCAGATTCTTCTCGGATGGCGCGGAGGAGAAGTATATCTCATAAACGGGGAAGAGCTGGTTCCTGCTTTTTCAGCTGAAGAAGACAAGATTCAGGATGTATACTCAAGGCTGCATGATTTAATCTGTTCCCGAAATTATCACTCAGCAGGAAAAATGGTCTACCATTCCGTGCAGAATCCAGATTTAACTAAGTTATTATTATTTGGGGAACGGCTGAAAAATCTGGATGTGCATGTCAGGGACGGCCAGGAGGATTATTTTGATCTGCTGATTGATACGCTTAAGGAAATGGAAGAGGATGAAGAGGTCATACAATATGCCTTGAGCATGAAAGGCTTGAGAAATAAGGACCAGAAAGCCTTTATTTCCTATCTTCATAATTCCGCTGAACGGCTTTATGAGGAGAATAAACTGATTGATTTTGTTGTCTTGCTTTATCGTCTGGCAGAGGAGCTTCTCTTATTTGCCCTTGGCTGGGATATAGACTGGGATGCAAAAGGCAGTGAAAGCTTTATGAACAGGAAGAATGCTTATTTCAAGCTCGAGCTTCCCGGAAAGGAACGAGTCACAAGGCATTTCCACAGCTATTTAAATACACTTGAAAAACATGTGAAAAAGTTCAAGAATAAAAAGGACCTGACAGAAGCTGATAAGTATTTTCAAGAGGTCTATAAGCTTTTCAGCAGTGATGATATCATCGAGATACTCAAGCTCCGGCATGCCGGGGTAAGCGGACATGGATTTTGTGACTTTTCGAAGGAACAATTTAATAGCATCTGCCAAACGGATCCACTTGAAAAAATGAATCCAATAGTGGATTTCCTGAATATCCGCACAGAAACGGGATTATTTGAGCTTTTAGAAAAAAGCTGCCTGTATCTGGCCAGAAAGGGATTGGAAGCCCGTGTGGCCAGTGAGGCGGTTTAGTATATGAACAGGAGACACCCCGCCTGATCGGCGGGGTTTTTGATAGGAGAATGTATGAAGCTTAATCATTTAGTCCAGGATGGAGGATTCCATTTCAACCTCGGATAAAATAATGTGGGTAACAGTCTGGGCTAAGCCGCCTATTTCATCGATGATGCGCTCTATGTCCTTCAGCTGTTTGACCGACAGCTTCACGATATAGTCGGCGGGACCAGCAATTCTGCTGCACCAGACGGCATTGGGGTGCCTCCGGATGAATTTTCGGAATTCCTCACATTTGCCGCTGCGGGTGGTGATCTGAAGGATGGCCTGAACACTGTAGCCGAGTGCCGGATGATTGATACTGGCGGAATATCCTTCAATGACCCCTTCCTCCTCAAGCCTCCTGACCCTCTCGGACACAGATGGCGCGGAGAGGTTGACCTGCTTGGACAGCTCCCGGATGGAAAGTCTTGAATTGGCAGTTAGACAGCGCAGAATGTGCTTGTCAATTTCATCAATTTTCAAATGTAATCCCCCTCCTCTCATTTTTATATTATATGAAAGGTGTTTAAAGGAGAATAACGTTTTTTTCATAAGGCGAATGGTGAAAGTATTTAATAAAATAAAAGTATCTTAAGAGGGAGGGATTCAGATGTTGAAATTAGGTAAAAACACGGCTTTGGTGGTCATTGATGTACAAAAAGGATTTGACAGTAAGAAGTGGGGAACGAGAAATAATCCTCAGGCAGAAGAACAGATTTCAAGGCTGTTAAGCGAATGGCGCAGAAGAGAGTACCCGGTCATCCATACCCAGCATTTGTCCGTTAATCCGGAATCGCCTTTATATCCAGGGCAGGATGGTGCGGAGATTAAGGATATTGCAGCACCCCGCGCCGGCGAGGCAGTTTTTCAAAAAAATGTGAACAGCGCTTTTATCGGAACAGGACTTGAGGAGTATTTACGGGAAAATGACATTGACACCCTGATTATCACCGGCTTAATTACACCGCACTGCGTATCCACTACAGCCAGAATGAGCGGCAACCTTGGCTTTAGCACCTTCGTGGTATCCGATGCTGCGGCCTCCTTCGACATCACGTCCCATGACGGCACACACTACACTGCAGACCAAATCCACCAGACCTCACTTGCTGCACTCCATGAAGAATTTGCAACAATCTTGACCACGGATGAAATCATTGGGGAATAATTGGGAAATGGGGGCTGTCCCCATTTCCCGTTTATTTTATAACCGGTTCAAGCGAAATGTCTACATTCCCAGCCACAGCGCGTGAGATCATGCAGGAGGTTTCGGCTTTTTTTGCAAGCCTCATCGCAAGTTCCCGATCTTTTTTAGAGGCGTCTGATTTCAGGACAATTACAGGGCGGTGGATGATTTCCTTGTAGGTGATTACACCGCCTGTAACATCTACAATGCCCTCGGATTCCATGGTAAGGCTCTCTTTTTCCAATTTGCTGCGCTCCATCATGGCTGCGAGCGTAATAATATAGCAGGTTGCAGCTGCGCCGAGCAGCATTTCATCAGGATTAGTCCCGATTCCGGGCCCGTCCATTTCGGGAGGGATCGAGATCTTCGTCTTCAAATTTCCTGCCTCAATTTCTCCTACATCGTTGCGGAGACCCGGCCAGTCAGCCTTTAGATGAAAACTGTGTAATGCCATAGCATTTCCTCCAAACAGTTAAGATAGATTCATCATAGCACTAAAAAGCCGGGCAGCGAAGCAGCCCGGCTTGGTATGGGAAATAATCGGGAAATAGGGACATACCAGAATGTGCCCAATCACCATTCTTCTCGTTCGCGCAGGGAGTTGATGTGGGCGCAGTGGTGGCGGGAGTGCCAGGAGTAGAGGGCCAGGGTTGTGTACAGATTAATGGTGGTCTGCATTTCGGGATGAATGAATTTCCGTTTAAAGTCAGCTGGTTTCATGGAACGAAGCAGGGCTTCCCAGCGCGTGTGCAGTCCTTCGATGATCTGGATAGAGGCTGAGATTTCGGCGGAGGAATCGCTGAGCAGGGCCCAGTCTCCTTCTTTATATGGCTTGATTGTAGGAAAATCCTCTGTAAGTGCCAGCTTAAAACGAATATAAGCATTCATGTGGCTGTCTGCTATATGGTGCACGACCTGGCGGATGGTCCAGCCGCCTTCACGATACGGGGTATCCAGCTGTTCGTCAGACAGGCCGTGAACGGCCTCTTTGATATTGGCTGGGGCAGCAGCAATATCATTAATCCAAATATCGATACTATCCTCTGAAAATACATGCGGTACAACAAACCGCCCTATCGGGTATTTACGGTCTTCCAATTCTATCACTCCTAAGCTTCAAATCTTCGTATCTTGTTATGGGCAGCCAGGCAGGCCAAACATTTCTTACTATATTCAAGAGAATGTCAGCCTATGCCCGCCCTTTATGTAAATTTCTTTCGTATATACAGAATCACCCTTATAATCATCCAGCCGCTGACAGCCCCTGCCGTGTTCAGAATGATATCATCTACATCAAAGGCACCGACTCTAAAATAAATCTGCAGCGTTTCAATGGTCAGTGATAGCCCAAATGCCAATAGTCCAGTTCTCCAAAAAGTCTTTCCCCTTTTCCATATCAATGGGAGAAGCAGGCCGAACGGGAAAAAGGCCAGAATGTTGCCAACTAAATTATTGGTAAACGTCTGTATCTCAAGGTGTGCGTTCATTTGCCTCATATCACGGAAGATCGAGACAAAAGGAACAAGATTATAATCGAATTCCCCTTGAACTCTCTGCCGGTAAGCTGAAAAAAACAACAGGTACATCAGTATGATTATATACAGCCAAAATATAGAAATTACAAAAAGTTTGTAAAGAAATTGCATAGTTTTCATAATATCCGTCTCTTCTCTTAGCAGTTTTTCCATTTCAAAAGAGCCAGCCCGCCCTAGTTCAGGAATACCCGGCATCAGGTCCCAACAAACTCCGGGCAGCAATTCTCCCGAACATCTGTCTTTCATCCCCTTATTATCTGACATGCCGCCAGAATTTTAAAGAAAAAAACCAGTCAGGCTAAAAGGAAATCTTTAAAATACAGAGAATGTCTATAAAAAGAAAAGGGGGAGGAACGAATGGAAATCATAAATAAAGAAGGCTTTCTCGCAGTGGGAAAAAAGGTGGCCTGCGGCTGGCAGGAGCTTGGGACACAAATGCCTGAAGCATGGCGGCAGGTGTTGGAAAAAAAGGACGAAATAAAAAACCGCGTTTCGCCGTACATACTGGATATCTGCCTTCATGTCAGGGACGGGGAATTTACGCAGCTTGTAGGGGTGGAAGTGTCTTCCCTTTCTGATATTCCCGAGGGGTTTGAAGGTGCTGCCATACCAAAACAAAAATATCTTTATTCCCATTACAGCGGCCCTGTTACGGATATTGCCGGCCATTTCGGAAAAATGATGAGCTGGGCAGAAGAGAACTGCCTCATGGTGGACCCGGAGGACTTTAAAATTCAATATACCCCGGAAAAGAATGATGAAGAAGGATACAGTCTGTATGTGAAATTGGCCTAAATGCCTGAATATGATCGCGTAAGAAAGGGAGCTGCCTTATTAAATGGATGGGCAGCTCCTTTTTTACGCATGTTTTCGCCCTGTTCCGCTGAAACTAAACCAAATATTTCTTTGTAAGGGTGATGTGTGTGCAGTGCCAATCTCAACCAGAATTAGAACAGCTGGTGGCCGAGGCCAGGGGCTATGCAAGGCTTGGGAAGGCGGCGGATTATATTCCAGCCCTCCAAAAGGTGGATCCAGAGCTTTTATCGGTTTCTCTCTTCTATCCGGACGGCTGCCATTTTACAGCCGGGGACGGTAACCAGAAGCTGACTCTTCAAAGCATTTCCAAGGTCATTACCTTGGCGCTCGCCATTATGGACCGCGGGGCAGAGTATGTATTTGAGCGTGTAGGACAGGAGCCTACCGGAGACCCATTCAATTCCATAGCCAAGCTTGAGACCATCAATCCATCTAAGCCGCTAAATCCTATGATCAATGCAGGGGCTCTTGCCATTACCTCCATGATCAAGGGAAACAGCATAAAGGAACGTCTTGACCGGATCCTGGATTTTATCCATGACCTGACCGGGAATTCCGCGGTCAGTTACAATGCTGAGGTTGCATCATCCGAGTTTGAAACCTCCCATTTAAATCGGGCGCTTTGTTATTTCATGAAACAGAGCAAAGTCATTAATGAAGATGTGGAGGAATTGATGGAGCTGTATTCCAAGCAGTGCTCCATAGAGATGGACTGCCTGGCTCTTGCGGAAATGGGCTGTGTTTTTGCCATGGACGGTTTCAATACGGAGACAGAGAAGCAGGTGATGCCTCGGGATGTAGCCCGAATCTGCAAAACCTTTATGATTACCTGCGGAATGTACAATGCCTCAGGGGAGTTTGCCATAAATGTAGGAATTCCGGCAAAGAGCGGTGTGTCAGGCGGGATCATGGCCGCAGTCCCGGGGAAATGCGGGATTGGTGTTTTCGGAGCCGCCCTGGATGAAAAGGGCAACAGTCTGGCTGGTTTAAAATTGCTGGAGATGATGTCGAGGAAGTATTCGTTAAGTATGTTTTAACCAGCTGATTAGAAACTCAGGAAAAAGAGGACCTTTGCAGCGTCCTCTTTTTGCTGCGGGCTTGCTCAAAAACTATTAACAGGAACAAGCAGCTCCGGTGTATTATTCCTGGGAGAATTGACCTTTGGAGAAACCTCATATTTATCCATCTCTTCAGCAGAATAGGGAACAAGCAGCGATTTTAATAAGGTGATGTCGGATAAGGAGGGATCAAGCCAATCATCATATGCCTCCTCGGGAAGGATGACCGGCATTCTGTCGTGTACATCACTTGCTGTTTCATTGGCACGGGTCGTGATGATGGTACAGGACTGCAGAAGATCTTCACCCCTGCCCCATGTATCCCACAGTCCGGCAAAGGCAAAGGGCTTTTCATCCTTCATGATAAACCGGTACGGCTGTTTGCCTTCTTCTGTTTTCTTCCATTCATAAAATCCGTCAGCCAGAATCAGACAGCGGTTTCTTCTGAAAGGGCCCTTGAAGCTTGCCTTAGTTTCTATTCCTTCAGACCGCGCATTGATCATTTTATAGCCGATTTTAGGGTCCTTTGCCCAAAAAGGGACGAGACCCCACCTCATCAGGCTTCCAAACCGGGACGATCCATCTCCTGTAATCGTCAGAATATCCTGGCTGGGTGCTATATTATAATGCGGAACGAGTTCGCCGCTGAATTCAAAGCCGAATGTGTTTTGAAGCTGAAGAACCCCGAGTGTCAGGGTAAATCTTCCGCACATAAGAATCACCTCTCTTCATAATACCCTTTCATTGGGCAGTGAATCCAGAAGGGAAAGCCCGTTTTACAGAAGTTTGAAAAAAACAGTTGACAGATCAAATGAAATCATTTATCTTTAATTCAAGATATTTAAATTAAAAGTATTTAAACAAGCCGTTTAATTTTTTTGGGTCTTATATCTCTAATTCAAGACTTTTAATTTAAATATAAATCTATTAAACTTTAGGAGGAATATACAATGGTAGATACAGGATTGCTCATTATACGTCTAGTCATAGGTCTTGTCATGATGGCTCACGGAGCACAAAAGCTTTTTGGATGGTTTGGCGGCTACGGATTAAAGGGTACAGGGCAGTGGATGGATTCCATCGGCCTGAAGCCGGGATACGGAATGGCGCTTCTTGCCGGACTGGCAGAATTTTTGGGAGGATTCTTCTTCGCATCAGGCATTTTCGTCTGGGCAGGTGCGATTCTTATTATTGCTACTATGTTAGGTGCCATTGTGAAGGTGCATGGCGCAAATGGTTTCTGGGTGACAGCCAATGGATATGAATATAATTTTATCCTGATTGCCGTGGTTCTTGGTGTTGCCTTGACGGGGCCGGGAGCATACACACTTTTATAATCTATACAGGCTTAGCTGTGGAAAGGAGGCTGTCCCTGCCTCCTTTTCTAAAGCCAGCTTTTACATAAACCAATAAATAAAAAGGGAGGCATCTTAATGGAGCTAAAAGGAATCCATCATGTTTCTGCACTGACAGCCAAGGCAGCAAATAATTATCAATTTTATACAAAGGTCATGGGCATGCGCCTGATTAAAAAGACCGTCAACCAGGATGACACATCTGTTTACCACTTGTTTTACGGTGATGAAAAAGGGAATCCCGGGACTGAGCTGACATTCTTTGAAATCCCGATGGCCGCCAGGACGCATAAGGGGGGCAACAGCATTTCGGCTACTTCGCTCCGTGTAAAGGATAACAGCGCTCTAGAGTACTGGAAGGACCGTTTTGCCGAATTTAAAGTCGATCAGGATGACATTGTGGAAAGAGGCGGCCGTCTTACCCTGGCATTCAGGGATCCCGAGGGGCAGCGCCTGATTCTGGTTTCTGATGAACATAATACGGGTGTTGAAGCAGGAAAGCCATGGGAGAAAGGCGCAGTCCCTGCTGAAAAGGCCATCTTGGGTCTTGGCCCTGTCCAGCTTACAGTGGAATCAGCTGAAGCGGTGATCGGCATTCTGACGAATCTCCTGGGATTCCGCAAAAAAGGCTCTTATCCTGCAGCAGAACCGGGGCAGCCGGAAATTCTGGTCTATGAAACAGGAAATGGCGGATCAGGCGCAGAAGTTCATATAGAGGAACGGCAGGATCTGCCTCGTGAAAGGCTTGGGCGGGGCGGTGTTCATCATGTGGCCTTCAGAGTGGATAATGAAGAGGAAATGAAACAATGGGTTAAGAAAATAAAAGAAGCCAGAATTCCAAATTCAGGCTTTGTGGACCGGTATTATTTCCGATCTTTATATTTCAGAGAGCCTAATGGAATACTATTTGAGCTGGCTACAGACGGACCTGGTTTCGATACGGATGAGGAATTGGAGCATTTAGGCGAATCACTTGCGCTTCCTCCTTTCCTTGAAGGAAAGAGAGCAGAAATTGAAGCGAAGCTGAAGCCTCTTGATACGGCCAATTTGTGAGGGAGTGAGAATAAATGAGTAAAAGAACAGCTGGCATTCACCATATTACAGCCATCGTCGGAAATCCGCAGGAGAACGTGGATTTTTATGCCGGGGTGCTCGGGCTGCGGCTGGTAAAAAAGACGGTAAACTTTGATGATCCAGGCACCTATCATTTGTATTTTGGTAACGAAGCGGGAAGTCCGGGAACCATTATGACGTTTTTCCCTTGGCCGAATGCGTATCAGGGCAAAATCGGATCAGGACAGGTTGGGGTTACTTCCTTTGCGGTTCCTGTTGGGACCCTTTCATTTTGGGAAGAGCGCCTTGCCAAATTTAATGTATCCTTCGAGAAGCTGACACGCTTTGGAGAGGAAACCCTTCAGTTTGATGATCCGCACGGCCTTCATCTTGAGCTGGTTGAGCGGAAAGAGGGAACAGCCAGCAGCTGGTCCTTTGGCGGAATACCGGCGGATAAGGCCATAAAAGGCTTTGGCGGCGCGGTGCTGCTGACATTAAAACCTGAGAGCACCATGAAGTTATTAACCGAAGGTATGGGGCTTGTCGAAATAGGCTCAGAGGGTGATTTTACCCGTTTTAAAGCATCGGATGATCTCGGCAATGTGATTGATGTAAAGCTGACTCCGGTGCCTTCAGGGAGCATGGGGGCCGGAATCGTCCACCATATCGCCTGGAGGGCGGCAGATTATGAGGACCATGAAGTCTGGCGGGAGCATATTGCAAATCTTGGCTATGGGGTCACTCCTGTAAAGGACAGGCAGTATTTCAATGCGGTCTATTTCCGGGAGCGGGGCGGAATTCTTTTTGAAATCGCAACAGATCCCCCGGGGTTCACAAGGGATGAAACGGCTGAAGAAATGGGCAGGAGCCTGCTTCTGCCTCCGTGGCTGGAAGAAAAGCGTGCATTGATCGAAGCGAATCTGCTTGGAGCAGAAGTAAGAATCCTTGAGGAGGACCAATCATGAGGCACATTTTTAACGAAGGGACAAGCAAGGATGCTCCTGTTCTCCTTCTCTTGCATGGGACTGGCGGAACAGAGAATGATCTATTGGGATTGGCTGAATTAATCAGCCCTGAATCTGCGGTACTGAGTGTCAGGGGAAATGTGTCCGAGAACGGGATGCCCCGTTTTTTCCGAAGGCTGGCTGAGGGGGTCTTTGATGAGGAGGATCTCATCTTCCGCACAAAGGAGCTAAATGATTTTCTGGAGGAGGCCGCTGGTAAATACGGTTTTGACCGGAATAATATGGTGGCGGTGGGCTATTCGAATGGAGCCAATATAGCGGGCAGCCTGCTGTTCCATTATGAACATGCCTTAAAGGGAGCAGTCCTTCATCATCCAATGGTGCCAAGAAGAGGGATCAGTCTACCGGACCTAAGCGGAATTCCGGTCTTTATCGGAGCGGGGAAAAACGATCCAATCTGCCCGGCATCTGAAACCGAGGAACTGGGCAGGCTTTTGGTTGAAGCCGGTGCCTCTGTAGCGGTCCACTGGGAAAACTACGGACACCAGCTCACACGCACCGAAGTTGATGCTGCGGGGGATTGGTTTAAGAAGAACTTTGGGAAATAATCTTGGAAATGGGGACTGTCCCCATTTCCTGAGGGAGGTTTTCGCTTGATTTCATTGGATCCGCGGGATATGGATGAAAGGGAGAATTATAAGTTTTTGATCGGCAGTGTCATCCCGAGGCCGGTGGCCCTGGTATCGACGCTGTCTGCGGAGGGTGTAGTAAACATTGCTCCGTTTAGTTATTTCAATATCGTCTGTGCTGATCCGCCGATGATTTCGGTATCTGTCCAAAGGAAGAGCGGGCAGATGAAAGACACCTCAAGAAATGCGCAGGAAACCGGTGAGATGGTGGTCCATATTACGGACGAAGAGATTGTGGAGGCTGCCAACGATACAGCCGTGGAGTACGAGTATAACCGGTCAGAGCTTGAGAAAGCTGATTTGTCCACAATTCCAAGTACCAAAGTAAAAGCACCCGGCATCAAGGAAGCAAAAGTGCGGCTGGAATGCAGGATCAAACAGATTATCCCGCTTGGGGGGAAGGAAGCAGAGCCAGGCTGTGATCTATTGATTGGAGAGGTGGTCCATTATCATATCAAAGATGAATTGTATGATAAGGGCCGAATTGACCCTCAGCTTCTAAAACCGGTCAGCAGGCTTGCTGGCAACAGCTATTCCAAGCTTGGCGGGATCTTTGATATTGAACGTCCTAAATATGAGTAAGATGTGGTTATCGGCTGCCGGAGGTTCTGGCAGCCTTGTTTGTCTTAGGGGAATGGGGAGCTTTTGAAGTGCGGGAATATTGCTGGATGCGGACACCTTTTAAGCTTAGCGATGGCAGGCTGTCCGAAGTGGATCTGAGTTCGGACAGCTTTTGAGACCAGGGTCCGCAATCTGTCCGAAGTGGATCTGAGTTCGGACAACTTTTGTGGTCAGGGTCCGCAAACTGTCCGAAGTGTATCTGAGTTCGGACACCTTTTGAGACTAGGTGCCGCAAACTGTCCGAAGTGGATCAGTGTTCGGACAACTTTTGAGAACCAGGGTCCGCAAACTGTCCGAAGTGGATCTGAGTTCGGACAGCTTTTGAGACCAGGGTCCGCAATCTGTCCGAAGTGGATCTGAGTTCGGACAGCTTTTGTGATCCGTTGACGAAATCAGTCCGAAGCTGCCAAGGTTCCTTCTCCTCCTGGAAAAGATTTGTCCATGTGCAATGATCCACTAACAACTCAATGAATCTGATTCCGCCCTATCGGAAACTTTCTGCGTTCCCGCCCATAATGTTCTATTCATGGTTGATATGATTTCTGACAATCCTGATGACGGTTAGAATCATGGCCAGAAATAGAAAGATGCAGGTGAGCATCCAGGTAAAGGCAAATATTTGGACAATGTTGAAAACCGCGGAATGATCCCCTGTTATCCCGGCCCATAAGAGGGGGGCTGAGCACAACAGGAAGGCGAATAGCAGCAGAAGTTTTTTCTGCTGTGTTCTTTTTTCCATGGCTGAGTATAGAAACCCAAATGCACCAAGTAAGATTCCCAATGTAAAAATAACTCTAAGAAATAGGATGATTGTCATAAAACGCCCTCTTATCTGTATGTAGTTCAAAGCCCCGGCTGTCAGGGAAGGCGGTATCCAGTTCGGCTTGCTGCTGACTGGCAGGCAATAATGTCGAGTCATCTTGCAGGGTGTGATGCACAGGAACTTTGTCTTATTCTATGAATATAGGGCTTTTTCCAAGCTATTCATAAATTTATTGTATAAGGCTGTGCGTCATGTTCCTTCACTGATTTTGGCCCTTATAATAGACTTCCCACAATCCTTGCGCAGTAAAACATCCATGCTCAGGGGTGAAATCCCCTTTGAGCGCCGTTTTTATCAACAAAAATGCTAAGTGAGTAAATAGTTATCACACTTTTTTGGGTATTCTGTTAAAATAACAAAAAAGACAAGAAAGGGAGCGACGATGAAAAGGAAAAAAGCAGATCGAGAAAATTGGAGCCGATTGCTTGCAAGTCAATTCCATAGCAGCAGATCTACTGATTATAACGGAATGTGGACCCGGATTGACTTCGAGAAGATCCGCGAGCCTCTGTTTGTCACCTACAATGGCATCACTCAATGCATCGTTGAGGAGGGATACAGCTGGATACAACTTTTTCCAGAAGGGGAACGTTACACAGTAACCGCCGTTGTTGATACCAAAGGGCGGATCATCCAATGGTATATGGATGTGTGCTGGCAGCATGGAATCGGTGATAATGGTATCCCCTGGTATGATGACTTATATCTCGATCTTGTAATTTTGCCTGACGGCGAGTATTTTATCCTTGATGAAGACGAGCTTGCCGATGCTCTCCAATCCAATGCTATAACAAAAGAACAATTTGATTCAGCTTACCAGACACTTTCCATGCTGATCGACATGCACAAATCAGGAAACTTCTTACTGTTAAAGGCCAGCGAAAATTATATCGGAAAAGGGGTCCGGGGAGCTGGAGTAAAATTAAGTTCGTATAAATAATAAGGGCACCAGGGTTTTCCCTGGTGCTTATTCATGATTCTTTTCTCCTTATTCATAGATCTACGGGCCATTTTTTGCGGGAATGAATGCCTGGCCATATTTTTATAATGAAGGGAGAACCTGAAAACAGCTTGAGAACCAGCTGAAAGTTTCCAGAACGTTGGGTTGGTAAGTGTTTTAGGCAAAAAAAGAGGGATAGACAACTTTCACTTGCATAAAGGAATTGAAACTAACTATAATTTTAGTGATGGAATATTCTGATAGTTATTTTATAAGGGGGTGATATTGAAATCTTTTGACTGTCAGGGGACTCAACCATTACAAGGGAGGGATTATTGGTGGAAGCAAGGAAGAAAAGGAATAATAATGTAAGCGATTACAGCTCTATTGTCCATTCAGAGACTTTTCAGAAATTATTAAGTGAGAAAAGAAAATTCATTGTACCTATGATTGTGTTTTTTCTCTGTTTTTATTTTGCACTTCCTATTTTAACTTCTTATACGACTGTTCTGAATCATTCCTTTATCGGAAGCATTACCTGGGCCTGGGTCTTCGCTTTCCTTCAGTTTGTCATGACCTGGGTGTTATGCATGGTCTATTCAAAGAAAGCAAGGAAGTTTGACGAAATGGCGGATAAAGTGATGGAAGAAAGAGGTGAAGCTGAATCGTGAATACAGCAGCTTTCAGTATGTTCCTTGTTATTGTGTTCGTGACCCTGATCATTACGTATTACGCTTCAAAAAAAACCAGCAATGCCAGTGAGTTTTACACAGCTGGTGGAGGCCTCACAGGCTGGCAGAATGGAATGGCCATTGCCGGCGATTATATGTCTGCTGCATCCTTTTTAGGGATTGCAGGTGCCGTCGCTTTAACAGGCTTTGATGGCTTTTTTTACAGCATAGGCTTCCTTGTTGCCTATCTTGTGGTTCTCTATTTAGTGGCTGAGCCGATGCGCAACCTTGGCAAGTATACGTTCGCCGATATGATTGCGGTCCGGTTCAATGCCAAAAAAATCCGCGGCTTTGCTGCGATGAATACAATTGCCATTTCGATTTTTTATATGATTGCCCAGCTGGTGGGCGCAGGAGCACTTATAAAATTACTTCTCGGATTAAACTATACTACCTCAGTTTTGATTGTCGGGGTCCTAATGACGGTATATGTGATCTTTGGCGGGATGCACGCCACAAGCTGGGTCCAGATTGTGAAGGCGGTCCTGCTTATGGGCGGCACACTCCTGATTTCCATCATTGTCCTTGCCAAATTTAATTTCAGCATAACAGGTATGTTTGACCAGATGAAAACCGCCACTCCGCTTAAAGAAGCGTTTTTGAATCCCGGTGTTAAATACAAAGATGGAATGGACACACTCTCCCTTAATATGGGGCTGGTTCTTGGAACGGCCGGCCTGCCGCACATCCTTGTCCGTTTTTTCACCGTCCGTGATGCGAAAACCGCTAGAGCTTCTGTCGTATTTGCTACGTGGATCATTGGAATCTTCTATGTAATGACAATCTTCCTTGGCTTTGGGGCCGCAGCCTTTGTCGGCACCGAAAAAATTACCGGGGCCAATGCAGCCGGAAATATGGCTGCGCCTTTATTGGCAAAGGCCCTTGGGGGCAATATGCTCTTTGCCTTTATTTCTGCAGTAGCATTTGCCACAATCCTGGCAGTGGTGGCAGGGCTTGTTCTTACAGCTGCCTCCGCATTTTCTCATGACTTTTATAATGAAATACTGAAGAAGGGAAAAGCCACAGAAGCCCAGCAGGTCAGGATGGCGAGATATGCATCGATTGGGGTATCCGTTCTCTCCATCATCCTGGCACTTGGAGCACAGAGCCTCAATGTGGCCTTCCTTGTGTCCCTGGCTTTCGCCGTAGCTGCAAGTGCGAATCTGCCGGTTATCATTTATACAATTTACTGGAAAAGATTTAATACCACAGGAGCCATTTGGGCGATGACGGTCGGCCTGATCTCGGCAGTCGGCCTTGTCCTCATCAGTCCAAATGTTTTCAGTCCAGTAGAAGGAGCCGCCATCTTTGTGGGAGACCCCATCTTCCCTTATACAACCCCTGGAATAGTTTCCATTCCACTGGGCTTCCTTGCAGGATATCTTGGCACCCTTTTCTCCAGCCAGAAAGCTGACGTGAAAAAATATGAAGAAGTATTGGTCAAGACCAACACAGGTGCGGGATTGGGATGACTGTTCCTATGTCCAAAAACGATTACAGCAAAAAGCGACTCTCAAAGTCGCTTTTTGTTTTGCGAAAGCACTAAGAGAAACAGCCCTTTTTTCTTTCATTAATTTTTAAATCCCTGTTATAGTTAAGGTATTGGTATTAGGGAGGCCTGTTATACGATGTATGCAGTTTTTTCAACGTTTGATGTAGCTGGAGAAAAGGCAGAAGAAGTGATCAATATTTATAAGAACCGTTCCCGAATGGTTGATCAGGCGCCGGGATTCGTGGATTTCTTTTTGCTGCAGAACGATAAGCGGCCCGGTGAATTGACTGTTCAGCTTTTATTCCAAAGCAAAGAGGACTATCTTCAGTGGGTGCGAAGCGAGGAATTTAAGAAAATTCACGAACTGGAGAAAAAATATCCTGATAAAGATCTTGCGGCAGTAATTCCCAAGGTTCAGCAATATAAGGTGGTGGCTCGATGATTGAAACTGCTATTCTAGCAGAAATCGTAACCGACAAAATCTATGAGTTGGACCCATCTCTTCATGAGAAGTACGGTGAGAAGGGAAAGAAAAAGTGCCTTGAGGATAATCATCACCACTTTAAGCATCTGCATACGGCGTGGGAGTTGAATAGATCAAAGTTCTTTACCGATTATGCCGTCTGGCTTGATGGCATCCTGACAAGGCATGGAATGACTACACAGCACCTTCTGGATAACTTTGATTTGATTGGACAAGTTTTAAGGGACCATCCTGAATCCGGCTCCCGCGAAATTGGCTCCTATTTGTCTTACTTATCAGAAGCCCGGAGCGTCCTTACAAAGGAGGCGGAAGGCAAATGAGAGAAATTTATAAAAGCTTTGCAGAGGCCCTGCTGAAAGGTGACCAGGAGGACGCTCTAAATATCGTCAAAAAAGTCCATTACTATAATCGGGCAGAGGCATTTCTTGATATTTTCACCCCTGCCATGCGATATATTGGGGATCTATGGGAAAATAATGATATTTCTGTTGCTGACGAGCATCTAGCAACAGCTGTCTGCGACTTTGTTTTATCACGTCTTTATCCGGCCAAGAGTTCATCATCGCAAGCTATGCTCAATAAGCGGGCTATGTTTTTATGCCTGGAAGGTGAACAGCACTATCTTGGACTGAAAATGGTCAGCAGTCTGTTTGAGGAAGCAGGCTGGAATACGAGATACCTCGGGCCCAATCTTCCTCTGGAGTATGCCTTGAAGCATGCCGCGGCCTGGCAGCCTGATGTCATTGGGTTATCCGTGACCATTGTCTACCATCTGCCCTTGCTGAAAACCTATGTAAAAGAGCTGTCTAAGTTATCCTTCAAGCCCGAAATCTTTGTGGGAGGAAGACTTGTAGGGACATACGATCTGCTTCCATATTGCAAAGAGGCTGTCCTTGTAAAAGACCTGAACGAACTGTATAAGATAATAGGACAGAAAGAACATGGAGAAAAATTAGATGCCTTATTATGATGAATACCTGCCTGTTCCCTATCTGAAAGTGGACAGCAACTTCAATATTATTGGAAATTCTCTCGAGGTTTTAAAGTACTTCGAGATTTCTCGTAACAAGCTTACGAGCCTTGTCGATGAAGGCAGTGTCGAAAAGCTTTATAATAATCTTTTCTTATCCAAGGACCGGAGGAAAATTGAACTAAACTTCCTCACAAAGTATGAAACGATAGAATTATTTGATGTATTTATATCCTTTGACTATGAGGACCACTGCCACATGGTCTTAATTCCAATCGGCCAGAAAATAGAGGTTTTGGAGGACAAGCTTCTTGGCCTGCAGAAAAGGCTCCTCTCCACAGACTTTGAATTGTATGAAAAGAAGGAGGAGCTGGAATCAGCCCTGGAACGGCAGAACGAGCTGTCCGGTCCGTTCATCCCGCTGTCACAGGAAATGGCTTTTGTTCCTTTGTTCGGCGATATTACCGGGGAGAAAATGAGGGTTTTAAATCCGGCTATTATCAAGCGCGCTTACGAAGGCAGCTATCAGACCATTTTATTTGATTTTACGGCCACGGGCAGGTTTGAAACCCATGGGATTGCCCTTCTCGGCGAATTGTTTCAAATGCTGAAAATCATCGGCAATGGTGCCATCAAAATCATTGGTTTGAATCCAAATCATGCGGTGCAGCTGAATGACAGCCTGACACATTGGCCTGTCCAATATGAGTCAACTCTGAAGCAGGTTATAAAGAAGGTACAGCTGAAACAGAAGAATAGACAAACACGCCTTAGTGACTAAAAGTATAGGGCGTGTTTTTTTATGGAGAAAAAATGGAAAAATTTCTTAAAATGAGATTGACAGCCAGGTGTATTACTTGTATAGTACAGATATACAGTGTATGAACTAAGTAGTACACACGCTAGGAGATGTTAGCATGAATATTACTTTTAATAACCGCGATCCCGTTTACCTGCAGGTGGTCCGGTATTTTAAAGAAGAAATTGCTGTCGGAAATCTGGAAGCCGGCCAGGAAATACCATCGCGGCGGGAGCTTGCAGGCATGCTGAAAATCAATCCAAATACAGCACAAAAAGCGTATAAAGAAATGGAGGAACAGGGATTGATCACAACAGAACGAAACTTTCCAAGTAAGATTACCACTGACGAGCGGGTGCTAAGCTCCGTTCGGGAGGAATTACTGCTGGAGGCCGTGAATGCATTTGTTGAGGCTGTCCGTCCGATCAAGGTGCCTTTGGATGAACTGCTGAAAAAGGTCAGCGAAAATTACTCCGAGCAGGAGAACGTATAGGAGGGTAAACCATGATAGAAGTAAAAGGACTGGTCAAAAAGTTTGGCAGGCGGAAGGTGCTGGACGGTGTGTCTTTCTCGGCGAATAAAGGGGAAATCACCTGTCTGATCGGCATCAACGGTGTAGGAAAAACCACCACGCTGAAGGCTATTATGGGATTGACTCCCTATCAGGGCGGTACGATTCTGGTGGATGAAGCTCCAGTAATAAAAGATACTTACGAGAAAATCACCTTCATACCGGATGCGGCCATCATGCCCCCATCCATGACGATTAAGGAAGCCTTTGAGTTTATGGATGACTTTTATAACAATTGGAATCCCGGGCGGGCAGCTGAGCTCCTGGAGTTTTTTAAACTGACTCCCGAGATGCGGATCTCCGAGCTTTCGAAAGGAAATACGGCAAAAATCAATCTTCTTTTGGGCCTTGCAATCGATGTGGATTACATATTGATGGATGAACCATTTTCAGGGATTGACATATTCAGCAGAGAGCAGATTGCTAATGTCTTCACCTCCCATTTGATCGAAGACAGAGGGGTCCTCATCACAACACATGAAATCAACGATATCGAACACTTAATCGACCGGGTTGTACTCCTGGATAATGGACGGGTGCTAAAGGAATTCAGTACAGAAGAAATGCGGTCCAGTGAAGGGAAATCCGTTGTGGATGTAATGAGAGAGGTGTACATGGGATGAACCGTTTTACAAAGCTGTTAAATTTTGAGCTTAAGAGATTCTCAAAGATTTATGCGGTATTGCTGGGATTGACCATACTAGTGCAGTTTTTGGGAACATATCTGATTTCCAGATCCTATATGTCAGATGCCCGGAAAGAAATGAGGTTAAATGTGCTGTCGCAGGCTGAATACATCATGAAGTTTGGATTGGTTGATTTTTCTAACAAAGTGATGAATTCATTATGGTTCGCAGCTCCCATTGCCATCTGCGCAGCTGCTTTAATTCTATATATATTCCTCATCTGGTACAGAGACTGGTCCGGAAAAAATACGTTTATTTACCGGCTTCTGATGCTTCCTGCTTCTAGATCGAGCATCTATTTTTCCAAAGCACTGGCAATCTTTTTAATGGTACTTGGGTTGGTAGGGGTTCAGCTTCTGATCTTCCCACTTGAGGTGGGTCTATTCAAAGCATTGGTGCCTGGAGCGTTTCGGAGAGATTTTCCTGTGCTGACACTTCTGCAGAATAACACGATTACCTCCGTGTTCCTGCCAAAAACGTTTGCAGCATTCCTTTTATACTATAGCCTTGGCCTGCTGGCTTTATTTAGTCTATTTACAGCTGTACTGCTTGAAAGAAGCTATCGGATTAAAGGAATTGTCCTTGGAATTCTATATTGTGCGGCGGTACTCATTATCCTGTTCGCACCTATTTTCATCTTGGAAACATTAGGGCTTGGAGATTATTTATATCCTGAGGAACTTCTCTCACTGGTATTGATTATCGGATTGATTTTATTGGGATGCACAATCTGGCTGGGCTGCAGATTGATTACAAAAAAGGTCTCAGTCTAAGGAGGGAAAGATATTGAAAAAATATTGGCGTCCAGGAGTGCTGCTTGTTTTGATTTTGCTGACTATAGGTACTTATTATGTACAAGCCGCCAATTCTACAAGCAAGCTTCCGCAGTATTATATAAAGAAAATATCAGGAAATGAGAATGAAATTAAAGACCTTGTAATTAATGGGTTTTATTCGGCCAATCAAAGATTAGAGGTTTCAAAAAATGGAACAGACTATGGAAATGATCGTTCACTTGTCGAGCAGATTATGGGAGCAGGATATTTTGATTCTACGATAAAAGAATTACAGCAGAAATACCGGAACTTTATGAGAGGCAAGCGGATGGAGGATTCCCTTTATGAAGACGACAGGCTGCTCGCCTATGCGGGTGTTAAGGATCAACATGATGAAAATAGCGGAGGGAGAGTCTATACCTTTAACATCGATGTTCTGAATAAGAAATCAGAAAACAAGATCACTTTCGAATCTCAGCTGAAGGACAGTCACAGATATTATATGGTGTCTGTCCAGGACGTTCAATATATCGATCGGGAGCTGAAGGTTTTAACCTCCAATTATATGAATGGTAATTCAAGTGATGAGGAATTTCATGTGTACACGTTTGATATCCCAGCAAAGAAATTGATTGGAGACCAAACGTTATTCTCAAATGAAAAGGCACCAGCTGATATGAAGCTCCATCACCAGATAGTGAATTCCGAAAACCATATTAAGCCTAACAAATATATTGTGTTTAAAAATTACCTGACAAAGAAAACGGAAGAAGATATCCCATCTGGGAAGAGCAGCTTCTCTTTTTATGATTATATGGATGATAGTACAGGGGAATTAAACATTCCAAAAGATGTTTTGGAGAATCAAAGCAATGAAATCGAGCCTTATTATGAAGAGTCTGACATCTATTTAGGGCAGATACTAAAGGATCAACTTAAGATCAGTGCAGTTAATCTGAGTAATGGAAAACTTGATAACGAGGTTGTCTTACCGCACAAGAATGGTGAAGGAGATAGCATCCAAACGTGGAGTATATTTGCCGGCGGCAAATCCTATCTCCTTTTTAAACAAGGAAATGATCTAGGAGGAGAGACACCTGTATACGACCTTTATGCTGCTGACCTTGATACGCAGTCCATTGTCTATCATGGAGAACTAAAGGAAAAAGGAAATAAGGACAGCCGCTTGAAGCAATTAGAATTGTATGGTTTAAAAATAAAATAACAGAATCAGGCATTCCAGCCCGGAATGCCTTTTTTCTAAGAAAAAAGGACAAGTTATGATAAAGTAGAGGGAAGAGATAGATACTAAAAATGATGGTATAGCCGTCCAACTCTGGATGACGGCATCCTCAAATATATCAAATGACCGCCATGAGGCTGCTTAAACAATAGAGAACGAAGCTTAGCAGATATGAACGCCAAAATGGAAGGAGTTATGCACATCATGAAGCATAAAATTGCATTTGTGGAATGGGAAAAAGAATGCGAGGATGGAGCCTGCTGTGAATATGGGACAAAGCTTTTTGTCGACGGAAAAAAGGTTCTGGACAGTGTGACGCCTGTTAAGGCTGTAAGAGCTGTACTCAATGAGCTTGGGATCGAGTATGAAATTGAACAAAAATATGATGACTAAAAGCAGCCGGCCGGCTGCTTTTTTCTATCCGTTTTATTAAGGCTTCGGTAGATTTAGCCTTTTAATGCAAGACATTTTTTACAAAACAGAAAGTACACGCCCTAGATAACTTGGCATAATCACCCGGGGGACGAGCATAAGCTTATTACAAAGATCTTCAAAGGGGGATTCAAGAGTGATGAAAAAAACTTTCCTTCCTGCTGCTTGTGTCGCGGGACTGCTTGCCTTTGCTGCGTTTATGGAAACTCCCGGTACAGACCGGGACAGCAAAGCGGGGTCTCTTCAGGTATCCCTCGATCCATCTGCCGGGCAGAAGGAGCAGAAAGTCATGAACCTTCCCTTTATGGAAAGCCGTCTCGTTGATACCTCAGAAGATCATGGCTATCTCGTTGAGAAGTACGAAGAGTATGAAATATATACTGACCTGAACGGAACTGTTGTAAAGGAAGAGCCTACAGGGAAATTTGAATACCTTCGATACAAGGAATGATTTTTAGAAGGATCGTGTATCTTTTTCCACCCTGGTAATTCGTAAGGCAAAACCTTCATACCATTCCTCCCGCCCCCTCTTTTTTGCTGCTTTATGGACGGAATGATTCCTCCATTCATTGATCGCATCGAGGCTTTTCCAATATGACACCGTTATACCTGCACCGGTCTCATCCCGTACACTCTCCATCCCTAAAAAACCATCCTCACCCTGCACTAGCTCCGCAAGCTTTTCAGACATCCCTCCATACCCCTTATCGCCCTCCGTCCTCTTTGAAGTAAAAATCACCGCATAATATGGCGGCTCAGGCGTATCAGCAAAAAGACCCATTTTAAAAACCTCCTCCTACATACCCTTTTAAACTACTATATCAGCTTGACGGGAAATCATGCTGGGAAATGGGGACCATCCTCAGTTTTTTTGGAATAAAAAGGAGGCTGTTCGATAAGTCCCTAAACAAAAGGAGGTGGAGAAGACTTTTTGTTTTTCTCCACCTAGGATGTTTCTTCATTCTAAAATCCAACATTCAGATGCATTAACAAGGCTTGTATTTCTAATAAAGGAACTCGTCCATTACTATGGCATCTTTAAATCAAAAAAAGGACGTCCGGAAAGCAGGTTTACCTGACTTCTGGACGCCCTTTTTCATTCATATTTATTTTTGTCCTTTTAGCGGAAGCCAGGCAAGGACGTCCTGGATGGTTTTGTCCCAGAAGCCCCATTCATGTTCTCCCGGTTCAAACAGGGAGGTGAGAGGGTAGCCGGAGCGTTCACAGTGCTCTTTAAAGCGGACATTGCCCTGGTAGAGGAAGTCCTCTGTGCCGCAGGCCTGGTAAAGCATCGGCCTGTCTTTGCGGTCCGTGTTTTTCTCGATGAGCGAGAAAAGATCGTGTTCAGTCCCTTTAACTTCTTCATTACCAAAAACCAGGTCCAGCACAGGCTGCAGCCTGTCTTCTTTCTGAACAGCTGCGATGTCGGTAACTCCTGACAGACTTGCAGCAGCGCTTATTTGGTCCGGCCGGTTTAATGCCCATTTCAAGGCACCATAGCCACCCATCGAAAGCCCTGCGACGAAATTGTCCTCTCTCTTTTCAGAAAGAGGAAAAAAGGAGCGGGCAATAAAAGGGAGTTCCTCCGTTAAAAAAGTCCAGAATTTATTGCCGTATTTCATATCGGTGTAGAAGCTGTGATGAACCTGCGGCATCACGACAGCAAGACCCAGTGGAGCCGCATACCTCTCTATGGATGTTCTTCTGGTCCAGATGCTGTCATCGTCACTCAGCCCATGAAGAAGATAGAGAGTCTGATGTTTGCCGGATGTCATCTTATTTTCCATACCGATCTGGGACTGAGTCTGCTGCGGGAGCAGGACCGTCATGGAGGTGCTTAAGTTTAGTACTTCTGAATAGAATCGGCAGGTTAGGAGTGCCACAATATCCTTCCTTTCAGCATAGATATGTAGTACTCCTATATTACTATTTTCAGAATTTATTTTCTATTTTGAGCTCGTGAATCCAGGAACCAGACAATCACACATATTCCGATGATGATGGCAGCGGCAGCAAACATGGTACCGCCTGCGTGGATGAGAAGGACCAATAGGAACAAGCAGGCCAGGTAAAAGTGAATCTGCCTGATCAGCTTCTTGCTGCGGAGCTTTTTAAACAGCCATCCGTAGACAGCCAGCGTCAGCAGGATGAGGATAGAGGAAATCCCTGTTAATACATGCTCATCCTGGAATTCCTTGAGCAGAAAATAGACTCCATGGACCGCAGCAGCGATCAGCCCTGCCCAGCCGATATAGGTATGGAATTTATGAAGATATCTTCCCGCTATTTTGATATACGATAGGGGAGATTTAAGCTTTTTCTTAAAATAAAACCATAAAAAGTTTAAGGCACCTGCATAGACAGCTATAGTACCCAGGAATTTAAATGCTTCCTTCAGATTATCCTTCTCATGGCGAAAGCTTCCTGCTGGCCCGCCATTCTTAAAAGGGCCAGAAGGTTGATGTTCCAGGCCGTGTCTTGCAGCCAGCAGGGAATAAAGAATGAGCAGCAGGCATGCAGCGGCAGCTATTAGTGCGGGATAGATCAGGCTTTTTGATTTCATAGGACTCCTTCTTCTCTGTCTTTTTAGATGAGTGTATCAGATGTTCATTAAAACCTCCTTAAAATCCTATTAAAAAGCTGTTTTAATGAAACTGAATATAGGATTCCTCCGCAAGATGAAAAAAATGACGATATTCTTCTGTTTAAAAAGGGTACGTTAGAAAACAGGGAATTGTCTTGCGGAAAAGAAGTCACTAAAAAACCGGGAAAATGTCGGGATTTTCTCTTTGACAATTTGATATTTATGGATATATAATTGGCACAACCGAAAAAAGTTTCCCTAGAGAAACTTTTTAAGACGACTCAAAGAAAGCAGGTGAAATTCATGCCTGGAGAACAAGCAGTATGGAAAGAAGCCAAAGGCATAAAGCAGATTCTGCCGTTTTTAGGGCCAGCGTTCATAGCCGCCGTGGCTTATATAGATCCAGGAAATTATGCAACAAATATAACCGCAGGATCCTCCTATGGATATACATTATTATGGGTAATCGCTGCCTCCAACCTAATGGCGGTACTGATTCAGGCACTCTCTGCCAAGCTTGGGATTGCGACCGGCAAAAATCTTCCCGAGCTCTGCCGGGAGCGCTTTTCCAAAAAGACTTCGGTTTTCTTATGGATCCAGGCAGAGATCGTCATTATGGCCACAGATCTCGCCGAATTCATCGGAGCGGCACTCGGCCTGTATTTATTATTGGGGATTCCGCTGATTGGCTCTGCCCTCATTGCGGCAGCCGGTTCATTCGCGATCCTCGAAATCCAGAGACGCGGCATGAGGTCTCTCGAGTTTCTCATAACAGCCATGATTCTTGTGGTGGTGGTGGCTTTTGGCATCCAGGTATTCGATGCAAAGCCCGACGGCCACTCAGTCCTGGCAGGCTTGTTTACTCCTAAGTTCGAGGGAGTCAACAGCGTCCTCTTATCAGCAGGAATGCTTGGAGCTACCGTCATGCCCCATGCGATCTATCTGCACTCTGCCCTTACCCAGAGAAGGATACAGGGAACGAATGATGAAGAGAGAAAGAGAATTTTTCATTTTGAATTGGCGGATGTAATCATTGCCATGATCTTCGCGGGAGCGATTAATGCCAGCATGCTGATCGTGTCTGCCGCCATTTTCAATAAGAACGGCCTGAACATAGAAGACTTGGATGTGGCCTATCACCAATTTGGGCATATTCTTGGCCCGTTTACTGCTGTCTGCTTTGGGGTGGGGCTGCTTTTTGCGGGCCTCTCAAGTTCATCGGTCGGAACCATGTCGGGCGATATTATCATGCAGGGCTTTATCAAGAGGAGAATTCCTATCTATCTAAGGCGCTTCATCACCATGATCCCGCCTCTTGCCATCATCATAGTGGGAGTCAATCCTTCCAAGGCCCTTGTGATAAGCCAGGTAGTACTTTCTTTTGGAATTGCGTTTGCCCTCGTGCCGCTGATCATGTTTACCAGCAGCAAAAAAATCATGGGCAGTCTCGTCAATCATCGGGTCACCACACTGGTCTCATGGGTTATTGCAGTATTGATTGTCGGCTTGAATCTATTTCTGTTATATGAAACATTTTTTGGCTGACGCTGATTTTCAGCCTGATATATAATCCTACGGAAGCGGCCTTGTGCCGCTTTTTATTTTGGTCTTTAAAAGGATATTTCAAATTTTTGTCAAATTATAGGGAGGTGGTAGAAAGGAGGAGGGTATATGTAGACACTGCCGACGGTTTATGTGGATAATAACTTACTAGAGACAATCCAGGAAAAAAGACGGTACATTTGAGCTGACAATCACAAAGGAATTTACGTTAGATTGATTGTTTAGGATAAAGAATGCGTAAACTTAATATAATATTAACCTGATATTGATGGTAACTTCCATTGAAAAATGCTAGAATTCATGGAGAGAAAATTGATATCTAAGTAAAGAAAGTTGGTTCAGCATGAGTGAACATATCATTGCTTTCATCCTTGGTGTGGTTGAAGGCTTGACAGAATTCCTGCCGGTTTCGTCTACAGGGCACTTGATCCTGGCCGGCCATTTATTAGGATTTGAGGGGCAGAAAGCCGCAACATTTGAAGTCATTATCCAGCTTGGATCCATGCTTGCAGTTCTTGTTTTGTTCTGGAGGAGATACTTATCTCTGCTAAACTTTAAGACAATCGGCAAGTCCCACAAGAAATTGGATATCATCCATATAATATTGGGTGTTCTGCCTGCTGCTTTGGTTGGGCTGATTCTCCATGATTTTATTAAAAATGTGCTGTTTTCTCCAAAAGTTGTAGTAGTCAGCCTTATCTTGGGAGCCATCCTGATGATTTTTGCTGAAAAGAAGCACGGCCGCTTTACAGCCTCGACTGTCGATGAACTAAGCTACATGCAGGCACTTTCCATTGGATTGTTCCAATGCCTCGCTGTTATTCCCGGATTTTCCCGAGCAGGGTCAACCATTTCAGGAGGGCTGCTATCAAGGGCCGACCACAAAACATCCGCAGAGTTTTCCTTCCTTGTGGCCCTGCCGATCATGGTAGGAGCAACAGGACTTGACCTCATTAAAAGTCTGGATTTCCTGCATACAAACGATATTCCCATGTTTGCGATTGGTTTTATCACCGCATTTGTCGTAGCGATGCTTGTGGCAGTCATCTTCCTGAAGCTGATTGGAAAAATCGGTTTGTCTATTTTTGCGTATTATCGCATTGTTCTGGCTGTATTGTTTACGATTTTTGTTATTATGTAAGAGAAAAGGCGCTGCGGTTGCAGTGCCTTTTTTTTACGGATGCCGCTTCATGGAGGGGAGCTGGATAAAAATCCTGGTACCTGCTCCTGCCTCACTTTCAGCCCGGATTCTTCCCCTGTGCAGTTCAACGATCCACTTTGCAATAGAAAGCCCCAGGCCTGTCCCCTCAAATTTTCTGGTCCTTGTCTTATCGCCCCTAAAAAAACGGTCAAATATGAAAGGCAAATCCTCTTTTGGAATCCCGGCGCCACTGTCTATTATGGAAATATATACAGCCCCGCCTTTCACATTGGAAAAAAGAGCGATCTCCCCTCCTGCAGATGTATACTTCAGTGAATTATCCAAAATAATCATGATTAATTGATAAAGCCTTTCTTCATTCCCCTGAACATTAACATATTCTTCAATGGTGGAAGTAAAATGAATATCCTTTAGAAAAGCGAATTCGGAAAAATCGCTGGCAGCTTTGTGTAATAAATCACTTAAGTTCACATTACTAAAGGCCATTTCGAGTTGATTGGAATCTGACCGGGCCAATGCGAGTAAATCGGAAACCATTTTCGCCATATAATTAATTTCACTGATCGCCTGTGAAATATTCTGACTTTCTTCCTCAATGCTGCTTTTAGGATGGCGGAACAAGCGCTCCAGGTTGAGCTTCATCACAGCAAGAGGGGTACGCAGTTCATGGGAGGCATCCGTCACGAATTGGGTCTGTTTATTCCAGGCTCTATTAATCGGAACCAATGCTTTATTTGCTAAGAAATACCCCGCCAGGAGGGAGACCGCGATGGAAATAAGACTCCCCAGCTCTATGAAAACACGGAGGTGCTCAAGCATTTCTCTTTCACGTTTAAGGTTATAGACCAATTGGATTCTTTTTACATATTCCCGGCTGCCGCCTATCAGCAAAAATCGATGTATGGCAACATCAATGATCCTGTAGTCCATCCCATTGATTCGGACATTCTTTGGTGAAGCAGCTCTTTCTTTTGAAAGGTACTTTTTTGTTTCCCCGGATATATAATCCTGTGGAAATTCTCCTTGAAGTGTGCCGCCATGCCCCCAGATCAAATAAACAATCCGATTGTCGTCATTGTCTTCATCAGGATGAACCAGTTTGGAATATTCACGGGTATGCTCCCTGGCTATGTGTGTTTGGATGTGATTAAGTGTTTCATCCACCTGCCTATCCAAGCGGTGCTGCATATAGAAATAAAGAAATGTTCCAAAGCTTGCTAAAATGATAAAGAGTACCATGGAATTCAGAAGCACTAGTTGCTGCTGGGTTCTTTTGAACATTTCATTCCTCCGCCAGCATATAGCCTACTCCGCGTATGGTGCGTATAAGATCACCATAGCTGTACGGGGCCAGTTTTTTTCGCAAATAGTGGATATACACATCAACTACGGATTCGCCTGCACTGGATTCAATCCCCCAGATCCGATCGTAAATCTGGTCACGCATCAGGATTTGTTCCCGATTCTGCAGTAAATAATGAAGGAGTTCATATTCCTTTTTGGTCAGCTTTAATGAGTGCTTTTCTATGAAACATTGTTTTATATTCGTATCTAAAACAATTCTTCCATAAGTTATCTTTCCTTCAAGACCTGATTTTCCGCTCCGCCTTAGAATCGATCTGACTCTGGCTAAAAATTCCTCTGTCGCAAAAGGCTTAACCAAATAATCATCTGCCCCTGCATCCAGCCCCAGAACTTTGTCTTCTGTACTATCTTTAGCAGTCAGGATCAAAACAGGAGTATTGATTCCTTCATTGCGTACCTCTCTAATCAAGGAAATACCGTCCAATCCTGGAAGCATCCAATCAACGATTAATAAATCATACGACTCTGACCGGGCCATGAATAAACCATCTCTTCCGTCGGCGGATTGGTCCGTCTGGTAGCCCTCTTCTTCTAATATTGTTGTTAAAATCCTAAGCAGGGCAGTATCATCCTCGATGATAAGCATATGCATTTTCTACAGATCCTTCCCTTGAAGTTTATACATATAATATCAGGGTTTTCTTTAAAATTTATTAGAAAAAGCTCCCTTAGGTTTTTAAGAAAATTCTAAGACGGTCCTTTTAGACTAGTAGTCAGACATCAGAAGACAGGAAGTGAGGAAACAAAATGGCTAAAATGCAAAATAAGTGGGTGATGCTTTGTTCTGCCGCGATTGCCGCAGTCTATGGAACCGGTTATTTTACTACCGAACATGAGGCGGATCGGCTGGCTGAAGAGAAGCACGCACATGTCCACATAGGAAAAGGCAGCAAGAAAGACAGCAATATGTCTGCTTCACCCCAAGTGAAGGCAAAAAGCATGTATAAAGAAGGGATATTCACCGGAATCGGGGAAAACAGGCGGGGGTCTATTGAGGTCGCCGTAACTATAAAAAAAGACAAAATTATCGATGTTGAGATCAGAAACTTTGCCATGCACTATTCTGAAACGGATATAGAGGGTCTGCCTGACGAGGTATTGAAGAGTCAGAGTGCCCAAACAACCAATGTATCAGGTGCAACTTACAGCACTGAGGCGTTTCAGGATGCCGTGCAGGAAGCACTCTCTCTCGCTCGAAATGCGTAAGGTGACTCTATGATAAAAGCAAAATTATATATGGATACTGTGGTGAAAATACAAGTCGTTACAAAAAATCCAGAAGAACGATCAGCAGCCGGGGTCAGGGTGGACAGGGCCTTTCAGGTTTTCCATAGGGTGGAACAGGCCTGCAGCCGGTTTACTCCTGAAAGTGAAGTGATGAAGGCCTGCCAAACAGTAGGGAAGCCCGTCAAGATAAGTCCTTTCTTATTTGAACCCCTAAAATTCGCTCTTAACGCTGCAGAGCTGACAAGCGGAGAATTTGATCCAGCCATCGGTAAGCTGTTGGAGGAGCATGGATACAACCGTCATTATCTCACCCAGGAAACGATATATACACCATTAGCAGAGCATGGTGATTTTCGGGATATTGTTTTAGATGAACACCTTCAAACTCTCTATCTGAAAAAGCCTCTTATCATTGATCTTGGGGCTGTGGCGAAGGGATTCGCTATCGACCTGGCGGCAAATGAACTAAGGAAATTCGCCGGCTTTATCATAAATGCTGGGGGAGATGTATATGCCGGGGGATCGGATGAGAATGGGCAGCCCTGGGAAATAGGGATTCAGCATCCCAAAAAGAAGGGCCGCGTGATTGAGACTGTTAATCTTTCGGATGAAGCAATTTGTACATCAGGAAGCTATGAGCGCATGAATAAAGAAATTCCAGGCATGCATCATATGATTAGTCCGAGAACTAAGGAATCACCGAATGATTTAATCAGTTCAAGTGTCATTGCTCCCTTTGCGATGATGGCTGATGCCTTTTCCACGATAACATTTTTACTTGGAAGGGAAAAGGGAAGGGAATTACTGGAGTCTATGAATCTTAAAGGACTATTGATTAAGAATGATTTACAAATAGATAGATTGGGAGGGTTCTAAATGACCGTGAGAAAATGGCTCAAGACACCTAAGGGTTATGTGACCCTTGTACTAATCATGTACCTGGTGATCGCTTCAATTGGATATAAAGAAATAACGGGGATTCTTCATGCGATTATGGCGGTGCTGGTCTCCGTATTTGCGGAGACCCTGGTAAGGGCAATAAAAAAAGAAAAATGGGCCTTTCCTTATAGCGCCATTATCACTGGATTAATTATTTCTTCCATCCTAAGCTCGTCTTCACCTCTTGGAGTCGTTTGCGTGACTTCATTAATGGCAGTTTTGTCTAAGTACATACTGATTTATAAGAAGAAACATATCTTCAACCCTGCTGTCATGGGTCTGCTTTTATCCCAATTGCTCTATCATTCCGGACAAAGCTGGTGGGGGGCATTTGGCGATCTGCCGGGTTGGACCCTGCTGCTGCTTATTTTAGGGGGATATCTGATTACCGGCCGTGTAAATAAATTCCCTATGGTCTTTACATTCCTGGGTGTTTCGTTCGTTCTCATGCTTTTAATCGGATTCTATAATCCGGAAGCTGAGATGGAGGCTCTTCGTCCTCCATTTATTAATGCAATCCTTTTCTTTGGGTTCATTATGCTCACAGACCCGCCGACTTCTCCAGCGAAGGATAAAGACCAGATAATATACGGGCTTTTGACGGCTGTTGTTGGAACAGCCGTCTATGGACTATTTGGAGGATTGAATTACTTATTCATTGGATTGATCCTAGCGAATGGCTGGAATTGTTTAAAGAAAGCCCGATCCAAATCCACTGCCCAGAGAATAACTATCAGAACTCAGCACCGCTAGAGCTGTCATCTTAGAAGAGAAAGCAAAAATAACATCCAGAAACGCAGAGGAGTAATGTGGCCGGATTCCGGTTATATAAAAATGTGCAGATAAAAAAAGAAAGAAGGACAAGACGTGAAATTAAGTGTGCTGGATCAATCAGTAATCCGGGCGGGAGGGGATGCCCGTGATGCGTTCAGGGAAACAGTCAGGCTTGCCAAATGGGCAGAGGAGCTGGGATATGAGCGATTCTGGGTGGCGGAGCATCATAATACCAACGGCATAGCAGGGACGGCTCCTGAAATTTTGATTGCGCATATTGCTTCCTTGACCGAAAAGATCCGGGTCGGGTCTGGAGGAGTTCTGCTGCCCCAATACAGCCCTTATAAGATTGCCGAGGATTTCAAGGTGCTGGAAGCCCTATTCCCCGGGAGGATGGATCTCGGTATAGGTCGTTCGCCAGGCGGAGGGGCAGACACAAGGCTGGCCTTGACAGATGGCATAAGAAGAAGCTTAAATGAGTTTCCGAGACAGGTAAGAGACCTGCAGGGATTTTTGACAGAAAGTCTCCCAGAAGACCATATGTTTAAAGGAGTAACTGCCTATCCTTCTGTGGACAGTCTTCCGGAGATATGGATGCTTGGCATCACACAAAGAGGGGCAAGGCTGGCAGCAGAAAACGGTACGGCATTTACGTATGGCCATTTTATTACGCCTGTGAACGGAAAGAGGGCACTTGATTATTATTATGAGTATTTCCAGCCTTCATCCCTCCAGAGGCATCCAAAGGCAAACATCTGCATCTTTGTGGTGTGTGCTCCAACCCAGGAGGAAGCGGAGGAGCTGGCCCTCAGCCAGGATATGTGGCTCCTGGACGTGGAACAGGCACGCGATACGCGGATTCATTCCGTGGCAGAAGCGAAGAGCAGGTCTCTATCCAGTGCTCAGCGTGCAAGGGTTCAGGAAAACAGGAAGAGGGCGGTTATTGGTACACCTGAAAAGGTAAGGGAAGAGCTTAAGCTGCTTTCGGAGATTTACCGCACAGATGAGTTTATGATCATAACCAATATTCATGACACTGAGGCGAAATCAAGATCTTATTCCTTGATTTCACAGGTAATGCAAAATATATAGACAGGCGGTGGGCACATGTTTGTATACAGCTCCAGGGAGATCAAAGAAATGGATCAACAGGCAGCCGAAAAGGGACTGAATACTTTTACTTTAATGGAAAGTGCAGGCAGGGAGCTTTTTGGGCGTTTAATCCAGATGATCGATAAAAAACAGAGGATCCTTATCCTCGCAGGAGCAGGCAATAATGGCGGAGACGGTATTGTACTGGCCCGTTATTTAAAAAATCATGGCTATACCTGCGATCTGGTGTTCCCTGCAGGTGAACCAAAAACCGGCACTGCCGATGAACAGTTTACATTTTATGAAGCAAATGACTTTGAAGCCTCCGAGATCAAGGGCAATTATGAAGTGATTGTGGATGCTCTGCTTGGAGTTGGGGGACGGCTTCCGTTACGAAAAGAAGTTTCCGAGGTCATTGCATGGGCAAACGGGCAGGATGCTTTACGGATTGCGGTCGATGTTCCAACAGGAGTGCTTGCGGATGAAGGAACAGCGGATGAAGGAGCATTCCAGGCTGATTATACCTTCTGCCTCCATGGCTTCAAGCCTTCCCTGTTTATGGAGAGCAGTGCAGAGAAGTATGGGAAAGCAGAGGTGCTTGATATTGGGCTGAAACAGACTTCCCGGGTGAAAATCTGGACAAAGGGAGACGTGAGACAGAGCTTTCCGAAGCGAAGCCCTGGCGCGCACAAAGGCACCTTCGGCAATGGTCTGCTGATTGCGGGAACAGACGAGATGCCGGGGGCCGCCATCCTGTCCAGTCTGGCTGCTAAACGGAGCGGAATCGGCAAGCTTACCGTGGCCACCACCCAGTTTGCAGCGGGAATCCTTGCAGGGCGGGTTCCGGAATGTGTTTTCCTCCATAATGGCCTTGAAAAGATAGCGAAGGGGGAGATTCCTCCCAAGATGACAGCAGCTGCGATCGGTCCCGGTCTAAATGACGAAGAACTGATTGAAAAAGCCGTTCAAACCTTGCTGGAAACAGACCTGCCCTTACTTATTGATGCAGGTGCACTAAAAAAGAGAGAGTATCCAAGTAGGGAAGCTCCAATCATCCTCACCCCTCATCCAGGAGAATTCCAGAAGATGACCGGTTTGCCTATCAAGGAATTTCAGAAGAACCGGATTCAAGCAGCAAGGGATTTCTCCAGGGAAAATCAAGTGATTCTGGTCTTAAAAGGACGTCATACAGTGATTGCCTTTCCAGATGGAGAGGCAAGGATTAACACGGCGGGAAATGCAGGTCTTGCCAAGGGCGGATCAGGGGATTCCCTTACTGGAATCATGCTGGCATGCCTGGCCTCCTATAAGGATGTTAAAGCTGCGGTTTCCAATGCCGTTTATTTCCACGCAGCATGTGCTGATTATTGGAAAGAGACACGGGCGGAAACGACTTTGCTGGCCAGCGACTTAAATGAAACACTTCCATATGTGATGAAGGAATTTGAAGCATAAAAAGGAGGCTGGCAGATGGACGCTGCCAGCCTTTCCATTACCAGCCAAACTTTTCAGTCTGAGCCGGGATGCCCAGTTCCTCAGACGCGGCAAGGATAAATTCTTTTCGGAAATAATAGCTTATGGAAGCAGTGATCTTTTCATTTTCCACTTCATGATATTGGATATCATGAATCATCGGACCGGCTGGACCTTCCGCAAGCGTAACCGTAACCGGCCTCCCCCATAAGAGGTATTCGGAAGCCATATGGCCCGGAAGGCCGTGCTGAAGCGAACCGCTCTCCATCTCTTCCCTTGTATATTCCAAAAACCCAAGGCTTGCCTCATAATGAGGCTCGTCACTGAACAGGCTGAGCATTTCCGCAAGATTTCCCTCGTTGAATGCCTTTAGATAGGCTTGGATGACTGCTTTATGCTCAGCGGATAGCGAGATTTCTGGGTTGAGAAGGTCATTACCTTCATTCCCATTCTTTAGTTTTTCCTTCATCCTCCGCACCGAGGCATAGACTGCCCCAGGCGTGGTCCGCACCATCCCGGCAATTTCCTTAGCAGAAAAACGGAAAACCTCCATCAGAAGGAAGACGGCGGCCTGACGGGGAGGAAAGCTTGCGGTCAAGCACTCAAGCGCATACTCCAGTTCCAGGTTATCCTCAAATTCCGCGTCGGGCTCAAGGTGCTCCTGAAGCACCCCCAGTGCCATTTTCCGGCGGCGGCAAAGATCAATCCAGGTGTTGGTTGCAATTCTGTACAAATAAGCTCTCACATCCGTTGCATGCCAGCGCTGATAATAGGCTCCCATTGCCTTCAAAAAGGTTTCCTGAAACAAATCCTCTCCATCCCAGGGAGAACCAGTCAGATAGCGGCAGTAGCTCCACAGCCCTTGGCGATGCTCTTCAATCAGGACTTCAAATCCGCTTTTTAATTCCCTTGCTTTCTCGCCTATATCCTGAACAGTTTTCATTTAATAAGCCCCCCAGTTATTAGATTTATATGTATAACGAATGAGAGCTGCAGAATTATACGGGGGTATGATTTTCTTTTAGAAAAGATTCCGGATTTAGATTAGGAGATTCCAAAATGATGGCCGTCATCCCAGTCTCACTGCCGGATTCGTGCATCTCACCGGCATCCCAGAAAACGGCATCTCCTTTTTTTATCACTGCACGCCGTCCATCAGGGCCGGACGCCCACCCTTCGCCGTCCAAGACCAGAAACAGCTGTGGTAAAGTAGCTTCGTGCCGGCCGACTATTCCATGCGGTTCAATATACATACATCCAAAAAAGGCCGGTTGGTCAGTTTTCATAATTTTAGAGAAAATGACATTGTGCGAATCGTATTGTTCGATCTTTTTTCCTGTATCGCTTCTGAATGTGAAAAGTTTCATGTGAATCCTCCTGTATGGAATGAATGAGGTTCTTCAGTGTGCCTGCAAAAAATAAATGGGCTTAAACTTCCCATAAGGAAATTGTACCAGAGCTTCCATTTCCCATCTTCAATTTTCTGGAAATATTATTAATGATATTTTGAAACCAGAGAGCAGCAGATTCGTATAAAATAGAAAATGATAGAAAATTTTCTGCGAGGAGAGAGTGTTATGTTCAAAAAAGTTGCTTCTGATGTTTTAGGATTGAGTGATATAGGAAGTGTAATCAGTCCTGCAGATTATGACAAGGTCGATGCAGACGATTATGTGATGCATGAGGATAATGAGAAAATTTACTTTTTAATTAAGTCAAAATCAGATGAATACTGCTTTACCAATAAAGCGCTGATCCATCTTGACGGCACAAGCGCCATCAGCAAAAAGCGCATGTTGAAACGGTACAGCTATTATACCGACACCATCTCCCATGTCAGGCTTGAAACAGCGGGAACGGTTGATTTGGACGTTGAAATCAAATTCACGATCGGATCTGAGGCCTTTTCCATTGATGTACATAAGAAGCACATCGAAGAACTAAAGGACTTATACAAATCCCTGATCAAAATTGCGGAAATCTGCCACGAGAATGAAGAATACTTGAAATACGCCCATGACAGCCTGAACCTGGCATCCAACACACTGAGCCGCGTCACGACCAAAGAAGAAACATTGGTCGACAGCTTCAAACAAATTAACGAAACAGCCTTCAGCTGGCTCGTTAATAACCGCCGCAAATTCAAAATCAAAGACTTTGGCTACGTATTCGACAAATACATCAACAACTGATTTTTGGGGTCTGGTCCATTTCCTGAAGCCCTAAACCTAGTCATACCGTCTTTTTTGAGGGGTTCGCCCCCATTTTCAGGATCTCAGGTTTGTTTTCCTTTATTTAGGGAATAAGATAGAGGGATATAAAAAGAGAAGCTAGATCGGAGAATTCGGGGGGACAACAGGATGAGCAGGAAATGGACTGCAATTTTCAGCTTGCTTACAGCAGTTGCGATGTTTTTGGTTCATTAATTCATCAAAATTGTTTATTATGAAAAGCGGCCTTTTAGGCGGCTTTTTTATATATATAGACGGTTGACATATGTAAACTTTGCCGCATATCCTGCAAGCATGCAGGAAAATTCATTGTTGAACCGAATACGTATAAAAGCCCGCCGGAATTTCAAAAAGGAGTTGTATCATATGCGGCCCATTCTTCTCGGCGTCTGCGCAGCCTTCTTTTTTGCCTCCACTTTTGTGCTCAACCGTTCCATGGAGCTATCAGGGGGCAGCTGGCTGTGGAGCGCTTCACTGCGGTATATTTTTATGGTCCCATTTCTCTTGGGAATTGTGATCGGCCAGAAAAAGCTTCGCGGATTGCTCCGTGTAATGAAGGAGCATCCAGGATTATGGCTGTTATGGAGCTTTGTCGGATTTGTCCTGTTTTACGCTCCTATCTGCTATGCGGCTGCCTATTCGCCCGGGTGGCTGACTGCCGGCACCTGGCAGATCACCATTATTTCTGGCTCGCTCCTGGCACCGATTTTCACACAAAAAGTCCAGACAGGGAGCGGCCCTGTCCATGTCCGTGGCAGAATTCCTCTTAAGGGTCTGGGAATGTCCATGATTATCCTGGCCGGGATTATCCTGATGCAGGCGGATCATGCGGGAGGAATTACCAGCAGCGAGCTTCTTGCAGGATTGATACCAGTCCTCATTGCATCGTTTGCCTATCCGCTCGGCAACCGGAAAATGATGCAAATATCCGGTGACAAGCTCAATACATTTCAAAGGGTGCTGGGAATGACGCTTGCCAGCCTTCCATTCTGGCTTATACTTTCAGCAATTGCGTATGCTAAACACGGGATGCCCGGCAAGGGACAAATAATGCAATCCTTTTTAGTCGCAATATTTTCGGGAGTCATTGCTACTGTTCTTTTCTTTAAGGCCACAGATATGGTGAGGGATGATATGGACAAAATGGCTTCGGTTGAAGCGACCCAGTCTGTCTCCGTCCTGTTTGCCCTTTTGGGGGAGGTTCTTTTCTTATCCTCCGACATTCCATCTCTTCTGGCCTGGACCGGTGTTTTAACCGTCATGCTGGGCATGGTTCTGCACAGCTTTTCAAGCCGTAAGAAAATTGTGACGGTTAATCAACAATTAGGAACGAAAGCTTGATTCATTTCCTGTTATAATGAAAGAAAAAGGCGGTGATTTGATGCTGAAGAGATGTATGACATGCAGAAAAGAATACACACTCACACCAAAAGATCCCCAATATAAAAAGTTCCTTCTTAAGCCCGACTCGCTCTACATCTGCCGTATCTGCGGCCAGAGTATGCAAAATGATGCACAATCCATAACAGGGCTGAATCCAGATATGATTGATCAGCATGATAAATATGTAAGATGAAGATGCGGAAGGCACACGGAGCGGTGTCTTCCTTTTTTCTTTGCTGCAAAAAAATCGAAAAAAAATAGACTTCCAAGGAAGCCTTAAGGTATATGTTTTTTATCAGAGGCTGCGGGGGAATCGATCCGGGTGGAGTCTGATGTATGTAAAGCAGACTTTAAAAGATAAAAGAATACCCCGCCCATCATTCCGAATAAAATGGCAGCACCTATCAGGACCGTCCATTGGTAACCCATTTAACCCCCTCCTTTGTTGATGTATATGCAAGCGCAGGGAGGAATAAGACTAGCAAACTAAAAAGAGGAGAAGAACATATGAAGAAAATAGTGATTTCATTCAGCGGCGGGAAGGATTCAACCTGGGCGCTGCACCAGCTGCAGCTGTCGGGTGTGTGGGAAATTGATTCCCTTTTGACAACCATCACAGAAGGCTTTAACCGGACGAGCATCCATGGAGTGAGGTATGAGCTTCTTAAACGCCAGGCGGAGGCGCTCGGCATTCCTTTGAGGGAGGTCTGGATTCCCGAGAATAGCAGCAATGAGATCTATTCGGACAGAATGGGCAGGGCTGTGGCAGAAATGGTCCGTGACGGAGTTGAATATATTATGTTTGGTGATATTTTTCTTGAGGATGTGAAGGCATATCGGGAAAAGATGCTGGAGGGAACAGGGGTCAAACCGATATTTCCTATCTGGCAGAAAAATTCAACCAGCATCGTAGATTCGTTCCTGCAAGAAGGCTTCAAAACCATCCTTACCTGCGTGGATATGGAACAGCTGCCATCCTCCTTTGCCGGGAGGATTATCGACAAGGAATTCATCGGGGACTATCCGCAGGATCGCGATGTATGCGGGGAAAATGGGGAATTTCATACATTTGTATTTGATGGTCCCAATTTTTCGTTTCCTGTTGAGTTCCGTCTGGGAGATGCACATATCGCACCGGATATCATGACAAAGAAGGACCGGTTTTATTTTATAGACTTAGTTTCTGAGTAATAAATAAAAAATCGACAAATTCCACCATATCATTCGCTTACCCTGCTAAATAGTGGTAAAAGTATAGTAAGAGAGTCATGGAAAAGGAGATATAGGTATGGGATGTGAAGTCTGCCTGCCAAGGGCACGGGGCTATACGGTTTATTTTTCTGAAAATGAGAGTACAGAACTGCTGGAAAGCTATTTTCAGGAGTTTCCTGATTCTGCATATAAATGGGTGAATGAAAGAATAATTTGGCTGGAGGAAGTGGCATTTTTTGATTTGATGGACTATGCAGCCGTACATATGGATGTCAATCATCTGTTTGCGGTTGAGTCTCCTAAGTCCGATCCAATAAAAAAGTTGAATGAGATGAGGCCGGTCCGAACATTCAGGGCGGAAAGGGAAGCGAGCTGGATTGATGACCTTATTGACAAGAACTCGTTGAAGACTTTTTATCAGCCCATTGTCAGTTATTCTGACGGCAAAACAAGTATCATCGGCCATGAGCTTTTATCAAGGGGAGTGGACGAGGAAGGAAAGATCATCCCGCCTTATAAAATGTTTGAAGCTGCAAGGATCCGGAACCGGACCTTTTCGCTGGACCGCGCCTGCAGGATGCAATGTGTAAGAAATGCAGGAGCGGTAAAGGATAAATTGATTTTTATCAATTTTATTCCTACTGCCATTTATGTTCCGGAGCATTGTCTTTCCACTACGTTTAAACTGATTCAAGAGCTTGGCATTAAGCCGGAGCAGGTGGTATTTGAAGTAGTGGAGACCGATGAAGTGGAGGATTTGGAACACTTAAAGAAAATCCTTAATTATTACCGCAGCCAGGGCTTCAAATATGCGCTTGATGATGTCGGGACAGGGTACAATAATCTGGAGAAGCTTTCCCGGATGCAGCCGGATATTGTGAAGCTTGCCATCGAATATACAAATGGAGTAAGCAAAGATCCATCCAAGCAGGAAGCCGCAAGGAAAGTACTCGAGATGTCCCACAATATGCATGCACTTGCTCTTGCAGAAGGAGTAGAAACAGAGGAAGACTATCAATTCCTGATTGAATTGGGATATGACTTATTCCAGGGCTACTATTTCTCCAAGCCGCAGGAAACACCAGCGGAGGATTTAGATATCACTGAAGGTGCATACATAAAAGGATAGCAGTAGAATTACCATGGTTACCGCTTGTTCTTTTTCCTGAGTTGTCAGAAAGTTGCTTTACTCATATCCGAGGTTTAATATATTAAATGGAAAACACCGCCGCGTAATGTAAATGGCCCTTTGAATTAAAGAAATAGGATGATGGAAAATGAAAAGAGCAAGAATCATTTATAATCCAACATCAGGCAGAGAGCTTTTTAAAAAGCATCTGCCAGAGGTGCTGGTTAAATTAGAGAGAGCCGGCTATGAAACGTCCTGCCACGCTACAACTGGCGAAGGAGATGCTACGGAAGCTGCCAGGCTTGCCATCGAACGGGGATATGATGTCGTCATTGCTGCCGGAGGGGACGGAACAATCAATGAAGTAATCAACGGCCTGGCGGATGCACCTGTGCGTCCAAAGGTTGGGATCATTCCGGTCGGCACCACCAATGACTTTGCACGTGCCTTGAAAATTCCAAGAAACGTGGAAGCGGCAGCGGACATCATTGCCGAAGGACAGACAATGGCCATTGATATCGGAAAAATGAATGACCGTTATTTCATAAATATAGCTGGCGGAGGAAGGCTGACCGAACTTACCTACGAAGTTCCCAGCAAGCTGAAAACCGTACTCGGCCAGCTGGCGTATTACCTAAAAGGCATGGAAATGCTGCCTTCCATTAAAGCGACCGAGGTTTCCATTGAGTATGATGGGAAAATCTTCGAAGGCGAAATCATGCTATTTTTAGCAGCCAATACAAACTCGGTAGGCGGATTTGAGCGCCTTGCCCCGGATGCATCATTGAATGATGGGATGTTCACCTTATTGATCCTGAAGAAAGCCAATCTGGCCGACTTCATCCGGATTGCCAGCCTTGCCATCAGGGGAGAACATTTAACTGATTCTCACATTATCTACGTGAAAGCAAACCGGATCAAAGTGCATACCAAAGAGCGCATGCAGCTGAACCTTGACGGAGAATACGGCGGAGACGCACCAGCCGAATTTGTGAATCTGTACCGCCACTTCGACTTTTTTGTACCGAAAGTGATGCTGCCGGTTGAGGATATAGTGGAATAGAACACGTTAAAGAGACGGGCAAAGGTGCCCGTCTCTTTGCTGTTGTCCCGGGCATGAGAAACACATCTTTAGGTTCCTGGCCGTGATTGGTGGTTCATTAAGAGTATGAAGTATATATCTATATCTGACCAATTAGAAAAAACAGCCGCCACCAGCAGCTGTCCTTACTCCATCACTTGTTTCCCTTCAAGAGCTGATTCCACCTGCTCCATGATCCGCAAACTGAAGTCCTTGTACTCATCAGGGAATGGTGCATCCTCATCATCCGGTTCCTTAAATTGATTGAGTCCCGTTGCTGCGGCCCCGATGTTTCCATCTTCATCCACATCTGTTTTAAACTCATGCTCTAGCAGGAATGGGGTTCCGAGCTTGATGGTAGTGCGGTCGTCCTCGAGAGAATCATCCAGGGCGGCAAAGGGAATCCGGATATACGGCTGGTCGCCTTGCTGATCATCGACTTTATAGTCCAGGTGTGCATGATCGTATTCCCAGTTGTCTCCGACGACAAAGCCTATAGGCCGCAGGGCATCCTTTAAAGTCCCAAGCGTATAGCGCCTGCTGTCTAGCTTGGTTTGAATAGGAATCATTTTATTACCTCATTTCTTTGAGTGTATACCGGAAAAGGCAGGTATTTACAGAAGGTTTTCCACGGGGAGAAGGATTTCAAACATTTGTAAGTTTGGGGGTACATCAAAAAGCCCGCAAACATGCGGGCACTTCATTTATTCCTTTACAATTCCCATCGCAAAACCATCATAACCCTTGCTGCCGACTGTCTGGATGGCAGTCGAATCAATGCGGGGGTCCCTTGCCAGCAGATCTATGAATTCCCTGACTCCCTGGATTTTGGGATCATCCGAGCCTCCATCCGTAACACAGCCCTGCCGTACCACATTGTCCCCTACAATGACAGCGCCTGGCTGGCTAAGCTTCAGGGCCCATTCAAGATAATGTGGATTATTGGGCTTATCCGCATCGATGAAAATAAAGTCGAAGGTCCTGCCTTGTGCAAGGAGATGTGGAAGCGTATTCAGCGCCGCGCCTACAATAATTTCTACAGAGTCGGCCAGTCCTGCCCTTATGATATTCTTTCTTGCTATTTCCGCATGCTTTTCTTCATATTCCAGGGTGACTAGCCGGCCTCCTTCAGCAAGAGCGCGGGCAAGCCAGATGGTGCTATATCCGCCCAGGGTGCCGATTTCAAGTATATTCTTTGACTTCTTCATCCTGGCCAGAAGATGGAGCAGCTTACCCTGATTGGGCGCTACATCAATGGGGGGCAGCCCGGCAGTCAAATTGGCCCTGCTGACTTCCTCCAATACTTTGTCTTCCTTGATCAGCTTTGATTCGAAATACACATCAACATCGGTCCACGTTTTTTGATCCATTGTATGCCCCCTGAACTTTTTACCTAATTATACCTTTTTATTTTGAAAAGTGATCCAATCTTCGCTGTCTAACGTTAGCTTTATAAAACGAACGTATTCTCGGAGGTGTCAAGATGAAACAAAGAAGAATCTGGCTCGGGGCAGTGTGCCTGTCCGGCATGCTGCTCAGTGCCTGCCAGCAGGAGAGAGATCCGGCCGTAAAATCTGTACATGCTGAAGCTGGACGGAACACGAAGACACAGCTAAAAGAGACGGCGCAGCTCTCCCAGGATTCTGTCTTTAAAGAATTCGGCCTTCTAGAAAAGGACGCAGAGCCGCTATTGAAAAAACGCTTGGAATTGGAGCGTATCCAAATGATGAATAATGAGGGAATTGTGCCATACAGACTTTTGATACCAAAGCTCAAAATGGATGCGAAAATTGAAAAGACAGGACTTCTGAAAAATAAACAGATGGGAGTTCCAACCAATGATAAGAATGCTGCCTGGTTTGAACCCGGCACCAAGCCCGGAGAACTGGGTAGTGCCGTGATTGACGGCCATGTGGACAATAAAACGGGGCCGGCCGTTTTTTTTCGCCTGAAGGAATTAACGGCTGGAGATGAAATTACTCTCTTTGACAAGAACGATAAAAAAATGATCTTTGTGGTCCAGGAGAAAAAGAGTTATCCATATGAAAATGCGCCGGTTGAGGAGATCTTCGGGAAAAGGGACAAGCAGAGGCTGAATCTGATTACCTGTACCGGTCTTTTTGACCGTAGTAAAGGTACCCACCAGGAACGTCTCGTCGTCTATACGACTCTGAAGGAGGACCAGGGTATGACCGCTGGCAAAGCTCCGATTACACCCGGAAGTATCATGCTCACGGGGAGTTTTTTGACCTGGCATGCAGTAAGGGAAGAGTCCGTAATCGGATACAGAATCTATCAAAAAGGGCAGAACGGAGACGTAAAGTGGGTCAAAAGCATTTCCTCCATGGAAAGGAAGAGCTTCACCGTTTCTGATGATCCTGCTGCAGAGTTCTATGTAACTGCCGTTGATTTATTCGGAAAGGAATCCAAGCCGAGCGCAGTGGTGAAAAGTCAGTGAGGCCCTATTGAGGGCTTTTTTTTCGTGTAAATGTGTAGATATAAGAAAACATAGGCGGAGGATTTCCGGCTAACGTTTACATAGAGGAAGCTGAAGAAGCAGTTATAAGCGGAAAAATTCGATTGGCCGCTTTACCCAAAGGTTCGAATCATATAAACAGAAAAAAACCGCCTTTTCGAAGGCGGGCTAGCTGCTGTTATTTAAGTGTATCCTCTTTTTCTGCTTCCTCTAATTCCTTCATTTCCTGGTGAGTCTGCGGGAATCCATTGGCTACCCATTCATTTCGATATGTCGAGTCAAGCTGTGTTAGACCTTGTTCTTCAGGAACCTTATCTGCATCCACACTTTCCATTTCATCAAGTTTGCCGCTGTTTCTCATATCCAAGTCCTCGAGGACCTCGACATTTCCGTTGCGTTTTTTATAGGCTGCAAGAAGCAGCGCTGCAGTTCCTGCTGAAACCATTGATCCCATGAGAATAGTCGAAGTTAGCTTTTTCATAAATACCCCTCCGTTAAAAAGTATTTTCCCTTCTTCATTTAATACCCTTTTTTTGAATCTTTAATCTTTTGTGTAACGGAAGTTTACCTGGGGTCTGACTCTAATCCTTGGAAGGACCGAAGGGTGAAGATTACTATTTTTCAAAAGCGTGAAAAGTCTCCAACAAAAAAGCCCATGGATCATGTGATTGTCCAGGGCTTGCTCATTAGGTATTTTCCTTTTCTTCCTTCTCTTTATCAAACCATAGCGGCTCCTTGTCATCCACATCGCCATTATAATTGATTAAGATCTCTTCTCCAGCTTTTATATCTGTGTAAGCATAAAACTTAAATGTATGGCTCTCAAAGTGAATGTCATACGTAGCATTTGGGGTGTATGAATGGTTGAACAGCATTCCATATCCAAGCACGATGGCAGAGTGGTTTTTGCCGTATTCAAACACATAATCACTAAGTACCGTATGCTCAATCAGCATATGCTCGACATTGGGGTAAGGGATGACCGGCGCTTCATGGATGAGCTCGCCCTTTGCTATATCAACGGTAGCAAACACGCCTCTATTGAATTCCCCATCACTGAGAGGGGATGTTTTGATTTCTATAATGTTAATCACCTTCAAGTTTTTTTGTCTGCTCCACCAATATAACATTATTCGTAAAAAATTTCACTCTGGTTCCGTATCTTCCGAAGCCGGAAACAGACTACATATCCTTCCATCCTCTCACCTGAATCCTATCCCAGCAAAAAAAGCTAAAAAAATTTATGAAATAGTTGATCCAGAAAGAACGCTGCTTCGTTTATTGATCATAAAAGCTAAAAGGGAAGGTGATCTCTTTTAAAATTAAAAACTTTTTTTAAAAAAGTGATCCAAATCAAAAGTGCCTTCGTTTACTAGACAAAAGCTGAAAAGCACCAACATTTACCGGCTGAAAAAACTTTTAAAAAAAGTGATCCAAATCAAAAGCTTCATCGTTTACTAGACACAGACTAAAAAGGGAAATGAAGAATTTAATTGCTGCAGATAAACCAATTTGTTTACGAGACAGATATGAAAGAAGGGATACAAAGGAGGTTTAAAAGACAGAATTCTTAGAAAAATATTAATCCAAAAAAAAGATTGCATCGTTTGCTAATAAAATTAAAAACAAAAGAGGAGAGATTCGATTATGAAACTAAATAAAAATCTTAAAAAGATGGCAGCACCTGTACTTGGAATGAGCCTTTTATTTCCGACTATGACCAGCGCAGCAACCGCACCGCCTACTGTGAATACACCGGCTGTGGATCTAAGGGCATCCCTTGACCAGCTTTTATCTGAACACTTTGCTTTAGCGTTTGCAGCAATGACGAGTGCGTATGATGGAGCACCAAATGCAGAGGAAGCGATGAAGGCGCTTGACCAAAATGCGCTGGATATGCAGCCGGCGATTGCATCGCTCTACGGGGAAAAGGGTGCAGCTGAATTTGAACGAATCTTCAGGGCTCATAACAATGCGACAGATGATTATGCCATGGCTGTAAAATCCGATGACCAGAATGCTGAGGACCAGGCAAAGATGGGGGTAGACAAATTCGTGAAGGACTTCTCGGCATTCCTGGCAGCAGCGACAGGCGGAAAGCTGCCGCAGCAGGGAGCCATGCAGGCTCTGCGCACCCATGAAAATTTAGTCCAGAAGGCATTTGATGACTATGTGGCAGGTGATTATAAAGGAACATACCAAACATACCGCGAAGGCTTCAAGCAAATGTTTGATGTGAGTAAGGCTTTATCATCAGCTATCACGGCACAGATGCCGGATAAATTTAAAGGGAGTAAGCCGGATACAGCCGCGGGTGATTTGAGATCAGCCCTTAACCGTCTGGCGGCCGAGCACTTTGCGCTGGCTACTATGGAAATGCAGAAGGAATATGCTGGATCCAAGGACTTTGACTTCGTGAACTGGGCTCAGGATGCCAATACAGCAGACTTTAAAGCCGCTATTTCTTCCATATACGGGGCTGAGGCCGGAAACCAATTTGTCAATGTATGGCAGCCGAATCACATTGATGCTCAGAGTGACCTTGTACAGGCTGTGAAGAAAAAGGATGACAATATGCGTAAGGATGTGGAAAATCGGATTGACACATTCGCCAATGATTTCGGTGCATTCCTTGGAACAGCAACCGAAGAAAAGCTGCCGACTAAAGCGGCTAAGGATGCGGTAATGGCCCACGAACAGAGCGTCATGAAAACCTTTGATAACGCGGTAGCCGGTGATTACGCAGCCACGTACCAATCATGGAGAGAAGGCTATAAAATCATGTTTGGCGTCGGTCAGGCTCTGGGCAATGGAATTGTCACCCAAATGCCGGGCAAGTTTGAAACCGTGACTATGCCTGGACAAATGCCTCACACCGGAATGGGCGGAGCCAGTGAAACAACAGATTCCCAGGCTCCTTGGTTGGAAGCATCCCTAACAGCCATGCTTCTATTGGGATCAGCTGTTGTCATTAGAAAGAAAATGGTTAAGCAGCAGTAATGCGTGGAATGGAGAGCTTGCTTCGATGAGGCAGGCTCTTTTTTCAGCCTTAATTTCGTCTGATTCAAGGGATCGAGACTCTTGAAATACATATAAAAAAGAGAACGGCTCAGACTGCCGCTCCCTCCCGCATGTTATTCCTCAAAATTATGCTGCTCTTCAATCCGGCCATGCTCATTATGGACGATGGCCATGGTTCCGGCTTCCTCCGCAAGACGCTTTGCTTCCTTAACTGCCTCTTCTTTGGAATCGGTTGTAAGATTGGGCTCTTCCTCGCCTTCGGTCTTTACTGCCCAGCCTTCCTCCTCATGCGGGACCACATGGAACCTGGCATCATCTGTGCCGGCGCGGTCCTTAAAGTATTCTTTTTGTTCATCTGTAAAATCAGCCATTTGTAAAACCTCCTAAGTGTAGATGGTTAAAATGTAGTATCCCTTTACCCGATGGGGGAACGGAAAAACATTGAATAGGATAGGCAGGGCTGACAAATAATAGAAAGGGATTTTTAGAAGACCATCCAGTTAGGAGGCTGACGATATGGCGAAGGATAAAGGAAAGCAGCCAGAATATAACACCGGAACGAAGGGGGTTGCCCAGCCCTTGATGAGCACCGGCTCCACTGAAGCAGGGCTCGATTGGAATACAGACGGTTCAAAGCTGGCCGCAAAGCCAAAGGCTGGCGAGCAGCTTATGGGTGAGGACGGCACAACCGGCCGCCTCCGCTAATCCAAGGAGGAAAAGAGTATGAAGACCAAGGATAACTTTCCAGAAGGTGCAAAAAACACGAAGGACAACCAGGTTTTTGCACCAGCTGACGAAGGACAAAAGCATGAATCACCACAATCCGTGCGCGGCGGCGCAGGGAAGCAGGATTCGTAAAGGAAATGCCCACGATCAGGTGGGCATTTTTTTATGGAGCGTAAGATACAGACCCCGGCCCCGCAATAGGTATGGTACCATTAAATGTAAATACGGGGAAATGGGGACTGTCCCCATTTCCCCAAAAGGAGATGGGCCCATGAAGCAGATGGTGGAGTTTTATACGAATCAGGAGCCATTTAAGAGTGCAAGGCTGATCAGGAGCAGGCATGAACAGGATGTGGTTCATGAGGAGTATCATGAGCCTGAGGATGGACGGCAGATGTGCGTGATTGTGCTGGAAAGGTATTATTTTCGGACAAGCGGAAGAGCGGCTTTGACTCTAATTATAGAGAATCTAAGCGGCAGGACCAAGGTCCGCTGTATTTCGGCAGGAAGTGCTGAGGGAATCTTTAATGTTGATTGGGGAGCCGGCAAGAACTTTGCAAGATCCATTGAAGAAGTCCTAGAGCCATATCTGGTGGAAAAATAGGAAGCCTTTCCGCTTCGTTCCGGTAAGGCTTCCTGCTTTATGTGAAATCCTATTTCAGGTATGTTAAAATCATGAAAGCTGAAAAATAAAAAAGAGCGCAGAATCCCGCGCCTGAAATAGAAAAGGAAGTATGTGCATGAAAAGAACAGCACCTGTCGCAAAAAATGATTTTGTTGAAGTGGTGTTTGAGGACCTGACTCATGAAGGGGCAGGGGTTGCTAAGGTAGATGGCTACCCGATCTTCGTACAAAACGGTCTTCCAGGAGAAAAAGCCCAGATCAAGGTGTTAAAAACCAATAAGGGCTACGGCTTCGGCCGCCTGATGGAAATCATCGAGCCGAGCCCATACCGAGTCGATCTGTCCGATATGGATCAAAGCCTGTATGGAGGCTGCCAGATCCAGCATATGAGCTACGAGGGCCAGCTGAAGTTTAAGGAAAAACAAGTGAGAGAAGTCTTAGCCAGAATCGGAAAGCTAGAGGATGTCAAGGTTCACTCCATTATCGGCATGGACAAGCCGACCCATTACCGAAACAAGGCCCAGGTCCCTGTCGGCGAAGAGGAAGGAACGCTGATTGCAGGCTTCTTCAAGCCAAGGACCCATGAAATCGTCGATGCCAAAGAAAGCATCATCCAGGATCCTGTCATTAACAAGACCGTCCAGACAGTGAAGGAAATCTGCAGCGAGCTTGGTATTCCGGCTTATCAGGAAGAAACCCATAAGGGCGTGCTCCGCCATATTATGGCCCGTTTTGGCAAGGTAACAGGCGAAGTCATGGTGGTCATCATCACCCGGACAGCGGACCTGCCATTTAAAGAAAGAATCATTGAAGAAATCCAGGCACGTGTCCCGAATGTAAAATCCATTATCCATAATATCAATACAAAAAAGACCAACGTCATATTCGGAGATGAAACCAGGACCCTCTGGGGAAGTGAAGTCATCTACGACAGCATCGGCGGTATCAAATTTGCCATCTCGGCCCGCTCCTTTTACCAGGTTAACCCGGAGCAGACCAAGGTTCTCTACGACAAAGCCCTGGAGTACGCAGAGCTGGCGGGAGAAGAAAATGTCATCGACGCCTATTGCGGCATCGGGACCATCTCTTTGTTCCTGGCTCAAAAAGCAAAAAAAGTATTCGGTGTGGAAGTCGTTCCAGAGGCCATCGAAGACGCAAAACGAAATGCCGAGCTGAACGGCATTGAGAACGCAGAGTTTGCAGTGGGAGAAGCGGAAGTTGTCATCCCGAACTGGTATAAAGAAGGCAATGCTGCCGATGTCCTCGTGGTCGATCCGCCGCGTAAAGGCTGTGACGAAGCCCTTCTGCAGACCATCATCAATATGAAGCCGAAGAAGGTTGTGTATGTTTCCTGCAACCCGGCAACTCTTGCAAGAGATTTGAGAGTGCTGGAAGACGGGGGATATAAGACTGTGGAAGTCCAGCCGGTGGATATGTTTCCGCAGACCATGCACGTAGAAGCAGTGGCTAAGATAATAAGGATTGATACAGATTCCTTATAAGTGTTGATATTAAAGGGTTACGGAATAATACAGTTTGTCTCCGGGAAAGTGGAACAGCTCATTTTTGACTGTATTGATGTAAAATTGATGTAAAAAAACATAGTAATACCTAATAATTTATAATAAAAGACGCTAATTTATCCGTTAGCGTCTTTTGGTGTTTCCTTATTATTTGGCTCTGTTAAACGTTAATGTTGATATTTCATCAAAAGAAAAGAACCCATTTATGAGTTCTGCATGTAGGCATCTTATTAATTAGCCCTCCAAAAAGAACAGAGTGGTGATTTGATCTAGCCTTAAATGTCCAAATCTCGGAAGCACCCGATTTTTAAGATTCAGATTATAACTATACAGAGTTTTTTCGGAAATATTCGAAGCAATCGAAGATGGAGTTGAATTTATGGGCTATACTAGCTGGGGAATCATTGATTTAATTAGTTATTCATCTTCTGAAATGGAAAAAAGGTATGGTTTTATTTATGTAGACCAAGACAACGATGGGAATGGAACATTAAATAGGATACCAAAGAAAAGCTTTTATTGGTACAAAGAAGTGATTAAAACTAATGGAATTATGGCTATGGAAAAAGAAGAAGTATGAAACTAAAAAGAAGTGGAGAAATTCCGCTTCTTTTTTATCTTTGTTCCTTTTATTACTATTTTAGTTTTCTCTACCATTAAAAAATAAGATTGTGAAGGGTTGCGCTTAAACTAACGGGTGCTTTTGCGAAAGAACTGGCTGCCATTTTCGGTGGCTTTTCTTATTGAAGTAACGGGGCAGTTTAGCTCAAGAAAGATATTTCACCTAAAAGGATTAATTGTGGAGAATGCCATCATAAAGGGATAAGAATGAATTTGTATTAAGCAATTGTACGGGGGATACAGTTGAGTATCGTACATTTGAAAATGGCTGGGGATTGGAAGCTTTTCAACTGATTGAAATGTAAAAAGGTTGAGTTAATATTTTCATAATATCAAACGCCCTGAACTCAGATAAAAGGTAACTGAGTCAGGGCGTTTGATATTTTATTTAACAGCTGTGAGTTTTTGTGCCAGACCATATAATTAATATTTCAAGGTTATTTGCAAGTTGATGTGCTTTCTTCAATCACTCATTATTATTATTTTGATGCTTTGAACCCTTAGGCTGGTGAGAATGGACTGTAAAGCTTGCGCTCAGTCCTTTTTCATTCTTAGGACCGTCAGAGTCGACATAAACCGTTGGTGAAAACGCCTGTAACGAAATACTTTTATCCTTCAACTGCAATTTGACTGATTCTCCCTTGTGAAGGCAGACTCCATCCACTGTAATGAATTGAGCGCCGCCCGCTGGATCGGAAAGTTGAGAAGCCGTTAATGGAATAGGATCTCCATTTCCGTAGATAACAGCATCTCCAGGTGCAGCCTTAACTCCGTCAGGAAGTATGAATGTCACGGTGCCAAGCAGACTGTTTTCACCTAGTACATCAGTGATGGTGATATCTTGGTTGTTTGCAGTGCTTGAAACATAAACCTTGCCGACTTTGCTTGGCTTGGAAAACAACTTATGCTCTTGAACGGTTCCCGTCAGATTATACAGCCATACTTGTTCGGGGTCCGGGTCCTGAACACCAAAGTCATTATCGTTTGTGAGGGCCAGGGTATGGTCATTTGGCATCGCGATCCCTTCGAGCTTGGAGTTATTGTATCCGCGCTGTTTGGCATCTACAAAAAGTGCTTTTTGTAAAGGTTTTACAGTTACCGTAGTACCCCGTGTTGGCGTAACAGTATAGGTTTTATCTGGAGCGTAGGGAGTCGTGACGGTGTTTTCAAGCGTCACATCTGTTTTGTCTAAGCTCTCGCCGTCCAGGAGACCAAAAATATTGGTAGGACTGGCCGCCGTTGAAAAAGCAACTTTGAAAATACTTTTATAGCTGTAGTCGCTGTCTCTTTCATCAAAAAGAACATGATCATCATCTAAAGCAGTAATATCGGAGATCAAGTGTTTACCGTCCAATACGTATAAAAATTCCTTTGGATCTTTGTCCATGTGTTTCAAATCATAGCGAAGGACACGGATCGCTGTTGATCCCTTTGGCGGGGCAGATCCGTCTCCGTAAGGATTAATGATGGGTCCCTGAAGTGCTGTATACAGATATCTGCCGCTAGGTGTAACAGTCGTTCCTTCCAATCCCTTGTTTGGATTGCGCATGGCAAAAACAGCCGGAAGAATGTCGTGGACCGGAACAGCAGGAGCAGAGGCAAATAGATCCTTCTCCCCTTTTGGAACAAGCCGCTGAATGATTGTCCCGTCTCTTTTCACCTGAACAAGACTCGGTCTGTATTCTTCACTCACCCAAAAGGTATCATCATTGGGATTATAGCTGATGGCTTCTGTATCAAGGCCATATGGATCAGCGGGAAGGACCTGGCCGTCAGCGCCGTAAGAAATTTCATCCATCGTTCCAAAGCCTGCAAGCTTAGTAGTATTTTGACCAGGGAAATTCGAAATACCGGAAATGTTTCTGGATTTGGTAATCGGATCTGTATATCCCTGAGGCAGTTTTAGCGGAATCTGTTTCAGTACATGGACAGCACCGTTGCCCAATTCAATTTTAACAATCTGAGGAGAAAAGGATGGGACCGGAAAAAACTTGCCGTATTTAGAATCCCCGTTAGGTCCGCGGTCGGTAATGGTATAAAAAACATTCTCTGGATCTTTTGGCAAATGAACCAGTCCTGAAAATCCGCCTAAATATAATTCATCGCCTTTATGTATAGCAGGGACGGATTTTATGTCATCATCGACTGATTTTCCAATGGGAATCTTGTCGTATAACTGGAACATACGGGCATTCCAGGCATTCTGTTCATATTGCTTTACCATTTCTCCCTCTTTATGAGTGCTTGGCACTGCATTAGCAGCCTTTAAAGAATCGGCTGCAGCCTTGGGTATAGTTCCGGCTGCACAAGTTAAAGCACCTGTTATTACTGCAACAGAACACGAAGCAATGGCAGCCTTCCTCTTTAAAATGGAAACAAAACTTCCCATTATAAGAACCTCCTTAAATGTTGTATAAATTCTCCTTCTTGATTGTAGCAATTAAAGAACGACTTATTATTAAGCTATCGTTAATAATTGTAAAGTTACGGTTAAAATGGAATCATTACGAACGGGGCAGGTTAGTGCAAGAAGGATTATTTATCTGGTTCAAGGAAAATAAACCTTAATAGGGGTGATAAAGTGGAAACAAATGTTTTATTTTATAAAATTCATAAGGGAACGGTTTGAACTGAGGATTATGTAAATTGGTCTCACAGTCTTTTAGATAAAAATGTATCATCACCATCCTTAAATATTCTTTCTTCATCTTCATTTGATGAAAATCTATTTGAAGTCGAAGTGTATTTTAAAAGAGCATTAGAAGAGTTGGCAATTAAAGAACCAACCTTTGAGATATGTGCAAGAGCCTACATAGGTGCAAATAGAATCATAAAAGCTAATGACTATGCAAAGATATTTGACTTGGCACATATGATTTTTCAAATTGTTGCTACGGAGTTAGATCGTTCAGATGACCTGTCTGTTTGGTTTGAAATTAGTGAATCCTAAAATGAAAGAATGGAATGACTCATTTAGATGAAATTATCGACATAATAGTTGGTAGAGGAGTAAGAGAAATGAGTACAAAGGAAAATCTATAGACATATTTATACATCTGCAAAAACCTTCAAATCAAGAAGGTTTTTTTATTTTATAATACTTTCAAAAATATTCATTACAAAAAGCTTTGATTTAAAAAATGTTAAAATGTTAAATTTGAATCAGAATTCCCGATATAAAGGATGTTCATTTTGTCTGGTGAATTAATAACAAAAAGTTACATGAAGTAGAAAAGAATATTTTTAACTCACAAAAAATATATGAACAGGTACCCACGATTTTTTAACAAACATTTTTTAATCGAGACTTTTTTGAGAAAAACATAAGAGAAGCATAACAAACATATAGACACATCCGCTGCCATCATTTTATGTGATTCGGGCAGCCAGCTACGATCATAAAAAAGCGAAGTTCTAATAAATGAGTCTGCTAAACTAAGTATTTTTCAAAGAATGCTATTGTGTCAAGGGTAAGTGAAAAAGAATTCCCTATAAAATACGAAAGTTAAATATTCAAAAAATATAATATAAACAACAAAGATATAAAAAGCAAAATGTCGATAGGATTGCTTTTGATGACCATTCATAGGGTAAATGGAGAATGTCTTCGTTAAAGCTGATAAATATATATATCAAGAGAAAAAAGCAAAAAGAACAGAAAATAAAAAATAGAGTGGGTCTATGAAAGGGAATCTCTGAAATTTTTCAAACCGTTGTGAAGGGCGATTGATCTGTCTTCTATTAAAATGTATAGGCTTGTTTTCAAGCAATAGAACGCAGCTATATTTATGATAAGTTACCGATTTTGGAGGTGCTAATATAACGTGGAACATACCTATGAAGTATTACAATTAGAAACTAATCTCAGAAAGGCACTGAAGAAAAAAGAATTTGTTCTTCATTATCAGCCAAAACTGAATTTGATTTCTGGAAAGATTGAGGGAGTCGAGGCATTAATTCGTTGGGAACATCCTGAAAAGGGGACTATTCCTCCAAATGATTTTATTCCTCTTGCAGAAGAAATAGGATTGATAATCCCAATCGGCGAATGGGTTTTACATACCGCTTGTCAGCAAAACAAAGCATGGCAGGAAGAGGGATTACCTCCTTTAATTATGGCGGTCAATTTGTCTGCACGTCAGCTTTTTCAGACGAATTTAGTGGATAGGATACAATATATTTTAAAAGAAACTGGACTTTCTCCTGAATACCTGGAAATTGAAATTACCGAAAGTATGGTAATGGATGTTCAATCCGCTTTTCCAATTTTAAAGGAGTTGAAACGAATTGGTGTCCGAATTAGTTTAGATGATTTCGGTACTGGATATAGTTCCCTTCATTGTTTAAAGGAATTTCCTGTCGATATTATCAAGGTAGACCAGAGCTTCGTTCGTAATTGTACGATAGATACTAAGGATGCCACGATAATAAAAGCCATTATTGCTATGTCTCATCAATTAAGCCTGGAAGTGATTGCTGAAGGAATTGAAACAAAAGACCAGCTGATTTTTCTTCAACAACATCTATGTAATAAGGGACAAGGATATCTTTTTTATAAGCCATTGCCTCCTAACGAATTCGTTCGGAATTTTCACGAAATTGAACAAATTGTTCATCAAGAGGGACTTCCCCAAAAAGTATCCAATCAAAAATGGCTGGAAGAAGAATTAGAAAAAACCCGTCAAGAATTAAGGGAAACTGTGAGACAACAACAAGGGATGATATTTAAATTTATCAAAAAGGATGAAAAATTCATTCATACTTTAGGTGATGGTGAATTGCTTTATCAAATGGGGTTTACCCCTGAAAGAATAATTGGACGGGAAGTTTATGATTTTCTTGATAAGAAAGATGCTGATACAAAACTTCAGTATTATCAAAGAGCTTGGGAAGGCGAGGAGAACGTTAATTACGAGGGTAAAGTCAATGACGTTTGGTACTTTGCCTCTTTACGTGCTATCCGAAGAGGCGGACAAGTGGTTGAGGTCATTGGTTCCTGTGTAAATATTACGGGAAGAAAGGAGATTGAAGAACAGTACAGACGGTTAGTGGAATTTTCTCCTGAACCGATTATTGTGTATAATCGTGGATTTATACAATATGCGAATCCTGCATGTATCAAATTATTAGGTGTATCCTCATTAAAAGAGTTAATGGGAAAATCGATTATGGAATATTTTGATCCTGCCTCTGTGAAGTTGATTGAAAAAAGAATACAAGAGTTGAATCGGACTGGAATTTATGTACCTCCTACGGAAGAAAAAATCATACGAGGAGATGGAACGTTAATTGATGTGGAAGTAACAGGAATCACGATTGACCATGATGATAAACCTTCGTTCCTGATGATGTACCATGATATTACAAAAAGAAAGCAGACAGAGGAAGCGCTCCGAAAAAGCGAATCGGAGTACCGACTCATTGCAGAAAATATGCAAGATTTAATTAGAGTGATAGATACAAACGGTGTTATTCAATATGCCTCTCCTTCACATGAATCTGTTTTAGGATTTTCACCAAGCGTTTATAAAGGTAGTTTATTTTATGAATTAATGCATCCTGACGATGTATCAAAAATACAAGAGCAGTTTTCTCAAGTGATTTCTACGAAAACACCTCGTCAAGTTGAATTCCGATATAAACATTCCAATGGTGGTTGGGTGTACGTGGAATCTTTCGGTACTCCTGTACTAAATGAGCAGGATGAAATAACATCTATTGTAATTGTAGGACGAGATATTTCAGAACGAAAGAAAGCGGAAGAATTAATACGAAAATCAGAAAAACTATCCGTTGTAGGTCAATTGGCCGCAGGAGTCGCACACGAAATAAGAAATCCGCTTACTTCGATCAAAGGCTTTGTTCAACTATTACAAAAGGAATTGGATAAGCCCTTCTTTACAGACGTGATACTATCAGAAATTAAAAGAATAGAAAGGATTGTGGGAGAATTTTTAACCCTTGCAAAGCCCCAAACACCACAAATGGAAGAGATAGATGTAATCGTTCTTTTAGAACAAGTGGTACTCTTATTTGATTCACAAACGTTATTGCATAATGTTGAATTCATACAAGAGGTTGATTCAGATTCGAATTTACCGCCTATCTACTGTGATGCAAATCAAATCAAACAGGTTTTTATAAATATTTTACAAAATGCGATAGAAGCCATGACAGATGGAGGGATTATAAAAATCCTTATTAATTGGGAAGATTCAGATTCCATCAAAATCCGATTTATTGACCAGGGATGCGGCATACCTAAAGAACGAATAAAAAAGATTGGAGAACCCTTTTACAGTACAAAAGAAAAAGGAACTGGATTGGGGTTAATGATTAGTCAAAAGATTGTCCAAGAACATGGAGGGACAATGAATATCGAAAGTATCGTTAATCAAGGAACTACAGTTGATATAATATTACCCATAAAGTAATATTTTGTATGCACTTTTACATCAAAAGATTGTCAAATATACTACTTAAAGCGTTTAGGTTAATGAAGAATTAAAACCAGAAGAAATGAAAAATTTCTTGTTTACTAATGTCACAAGACTAAAGGTGATTTACAGACCTTTAGTCTATTTTTATTCCCCCTAAGAGCAAAGGAAAACTTATGAAAAGTCTTCTTAAAGAGTTCAAGATATAAGGTTCCGCAACGTATAAACAACCATATATTAGCCCGAAAAAGAGAGGAAAAATAGTAATAACAGTAATTATTGTATTCGGAACTTTAATATAAACTATTTTAGTGGATGAACCGATATTAATATGGAGAAGGAATTTACGAAAGACTTTCTGAGAAAGTCACAAGTTTAAAATAAGATGTAAAAACAGTAGGTTGAATACTCTATGTACAATAAAATTATATACTAGCAGGTGAATCCCAGTTTTCCTAAATGAATAATTATAAATCACGATTTCGCACTTCAGAAAGGGTTTTTTTATGGTTTTAAAAGGGTTTTTTATAAATTTTACAATCTTATTTACATTGACTTTTATAATACACAAATACCTCTTTAGTGATAGATTTACAAAGATATCATCTACTAAACAAAAAATAATGGGTGGATTACTACATGGTTTGTTTGGTGTTATTCTCATGCAATTTGGTATTCCAGTAGAGGGAAGTAACGGTGTGCTTATTGACCTAAGAACTATTCCTATTATGATAGCATCTTATTTTGGGGGGTGGATATCCGCTTTTATAACGACAACTATTATCATTATTTGCAGATTGACATTTTACCCAATCTCTGAGGGTTCCATTATTAATGTTTTTGTTCTTACTTTAAGTGCAATAGCTTTTTCCTTGATAAATTATTCCAGTATAAAAAGGAATCAAAAATGGATTCTTATGGCTGCCTTGTTTATAGTAATTATCGGTATTGGGATTCATATCTTGATACCTGATTTTAAATTAGCAACGATTGTATATGTTCAATACGCCCTTTCTATTGTATTTGCTACGTTTGGAACTTATATGCTTAAATCATACCTTTGGCAAAGCCAAGATAACCTAAAACAATTAAAAGAATATGCTCAAAAAGACTATCTAACTGGTCTAAATAATGTTCGGTCCTTCAATACTAAAATAAATAGTGCCTTGTCAAAAGCAATAAATTTTAACGAAAAGTTATCTTTTATTATGATTGACATTGACCACTTTAAAAAGATAAATGACACTTATGGGCATCTTGTTGGGGATATAGTTCTAAAACAACTTGGAGATATTCTTGTAAAATCCAGTCGTTCAATTGATATAATCTCTCGAAATGGGGGAGAAGAGTTTAGTATCATAATGCCAGATTGTGATTCTATTTCTGCCAGAAGGGTTGCGGAAAGGATACGCCAAGTAGTGGAACAACATGTGTTTGTTCTAAATGGAGGAGCTGAATTAAAAATCACTGTTTCCATTGGTTATTGCACTGCAAAACCAAAAGATTCCATAACAGTTCAAGAACTCATTCATCAAGCCGATGAAGCACTATACAATTCAAAACGGACAGGTAGAAACCGTATTAGTTCATTACCTAACTATCAAAGCCACATCATATGAGTGGCTTTTTATTTTTTTGGAAACCAAAAATCTGATGTTGTTTCAGTTAATCATAAACGGTAAATAGCAAAAGTAATAGCACAAAGAGTATTTATCTCTTGACTCTTACTGCATCCTCAGATAAACATTAAGATAATACACCAATGCAGCTGCATTACCGATAACAGGGACAACAAAATCGGGCCGGTTTGGCTCTTGTATCAGGCAAATCTGTCCCAATAGAGGCTGCAGTCAATTTTTAAATGTCGGAATAGTTTAACATTAGGCGGGCAAAGAAAAGGAGCTGAGGTTATGAAACTTTTGCTTACATCTGCAGGGATTAATAACAAAAGCATCCATGACACGTTGATTGATATGCTGGACAAACCGATTGCTGAGTCCAACGCCCTGTGCATCCCCACCGCGATGTACGGTCACCCATGGGTTGGCCCCGGCGTCAAAGCTTGGGAGTTCATCAGCGGTAAAGAAGATAATCCTATGGTCAACCTGGGCTGGAAATCCGTCGGCGTTCTGGAGCTCACAGCGCTGCCGAGTATCAGTGAAGACCGCTGGGTGCCGCTGGTACGGGAAACGGACGTTCTGCTGGCGGCGGGCGGCGATGCTCTCTATCTGAGCCACTGGATGCGGCAGTCCGGGCTGGCAGATCTTTTGCCGTCACTTGACGCAGTTTATGTGGGAATGAGTGCTGGAAGTATGGTGATGTCCCCTAACATCGGGGAATTCTTTGTTGGCTGGACTCCGCCAAACGGTGGTGATGAAACGCTGGGTATAGTGGATTTTTCCATGTTCCCGCATCTGGATCACGAAATGCTGCCGCATAACACGATGGCTGCGGCAGAGAAATGGGCAGCCGGGATGAAAGGACCGGCGTATGCAATGGATGATCAAACCGCCATCAAAGTAATCGATGGAGCGGTAGAAGTTGTATCGGAAGGGAAATGGAAACGGTTTATGCCTTGATCTTGGTATGCTTCTTGGGTGTAATCTCGATCGCACAATATTCATAGCATTTGTGCCGCTTAGTGACAGACGTTTTATCAGCATTTCATGCTCTGCCTCATATAGCCCACTTTATAGTAAGCAGAAACCAAAATGGTTTCTGCTTGTTTTATGGCCAAGTCATGCTTTTATCAAAAGATATTTTAACTTTTTGAAACTTTTTTTACTATAGTTTCCACTAATTAGTAAGGGGGGCGAAAAAAATGAAAAATGAAAGCCATCGGCTGGTTAGAAAAGCAATCAAAGGCAATAAGAGCGCCTTTGAAAAGTTACTTCAAATGCATTATGAAAGGATCTATCGAACGGCGTATCTTTATGTACATAACGAAGAAGATGCATTGGATGTGGTCCAGGAGGCAGCCTATCAGGCCTTTACATCCATTCATTCTTTAAGACAGCCGGAATATTTTATGACCTGGCTTACTAGAATCGTCATTCGATGTTCGGGGCAGCTGTTAAAAAGAAAAAGTAACGTGGTTCCGCTGAGTGAGGAGATATTATCAAACCTTCCGAATCAAACCCATTCCAACATTGAGCAATCTTTACAGCTCCTAAATGCCATCCAGCAGTTAAAGGAGAAATATCGCACGGTCATTATTCTATTTTACTATCACGATTACTCGATCAAAACGATTAGCAATGTTTTAGGCATTCCAGAAAGTACCGTGAAAACGTATCTAAGCAGGGGAAAGGCGGAATTAAAAAAGTCCTATAAAATGGAGGAGGACACATGCCATGGATAATAAGGAAATGAAAATGACCATTGATCAAATACCCGTACCAAAAGATAAAGTTTTTGAGGCCATAAATAAAGGGTTAAATAAAACCACACCACGGAAAAAGACGGGGAAAAAGGGGCTGGCTGCAGCCGTGATGGCGGCTGCCCTGCTAGGGATTACAGTAACTACAGGATTTATTAATCCTGCAGTGAATCGAGTATTGGCAAAAACCCCTTTAATAGGAGGGATTTTTCAGGATTTTCATGATGCAGCAGGTGTGGAGTTAGCCAATCAGCATGCGGTCACCCAGTTAAATCAAGCCGTCACAAAAAATGGAGTGACAGTAAAACTCACCAGTGCTTATTTTGATGGCAATGTGGTATCCATTACAGGATTTGTAGATAAAGGTGTTGAAAAGGGGCATAACGAAAAAGGGGAAGTGAGTTTTGATCTGAACTTTGAAGACAAAAATGGGGATCATGATCCCTGGTTAAGAGGATTATCACATGGAATTAAGAAAGTGGAAAATGGATATAACTTTCAATGGAAAATGGAATGGCCATATCCATCATTTAAAGAGAATTCTACTCTTCCTATAACGATTCATAATATCAATGGAATAAAAGGCGAATGGAAATTTGATATTCCCATTCAGCAAGATAAAAATCGCACAATCGCTATAAATCAGGAAAAAGGATATCCAGAAGATGGAGTTAAAATTCGTATAAAAGAAATTCTTACTGCAAAAGCATCCTCTTCAATTGTTTATGAGACCATTCAGAAATACAAAAGGGAAAATATTGAAATAGAGGCCGTTGATAACAAAGGAAAAGTATATAGGTTTGTGAATGGATCAACACTTGAAGAATCGAAACAGGAAGATGGGTACCATAGTACGGTTCGGAAAGGAATGACCAAGCTGAATTCCACTGCTACTTCCCTTACTTTTTATCCGTATTTGTCGGCAGCAGATCCCAAAGTACAAAAGCTTTTGAATAGTAAATCTTTCACCTTAAAAAGCACACGGTTTAATTTAGGCCTACAGGTAAATGATGTTACTCAAAACGGTGAGAAATTGGTAATAGATTATCAACTTAAAGGGCTTCCGAAGAATTTGAGTGAAGGTAAACTTGAAACAATTAACCATAATTTGAAATACCTATTCTGGCTGGTTGATAAGGAATATTTAGATAAGATTGACCCTGACAATGCTTGGCCGCCTAAAAACCATGGTATACCATTTAATAAAGTAAAAATGATTGATAAGGAGGCAGCACACTTCCAATCTACTTTTGACCTGAGCGGAGAAGAAAGGATTGAGAATTTTAAACTAGAAAACACCATTATGCTGTTTGATTTTTCTAGCTTTGTCCCATCTAAGGAGTTAAAACCAATTACTGTCGAGCTTCCTGGGGGAGAAGAATGAGCCGGCTGACACTTCTTATGTTGGCTGCCAAATACACTCAACACCTGTAGAGGATATAGTGGGGTTACAACCTTAATGAAAGTGCGATTTAGATAGACGCAATAAAAAAATGGCTCTCCGCCTTACTAAGAATGTTTTTTGTTCGAGCATAGATGCCGTCACGATTGAAAGTTATACAGTTGACGAGGGCAAAGCAGGATTTGTTTTAAGAGGAAAGTGTAAACAGTGCGGCCATGAAGTTGTAAGGGTTGAACACTAAATAGGAAAAGAGCAGGGGGAACGGAGTATATGCCCCTGCTTCTTTTCTTTTTATCATATCTAAGTGATCAATCATTTCGCCTGAAAGAAAACACCCTTCTCATGAAAAAAAGCTTTAAATCAAAAAATTGTCTATCCCGGAAGCTGAAGATGTGCTGGTGTGCTTGTTCACATACTTGGCGGACCATAGATCAATCGTTCATATCACGAGCAGAGACTATTGCACCCCCCGATCCGATTCCCGGGATGCTGAATCAGCTCAGTGAGTTTTTTCTAAAGCAGGCTATCAGCATGGCAGCAGAGAAAGAACTATATGCTGTGTCAGGACTGATTGTTGGTGTGATTCTTTTTCGCCTGCAGGATGGAATCGACCATTCTGCTGATTTTCTAGTGCAAAAGTTTATACACTTTTTAGAAGTAAAAAAATACAAAATCATCCTGCTTTAATTTGGTGCCCGAATCCAGCAGTATCCGGCACCTTTATTACCCCCTGTTAGATTCCCTCATAAATGTGTTAAAATCTACTAGTCCCATATTGAGTATGTATCCTTTATACTATTAGGTTAGTGTGCATGAAAATTCATGAGTCATTTCAAGACTTTTAATAAATAGAGCGAGTGAATATAAAAGGGGGAAATTTCTTTGACAGTGACTGTAGGAGAAAGAATAGTGGCGGAGATCCGTCAATTAGATAAAAAGGGTTCTGGGCAGGCTGCGGTGTGGCGTGAGAACGACCAGGGCAGTATGAAGAAGCTGAAGCTGACAATTCCGCGGACTCTTCCTGGTGAAAAGGTGGATGTTACGGTGGATATGCCTGAGAAAAGAAGAAGATTGGCGGTGCCAAATGAAATTCTTGAGGCACATCCTGAACGAATTGCAGCAGCATGTCCGCACTTCGAGAAATGCGGCGGCTGTGTGTGGCAGCACTGGCAATACGAAGGACAGCTTAATGAGAAGACGAATCATGTGAAGGATGCCATTGAAGCGCAAGGGTTCGATCCTAATCTCGTACTGGATACGATCGGGATGGACAACCCTTGGCGGTACCGCAATAAAATGGAATTTACATTTTCGCCGGACGGTTCCCTTGGTCTGCATGAGCAGGGAAACTTCCGGAAAATCATTTCTCTTGAAACCTGCTTGATTGCCGGTGAAGAAATGGTGGCGGGTGCCATGGAAGTCGCAGATTGGGCGAAAAGCCATCAATTATCCGGATATAATAAGGATCTTCATGAAGGCCTTTTAAGGCACTTGATGGTACGGCAGTCATTCGCGACCGGTGAAATGATGCTGGCGTTATTCGCAACAGAAGCACCGGCTGGTGAATTGAAAGAGGCTGCTGATGATTTAGTGCAGCGCATTACCGAAAAATTCCCGCAGGTAAAAAGCCTGTTATGGCTGGAGAATACGGATTGGGCGGACCGTACCCAGTCAGAAGAAACCCATATCCTCGCAGGCCGTGATTTTATTTATGATGAAATGGATGGCTACCGCTTCCGTCTTTGGTTTGATACCTTCTTCCAAACCAACCCGGTGCAGGCACAGAAATTGGTGGACCTGGCCATTGAAATGGGACAGCCTAAGAAAACAGAAAAAATGATTGATCTGTTCTGTGGTGTCGGTACCTTTTCTCTTCCGTTTGCGGACAGAGTAGGAAAACTGGCTGGAATTGAAATTGTGGAGACTTCCATCGCATCAGCGAAACGGAATGCAGCGGATAATGGATTCGACAATACGTACTTCCTGGCAAAGGATGCGCGCAAAGGAATCGACGAAGTGCTGGAGAGCTTTGGTACTCCGGAATTATTGCTGCTTGATCCGCCGCGTTCAGGTGCAGGCGGAAAAGTGATGAGAAGAATCGGGCGTGCCAAGCCGGAACGAATTGTTTATGTATCCTGCAACCCGGATACATTTGCTATTGATATTAAGGAGCTTGAACAATTCGGATATTCCTTAAAGGTCGTGCAGCCGGTTGATTTATTCCCGCATACAGTCCATGTGGAGAGCTGTGCGTTGCTAGTTTTACGTTAAAATCAAGCAGAAGGGACAGAGAATCTATTAAAGATCCTCGCTGTTCCGTCTGCTTTTATTTCAATTCGATCGATTAGTCGATGTGACAATTCAGGGGTTAGGACATCGACTTTTGAGAATTTAGACAAATTCTTTTTGAGTTTCATCAGCTTGATTTTGATATTTTTGATGAAAAATGTAAAATGGCTGAGAAAATCTCAGCTGTTTTGTTATTTTTGTTTAATTTTTTCAGTTAGAATATTTCACTTATGGTCTCGTCTTGGACTTTGGATAAATCCCTAATCCCTGTTTATAAGCCATGCAGCCCCATTTATTGGAGGCAATAATCTTCAATCCATGAGATTTTAATAAATAGACACAATTCTCTTCTCTCGGTATTAAAAGGAGTGATTTCTGTTTCCTTAGAAAATCATTAAGACCATCATTTTCAACTTTTAAATTACCTGTCAGCTCTGCTGTCAGAACTTCGCTTTGAAGCCAGTTTACTTTTCCTGTTGGTTGGTATATATATAATAAGTCACCCTTCGTGTGAGTGTTATCCTTCACTTTTTCAATCAAACTCTGTTTTGGGTTTACTGGAGGGTAATTAATATATTTATCAATTTGCATTTCATAATAAGCTGCAACGGACAAAATGGATATGGAAAGAAGCACCTTTATAAACCAATTTCCCTTATGCAGCAATTGACTTGCAACAGTACCAATGATAATTGAGAGAGCAGGGTAAATCGGGAGAATATACCATCTGACCTTTGTTGTTGCTACAGTAAACAAAATGAATGGAACCAGAACCCATAGAGTATTACCAATCCAAAAATCATTTTTTTTCGCCCTGATTCTCTTAAAAGATATGCCTTTATTAAGAAGCAATAGAAAAATTAAAATGATCCCCCATAATAGAGAAAAACGAAACAAATTATTAATGTAGTAAAACATGCCTCCTGTATGATGCTCAATTGTCGAGGTTGATCTGTGAAGTAAATCATAAAATATCATGTTTTTAAAAAATTCAGTACCGTCATATTGGTATCGAATTGCTCCCCAAACAACAATAGGCAAGATCATGAACATACACAGAGTCATCCAATTTTTGAAAGACAGAGTTTTATATTTCTTAGTAAAAAAAAGAAATAGGCCCATAATGACAACAATGTTTCCTGCATGCCAACTTTTAGTTAAAAAAGCAAGAGAAAACGCTATACCTGAACCATATAGCCAATTAAGATTTCGATCTGCTAGCATTAGAGATAGTATTGCAACTGTAAAGAGAAATACAAAAAGAGAATCTGCATCTCCTGTTCTTGAGGCATGATTGGTTATATATTGCGTACACGTTGCCAAAACTAATGTTGAAATAATTGAAGCTAACTTCCCCTGTTTTTTGTATAAAAAAACGGCTGTTATCGTTATTGTTCCCATTGAGAAAATGGCTGAGCAAATTCTCAATCCAAGCTCATTAAAACCAGCAATTTTGTATCCCAAGATAATTGCCCAAAAACTAAGCGGAGGCTTTAGATTCCAATAATCAAAGTGCCCCCTATACTTATTAATAATAAAGTTTCCACTTTTAATCATTTCGAATGCACTTACACCATGCCTCGCTTCATCCCAGCTATAAATCGGAAAGTTTCCCAATTTATAAAAGACATTATATGCAGCCATGGATAGCAAACATAGTATAGAAACGATAAAAAACATAGTCGATTTTTTATTTATTAATCTCTCCATTATTTAAAGCCAGCCTTCCCTAAGATACAAAGTTAATTTAATCTCATCATTTAAAAATAATTTATTCGATTTATTTGAGCATTTTTATTCACTACTAGCATTTTTAATTTATTTGACCAATCTATTACATAACCCTTAATTTTCACTAAATAATCTATTAAGGTTCAATTAATTATTCCTTGTTTTGACTAAACTCAGAACATACCATTTTTTCTATTTGCTAACAGTGTAGATTACTGAACATTAAAAAAACAGGCTAACATTTCCAATTAGTCGTGCTAATATAAATATAATCTTTTTAGAAGAGGTGAGTTTAGTTGAGTAAAGTTGAGCAGAGTACAAAGTTAGATTTAGAACGAATTGTTCTTATTGGGAGGACCTTTGAAGAGTATTTGAATATGTTCTCTCTTTCAGAGGGAGAGCTGCAAGGAAAGAGAATACTCGATTGTCCAGCAGGAGCTTACTGCTGTTGGTAACAGGATAGGTTTAGATGTAACAGCTTGCGATATTGCGTATTACCATTCGGGTGAAGACCTAAAAAATAAAGGTCTCCAGGATATTGAACACGCTATGGAGCATATGGGGAAAGCCCAAGACAATTATAAATGGGAATATTACAATGATATAGAAGGCCTTAGAAAACATCGTTTAAGTGCCTTACAAGAATGTGCTAAAGATATGAGGGAATCCAATGAAAGATGCTTCCCTGTAACTTTACCTTCTTTGCCGTTTAGTAATGAAGAATTTGATATTCTTCTCTCTGCGCATTTTCTATTTATGTATTCGGATAGATTAGATTATCAATTTCACATTGAAACGCTGAATGAATTATTGAGGGTTACGAAAGAGGAAGTTCGTATTTTTCCTTTAGTTGATTTGGAGGGAAAAAGATATGAGCATTTAGATATATTAATAAGTTATCTGGCTGACAGTGGCTGTACAGTTGAAGAAGTGAAAGTACCATATGAATTTCAAACAAATGCTAATTTGATGTTAAAAATAAAAAAAGGGTAGTCATAAGGGATCAACGTTGACACGTTGGTCCTTTTGACTACACATCATTGAGCCCCGATACGGAATTTATTCGAGTAATAATAACTCATTCTAAAACAATTGAAGCCGCCGCTATTACTCTTGGAAATGATGTTCTGTATTGCAACCAAAACGAATTTGTTGAGTGGGCGCATAGAGCTATACAAGTGGTCAGAAATCTTCGACTAGACTATATAGGGCCAGGCAACGAAAGTTGGGGAGAAAAGGCAATGGCTGCTTACCGTGAATTCAGTCTAGATCCAGTATCAATTAAAGAAATGTTATCCAAAACACCTATAATTGATTTAAAACAGCTCTAGAGTTAATTGACATTTCGAGCAATGCGGACAAAAGAAGGGATATTCATTGGCTATTCTTCTTACTGAAAGGGATGCTTAAAGATTCAAAAAAAACAGATGCTAGCAAACTTCAAAACCGCTTGAGACCTGGGTGGCAGGTCTGTAATTAAGGTGAACAACCACTATATCAGTTGGATTGTCTATAATCAACACACCAGACATGTAGAAGCTGTTGCAGAACTAGTTTTAACTGAAGCGTAAGGTAAACAAGGCCTTGAATCCTAATTGGATTCAAGGCTATTTTTTATGGTTTCCTGATGCGTTCCAGGGGAAAAGACTCATATATCATTTTATTAAGGAGATGAAGTATGGGAATAAAAGCGTTAGTTCTCAATTGTACACTTAAAGACAGCAGTCAGCCGTCCAATACAGGGGCTCTTATTCATGAAGTGGTGAAGGTATTTGACGAATATGGGGCGGAGACGGAAGTTCTGACCATGGCGGATTATCACATCGGCTTTGGCATCACAAATGAGGCTGTCAGCGACAAGGATGAATGGCCCGTCATATTCGAGAAGGTTAAAGCGGCAGATATTGTTGTACTTGGTTCTCCGATCTGGCTGGGCGAGCAGAGCAGTCTGGCCACGCTTGTTGTGGAACGATTGTACGGAGGAAGCAGCCTGACCAATGAAAAAGGGCAGTATCTCTTCTACAACAAGGTCGGGGGAGCGGTTGTGACTGGCAACGAAGATGGTGCGAAGAATGTAGCCAGTTATTTGATTTATGCCTTATCCCACATAGGCTTCACTATTCCGCCGAATGTCGATGCCTATTGGGTGGGAGAAGCAGGTCCCGGGCCTTCGTATATCGAAGCAAAAGGCTATGAGAATGAATTCACAGTCCAGAACGCCAAGATCATGGGACATAACTTAATTCATCTCGCCAAGATGCTGAAGGAACATCCAATCCCTGCGGAAGGGAATGTTGTAGAGGAATGAGTGGAAAGCAGCTGCTTGATATCCAGGCAGCTTTTTATATTGGATCTCACCTGACTGCCCCTTCTCCGTGAACTGTGACTTTAGTAGCATTCAAAAATCCTCTGAAAGAAGTTAAGATATTTGGATGCAGGCGTGAATAATGCGGATTCCTGCATTCAAGGAATGTGAATAAAAAGGGAGAAGGTAGTTAAAAAATGTCTTTAGATTCATTTGCAATTGCTTTTTCGATGTCGGATATAGACTCTGAAATGTTAAAAAATACAGGAATCGCCATAGGAATTGTGCTTTTGTTTATTTTGTTCAGGAACTTATTTACGAGGTATGTATTTCAGCTGATTTTGAAGCTCTCCAGGAAGACGCCGACTGAAATTATTACCCAGATTTGTCTCGGATTTGAACGACCCTTAGGCTGGTTCTTTATCATAATCGGCTTGTATTTGGCGATGGATTATTTTCCATTTATCGAGCAGCATAATGCGCTGTTCATTAAATTTCTGCGGTCCATGGTCATTGTCTTGATTACTTGGGGATTATTTAATCTGTCATCTCCTACTGCGGGGATTTTAATCAGCTTAAATAGCAGAATTAATAACAAGATCGATTTGATTTTGATTCCGTTTATTTCAAGGGCGATTCGTGTGATCATGATTGCCATCAGCTTAAGTATCATCGGCCAGGAGTTTAATTATGATGTAAACGGCCTGGTTGCGGGCCTTGGGCTCGGTGGTCTTGCCTTTGCGTTGGCAGCGAAGGAAGCAGTAGGGAATCTGATAGGAGGGATTGTCATTGTAACGGAAAAGCCTTTTTCAATTGGAGACTGGATTTTGACTCCGAGTGTAGAAGGGACGGTAGAGGATATCAATTTCCGAAGCACAAAGATCCGTACATTTGACCAGGCGCTGGTCACCGTCCCGAATGCTACGCTTGCCAATGAGGCCATTACCAACTGGAGCAGGATGGGGAAAAGACGAATCACGTTTCATCTGGCGCTGACTTATAAAACTCCAAAAGATAAGATACAAAAAGTAGTCGACCGGATCGAAGAGCTCTTGAGGAATCATAAGGAAGTCCATCCGGAAACGATCATGGCAGCGTTTGAACGTTACAAGGAAAGCAGTCTGGAAATTCTTGTGTATTTTTTTACGAACACAACTGTCTGGGCAGAGCATCTCAAGATCAAACATACTATCAATCTAGAAATCATGGGAATCATGGAGGAAGAGGGAGTGGAAGTGGCTTACCCAGCCCGGACTATTTATGTATCCTCTGATACAATTGAAGATTTCCAGACAATGGGTTCTTACGATTGAATCCCTTTTAACAATCATCTATGGCAGCAGCCCTTCTTAACAAGAGGAGCTGTTTTTTTTGTGATCCCAGTTGCGGGAATCAGCATCTTGTTGAAATTTCTCTGGATCGTAAAATAAGGGGAGAATTTACCTTTATATGCTGAAGATAGCTCGATAAGGGGTTATATAAGGGGAGATTTTACCGTTATATAAAAAATAATGCCCATTTTTCCTGTTAATCAAGTCAATAAAGGGAATCTCTCCCTCTATTTAAGATAATTTTAGCTGTTTTTACAAAATAAGGGAAATTCCTCCCTCTATTTATCCAATCGATCGTCGGCGCGGATCAGAAGGTAATTAGAAGAGCAAAAATGTTTGATAAGAGACCATGTTGTTGATTAAAAATTCTATCTAAATAATATTCCTGACCGAAGGATATAGCTGTAGCGACTATAAACTGAATATTTAAACTTTTCATAATAAGTAAAACTATTATTGTAATATACTTGATATCTATTATAATAGTATTTATTACACGGACATTTGTCTTTTTAGTGCGGAATATTATCAGCTTCAGAAAATTCAATGGTTAAAGCCATCTTACCTAAAGGGGAGGAATATCCATGCAAAGTCTATGGAAAAAGTGGAATCAGGTAAGTCTTGTAAAACAAATTATTGCAGGGTTGATCATTGGTGTGATCCTAGCCATTGCCATCCCGGATGCGGCCAGGCCTGTTTCCATTCTGGGGGCATTATTTGTTGGAGCTTTGAAAGCTATTGCTCCTATTTTGGTGCTGTTTCTGGTGATGTCGGCCATTGCCCAGCATAAGAAGGGCCGCCAAACAAATATGAAATCAATTATCTTCCTCTATTTATTAGGAACATTCTTGGCCGGCTTGTCTGCGGTTGTTGCATGTTTTGTATTTCCAGTCACGCTGGAGCTTCCGAAGGGAGCGGATGGAGTGACGCCTCCAGGCGGTGTGGTGGAGGTTTTAAAAACTCTGCTGCTGAATGTGGTAGATAATCCAGCAAAGGCCCTCTATAACGCGAATTATATTGGGATATTAGCCTGGGCCGTGATGCTTGGCCTGGCGATGCGAAATGCTTCTGATACAACCAAAACGGTGATTGCGAATTTCTCAGAAGCAGTTTCGAAAATGGTTGCATGGGTGATTAAGTTTGCTCCATTAGGAATCATGGGGCTGGTATTTGATTCCATCACAGAGAATGGCATCTCGGCTCTGTTAGGCTATGGCAGACTGCTTGCCGTATTGCTGGGCTGTATGATTTTTGTGGCGCTCGTCATCAATCCGCTCATCGTTTTTGTCACAATCAGGCATAATCCTTATCCGCTTGTGTTTAGATGCTTAAAGGAGAGCGGAATTACAGCGTTTTTCACACGCAGTTCCGCATCCAATATACCCGTAAATTTGAAGCTGAGTGAAAACCTTGGCTTGAATAAGGATAGCTACTCTGTATCCATTCCGTTAGGTGCCACCATCAATATGGCGGGTGCTGCTGTTACGATTTCTGTACTGACACTTGCAGCGGTCCATACACTTGGCATACATGTGGATCTTCCTACCGCCATCATGCTGAGCATCCTGTCGGCTGTATGCGCCTGCGGTGCTTCGGGAGTTGCGGGCGGTTCCCTGCTGCTTATCCCGCTTGCATGCAGCCTCTTCGGGATTCCTGCTGATACAGCCATGCAGGTGGTTGGAGCAGGCTTTATTATAGGGGTTCTGCAGGACTCCTGTGAAACGGCGCTGAATTCCTCCACAGACGTTCTTTTCACCGCAGCAGCAGAAATGAAGAAATGGCGTAAGCAGGGAAAGACTCTTAAAATCCAAAAAGCAGGTTGAAAAAGAATAAAAAAACAAGTTATGGCTGCATAACAATGAGCCTGACACAGGGAGGGTTTACTAACCCCCCAAGTGTCAGGCTCTTTTTTGGGTTTGAAGAATGTATGATAGGGCTTGCTGATAGATCAATGTAAATATTTGAGAATTATATTGACATAAAATATTCTAACAATTATATTTATAAAATAATACTAATATTTATACATAGAATGAAAGGGAGATTGTTTTGAAGATAACAATTGGCCCAGCTCAGGTATTGCAGGGAAACGGGTGCATTATCCCAATCGGGTGTTTTCATAGAGAAGTTTGGTAAGTCTGCCGTGCTTATCGGAGGAAATATAAGCCGGGAAACCGTGGAAGGTGAGCTGCGAAAGAGTTTGTCAGAGAAGGGGATTTGGCTTGAAAAAACGCTATGGTACGGAGGCGAATCTTCAGCATCCAATATCAGCCGGCTTGAACAGCAGTTGAGCTCCGCAAGCTTTGATGTTCTTATTGCAGCAGGCGGAGGGAAGGCGATTGATACAGTGAAAGCGTTGGCACACCGCCTTAATAAACCTCTCGTGGCCATTCCGACCATTGCGGCCACCTGTGCGGCGGCAACTGCCATCAGCATCCTGTACAGTGATGAAGGGGAGTTTTAGGAGATCAGCCGGGATTCGAAAGCTCCGGATTTGGTTTTAGTAGATTCAAAGATCATCTTGCATGCACCGGCCCGTTATTTAATCGCAGGAATTGGGGATACATTGGCAAAGTGGTTTGAAACGAAATGCTCCATTAAAAAAGCGGTACCCAATGTATTGAACCAGACAGCAATTGCTATTGCGGGGAAGTTATACCAAACCTTGCTCGAATCAGGGAAAGAAGCGGTTTCCTCGGCAGGCTCGCACCGGTCAACCAGGCAATTTGAGGATCTGGTGGATGCCATTATCTTGGTAAGCGGAAGTGTAAGCGGCTATGGAGGGGATGATTGCCGGACCGCAGCTGCGCATGCCATTTATTCCGGACTGACCATTTTCCCCGAGGTTCACTAGTCTTATCATGGCGAAATTGTGGCCTTTGGAATTTTGGCTCAGCTGTGCATGGAGGGCGCTGCTGCCCAGGAAGTCAAAGAAGTCATTCAATTCTATCAGGAGGCCGGTCTTCCATATACGTTGAAGCATATGGGAATCAATGGCCTGACACATGCTCAATGGAATCAGCTGGGAGAGGGGACCGTCACGATTGAAGATATGGCGAATATGCCATTTAAGGTAACCCCTGATATGGTAATAAAAGCGGTAAAGCAGGCGGATTATATTGGAAATGAAATGCTGTCTTTAAAACATGCATAGATATTAGGAGGAACGAATGTGAAAAAGCCTTTTGTTATGGTTTGTGCCCTGCTGGTAGTATTTGCACTGGCGGCCTGCGGGAAAGAAGAGTCATCTGGAAGTGCCAAAAAGCCGTCTGAGCCTCTGAAGGTGACCCTGCCAACCTGGACCGGATATGGCCCATTATTTTTAGCAAAGGAAAAAGGATTTTTCAAAAAGAATGGCGTGGATGTGGATCTTTCGATTGTAGAAGGCCTCGCAGAACGTAAACAAGCCTTGGCCAGCGGGAAAATTGATGGCATGGCTACGGCTTTGGACGTCCAGGTGACATTGGCAGCTTCTGATATCCCGGTGGATGTGGTCTGGGTATTGGACGATTCCCATGGCGGAGACGGAATTCTCGTGAAAAAAGGGATTAAGGATATTAAAGATCTGAAGGGCAAGAGCATGGCGTTTGAGGTGGGGTCGACCAGCCATATGCTCGCTTTGACGGCGTTAAAGCAAGGAGGATTGAGCGAAAAGGATGTAAAGGTTGTCCAAATGTCTGCCGGTGATGCGGGTGCGGCATTTGCAGCAGGCAAGGTAGATGCAGCCGTTACATGGGAGCCTTGGCTATCAAAGGGATCGCAGGCAAACGGCAAAGTCTTGCTGACCACAAAGGATCTTCCTGGAATCATCGTAGATACCATCAGCTTTAAAGAAGAGGTTGTAAAAAAACGCCCGGACGATGTAAAAGCATTTGTAAAAGCGATGGGTGAAGCGATGGATTATTGGAAAGAGCATAAAGAAGAAGCGGATAAGATTATGGCTGAAGGCCTTAAGATTGATCCAAAAGAATTCACAGCCACTGAGGAAGGCTTAAAGTTCTATTCCAAAGAAGACAACAAACAAGCATTTGGATCTAAGAGCAGCAAAGGACCGATCTATCAATCCGCGGATAATGCAATCAGCTTCTATAAAGATCAAAAAATCATTACAAAAGAGCCGAAAGCAGAAGATCTGATAGATTCCAGCTTCCAATAATAGCTTGATCATGAATAGCAGAGCCTGACATATGACATGGTCTTAAGCCTCCATATGCCAGGCTCTTTTAAAAGTTTGATAGAATTGGGTGATTTTTATATGGGGACAAAATGGTTCACGCCTAATAAAGAAATATCAAAAACCCTTTACACTACAGCAGGGCTTGTCGTCTTTATCTTATTTTTAGCCGTCTGGTCCATCCTCAGCTATGGCGGATTGGTGAATCCGGTATTCCTGCCGACTCCGACGGCTGTCTTGGCGACGGCTGCGGACTTATTGATCCATGGGGATCTTCTGTCCAATATCGGAATCAGTTTTACAAGGGTGCTGGCCGGATTCCTGGCTGCTGCCATTATTGGGATCCCGCTCGGAATTTTGATGGGCTCTTTAAAGATCATGGAAGGTGCCTTTGAGCCTATTATCGGATTTATCCGCTATATGCCGGCTTCAGCTTTTATTCCTTTATTAATTTTATGGATTGGCCTTGGTGAGCCAGAGAAAATGAGTGTCATTTTCCTGGGGACGTTCTTTCAGCTGACCCTCATGATCATGGATGTAACGAAGAATGTTCAAAATGAGTTAATTGAAGTGTCGTATACATTAGGTGCGAAAAAGTTCCAGGTTTATACGAAGGTAATCCTCCCGGCATCCTTGCCGGGAATCGTCGATACGCTCCGGATTACCTTTGGCTGGGCATGGACGTATTTGGTGGTAGCCGAAATTGTGGGCGCGTCAAGCGGTTTAGGATATATGATCATGCAGGCCTCCCGCTTCCTTCAGCCTGATAAAATTATTGTCGGCATTATCACGATCGGTATTTTGGGACTCCTGACCGATATGATCTTTAAAGGCATATACCGCGCCTCGTTTTCGTGGATGAGAAAGGATGGTTTTTAAGTATGGCTGCAAATGCACCAAAGCTGGAAATAAAAGACGTAGGGAAAGTTTTCAAAACGAAAAAGGGTGAAACTACAGCCCTGGAGAAGACTTCCTTTACCATCAGTGACGGAGAGTTTGTTACCATCCTGGGGCCTTCAGGCTGCGGAAAGTCAACGGTTCTCCGGATTGTCGCGGGTCTCGAGGAAGCCACTTCAGGTCAGGTACTGCTGGATGGCCTGGAAATCAATGGCCCTGGCCCTGACCGGGGAATGGTATTCCAATCCTATACCCTGTTTCCATGGCTGACTGTGAAAGAAAATATTGTGTTCGGATTGAAATTAAAGGGATTATCCCAAAAAGAGCGGGATGATGTGGCAGGGCATTATCTGCAGCTGATTGGTCTGGAGCAATTCGGGGGCCATTATCCCATACAATTATCAGGAGGCATGAAGCAGCGTGTGGCTATTGCCCGCGCCCTGGCCAATGATCCTAAGATTCTCTTAATGGATGAACCTTTCGGAGCACTGGATGCCCAAACGAGAAATATCATGCAGGAGGTTCTGTTAAAAGCCTGGGAGGAGTCAAAAAAGACGATTCTTTTTATCACGCATGATGTGGATGAATCCATCTTCCTTGCAGATTCCGTGTATTTGATGACCGCGAGACCCGGACGCTTGAAGAAAAAGGTTCCTATTTCATTAGAGAGACCGAGAGAGTTCAGTGTAAAAGGAACTCCGGAATTTGCTAAATATAAAGAGGAATTGCTGTACCTTATTAGAGAGGAAAGCTTAAAATCTGTTTGATGGAAAGGCGGATGGTGAAGTGAATGTGGAGTCCTATTTTTCGAAAAACATAAAAGCGGCCCTTCAAAATGATCCGCCTGGTGCATGGATGCCGGAGTTGCCAGAGGATTGCATCCGATTGAGCTCAGGCTATCCGGATCCCGCCCTCATGCCTGTCGAGGAACTTAAAGACGCAGCAGCGAGACTTCTTGATGAGGAGAAGGATTTGCCGCTCCATTACCTGGGGAGTCCGCGGGTGCAAGGTCTTAAGCAGCAGATCCTGAAGAGGCTGGCAGAGCGCGGAATCTATGTAAGGGAGGATCAGCTTTTGATTACATCCGGTGCCTGCCAGGCGATTGATCTTATCGCCCGCATCCTTCTTGATGAGCAGGCAGTCGTGGCGGTGGAGGAACCCACCTATATGGAAGCACTGGAGATTTTCAAAAACTATACGAACCAGATCATCGGCATCCCGGTTGATGAGGACGGTATTCAAACCGTGCGTTTTGAGGACATTTTGGAAGAAAGAAAACAGGCAGGTCTCACCCTGCCGCGTTTTCTCTATACCATCCCAACCTTTCAAAATCCTACAGGAACCACTTTAACAACCGAGCGCCGGAAGCATTTATTAGAGCTCTCCACCAAGTTCGATTTTCTAATCTTAGAGGACGATGCATACGGAGAATTAGCCTTTGGCGAAAGTCCTCAAACATTAAAGTCTCTTGATAAACAGGGGAAGGTGCTCCACGCAGGCTCCCTCTCCAAGGTGGTGGCTCCTGGCATGCGGATCGGGTGGGTAGCAGCAGACAGCGGGTTCATTAAGGCTTTGGAATGGTTTAAAAAAGATCTGGATCACCCATTCGCCCAAAGTACCATGACCGTGTACCTGGAAAAAATAGATTTTCAGAACAGGCTCGGCCATCTAAAAGATGTATACCGCGCCAAATGTGATGTGCTAATCCGTTCACTGGAACAATTTCTGCCGGAATCCGTTTCCTGGTATGTCCCAAAGGGAGGATACTTTGTTTGGATAAGAATTCCGGATGCCGACACGTCGCAGCTATTATCAGAGGCATTAGATAAGGGAGTTTCATATATTCCAGGAAAGTACTTTTTCCTGGATCAACAGGATAGGTCCGAGTTTTTGCGGCTTTCGTTCAGCCATGCCGATGAGAAAGATATCATCGAGGGAATTAGGAGATTGGGAGAAGTTTTGTATTAGCAGAGCATGTTCCAAAAACATGCTCTTTTTCTTTGGATTGTTTCACCAAGCTTCGTATGAGTTTATAGCCAACTGACCCTCGTAAGTGTTTGTGAAGAGAATATTTTTAAAATTTCCTCTTTTTATTGTTTAACATCATAATAAGCTACCGATATATAAACAGGTGCTGGTATTTCATTAGTTAATGTTTAGATATTTATGGTTCTAAGAGATCAACTGAGAAAAACATCAAGAGGATAGGGGATTAAAAATGAAATGGTTCATCAATCTTAAAACTTCAGTGAAGTTAATTTCATCCTTTGTAGTAATGGCTATTATACTTTGTGCTGTCGGAGTATATGGATTAACGAATTTACAAACATCAAATGAAAAGCTGAATTTTATGTATAAAGAGAGGGTTATCCCAATCAGTAAGCTGGGTTCTGCTGAAACAGCATACCAGAATATCAGAGTTAATATACGTGATTTAGTTATGGTTGCAAAAACTCCAGATAAGAAAGATGAATTTCAAAACACGATCAGACAACGGCAAAAGGAAATTCAGGACGCCATCCATTTATATGAAACTAGTTATATGATACCAGAAGAGCAAAAGCGTGTGGATGGATTGAAACCTGCTTTGGATGATTATTATAGCTATTTGGAAAAGGCTATAAAATTAGGGTATGACAATGATGTTAATGGTTATCTGGAAATGGCTCCTGACTTTAAGGCTGCCGGGGATAAGGTACAAGAAAATATCAGGGACTTAGTCAATTTTAATATAGACTTGAGCAGGAAATCGGCTGAGGATTCTAACGCACTCTATAGCTCTGCCCGCTTCATCACTATCATGGTTATTGCTGCTGCGGTACTGTTGAGTATCGGTTATGGATACGCTCTATCTCAATTAATTTCAAGACCTCTTAAAAGGGTCGTTGATTTAGTCGCTGATGTGGCACAGGGGGATTTAACACAAACTATAACCATTAAGAGCAAGGATGAAGTCGGCGTTCTGGCTGCTTCTATTAATCAAATGGTGGTAAGTCTGCGCCAAACAGTCAGCCATATTGTTCAGTCTGCGGAAAGCGTTGCATCTTCTGCCCAGCAGATATCTGCATCTACCCAGGAGGTTGCGAGCACCGGTACAAGCCAGGCAAGTGATGCCCAGACGGTTATGGAATTATTTCATGATATTGTAAAAAGTGCAGATAGTCAGGCAAATGATTCTCAAATTATGGCGGAACTGTTCAAAGAACTGTCAGTTGCTATTGATTCTGTAGCCCGAAATGCTGAACATACCGCTGAGCTTTCAGAAAATATGTTACAGCTTGCACAGGATAGCGGAGAAATTGTGGAGGGTTCTATTGAAGGGATGAATCATGTAAGCAGGCAGATGGAAGTCCTTGTGAAGGATGCAGATAAAATTGGGAATATCATTGGTGTCATCAATGATATTGCCGGCCAGACCAATTTATTAGCATTGAATGCGGCAATCGAGGCAGCACGTGCAGGTGAACAAGGAAAAGGCTTTGCAGTGGTTGCAAACGAAGTGCGAAAACTCGCAGAAAAGTCCGTTGAGGCAACGAAGGAAATAACAGCTATCGTCCAGGGGATTCAGAATAATACGAAGCTCAGTGCCGCCGCCGTTCATGGGGGAGTGCAATCCTCACATAAGACTGGAGATGCATTCAAGACCATGATTGAGATGGTCAGCGGGGCTTCATCAAGAGTCTCCGAGATAGCAGCAGCCAGTGAGGAACAGTCTGCACAAACAACTGAAGTAATGAAGTCCATTGAAAGCATCGCCTCAGCAAGTGAACAGCAGTCCGCGCAATCTGCCGAGGTTATGAAGTCAGTGGAAAGTATTGCAGCTGCCAGTGAAGAGTCAGCAGCCGCGACAGAACAAACCTCAGCTGCGTCTCAAGCATTGGCTAATTTAGCGGAAGAACTAAACAGTTCCGTGTCGATGTTCAAATTAAACAGCCGGGACTGATTTGATAATTTGATACCGTCACGGAATAAGCAGAACAGGGAACTCCTAATTCGGGGTTCCCTGTTCGTTTTATATAATATCCAGCGGCATTTTTCTATTAGGTTTGGGGAATGCCTGATCCAGTTTAATGAGATCTTCCTGAGTGAATTGGATAGCTGCAGCCTCAGCATTGGCAAGTACATGCTCCTCTTGGACTGCTTTTGGAATCGCGATGACATGATCGGAGCGAAGGGTCCACGCAAGAGCGATTTGTAAAGGTGTTACCCTGTACTTTCCGGCAAGATCAAGAATCACAGGGTCGTTTAAGAGCCGATTTCGTAATGACCCTCCTTGGGCAAGGGGACTGTAAGCCATTATCGGCATATTATGCTCACGCTGCCATGGCAGTAAATCGAAGTCAATTCCTCTTGAACCTAAGTGATAGAGGACCTGGTTTACCGCGCAATTTGCTCCGTCTGGTGTATTTAACAGCTCTTCCATATCTGCCGTGTCAAAATTGGAGACACCCCATCTTACTATTTTTCCTTCCCGGCGCAGCTTTTCCATTCCTTCAATCGTTTCCGCTAAGGGAATCCGGCCTCTCCAATGGAGAAGATATAAATCCAGATGGTCTGTTCCAAGCCGTTGCAGGCTGTCTTCGCATGCTTTAGAAATCATATCCTGTCCGGCATGATGAGGGTACACTTTTGAGACTAAAAAGACCCTGTCTCTCCGCCCCTTAATGGCTTCACCGGCCAAGCGTTCAGCTCCGCCATCGCCATACATTTCAGCGGTATCAATCAGGGTCATGCCCAAATCAATCCCGAGCTGCAGGGCAGTGATTTCTTTGTCTCTCATTTGAGGATTTTCCCCCATGTACCAGGTTCCCTGTCCCAAACAAGGCAGGGAAGTGCCGTCTGGAAGGGTTACCATGCGCTTGGCTAATGAATTTCGAATTGCTTCTATTTTTTTTTCATTCATCAGGCTCGACCCTTTCTTTTTATGAAAGTGAGTGTAAGTAGAGGCGGATTTTGATTCGCTTCCTATCATGGTAGGATCTCCTGAACCAGCCGGATCATTCTTTAATTGCGGACCGGGCCCGGAAAGAAAGAAAAAAAGGGTGAGGATGAGCGATAAATGCTTGAGTTACGCTTCCACACCACTTCTATTAAAAAATCCACTTTGATAAAAAGATTAGACTAAATGAGCACCGCCATCAATCAGTACTGATGTACCAGTTGTAAACCTATTTTTTGCGAGGTGAACATAGGTTTCAGCTATATCCTCAGGCTGGGCGATACGTCCAACAGGCAGCTGTTGGGCAATCTGGCTATATAATTCTTGTCTATCTTTTTCCTGCATTCCGCTGTAAAGAGGAGTGTCCACGATACCAGGTGATACAACGTTAACTCTGATAGGAGCCAGGTCCACTGAAAGTCCGCGCACTAATCCATCGATTGCTGAATTAATGGAAGCGAGTGTTGTTGCGCCTTTAGGAGGGCGTACACCATAGACCCCGGAAGTTAATGTAATAGAGCTTTCATCATTCAAGTATGGAAGAGCGGCACGAACCGACATGTATTGCCCCCAGAATTTGCTGTCAAAGGCATCTCTTACGGCAGATACCGGCAGCTCGCTAAAGTGGCCCATGGCACCTTCACCAGCAGTAACTACTAGATGATCGAACTTCCCAACCTTCTCGAAAAAGTTAACGACATTCTCTTCGCTGCGGAAGTCTATTTCATAACCTTCCAAATTACCTCCAAGCTGTTCTTTAGCATCAGATATTTTTGATGCAGAACGGCTGCCGATGATAACATGAGCAGATTCATCGAGAAACGCCTTAGCAGCTGCTAAGCCGATGCCGGATGTACCTCCTAAAACCACGACTTTTTTTCCTTGTAACGACAAAGTTTAAACCTCCTTTAATTACCTTTCTGTTTATTCGCAGATTCTAAAATGAAGTGCTGCAGGTTAAACATCCTACCCCTTTTCCATCAGCATTATTATTTAGCTAAACTTTATTGTTTCATGTTTAAATGCTGAAATGTTTTGTTTTGCTGCTGATGGGAGCTTTTTGTTTTTGAAGCCAGAACCGAAAAAAGAGAGTACTTATCTTTCTTACGAGGCTCTAACGCATAATACATATATTACCCATTACTTGTAGATTTCTCACCTAATATGCTTAAGGGAGGATTGAAATGTTAATCTCACTGCTAAATATTTCGGCTGATTTTCTTTTTTTAAATAGCTATGAGAAAATACATTTGAATAGGAAAATGCAAGAGGAGGATATAAAAAATGATCAAAAGTCTTCAGGATTATACAGTTTTACATAATGGAGTTAAAATGCCATGGTTCGGGTTAGGTGTGTACAAAGTTGAAGAAGGGCAGGAGGTTTTCAATTCTGTTAAGGCTGCCATTAAAAATGGGTATCGCAGCATCGATACAGCATCCTTTTACAAGAATGAAGATGGGGTAGGAGAGGCCATTAAGGCATCAGGTGTGCCCCGGGAAGAGCTGTTTATTACCACAAAAGTGTGGAATGATGACCAAGGCTATGAATCAACATTAGCCGCATTCGAATCAAGTATGCAAAAGCTTGGATTGGAGTATTTGGATTTATATCTCATTCATTGGCCGGTAAAGGGCAAATATAAAGAGACATGGAGAGCGATAGAAAAACTTTATAAGGATGGCCGGGTCCGGGCAATCGGCGTCAGTAATTTCCACATCCATCATCTGGAGGATTTGCTCGATGATGCAGATATCGTCCCAATGGTGAATCAAGTCGAATATCACCCGAGTTTAACACAGGAAGAATTACATGAATATTGTCGAAAGCACAGTATTCAGCTTGAGGCATGGTCACCCCTTATGCGCGGGCAGCTATTGAATAACCCGGTTTTAATGGATATCGCAAAAACATACAACAAAACCGTTCCACAGGTGATTCTGCGCTGGGATATTCAAAATGAAGTCGTAACGATTCCTAAGTCTATCAAAGAAACCCGTATCATTGAAAATGCAGATATCTTTGATTTTGAATTAACACAGGCTGAAATGGACAAAATCAGCTCATTAAATGAAAACAAACGTGTTGGGACCAATCCGGACAGCTTTGATCTTTAATTGATCAGCACTAATAATGAGGGCAGCCTTAATACAGGAATACCTGCAGAGATGGAGTTTCCTGACTTCGAATTCGTCCAGCTGCTGACAGCTTAACCTGCAGCAATCTTAAACAAATCAAAATAAAACAAGCCGCTTACTCAGCGGCTTGTTTTATTTTTTCTGAACCTGCAAATCCTTTACTGCCCGCAATTAATCCAGCCAAAAGAAGAAGCAGTGCAGTAATGATTAAAATCAATAAAGGTACTGTCCAGCCTTTCGTAATACCATGCAGAATACCGAAAATGGCAGGTCCAACAGCGGCCAGGAGATATCCGACAGCCTGAGCCATGCCTGACAGCTCTGCAGATTCAGGCGCAGTCCGTGTTCTTAGGCTGAAGAACATCATCGCTAAGCTAAAACTGCTTCCTACTCCTATGCCAAGCAAAATCACGGAAGCTATAATGGTGTACGAACCGCCGTACAAGAGTCCAAGGGTACCAAAAAAGTATAAAACTGCTGTCACAATGACCAGGCTCTTTTGATTTTTCATGCGGCCGGCTGCAATAGGAACGACGAACGTAATGGGCAGGATAGCTAATTGCATTAGAGACAGCATCCATCCTGCTGTGCTGCTGCTAACACCCTTGTCAATTAGAATCTCTGGAAGCCATGCAACCAGCACATAGAAAATCAAGGATTGAAGCCCCATAAAAAAAGTGACACCCCAGGCAATCTTGGATTTCCAAAGATTTGTCTCAGGTTTATGGGGATTATAGGTTATGGTTTTTGCTCCACCCGCCCTGCGCAGCTGCGGAAGCCATAAAAGGATTGAAACCAGCGATAAAAGCCCCCATATACCAAGCGCTCCGTTCCAGCCTAAATGCATGCCGACAGCCAGTGGAACACTGATTCCTGAAGCAATGGCGCCGCATAAATTCATAGACACAGAATAAACGCCTGTCATCAGCCCGACCTTATCCTCAAAATCCCGTTTAATCAAGCTGGGAAGCAAAACATTGCTCACGGAAATTGCTAATCCTATTAGGACGGTTCCTGCAAACAGCATGAACTCTCCGGCAATAGAACGTACCGCAATGCCAAGTGTAAGTATAATTAATGAAATAAAAAGAAGGCGCTCCAATCCAAGCTGCCGGGACAACTTTGGCGCCAGCGATGAAAATAGGGCGAATGCTAGTAAGGGTATCGTGGTGATTAAACCAATAATTGAATTAGGGATTCCTAAGTTGTCACGAAGGGTTCCGATTAAAGGTCCTACTGAGGTTAAGGGAGACCTTAGATTAGTGGATATGAAGATGATACCAATGATTAGAAGAAGAGCTCCCGATATAGATTGTTCCTGCTGTATTTTTATCTTAGTTGACTTCACTGTTATTCCTCCGATGCTGCTTTTACTCTCTGTTTAAAGTGTTCGATATATTCATCAACGGCCGCAGCCGCTCCAGCAGAATCCTTCCTGCTGATTGCTTCAACCAGCTCCTGGTGAGGTACGGGCAGATGATCAAAAATCATGGCGCCGATGGATAATTGGACAAATTGTCCCACTCGCTCATAAAGTTCCATGAACAATGGATTATGTGCTGCTTCCACAATGGATTCATGCAGCCTTAAATCGGCTTTTTGATAAAAATCGTAGTCTTTCCTCTGCACGGCTTCTTGACATTCAGCAAAATGCATTTGTATCTGTACGAGCTCCGAATCTGTACGCCTTGCCGCTGCCAGCGCAGCTGTTTCACGTTCGAGTGCATGCCTTACTTCCAACGTTTCCAGTAAATTGGATTGCCTTAGCCGCCGGTCAAGTGCTGCCCCCAGAGCGCTGGCTGAAACCACGTAGGTGCCATCACCGGGTCTGGTTATTAAAAGGCCGGAGTGGACAAGTGCTCTGATTGCTTCCCTCAGTGTATTCCTGCTTACGCCAAGCTCCTCCACCAGCTTGGGTTCTGCAGGCAGCCGGTAGCCGACCGGCCAATGTCTGTCTTGGATTAACGATTCAATCTGACGCGTGACTTGCTCTACAAGCGATAAACGCCTGGTTTTTTTTAAATCCATTAGGTAAACCTCCAAACATCCGACGTTTAACGTACTGATATACTATATCACATTAATATGATGAGGTAAAATTGTTCAGGTTTGAAGGTAAACGGAAAAGCTTTTTAAAGTGTATAAGTAAAAAATCCCTTTAATAATTAAAGGGATTCTCATTTATTTCTGCCCAGATATCAATTTGAAACCGTCAAGGTAACCTCTCCAACCCCTTCAAATCTTCCTATATAAATGCCGGTCTCTAAGCTTTTGGGTAAGACAAAAGTCCCGGAAGAGACAAACATCCCCGGCTCAAGTGTCAGATTATGTTCTCCCAATTTTTTTAGAAGCCATTTGACTGCTTTGATGGGGTGTCCCATGACCACTGAGGAGTTTCCTTCTGCAATCATTTGTCCATTAAGGAGCAATTCTCCACGGATGCGATCCAGGTCTTCGTATGTATAGTCTTTTGCGCTGCCGTAGGCAACTTTTCCTCCGACGGCTCCATCTGCACAGACCTGCTCTTTCGGCATTTTTGGGAACCAGTCCTCAAAGCGGGAATCGGGAATTTCTAATCCGGGAGCAACTTGTGTTTTTTTCGCAATTTCTTCTTCAGTAGCATCAGCCGTTAACCGTTCTTTTGCTACAAAGACCAATTCAAGTTCTATTAAAGGACTCAGCATCTGGGCACTTAACGAGATATCATTGGTGACCTGTCTGTTGGTGAGCTGGCCGTACAAAGGTTCCTTAGCATTAAAGAGGGCTAGAGTTTCGGGGCTTGTCATACTGATTTTATATCCGTTGAGGTACTCGTTGTTTTCTTTTTTGGCTTCTGTGAAGGCGTGCTGTATTTGATAGGCTTCTTGTAAATCAATATCTGCCGGGAAAATATCTTTTTTAAGTGGTTCCATGTTTTTATAGGATTGATATAAGGATTGCAAAACAGCTTGTGCTGACATAGTAAGACCACCTTTTCAAAGTGTTTGAATATAAAAATTATTCTAACATTTTATTTAGAGGTTTACACTAAATTGCCTGTTAAACTTCCTGGTTTTAGAGATTAGACTGGGCATGAACTTCTAATACTAACGATAACTAATGGAGGTATAGGAGAATGGATTTTATCTTTAGGGCGATTACCATTTTTATTGTAGGATACCTATTTTTGAGGATCACCGGAAAGAAGGCTGTGGCACAGATGCATACCTTCGATTTACTATATATCCTGCTGCTGACCAATATCATCAGTGCTCCGGCGGAAGTTGAAAAGACCGGAAAAACCATTATTTACGCCGGTATTATGGTAGTTTTATATATGATTTTTGTCCGTTTGTCGCTTCATAATAAATTGCGGTGGATTTTATATGAAAGTCCAACCGTGTTGATCCGCAACGGGGATATAGACCGGAAAGGCTTGAAAAAGGTACGTATGCCGATGACAGAGCTTCTTTCCCATCTCAGGGTAAAGGGATATACGGATACCCGGGATATAGCCATTGCGGTGATGGAGGGGACAGGGAATTTAAGTATCATTCCCAATTCAGAAAGCAGGCCGGTACAGCCCGGGGACCTGCATCTGAATGTGAAAAGAGAATATCTTCCTATCCCCTTGATTATGGAGGGGCAGATTATTGACCACAATCTTAAATATCTTCAGCTGGATCGGAACTGGCTGCTGAGAGAGGTCGAAGCGATGGGAGATAAAGTTCACCAGATTATGCTTGCCACTTATTTAGAAAACGGGAAGCTGTTTATCGATAACAATGAAATTCATGCGGAAAATAGCAGCCCTTATTTTTATAAACCGGGAACGGAGAATTAAAGCAGAAAGGCCTGGGTATGGGCCCGCTGTCAGTTTCAATTTACGGGAGGGGTATCAATGGTACTCCTATGAATGGTTTCGCAGAAGAAAACATTGTAAAATGGGAGATATCGATAACCTTTTTTTAAAAAAATTATAACCAAGGAAGTACTAATAATGTTACATACCCATTTAGGCGGGACAATCCGCTATGAGATACAGTATAAAAATAGGACTTCGTTTAGCATTACGATCGATTCATATCTGAATGTAGTGGTCCAAGCCCCAAAAGGGACATCTGAGAAACAGGTGATCCGGCTGCTTGAGGGGAATTGGGGCAAGATTCAGCAGACCCTGGATGAAATGAGGGAACGGCTGCAGGGACCGCAGGAAAAGGTGTATGATCCTGGGGAGGGCTTTTTATATCTAGGGAGGACGTATCCTATCCAAATTTTTCATGATGAAAAGGTTATTCAGGATGGTGTGGTATTTGACGGGAATGAGCTGAGAATTACTGTGAAGCGTCGGGAAGATGAACGGATCAGACAGGCTCTGAAGCGTTTCTATTATCAGCAGTGCAAGGCACTGGTTGCGAAGAGCATCCAGAATTGGCAGGGGCACTTTAAAATGAAGCCGCGCTCCATCAAGATTAATGACAGCACTAAGACCTGGGGAACCTGTGATTTCAAGCAGCAGTTAACCTTCAATTGGAAGCTGGCAATGGCGCCGCAAAAGGTTATTGACTATGTGGTGGTGCATGAGATGTGTCATATGGTCCACCTCAATCATGATCGTTCCTTTTGGCGGCTTGTCGGAAAGACTATGCCCGATTATAAGGAGCAGGAAAATTGGCTTTCTGCATCGAGCTGGAAGATGACGGTTTAGGGCTGATGGAGCTTCCAATATAGAGTAGGAACAGGATGGGATGACTCCCGTGTCTTTTTGACTGAGGCTAATTCCTTCTGGAGATAAAAAACAACTGCCCATTAACCAGCACTACACCGAGGATGATTAGAATTCCACCGGCGGCGCTCATAAGCAGAACTTTTTCCTGCAGCAGCAGGATAGCTGCCAGTAAGGTGACGAGGGGCTCCAAATATAGAAACATAGATACCTTTGAAGCATCCAGGACCCTGAGTGCCTTGCCCCAATACCAGTAGGCGATGCCCGACACGAAGATTCCAAGAAAGAGGAGATGTGCCCACTCGGCAGGAGCCATTAGAGAAAGGGATTCCCAGCCTCTGTTACGGAGAAGAAAGGGCGTGGTGAGGATCAAGCCCAAAAAACACATATAAAACGTAACTAAAAGAGAGGGATAGGGAAGTTTCAGGCTCTTAAGGAGTACAGAATAAACCGCCCAGTTCAAAGTGCTTAAGAGCATAAGCAGGAATCCAATGCTCATGGAAAACTGAAGCGGCTGTCCGCTTCCGGTGGTGACAAAAAGCACGCCAGCTATGGCCAGGCTCGTTCCCAGTACCTTTGCCAGGCCCATTTTTTCATGTAAAAACATTATGGAGAGGACGACTGTAAAGACGGGGGAAAAGGAAATCAGCCAGCCCGCTGAGGATGCATCGATGGTCAGTAGGGCTGTGGCCTGAAGCAGCTGGTGGATAAAAACACCCATAGTCCCAAGGATCAATAAATGCGGGATGTGAGTGATGGAGATTCGGAGCGAATGACGCTGCATGAGTAAAAGCAGAAGCAGAAATAAGGCTCCAATGCCAAAGCGGACGACCAGCAGGGAATAGGGATCCAGCTTACCGAGCACAGCCTTTGTAGATACAAATGAAACTCCCCAGAAGCTGATTGACATTACTGCATATAGGGAAGCTGTTAGTTTTGATTTGAAAGAAGCCATAAGCATCCCTCTCTGTGCGAAAGATTATTACTCCCATCATATGCTTGTCCGAGCTGGAGATTCCGTTTAGGAATAATAACTTATTTTTACAAATGATTATAAAAGTGAGAAGGAAAAGAGAAAGCTTCCCGCTGTAGAAGAGCGAGCGGGAAGCCGTTAGAAAGGGAAGAAGCAAAAAACACATGCGAAGAAAAGGAAAAGGATAGTTAAGAGGCGGAAGCCCTAAATTGAAATGGTTGAATCAGCATGCTTGATATAAAAACAGCCGCCAGCAATTGGGCTATGAGAGCCTTGACAGACTGTACGGGCGGAAGAAGAAGCTTGAATACAGAATTGGATTCTATCTTGGATGCATGTCTGAAATTCAGTAATTAAAGCCTGATATCCGCTGAGGCATTGGATTCATTCCGATGCCTTTTTTCAGCTCCATGACCGCAGATACACTCGTAAACCCTAATTTTTCGTACAGGCTCTTCGCCGGATTCCCAGTATACACATTCAGCTGAATGGTATCTATTCCCCTTGCATGGAGCTCATGAATGGCAGACTGCATTAACATCCGGCCTATCCCGGACTTTCTGAATCCCGGGAATACATATACATGCAGGAGAAGTCCGATGGTCCGTCCGGTCATCTGGTGCCGGTGCGTCCCAAGCAAAATAAACCCTTTTAATTTGCCGAAATCCTCATCTATTAAATAATAAGCCCCATTCTGAAGCATAGGCAGAAACAAGTTATATCCATTCTGCCCCTGATTCTCAAGATGTCCTGCCGAGCTTTCCTGAACCAGTCCTCCTGAAATCTGCAATATGTAATCTGTCTCCATCGGATTTGCTCTTCGTATTGTCATTACAGCACCTCATAACATCGTTCATAAGAACAATTTATAGAAGGAGATGCGGTTTTGTGCCTGTTTAGCGGGGAGATTTTTTCGTAAGGCCTGGGAAAGATTATCCCAGCTTTGAAATTAGATAAAGGCTTATGGCGGCTAGAATGTAAAGAGCAATATGAAAGAGCAGATTCCCTTTCTTATCCAATCCTCTTAGTCGATCTGTAAGGTAGAGTATACGCGGCAGGCAGAGGGCGATAGCCATGCAGCTGTAAAGCCTGCTTTTAAATAGGACCAGGATAAAGCCTATCATGATTGACATAAGGAGGACCTGAACCGGGTTTCTTAGTTCTATATTATAACACATCCTTTTTATCCAAATAACATAACTGGAAATTAATTGGTATAAGAGATTGCGAGAGGGTTTTATCTGCAGCTTCATGACCGAAAAGAAACAGTTTTTTGTATTATTGGCATGGACCAAGCCTGATCATCCTTCATTATTGTTCAAAGCCCAAACCCATCTCCTTGTCCCGGCATAAAAGATAATAGAAGGGCCCCTAATGAAAAATAAGGAGGTATGGTGGGATGTACCCTTATCGTGATCCGCATTATCCGGCAGTAAATGAGGAAAGATTCGGTTTTCCATTGGCAGGTGCATTTTTAGGCGGTTTGTTAGGCAGTGCGTTAGTCAGCCGTCCTTGGTTCGGCTATGGATACCCAGGCTATGGATACCCAGGCTTTGGTTATCCGGCATTTGGATATCCGGGTTTTGCGCCGTATTATGTTTGATAACTGGAATTGAATGGTACTATGATTCCCAGCTGGAGATGCCGGGAATTTTTTGTTCTGGCAAAAGGATAATCAGCCGGCAGCCTGGAATTGTGTGTCCGAAAATAGCCAATTGCCCGAAAATAAGGGATCGTATTGACTCGCTACTTTATACCTGATACTATTTTCACTATTAATTTAATTTATCTTTACCTTGTATAAGTTCAAGAATAGGGCTTGAACGTCTCTACCAGGCTGCCGTAAATAGTCTGTCTACAGGGGGCAATGGGAGCGGGTCAGCTATACCCTTTTATTGTCCTCCTTTAGGAATCCTTCGGCAGCCGCCGGAGGATTTTTTTCATTTTATTAGATTCGGAGGACACTTCATGAGAAATTACTTTCAATTTTCCGAACGGAACACATCGTACAAGCAGGAAAGCATTGCAGGAATCACCACCTTTTTATCAATGGCTTACATCCTGGTGGTCAATCCGGTAATCCTGAGCCAGACCGGCATGGATAAGGGAGCTGTCTTTACAGCCACTGCCCTTTCTGCGATCATCGGTTCCCTGCTGATTGGTCTGATTGCCAATTATCCAATCGGGATCGCTCCAAGCATGGGGATCAATGCCTTTTTCACATTCAGCGTCTGCATCGGAATGAAGATCCCATGGGAGACCACACTGACTGGAGTATTTATTGCCGGTGTGCTGTTCATGATTTTGAGTCTGCTGAAGATCCGTGAAAAGATTATTAATATCATACCTCAGGATCTAAAGCATGCTATTGCCGGGGGAATTGGCTTCTTTGTGGCCTTCATTGGCTTGAAAAATGCAGGGATTGTGACATCCAATCCGGATACCTTTGTGGCCATCGGAAATTTCAAGTCAGCTCCTACGCTTCTTGCCATCATTGGATTTATTATTACGATTATTCTGTTAAACCGTGGCATCAGAGGCGGCATTTTTTATGGAATGGTACTGACTACTATTATCGGCATCCTGTTTAGAGTGATTGACACTCCAAAAGCCATTATTGGAAAGATTCCAAACCTTGAACCAACCTTTGGTGTGGTGTTCAGCCATTTCGATGACATCTTTTCCCCAAAAGTGCTGGCTGTCATTTTCACCTTTCTTTTTGTAGCCTTTTTCGATACGGCTGGTGCATTGATTGCCATTGCCAGCCAGGCGGGCCTGATGAAAAATAATCAGATTCCGAATGCGGGAAAAGCTCTCATGGCAGACTCGATGGGAGCAACTGTCGGAGCAGTTCTGGGTACATCCACAACTGCATCAATGGTGGAATCCTCTGCCGGGATTGCGGTCGGCGGCCGTACAGGCTTTACCTCTATCATCATTGCGGCAGGCTTCGTAGTATCGCTGTTTTTCTCACCTGTCCTGTCCATTGTGACTCCCGCGGTAACTGCTCCGGCTTTAATTATCGTTGGTGCCATGATGGCGACAGAAATCAGCAGAATTAATTGGAAGGATGGCGCTGCAGCGATTCCCTGCTTCATCACCATCATCATGATGCCGCTGTCCTACAGTGTGGCAACAGGAATTGCACTTGGTTTCATTTTGTATCCAATCAGCATGATCGCGATGAAAAAGACGAAGGACATACATCCGATTATGTATGCGTTGTTTATCATATTTATCGGCTATTTTGCATATGTCATCTAAAGTGAAAGACAGCTTCCTTTGCGGGAGCTGCCTTTTTACTATCTTGTCTGTTTCCACAATCTTTTCTTCTATGGGAATAGGAGGTTGACTTCCACTCCAGGCGCTCGCTTCCCAGAAATCACTAAACTAAATAACCATATCCTCATCCACGAGGGCCCCTTGTTTTACGTAGGAGATAATTTTGGAAGTCTCTGCCTCGACACGCCTTCTGCCGATTTCCGTAAGGAACCAGTTATCTTTTCTCGTCCGTTTATCGTTGGCAGGGCATAGTGTAAAATCAATCCACTGGGGCATATAGGTCTTCATGGTCAGATGGAGCCTTCTCATATGATAGGAAGCTGTCACGACTAAAATCCGCCTGATTCTATGGAGCTGGAGTGCGCGGTCCAAAACCAGTAAGGAAGCTAGTACATTTTCCTTCGTGTGGAGAGAGAGGTCTTCGACAAGGATATCCTCAGGAGGCACACCCAATGCAATGGCTGCCCTTTTTAATTCCATTGCTTCCGCAAGAGTGTTTCCCTCCCATTTCACTCCGCCGGAAAACAAGATTTTCCTGGCCCGTCCTGATTTATAAAGCTGGACGGCGATTGGCAGACGGTACAAAACCGCACTGCTGCTGCCGGCTACAAAAATGCAGTCCCCGTTTTTTCCGTCATCTTCTATTCCGCTATACAAGAGGTTTGTCCTCTGGTCATCCGTGAGATTTTTGCCGTCTAGGCTGGAAATAAGCATGTTTCACCTCTATCCTTTCCTTGCCATTGAATACACTATACTATTCTATTCCATATTTTCTAATATGAAAAAGGCAACTGTCCATATCAACGGCGATCCTTTTTGCATAGTTCAGGTTTTTTAATGATGTAAAAAGAAATAATTACGTAGATTGCATCTTTTAAGTGATAATAAATCGCGTTAAGATTTCGTCAAAGGATATAATAATGTTAATACCAAGGGAAGACAGGGAACATAATCGGTATAAAAATTTCAGTAAGAGAAGGAGACCAGATGACAAAGAATATAGGATGGAACCTAGACAACAGCTACTCCCTTCTGCCGCAGAAATTTTACACAAGTCATAAGCCAAAGCCTGTGGCATCACCAGAACTGGTGATGTTCAATGAAAACCTGGCTGCAGAGCTTGGCTTTAATGCCGAGGCTTTGAAGACGAATGAAGGTGTGGCCATATTTGCCGGAAATGAGCTTCCGGAAGGAGCTTTTCCTTTAGCTCAAGCCTATGCGGGTCATCAATTCGGGCATTTTACTATGCTTGGGGACGGCCGGGCTGTTTTGCTTGGCGAGCAGATTACTCCGGAAGGCGGCCGTGTTGATATCCAACTGAAAGGGCCGGGACGTACGCCGTACTCCAGGGGAGGTGACGGCCGGGCAGCGCTTGGGCCCATGCTTCGGGAGTATATAATCAGCGAGGCCATGCATGGCCTTGGGATTCCTACCACACGGAGCCTTGCCGTGGTGAAAACCGGAGAGCCTGTTTATCGGGAAACGGAGCTGCAGGGCGCCATTTTAACACGGGTTGCTGCAAGTCATCTTCGTGTCGGGACCTTCGAATTTGCGGCTAACTGGGGAACAGAGGAAGAGCTTCGGGCACTTGCCGACTATGCGCTCGAGCGTCATTATCCAGATGCCGAAACAGGAGATAACCGCTATTTGGCCCTTCTTCAGGGAGTGATTAAACGCCAGGCGCTGCTGATTGCAAAATGGCAGCTTGCGGGTTTTATCCACGGCGTGATGAACACGGATAATATGACAATCAGCGGAGAGACCATCGATTATGGACCTTGTGCATTTATGGATGTCTACGATCCTGCTGCCGTATTCAGCTCGATAGATGTTCAGGGAAGGTATGCATACGGCAATCAGCCTGGCATTGGAAGCTGGAACCTTGCCCGCTTTGCAGAAGCGATGATCCCTTTGCTTCATGAAGACCAAGATCAAGCACTTGAACTGGCACAAGAGGCCATTTCTGAGTATAAGGATCATTTCTACAGCAATTGGCTGGAAGGAATGAGGGCAAAGCTTGGCATCTTTGGTGGAGAAGAAGGAGATAAGGCGCTTGTCGAACAGCTCCTTGGAATGATGCAGAAAAATCGGGCTGACTTCACGAATACCTTCCTGGATCTTACATTTGGCAGGGAAACAGCCATGTCAGGAACTCCGGAGTTTACTGCGTGGCATGAAAAGTGGATAGCCCGCCGCAGCAGGCAGGAACAGACGGAGGGGCAGGCGGCTGAATTGATGAAGAACAGCAATCCTGCGGTTATCCCTAGAAACCACCGGGTCGAAGAGGCCTTGGAAGCGGCAGAGAGTGGAGATTATCATGTGATGAAGCGGCTTCTGCATGTGCTTGCGAGCCCTTACGCTCATACAGCCGAGCAGGAAAAATACGCAGCCCTCCCTGAGCCTTCGGATTGCCCATATCAGACGTTTTGCGGAACATAATCATCTAGGACATTTTATTCACATAGGAGGAAGGTTTTATGAAGGTTCTTTCCATGATACAGCCTTGGGCAAGCCTCTTTGTCCTAGGCGAGACAGCCTATGAAACAAGAACATGGAGAACCCATTACCGCGGTCCTCTCGCCATTCATACAAGCAAAAAGATAGATAAGGCCGCCTGCAAATTGAAGAAAGTCGAAGAGCTTTTGTTTAAGCATGGATATACGGCAGAGAGTCTGCCCACTGGAGTGATCATAGGATCCTGCACTCTCATGGATTGCCTGAGGGTAACAGAAAACAATGGTACCTGGGCAGTGCTGGAGGATGGCCGCATCATCTCAGGCAATGATTTCTATTTAGGTGACTATCGGGAAGGCTGCTATGGCTGGGTAGTAAAAGACATGAGCCAGCTGAATGAATACATTCCGGCTAAAGGAAGGCTTGGGCTGTGGGAAATGAATAGCTAGAGTAAAGAGGGGGCAGATGCCCTCTTTTTTATGCAGTTAATTTCTGTTAAAAAAGGCAGAAAACCGGCAGAATAGTAGGCTCATATCAATTTTTATAGTAAAATAGGAGTTGAATGCCATAGATGAAAGGAACCAGCTAGAATGACATATAAAATGATTGTTTTAGATTTAGACGATACATTGCTTTGTGATGATTTGAGCATATCCCCGCGGACCAAGAACGCCCTTATGGAAGCACAGGAAGCAGGAGTAAAAGTCGTACTTGCTTCAGGCCGCCCGACTTCTGCCATGTTATCTGTTGCAGAAGAGCTTTGCCTGAAGGATTATAACAGCTTTATTTTATCCTTTAACGGAGCGAAAATCGTTAACTGCCAGACAGGAAATGAGTGGTTCAGCTCTACCCTGCCGGTTGAGACCGTCCACCAATTATTCGAAGTCAGCCGACGTGAAAACGTATGGATTCACACTTATGTCGGTGATAAGATTGTGACGCAGGAAGCCAATCAGTATACAGATATCGAAGGCGATATAACGAAGCTGGATATTGAAGTTGTTGACAGCTTCACCGATGCGGTTACAGAGCCTGTTGTAAAAGTACTGATGCTAGAGGAGCCTGAATATCTGGTGAAGGTAGAGAAAAAACTTCAGCAGGAATTCGCAGGGAAGCTTGCAGTCATGCGCTCCAAACCATTCTTCCTCGAATTTACGGAAGCTGGTGTTACAAAAGGAACAAGCCTGAATTCACTCATCCAGCAGCTGGGTATCACCCGTGAAGAAGTGATCGCAGTCGGCGATGGCCATAATGACATGTCCATGATTGAATTTGCGGGCCTTGGAGTGGCCATGGGAAATGCGGTCGATGCCATCAAAGAAAAAGCTGATTATATCACAGACACTAATATGAACGACGGTGTGGCTAAAGTTGTGGAAGAGTTTATACTGAATAAGCTGCCGGTAAGATAAGCCCGCCTTTGTGAAGAATTTATCATAGATTAGGAAGCTGCCCTTTTGGGTGGCTTTTTATTTAAGGGGTCCAAACAATAGACCAAAGTTCTTCAGTTGCTTACTTGCTGGAAAGTTTTTTACACTTGAAAAACAGGAGGAAGTATAGTAAATTATTCAGAGTCGTGACATTTAAATAAATAACACCTGTATAACTTCAAGAATATGGCTTGAGGGTCTCTACCAGGAACCATAAAATCCTGATTACAGAAAATGAATTTTTCATTTTTTGTAATCAGGATTTTTTGTGTTTTCTGAAAATATCACTTTATGAAGAAAGGAAGTATATACTATGAATTTCAAAGTTATTATCCTGGCCTTATCAGCTGTTGCTGTTGGATTGGTTGAATTGATTGTCGGCGGAATTTTGCCGACTATCGCTGATGATCTTAACATTTCTTTAAGCTCTGCCGGCCAGCTGATCACGGTGTTTGCACTGATCTATGCGATTGCCGGACCGCTATTACTCATCTTAACCAGCAGGATTGAACGTAAGAAGTTGTACCTTGCTTCCATGTTTATTTTTATCCTGGGCAATGTCATAACATACTTCAGTCCGAATTTTACTGTTATGATGGCTGCAAGGGTTTTAACGGCAGCAAGTACAGCGCTTATCGTAGTACTTTCTTTGATCATTGCGGCAAAAGTTGTCGATCCTGCTCACCAGGCGAAGGCTCTCGGTCTTATATATATGGGGATTAGTTCGTCACTCGTGCTGGGTGTGCCGCTTGGAATCCTGGTTTCCAATACATTTGGATGGCGCGTGATTTTCCTTGGAATTGCTGTGTTATCCATTGGATCAATGGTACTGATCTCGCTGTTTTTGGAACGTATTCCCGGCGAAAAATCAATTCCGCTGTCACAGCAGTTAAAAGCAGTAGGCAGTGCGAAGATCGGCAGTGCCCATCTTGCTACATTGTTTATGCTGGCAGGACATTATACACTTTATGCTTATTTCACACCATTTCTGCAAACAAATCTTCATTTGAATTCATATTGGATCAGCATCTGCTATTTTGTCTTCGGCATTGCAGCAGTAATGGGCGGAGCCTTCGGCGGTACACTTTCAGATTGGATCGGTGCTCCTAAAAGTATCATCATTGTGATCAGCGCATTTGCTGCCGCCCTGGCCATCTTGCCATTTACGACTTTTTCACTTGTTATATTCATTCCAATTATGATGATTTGGGGAGCGCTGAGCTGGAGTCTGGCACCGCCGCAGCAAAGTTATTTGATTCAAATTGATCCGGCTACCTCCGATATACAGCAAAGCTTTAATAACTCGGCATTGCAGATCGGCATTTCCCTTGGCTCGGCAATCGGCGGAATCGTACTGGACCAAACCGGTACAGTCTCCAGTACAGCGTGGTTCGGAAGTGTCATTGTCATCATCTCCTTGCTATGTGCAGTCTTTTCTTTGACCAGACCGGCTATCAAGAGAGAAAATCATACTGCTTCCGCTCTCCAGGGCTCAGAAAATTAAATTCAGCCGTTTTTAAAGAAATAGGTGTCTGTCACTTTAGAGCACAGACACCTATTTTTTTTGAGGCTTATGTATTTGTAAAAGTTGTTAAGCCGTCTTTTTTTCACTGTGGGATTTATAAAACAAAAACAGTTTAGTAAGCCAGAATGCAAGGAAAGCGACAATCACATCAATCAAGAAAAGAAAGAACTCATTCATTCCCATTCTTACTTCTATTAAGTCAAAGTATGTTTCCAATGAACCCATACCAAAGGCTAAAATGGCACTCAATATGATAGAAAACAAATAAAAGTTCCTCTTTTTCTTGGTGCAGTATTGATATAAAAGTAAGTATGCGACGGGTATGACGGATGCTGTCATATTAATAGCAAAAGGCAATGCAGGTGCAAGATAATATTTATGAATAAAGTAGTCGCTCCGTCCTAGATAGATCTCCAGGTATGTCCATAGCAGATGAACTGAAAAGCCATAAAAAAGGATTTCAAAGGTTCTTTTTTTATCCAGTGTAAAGAAGAGCCCATAAGGGGAGCGATCAGTAATAATATTGTGAACCAAATTTGCTGAGGAGACCCAGGGGAATAGGGAAGAAGATCAATAAAATTGGAGGAGTCACAGCTTAAGCTGTGACTTTTTCTGCTTATTTTCTGATAAATTAATTGACAGTGATAATCATTATCAATTATCCTTGTTGTATAAATGATTGGGAAATGGGGGGGTTACAAACATGTTTGTTCAGTTTAGAAAAATGATGGTTACAGAAGGCAATGCAGAGAAGGTAGGGAACGCTTCAGTAAGAAGGGGCTGATCGAGCAGCAGGAGGGATTTGTGGATTTGACGATCCTTGAGAAAAAGGTCCGCAGCGGGGAAGAAGAGGTCCTGATTCTGATTAAGTGGGAATCAGAGGAGCATTGGAAGCAATGGGAAAAAAGCGATGCCCACATTGCGGGCCATAAAGCCAGAATCGGACAGCCGAAGCCGGATTATATTCTAAGCTCGGAGGCTGGGAAATATGAAATAAAGGCAGTCAAAAAAGCAGCTGTTACTAAATGAATTCATGGAATTCATTTTTTTAACAGCTTGTATTGATAATGATTTTCATTATCGTTAGGGGTTCTTATGAAAAAAGAAATATTACTCATGATGGTTCTTGTGATTTTATCAATCATTTCGTTATTCATTGGTGTTAAGCATATTTCGCCCGGTGATTTGCTGCATTTAACCAGCGATCAACGAGATATTCTTTTGATCAGCCGCCTCCCGCGTTTAATCTCACTCTTGATCGCAGGAATCAGCATGAGCATCTGCGGGTTGATCATGCAGCAGCTGTCGCAGAATAAATTCGTTTCCCCGACTACGGCGGGGACGATGGACAGTGCCAGGCTTGGAATTCTCGTTTCCCTGCTGCTGTTTTCCTCGGCGGGGATGATGGTAAAGATGGTCATTGCCGCTGTTTTTGCTCTTGCCGGCACCTTTTTATTTATGAAACTTTTAGACTCTATCCAGTTTAAGGATGCCATTTTTATTCCGCTGGTCGGACTGATGTTCGGCAATATCATCAGCTCCATCACCACTTTTTTTGCCTATAAGCATGACTTGATTCAAAGCATATCTGCCTGGCTGCAGGGGGACTTTTCCATGGTTATGGCAGGCCGCTATGAAATGATTTACATAAGTGTTCCTTTAATGATTCTAGCATATTTCTACGCGGATAAATTCACTCTGGCAGGGATGGGGGAAGACTTCGCCGGAAGTCTGGGCCTTAAATATAGGCTTACCGTTAATATCGGACTTGTCATCGTGGCCCTGTCTACGGCTGCAGTACTGCTGACAGTAGGAACCATTCCTTTTTTAGGTTTGATTGTTCCGAATATTGTTTCCATTTTCAATGGAGATAATCTTAAAAAAAATTTATTCCCGACCGCTCTTTTAGGTGCAGTATTTCTACTAATCTGCGATATTCTCGGCCGGGTCATCATTTTTCCATACGAAATTCCAATCGGTTTGACAGTAGGAGTTATTGGGAGCGGAATCTTCCTTTACCTGCTGATAAGGGGAAGGGCCTATGCACAATAATGTAAAGCTGATCCTGGCTGCAGCCATTACCCTGATACTGGTATGCATCTTTTTGTTTACAGATATCGGGAATTACTGGGGATATGTTGTGCCAAAGAGGCTGGTCAAAATAGCAGCCATTGTCTTGACGGGTACTTCTATTGCCCTGTCAACCGTGATTTTTCAGACCGTTACGAATAACAGGATTCTGACACCGAGTATTATCGGATTAGATTCCCTGTATATACTCATTCAGACGGTGCTGATTTTCGTATTTGGTACAGCAAGTTCTACAGTCATGGATAAAAATATTAATTTCGTCATCTGTATCTGTTTTATGATTCTATTTGCCTTGGGGCTGTTTAAAGTCCTCTTCCAAAAAGATGGAAGGAACATTTATTTTCTTTTGCTGGCTGGAATGGTCATGGGGATTTTATTCCAGAGTTTTTCTTCCTTCATGCAGGTCATTATGGATCCAAACGATTTTATGATCATCCAGGACCGAATGTTTGCAAGCTTTAATAATATCAATACGGATTTACTGCTTTTGTCGTCTGTGCTTTTTGTCATGGTTTTCCTTTATTCCTTAAGATTTGTGAAGTATCTCGACGTATTATCACTCGGCAGGGATTCCGCCGTTAATTTGGGGGTAGATTATCACTTTGTTGTGAAAAGACTGCTGATCGTGGTGGCGGTACTGGTCTCCATATCGACGTCACTTGTCGGTCCGATTACGTTCCTGGGACTTCTCGTTGCAAATACAGCCTATCAGTTTTTGAAAACATACCGCCATTCCCATTTGCTAACAGGTTCAATCCTCATCAGCATCATGGCATTGACGGGCGGATTACTGCTTGTTGAGAGGGTGTTCACCTTCTCAACTACAATCAGCGTCATCATTAACTTTGCCGGAGGAGTGTACTTTTTATATCTGCTGTTAAAGGAGAGGAAAGCATGATCACCGTTGAAAACCTTTCGAAAAAATACGGGAATAAATTTGTCGTTGAAGATGTCTCCTTTCAGATCCAGAAAGGTAAAATCACATCGTTTATCGGACCGAATGGAGCGGGGAAAAGTACCGTTCTTTCCATGATGAGCAGGCTTCTGTCAAAAGACTCTGGTGAAGTCAGGATAGATGGGAAGGAAGTGGGCAGCTGCAATACGAATGAGCTTGCGAGGAAGCTGTCAATTCTTAAACAGTCCAACTCGATCAATGTCCGGCTGACTGTCAGAGAGCTTGTAGCATTCGGGAGATTCCCATATTCAAAGGGGAGGCTGACGAAAGAGGATTGGAGCTTCGTGGATATGGCCATTGCCTACATGGAGCTTGAGGAAATCCAGCATCAGTTCATGGACCGTTTGAGCGGGGGGCAGCAGCAAAGGGCCTATATTGCGATGGTAATCGCCCAGGATACGGATTATATCCTGCTGGATGAACCATTAAACAATCTCGATATGAAGCACTCTGTCCAAATTATGAAAGTCCTCCGAAGATTGACCCGGGAGCTGGGCAAGACGGTCGTAATCGTCATTCATGATATTAACTTTGCTTCCTGTTATTCAGACGAGATTGTCGCTTTAAAGAATGGGCGGGTCATCCAAAGCGGTCCTGTACATAGCATCATCGATCCGGGTGTATTGGCTCCATTATATGATATGGAAATCCCTATTCAGGAAATCAGTGACAATAAGATCTGTGTGTACTATGTGTGAAATATTAAAAATAAATTATTTGGGGTGTGAAAAATCATGAGGAAAATATCTGTTTTTTTATTGATTTCCATGCTAGTGCTTTTTTTGGCCGCTTGCGGGAACAGCGGGAAAACTACAGGTTCATCTTCTCCCAAGGAGGATAATACATTAACCATCAAACATCAATTAGGTGAGTCAAAGGTGCCGGAAAATCCGAAGAAAGTGGTAGTCTTTGATTTTGGAGCATTAGATTCAATGGATAAGCTGAAACTCGAAGATTCTGTGGCAGGAGTTCCTCAAAAAAATGTTCCAGTCTACTTAAGTAAATATAAAGATTCCAAGTATAAGAATGTTGGAGGATTAAAGGAGCCTGATTTCGAAGCCATCAATGAGCTAAAGCCAGATTTAATCATTATTTCCGGCAGGCAGCAGGATTCCTATGATAAGTTCCAGGAGATTGCTCCTACCATTTTCGTTGGTATGGATAACAAGCATTACGAGAAATCCTTTAAAGATAATGCCAATACGATAGGGAAAATTTTTGGCAAGGAAAAGCAGGTTAAGGAAGATTTGACAGCCTTCGACCAGACTGTAAAGAATATTAAAGACAAAGCATCACAGAGCGATGAAAAAGCATTGGTAACATTGACAGAAGGCGGAAAAGTAACAGCATTTGGCCCGAATTCAAGATTTGGTCTCATCCACGGCTTGTTTGGCATTAAGGCAGCTGCAAATGATATAGAAGCTGACCCGATACATGGACAGAATATCTCGATGGAATTCATTGCAGAAAAGAATCCTGATATTCTTTATGTCATTGACCGTGACGCGGCCATTGGCGAAGGGGAAAATGCTAAAAAAGTCATAGAGAATGCCTTGGTGAAGAAAACCAATGCCTATAAAAACGGAAAAATTATTTATCTGGATCCTGGTTACTGGTATCTCTCCGGAGGCGGTCTTGAGTCATCGGCCAAAATGGCAGAGGAAGCAGCAAAAGGGCTGGAATAAATCTGAGGAGCATTCCGCAAGAATAGAAGAGTTAACAGGTTCTTCCAGCCTGATTGCTTCGGTGGCAGAAGTCCTTAAAGAAACAGCAAAATAGTTTTTTAGAGGGTGGGTGTCCCGCCCTCTTTTTTTATTTCGCTTTACTAAATAAATAGAGTGAAAGACCTACTAAAAATAATGTCAGATAATTCAAATTAATCATGAAATTTGGCGGACTTGAATTTATACTAAGGATATTCATTTTCAGGAGGGATTTTTTTGAAGAAAAAAGTAATGGCACCCCTTGTTTTATCCGCATCCTTGGCAGCGGGACTTCTGCCGTTTGGCAATGTACTGGCCGATCAGCCTGAGAAAGCCGCAGAGAAGCCTGCATATGCGCAGACATCTAAAGGGGCGGTTCCTTTGTTTGTACAAGAAAAACAGCTAGAGAAGCGCTCAGGAGGCAATGCCGCTGATGCGCTGAACTTTTTGAATGAGCAAAAAGCAGCGGTCGGCATCAAGAATCCTAAAGCGAGCCTAAAAGAAAAAACGTCAAAAAAAGATGACCTTGGTATGACCCATGTCCGCTTTACCCAGACAAAAAATGGAGTGCCTGTAGAAGGTTCAGAGGTCATTGTCCATTACAATAAACAAAATGAAGTAGCGGCAGTTAACGGTTATTTCAACAAGGAAGTGGAGGATTCAGATCTAAACACTGCTCCAACCGTAAGCAGTACAAGTGCACTTGCGACTGCGATGGCTGCGGTGAACGCCCCAGAAAAGCTTCAATTAGAACCGGCAACTGACCTTGTCATTTACTCTGCTCCGGAAAAAAATACTCTGGCCTATAAAGTGAACTTGAACTTCCTTGGGGACGCGCCGGGCAACTGGTTTATCTATGTGGATGCTTCAACAGGCAAGGTGCTGGACGCCGTCAATGGATTAATGCATTCAGATGAGGTCAAATCGCAGACAGGGGTCGGTACAGGCGTGCTTGGCGAAAACCGTTTGCTGCATATCTCTCAGGTAAAACAACCTAATCAGGGAACCACCTTCCAGCTGGCAGATTATGCCCATAATAATTTAAAAGGCATCATTACATATGATTATCCTTCCAACCAAATCGTTTCTAGTAAGAGTGCCTCATTCAAAACCGATTATGACCGTGCAGGAGTGGATGCTCATCATAACTCAGAAGCTGTTTACGAGTATTATTTAAAGGAACATAACCGAAATTCACTGGATGACAAAGGGATGGCCATCATTTCTTATGTCCACTATGGTACAGACTATAATAATGCATTCTGGAACGGTAAATACATGACTTATGGCGATGGAGACGGCAAGTTCATGATTACCCTATCCGCAGGGCTGGATGTAGCCGCCCACGAAATGACTCACGGTGTTACAACAAACACGGCGAATCTTCAGTACCGCAATCAGTCAGGAGCTTTGAATGAAGCTTTCTCCGATATTTTTGGGGCACTGATCGACGATAAAAACTGGGAAATTGGAGAAGAAATTATGGCTCCTGAAGCGAAGGCAGGAGGAAGAGAATCTCTTCGAAGCTTAAGTGATCCGGGCAAATATCCGGTAGGTGACAAGTATACCGCTTATGGAAATGGAAGTGGAAAATACCCATCCAATATGAGTGAATTTTATAACCTGCCGCTGTCATTGGATAATGGAGGAGTCCATATCAATTCCTCGATTATTAACCATGCAGCGTACCTGACGGCCCAGGAAGTCGGCCGTGAAAAACTGGGCAAAATTTATTATCGCGCCCTGACCCAATATCTAACGCCAACATCTACTTTCAGTGATGCGCGCAAGGCTGTCGTACAATCTGCGGTGGATCTTTATGGAGAGGGAAGCCAGGAAGCAAAAGCAGCCTCAGGCGGATTCGATCAGGTTGGAATTCAGTAATGGCTATCAGGTAAACTGGCTTTCTGAAAAAGGCCTTTGCCTTTAACAAAATAAGGGGAACTTTTACGCTTAAATTAAGAATAGAGCTCTTTTCAGTGGATATAAGGGGAAGTTTTCCCCTTATTGAATGAAAATTCCTCAATTTTAGAATTTTTTTGTTCAATAGAGGGAATTTCTCCCTCTATTGAAGCTCTTTTTCCTCATTTTTACGAAATAAGGGGAAATTCTCCCTTTATGTATCAGCTCAGGTGCAGCATCAAATTCCTAAATGGGGAAGTCGGCTGAACAAAATTTAAAAGCAGGCGGAGGAAAGCATTCGTTTTTCTCCACCTGCTTTATTTTAAAGAATGACAGTCCCTGTTTTTGTGCCCGCGGGCTAGCCGCTTTTCCTTAAAAATCCGCCAAGCCTCCTTACTGGTTGTATGGACTCTCTTTGTGCTTCATAATAGGGAATATTACGGAAATGTTTATTCCTCTAACAGACAGGAGATTTCTATGAACAGAATTAGAAATTTTTTTGACCCCCCAAAAATTCTCGTCTTGGGCTTTGCCGCATTGATTCTGATAGGGGCATGCCTGCTCATGCTTCCACTTGCAACAGAGGATGGAAGGGGACTTACCTTTTTAAACGCCTTATTTACTTCCACCTCTGCGGCCTGTGTGACGGGCCTTGTAGTGGTGGATACAGCGGATACCTTCAGCACCTTTGGAGAACTTGTCATTCTTTTTTTAATCCAGATCGGCGGTTTAGGATTCATGTCCTTTGCCACGCTGCTGGCATTCATCTTGGGAAAGCGGATCTCACTTCGTGACCGTTTGGTGCTTCAGGAGGCATTGAATAATATATCTCTTGCGGGGATCGTCCGCCTGGTTAGGAGAGTTTTAATATTTACAGCTGTCATCGAAATGGCCGGAGCCGTTATCCTTGCTGCCCGTTTTTCACTAGATATGCCGGTTGGAAAAGCAATCTACTGGGGAATCTTTCATTCTATCTCCAATTTTAATAATGCCGGATTTGATTTAAATGGAGAATTCCGGAGCCTGACTCCGTTTGTTGATGACCCGGCAGTCGTGTTGACCGTCTGCGTCCTGATAACATTGGGCGGAATCGGCTTTATTGTCATGAACGAATTATATGAGTTCAAGGAAATACATAGGATTTCTATGCATACGAAAGTAGTTCTTACCACTACTCTTATTTTAACCTTTGGCGCCACTATCCTGATTTTTATCCTTGAATATCATAATATAAAAACATTGGAGCCTTTATCTTTTGGCGGGAAGGTGCTGGGATCACTATTCCAGGCAGTTACACCTAGAACGGCAGGCGCAAACACACTTCCAATTGGCGATTTAACACAACCAACTCTTTTTTTAATCATCTTTCTTATGTATGTGGGGGCCGGCCCTGGATCGACCGCAGGCGGGATTAAAATCACCACTCTTGCTGTGCTCTCGGCGGCAGTGTGGTCCCAGATTAAAGGAAGAGAAGATGTAGTCATGTTCCGCCGCAAAATTGTAATGGAAATCATCTTCAAAGCTCTGACTGTGGCGATGATCGGTATATTTTTGGTTATGATTGTAACTATGCTCTTGACCATTACAGAAGGGGAACACCATAATTTCATCATGTACCTTTTTGAAGCGACTTCCGCATTTGGTACTGTCGGGCTGTCAATGGGGCTGACACCGGAATTAAGCCATATCGGCCGGGTTATCATAATCTTCACCATGTTTGCGGGCCGTCTTGGTCCATTGACCCTGGCTTATGCAGTCACCATGAGAAGGAAAGGCAATAATGATAAGATTGGATATCCAAAAGGGAATATTATGATTGGGTAATGTGAGCAGGCAGGGCATAAGGTCCTGCCTTTTATATGCCGTGACTCATCATTAAATAAAGTAATCTTTATAGTAAATAAAGGTCGCGATGAAAGAAATAATCATATAGGCAACTGCAGTGTAGAAGGCAAAGGATGGATTAAAAGCTGTTTTCTCCTCATCCATCTTCATGCCAGTCTGGGCCTGGACCTGCAGGCGGACTTGATTGGAAGTAAAGCCGCCTGACGATGTAAAGAAATAGATAATAATGGCAGACAACAGCCCGCTGAAAAATGAGGCATCAATAAATTTTAGGCCCAGCAGAGTAGCGAGATAATTAATAACCACAATAATGACCGCTGTACAAAGGCAAAGCAGGAGTTTTTTCATTTAAATGCCGCCTTTCTGTTTAGTTTACTCATACATACGGACGAACAGGTAAAAAGTTCCAAATATTTTCTTTCTTTTTCTCAAATGCTTTGCTTGGAAATGTTTCACCACCTCCTAATTTGGTTTCCCTTTAAAAAATAGAATGAACCTATAAGAAGAAGGGAGAAGGGGAATACCCTGTATTTACGAAAATTGGAAGAAATTGTACAATTAGGATAACAACAGGAAAGGCAGGGCTGAGGGTGAAATATATAAACATGGAAACATGGCCGAGAAGAAGGCATTTTGAATTTTTTAATAAAATGGATTCTCCCCATCTGAACATTACAGCAAACCTGGATGTTACACGGCTCTACGGGATGTGTAAGAGGAAAAATGTGTCCTTTTTTCAGGTTTTTTTGTACCTGGTGACCAAAACCGCGAATGAAATCAGGGAATTCCGTTTCCGCATACGGGAGGGTGGAGTCTTGGAGCATGAAAGAATTGATGTATCCTTTACAGCCCCAGCTTCTGATGATTTATTTTCGTTCTGTACAGCCGAATATTATGAGAATCTTTCACATTTTCTTGAGCATGTATCAGACAGGCTGGAGCAGATCCAGGGCAGTGTGGAGCTTGATGATCAGCAGGGGAAGGATGAAGTGATTTTTACAACCTGCATCCCCTGGGTATCTTACACTGCGATTACTCATCCCATCCATTTGAGCCCGGCGGACAGCATTCCCAGATTTGCCTGGGGAAAGTTTTTTCAAGAAAATGAAAAGCTGCAAATGCCCTTTTCTGTTCAGGCTCATCACGCTTTGGTAGATGGGCTGCATGTGGGACAATTCTTTCAGAGCATGCAGGAGAAGTTGAATGTTATCGACTTATAAAGGATTGCTATAGTTTGGGGGACTTAATCTTTCGATTAGTCATGATGGGTGTTCCAGTCGTGGTTGTCGTAGCAATTGCAGCTTTTTGGAATTCCAGAAGGAAAAAGGCCGCTCGGCTTGAGCGGATCGAGGAAAAACTTGATTCCCTGCTAAAGAAATAGAGAAGAAAGATGATTTGGGAATTTTCACAAAATTCTATTGATTATTCTTTGTTCCAGGAGTAAAATGAGAACAATTTTAAAATTAAATAGAAGGTGATGACAGGAATGAGTAGCTCCTTATCTCCCTGTAACAGAGAGCTGATGGCTGGTGGGAATCAGTACAAAGATAAGAGTGAATTACCTCCTTGAACCTTTTTTGTGAACTTTTTAGTAGCAAAAAACGGCCGGCCGTTATTCGAAGCAAGCGGAAGAGAAATCTTCAACAAGGGTGGTACCGCGTTAACCACGTCCCTTATTTAGGGGCGTGGTTTTTTTATTTATCTATGAAACTTTAAGGGGGAAACATCGTGGAAGACTTTATCAAACAGCTGACCGACGAACAGCTTACGGAAATGGAAAGGCAGTTTGCCATCTACAGCAATGGAGCAAATGAAGTCCTTCCTGGACTTGAATTAAAAAATAAGATTGCGAGATCCCTGCTAAGGAATGAACCGTTGAAAATTAAGCTGGGCCTTGATCCTTCCGCTCCTGACATCCATCTTGGGCATACGGTGGTGCTGAACAAGCTGAAGCAGTTCCAGGAAAACGGGCATGTGATTCAGCTGATCATCGGCGATTTCACGGGGAAAATAGGGGATCCGACCGGGAAATCATCGGTCAGAAAACAGCTTACCAATGATGAAGTAAAACAGAATGCCAAAACATACTTTGAACAGTTCGGCAAAGTACTGGATATGGAGAAGGCAGAGCTGCATTATAATTCGAAATGGCTGAGCAGTCTGAATCTCGAGGAAATCATTCAGCTTTCTTCAAGCATCACAGTTGCCCGGCTGCTCGAAAGGAATGATTTCTCCGAAAGGCTTGCAGCTGGTAAACCAATTTCCCTGCATGAATTCTTCTACCCGTTAATGCAAGGCTATGATTCGGTTGAGCTGGAGAGTGATGTTGAACTGGGAGGGACGGACCAGCATTTTAACGTACTAATGGGAAGGCATCTGCAGGAGCACTTTGGTAAAGAGAAGCAGGTGGTGATTCTGCTTCCGTTGATCGAAGGGCTGGATGGCGTTGAAAAAATGTCTAAATCTAAGAATAACTACATTGGAGTGGACGAGAACAGGACAGATATGTACGGAAAAACCATGTCTATTCCTGACGAGCTTATTGCCAAATACATGGAGTTGGTGACAGATCTTCCTTTAGAAAAGAAGACTGGGGTTAAAAAAGGCTTGGAGGATGGAAGTTTTCATCCGCGGGATGCCAAGATGCTTCTGGCAAGGACCATTGTACGAATTTTTCATGGGGAACTGGAAGCACAGCAGGCAGAGGCAGAGTTCAAAGCTGTCTTTCAAAAAGGTGACATACCCGGGGACATTCCCGAGCTGAACTGGGACGGGGATCCAGAAACCGGTATTATTGAGCTGCTTCTTGCCTCAGGACTACAGCAATCCAAAACAGAGGCGAGGAAAATGATACAAAATGGCGGGGTACGAGTGAATGGAGAAAAGGTGCTCGATCCATTCCTGGTCCTGCATCTAAAGGGTGAACATATTGTCCAAGTTGGAAAGAGGAAGTATGTCAGAATAAAGGGGCAGGAGTGAATGCAGGATTCACTCCTTAAGAGCGGGCCTATTTTTTTATCGGCCGCTCCAGGGTCATGATTTCCTCCTCAAGGGAAGTGAATTGCTGCTCCACTACGAATTTTACATCCTTCAGAGCTGCATTGTAGAAGTGGGGCGCAAGTGACTCCTTTACAAAGTCCAGTACTCGTTCTGCCGCGAATTCCGTCAGTTCCTCATCCCGGTCCTGTGCGAAGAAATATTGGATGTCCGAAATCATCATCTGCTGCTGTTCTTTGGTAAGCTTGATATACATATATTTATCTCCTTTTCCTGGTAGGGTACCTGTAACTATACAGCCGAATTTCTAAAAAAGACAGGCTGTTTTTTGCCGGAATTTTATGTACAAGCATTCCGTTTAATGGGATTTTAATAGAAATTTCATAAGAGATTCAGCCTGGGGTGATATACTGTGTGAACAACTTCACCTTTTCGTGAAGTTTGAATTTCTGCTATTAAAGGAAAACTTATAAAAAACACCTGGTTTTAAGTCAGGAGGTGTTCGTATGCCCGATGTTATACAGTTATTGAATCATTATGGATATATTGTTCTGTTTCTATCTCTCATGCTCGAATTGATTATTGTTCCCATACCAAACGAAGCACTGATGAGCTATGTGGGGGTCCTCTGCTATCAGGGGCAGATGAATCTGGTTCTATCCGTCGCATCTGCTGCGCTCGGGGGAATGCTCGGAGTAAGCATTTCCTATTGGCTGGGGAAGAAGCTAGGTGTTCCATTCTTCCGAAAATACGGGCATTTCATTCACATGGGTCCGGAAAAAATGGACAGGATGTCAGCTTGGTATACGAAGTATGGAAAAGTACTCCTTCTTGTTTCTTTTTTTATTCCTGGTGTAAGGCATATAGCCAGCATTATCTCAGGAGTGATCAAGCTCCCGTTCCGCTCCTTTTCCATATTTGCCTATATTGGTGTTACCCTATGGACAGGGGCCTTTATCTGGCTCGGAGACATTATGGGCCCAAAATGGGATCAATTTGAGGGAGAAATCAAAAAATGGCTGGTGCTGGGAAGTGTACTCCTTGGAATCGCCGGAATTCTTTATATCGTCATCCGCTCCAACCGGACATTTCTCAAGGAAGGATTATTTCTGATTTTTGAATCGGTCATCTTTCGTTTTAGAAGCTTTCTTAAAATTAAGCTTCTCATCTTATTCTGCCTGCTGTTATTTGTTGCAGCCGTCATATTGATGGTTGCCTTTATCCAGGATTTCATCAGCAATGATGTGAGCCCGTTTAATAAAGTATTCGATACTATTGTGTTCACTCTTTTTAATGGCAGCTGGGCAGGAATCATGAATGCTTTATACGGAATTGGGTCATGGATTGTACTGGGCATGCTGGCACTCATTACATTTGCTGTAATCTTCCTCAACCGCCAGAACATACGCCTTGAATGTACTTTTTATGTCGTGGCATGGCTTGGTTCGTACCTATTATCCTATGGAATACACTGGGTGTTCCATACGCTGATGGGCGACCTGATAAGCAAGGATTTCCCAAGCGCCAGGGCCATGCTTGTGTTAACAGTATACGGACTCCTGCTTATCTCGCTGATCCGCCACAGCTCTAAATATATTTTAAACGGCGGAATGGTTCTTCTGGCCGCATTCCTGCTGGCTGCCTATGCGGTAAGCTCCGTGTACCTTTCCCGCCTCACACCGAGTGAAGTGATGGCCGGTTATGTTTTTGGCGGAGTATGGCTCAGTGGTGCAATCGTGTCACTCGAGCTGTTCCGTTTCTTAAGCCTGATAAAAGAGGATTCTTCCTACAGGAATGGCCCTCGTCTGAAGAAATAAAGAACATGGAATACGATTCTCGGTTCATCGCGGATTTGCTTAACCCGGCCAGGCTTTTTTGAAGAAAAAATAAAAAAGAGCAGAGACTTGGACAGCACTAAGGACTTAAAAGGGTGCTGGCCAGGGTCTGCTCTTTTACTTTTTCAAAACTCAAAGCGCTGGCTGCTTGCATGATCATAGATGTCAGCAGCTTCTTGGATGTTTTTTTCGACTGTATCTGTAGCAGATACGATTTTTTCGTTCAGCTTTTCCTTTACGTTTGAAGGATGATCCTTTGTTTCTGACAATAATGTAAGGGTTTGCTTTCTTGTGTTTTTATCCAGCAGGGTAAGGGCAGCTCCGATAATCCCGCCGACAATCATTCCTGTTACAAACCAGTTATCCTTCTTATTTCTATTATATATCCCAATTCTTCTTTTTTTGGCCATGGGTTCACCTCTTTTACATTAATTATATCGTTTTCCCCTTTACTGCATGTTTCAAAACCTTAGCTTTTTCAAAAAAAGATTGAATATGAAATATATGGAAGATATGATAAGTGAAAAGAAGAACTGAGGGGGATCCCATTTGAGCAAGGTAATCAGCTACTATAATCAGTATGATGAATGGGGAAGGCTTGATCGGGAGCCGGTTGAATTTCAGGTGAACTGGCATTATATCAAAAAGCATCTTCCGGAAAAGGGGAGAGTTTTGGATAACGGTGCCGGACCCGGCAAGTATTCTATGAAGATTGCGGAAGAAGGTTATAAGGTGACGCTGACAGACTTGACTCCAAGGCTGGTTGAAATAGCTGAACGAAAAGCAGGGGAGCTTCAGCTCACCGGGCAGTTTGAAGGTTTCTATACCGCTGATGCAAGAGACCTTCACATGCTTAAGGATGAACAATTTGATGCTTCTTTGATGCTGGGACCGATGTATCATCTGCAGGATGAGATGGATCGTGAACATGCCGTTCAGGAATTGCACAGGGTCACAAAAGAAAGTGGAATCGTTTTTGTGGCCTTTATGCCGAGAATCCGCCATGCTTTGACATCCCTTTTGCATCCTGAAAATTGGAAGCCGAACAATTCCATGGATCAGATTAATGAGTTTATGAGTACCGGCTGCTTTAACCATCAGGATGACGGGCGGTTCACAGGAGCCTATTACTTCAATATAGATGAAATCAAGCCATTTATGGATGCCCATGGTTTTGAAGCCCTTTCGCTTCTAGGTTCAAATGCGGGCACGATCTTAACCCCGGAGCATTGGGATTATTGGAGAAACAAGGGAGAGGCCGAAAAAGTTATTCAATTTATTAAAGAACAAGCTGCCGATCCCTCCATTCTCGGAATTTCCTCTCATTTGCTTTATATAGGAAGAAAAAAGATGCAACCAGTAGAGCCTGAAAATGTCCGGTCCATACTTTGACTCAAGAAACTGGGTTAACTAGTACCTGAAAGGAAGGATGGTTTAGAGTATTTTACGCTGGATGATCCTGCAGGCTAATGAATTGGATATTGGATGGCGGCGAAGAGGCATATAAGCAGAGGTTCTGATATCAGATCATACATAGGAAAGCCCGGCTTTAGGCGGGGGTTTATAATCTAGCCAGCTTCTCCATCTGGCGCTCATGGAAGCTGTGCAGGGTAATATAAGAGGTGAAGGCTCCAATAAGTGCCAGGAGCATATCCCACTGAGTATCCCATACATCCCCCTGGGTGCCGAGAAAGGCTTCTGCAGCTGTTCCTGTGGCAAGGGCAACAAAGAATTCGACCAGCTCATAAGAAGCGCTTATAGCCAGGCAGATGCTAATCACAATGAACGGCAGCCACGGGCGTCTATGGAGGGGGGATTTTCTCCAAAGCACCTCTCTAACAATGATGGCTGGGATAAATCCTTGGGCGAAGTGCCCGAGCCGATCATAATAATTCCGTTCCAAATCCAGGATGTCTTTCAGCCAGTTAAACAAAGGCATTTCAGCGTATGTATAATGCCCCCCAATAAATAAAATGCAGCAATGAATCAATATAAGAACATAGGAAAGCCCCGTAAATTTAAATCTGCCATAGATAGCCGCAAGGTCCAATATTCCGATTAACCGGGTGTGACCTCGAGCCACCAAGTAAAACGGTCTTCCGGATGAATGGCTGACCAGATTAAGACTCCCAGATAAGCCGCGATCAAAAGTAAATTCCTCGTTTTCATACAGCAGCTCCCATTCTATTAATCTAGTAAAATATTCCTTTAAAAGAATAGTATACTATATGGCTGCTTATGTCCTAATGAGTTGATTCTGAGTATCGACTGGAAACTGTGGGGAGGCAGTCAAAGCTGCCTCGCTGCTTTATCCATCCCCCATTTTATTGCAAGGCCGATCAATACTCCAGGGATGACGCTTAAAATAGGAAGCCAGATGGGACCGAGAAGAAGGCCGAATAGCGTAAAACGCGGGGAGTATATCGTTCCGACGGTTACCATATACGCACAACTGACAAAGGGAAGAAAAGAATACCGGCCCCTCCCGCCTCCAGCGTCCTTCCAGGCATCCCACATGGCAAAGAAATATAGACAGGGATAAAAAAGCAGCCAGTGGTAATTCGTCTGAAGGATTGCATGAGAGATGTCTCCGTGAAAGCTAAGGAAAATGACTTGATTAAAATGGGATTGCCCATTAATCAGGAATTCCAGGAAAACAAAGAGAAGACCTTTTACATATTTTCTATTTAGCAGCTGTCCAAAGCCTGGGAGGGCTATGCTCCACAATAATTTTTCTATTGGATTGCCCACGAGTTATTCCCCTTTAATGAGCCTTTCTCTCGGATCGCTTTGCGGCGGTTCCTCCAGCCAGGAATTCTTAATCATAATATTCGCTCCATCTTCTGCATAAAGGGCTATTTCGGGAATCAATGAAGCATATCGAAAGCCAAGGTCATAGCGCGGACTGCCGGACATGGATGCCCCGTAATTGCCGATTCCAGAGGCAATCATGGCGGAAACATGAAACATCATCAATTTATCGGAAAAAACAGGCTCCGTCGTATCCGAAACAGCTGTGTCCCAGGTCATGGGAGCAGGAAGGTCTTCTTTTTTTAAAATATCGCTGAATATATCAATGTGTTTTTGGGCGATTTTCCTTCCCCTGAGGAAATATTGCTTAACCTCAGAATCCTGTGCAGTTTGGGCAAAACCGATAATTAAGGTTTTACCGATGGAATTCGTTTGGATATTATTGAACAGCATGGTGATTTCCAGGGCAGTAAGGGGCCTTTTCTCGCCAAAGAAGTCGCTTAAGAATCGCTGCTTATCTACACAATCTCCTTCATCAGGCGTAGAAATGTACGGGAGCTTTATATATGTTCCTTCTTTCAGCATGAGATCCCTCGTTAGATCCTGGAGGCCAACTGATGTCTTTAGTACATTCTTAAAAAAACGGACAATATCAGGCCTTGTGACCAGCCCAAGAGAAACGCTCCCCGCCGTCATGCCGAGCAATGACATATTTCGCAAATAAATGGTCGCATATGTATCTGAAAATAATCTGGGGGAATCAGCTTGTACGTCCTCTTCTTCTTTAAAGCCGTGTGGAACAGGAAAATTTTCTTTCATAAATAATTCCTGTAAAAAGGCAATGTTACTTTTGGACCCGGTCAGAGCATATTGAATGATAGATGCTGCTTCCTCATCCTCTGCCTTTTGTGAAAAATGGCTGAGGACACAGACTGAAGCGGTATCGTTCATATATTGGGCCCACAGCATGGACATTTCTGCAGAGGTCAGCCGCAGCTTCATTTTATCCTCCATAAAAGACTACCCGCTTTCTTTAATAATACATATAGTTTTGCACATCCTTATAGAAAGTATGAATGTACATGGATTTATTCTGGGCTGAGTCATTCACAATTATTGAGCACGGCTTTTCTAAAAGGGTATGATAAAGGAAAAGGTAATGAATGGGGTATCATGGTGGAAGAAAAGGAGCAGCAGACTACGGATTCAAAATATATACAGCAGCATCTGGCCAATGAAAGAACCTATCTGGCGTGGGTGAGGACGAGCATTACGATTATCGGGGTAGGTTTCCTGATTACAAACCTGCATTTTTCAACACCATCAACCCTCTCGTTTATGGGTGATGTTCTGGCGCAGGTGATCGGGATTTCATCAATTGCTGTAGGAATCCTCACGATCATTCTGGCAGCGGTAAGCTATTTTAATAAGAAGAATTCAATTAACCGCCAGACATTCAAAGCAGAGAAATGGATTATTTTTTATTTATCATTGGCTTTATTGGTTGTATTCTTGATTTTTTCACTCTATTATCTGTTTGTCTGGGGGATTATTTAACAGCTTCAGCACGAGGACTTTAGATAAGGTATAATGAGACAGAATCTATTTTTATATAACTTGGAGGCATCATGCTTACTTTTGAAGAAAAATTAGCTATCATAGAATCATTTCCTGAGCTTGAACGGAAGAATGTATCCCTGGGGCGCGTGAATTTTCATTATGCGGAAAGCGCAGGAGATAAGAAAAATGTAGTCTACCATCTGCACCCGAATGGGAACGGATTTGTATACGGAGGAAGAATAGCCGGCTGTAAGACAGATGGAAAAGGAATGGTCAATATCCGTGACTATTCAAGTGAGGAACTCCGTCTGCTTTTAGAACGTTCCATTCATTCCCTGAAGGAAGAAGAAGAGATGGTTTTCGAGGGAATGGAGGAGGTCTGGGTAAACAAAGAAAATCAGACCCTGACTCTTATCCAGGAGGAAGAGGATATGTGGAATGTGTATGCAGGCTTGAATCTGGACGGAACCTTTAATTCCTATAATGAAGCGCGTCAGTATCTGGAGGAAGAAGGCTTTTCGCGCCAGAAATAAGTAGTAGTAAATAAACAAAACAAGAATGACGGACGTATGAATGGGCATACGTCTCTTTCTTTTATTTATGGCTATTGATGGAGGGAAAATAGTTATGTTATGAGTACGAATTTAATTAATCTTAATAGCCGGATTCAGACGGAAGAATTCAGCTTACTGACTTGAAAAATTGGAACATAGATGTTGTCTCTTTCCAACCGGAAAACCTCCCTCTATATTACTTTTGCTGGTTGCTCAATTAAGGACATTGTATTAAATCTCATTTTGTTTTTCCTGATGCCAATCCGACTGTCATTTCGCCGGTATTTCCTTTGTGATCGAAGCTTTTAGCGGTCATTCCTCTTCCTCTATATCAATTTTTGTATAAATGACTGGAAAGGTGTCGTCATCTTCTTTTTCTCCTGAAACAGATTCAGAGCTTTCTGAACCGGAGTCCCCGTCTTGATCTTCTTCTGCGGATTTTGTATATTGCTTCTTCAATTCTTCTTTTTCCTGCATTAATTCCTCAAAGTCCTTTTGAATGGCCGGGGTAAATTCCTGTGGAAGAGCACCCTTGCCATAGGTGGCCCCGATATTCAGTGCTCCGCTGAGCTCCTTGATGCCCATTTGTGCGATCACGTTATTTAACTCATATTTATCAAGGAAGAATTTATCAATGTTGATTTCTTTGATGACAACCTGTTTATCTTCCGGAGGAGGAGCACCCTTTTTTTCAAGGAGGCCGACCCTCTCGGCCAATTGGAGATGGGCTTCATACAGAAGAGAGTATCTTTTTTCCATTTCATTTAAAAGGATTTCGAATATGCCCATTTTTTCAACAATCGGATCCAGTACGGATTCTGATTCTTCTCTCTGGAAGGACCTTGGCTCAGGAGATTGGTCTTTCTCCTCCTTCTGAACTGCCTCCAGCTTCCGCATTCTGAAGTGCAAATCCTGCACTTGCTGGTGATAGGCTTTAAGACGCTTCTCTACAAGGGATTCCACATCCGCAGCGCCAGGGATGTTCTTGGGAGAGTCCTTCTTCTGTTTTATGGAAATGGAGGATAAGCTCAGCCGTTCCTCCAGCTTTAGCAGCCTCTGCATGTGAACCTCCAGCGTATTCATCCTGAGAGACAGCTTTTCCAGGTTTTGGCCATGAATTAGGTTTTTTTCATGATTCCCGTCTCGATTGAATAATCCTTTTATAGGCATATGTTTTCCTCGCATTATCCTGAAATTTTCGTTGAAAGGAGGGAGAGTATGGCGGATAGAACCATCATTACCATTTTCCATACCAAGGTAAACACCATTGACAAGCTGGCGAATTTTTCGCTAAGCTCCACGATAAAAATCGGAAACCATGTAGCCAACAATCGGTCAGAAGGCTTTGGGGAACAGAATGGGGACCGGGGTCTGTTTGAATCCCCTGTATGGCTTGTGAATGATTCGGATGGAAGGGACGCTGAGACATCGAAAAAGGGACGTTAATCAATGTTGATCCGCTCTTCATAGGTGTGCTGTCTTGGGTATGCAATCATCAGCAGGCCGTTCCGGAACTTTGCCCTGATCTGACTCGAGTCAGTCGGTTCAGGCAATTGGATGGTCCGCTTAAAATCTCCTGTAAACCGCTCCTGGATTACAGCGGTGCCGTTTACGAGGGGGCTCCTTGTACCGCTGATCAAAAGCCTGGATCCCGAAACGGATATATCCAGGTCTTCTTTATTGTAGCCGGCTAAATCCGCCAATAAAATGATTTCCGCTCCGGCTATATATACATCGACAGGGGGGAAGTCATCCCTCGGAGCAGGGCTTGTCTGCCCTTTTGCATTCTGCGGGTTTTCATCGCTGGCCATATTTTTCATGAAATGTTCAAAGGAGGACTGATCAAAGATCCCGCTCCAAAAATCCTGTGACTGATACTTCTTCGCTGCTTCCATCCACTGCATCAATTTTTGGAAATCCATTTTATCCTCCTTATAAAGCTTCATATATCACTTTTGGATGAATATAGTTTGAAAAGGGGGTGAAGAAGCAGTGTCATCTGCGTCTATTAATATTAATATTTTTATGTTAAAAATAAATTCCTTTGAAAATGCTTCAGCTGTGAATATTGGCCAGAACTTACTGGCCGACTGGAACAATTCTGATAAAAAGGTTCAGGGCTACGGTCAGAATTTCGGAGATGACAGCGGCTTTATCGGCACGAATAGTGCAGTGGATGATAGAGACTTGATTGACAGTCCTTCCACCTTTCAAAAAATTCCGCTTCCATGATGAAGGAGGATTCTAATGGTTTTATTTGGTCCGGTTATGGTGAATCTGCTGGCATTCAAAATAAATGTCATGGACCGTGGTGCCTCCCTAAGCATGGGTCCCAATCAATACTTAGACACCCTCATGTCAAATAAACAGAATCAGGGGTTCGGGGAGGAAAACGGAGATTTCTGTTTCGTGAATACACCGTTGATCATGCTGAATGATTCTGATTTAAATGATTCAAATTCTGTGAAAACAAGTGTTATATAAACTGAAAGGGAATGCCTCTAAGGCATTCCTTTTTTCATGCTAGCGATGTCTTTGTCCTTAATCCAGTAACCGGCAAAAGTAAGATGTCCGGTTAGATGAAGAATGGAGCCCGTTTTGGAGGATATATGGGGAAGGTTTCCCGAGCAAAAAAGCAGGGCTGCCGGCAGCGGCAGCCCTTATTGTACTTTATTCAGCAATTCCAAGATATTTCAAGCCGTTATATACGCCTGAATGATTTACATCGGTGGTTTTGTGTTTGGCGTACGCGAATAAGTCACTGTGTGCGTTGCCCATGGCAAAGCTTTCGCCTGCCGCCGCCAGCATTTCTTTATCGTTCATGCCGTCCCCGAACGCGATCGATGATTCAGGTGGGAATCCAAGATGCTCCAAGAACTTCCTCATCCCTATTCCTTTGTTGGCTTCATCCCTGATCACATCAAAACAATGGAGCAACCCGTCGACATTCACCTGAGAAAGATGGGTCTGATCGATCTCATAAAGACTGAAATCCTCTGCACTCCCTGCCATGATGGTAATCCCTAAAATGTTATCAGCCTCAGAAGGATTGTAATCTTCATTCATTGTCAGGTGCAGCTTTTCAATAAATTTTCTTGTTCGTGGGGATTCCTGTGAAGTATACAGATTTTTTTCACTTGTATACAGAACCAGTTCATGATCGTATCTTTGGGATGTTTCAAGAATGTATTCAACAATATCGCGGGGCAGGGGACTCTTATATACGTCTATTCCTTGGTGGACCGCATAAGCTCCGTTGTAGCCGATAAATGAGCTGATGCTTAGTTCCTCCGCTATATTCGAGATTTCATGGATAGGCCTTCCGGTTGTCAGGACGGAAATAATCCCCTTTTCCTTTGCCTGGGCAACCGCCCTTTTGGTGGATTCCTCCATGGTGTTATCAGGTCTTACAATGGTTCCGTCAATGTCGAGGAATAATGCTTTGTATATACTCAGTTCCATTCCCTCCAGTGTTATAGTTTTGAGTTTGCCTCCGTCTGCCGGAATGCCCTTGGAGAGCAGCCGTACCTTTGCTTGAAGCTGCGTTGAAAGCTGCTTAAGCTTCCGAAGCCGGAGGAGAGGGCGATTTCAAGAATTCCATCCTTTGTGGAAGTGAGCAAAATTCTCGCATACTGAAGGCGCTGAGCCTGCAGATATTGAAGGGGCGGGAAGCCAGTCACTTCCTTGAACCGCCTTATTAAATGATATTTACTGATATGGCTGTATTCTGTCAGGTCCTCCAAAGTCATTGGACTGCGAAAATGTGTATCGATATAGTTCTTAACCTTCAGCATATCATCCCTGGTGCTCCAGCTGCCTGAAGGAGGATAGCTTCCCCGCGATTGCCCCATCATGATCCCCTCTGCAACGAGCCTGGCCAGAAGGATTTCCTTTTCTTCATCCTGAAAAGGGAAAGCAGCATGGGCGGAAATGCTGCTTAACAGATTTTGATAAAAACGGAACAGCTCTGCATTATTCCCTATCATTGTATGTTTCTGAAGAACGCTGTCTATGTCCAGGTTCATTTCCTGAAACGCCCGCTTAAGAGGTGTATGGTAAACGCTTAATAAAAGGATGGCGGTCTCTTCCTTGATACTGGCATGACGGTGGGATTCCCCCGGCATGGCCAGTATGCTTTGGAAGGGCTGGACGCTGTGGGTCGTCTGGTTGAGCTGAATTTGGCTTTCGGCAGTGATAGGAATGCTGATCTGGTAATGATTATGTGAATGAAGAGCTTCCTGCTCTTTGGGCTCCATGGTGAAATAGGTGAAGCCAAAACCAGGGTAATCGATTCGAATCTCCATATCTATTTCCTCCGGACTTAGCAATATCCAGGACATTTTCAAGCAATTTTTGATAAGAAATCAAAATTTGAAAAAAGTATATTAGCATTAGTTTACAATAATTTTAAAGCTGGTGGAATGAATGCGCACTTATTTTTCTGAATTTAGCACCTTTGTATGGATCCGTGCTGCAGGGAACGGGCTGACCTCACTTGTCGGGGGAATGCTGATCCCTTTTCTCTCGTTAAACATTTATAAGGAAACCGGGGGAAGTGTACTTTCTTCGGCCATGATAGTTGTCCTTCAGCCCTTGACGGATATCGTACTCACCCTTCTTGCAGGCGGAATTGGAGATAAGTATTCGAGGAAGAAGGTCATTCTGGCAGCACTTCTGATTCAGATGACTGCGATGGGCGGCCTAGCCGTATCACAACTAACCTGGATGTTTGCCGTATTCACCATTTTAAATGGCCTGGGCAGATTTCTTTATTTTCCAGCGGCAAATGCGCAGATTGTAGACTCAGTCCCGGAAAACAAGCGGGCAGAAGTCTTTGGTCTCCTGGGAATGGCAAAAAGCGCAGGGGGATTATTCGGACCCATAGTGGGAGTCGCTCTTTTTAACATCAGCCCTGTGCTTGTATTCTTTCTTTCAGCTCTTTCCTTTGGGGTTTATGCAGTCTTAATTCGTTTTAAAACAGAAGATACCTATTCGTTGGAGGAACAGCCCATACTGAAAGCATCAGGAGCAGCTGTCAGGATGTGGGCTGTACTGTTCCTGATGGCAGCATCCTTACCTGTCAGCATGCTTCACTCTGTTATGGAAACCACGTGGATTTTCCATTTAAAAGATCACTTTGAAGATTATTTGAAAGTTTTTGCCTATCTTGAAACATTAAGCGCCATCCTGTTCATCCTGATTGAAGTATATACGGCCAGAAAAACCGAGCATATCCTGCCCGTTAAGATCATTCCAATCGCCTATTTTCTATATGCGCTGGGAGCATTTATCCTTGGTCTGTCAGCTAATCTGTTTCTGCTGTCCCTCGCACAGCTTCTCCTCTGTCTTGGCGCCATTTTGGTATCCACGCATTTGCAGAAGCTGGTATCGATCTTAAGTGCTCCAGAGCATAGAAGCAAAGGCTTTGCAGTTTATGGACTGCACTGGGATATATCCAGGGCAGCCGGGCCGCTTGTAGGGGGTGTGATTTACTCGGCCTTTGGAGGAACGGTATTATTTTACGTATTGGGATGTTTCCTTATAGGAGGAGGAGCAGTTCAAACCTGGCTTGGGGGCAGATACAGGAAAAGGGAGGAGAAGCTTCCGGCAGCTTGAAATGCAGCGGCAGGAAAATTGCTCCTCATTGTTTAATAAATAGTATTGGTCATTATAAAAAGCAAAAACGGTTAAGAGGAAATCTTCTTACTTTGTTATGGTTACATCAGGCAGGTGGTCAGTATGGAATATCAAGAATGCATTCAAAGAGCGATTGATTTTATTGAGGATAATATTTCAAATCCTATAACCTTGAGGGATTTAGCTGAAGTTGCGTGTTTTTCCCCTTTTCATTTTCATAGAGTCTTTCAATTGCTGGCAGGGGAGCCAGTCATGGACTATGTACGAAGAAGGCGGCTGGCTATTTCAGCTTTATTTCTGCTGGACCCCAAAAGGAAGGTTTTGGATATCGCGCTGGATTGCGGCTTTCAATCACATGAGTCCTTCAACAGAGCGTTCAAGAGATGCTATGGTGTTTCTCCATCTCAATATAGAAACGGAAAGCCTTTAGCTAGTAGACTTCAGGAAAAAGCCTGCCTAAAAACATATATTTTGCGGGGAGGAACTTATATGGAGCCGAAGATTGTTGTGAAGCCAGGGTTTCATTTGATTGGGTATGAGCTAAAAACATCTATTTCTGAGGGGAGAAACCGAAGGGAAATACCTGAGTTCTGGCAGAATTATCTGCAGAACCGTCTTTGGGAGAACATTCCCCAGCCGAAGCATCCAAGAGTCGAGCTTGGGATCTGTACAGATTTCAATCCGGATGATGAGAGCTTCGTCTATATCATCGGAATGGAAGTGGAAGAGGGTGCTGAAGCACCGGAAGGGCTTATTGTCAGGGAATTTCCTGAATGTGAGTATACTGTGTTTACAACCCCTAAAGCATCAGAGGCAGAATTTTCATCCTCAATTCATTCAACATGGGATTATGCAATCCAAACATGGTTTCCTTCATCAGGCTATGAGCACGGAGGGGGAGCAGAGATTGAATGGTATGACGAGCGCTCTTCAGGCAGCAAGGATAAGCAGATGGACATTTATATTCCTATCAAAAAACGAGGCTGATATGTTTTTTTGCCTTCAGTAATTTCATTCCTGCCGTATAACAACTCTGTTTTGGGGGGAAGGTACTCTAAAAGGAGTTGTTGAACATGAAGAAAAATAAAAAGAATGAAAATATTGAATCCCTGTTAAACCTGCCGGCGGATGAGCAGCTTGACATCGTGATGCAGCAGATGGATGATGCACCGAGAGGCAGCCAGAAGACAGATAACAAAAATGAAGATCTGAACAATCTGCTGTAAAAGCTTAATAGACAATGGGGCTGTCCAGAAAGTCAGGTAAACCGATTTTCTGAACGGCCCCTTTGTCTAGTCCCAAACCGAGTAATCTAATAAGTAAAATAGGCGGAATTTTTATGTCTATATAACCACTCGCGCGTCCGCAGGCTCAAACGTCATTTTTCGCCATTGCAAAATTCTGTTCCGTCTTGTTTTCACATAGATTTGCCAGCCTCCATATGAGTCTTTCTATCTTCCAGGCCAGGTATAATTTTGGAATAAATCAGTATTCCTATAAGCCCGGCAGATGTAATCAGGACGGTCATGAACAAAGGAGGAACAAAGGATCCCAGGGTGACAGTCAGGGAAGCTATGAGCATGGCAAGATTATAATTCAGGCCTTTAACAGCCATATACGCACTGCGGGCATTCTCCGGCGGTATGGAAGCCGTGTATGACTGCTCGACAGGCACCCGGAAGACTTCGCCGATCGTCAAGATTACCATGAATAAGACTAACACCCAGATATCCGTGCTGTACGAAAGCACTCCGTACCCAATGGTGAAAAGGAAACAGCTTATAATTAATGTGGTTTTGTCGTTAAAGATGCTGCTCCATTTACTGGCGAATAATACCATGATAACTACAAGGATGGTATTTTCACTCCGCAGGAATCCCATCATGGCGAGACCGTCAATTTTCCATGAGAAAAAGTACTGCGATTCCATCACATTACTAAGGCGGATCCCTGTATAATTGGTCAGCTGAAATTCCATGGAGGATATCAGAACTCCTGCAAGTACAAAGCGAATGAATAAATGATCCTTTACCACGGTTTTATAACTCGCAATAAGCTGAAAGATATGCTCTGCGGGCGCGATCTTCCTTACAGACCCCGCATGGCTTTCCTCCATTAAAAAAATCACCATCCAAACCACCGCGATTTCAAGCAGCACTAACGCCATAAACAATTCAAATAAATAATCCTTAAATAGAAATCCTCCCAAAATACCGCCAATGGCGATGGATAAGTTATTGGCCCAATAAGTAACAGAGTACATCAGCCGCCGCTGTTCCGGAGTGCTGACATCGATCAGCATAGCCTGATTTGCCGGTCCTGAAAGCCCCCAGCTGATACTGTTTACCGTCATCATGAAAAAAGTGATGAGAGGGGCCTGGTACAAGGGGGAATTGCTTATAAGCATAATGATATAGGCAGCCAGACGTGCCGTTTCCGCGCCTGCCATGATTTTTTTCCTTCCGTAGGTATCGGATAGATAGCCTCCGATGAAGGAAACGGCAATTCCTGCTCCGACATTGATCAGCAGCAGCAGTCCTGCAGTTCTTGCTCCAAAGTGGGAGGCTAAATAAATCGTCATGAACGGAAAGATCATCCCGCCTGCAAAACGGCTGAGAAAGGTTTCAGCAATCCGGATTTTTATATTTCTGTGAAATTCTCTGAACCTCATTTTACCTGCCTTCTTTCTAAAAAAGTTATTGCTGAAATCTCTGTTTTCATGCTTTCATTGTATATAATAAAGTGATTTCCTAAATTAGCAGGGGGTTGTATGTAATCTCAGACTTTTGAATGAGAAAGGAGAGATCCAGTGAAGAATCCTGTTATGGGAGGCATTTTGGCTGTCGTTATGCTTTTGTTGTTAGGGGGCTGCGGGTCCTCGGAAAAGACTCCTCCAAAAGCTATAGAGGGCAGCATTTCAAGAGAAGTTCTCAATGAACAAGCCCTTAAAGAGCAATTTACCTTTACAGTCAGAAATAATACAGAAAAAAGTCAAGAAGCTGTCTTTCCGAGCGGGAAATCGTATGATTATGTATTAAAAAAGGAAGGCAGGAAGGTGGAGCAATACTCTGAAAATAAGAGGTTCAGCCAATCTATCAGACATATTACGATAAAGCCGCATAAGGCGTTGAATTATCAAGCCGTATTCTCAGATCTTCCCAAAGGGACATACTCACTTGAGTTTGTTTGGGGAGCTGATCGTACAGTACGGGCTTCCCATACCTTTACTGTAAAATAAAAACAGGCATTTACTGCTTAGAAACGAGGATTTGCTTTGATCAGCCGTGGAATCGCCTCGTAGATTCATTAAATAGAAAAGAGCCAAAAAAAGGAAGTCTGGCCTCCCAGCGCTGCCATAAGCAGATTTAGCGAGGGTCAGACTTCTTTTTTTATAGCGTTTACATTTCCTGTGAATGGGTACTTCCCGGGCTTGATGCAAGGGGAAGAAGGACGGTTACCTCTGTTCCGCTATTTTCCTTGCTTTTGATATGAATCTCTCCAAGATGAAGGCTGACAATATTTTTTGCAATTGAAAGCCCGAGCCCCGTTCCGCCTGTCTTGCGGCTTCGGGCTTTATCGACTCGGTAAAAACGTTCAAAGATGTTGTCCAGCTCGGATGCCGGGATCCCAATCCCGTAATCCTTGATTCTCAGGGCTGCCATATTTTCCTGCACTTGTAGAAAAATTTCGATTTTGCCGCTGCTGTATTTTAAAGCATTGTCCAAGAGAATGATGATTACCTGTTTGATTTGATTTTCATTTGCTTCGATCATCAGACTGGAGGCCTCTTCATGCAGCTGTATGCTCCGCTTATATACTCTCTGAAGCTGTTTTAGGACAGATTTGCACAGCAGGGCCAGATCCAATGGCTCCAGCGCAATTGTTCCTGGATGCTCGGAGCCTGCCAGCTCCAGCATGGATTTGGTCAGTGACTGCATGCGGTTCGCCTCTGAATAGATTGATTCTATGGCATCCTTTGTCAGCCCCTCATCCTTGGTTCCGTGTCTCCTTAGCAGGTTTACAAAGCTTATGATCACCGTTAATGGGGTTTTGAGCTCATGGGAGGCATCTGAAACAAACTGCCTTTGTTTCTCTATGCTTTCCTGGAGCTTGGAGATCATCCGATTAAAGGTCGATGCCATCTGCTGCAGTTCATCCTTGGTTTCATTTTTAATCAGGATTTTTTTGGGAACTCCGCTTTGTTCAATTTCTTCCATGGTTGAAATAATAGAAGAAATGGGCCTCATGATAATATTGGAAAGCCATCTTCCCGCAAAGAAAGAAAGAATGACCGAAATGCCTGTAACGGAAGCCATGACAGAAATCAGTATATCCTTCCGTGCCTCCAGTCCGGACAGCAATTCGCCTATTTCGAGGGTCCCTGCGGTTTTACCATGTTGATTAATGGGAACACGAACCACCAGATTTTGATGTTCATGCATGGCAAAAAGCTTTGCCTGCTCTTTTTTTGTGAACTTTGGCTTAACATCCTTCATTAGGTTTCGATCATTGCCTGCCTCGTCGATCACTTTGTGTTCGGAATCAATAATCCGGATGTAGGAATGATCGGATATATAGTATTGCAGATAGTCCTTAGGAAGCTTAAGAGTGTCGGATACAGCATGCTCTTTTATGATGTCATGTGCCTTTTGTCTTAGAATCTGCTCCTCCATATTTACTGTGGTCTTCATGAACAGCAGATAAACGATGGTATTGACAAGCAGAAGGATAATCAGGAGCCAGGCAGTAATGAGCAGATTAATCTTGGTTGTGATTTTTAGCTTATTTTTCATACTATTTTACCTTCATCGTATATCCTACCCCGCGGACAGTGTGAATCAGGGGGAAAGCGAATTCATCATCAATTTTTCTGCGGAGATGGCGGATATACACATCGACGACATTGGTCTCGCCTTCAAAATCATATCCCCATACCGTGGAAATAATGGTTTCTCTAGTCACAATCTTGTTCTGATTTTCGAGGAGGTAAATCAGCAGGTCATATTCCTTCGGTGTCAGGGATATGGAGGTGGAATCGCGCACTGCTTCCCTTGTTTCCAAATCCACTGTAAGAGGTCCAAGGGTAAGCTTTTGTGTCTCCCCCACTCCTTCGTCTGCAAATGCCTTTGTAAAGCGCAGGCATGACCGGATCCTGGCCAGGACTTCCTCTATCTCAAATGGTTTGGTGATATAATCATTCGCACCTAAATCAAGCCCCATGATTTTATCGTACGTGGCATCGCGGGCTGTCAGCAGGATTACCGGCAGTAAGCTCTCAGTCTTTCGGACTCTCCTCAGTACCTCAATGCCGCTTAAACCGGGAAGCATGATATCAAGCAGAACCAAATCCGGTGCATATGTCAAAATGGCGTCGAGACCGGATTTCCCATCATAGGCAAGCTCCACGTCATAGCCTTCATATTCCAATTCTATTTTAAGAACACGGGCAATCTGTTCTTCATCTTCGACAATTAAGAGTCTTTTCTTCATATAATCACCCATTTCGTTACAAATTTCCCTTCTTGACTATTGTATAACTTTCATTAGTCAAGGATGGGCTTTTAATGTATTTTTAATGTTTTTTTTCATTGGAGGTTCTGCTTAGGCATACGTTAGATACAGCAGAATAACGTCTAAGCAGAAACCAATTTGCCCAAATGATCTATTTACCATTATCCTTCCCTTTGATTGCTGGCAGAACACAAAAGACAATGAATTTTTTTAAAAAAGTAGAATAGTGGAAAAATTATATCAGAAAGGATATATGATCTGCCGCTCTTCATTTACAATGAAAAAGGATATCATTTAATTAAGGAGAGAAAAGATTTGCTGAATTATACAAATACAACAACAGAAATTACAGACAGCAGGACCGACACAGTGGTAATCCCAATCGGGGCGACCGAACAGTTCGGACCTGGTCTGCCGATGAATCTGGATAATTTAATTGCGGAAATCTATGCGAGGGAATATGGAAGAGCAGTGAACGCATATGTCCTTCCCGTTCTGCCTTTTAACACTTCAGAGGAGCATGCGGCTTTTAAAGGGACGGTAACCGTCAGCCTGAATATCCTGACCGCATTCTTAGAGAATATGATTGTGAATCTAAGAAGGCAGGGATTTAAAAAATTTGTATTAACCTCCGGCCATGGAGGCTCATATTGGGTTTCGGCATTTATCAAGCATATGAACTACGAATATGAGGATATCATGGTGATTCATCCTCATCATCAGCGGCATGCCTGGGAGGAAGCAGTGGAGGCGGCGGGACTTTCTGGCCGAAATGAAATGCATGGCGGCCTGCTGGGGGTCTGTACGGCGATGTGGCTCTGTCCTGATTTGGTAAAACTAGAGCACATGGGCTCACCCGTTCCGTCTGCACACAATAAATTGGCAGATTACGTGGGCTGGGACAAGCTTACAAAGGATGGCAACTGGGGAGAATTTATTCCGGATGTCTACACACCCGATGAATTGGCCGCGAAAGGAGAAACCCTTTGGATGACCTTTATCCGTAAAAATTGTGAGGGGCTGAAAGAGCATCTGGAGGAAGCGTATAGTATAAAGATGGGATAGGTTATTGGGTTCGAGGTGTGGCCGCTGGGGGGGCAGAAGTAGTCCGAAAGCAGATGTCATTCGGACAGGTTGAGGAGGCAGGAGGGAAAAGTAGTCCGAAGGCGGTCTCTGTTCGGACAGGTTGAGGCGGCAGGAGGAGAAAGTAGTCCGAAGGCAGTCTCTGTTCGGACAGGTTGAGGCGGCAGGAGGAGAAAGTAGTCCGAAGGCGGTCTCTGTTCGGACAGGTTGAGGAGGCAGGAGGAGAAAGTAGTCCGAAAGCGGTCGGAGTTCGGACAGGTTGAGGCAGCGGAAGAGGAAAGTAGTCCGAAGGCGGTCTGAGTTCGGACAGGTTGAGGAGGCAGGAGGAGAAAGTAGTCCAAAAGCGTTCCAGCCTCGGCCGCTTTGTGCTGCAGAAAGTAATCAAGGAGCTTCACGCTGCCTGCACAAAAAACTTCGAGGATTTCATCTTCGGAGTTTTTTTAATTTTTACTAGAAAAAATTATTTCTTCCGTTTGGCTATATCCTGCAGAAGGAGACCCCAGCTGCTCTTATGGGCCGCGTCTCTGGGGCTGCCAGCTCATTTATGAATCTATCCATGCTGATTGGTCCGGTGGCTGGAGGCATGCTGGCTGTCTGGGTGGGAGCTGGGGGTGTTTTTATAGGTGCGGGAGTGCTGCTCAGCATGATTGGGCTGGCTGGTCTCTTTATTATAAAACGAAAATTTGTGTATAAAGGAAAAATGAAAAAGCCTGCCTGAGTATGGACGGAACAGGAAAGGTTCATAGAGGAGTTCCGAATCGTTCGGAGCCTGTTCTTATTTTCATTCTGGCTGTATGATAAGTAGAAATGAAAAGAACGGAGGTAAAGGATTTATTATGTATTCCTTTAGAAGCTGTTGTTCTCAGAGAGTCTTTTTAAATAAGCTGGAGGGTTCTTTTACTAGAATAGCAAGGAAAGGCTGCCTTTGGGATGGTAGCCTTCTTGCATAGGTCACTTCAAGAACATTTTAATCCTCTTCAGCCCATTCTTTGCATTGGGATATCGGAAGGGGATGTCAAATAAGTTCGTCTGCTTGAGGACCCCTTTGTGATGGGAAAAGGTATCAAAGCTTCCCTTCCCGTGATAGGCCCCAATTCCGCTTGAGCCGACTCCGCCGAATGGCAGGTGGGGAGAAGCAAAATGGTATACGGTATCATTGATGCAGCCTCCGCCGAATGAGATGCTGTTCAGAACCTGCTCCTGGACGGCGGGAGTGCTGGTGAACAGATAAAGGGAAAGCGGATTTGGATGATGGTGGATTCCCTCTATCACTTCGTCAAGATTTGTGTATTCCAGGACGGGGAGAATCGGCCCGAAAATTTCATCCTGCATGATGCTGTCTTTCCAGGTGATGTTTGTAAGGACTGTCGGCTCAATGACCCGCCGTTTTTTATCGGTGCCTCCTCCGAGGAAGATCTCTCCATCACCCATAAGGGATTGAAGCCGCAGGAAATGCTTTTCGCTCACAATCCGGGTAAAGCTGGGATTCTCAAGTGGATTCAGCCCGAACAAGTCTGCTGCAGCTTCCTTAAAGGCAGCAAGAAAGGAATCCCTGATGCTTGTATGAAGATACAGGTAATCGGGTGCAATGCATGTCTGGCCTGCGTTTGTGTATTTGCCCCATGCAATTCGTTTCGCTGCAAGCTTGATGTCGGCATCTTCATGTACAATGCAGGGGCTCTTTCCTCCGAGTTCAAGGGTAACAGGCGTCAGGTTTTTTGCGGCAGCCTCCATGATGATCCGGCCGACAGCCGGACTCCCGGTAAAGAAGATATAGTCAGACTTTTCCTGCAGGAGGGCCTCACTTGCCTCGACGCCTCCGAGCACCACAGAAATATATTCCTCTGGAAAATGCTCCTTAATGAGCCTGGCCAGTACTTCCGAAGTCTTCGGAGTCAGTTCCGAGGGTTTAATAACCGCACAGTTGCCGGCTGCAATGGCGCCGATTAAAGGGGCGGCCGCCAGCTGGAACGGGTAATTCCAGGGGGCTATGATCAGCGCGGTTCCGTAAGGCTCGGAATAGAGATAGCTTTTGGAGCCTATATGGGTAAGAGGGGTTTTCACTCTCCTGGGCTTTGCCCAGGAACGAAGATGTTTCAGAGTGAATCGTATTTCTTCCAGGACCACACCGATTTCGGTCGAATAGGCCTCGAACTCCGACTTGTTTAAATCTTCCTTTAAGGCTGCGATGAGCTGGTTTTCGTACTGTTTGACAGCGGATTGTAAGCTCTTCAGGGCGTTAAGGCGGAAAGCGATCTCTTTCGTTTTGTTTGTACGGAAAAAGCTTCTCTGTCTATCCATTAGACTCCGGTACATATTCTGTTCTCCTTTATTGAATCTTCAGCTGCTTATCTTGATCATGCTTATGCTGCTTAGCAGATAAAAGCGGCTGATTTCGTATTCCTTTTGAAGAATTTCTGATATGAGGCAGGGAGCGATAAACCCGGGAAAGCCTTAAAGAAGTAAGTGTTGGCCAAGGCGGACGACTCCTTTGTGGAAAATAATAGAATGGTTTATTTGAATCATATCACATAGAGGAATGTTACAATAGATGTAGATTAAGCACCCGGCTCTGGAGGGGATTATGAAAGAACACTATTTTGATAAGCTATTGAACATCAAGACAGAGGGAGACCAAAGAGGATTTAATTCATCCCTTCACTATCATCGGTATGAGCCCACTCCCTACGGCGCACTTGCTGAGCTTTTTCATTCCTATGAAGTAAAAAGCACGGATTCCTTCGTGGATTTTGGCTGCGGCAAGGGCAGGCTGAATTTCTATGTCCATCATTTCTTTCAGGCATCTGCCACCGGAATAGAAATGAATGAGGAATTTTACAGGGAAGCAGTGAAGAACAGGGACAGCTACTTTAAGAAAAAAAGCAGGTATCGGGAGAGGCTGCAATTTCTTTGCTGTCTGGCCGAAGAATATGAGATCCAGCCGGCGGACAATCGGTTTTACCTTTTTAATCCTTTCTCCGTCCAGGTTTTTATGAAGGTTGTCCAAAATATCTTAAAATCGGTGGAAGAGTTTCAGAGGAATGTAGAGCTGATCCTATATTACCCGGCAGATGATTATGTTTTTTATCTGGAAGAAAGCACATCTTTCACCCTTAAAAAAGAAGTAAGGCTTGAGGGAGTGTACGAGCATAATCCCTATGAAAAATTCATGATCTATCAATTAAGCTATTAAGATGCCAAAAGCCCGGAATGGATTCCGGGCTTTTGGCATTTACTCAGCTGTCTTTTCGCACATCAAGGCATGGGTATTCTCTTCTGAATCGTAAAAGAAGGCCATCCAAGTTTCTGTGTCACCCATTCTGGCTATTATATGAGGTTCGTCTATAAATGTGATCCCTTGTTTCTTATTAGCTTCGAAGGCTGCCTCTATATCCTCCACCTGGAAATAGAGGACGGAGCTGGGATGGGTAAAAGAATCATTTTCTGGAAGGGTTAAAAGAATCCTGATTCCATCTGTTTCAAGAAACGCCATGGTATCTGTTTTAAACAGCAGATTTAAACCGAGCTTTTCGCTGTAAAACGAAGCCGCCCTTTCCACATCCTTAACAGGCACCCCGATCTGCACAATCTTTTGAATTTTATTCTCCATATAATCTCCTCCTTTGTTCATCATATACTAGTAAAATTATACAATAAAATTTGTCCGTGTTTTAAAATTCTGCAAAATAACCATTATCATTTGATTCCCCTTCTATCATGATCCAAAATGGAATGAGACTAGATGTAAGGTACATAGAAAAGAGGGGCTGCATCATGAAGAAAATTTACAGCGATATCATCCAATTCAGGGGAACCCACTATGATTTCGGATACTTTCAGGGAGGGAAGATAAAGGATTCGTTGACTCTTAAAAATCGGGAAAACCAGTGGAAGGTAAGGAAGCCCAGGTTTATGGTACAGGAGGAGGAAGCAAAGGAGGCAATCCTGCCTTTTGCACCGAGAGTCTGGGATGAGCTCCTTGGACTTCGGGATGCCCTTGAGTGGCCGATGGAAAAGGTTCTCCAGGAGTTTGGGGGATACCGGCTGGATTATGTGAAGTCAGGCTGCTCCATTTTAACAGGTGAAGACTATCTGATACGGAATTATGATTATCATCCTAAAACCTATGAAGGCCGGTATACGTTCTTTCAGCCTTCAGACGGGGGCTATGCCATGATCGGGCCGAGCCAGCGCGTGACAGGGCGGATGGATGGAATGAATGAAAAGGGACTTGCCATCGGCTATAATTTCATGCACCGCAAAAACCCCGGTGATGGCTTCATCTGCTGCATGATCGGCAGGCTGATTCTGGAATCCAGTGCAAATGTAGATGAGGCAGCTGCGATGCTGAAGGAAATTCCGCATCGCCATTCCTTCAGCTATATTGTCTTTGATGGAAGCGGAAAGACGCTTATTGTTGAAACCTCGCCGCGGGGTGTGGAAGTACGCAGTGCCAATGCGTGTACGAACCATTTCGAAATGATGAAGCACGAAAACCGGAACCACCTTACAGATTCCAATAGAAGGCTCCAGGTGATGCAGGATCAGTACGACAGCCTGGAAAGCGGCCGCGAAGCCTTCCGCCTCCTGAATGACTCCAACGGAGGGGTATTTTCTAAGCTTTACAGCAGCTGGGCAGGAACGATCCATACTTCCGCGTATTTTCCAAGAGAAATGAAAGCATGGATCGCTCTTGGGGGAGACAGGGAGCCTGCAGAGTTTGATTTTGCAGCCTGGCTTGCTGGAAAGGATATTGAAGCAGAGAGAATTCCGGGTGAAGTGGATACAGACATTCCCTTTGTTCATATGGATGAAAACGCAGACTGGTTTAAAAGATAAAGCTTCCTATGGTTTACTGAAATCCTCCTGAGGATAAAGATTAAAAAAAACTTTTAGGAGGAACCGTCATGGAGCAAAGTGTATATGGTGTTTATGATAGTGCCAAGGAAGCGTCTGATGCGATCAATAAGCTGAAAGAGCGCGGATTTCAGGAGAATGTGTTTACCGTTATCGCCAAGAATGAAGAGGATATTAATTTTTTGAATGCAGATGATACGCCGCAAATGAATGTAGTCGCAGCGCATAGTGATGAAAAGGATTCTTTCCTGGATAAGGCGATGAGATATTTTATGGATATAGAGGACCAGCTTGATGAACATTTGATGAATAACGGTGCTTCCAAGGGAGAAGCCAATCGTTATGTGGAGGATGTGGAGGCAGGAAAAATAATTGTATTGGTGGAAAAAAAGAAAAGCTGAAAATGATTTTTCTAGTGCCTGGCTTATGCCGGGCTTTTTTTACTGCTCAATTAAGGTGCTCCACTCCTATTTCTGGGATTTCTTTGCGGTTCTGCAATAAAAAGAAGCCGGCCCAACGAAAGCTTGGGAGGCCGGCCTCTTCTATATTTTACTGATTTTGCTTGAACTCAAATAACCCATGGTTGATAACGGCAGTCTGAGGATAAATTTCTTTATAAAGCTTGAACAATTCCTGATAGCGCTGTACATTTTCTGGAACAGGCTCATAGGATGCGGCCTCAGAAAGGAAGGCATCTGCGCATTCTTTCAGGGATGGGTACCAGTTTAAAGCGGCTGCCGCCAGCATCGCTGCACCCATTCCGGGACCTTGTTCGCTCTTAAGCTTGATGACTTTTGCATTGAAAATATCAGCTTGTAACTGAAGCCAAAGGTCACTTTTTGCCCCTCCGCCGATAGAAATGACCGTATCCACTTTCTTTCCACTGTCACGGAAAATTTCAACGGTTTCATTGATGGAAAAGACGATTCCCTCAAGGACAGAACGTGTGAAATCGCGTTTCTGGTGGGAGCTGTCAATTCCGGTAAAGGTTCCTCTGATTTTTGCATCCGCATAGGGAGTACGTTCACCGACCAGAAAAGGGGTGAAGAGAAGGCCATTGGCTCCTGCAGGTGATTCAGATGCGTCCTTTACCAGCTGGTCGAAACTTTCGTTTTCAGCAAAGGTATTTTTAAACCATGAGAAGCTGTGTCCGGCAGAAAGGGTGACACCCATGCTGTAATAGGAATCCTTCTGCGAATGGTTGAATAAATGGACCCTGCCGCCATAATCACGGCTGCTGTCATTTTCATAGGACAAGAATACTCCGGATGTACCAATACTGCATAGTGCCTGCCCTTCAGATAAGATCCCAGCTCCTATTGCTCCGCAGGCGTTGTCAGCCCCGCCGGCAAAAACCTTTACGGAAGTTGTAAGTCCTGTTGCTTCAGCAATCTCCGGAAGGATTGTTCCTATAAAATCGCCTGACTCCACGAGAGGAGGGCAGATATCAGAGTTTAGACCAAATGCCTGCAGCATATCTCCGCTCCAGGATTTATTTTCGATATCTAGGAGGAGGGTGCCTGCTGCATCAGAGTATTCTGCGTGAATTTCGCCGGTCAGACGGAACCGGAGATAGTCTTTAGGCAATAAAAATACACTAGTTTTTTCGAGGTTTTCAGGTTCATTTTCCTGCACCCAAAGAATCTTTGGAAGGGTGAAACCTTCCAGCGCAGGGTTTTTTGTAATCTCAAGAAGTCTTTCTCCGAGCTTTTCTTCAATCTCTCTGCATTGAGGTGTCGTTCTAGTGTCATTCCAAAGGATGGCATTACGAATAATCTGGTGCTCGCTGTCCAGCAGGACCAGGCCATGCATCTGCCCGGAAAAGCTGAGCCCTTCGATATCTTCCGCTTTCACACCGGATTCATCCACAAGCTGCTTTAGTGACTGTATGCTTTTTTCCACCCATTCTTCAGGATTCTGCTCACTATATCCTGGCTTTTCCTGGATAAGGGGATAATCCCTTGAGACAGAGCTATGGACATTTCCGTCCTGGTCTACTAGAAGAATTTTTACCGAGCTTGTTCCTAAATCAATCCCAATGGCGTATTTCATCTCTTTTGCTCCTTTTGATAAAATAAAAAGGGATAGCGGGCCACGGGGAAGTGACCCAGACGTATCCCTTTATGTTTACCTTTTATTTTGCTGCTTCTTCAAGAAGATAGTGGTTCAGCGTATTTTTTAACATTTCTAATCTTCCTGATTGGTTTGTAATGTCTTTTTTATCGATAATGTAGTTTTCTAATGATTTGAAGTCCGTTTTTCCGGCCACAATGTCAGCGCCGATCCCTTCATTGAAGCTGCTGTAGCGGTTTTCGATAAACTCATCGAATACACGGTCTTCGATCAATCGGCTTGCAACCTTCAAACCAAGTGCATAGCTGTCCATGCCTGCAATATGTGCATAGAATAGATCATCTGTGTCAAATGAAGATCTGCGGGTCTTGGAGTCAAAGTTCAGACCGCCCCGGCCCAATCCGCCGTTCTTAAGGACTTCATACATTGTGAGAGTAGCAGCATAAAGATCGGTAGGGAATTCATCTGTATCCCAGCCAAGAAGCATATCACCCTGGTTGGCATCTAATGATCCAAGAAGTCCATGAGTTCTTGCTACGCGGATCTCATGCTCGAATGTATGTCCTGCCAATGTAGCATGGTTAGCTTCAAGGTTTAATTTAAAGTGTTTGTCCAGATCATAAGATTTTAAGAATGCGATAGTAGTAGCGGCATCAAAGTCATATTGGTGCTTTGTTGGTTCCTTCGGTTTTGGCTCGATCAGGAATTGCGCATCAAAGCCGATTTCTTTTGCATAATCCACTGCCATATGGAAGAAGCGTGCGATGTTATCCTGCTCCAGCTTCATATCTGTATTCAATAGAGTTTCATAGCCTTCACGTCCGCCCCAGAAAACATAGTTTTCTGCTCCAAGCTCTTTACCAACTTCAAGTCCTTTCTTTACCTGTCCAGCTGCATAGGCGAAAACATCTGCATTGCTTGAGCTTGCTGCACCATGCACAAAGCGCGGATTTGTGAACATGTTGGCTGTGTTCCAAAGAAGTTTTACATTGCTTGTTTTCATGTAATCCTTGATCATGGCTACAATAACATCCAGATTTTGATTGGATTCGCGAAGTGTATCTCCTTCAGGTGCAATATCGATATCATGGAAGCAGAAGAATGGATTTCCGAGCTTCTCAAAGAATTCAAATGCTGCTTCTACACGTGCTTTTGCTGCATCAAGTCCCTGAAGGCGGTTCCAAGAGCGGGTTTTAGTTCCTACGCCGAATGGATCGCTTCCATCTTCTGCGAATGTATGCCAGTATGCTACAGCAAATCGTAAATGCTCCTTCATGGTTTTGCCTGCAACAACTTCTTCTGGATTGTAGTAATTGAATGCAAGGCTGCTTTTTAATTGTCTGCCAACATAATTAATTTTGTCGATGTTAGGAAAATAAGTCATATCGATTCCTCCTGAGTAAAAGCAAATTGTAAACGGATACAGAGATTCGAAAAAAAAGGCTGTTTTCATGCGGCATGCAGAACAGAAGGCTTGTTTCCATTTCGGGATGTCCGCTTCCTGAGCTCTTTTTAAATCCGTAGAATGTCTTCTAAAGAAAACAGCTATTAATTAAAGATGAAGTTACTTTGTTTCTTCAATAAACTAAGTGCAATTACATACTAGCATGATTTATTCTGAAAAACAATATATTTTTCAGAAAAAAAATACTATACTTGGTGTATTATTAATTTATTTGTTTATTAAACAAACAAACTTAAGGGGATTATAATTTGAACACAGCAGATCAATCATTTGTAAAAATCCATAATCAAAAGATTATATTGGATCAGCTTATTCAGCATTATCCAATTTCGAGGGCGGATTTGGCAAAAATGACTTCCCTGAATAAGGCTACTATTTCTTCACAAACAGTCTCTTTGATGGAAAAGAAGCTGATCTATGAAATTGGGACCGGTGAGTCAAGCGGCGGAAGAAAGCCCGTGATGCTTGTTTTTAATAAAACAGCAGGATATGTGATTGGAGTCGATTTGGGCATTAACTATATCCTGACCGTTTTAACAGATTTAGAGGGAAATATCCTTTTTCAAAACTCTTATGAAATTATTGATTCTTCCTATGAAGCTATTAAGCCTATTTTAATTGAAAGGATAGTGGAGGCCGCCCAGGGTGCGCCTGAGTCACCCTACGGCATTATTGGTATAGGAGTGGGCATCCATGGCTTTGTTAATAATGATCAAACCATCGTTTTTACTCCTCACTCAAAATGGAAGGACATCGATTTAAAAATCATTTTGGAGGAGCAGTTTCATTGTACCGTTCTTATTGAAAACGAAGCGAATGCAGGAGCTTATGGGGAACGACTTTTTGGTGCGATAAAGAATTGCAGCAATGGAATCTTCCTGAGCATCGGAATAGGGATTGGTGTAGGCATTATTGTAAATAATGAATTATACCGCGGAACGCAGGGTTTCTCAGGGGAAATGGGGCATATGTCCATAGAATATAACGGAAAAAAGTGCGGCTGCGGGAATACCGGATGCTGGGAGCTGTATGCATCAGAAAAGACTCTGTTTGAGAATATCTCCAAGTTAAAAGGTCTGGAACATGTGACATATAAACAAATAAGCCAGTTGATCCAGGTCCAGAATATGGAAGTTATCAAGGAGCTTGACCGGTTTGGTTATTACTTAGGAATCGGGCTGACCAACATTATTAATACATTCAATCCTGAGGCAATAGTGCTGCGGAGTGGATTGATTGAATCCAATCCGATTGTTCTTAATTCGATCCAAAATACCATCTCTTCAAGGATCTCTCAGTATGCTCATCAAAATCATCAAATTTATTTATCCCAATTAAGCAGGAAGGCTACGGTCCTGGGCGCAGCATCATTTGTCATCGAGCACTTCCTTAATGAGCCTGATCATTTACGCTTGATGAAATAAACCACAATCCGCAGGTATGAAATAAGGGGCTGTCCAGTAATCAGCCGAACAAAAACAAAAGCAGGTGCAGAAAAGTTCTCTTTTCTCCACCTGCTTTAGGACTTATTGGACAGTCTTGTTTTTTTATTCTAATTCTTTGTAGATAAAATAATCAAAGTCCGCAGGCTTGTCCTGGCCTGTGGTATCGATGCAATTGATGCCGACAAAGGCTCCAGTAAAGAATCCTCCTCCGCGAATGTAATCATCAGAGAGTTTTTTAGATTCAAAGAAGATAGGAATGTTGATCCATTCTTTTCCATCGAAGGAGTAAGAATATTGATAAGAATCAACACGGACCTCAACTTTGAAGTGAACATACTCCACCTCATCCGGAACAGGAATCAAATCGTGTTTCAGCGGCTGCGAGAAGACAAAATTATCACAGGCGAGAAGGTCAATTACACGGCCTTTCTCTTCGTTCCATGTAACCTGAATCGTGGTCCAGTTCTCGGTATTGTAATAACAGGTCAATCCAGCTGCCTGCTGGAAGGTGTCCGGCTGGAAAGCCACGCTTGTGGCGGCATCGAAGGAAAATGCCTGCCACCTCCTGGCGACAAATGCCTGTGTAAACGTGGAAATCAAAGAATCTTTCCCATACAGTCTAAGATGTCCATCGCGTGCCTGTAAAGAAGCTATATCCTCTGTCAATGGTATACGCAGGGACTGAAAGTTGATGTTTAGTTCCTTGCCATCAAAATCATCCTTCTCGGGATACGAAGATTCCCATTTTACTTCTTCCATATTTGGGCCATCCACAGTCAATGCTCCCTGCTTCCCGCCAACTACAACCGGCCAGCCATCCTTCCATTCAATTCTTTGAATAGCTGTTTCACGACCCAGCGGGCAGTAGCCCCTATTATCAAGGATAGGCTGATCCCCGATAGGAAGCGGCCTGCCTGTCAGGTGTGCCAGAAACCACTCATCTGTATGCGTATGCAGAAGAGAGGCGTGGCCGCATTTCTGCAAGGCGTTTCTAGGGTCATGCCAGGACGTCAGCAATGGATAGTCAGGCTGTGTTTCATAGGGTCCTTCAATGTTCCTGGAGCGGGCGACGGTTTCGGCATGCTGATATGTAGTTCCGCCTTCCGCAGTGAATAGATAATAATACTCCCCGATATGATAAAGATGCGGGCCTTCCGTATATTTTATATCTGTTCCCTTATAAATAATTTTTGGTTTGCCCACCAGCTTTTGTTGTTCATGGGAATATTCCTGCATGGCAATTCCGTAGAAATTATGGTTATAGGTTCTGTGGTCCCAATACATGTTTAATAGATATTTTTTACCGTCTGTATCATGGAACAGGGAGGCATCAAATCCTGAGCCTGTTAATGGAATAGGCTCCGACCACTCCCCGTCTATTGTATCGCAAGTGGTTAAATAATTTCGGCAGTCCTTCCAGATGCCATCTGTGACTTTTACATCTGTATAAATAAGCCAGAACTTCCCATCATGGCAGCTTAAGTCAGGGGCCCAAATGCCGCCTGAATTAGGATTTCCCCTCATATCAAGAAGAGAGAGGCGGTTCAGCGGATGGGCTGCAAGGCGCCAGTTTACTAGATCCTTTGAATGGTGAATCTGGACTCCGGGAAACCATTCAAAGGTTGAGGTGGCGATATAATAGTCTTCCCCTGCGCGCGTGATACTCGGATCAGGATTAAAGCCTTTTAATACGGGGTTCTGTATCTTCAAATTAATTTCCTCCTGCAACTTTTTTTAATGTTTTCTTCTCTAGTGTGGCAGTGATGGCTGGCTGAACATAATTCTGTGGATTAATAGATTGCGTTTCGAGCCCACTCCTTTTAATATACTATCTTCCCATAAAAGGGATTTCATCCTGTTATAAAAAACTTCTTCTTAGATAAGCATCTCCTTCCTTCAACTTTGTTTATCAAACAAACTATTTTTGAATAAATTAGCATATAAAAATATTTAATTCAATATCGAAGTGATGGAATTTTATCAAATTAGCAAAAACTTTGTATATTTGATAAACAAAGAGTATAATAACTTCAATAATTATTAAAAATGGATAAGGAGGGAGATTTCCTATGGAAAAGAAGATGAGTATTGACCCCGAGAAGTTTGCGTATACGGTGATTTCCTCACATCAGCTTGACAGCGGCCACCCGCAGGAAATGGCCAAAAAACAATTAACCCTGTATTTGACAGCTGATTTGCTGGCAGAGGAGTTTAATGAACTGGAATCTCAATCTTTTAAAAACATGGAAAAAAGGATTATGAAAATCTCATGGCGAGAATTTCCAGATTCAGGGCGCTTTCTTAAATAAAATGCAAGCGTTTACAAACTAGTTGAATATGAATGGAAGGAACAGGTGGACGAAGATGAAGAAAATAGTGGTTACTGGAGGAAGCGGGCTATTGGGCCCTTCTGTTATTCAGGAGTTTCTGGACCATGAATATGAGGTATTAAATGTTGACCGGCAGTATCCAGAACAAGAGCTTTGTGAAACCATATTAGCCGATTTATCAAATCTCGGCGAAGTGTATGGTGTGCTGGAAGGTGCAGATGCAGTGGTTCACTTGGCTGCCATTCCAAGACCCTTTATTTATACAAATGAGAAGACTTTCAGCAACAATGTAATGGCAACCTATAATATTCTGGAAGCGGCAGGGAACTTAGGGATGAAGAAGGCGGTCATCACCTCCAGTGAGTCTTCGTATGGAATTTGTTTCTCCAAGAATGGCCTGGAGCCTCAATATGTACCGATCGATGAGGAGCATCCAAGACTGCCGGAAGACAGCTATGGATTGTCCAAGATTGTGAATGAGCAAACAGCGGAAATGATTCACAATCGGACAGGTATGCAGGTTGTTTCCTTAAGGCTGGGAAATGTAATTGCCCCTCATATGTATGAAAATTTCCCGGGATTTATCCATAACCCTGAGGAAAGAAAGCCTATTCTCTGGAGCTATATTGATGCAAGGGATGCAGCTGCAGCCTACCGCCTTGCTGTTGAAAAAGATGGTCTTGGCGCTGTTGCATTAAATCTAGCAGCAGATCATACGTCCATGGATATCAAAAGCCGCGATCTGCTTGAGGCTTGTTTCCCAAATCTCAAGGATATCCGAAGACCATTAGAGGGATTCGAAACCCTATTGGCCAATGATAAGGCAAAAGAGGTACTTGGCTGGCAGCCGGTCCACAATTGGCGTGATTATGTAAAGCTTTCCTAAGTTTAATTTTATCAATCATACATTTACATTAAGGAGGATACTGATGGTAAAAAGTTTACAGGATACTACAGTTTTGCATAATGGTGTGAAGATGCCTGGCTTGGGCTTGGTGTTTTTAAAGTAGAAGACGGCCAGGAAGCAATCGATTCGGTTAAAGCTGCCATAAAAAATGGCTATAGAAGCATCGATACTGCCGCAGTGTATAAGAATGAAGAGGGTGTGGGCCAGGGAATCAAGGAATCCGGCGTTCCGCGTGAGGAGCTTTTTATCACGTCCAAGGTCTGGAACAGCGACCAGGGGTATGAAGAAACTTTGGCTGCGTTTGAGTCAAGCCTGCAAAAGCTGGAGATCGATTATCTTGATTTATACTTGATTCATTGGCCGGTCCCTTCCAAAGGCAAATACAAAGAAACATGGAAGGCTCTAGAGAAGTTATACAAAGACGGAAAAGTCCGTGCAATCGGTGTAAGTAATTTTAAAGAGCATCATTTGGATGACTTAATCAAGGATGCTGAAATCAAACCGATGGTCAATCAAGTTGAATTTCATCCCCATTTTGCCCAAAAAGAGCTAAGAGCTTATTGCAGGGAGCACGGCATCCAGCTTGAAGCATGGTCTCCATTGAAGCAAGGGGAGCTTCTCGATAATCCGGCACTGATTCAGATTGCGGAGAAGTATGGAAAGTCTACCGCCCAAGTCATCATTCGGTGGGATCTTCAAAATGAAGTGGTAAGCATTCCAAAATCAAAAAAGGAACACCGTATTATTACCGGAAGATATGGCAGCCATTGACAGCCTGGATACAGGAGAACGCGCTTTTGCCGATCCTGATGACTTCAACAGAGAATAATAGAAAAAGTTTTTAAGAAATGTGCGCCAAGCGAGGTTTTTTTCACTGTTTTTTCACTCTTGCTGGTTAAAGTAAACTTGTACCAAAAAAATTAACCAATCAGGAGGAATAGATAATGAAAAAAAATAAGCTGGCGCCATTTGTTTTGACTGGAGCCTTATCTGTTGGATTGTTAGGAGCAGGTTTTTCTGCATATGCGGCGGACACATCCAGCCAGGGAGCTTCAGCTTCGCAGAATGGTGATACACGCCAAAAGGCGCAGGATATCATGGAGCAAGCTAAAGAAAAACTTGCCAAGCTGGGCGTATCACTTCCGGAAAAAGGTGCACGCCACGGCATGTTCGCAAACCTTGATGCAGCGACCAAAGAAAAAGCGCGGGCGATTATGGAAAAGCTGAAGGCCGGCACCCTGACAAGGACCCAGGCACAGGACCAGCTGAAAAAGCTGGGCGTAACCCTTCCGGAAAAGGGTGAACGCCACGGCATGTTCGCAAATCTTGATGCAGCCACCAAAGAAAAAGCGCAGGCGATCATGGATAAGCTAAGAGCCGGAACTCTGACACAGACCCAGGCACAGGACCAGTTGAAAAAGCTTGGTGTAACAATTCCGGAAAAGGGTGAACGCCACGGCATGTTCGCAAATCTTGATGCAGCGACCAAAGAAAAAGCGCGGGCGATTATGGAAAAGCTGAAGGCCGGCACCCTGACGCAGACCCAGGCACAGGACCAGCTGAAAAAGCTTGGTGTAACACTTCCGGAAAAGGGTGAACGCCACGGCATGTTTGCAAACCTTGATGCAGCCGCCAAAGAAAAAGCGCAGGCGGTCATGGATAAGCTGAGAGCTGGCACCCTGACAGAAACACAAGCGAAAGATCAGTTGAAAAAACTCGGTGTGACGCTTCCGGAAAAAGGATTCAAACACGATTTGTTTGAAAACCTAGATCCTGCAACAAAGAAAAAAGCACAGGCGATCATGGACGATGCAAAAAAACAATTGGACAAGCTTGGAATTAAGCCAGGAGACAGTAAAAACTAAAGTCCCTAAGAGCAGAATGCAAAGCGCATCCTGCTCTTTTGCTGTTAGGATGGAAGTATACGGGAGGGGAATATATGTCTGAGGAAACGATGCACGAGTTTCTTAGAATTCTGCAGAACTTCGAACACGGTGATATCCAGATCGCAGTCAGGCATGCGTCTCTGTTTAATGTGGAAACGATACGTTCCTACCGCTTTCAGCAGAATGCTTCACATCTTATGATCAGCAGCCAGGGAGGCGGAACAAATTTTCAGCTGGCCATCATGGATGTGCTGCGTATAGAGAATGTGCAAAAGTCCCGGGACACTTCCTGGAGGGCAGCGGCCTACGAAATTCACTGCAGTGATTTGACTTTGACGGTGATCATGAATATTCTTTCTTCTAAGGAAGAGTGAAATGGGCAGTCATGAGAGTGCGTCTCAGAACCATAATGAGGGAAAGCGGCAGAAGTTCTGGTCATGAGAGTGCGTCTCAGAACCATAAAGAGGGGAAGCGGCAGAAGTTTTGGTCATGAGAGTGTGTCTCAGAACTATAAAGAGGGGAAGCGGCAGAAGTTTTGGTCATGAGAGTGCGTCTCAGAACCATAAAGAGGGGAAGCGGCAGAAGTTTTGGTCATGAGAGTGCGTCTCAGAACCATAAAGAGGGGAAGCGGCAGAAGTTTTGGTCATGAGAGTGCGTCTCAGAACCATAAAGAGGGGAAGCGGCAGAAGTTTTGGTCATGAGATTGCTTCTTAGAACCATTAGGAGAAGCAGCTGGAATTTTGGTCTAAACTATTCCCTCTGGACCCTTTTTCGGTGTGCAAAATAGCAGTTTTCTTTTTTCTAGGCTTTTTCTGTCTCCTGAATTTCAGCAATTTTTCGAAAATGCTGTGCTAGAATATGATATAGGAATCCACAAAACTACTTAACAAGGAGCCTTGTGCTATGGAAAAGAAATCTATGCTCGAAGCCTTTAAAGAGACAAAGTACCAAACGGCTGGACACGGGAAAAGAGAAGTGGGGGTTTTATTGGAAGCCTTTAAGGATATCGATCCTCATGAAGAAAGTGATATGTACGGGAATGGACATTTTATAAGTGCTTTCCAGGATAAGATGGCGGGCTATCTGGGAAAGGAATCGGCGGTGTTCTTTCCGAGCGGGACAATGGCCCAGCAGATTGCATTACGATTATGGTGTGATGAAAAGGGTGCTAAGCGGGTCGCCTATCATCCTTTGTGTCATCTGGAAATACATGAAGAGGATGGCCTCAAGGAGCTTCACGGTATCGAAACGATTCTTCTTGGGGACGAGCACAGGCTCATTACATACGAGGACGTTGCAGGGATGAGCGAAGGAGTATCCTGCCTCCTGCTGGAACTCCCCCAGCGTGAAATTGGCGGTCAGCTCCCGGACTATGAAACTCTTGAAGCAATCTCTGAATACTGCCGTGATCAAGGAATAGCTCTTCATTTGGATGGCGCAAGACTGTTTGAGATTCTTCCATATTATCAAAAAACAGCGGAGGAAATCTGCAGCCTGTTTGACTCTGTCTATGTTTCCTTTTATAAGGGAATCGGAGGAATTGCCGGCGCCATCCTCGCAGGAAGCAAGGAATTCACTGAAAAGTCGAGGGTATGGAAAAGGCGGCATGGCGGCGATTTAATCAGTTTGTATCCATACATTGTACCTGCAGATTATTATTTTGATCTCCGCGTGGGAAAAATGGAGCAATATTATAGAGAGGCAATCGAACTGGCAGCTATGTATAATGCCTGCCACTCTGTATTAACACTGCCGCAAGTACCGGTTTCCAATATGTTTCATGTACATATTACCGCGCCTAAGGAGAAGCTTGAGCCTATTTTTCTAGATGTCTATGAAAAAACAGGAATCGGCTTGACAGGATACTTAAAGGAAGTAAACGGCAATCGATGCTCCTATGAGATCAGTATAGGCGATGCCTATGGAGACGTACCCAAGGATGAATTAAGGAAAGCATTTGAAATCTTGGACCAAGGCATCCGCGCCCTGAATGGAACAGCTGTATAAAACGAAGACAGAGGCGCAGCATTAGAGCCTCTGTCTTTATTTTTCACGCAGTACATCCTCGATATAAGAGGTCAAATAGTCTGTGTTTGTAATCTTTTTATTGCATTCGGAACTGTCCGAGCAGATATAGTTACCAATTGCCTTGTAATAATCCGGATTGTTCGATTTCTTTGCTTTCGTCACAGCGGAAATAAAGGCAACCTGCCCGTGCCGGCAGCAGAATGAACAGACATTGTCGCGGCTTAACAGTGTGTACTTGCATTCAACGCCTGCAAGCCTGCCATCAAGCTCAAATAGGAGGAACTTTTTATTGCTTCCGATATCATTCCAGGATAAATAGGTAGTCCGGCTCAAATCCAATTCCTCGAGACGCGGCATTTTTAACTTTTTATTTTTAGGGAACATTTTTTTGATCTGCTGTTCAGAAACCTGGGGGAAAGGCTGGACATACTCCCCCAATGTATTTATATATTGATCATAATCTTCATCCTTGGAACAGTGGGAAAGATCAAGCAATGCCCTACGTTCGGCATCTGCATCAGCAAAAAGCTCAGTTATCTTAGCATCGGCGCTGTCTTTGACAGCGTTTTTCACATTCTTATCGGCACCCGTTTTTAGGGAATTCTTTATTACACCAACTTGCTTCTTTATAAAATTGAATTCATGATTTTTGATGAATTTTTCAGCCATGGCAAGCCCCTCCGTCGTTCGTTAGTACTGGAAAACTGCTTCCTTATTTAGAGTATCGAATACAGCGGGGAACATCAAGGTGCAGGATGGTTAGGAATTATTTTCGGCATACTTGCCGGCTTTTTAGCATTCATGGGAAAGAGGCTGTCTCATAATCTGCTACAGCCTGATTGCCCTCACTTGGAATAAACGATCTTTCGTATGGTTTCAGCGGAGAGGTAATAATCCCGGGCTATTGAGCCAATGCCGCTTCCTTCTTTAAAAGCTTGCCGGATCGCCGCATTGCGCTCGTCAATCATCTTGCGCCCGCCGGAATTAGTCCCCCACTTTTGATGGGTTCCCTCCGGCTTTGGGATGTATATGGTCTCTCCCTGGATGTATTTTTGAATTTCAGCAATCAAAGATGGGGGTAATACTGAAGTCGCTCTTACATATTTCACGTTTGCCAGCTCCTTATTTTTATTCTGAAAGAAAATAAGGCAGCAAAGCCGAATATGAGAGCAGGCGATTAGTAAGTCTACCTCATGCAAAGTATCGCCTTTCTCCCAATATGGCTTTGCATGAGACACTGCGCTTTCTGGCAAACAAACACAATTTGCCAAATCCATCACCTCCCTAAAGAGTAGAACCATGCAGCACTAAAAGCTTTTGGCTGCAGGATGGTATTCTCCTAATTTTACCACAAGACCTGCGGTAAGATAAAACGGATGTCTGTCTTCATCAATATCCTTTTTTATAATCAACCAGATTGATTGCAGGATGATCCCCATTGAGATAGATCTTTAGATTTGGTATGAATATGTCGTTTACTACCCGCTCATCATAATGCTGGGTGGAGCCGGCTGTATGGGGAGTGACAATCACATTTTCAAGCTCCCATAAAGCGCTGGACTCCGGAAGCGGTTCAGTTTCAAACACATCCAGCCCTGCTCCGGCGATTTCCCCTGATTGAAGAGCTGACATTAAATCGTCCTCAACCACCAGGATTCCGCGGCCAATATTGATGAAGAAAGCCGTATCTTTCATTCTTTTAAACTGCTCTTTTCCAATGAGATGATGTGTTTCCTTTGTTAAAGGCAGAGTGACGACCACATAGTCGCAAAGGGGAAGCATATCGTTCAGTTCTTCTGTTTTATACATTCTGTCCACATATTTATCCTGCTTACCAGAATGGCGGAGGCCAAGCACTTCCATCCCAAACGCTTTGGCAATTTTCGCTGTCTCCTGTCCAATTGCCCCGATTCCTAAAATACCGATTGTTTTATTATGAATCTCAAGCTTTAAGTCTGAATGGTACCAGGTTTTTGCCTGCTGGTTTCTTACATAAGAGTGAAGCTTCCTCGTCAGGCCGAGCATTAAGGCAAAAATAGTTTCCGATATAGGGAAGGCGTGGACACCTGTTGCATTTGTAAGAGCTACATTATGGTTTTTAAGGATATTAAGGGGAAGGGTATCAATCCCGGCACTCCAGGTTTGAACCCATTTCAGTCTTCCGCTGCCGATATGATCAGCCATCACTTTCTTCCAGCCCGCAATAACCTCCGCCTCTGAAATGTGATCAAGCCAGACCTCCCGATCTCTGCCAACAATAACTTCCCATTCAGGAATGACAGCCCGAATCCGTTCTACATATGTATGTTCCAGATTTTGTGCAATTATTAGCTTTCTTACTGACATTTCTCCATCTCCTATCAACAGCCCATTTGAAAATAATTGTAGCAAAGGAATTTCCCTAGGTAAAAATGAAAGCTTAGTTTTTTTGAAAATATGATTAAAAGTCCCGCCGTCTGATTTTTTGTTGTAAAAAAATTGCACAATACAAAGAATTTCGACAATTGGTCCATGGCTAGTATAATAAAAGGAACAACTTTTCCTGAGGTGAAGGACAAATGATTCACTTATTACCCTTAATGATTGAACGAGTCGGGGTTATTCTAATTGCCGTTTTTCTCCTCTCTCAAATGAAATCCTTCCGCAAAATCATCCATCACGACCAGGGGCTGCGCGAGAAAACCCTTTTAATTGCTGTCTTTGGTCTGTTTGGTGTGATAAGCAATTACACTGGTATTGAAATTCATCTCAATTCAGCTGCGGACACCTCCTGGCTAATAGGGATTGAACCAGATAGTGCCATTGCCAATACCCGGATTATCAGTATTGTGATTGGGTCACTTCTAGGCGGACCGGTTGTAGGGCTGGGCATAGGAGTTATTGCTGGCGTCCACAGATTCCTTCTTGGCGGGTTTACGGCGTTTGCCTGTGCTGCCTCAGCAATTCTGGCAGGCTTTGCAGCTGGATATTTAGGGCTTCTCTGGAAGCGGCGGGCCCCGCTGACTCCCTTATTTGCAGTAAGTGTGGGAGTGGTAATGGAGATCATGCAAATGTTGATCATTCTTTTGGTCACAAAACCGCTTCACCTGGCATGGGGGTTAGTGAAAATTATAGGAATCCCTATGATTGTAATTAACGGACTGGGTATGCTGTTATTCATGCTCATTATCCAGTACATTTTAAAGGAGCAGGAGAGGGCCAGAGCCCTTCAGACCAGCAAAGCCTTTTATATTGCAGACCAGACTCTGCCGTTTTTTAGAAGAGGCCTGAATTCTGAGTCCTGCTTAAAGGTAGCTGAGCTCATGCTGCAGCTTACGGATGCAGATGCCATTGCGATTACAGACTCCGTGGGTGTACTGGCACATGCCGGGGCGGCCTCTGACCATCATGTGCCGACGAAAGGGTTCTCAACGGGTTTGACCAAAAAAGTATTGAAAGAGGGAAGGGTCATCACTGCCAAGAGCCGTGAAGAGATTCTGTGCAGGCATGAATCCTGTCCGCTTCGCGGGGCTGTTGTCCTTCCATTGAAGGTTCATGGAAAAACGGTTGGTACGCTAAAGCTTTATTTTACAAACCCGGACAAGCTTACAGAGGTTGAGAAGGAGCTGGCGGAGGGGCTTGCCAATCTGTTTTCCACACAGTTGGAACTGGCGGAGGCAGAGCAGCAAAGCAAGCTGCTTAAAAATGCTGAAATAAAAGCTCTTCAGGCTCAGGTCCATCCTCATTTCTTATTTAATGCCATCAATACAATCTCGGTTCTCTGCCGGACAAACCCCGAAAAGGCCCGTAAGCTCCTGCTTGAATTAAGCCACTTCTTTAGAAGTAATCTTCAGGGAGCCAGATCTATGTTAATACCCCTGGAAAAGGAGCTGGAGCATGTCAGGGCCTATTTATCCCTGGAGCAGGCGCGCTTCCCTGATAAATATGAAGTCGGGTTTGACATAGGACCAGGTCTGGAGAAATTTCGGCTGCCGCCCTTTGTCCTGCAGCCTCTCGTTGAAAACTGCATCCGGCATGCTTTTTCAGGAAAGCAAAAGGGAAGAGTGGCGGTAACTGTGCAGTATAGAGGGGATGACCTGTATATTGAGGTAACTGATAATGGCAGGGGAATTGCTCCCGAAGTTCTGGACGTGATCGGCAAAGAACCTGTGAAGTCAAAGCGCGGGACTGGAACGGCACTTGTTAATATCCGGGAACGCCTGGAGGGAATCTATAACAATGAATCCTCGTTTAATATATCAAGCAGCGAAGACGCCGGCACTGCGATAGCTATTAGGATTCCATCGGCAAAGAAGGGAGGATGGGAGCTTTATGATGAAGGCGTTTTTAGTGGATGATGAGCCGCTTGCAAGGGATGAATTAAAGTATCTTCTCATGAGAACGAAGGAAATAGAGATCATAGGTGAAGCAGGAAGCATTGCCGATTCTTTGACCCAAATTAACGTACTAAAACCAGACCTGGTATTCTTGGACATCGACCTATCCGGGGACAGCGGACTTGAGCTGGCAGAGCGGATCCAGCAGATGGACTGGGAACCGGCTGTGGTTTTTGCGACCGCGTATGATGAATATGCCTTACAGGCGTTTGAGCTGAATGCTTTTGATTATCTTCTAAAGCCCTTTGATGAAGATAGAATCAGGCAGACTCTTAATAAAATCCAAAGCCTGAAAACTATTGGAGCTGCCAGGATTGCTCCTGCTTCTCAAACACATAAAGAGCAGGGGACAGGAAAGTTTGCAGTCGCCTCCGATGAACGGATTGTGCTCGTTGATATCAGTTCCATTGTCTATATTGCTACAGATGAGGGAAAAACCTTGATCAAAACCTTAGATTCAGAATATAAAGCCGCAGATACCCTGACTGCGGTTGAAAAGAAGCTGAGCCCCAATCGGCTTGTGCGGGTACATAGGAGCTACTTAGTAAATCTGGACCATATAGCTGAAATAGAGCCATGGTTTAATTCTACTTACAACTTAATTATGAAAGACCATTCAAAGGTGCCCGTAAGCAGGACTTATGTTAAAGATCTCAGGACCCTGATTGGCTTTTAAATTATGATTAGGCCCAATGCTGTCTTCGCCGCATTGGGTTTTATTTATCCGCTTTCATTCTTGCATTTCAGCCTCCTTTGGCTGCAACTCAGGCCATATTCTTTGTTGTTTGCATTGAAAACGCTGACATTTCGTTTTCATAAGGTATATTTGTTTTATACAAACATGAGGAGGCAGAAAAATGAATGCGATTACAATGGTAATAGGCTCTATTTGTATCCTAATGATAGCTTATCGTTTGTACGGTACATTTATGGCCGTCAAGGTATTAAAATTGGACGATTCAAAAAAGACTCCTGCCCATGAATTTGAGGACGGAAAAGACTATGTGCCGACGAACCGCTGGGTTACATTCGGCCACCATTTTGCTGCCATAGCGGCGGCGGGACCGCTTGTAGGACCCATTCTTGCGGCACAATTCGGATATCTTCCCGGCCTGCTATGGCTGTTAATAGGTGCAGTTATAGGGGGAGCTGTCCATGATGCAGTCGTATTATTTGCTTCCATGAGACAGAGGGGTGAATCCCTTGCAGAGGTTGCTAAGAAGGAATTAGGCCCTGTAGCCGGCTTTTGTACAGGACTTGCTATGCTTTTTATCATTACGATTACAATGGCAGGCTTGTCCATGGTGGTGCTTCATGCATTGGAAAATAACCCTTGGGGAACATTCTCTGTAGGAATTACCATCCCTATTGCAATGGCTGTTGGATTGTATCACCGTAAAACAGGAAATTTAAAGGGAGCGTCCATTGCAGGCTTTATCTTGATTATGGCTGCCGTGTTCTGCGGGCCCTATATCCAGGATTCACAGCTGGGTGAGTGGCTGACCCTTGATGTTAAGACATTATCGATCATACTTCCTGTTTACGCATTTTTTGCAGCTGCCCTGCCAGTCTGGCTTTTGCTTGCGCCTAGAGATTATTTGAGCAGCTTTATGAAGATCGGTGTTTTCGTTGCTTTAATCGCTGGTGTGTTTGTGGTTAACCCGACTTTGCAGATGCCTGCTTTTACTAAGTTTATCCATGGCGGCGGACCGGTGTTAAATGGTCCAGTCTGGCCGTTCATTTCTATAACGATAGCATGTGGGGCCATTTCCGGCTTTCACGCCTTTGTCGGCTCCGGTACAACGCCCAAAATGCTTGACCGATGGACCGATATTAAATCTGTAGGCTTCGGTGCGATGCTTGTTGAGTGTGTTGTCGGTATTATGGCTCTTGTGGCTGCAACTGCGCTTCATCCAGGAGATTATTTTGCTATTAACTCTGCTCCTGAAGTGTTCAAAACACTTGGTATGGATACGGTGAACCTGCCACAGCTAAGCAAGGAAATCGGCCTGAACCTGGAAGGACGAACTGGGGGAGCTGTTACACTCGCTGTAGGGATGACATATATATTCACAGACATTCCATGGTTCTCAAAGCTTGCCTCGTTCTTCTTCCAGTTCGTAATCATGTTTGAAGCACTATTTATCTTGACGGCGATTGATTCAGGGACCCGTGTTGCCCGCTACTTAATTCAGGATTTCGGCGGTGCCTTTTATAAGCCATTAAAACGTGTAGATTGGATTCCGGGTAATATCTTTGCAAGTGCGCTTGCCTGTCTATTATGGGGCTACCTGTTATTCTCCGGGGACATCGGCTCTGTCTGGGCATTGTTCGGAGTATCGAATCAGCTGATGGCATCAATCGGACTGATCATTGGTGCTACCGTCATCCTGAAGGTTGCCGACAAGCGCAGGTATATGCTGACATGTTTGATCCCGCTTGCATATCTATACGTAACCGTCAATTATGCGGGCTACTGGATGGTTAAAAATGTATACCTTAATTCGGCGGCTGCAGGCTACAATGTGCTAAATGGCATTTTATCAATCATCATGCTTGTATTGGGAGTAGTCATTATGGTCACAGCCGTGAAAAACTGGCTTGAAAATTGGAACAGGCCTGAAGTGAAATTAAGCAGAAAAACAGCATAAAGCAAAAAGACCAGGCAATTTATGGCCTGGTCTTTTCCTGTTCTATGGACTTCTACCGGAACTCGTCACCATCATAAAATTCACTGTTAGAATGATCAAATATTGCATTATTAAGGGATGTAGCTTCTTGATCATTTATTTTTACCGGCCCTCTGCCATGTGAGCGGATATCAGGATTCTGAATACTGTTTGTGGATAAACTGCTCACGTCAACAGCATGGCTGCCGCTTGATCTCTTCTGTCCAGTGCTTCCACCTTGTTCTTTATCTGCCATTTTATCGCCTCCATATAACTAGCTTTCCTCTGGGATCAGATAATATAACAATTAAAATAAAGATGGCTTAAGCAGTTGAAGGGAGGAAACCCCCTAGAGCATTCAGCCCTTATCCACTTAATAGCTTCTATTTTTCCTTCTGCAGTTTACTTACATATTCCCGGATCGCCTCAGCTGTTACATGTTTGCGTTTTGGTATAATACTCATTTCCATCCGGTTAATTTTATCTGTGACTTCATTGATGGGACCGGTGCTGAATGAAGAGCCCTGCTGGCATAACGCAAGGCTTGCTCAATATATTGCTCTCTTTTCTCATCCAGAGGCAGAAATTGATTATAAATCTTGTTTTGCTTCTCAGCATTTTTTTAAAATCCTTATGAACACTTATCCTGAACACTTATCCTGAACACTTATCCTGAACACTTATCCTGAACACTTATCCTGAACACTTATCCTGAACACTCCTGAACTATTCAATTATAGCTCCGTTAATAGTGTAATGACTTACCAACAGAGACGGCTTCACAACCATAAACCAGAGCATAGACATAAGGAGAAGGATATAAATCCAAACGGCCTTATTAAGCTTTGCTGAAAGCTTTGAACAATCTTAGATGAGAGAAGCAAGGACTTTCAATCCTTAATTTTATCGGTGATGTTTATAAATCCTTTTCATGAGTGATTGAATAAAAAACCTCTCGTCCACAATGCTGGACAAGAGGTTTTCAAACTTAAAGCTATCAAACTGTAATGTTATTTATAGATCACAACAGAACCAACAGATTTATCAACTGCTTGCCCATTCACTCGGACCTTTAGGCCATAGTTAGTAAGGTTACGGCCGGCATCCGGCATAAATGTGTTAGCAAATGAGCTGCTGTCGTTGAATAGAGATACAGCAGGCTGGCTGGATAGTGTTAGAGTCTGTACTCCTGGATAATTAATATTTAAACCAGAAGTCGGATTTAAACCGAATGCAGCGTCGGCGATATGGTAGCGGGTGCTGGCTTGTTTTGCAGGAGACCTATCCGCCATATCCCATAAAAGGTTTGTGTTTGGATGTGCATCCACAACCCCCAAATAGCCATCGCCAGGGTGCACCCCAGTCCAGTTCTCAGTAAAGCTGTCATCTGCATACCATACAACTAATCCGCCGTCATAGCTCATCAAGGATGCACCGCGGGCAATGTGTCCAAGGCCTTCGTCAACGCCCTTGTGGTTTCTCCATTCAAGCAGGTAGTAGTGGTCAGTCAGTTTGTTCCCATCAAACTTCTGGAAGCCTTTTAAAGTGAATGGGGAAGCAGCATTTTCTGCACCATCGTCTACCAGTGTAGCACCATCGGCTGTTACTTTAATGTTGTCAGCAAAGAATCCGACATTTGAAGTGCCCCAGTCAGTTGCTGAACGCAGACGCAGCTGAATTTTTTGTCCTTTGTAAGCTGAAAGGTCAAAGGACTGTGGCTTCCAGCCGTCGGAGTTTCCAGTGAATCCAGGCATTGAATTTAGGATTGTTGGATAGCCTTCAGGAACCACATCACTGCGTGTGTTACCATTTCCTAGCGACTTCCAAGTTGCCCCGTTGTCAGTAGAAACTTGAACAAAAGCAAAATCCCATTGCTCTTCCATGTCATACCAAGCATCAAAGGTTAAAGTTGCTGAAGACTTTCCTGTAAGGTCAACAGAGGTAACCATGCTGTTGTCCATTTCATCAGCCTGGCCGCCCCAATATTCGTAGGAACCGGCTGCTGGAGTGTTTACAGGTGTTTTCTTTTTCGGCAGGTTTACACGGATTGCCTGATTATTCTGTCCAAGCGGTGAGTTAGCCTGGTCAAGCAGGAGCTGTGTACCTGTTGTTGATACTTGATCCCAGTTTACAACAGTTGGCGCAGTCCATTTACCGCCCAAGGTAGACTGGAAGTACTGCTTAGCCCACGGAGAGAAGCCAGTAGGTTCTGCACCAGGGATTTTACCAGCCCAGGAGCCGCTTGCCATGATGGACCAATAGCCGATTGCCTCACCAGTACCAGAGTAGATGGTGTCATATTCATCAGGAAGGCCTAGATCGTGGCCGTATTCGTGTGCGAATACACCGGTTGCACCATCTTCAGGCATCATGGTGTAATCATAGAAACCTGGCAGTCCTTTTCCTAAGCCATCAGGATCTACGAATTTAGCAGAACGGTGGGACCAGATTGCGTTATCGCCCTGAGCTCCGCCGCCAGCTTCCTGGCCCATTCCGGAATGGATGATCTGCAGGTGGTCAACAAGGCCGTCCGGCTCCCAGAAGTTTCCGTCTCCGTCTAAATCATGCGGATCCTCTAAGTCATAGTCTTTCAATGGAATACCAGCCGCCTTAGCTGCAGCATAAGCATCTATTACTAATTGCTTTGAACCTCCTGGAGTCACATTGTCATGACCTCCAGTAGACTTGTCTGCTCCATAATATGCCGCAGTGCCAGGAACCTTAAGCCAGCCGTAGGCTTGTCCATCCACAGTATAGGTGCCGCCTGACTGCTCTTCATAGAATTGCTTCTGTGAAATCTGATCCTCGCCGCTAGGGCCTTTATATTCTCCCTTTTTGCCGAAAATCATATTTTCATAGTGTTCAGTATTATAATCCTTGTAATAGTTGTCAGTATCCTCAGGCTTGATATTGTTGTGCTCAACATCAGAGAACTCAACCATCAAAGTTAATAGCTTTCCTTGTTTCTGGATTCCAGGGGAAGTACCTTCTTTAACTGGATCAGGATTGCCCTTTAAATGGCCGTTCTTGTTACCGCTGCCATTTAATAGACCATTATTAAAGTTTTTGAATTTTTTCTGTTTAGTAGATTCAGCTGCCTTCACCTTTGGAGCAAGAGGATCCTTCTGCTTAACAGAATCCTGCTTCCCTTTTAAATCAAGATAGTTCTGCAGCGCTTTTTGTTTGTCTGCTGCAGAAGCCTTTGCAGAAATTTCTCCGCGCTTGATTAAGGCCTCGAGCAATTTATCGTCATTGACAATGGCCTTGTCGAGTGAACCATGTGAATTAGAGACATTAGCCTCAATTGTAGTCTGCGCTTGAACAGGACCTGCCATATAGCCGGGAAGGCCAGTGAAGAGAGTACCTGCTACTACTACTGAAGTAATGCCTGTCTTAAAGAACTTGTTCAATAAAGAACCCCCCTATATGTTTTAGTATAATCCCATAATATTCTAAAAATTGAGATAAACATATAGGTAAATTTCCTTATATTCAGACAATTTAACTATAAGGTGCTACCGGAAAAATGATAGAGAAACTGCGGATAATGGGGAATTTAACAGTTAAATGGCATTAATTCTGCCTGGTTTAACTAGTTGTATTTTAATAGTTAAACCAAAAATTGGATAAATGTTGCTGGAATTTGAAGAATAAAGGTGTGTTTTTTCTAAAATGCGGTAAGTAGTTTTCATCGAAGCACATGAAAAAGAACTTTTTTGCAGAATAATAAAAATACCACCAGGATTATAGTACATTCGTTTAAGCTAAGCTTGCCTTTTTTATTCTTTGCGCCGAGATGGATTCCGGAGCTGGCTGAGCCGGGCGTATGGTTATCTAATGCTTGATAACCAAAAAAATAAGCCTCCAATCAGGAGGCTTATTACCAGCTTGCCTTTCTCACTCCAGGAATCTGCCCTTTGTAGGCTAGCTCTCTGAAGCAAATACGGCAAAGCTTAAACTTTTTATAGACAGAGTGCGGACGTCCGCATTTTTCACATCGTGTATATTCTTGGACCATAAATTTAAGTGTACGCTTTTGCTTGATAATCATGGACTTTTTCGCCATATAGTTAACCTCCTTCTTTATAGTATGATAATGTTTTAATGAGAAAAAATTGCCAAGATTATGATGGCAGGTTTTCTTTAAGAACAGGGAATAGTTTCTCTCTAATAATTCTCATCGGCTTCAGGCTGTCATGGTACAATTCACCTGTTATAACTATGACCATTTGGAGGGAAGGAAGTACGATGATATATTGTCCTCCAAAGCCAAGGGCAAAGTAGAATGAATTTTTTGGAGAAAAATCGTTCAAGGGCTCCAGTTTATTCACCCACCAGTGCATCCCATGATGTCCGATAAATTCATAGGTTAAAAGGTTGGGCTTTATACTTTCCAGAAGCCATTCTTCAGAAACCACTCTCTTTCCACTGTACAGCCCTTTTTGAAGCATTAGACATCCAATCTTGATCATATCCTCTGCTTTAAGGACCAGTCCGTCCGCACCCTTGTTAATTTTCATCCGATCCTCATACCATCTGTATTCTGAGATGCCAAGCGGCTTAAATAGATGCTTTACTGCAAACTCTTCTGTCTTCATCCCAGCTGAGAGCTGAAGGATGCCCGACAGGATGTGGGAGCATCCGGAATTGTAATTCATGTGGGTCCCAGGCTCGTGTATAAGGGGTCTATCCAAAACAAACTTAATGATATCGTGATGGTACACCATGGGTGCAAAGCTGTTCCATTCCCCAAGTTCCGGAAAGTCCAATCCATCAGACATTGTCAGCAGATGGCGGATGGTTAACTCCTTTTTTCTGGGGTCCGCCTGTGAAGAGAGGACTTTTGGGAAGTAAAATCGTATGGGGGTATGAATGGATGGGATATATCCTTTATCTATAGCTATTGCTATCAAAATCGAGAGAATGCTTTTGGTGCAGGAGTTGAGCTTGTGCAGCTTATCCCGCTGCTTATTGTTTTTATAGTAGGAATATTGGAGATCTTGGTTTTGATAAATTAGACAGCAGTTCACCTTTTCTTTTTTAATTTCTTTATTCAAAAAATCCAGATTCATTCTTCCTCTCCTTTTCCTTGGGGAATCCACATTTGTAAAATATAAAATTTACAAAATTGTAAAATAAATCAAATAATTCGCTTATAAATGTAACATTCAAAGTTTTGGATCGTCTAATAAAAAATGTGAGGGAAAAGTCCTTTGGATGGATATTTGACCAAAGGAATATCCAAAAATGAAAAGGGAGGAAGGACGTTGGATGAAAGGCCTTAAAGTGTTTTTGCAATATTTCTTTACAGTGCTGGTGATCCTTGCGGTCAGTGTAATTCCAAGGGTAGCCATCGAAAAAGGGCCATTCAATATAACCGGATATGTAGAAGAGCTTCTAGATTTGATCCCGAAATTTATCCATCCGGGCAATTGGATTGTTACCTACCAACGCACGTCATTTTCTATCATGGAGGTTATGAAGGCTCCTTATTTAATCTCGCTCTCTGTCCTGATCGGTGCTCTTTGCACAGGAATGCTTGCAGTGCTTCTGCTCAGACGTGTGACTGCTCATCTGCCTTCAGCAGTGAATAAATCGATACAGGAGATTTATCAAATATTCTCTGAAGCAGGACTGAGTTTATTAATAGGCTTTGGTCTCATGTATTTTCTTTCTGCTCTGGAAATACACTTTTCAGCACCGGTGAGTATAATCATTGGAATATTGGCTGCTGCTGTCTTTCCAGCTGTTTATTTATTTGGTAAATGTTTGCTGTGGGATGAAAAAGAAGCAATAAAACTGAAAAGTAGGGGGTTCTTTCCTATTTTCCGGGAATTTATTGTTCAGGCTAAAGTCCGCGGGGAAAGTTTGGCAGGACATCTGAGGACGGCGGCCTCCCTTTTGATCATGGGTCTTTTTGCCGTGGAATCCATTCTTCAAATCAAGGGATTGAGCATCTATATGGCCGCCTCCTTTAAACCAGTCATTATGGCGGCTGGCCTGCTGTTTCTTTATACTCCATTTTTTATTATCACCCATACAGCCTCGCTTCTGGGCAGGAGCCAAAACGACAGTGAAATGTATGGATTTACACTAAACTGGAAAAATCGGCTGATCCATGCCGTTAAGGGAATCGGGGTTCACTTTTCCAACCCGAAATTTACGGTGGGGTTTTTATTCTTATTCGGTTTAGTGGCATTCAGCTTTTTCTATTCTGAGTTTAAAGAACATGAAATCAAAAAGGTCCTTCTCTTAATGGACTCACATGGGAAATTGCTCAGTTCTTCTCCTCATCCGCCTTCTTCCCAGATGTGGTTCGGTTCGGATACAGGGGGAAGGAGCATAAGAGATCAGCTTTTTGTCGGGGCAAAATATACGATCTCCTATGGTTTGCTCATCGCCCTATTAAGAGTGGCGGGGGGATTTTTCTTTGTGATATACTACACTTTTCATTTTAAGGAAACTACCAGAATTTTCATTATCAAAGTAGTGGACTCCATTCATTTCCTGCCGCTGAGTCTTATAGCTATTATTCTCCTGAATCCCATTGTAATGGACAGGGGAGGGAGGAATTGGGATTATTCATTCCTTGAGCGGGTGGTGCTGGAGGTAGTCATTTTAACTCTTCTTGTTGTTCCTCTGATCACCGTATTAATCGGGAATGAGATGAAGATCATATCCCAGCAGACGTATGTAGAAAGCGCTAAGACACTGGGAGGTGACAGCCGCCATATTCTCTGGAAGCACATCTTTCCGCAGCTGGCTCCGCGTCTGTTCATTTTGTTCGGCCAGCAGTTTATCCAGGTTCTGCTCATATTCGTCCATTTGGGTCTGTTCTATCTTTTTTTTGGAGGCACCATCATTTCACTAAGCGAGACACCGGATCCGCCTAGAAGTCTTACCTATGAATGGTCAGGGCTGATTGCTGACGCCAGGGATGCTTTTATGTACCAAAAATATTGGCTTGTGGTTCCTGCCTTGGCAGCCTTTATGCTCTGCATTCTCGCCATGCAGCTCATTGTTCAGGGAGTTAAAGAGGTACAGCAGCGGAAGGTTGGTGTTTTAATGCCGAAGCGGTCCAGAAAAAAGCAGGGTGCAGACTTAGAAAAACCTGTATCCCTTAAGGAAAAAAACTCTTTTTCCCTATTGTCCAAGAAAAATAGACAAGCTATGTAACCGCGAAGGGAGGGGATTCTTTGGAATTCATTATCAGATCTATTAAAATTTTGTTTTACTACCTTCTTGGGGCTCTTGGGATTGTATTTGTCAGCATTGTTCCGAGTGTCATTTCATCAGGGCAGATTTATAATATCCCTTTATATTTCAAAGAATTTTACAGGTTTGTCCTAGTTTTTATTAAGCCTGAAAACTGGGTGTATACCTACAAAAATGTGCCGATGCCAATCCTGGATTTCCTGAAGGAGCCTTATATATATTCAGCCAAAATATTTATCTCCGGAATTTTACTTGGATTTGCTGCTGCCTTGCTTCTGGCCCTGCTGACGCTCTTTCTGCCTTATTATGTGATTGATCCGATTAAGCGGGTATTGGGAGTGTTAGAGACAGTCCCGGACTTATTAATCGCAGTCTTTCTGCAAGTGACTGTGGTTGCCATTTTCAAAAAGACAGGTGTCATGCTGGTCAATTTTGCAGTTTTGGGTGATGAAACCATTTATTTGGCCCCCATCCTGACTCTTGCCATCCTTCCGGCCATCTACCTATTCCGGCTGCTGCTGATGCTGGTGGAGGAAGAACAGATTAAACCCTATACAGAATATGCCATGGCAAAAGGGATGGGCAGATTCAGAATTGTAACCATCCATAATTTCCGCAACATTTTCCCATCGATCTTTCATCATTCTAAGATTTTAGTATGGGGAGGAATGTCGAGTTTATTCATAGTTGAATATATTTACAATACGAGAGGATTGACATACTATATCATGCTCGACTTCAAGCCAATGGTCCTTTCCGCTGCACTTCTGATGATTTACACTCCCTTTTTTATATTCTATCAGGCAGGGCAGGAATGGCTGGATCATTTGGAAGCAGAGAGGAGCACGGGCAGCAGATCTGGAATGGCTGCGATCATGGAATGGAGGATTTGGAAGGAGCCTGGAAGAATCCTGACTGCGTCTGTCAAACATAGGGCAGCTATTCTAGGTGCAGCGCTTTTTGTATTTTATTGCGGGTATTATCTCCGGACGGATGAAGACCCCCTTAAAAATATTCTCTTATCCACGAGTGCCAGAGCGGAGGCATCAGGGGATAAAACGATAGCCCTATCAAATGCCAAGATTAAAAAGCAGTTTAATTCCATGCTTAAAGCCATTGAAGATAACAATATGAAGAAGTTTCTCTCATTTCAAAACAAATCGAATGCACTCTTCTATCGAGAGCAAGAAAGCTGGCTGGAGGAAATCAGCCAGAATAAAAAAGCCGGCTGGGAGACTTCAGTGCAGAAAGGAAGTATAAATCTGAAGTCCGCCGATACAGGCTCCCTCGAACTGAAAGTAAACATCAAAACATCAAAAGGGGAGGAGTACGCGGAAAAGGTGACGTATTCCATTAGTAAATCCGGCGGAAAATGGCTTTTGAACGACCTTCCTTTTAAAGAAAAGAGATACAATACTGTCACTGTCCATTATCTCAAAGGAATGGACAAAGAGGCAGACAGCCTGCTGCTGGATGCTACGTCCGTGGTCCGGCTTTACAAACAGGAATTTGGCTGGGAACCAGGCCCTATCCATATAAAACTATATAAAACCATTGAGGAGATGGGTGCGACGATTCCGGCCTATATGGTGGAGGATTGGAGCAATTATGGTGAATCCATCAAAATGATTACCCCTGTTGGAAGGCCAGGCAGCCCTGTATTATCCATCCTGGTTTCTCAGCTTTCCTCCAAAATGATGCAGGAAATGACCAATGATAATGCACCTTCCTATCTGCAGAACGGGGTGGCGGATGCATTGAGGAGTGCAGTAACGGATAGCGGGGATGGAGGACTGCTTCTAAATCTGGATGTTTTACGATTTGATGAAGGAGACAGATTGCAGATGCTGAAATCCCACCCCCTGCCAATCGGCCAAATCGGGAAACTGCAGACTAAGAACTGGATGGAGCAGTATGCATCAGGATTCTTGCTCACCAGCTATCTTTTAAGAGAAAAAGGATTGGAAAAATTCAAAGAATTTGCAGCTGAGCTGAAGAAAAATGACTATATTGATAAAGAAATTCAGAACAAGCTTCCAGAGACGAATGAGCTTGCTCTTAAAGCGATGGAAAAGGTATATGGGCCGGTTGATGCTTTATCTGCTGACTATCTGGATTACTATTCATCCGGAAGAGGAAAGATTATTAAGTGAGATCTTGAATTCTGTTGCTTCACTTTCCGACGGCATTTTATATGCCGTTTTTTTTGTGTGTAATGGAAGTATTGGAAAATATTTTAAATAGCCCATTGTAAAATGACATTAATGTCGTTTATAATAACGACAAAGATGTCATTTTTATTGGAGGGTATAATGGAAAATGTTAAACTGTTGAAAAATAAACAGTATGTGTACCTGATTAGCTCTCAGATTGTATCAAGCATAGGGGATTGGCTGGATCTCCTGGCACTCATGGCCCTGGTAAGCATCAATTGGAAGGCGAGCCCGATGGAAATGACGTATTTAATGCTTTGTCTTGTACTTCCTTCCATCCTGTTTGGATCCTTCGCAGGAGTGGCCGCAGATAAAGTCGACCGCAAGAAAATAATGATTTTTACTGATATCATGAGGGCGGCGGTTGTAGCTTTGGTTGTGTTTGCCCCCAATCTCTGGACCGTTTATCTGCTGATTTTTATGAAAAGCTCCTTTTCCGCATTATTTATGCCCGCAAAGAATGGAAAGCTAAAAGAAATTGTATCGGATGAACACATGCAGCAGGCTGTATCCATCAGCTCGATGATCGACAATGGAAGCAAGATCATCGGCCCAATGGTCAGCGGCGTAGTTGTATCTTCATTCGGTGTTCATCCCGCCTTTTATATCGATGCTGCGACCTTCGTATTATCTGCAGTATTGCTCCTGAATATAAAGAAAAGCACCAATCTTAAGAATGATGCGGATTCAGGGGAGAAGAAAAACTTCCTGGTAGAAATGAAGGCCGGATTTTCCTTTTTGAAGTCAGTCCCCGAGGTCTTGGCAGGACTTGTGGTGATGAGTCTTTCTCTTCTCGTACTGCAAATCGCAGACTCCCAGTTTATGATCCTGCTCCGCGAAATACCAGGGATCCCTATAGACCTGGCAGGCTACGCCATGTCGGCCTCAGGCGGAGGAATGTTTGTCATGGCAGCCATCTTAAGTAAAAAACCAATTAAATCTGCGCGATGGTTTTTATCACTCGGTGCGATTGGGGTAGGCGGAGGATTTGCTGTATGCGTGCTATTTACAGGCTTTCCTATATTGTTTATAAAAATCGTTTATCCGGTTTTATTTTTTATCGTGGGAATAGCAGCGGCCTCCATTTTTATTCCTTTCAATGTTCTGGCACAAAAGAGCGCACCTGTGCACATGAGCGGCAGGGTTTTTGGTACTATTAATAGTGTAACATCCAGTGCTGCCGTTATCGGAATGCTATTAGGCGGGATCCTTGTGGAAGCTGCCGGCATTAAAGCAGCCTTTATCCTATCCGGCAGTATGCTCGTCCTGATTGGGCTTGCTTCTGCATGGGTCAAACCAGCATCAGGAGGAAGTGTGACAGTTGCCGAAAGTGAGCGAGGAATACAAAGAGAAGCGTAAAGAAGAAATTCTGGAAACAGCAAGGGAAATATTTATCAAGCAGGGCTTTGAAAAGACCACCATGACAGACATCGTGGAAGCCACCGGTCTCAGCCGCGGCGGGGTCTATCAATATTTTTCAAGCACGGATGAAATGTTCCGGCATATAACGGACCGTAATGATCAGGAATCAAAAAAATGGTTCCTCAGCTTGATCGAGAATAGCAGCACTGCCTGGGAAGCTGTTGAAAAGCTTCTTCAAGAGACAGAGCAGGACCGGCTGTCTGACGGCATCGGGTTTGGCGTGGTTCAATTTGAATACTTTCTGAACAGCCTCCGGGTGGAGGAGCGGGCTTCCTACTTAATGAAAAGATTCCAGTTCTTGAGGGAGTATTTCTCCAAGCTGATACAAAATGGGGTCGAGACTGGGGAGTTCAAGCCCCTTCAGCCTATAGACGCGATCATACTGTTTATCATGAATGTTTCGGACGGACTGCTGCTATACCGCCTGATGAGCTTCAACAGGCTGGGACCCAAGGAAGTCTATGTCTCTGAGCAGGTTGAAGCATTAAGGATGTATTTGAAAGCAGTCCTGCAGGTGGAACAATAAAATTAAGAATTCCTGATAAAAGTAGGTGAAACTATGTATCTAACTATAGAGGAGACGGCAGAGTACCTCTCACTTCCAGCCCATTATGTGGAAAGTCTGGTCATGCAGAAAAAGATCAGGGCGGTCCATGACGGGAAGCAGTATTTAATTAATAAAGAGCAGTTTGCCACTCATTTTGAGCAGATGGAAAAATATAAAAGCCTTTTTGCAGAATGGCAGAATGAATCGATTCCAGAGGATATGGATGTGAAGGATGAAGACTAGGCTAAGCTGGTAAATAAGATTATTGAAGGCAGGCACCTACACTATTTCTCCCCATAAACTATTCTGGGGAGGGATGTAAATGGAATATTCATATATGGAATATGCCAGGCAGAACGAGGAGATCAGAAGGGAAATAGGCAATGCGATTAACGGTGAATATACAGCTATCATCTGCTATGAGAAGATCGCATCCATGGCGCCCACTGAAGCAGCCAGGAATCAAATCTTAGAAATCCGCAAAGATGAAATCCATCATTATCAGACCTTTGTTCAAATATACTCCACTCTGTTTGGCAGACAGCCTCAGGTCCAAATCAGAGAGGAATGCCCAAGGGACTACCGGAGGGGCCTTGACTTTGCCTTTAAAGATGAACAGGAAACGGTAGATAAATATCACCGGATTGCGCAGATGACGAATGATCCATCTATCAGGGAAGCCTTCCGTAGTGCAGCTGCAGATGAACAAAATCATGCCGTTTGGTTCCTATACTTCATGGTGCATAGAATCTAAATTAAAGTTGACATGGCACTCCAGCCCTTCTATAATCAAGAAATATACTCAGGAATTATACCAAAATAAAATAGATAAGTGTTGAAGGGAATTTAGTAGTTGCTAATGTTTTATGTCTAAGAGAGCCGGCGGTGCTGAGAGCCGGTACATAGATTAGAAACGAATTTCAATCCTGGAGCTTCTCCTTACCTAGAGGAGACGGGCAGTCCCGTTATAAAAATGAGAGGCAGCTATAGCTGCAACAAGGGTGGTACCGCGTTCATTCGTCCCTGCTGATTTATTCAGCAGGGACTTTTTTATTTTCTCTGGGCCTGTCTCTCATTGAAGCTTTATCCAGCTCATCGGGATTAAGCCGAATCTATTTCGTGTATAAATAATAATAAAGGAAGGTGTCACATGCAAGACGACAAGTTAAAAAAACAGCTTCAATCCCGCCATGTAAGAATGATTGCCTTGGGCGGCATGATTGGAACAGGGATTTTCAAAGGAAGCGCTGATACAGTGGGAATGGCAGGGCCTGGAGTCATTTTTTCTTACCTGTTTGCGGGACTGCTTCTTCTCGTAGTGATGGGTGCCATGGCTGAAATGGCCATCGTCTATCGCGGGCATGATATGAACCAGCTGATTGAAAAAGCATTGGGAAGCAGATATGCCTTCATAACCGGATGGCTTTATGTCATCCTCTGGCTTGTTGTATGTGTCATTGAGGTAATAGCTGCAGGAAGCTTCCTGCAATACTGGTTCACCTCGGCACCGCTTTGGGCGCTCAGCCTGATCTGTGCCCTTGGAATCATCCTTCTTAACAGCTTCAGTGTGAAATTATATGGTGAAATCGAATTTTGGTTTGCGGGCTTGAAGATTGTGGTGATCATTGCCTTCATATTACTGGGGGCCGCCATATTATTCGGCATCATTCCGGGCGACGGACCAGCTCCCCGTCTCCATAACTTCACGGATTTCGTGCCAAACGGCTGGGGTGCCATTTTTTCTACGCTTCTGATCGTCATGTTCTCATATGGCGGCTCTGAGCTCATCGGTTTGACCATTACGGAGATGAAGGATGCCGAAAAGGCACTTCCCGGCATTGTAAAAGGGGTCATGGTGCGCGTCATTTTATTCTATACACTGCCTATTCTTGTGATCTGCGGTCTCATTCCCTGGGATCACATTTCTCAAAGCGGAAGTCCATTCGTACAGGTATTCGAAACAGCGGGAATGAATGGGGCTTCCCACGTTGTGAATTTTGTGTTGATTACAGCGGTTCTGTCTGCAGCCAACTCAGGGATTTATGGAAGTACACGAATGATGCACTCACTTGCAGCAAGCGGGGTCGCTCCTCAAAGCTTAAAGCGTGTGACAAAAAGAGGAGTTCCATATGTTTCATTGAGCATAAGCGCACTCGTCCTTCTGCTCGGAACGTATCTTGCTTATCTGGAGCCGGATAAAATTTTTACCTATCTAATGGCTATTCCCGGCTTCGCTGTATCCATCATCTGGGTCAGTATCTGTCTGGCACAGTTAAAGCTCAGACGCACATATCCCAACCAGCCGTACTTCAAACTTTGGGGTTTCCCGTATCTGACGCTGCTGGTCATCATTGGCCTTGTAATTTCATTCATCACTCTTTTGATCAGCCCGGAAAACCGCCTCAGCTCCATCGTGTGCATTGTCATGGTCGCGGTTTTGGCCCTGATGTCCTTTGCGGTGAAAAAACTGAAAACCAAGTAAGGAAAAGAGGCCATTGCGGCCTCTTTTTCGTGTGTGCGCAGGCATGGGTGCACAAATAAAACGATAGTTCCTTCCGATAGATAGGGCTGCCATGAAAAAAACTGTCCATCATCAAACAATGGACAACTGGTCTAAGCTTAATGAAATAAAGAAAAGACGTATGCCCATACATACGTCCATTCCTCTGTCATTCGGCTGCCTGGTTAGTTTATTTTTTTTGTACCCAATCCCGTCCGAGCATGCTGTAATTGATAAGATCTTCGAAATGGTCATGAAGCCATTGGCCGTCCCGGGTGATGCCTTCCTGGATGAAGCCGAGGCGTTCCGGAATGGCCCGGCTTCTGGTATTGCCGGAAGCTACCCGGATTTCTGCGCGGTTTAGACCAAGCTCTTCAAAGATGTGGGTGAGCAGGGAGGAGATGGTTTTTGTGATAATCCCCCGGCCCTCGGCCTCTTTCGAGAGAAAGTAGCCAATGCTTGTTGATTTGTTTTTCCAGTCGATGTAATGAAGGCTGATCATTCCAACAAGCCTTCCTTGATAGCGGATTCCGGCGTCAAAGCCATTGCTGTCTTCAAAATTTTTCAGCCAGACTGGGAAGACCGGATCAAGGTCGTCCGCTGCCTGCCGTTTGTTCACCCATAAAAGCCATTTACCGAGATGCTCCCGGTTTGTATCAATGATATGAAAGAGCTCGTATTTGTGCTCGGGTCCCATCAACTCTATAAACAAATCATTGTTCACCTTTAACAGCATAGTATTCACCTCGGTAATTATATGACTTTATAGCTCGAGTGATTCTCCTTCAGCGGGCAGGGAGGGCTTCCATCTATCGAGAATAAGCCCGATCAATGCCCCGGCAAGGGCGGGCAGTGCCCATTCAAGTCCCTGTGCTGAGAGAGGAAGGGCATCCTTTAGCGCCTGCAGGGGTCCAAGATGAAGCCCGAAGGCTCCCAGTCCGTCCAGGATGGCAAAGAATCCTGAGCAGATGACCGTACTGGCATAGACTTTTCTGGAATTGTTGAAAAAACGGCTGAAGAACGTCAATGCGACAAGGACGATCGTCAGCGGATAGGCCATAACAAGGAAAGGAACCGATACCTTTAAGATTTGATCCAATCCCAGGTTGGACAAAATGAAACCTGTAAGTGTAACCAGCAATACAACGGTTTTGTAGCTGAGCCTTGGCAGGAGCTTTGAAAAGTATTGGCCGCATGCTGATGTCAGACCGACCACGGTTGTAAAGCAAGCCAGGGTAAAGATGACTCCAAGCAGGGCAGTGCCTTTCGTCCCAAGAAGGATAACAGAAGCAGAGGATAAAAGCTCAGTCCCATTTGCGGCTCCTTCAGAAGGCATCTTAGCTCCCATCAGGCCAAGGCTAAGATAGACAAGGGCAAGGAGCAGCCCGGCGATCATTCCTGCTTTTAATGTGTATTTGGTTAAATCGCTTCTCTTTTTGACGCCTTTTTGACTGATTGCTGTCAGGATGACAATTCCAAAGGCAAGGGAGGCAAGTGCGTCCATGGTGTTGTATCCTTCCAAAAATCCTTTGAAAAAGGCGCCGTTCTTGTAGGCTTCGGATGGAGCCTGGAACGGAGAATGGAACTTCAGCAGGCCGGTTGTACATAATACGACCATGGCCAGCAGAAGAGCAGGTGTAATCCAGCGCCCCATGTATTTCTCCATGGTGGATGGATTCAAGCTGACCAGGTAAACCAATACGAAAAATACCAGGGTGAATAAGAGCAGTGAGGTTCCGGACGCCGATGTGCCAAGGAAGGGCTTTACCCCCATTTCGTATGCGACATTGGCATTTCTGGGAATGGCCAGAAAAGGACCGATGCTCAAATAAATAATAACCATGAAAATTGTGCTGAAAACAGGATGAACTCTGTTCCCAATGGTCTGCGCGCCACCTTTGACAAGGGAAACCGCAAGCAAAACGGCAAAGGGAAGGCCGACTCCGGTTATAATAAATCCTGTGATTGCTCCCCAGAAGGAGGTTCCTGCTTCTGCTCCTAAAAATGGCGGGAAAATTAAATTTCCTGCTCCGAAAAACATGGAAAACAGCATTAGTCCAATAAATAAGGTGTCTTTTCGATTCATGTCATTTATCTCCTTTATGGATTTATTGAAAAATATTATATTTATATAACAGATGAATGGCCAAAACATCTGCTAAAAGAACAAAATAAAAAACCCGCCCCTAGTAAAGGGACGAGTTGTTATCTCGCGTTACCACCCTAATTCCGCATGAAAAATATGCGGCGCTCTGTACACGTACAATCATACGCGGTCCTTTATAACGGAGGAAAACCCGTCAAAGCTTACTTTTAGTTCAGCTTTGAATCTCGGAGATGATCTTCGGACACGATCTGTACACCGGCTTTCACCCTGCCGCCTTTTAAAAGCAGCCTGCCGGCTCTCTGTGGAACATAATCTTATCCTACTCTTCTCGTCACTGATTTTTATTATGTAGATATAATTTAACAGGTATCGTAGTCATTGTCAACGAAATTTAGATAATTCTATATATTAAAAATTTGGAAGGTCTGCAGGGCTTTGCTGGAAGAATGGAGAGCCAGAAAAAGAGACCCGGTTTGGGGTCTCTTCTCCTTGGTTACTGTCCTTGCTGATTTCTAAGCTGCTGCTGGGCGAACGCCACCATCCGCTTGGTCATTTCACCGCCGACAGAACCATTTGCACGTGCGGTCGCATCTGCTCCAAGCTGAACTCCAAACTCATTCGCAATTTCTTGCTTCATCTGATCAAGGGCGTTGCCGGCGCCAGGGACCAAAAGTTTGTTTCTTGCCAAGACACATCACTCCCGACGAGGAATTGAGCCAGCTAGGCTCTCTGTTAAGATAACCTTTTTTCCTGATTTGAATGCATTAAAAGTCCATGGTCCGGTCCACTTCTTCTGCAGGGGCAGCTTCTACTGCGATCTGATAGGCAGCCAGTATATTATCTCTTTCCTCTGGATCAGTAATGTTTTCGATATATTGTTCTCCTTCATCTTCTTCGACACGGACGAGAATGGTATCCTCTCCCGAAGTCAGCAAGGCATAGGACTGGTCTTCCATATCAAAAAGGGCTTCAATGGCGTATTGCTGTTCGGTTCCTTCTTCATCTTCTATAATGACAAAATCTCTCAATTCCTGTTCTTCCAAGATGGTCACCTCCATGTATTCTTTATTATCCTATCCAGGAAAAAGGATAATAAAAGGAAGAAATTTATGATCCACGACATAATGCTTGGCATGAAGGCGAAATGGGAGGCTAATACTAAAAAATGAATAGTGGATTTTATACGCTTACAAAACGGAATCGAAGACGATAATCGGCAATTTATTAGTTTCTCTCTTATCATTAAAAGGGCTTATGCTTTGAAATAGGGAACTGGGGCTCTATATCTGGCCGACGTTGAAGCACAGAACATAAAAAAATCAGAGGCAGCAGCTCCTGATTTTTTTTGCAGCTAATTTATTGAAGGGAGGAGGATGGTTACATCTGTCCCTTCTTTCACTTTGCTTTGAAATGCTAGCCTGCCATGGTGGGCCTGGATAATCCGTTGAGTGACGGTAAGTCCAAGACCGGTTCCTTTTTCCTTGGATGAGTAAAAGGGCTCGCCGAGGTGGGGAATTCTTTCCTGCTCGATGCCGCATCCATTATCCTTGATGTGGATCAGGGTCTCTTCGCCTGCCCGCTGCAGGGAAATCTTGATTGTAGTGGCAGCAGCTTCTATGGAATTCTTGATGATATTGATAAACACCTGTTTAATTTGATTGGCTTCACACAAAATCAACGGGAGTTCTTCCTTCTCTTCAATGAGTATTTCGGCTCCTTCAATCATGGCCTGGGGCTCAAGAAGGGCTTTAACCTCTTTAAGCAGAATACCCAGATTGCATTTCTTAAACTTTTTATCCTGAGGCTTAGCTAGGACCAGCAGTTCACTCACAATCTGATTGATCCGGTCCAGCTCGCTTAGCATGATGGAATAATAGGTTTGATATTGGCTTTCATTGTCCTTAAGAAGCTGGACAAACCCCTTTAATGAAGTAAGCGGATTACGCACTTCATGGGCGACACTGGCGGCCAGTTCACCTACAATCGACAGTTTTTCTGTTTTTCTAAGCCGTTCTGCGGTTTCCCTGATCAGCGTCACATCTTTTGCGTAGCCTATGACGCCTGCAAGCTCTCCATCAATCAGCATGGGAACAAATGTGCAGTGAAGAAGGACCTTGCTCCCTTTTGATGTAATAAAGGTAATATCATCTGTAGCGATTCCAGTCTTGTTATTCACTACATATAAGAATGCTTTCCTCAGCTTATCCTTATCGGATTCAATGCCTGTAACAAAGCCGTCGAGCCGGGTTCCGGCAAGTGCTCCGTTACCCATGTCCATCAGGGTTTGAAATTTAGGATTGGCCTTAGTCAATATGCCCTCTAGATTCATCATGAATACTGAATCGGGATTATAATCAAAGAGCGATTTGTACATTTGCTGGCTGTCTGACAGATTCTTTTCAGCCTTTACACGCTCCGTAATATCCCTTCCTATGACCACCAGGCCTTTTCTAGATCCATCACTGTTGAACAAGGGAACCTTGATTGTATCAAAGGTTTTACAGCCGCCTTCAGGGAGTGGAATGATCTCCTCGCAGCGGGTGATTTTTCCTTCGTTCCAGGTCTCTTCATCTGAAATCTCACAATACGTCAACGCATCGCCGTAAAAATCTGAGTGTTTGGCCAGCTCAGAATCCTTCAGCCCTTTATACTCTGCGCCTTCAATTTGGAAGAGCTTAAGACCGAATTCATTCGCCTCAATCCATCGTCCTTCACCATCCTTGAAGTTTACAAAGTCCACCATAGAATTGATTAAGGTAGAGAGCCGTTCCTCCTGCTCCTGGAGAATGGAGAACTTTTCGCTTTTTTTAAGGACTTGATATAATAGCAGGCCTGTTAATAGAATGAAAAAAAGTCCTTTTGCTTTTTGGATCAAGCTGTATAATTGAGCATTAGATACATATGAGTCGATAAAAAAATCGGTCAAAAATACCCAAATGATCCCGGAAATGAGATATATTATCAATATTTTTTGTTTATTCATTTTAGTCTCCTTCAAAGCCCGTTTAGAACTAACATATTATATCAGGAATAAGAAGCAAAATACATTTACAGGGGGAAAGGTGCCCCAAAACAGACTAAGAAAAAAGGCTGTCTCCTAAAGGAAGGTGCCACGGGAATCGCCCTGTAAACATTCCTTTTTTGAAGACAGCCTTCTGCAGCTGGTCCGGATTACGCTCTTTGTTCGTAAAGCTTTGCAATTTCTACTATTGTTTCAACAGCTTTCACCATATTATCGGCTGATATGTATTCGTATTTGCCATGATAGTTTTCGCCGCCGGTAAAGATATTGGGGGTCGGAAGCCCCATGTAAGAAAGCTGTGAACCGTCTGTTCCCCCGCGGATTGGCTTAATATCAGGTGTAATATTCAAATTCTCCATGGCCTGATAGGCAATGTCCACAATTTCTTTGACAGGCTCAATTTTTTCTTTCATATTATAGTATTGATCTTTGATATCCAGTTGAATATTCTCCCTGCCGTATTGCTCTCTTAAATCATCGGCTATTTTTTCAAGACTTGCTTTTCTATTATTGAAGCTGTCTCTGTCAAAATCCCGGATGATATAGGTAAGGTTTGTTTCTGATACGTCTCCGCCGATTGAGCTTAGATGGTAGAATCCTTCATAACCCTCGGTTGATTCCGGAGCTTCTTCCTGCGGCAGCCTGGAGTTTAATTCCATGGCGATTTTAGCAGAATTGACCATTTTATCCTTTGCGGAGCCAGGATGGATATTAAGTCCTTTTATCGTAATTTTGGCCTGGGCCGCGTTAAAGCTTTCATATTCCAGCTCTCCAAGCGGGCCGCCATCGACTGTATAGGCAAATGAAGCATTGAATGCCTTGACATCAAATTTATGAGGGCCACGGCCGATTTCCTCATCGGGCGTGAAGGCTGCCCTTATCCTGCCGTGCTTAATTTCCGGATGCTGAATCAAATATTCCATAGCTGTCATGATCTCTGCTATGCCTGCCTTATTATCAGCCCCTAAAAGTGTAGTGCCGTCTGTTGTGATGAGAGTATGGCCTTTGTAGCGGGACAGGCTTGGGAATTCCTCCGGAGAAAGGTATACTCCCATTCCCTCATTTAGTGTAATGATGCCGCCGTCATAATCGTCGACGATTTGCGGGTTTACATTTTTTCCTGTAAAGTCTGTTGCCGTATCGACATGGGCTAAAAACCCGATGGTCGGAACTTCCTTGTCTGTATTCCCGTGAAGTGTCGCCATTACATATCCATTTTCATCTATGGTCACATCCTCCATGCCGATGGCTTGAAGCTCCTCTGCCAGCATATTGGCAAGGGTAAGCTGTCCCGGAGTGGAAGGAGTGGTTTCACTTGTTTCATTGGATTGAGTATCCACTTTTACATAGGATGTAAAGCGGTTAATGATGTCTTGTTTCAATGTCCATTCATCTCCTGTAATGTTGTATGTTTATTTTACCATGAAAAAAATCCCCCGCATAATGTGCAAAAGCTTTCGGGCAGAATTATATCCATGGAGATGTTAAGAGGGAAGGGGTAAAATAAAATAGAGAATATATAAACGGATGGTGCATAATGAAAAAAAATCATGTGATGAATACGGAATTCATAGAGAAGATACGTCCATTCATTACTTCAGACGACAAACTGGTCCGGGAGTTTATTGCGCAGACGCTGGTTGACTACCCATTTGTTCCTGAAGAGTATGTGAAGGAAAAGGTAGAGCGGGTCCTTGAGGGAAAGGAAGAGGCCGTTCATGCAGGCTTCCATCTGCAAAAACATGAATTGGGAAGGGAAACGGCAGAGCTCATCGTACAAGCAGTTATCCAGGGGAAGAAGGTTGACTTAAATCTTTTACAGCTTATCAGTCCTGAATCAGCCATGAAATACAAGAAGGATCTTCGTTCTGTCCTCCCCGAAGGTCTATGGGAGCTTTATGATATTATCGTGCATGGCGATGAGGAGAAGGTCTGGGAGGAATACGGCTCGTATCTCGCAAAGCTGGATACAGAAAATCCCTATAATCCAGAAAGCTATCGGAGAGCTAAGCTGCTTGCCAAAAGGATTGCGGAAAAGGGCTGGGTGGATGACTTCGAGTTCAAAGTGGTCCTTAATGAAAACCTGAATTCTGATTGGTTTACCTTTGCAGGGATTTTCGTTGTCTATATGATAGGCATCCAGGGAAAAAAAGAATATCTTCCTTTACTAAAAGGGCTGTTTGCCAGAGAAGAAGAGGATTTTTTGCTTGAAGAAACTGCGGATGTGCTGATAGGCTGGCAGAGTGATGAAGCGGTGGAAGCTGTCCTGCCTTATGCCAGACAGGGGAGTGTGTACGCTGCATCTGTGCTGGGTGGAACAAAATCTCCAAGGGCCGTCCAGGAATTAAAAGATTTATATTACAGCCTGGAAGATATGGATAAAGAACTTATATTTGAAGAATTGGCCCATCAATTATCACACGAATGCCTGCCTGAAATTGCTGATTTTATGGAAAGAGGCTATGATGCATACATGGTTGAAAAGGAGCTTGATGCATACAGCTTTTATAAACTATTAAATCTTACACATCCCAAACTCGCACATTGGAAGCGTCAGGCTGAAGAGCAGGGGAAAGCAGACCAGATGCTGGTGCTGGAGGAAGAATTGGAGCAGACACTCCAGACAGAGAAAATAGGCAGGAATGACCCTTGTCCGTGCGGAAGCGGGAAAAAATATAAAAAGTGCTGTGGGAAATAGCAGGTTCTCTTTTAGTATCCTCAACTCAGGACACTGCTATTGAACCAAGAAAAAAAGCAGGCCATTCCTAAAACGCTAAGTGGAATGGCCTGCTTTACTATTTCAGCCTTCTTTATCGGTCCTGCTTTTCAACAAGCTGGCAGTCTTATGCACGCCGCTATTGCAGTTTAAAAAGCAAAAGGATTATTTGAAGATTTATTCGGACTTATTTTCAATGATATGAGGGCTGGATTCTTTCCAGAGTTTAAAATTGTCCAGTTCTCCCATGACCTTTTTCACGGCAAAGCCGATGACAGCTGCATCATCTATCAGGCCAAATCCCAGAATGAAATCGGGAATGGTATCTATAGGGATCACAAAATAAAGGATGGCAGCCAATATGGTGACAAGGGATTTTTTAGGGATTTGATATTCGCCCTTCAGCCAGGACCGTACCATTTGGAACAAAAGCTGAAGACTTTCCCAGGCTTCTCCAAGATTTCCCTTTTCAGCAGACGCCTTCACTGCGGCTTCCTTTAAAAGTACGAATACTTTATCTTTATTGTCCGTATAATGGCTGGCTTTAGGGAGAAAACGTCTGAATACCTTTTCATATTTTTTATCGAGCATAAAAGGACCTCCTCAAGGTCAGCAGTGCTGATGCACATGTATATGTGTTTCTGTTAATGATTGTCCATAGACATGTGCAAAAGATTTATTTAATGCACACTTGTGTGTGTGTTTAGTGCTATTTTAAAATATTATGGGAGCGGAGTCAAACAATATATGCAGGCATGGCTGGATGATTCCATGAAAGGTCAAAGAAGAAAGCTTTGCAGCATTGGAGCTGCAAAGCTTTCTTCTTAGTTAATGGATTGACTAGAGTATTCCTTTTTATGCAAAGTATATTTTTCAATGATGTCCAGGTCGGCTTCATACCCAATCCCTGGTGAGACAGGCACTGTTATATACCCGTTTTCGGCAATGACCTCGGGACGGATGATATCTTCAGCCCAGTAAAGAGCGGATCCCGCAGTATCTCCCGGCAGGCGGAAGTTGGGCAGGGAAGTGATGGCGATATTATGGGCACGTCCGATTCCAGCTTCCAGCATTCCGCCGCACCACACTGGGATTCCATTTGCCTGGCATAAATCATGAATTTTTCTTGCCTGTGTCAGTCCGCCGACACGTCCTACTTTAATGTTGATAATCTGACAGCTGCCAAGCTTGATGGCATTTTTCGCATCTTCATATGTATGAATGCTTTCATCAAGACAAATAGGGGTCTTGATGGACCTCTGGAGCTCAGCGTGATCCATAATATCATGATGGGCCAGCGGCTGCTCGATCATCATCAAATTAAAGCGGTCAAACTTTGCCAGATGCTCTATATCCTGGAGCGTATAAGCTGAATTTGCATCCGCCATCAATGGGATGTCAGGATAGACCTCCCGTACTCCCTCAAGAAGCTCCAAATCCCAGCCTGGCTTCACCTTTAATTTAAATCGCTTATACCCCTCCCGGAGCCGGTCTTCAATGACTTTTACGGTATCTTCAACCGTTTCCCTGATGCCGATACTGACACCGACTTCAATTTTTTCTTTTGTTCCTCCAAGTGCTTTTGCAAGGGAAAGATTGTTCATTTTTGAATAGGCGTCCCACACAGCCCCTTCAAGTGCCGCCTTGGCCATATAGTTTCCTTTAATATGTTTGAACAGCACCTCTGAGACCTCATCCGGGTGCTGGATCTCGGATTTAAGTATGATCGGGATCAAATAGTCCTCAAGCAGGTGCCAGTTCGTTTTTACTGTCTCTTCGTTATAAAGAGGATCGACCATGGCAACCGACTCACCCCAGCCGGTTATACCCTTGTCAGTTCTGATTTCTACCAGTATAAAATCTTTGTCATATTCCGTTCCAAAGCTCGTCACAAAAGGAGTCAGAAGCTTAAGCTTCATATATCTTAAAACGACCTGCGTTATTTTCATATGTACACCTCATCATTTGAATTTTTTGTAAGGACATAAAAATGGACCGGGCTTTCTTTGGGACCCTTTAAGAAGCGGACTACACTCCAGCCTTCCTGAAACAGCCGCGAAAAGACCATTCTCGTTTTCATCCGCCAGGCAAGTGCGGTGTCTGGACTGGTTTCCCTGATCCTTCTAAAATCGGCAGGGATAGCTGTGTATATGAACTCCTCTTTGGACAGGGGAGATTCCTTGATATCCAGCGGGATAGGAAGGCCGTTCTCCATATGCCAGGAAATCAAGGACTCTGCCGCCGCCGTTTGCAGCTCGTCTTCCGGGCGGGGAATCTGCCTTGCTGCTTCAGAGATATCCCATTCAACGAGGAATCGGTCTGAAGGGAGGCCGCGGTTTAATAAGTCTTCCATTTCTCCATAGCAGTTTTCTACGTATTGGGAGCAAGTGCCGCCCAGTTTGCCGATATTTAAATAGCCGTTTATGCTCTCTAGAGGATCGTAGGTCCAAGTGATCAGGGAATACCCGAGCTTCAGGGCTTCCTTTCTCTGGGCGAGTTTCAGCTTTTCGCCGATCCCTTGATTTCGGTAATCCGGATGAGTGCCGAGAATGTGGGAGCAAAGGTAGACGGAGGTGCCGTTAAAGCCCGGAAAGCTGTACTGAAAGCCCGCGAGACGTCCGCCATCATAAGCGCCAAGTACCATTCCGCCATTTTTGACAGCTGTGAGGGTCTGGTGTGATGGGATTGAATCATGGGCTCCCCATATCTCACTTTCCAGCCTCCTCACATCCTCAAGGTCCTTCATATCAGTAAGTGTCCTTATTTCAATGGATTCCATGATCAGAACATCACTCCTTTTCCGAGGCAAGCAGCACGGTTTTTATCAGAATCTTGCATCCGTAAATCAAGGCTTCCTTCCGAAAGCTCATTTTTGGGTGATGCAGCCCGGGGGCCAGGCCGCAGCCAAGTCCCACCATGGTAGCGTTAATTCCTGGGTTTTCCAGTGTGTAAAAGTGAAAGTCCTCTCCGCCTGGAGAAATGCAGACGGGAAGGAAGTTTTCTTCTCCAAGCACATCTTTTATGGCGGTTTCAGCTATTTTCATAGCGTCCTTATTCGGCTGGGCAGCTGGTACAAACTCTTCCAGTGTACAGGAAATCTCGGTTCCTGTTTCGGCTGATACCTCGTCCATGACAAGATGGGCAAGCCGCTTAAGCTCTGTCATGACCCTGTTTTCCTGAGCGCGGGCATCAAGCGAGAAATCCGCTGTCTCGGGAATGACATTGCTTGCATTATTAGAGGTTTGGAGCTGGGTCATCTTGATTGAGTAGGATGCTTTGGTATCAATTGTGACCTGCTTTAATTTATGGACAAGAAGGGCAGCGGCTTCGATGGCATTAATGCCGTCATCCGGCCTTGCTGCGTGTGCCTGCCTCCCTTTAATTCTTCCTTTGATCGTGCCTGAAGAGCTGTGGATGATGACAGGTGAAGCTTGATTAAAGGGCACTTCGAAAGAAGGCCGGAGATGGAGCCCGAAGAGATATTCCGCATCCTTTAGAACTCCTTCTGACATCATCTTTAAGGCGCCTTCTCCTTTTTCTTCTGCAGGCTGGAAGATAAAACGGAGAGTATGCCTGGGTTTGACGCCGCTTTTTGCAATTGCCAGAGCTGTATAGAGCACCATGGTGCTGTGCGCATCATGCCCGCAGGAATGGTTGGGCCGCACTCTGCCATCCACCTCTTGAACAAGGGCATCCAAGTCCGCCCTGAGTATGACAGCTTCCTTCATTGTACCGGGGATTTCAGCTGCAATTCCATAGTGGCTGTCAAATGTTTTAAAAGCAATGCCGGCATTTCTCAGCTCGTTTGCTATGTATGCAGAAGTTTGTTTTTCCTGCCAGCTCGGCTCAGCCAGTCGGTGAAGCTCTTCATAAGTTTTGTAAATCTGTTTTACACTTTTGTCGATAAAAGATAGGGGGTCCAAGATAACACCTCAGTTTTTCATGTGGTTTAAGGAATTCACACACTCTTTTTTTATTATATGCCCAAGAATCTAAAAGTGCTTCGGTCTGGTATGTAAGCCAGTCCTCTGACGGTGCCGGATATTCTCTGGATGATGAGGAAGTAAAGCAGCCGGGAAAAGTTGAATGAAAGCTTCGTTTTAGCAAACGTTAAACCGAATCCTAAAGCCTGGTTCAGCCTATATTCTCACTTATATCATAAATAGAAAGAATTTGCTTCCAGCAATAGAATAGACTCTGAAAATATTGAGGAGTCAAAGCCATGTCCAGCAAGAGAATGCTTATTCCTGGAGATGCTTGTCCCTAAAGGAAACCTTATATTTTTAATAGTCATAGTGACGGCATTTCTTTTCTTTCTTCTTGTTCTTTTTACCGCCACAGTAAATTTTAATTACTGTTACATGACTTATGATTTTTTCTTGGAAGTCTTTTTTGCGCTTTCCCTTGCTTGAATCATAAGCATGTTCCATTTCCATTTTTCTGTGGCCATCAGGCTGATAATCTCCATACCCATAATTAAACCCGTTTAATTTTGCAATTTGTTGGCCCTTCAAATTTTTTAACTACACTACAAGATATGTAGTTAAAAGGAAGAAGGAAAGGGCTGAAACTACTTCTATGAAAATTGTGTGTAAATACTAGTTTCTCTTTAAAAAAACAAAGCAAAAGAAGCTGCCTCATACAAAGCGGAACGCTTTCTGAGACAGCTTCTTCATGGCGGGAATTTAAGGGTTTGTTGACCAAAGCCCCGCTGTTTTAACAAATACCCTTGGATGCAGCTTTAGCTGGGAAACAATGAATTCTGCCAGGTCTTCCGGCTGCATGACTTTTTCGGGATTTCCATCGGTTAAATTCGTTTCAATGGCAAGGTCGGTAGCCACGGTGCTCGGAGCAAGGGCGCTCACCCGGATATTATGTTTTCTGACTTCAAGAGCCAGAGATTCCGTTAAACCGAGTACAGCAAATTTAGAGGCGCTGTAGGCGCTGGTTGCGGGTGCTCCCCTTTGACCCGCTGAGGAAGAAATATTGATGATATCGCCGGACTTTTGCTCAATCATTCCAGGCAGCGCGGCCCTTGTCACATTGTAAACTCCCATTAAATTAACGGAAATGATCTTTTCCCATTCCTCAGGATCGAGATCAAGGAAGCCCCCAAACTTTGCGATGCCGGCATTATTGATCAGAATATCAACTGATCCCAGGTCCGAAACGATATGCTCAACTGCATTCCTGGCAGACTCTAGATCAGAAACATCTCCTCTGGCAGCAGATACAGTGACGTCATATTGCTCGAGCTCTTCAGTCACTTTTTCAAGATTTGATAAATTTAGGCCCATCAAGCCAATGTTGACTCCTTCAGCCGCTAAAGCCAGTGCGCAGGCACGCCCTATGCCTCGGCCTCCCCCAGTGATGAGGGCATTCTTTCCCTTTAAGGAAATCATTCAATCACTCCTTCTAGTTTTCTCCATCATAATATACCCTTTTTTGATAGAAAATTTCATGGAAAATGCCTAGGATGCATGCTTTTGCTTCATAAAAGATATGAAAAAAAGCCGTTCTATACGAACGGCTGCAAAATAAGAATCCAAATCTATGTTAGATGAAAAACATCTGTGAATATTCCGTGCATAACATCTCTTAAAAGGAGAACAGCTTCAGTAAAGGGTTCTTCCTATTATCCGTAACTCTTACTTCATTCAGCAGCAATTTATCCTGATGATCGGCCATCCATTTCTTCAACTCGTTTTTGCACTGGCAGGACGTGTAGTATGTTTCCCCGCCTTTCCCTGTAGCCTGGATGATAAATCTGGAAGAAGACTTTCCCATGAGTCCCACCTTTTAAATGATTTTTAATGTAAAGATCAGGTTTACATTGATATTATAGCAGGGATTTTATATAAATCCAGAGGCTATTTTGTAAATTTTTTGGACGCAGCTTTTCCTTGCCAAGCAAAAAAAGGCTGCCTCCTGTGAGACAGCCCTTCGGAATAGGTTAATAGTCCAGATTGGCGAGTTCGTGGATGGCGCGGACATAAATGGCAGCGGCCTTTAATAGGTCCTCTATGATGATATATTCATCCTTTTGATGGGCCTTGTCCTCACGGCCTGGAAAGAGCGCACCGAAAGCGACGCCATTGTTAATCATCCGTGCATATGTATTTCCGCCTGTTGTCAGCAGACTGGGCTCGAGTCCAGTTTCCTCCAAGTAGACTCTCTGGAGGGTTTTGATCAACGGATGGTTCTTGTCTACATGATGCGGAAGTCTTTCACGCAGGCCGCTGATTCTGAATCCATGAGTGCGGGCTGTTTCCTCTAAGTTTTGGTGCATCTCCTCGTAGGGAGTTTTAACCGGGCAGCGGATATTTAAATGGATGAATGCCTCCTCGGTCCCATATCTGAAGATTCCGGGATTCACTGTAAGCGGGCCGGTGATTTCATCGCTGAAATCGATCGATAGTCCTTTTCCATAATGATCGCCTGCCAGGTGTCCGGCGATAAACTCCATATAACCCTGGCCGCGGCTGTCCAGCTTTTCGGAGGACAGGAAGGAGGCAAGATGGGCTGCCGCATTAATTCCTTTTTCCGGCTCCATGGCATGCGCTGATTGTCCTTTTACGTTCAGGGTCAGCTGATCTTGGTCAATAGAGCTGCTGCCTTCAAGTTTCTGTTTTCTGCAATAAGACTTGAAGCGTTCTGCGGCATCTGAAAGGCCTTGTCCAAAAAGCACAGCCTCTGCAGAGTCTGGCACCACGTTAGCCCGTTCTCCTGACTGAAAGGATAGGACCTGGATGTCTCCAGCTATAGCGGAAGTATCTTCCTTTTGATAATCGAGCTGCAGATTGACCTGTCCTTTTTCGGCATAGATGATGGGGAAATCGGCATCAGGGGCAAATCCTGTGATGGGGTGGGGCTCTGTTTCCAAATATTTAGCCATACAGCTCATGCCGCTTTCTTCATCTGTACCAAAAATAATCCTCACTCTATGCTTTAAGGGGAGTCCCAGTTCTTTTAGAAGGCTGAACGCATAATAAGCGGCCATAGTCGGTCCTTTGTCATCGATGGCACCCCTTCCAAAGAGCTTTCCTTCACGGATTTCAGGCTCGAAAGGAGGAGAAGTCCATCCAGCTGAGGCCGGGACTACATCCACATGGCACAGAACTGCAATATAGCCCTCTGCATCCTCCGGCCCCATTTCAGCATACCCTGCGTAGCCCTCAATATTTTTGGTCCTGAAGCCATCTTTTCTGGCCTTGCCCAGCATAAATTCCAAGGCTTCTGCAACCCGTTCCCCCATAGGGGCTGAAGCAGAAGAACTCCCTGGATCCTTCACACTCTTAATACGGAGAAGGGATATTAAATCCGATAAAAGACTGTCCTGCTTTTCGTTCATTTTTTCCTGCCAGTTCATCAAAGTCAGCCTCCTAAATATTTCTTCAGTACTATTCTAGCATGGTTTTCTTCAGTAGTATCCATCCGTATAGCGGGAGAGCGCTTATGAGGTTCAACGTACAGAAGGCAAATCAGTTTATGGAAATAGCCGGTTTTTATATAATTGGCAGAAAAGGAAGTTTACAATACTACTAAGAAATAAATCTGTTAAAGGATGTGCAGCATGTTGAATAAAGAACAGAAGCTGGGTCTCGTGGTCGATGTAGAGACAACCGGGCTTGGTCCAGACCGGGATGAAATCATTGAGCTTGCGCTGAAGCTTTTTTCCTACCATGAGGAAACAGGAGAAGTGCTTGAAATTATCGAGAAGGATTCTTTCTTAAGGGAACCGCTGTCTTTCTCTGCCAGGAGGAATTACGGCAATGCCTTCCGGGTGCATGGGATTCCTTATGAGATGGTGGAAGGGAAAACCTTTTATGAACCGAAAATCAAACAATATTTCGAGAGGGCTGAAACAGTTTTTGCCCATAATGCCTCCTTTGACAGAAGCTTCTTGTACAGAATGTATCCGGAAGTGAATGAGCTGAAGTGGTTCTGTACGATGAGAAGTGTACCCTGGAAGAAATATGGATTTCCGGACAGTAAGCTCCTCACCCTTCTGCAGGCGCATGGGATCACAGACCACCAGACACACAGGGCGCTTGACGATATTACATATTTAATGGAGCTCCTGAAGCAGACCAATCCGGACGGCACCACCTATCTTAAAGAAATTATTAACGCAAGACCGATGAGACGATATCAGCCCTCCGTGCAAAAGAGCAGGACGTCGGGATTCTAAACTCCTAAGCCAATTATTTTTATCAGCACACAGATTGCGTTATCTTAGAAATAAGAAATAAAGAGTTTGTCAGCTGGAAATAATTTGGGAAGTGGGGTCAGACCCCCCAATAAAGAGAGGAGATGCCGTATGAGTTCAGTGATCGATATTGTGAATCCGGCTACGCTTGAGGTGATTGCTTCAGTGCCGAATGGAGGCAGAGCGGAAGCGAGGGCTGCAGTAGATGCTGCAGCGGAGGCATTTAAAAGCTGGTCGAAGAAGACTGCGGATGAGCGCAGCAGTTTACTGATGAAATGGCATGATTTGATTGAAGAGCATAAGCAGGAGATTGGAGAAATCATGACAAAGGAGCAAGGGAAGCCTCTTAAGGAAGCGATTGGAGAGGTTTCCTACGCAAACAGCTTTATTTCCTGGTATGCGGAAGAGGGGAAACGGATCTATGGCCAGACCATACCTGCTTCCCATCCTAATAAGAGAATTCTGGTCCAGAAACAGCCGGTAGGCGTCATAGCAGCCATTACTCCATGGAATTTTCCTGCTGCCATGATCACTAGGAAGGTGGGCCCGGCACTTGCATCCGGCTGCACAGCGGTGGTAAAGCCTGCCGAGCAGACTCCATTGACTGCCATTCGGATGGCAGAGCTTGCGTACGAAGCAGGAATTCCAAAAGGGGTCCTTCAGATTGTGACAGGAAGCGCTTCTGAAATAGGCGATGCATGGATGGAGGATGAAAGAGTACGGAAAATTTCCTTCACAGGCTCGACCGAGGTTGGGAAGATCCTGATGAAAAAAGCGGCTGATACGGTCAAAAAATTATCGCTGGAGCTTGGCGGCCACGCACCCTTTATCATCATGGAAGATGCGGATATGGATGCCGCTGTTGCGGGCTTGATTGCCTCCAAATTCAGGAATGCCGGGCAGACCTGTGTTTGTGCGAACCGGATTTATGTACAGGAAGGAATTGCGGAGGAGTTCAGCCGCAAGTTTACCGATGCGGTCGCTAAGCTGAAAGTTGGCAATGGAATGGAGGATGGCGTGGAAATTGGTCCGTTAATTGATGAAAATGCGGTCGAGAAAGTAAGACGCCATATAAACGATGCACTCGAAAAGGGAGGAAAGCTGGTATTGGGAAGCGGGAATCCCGAAGAGGGCGGTTCAGGCTATTTTGTCGAACCCACTGTTCTTACAGGGGCCACGGACGAAATGCTCTGCATGAATGAGGAAACCTTCGGCCCGTTCGCACCGATTGCCACCTTCAAAACAGCGGAGGAGGCCATTGAAAGAGCGAACAATACCATCTATGGACTAGCTGCCTATGTATTCACCCAAAACCTCAGCCAGGCCTTTGCCATCTCAGAGGGACTGGAATATGGAATTGTAGGTCTGAATGACGGTCTGCCGTCTGTAGCACAGGCGCCTTTTGGAGGCTTTAAGCAGAGCGGACTGGGCCGCGAGGGCGGACACTTTGGTATGGAAGAGTATCTTGAAGTAAAATACATTTCTATGGGAATTTAAGGGAAAGAAAGAGGCTGTCCCAAAACAGGAAGTCAGGCATCGGTTCTAAACGCAGCATGCCGGTCTCCTGCAGGGACTGCCTCTTTATTTTCTTCGGGGACTGCTTTAGTGTTGGAGCGGCGCTCATCTAATTCCATGCTGTTTACATTTTAATGAAACGTCGGAGGACGATCAGGGCCTAAACTGAATTATGATAAGATTGACAAAAGACACCCTGCCAGGGTGTCTTTTGTTCTTATTGCCCATATGAGGATGCAAGATTTTTTAAGGCCGCAGCAGTAAATCTATTTACTAATGAGAATGAATCTCATATAATAGAAAATAAGATCACTGATAATAATTATCATTGTCGTTTAGAAATCTCTGTTGTTGAGGTTTATGGATATAAACAGCTGATATGAAATTGGGGTGGAATCAATGGTACTGACGGAGCTGCAGCCTGGAGGCAGAGCAAAGATACTCGATATCGAAAAAGTGAATGTTCTTGTAAAAAGACGTCTTTTAGACCTTGGTGTTATAGAAGGAACGGAAATCTCAATAAAGCGCATACTTCCATTTGGAGGTCCGTTTGCTCTTGAAGCCGGGGGCCAGTCCATCGGCATCCGCCGAAAGGAAGCAAAGCTGATTCAGGTTGAAGTATCATGATTCAAGTAGCGCTGGCTGGAAACCCAAATACCGGTAAAACTTCCTTGTTCAATATACTGACGGGCTCATATGAGTATGTGGGAAACTGGTCCGGAGTTACGGTTGAAAAGAAAGTAGGCGTATTGAAAAGCAAAGAGGGAAAGATCATTGATCTGCCCGGCATTTATTCGCTGAATCCACTTTCGAATGATGAGGCAGTAGCCACCCATTTCCTATTGAATGAGGAATTCACAAGCATACTTAATATTATTGACGCTTCACAGATTAAAAGAAACCTATACTTAACGCTTCAGCTGCTGGAGTACGGCAAGCCGATTATTATCGGCCTGAATATGATTGATGTCGCGCGGGGAAGAGGACTCGTGATTGATGAAAGAAAGCTCTCAGAACAGCTTGGCTGTTCGGTAAAACCCATTGTTGCCCGTACAGGGAAGGGCTGCCGGGAGCTTTCAGGGATGCTTGCTGGATTGAACGGCAGCTCTGAACCGCTGATCTTGGATTATGGGCCTGAATTGGAAGCCTCCATACACAGGCTGAGCGGATTATTTCCTGAAGACGAAAAATTTCCGCCTTCAAGATGGCTGGCCCTTCAATTCTTTGAGGGGAATACGGTTGTTAAGGAGCTTCTGGAGAAACACATCTCCCATCGGCAGCTGCAAGAAATCTATTCAGAAGCCGAAAATGCGGTGAAGCATGCTTCTAAATCACTGCCTTACTATATCAGGACGGTTAAATCAGCTTATATTGATCAAATTCTTTCGTCAGCAGTCAAAACCCAAGCATCAGCTTCCTATACACTGTCGGACCGGATTGACACCATTGTTACGAATAAATATTTAGGAATTCCCATTTTCATTCTGTTCATGTTTTTAATTTTCAAATTGACATTTGACTGGCTGGGCACCCCCTTGTCAGATATGCTGGACGGCTTTCTGACGGGAACGGTAACAGACTTTCTAAGATCCGCGCTGAATTCAGCAGGGGCATCCGATTTTATCAAGGCGGTGGTCCTTCAGGGAATTGTGGCAGGAGTCGGCGGGGTACTGGTGTTTGTTCCGCAGATTATGATTCTATTTTTCTTGATATCCTTCATTGAGGATTCCGGCTATATGGCCAGGATTGCGCTTGTGATGGATAAAGTATTGGAAAGTGTAGGGCTGAACGGAAAGGCCTTCATCCCGATGATTATCGGCTTCGGCTGCAATGTGCCTGGAATCATGGCGGCTAGGACAATCGAGCAGCCTAAGGAAAGGCTTTTGACGGTGATCCTGACACCGCTTATGTCCTGCTCTGCAAGGCTTTCGGTATACAGTCTCTTTGCAGGAGCTTTTTTCACACATAATCAGGCATTGATTGTGCTGTCCCTGTATCTGTTGGGAATTATCATTGCCCTCTTGCTGGCCAAGATTTTCTCATCCACTCTTTTGAAAAATGAAAGCTCCATGTTTGTCATCGAGCTGCCGCCTTACCGTTTCCCGCAATGGCAGTCGCTGCTCCGCAATACCTGGGAAAAAGGGAAAGGCTTCATCAAGAAAGCCGGGACCTTCATTTTTGGAGGCTCAGTTGCCATTTGGTTCTTAAGCTATGCGGGTCCTGCTGGATTCAATGTATCTATGGATAAAAGCTTCCTGGCGATGATTGGAGGAGTACTTGCCCCTCTGTTCGAGCCAATCGGATTTGGCAGCTGGCAGGCAGGTGCTGCCCTCCTGACAGGTTTCCTGGCCAAAGAAGTGGTTGTTTCCACCATGAATATTATTTATGCAGCCCCTGACTTAACGACTTTGCAGGGAATCATGGCACATCATTTCACTCCGCTGTCAGCCTACAGCTTCATGGCATTTTTACTGCTGTACGTGCCATGCCTGGCCACGGTTGCAGTCATTAAAAACGAAACAAGATCGGCAAAATGGACGTGGTTTTCCATTGTATATGCGCTGATCATTGCCTATATTGTATCGCTTGTCATCTATCAAATCGGTCGTCTGCTGGGATATTGAGAAGCTTTGCCCCGAGAAACTTTGCAGAAGGAAGGGAATCTTGCATGATCATCAATCTATTGATTGGCGCCATCATCTTTGGATACGCCGGCTTTACCCTGTATAAACATGTAGTAAAAAGCAGGCAGGGAAAATGCGCGGCCTGCTCCTTAAGCAAAAACTGTAAGTCCGCCTGCAGTGCAGTTCAAGGCGAGCCCAATATGTGGGCGGCAAATAAAAAATTAAGTTAATTATAAAAGGGCACAGCTAGAAAGTATTGGCTGGGCCCTTTTTAGTTAGGGGGTGGAATTCGTCTTTGGGGATATCTATTCGCGGGAAGGACTGGAACTAAAGCAGCGGCAGCTCATCACAATTGCGGCTCTGACCACACAGGGAGGATGTGAGCCGCAGCAAAAGGTACATATAAAGGCTGCGCTTAATGCAGGCCTTACTCCCGGGTGACGGAAGCGATTGTTCATTGTGTTCCAATACAGAATTCCCGAGGGTTCTTAATGCTAATTTTACCGCTAAGGGAAATTTTGAGGAACGGGGAATTTTGGAAGCAAAAGCATAAAAAGGGGACATTTTTTAGTTAAGTCTATCCTTTTTTTTCCTCCTTTTTTACCCTATACTGGGAAAAAGGAGCTGGGAACCATGACATTTTTTACACTTCACCGCAATATTCAAATTAGAATCTTAACTTCATTTTTAACAAGAATCGTAGGTTCCATGATTTTTCCGTTCATGGCGATTTACTTTGCACAGGAGCTTGGGGATGCCCTGGCAGGTATCCTCCTGCTGATTAACGTTGGAGCCTCCATTCTTTCCGGTTTTTACGGGGGATATATCACTGATAAAATTGGAAGGAAAAAGGTGCTTGTTGCAGGGCAGGCGCTGACGACGGGAGCATTTACTGTCATGGCCGCAGCCAATTCCCCATGGATGGAATCGGTATGGGTGACATTCGCCATGATGCTTGTAAACAGCATCAGTTCGGGCTTTATCAATCCGGCGGCAGAGGCGATGCTGATTGATGTGAGCACCAAAGAAACAAGGACCTTTATGTACAGTATCAACTATTGGGCCATTAATGCCTCTATCATGATCGGCTCGCTGATGGGCGGATTTTTATTTAAAACTCATAAATTCGAGCTGTTTCTTGCCGTCACAGGAGTAGCAGTACTCACATTGCTCCTGGTTATATTTTTGATGACTGACAGCTATAAGCCGGCGGCGAATCCAGTAAAGGTAAACATCTGGAAGGACATGGCGCTAAGCTATAAAGCGGTGATGCATAATTCATTGTTTTTGGTCTTTTCCCTTGCCAGCATTTTTATTCTGGGCCTCGAGATGCAGAGGAATAACTATATTTCCATTAGGCTTGAAAAGGAATTTCCGTCCGCGGCACTGGACTGGTTCAGAACAGATCTTCACATTGACGGCATTCGGATGTTCAGTTTCCTGACAACCGAGAACACCTTCATCATTGTATTGTTCACTGTGGCGGTTGCAGGCTGGGTCAGGAAATACAGAGAAAAAGATGTATTATTCCTTGGCATCCTGACACAGGTTGCCGGCTATGCGGTCCTGGCCTGCAGCAATTCAATCTGGATCCTGCTGACGGCAGGACTGATCCAGACCATTGGGGAAATGCTTTATATCCCGGTGAGGCAGTCCATGATGGCGGAGTTGATGGAGGAGAATGCCAGAGGGGCTTATATGGCGATCAATGGCCTGGTATTCCAGGGGGCCAAGCTGATTGGAGCAGGAGGGATCATCCTTGGAGCGGCAGTTGGATCCATGGGGATGTCACTGGTTTATGTCCTCTGCGGGTTTTTATCATTCGCACTATTCAGCCTGGTGATAAAGAAGCATGCCGGCAGTACTGTGAAAAAGCAGGCGGGCAGGGCGGTATAATCAGGGGGCTGTCAATAAAACGCTAACTAAAAGCGGATGGAGAAAAACGAAAAGTACTCCACCTGCTTTTGGTTTTATTCGGCTGATTTCTCCCTCAAGGAATTGTCGATTCGAGGATTTATGCACCCGGTTGATAAATAAACAGAGAGATTCCGTTCAGAATCCGACCGGAATCTCTCTGTTTAATTTTCTTTTGCTGGTTACTTCATTGAGAACAGGATTCTGATCTTTTTACCTGACTTTCCGGAGAGCTCCTTTTTTTAGTATCCAGGGAATCACCTGCCGGCAATCCTCAATTCATATCCGTCCTGCGGCGATAAGAGTTTTCATACGCCGCATGCCTGAATTGCAGGATGGGATCAGGTGTGCATTCAATCCCCTGAGGGAGGATGGTTGGATCAAAGAGAAGGCTGTCAGGAGCGGGCATGAGCTTTTGATTGATGAATAAATCACCGATGTGGATCTGCTGCCTTCCTCCAGGCCAGACGGCTGTGGGGTCGTCTATCGGATCATCCTCTTCCCCAATCTGGAGGAAGAGCTGAAATCCAACCGGCCCCGCTTCCACTCTTTCTTGCATTTCCTCATCCAGATAATCCGGCATAAGCCCGGCTGCTTCTTTTTTGGTGAACATGCTGATTCCGGCATGCGGCTTCCATATATACTTGGCTGGGGTTCGCTTGCCTTCCTGATTGATAAGATAAAAGGCATGGATAGAATAATAAGGTGCCATGGCATAGCTTGCAGGCAGGCGGATTTCCTGAAGCATTTCAAAGAAGCCTTTGCTTTCCGGATATTTTGCGGCAATCTTCAGCATGGATTTTACATCAGGTTTCCCCTTTTTAAGAGAAGCAGCAAGCTGCAGGATCTCGGTAAAAGACTCTGGGGTCCGTGCAAAAAATATCGGAATGCTGGTGCATACCAAATTGGTAACAGAACCGCCGGAAAGCTTGAATTGAACGGCCATCCCCTTGGGAGGGGTGAGAGCATCACTGTGGCCGGGATTCGTTGAACTGTTTGAAAACCGGATGATCGCCTGGACTTTTTCGTTTTGAAGATGAGGAGCCGTTGTCAGCCCGGCTGCACGGCCGTTCGGTTTAAATATGCCTTCATAGAAGCAGCCTCTGGCATGCGCCCTCCTTAGAGCCGGGAATTTTCCTCCGATTGTTTCTATATGATCTATGGCCTTGCCGGCAAGGTCCCTTTGCGATGTTTCTGACAGCTTCATATACACTCCTCCTAGCAATGGTATCAAATTATTTACCCAAAATTATGGAATGTTACTATCATTTGAAGAAACAATCTCCTATCAAATTCTGAGCGTTCCAAACAGCCGCGGGAATAAAATAAAAAAATTATCTTGAAAGCGTTTTTAAAGCATGTTATTATACCTACGTAAACGTTTTCGTTGAATTGATGTCAGATTGAAAAGCAGGTGGGAAGATGCCCTATACCATTAAGGATGTCGCTAAAAAAGCCAATGTTTCCATTGCTACCGTTTCTCGGATCCTCAATAATCAAACTGGCTACTCCGAGAAAACCAAAAAGAAGGTTTTGACGGTTATTGAAGAGCTGGGATACCATCCCAATGCTGTTGCAAGAGGGCTGGTCAATAAAAGGACGCATACAATCGGAGTGCTTGTACCGGCCTTGTCCAGCATGTTTGTAGCAGAGGTGCTGGATGGCATTGAAAAAGCAGCCAATGAAGCCGGCTCCAGCATAATTGTCTGCCATACCGAGTCCAATGGTGAAAAAACCATGAATTATCTCCAGCTGCTGAATGAAAAGCGGATTGACGGTATTATCTTTACCAGTGGAATCTTAAAGGATGAATACTATGAATTCACCAGTAAGATGAAGATACCGATGGTGCTTTTGGCTACTCTTTCACATAAGCATCCTGTGCCTTATGTGAAAGTGGATGATTACAAGGCATCCTATGCTGCTGCGGAATATTTGGTTGCAAAGGGACATACGAAAATTGGTATGATCAGCGGCAACAAGATGGACATCATTGCGGGAATACCGAGGATAGAGGGCTTTAAGAAAGCGCTTGAAGATCACGGCATATCGGTTAATGAAAAGAACGTGGTGTATTGCGAAGGATTCGCCTTTTTGGATGGAGTGGAGGGAAGCAGGAAGTTACTTGAGCAGAACCCGGAACTTACAGCGATTTTTGCGGCAAGTGATGAGTTAGCTATAGGTGCCTATTCTACTCTTTACCAGATGGATCTTAGAGTGCCTGACGATTTATCCATTATTGGCTACGATAATTTAAGCATTGCTAAGATGTCGATTCCTCCTCTTACAACGGTAGAACAGCCGTTGATAAAAATGGGAGAGGAAGCAGCCAGGATGGTTTTCAGCATGCTGGAATCGGGAGAGGCAGCAAAAAGCCGAATCATGCCCCATCAGATGATTGAAAGGCTAAGTGTAAAAGAAAAGGGGTAACCTTTCTTTTATGGACTTTTGCGTAAACGTTTACGTAGAAGTTCGATCAGTAGGAACTTATTTTTTTACTGAATTACGTAAACGATTTCGGACTATAACCTTGCATTTGCATACCTGATGGCACTTGCCCCTATGATCATCGTATACATCTTTGCCCAGCGCTGGGTCATCAGCGGCGTCATGAAGGGATCTATTAAATAGGCTTTGCCTTAATAACAAATCGATCGGAGTGGATATTATGAATAAAACATGGTGGAAAGAGAGCATCATTTATCAAATTTATCCAAGAAGCTTTAACGACAGCAATGGTGACGGAATCGGAGATTTGAACGGCATTAAAGAAAAGATTCCGTATTTAAATGAATTAGGGGTCGATGTCATCTGGCTTTCCCCGGTTTTCAAATCTCCGAACGATGACAATGGATATGATATCTCTGACTACAGGGACATTATGAACGAATTTGGGACCATGGAAGATTTCGATTATATGCTTGCTGAAGCACATAAATATAATATTAAAATCATGATGGACCTGGTTGTGAACCACTCCAGCGATGAACATGAATGGTTCCAGGAATCCAGGAAATCTGCAGATAACCCATACAGGGACTACTATATCTGGAAAAAACCCGTTAACGGTGAACCCCCTACGAATTGGGGAGCTGCCTTTGGCGGAAGTGTCTGGGAATACGATGAGCAGACAGGAGAGTATTATTTGCATTTATTCAGCAAGAAGCAGCCGGATTTAAACTGGGAGAATCCAAAGCTTCGCCAGGAAGTATATGAAATGATGCGCTTCTGGCTGGATAAGGGAATCGATGGCTTCCGGATGGATGTCATAAACTTCATTTCCAAGGATACAAGCTATCCACAGGGTGAAATCCATGATGGCCATAAGTATGGAGACGGCGGAAAATATTACATGAACGGACCCCGTATCCATGAATTTCTGCAGGAAATGAATAAAGAGGCGTTAAGCAGGTATGATACCATCACAGTTGGAGAAATGCCCGGAGTGACTGTTGAACAGGGCAAGCTTTATACTGGTGAAGACCGAAATGAATTAAATATGGTTTTCCACTTTGAGCATGTTGGTTTAGGTGATGGGAACTTCGGCAAATGGGATCCAAATCCATGGAAGCTGACTGACTTGAAGAAGATCTTTACAAAATGGCAAAAGGGACTGGAAAATGAAGGCTGGAACAGTCTGTATTGGAGCAATCATGATCAGCCTCGCGCCATTTCCCGCTGGGGGAATGATTCAGAGGAATACAGGGTGGTATCAGGGAAGATGATTGCGACCTGCCTTCATATGATGCAGGGCTCCCCTTACATTTATCAAGGGGAAGAAATCGGGATGACCAATGTTCACTTTGAAAGCATCGAGGATTACCGGGACATTGAAACCCTGAATGCATACCGTGATTTAACGGATGGAGCACTCACTCATGAACAGATCTTCAAAGGCATACATGAGCGCAGCCGTGATAATGCACGGACACCGATCCAATGGGACGGCAGCAAGAATGCGGGCTTTACAACAGGAACTCCATGGATTGAAGTGAATCCTAACTATAAAGAGATCAACGCTGAAGCAGTATTGAAGGATCAACATTCTATTTTCTATTATTATAAAAAACTGATTCAGATGCGTAAGCAGAATGAAGTGATCGTCTATGGAGCATTTGATCTGCTGATGGAAGATGATGAGCAAATCTTTGCTTATACAAGGACACTTGGAGAAGAAGTGCTGCTTGTGATCTGTAATTTCAGCGGGGAATCTCCTGAATTTATCCTTCCCGATGAACTGCAGCACAATTCGAGGGAGCTGCTGATCGCCAATTACAATGTTGATCCGCAGGAGTCTATAGAAAAACTGGCTCTTAAACCATATGAATCCAGGGTATATAAAATTAAATAATTCATGTATGAAGGACCGCTTTTAAAGGGTCCTTTTTTAAAAGAGTACGGGAGCTGTCACACAACTGAAAGGAGAATGGAAATGAACAAGAAGTGGTGGAAAGAAGCGGTTGTATACCAAATCTATTGGCGCAGTTTTTATGATACGAATGGCGATGGCTTTGGCGATCTGGAAGGTGTCATCCAAAAGCTTGATTATGTGAAAAGTCTTGGCATCGATGTTATCTGGATGAATCCTTTCTATAGATCGCCAGACCGGGACAATGGCTATGACATTGCAGATTATTATCAAGTGATGGAAAAAGCGGGAGACATGGAAGTGTTTGAAAGGCTTGTAGGTGAAATTCACAAACGGGGAATGAAGGTGATTATGGATTTAGTGGTGAATCACACTTCCGATCAGCATCCATGGTTCATTGAGTCTAAAACCTCCAAAGAAAATCCAAAGCGCGATTGGTACATCTGGAAGGAGCCGAAGGAGGGCAGGGAGCCCAATAACTGGCGGTCCTATTTTGCACCATCGGCATGGGAATGGGACCAGGCTTCCGCACAGTACTATTTCCATTCCTTTGCTGTCGAACAGCCGGACCTTAATTGGAAAAATCCGGAGCTCCGCAAGGAAATTTATAGAATGATGCGCTTTTGGCTGGACAAAGGTATCGATGGCTTCCGGATGGATGTAATCAACCTTCTGGCTAAGCAGGAGGGCTTTCCTGATGCGGCAGACCCATATGATATCAGCTATCTCGCAGACAATCCCGGCATCCATGAATACCTGGAGGAAATGAACAGGGAAGTGCTTCAGCATTATGATGCCATGACTGTAGGAGAAATTCCTTTCGTTACACCTGAAACCGGCCTTTTGTATGTGCATGAGGACCGGAATGAATTAAATACCTTATTTCATTTCCAGGTCGCCGATGAAATGGCGGTTTGGGATATGTGCCGCTATAAAGAAATACAATCCGCCTGGTACAATGGATTAAAGGATAAGGGCTGGAATTCCCAGTTCCTCAATAACCATGATCATACCAGGCAGGTTACCCGGTATGGAAATGACCGCGGGTACCGTGTGCAGTCCTCTAAGCTTCTGGCCACCATGATCCACACTCTTCCGGGCACGGCGTATATTTATCAGGGAGAGGAAATTGGGATGACAGGTGTCCGATTTGACTCCATTGAAGATTATGATGACATTGCCATGAAGAACAAATACGCAGAATTGGTGGAAAAGGGCGGGAATCCGCAGGAGGTTTTTGAAAGCCTTCTTCTATTAAGCCGTGATAATTCAAGAACTCCCATGCAGTGGGATGACTCTCCTGAAGCCGGCTTTACGGCAGGGACTCCATGGATCAAAGTCAATCCAAATTATAAGGACATCAATGTAAAGAAGGCATTGGAAGATGAAAATTCCGTATTCTATTATTATAAGAAGCTTATTTCGTTAAGAAAAGAAAACGAAGTCATGGTGTACGGAGATTACATCGACTGGTCGGAGGGAGATGAGCATGTATATATGTATACACGTTCTTATGGCGATGTGACATGGCTGGTCGTCTTAAACCATTCCGACCAGACGCATACAGCAGCCATTCCTGAAAAGTTCCAGAGTTTGGATAAGAGAATCGTAATCGCCAATTATCCGGACCCTCAAAGTGAGGGAGATGGACTTTCTCTGCAGCCGCACGAGGCCCGGATTTATGAATTGAAAATGGGTTAATAAATCATTGGTACGCGGGGAAAAATTTGTTAATATTATTTCAATATTAAAAGCAGATGATGAGACGAGCAAGTAAGAAGAAGCTTTACAGAGACCCTCGGCAGCTGAAAAGAGGGAAGGGTATTCTTGCTGAAAAAACCCTCTGAGCTTCGCACGGAACTAAGATGTTTTTAGGGATGCTGCGACGGGTTCCCCCGTTCCAGGGATAAGGTATCGCATAGAATGCCGTACCTGATGAGGCTTATCCTGAGCGATCAGGTAAGCAAACTGAGGTGGTACCGCGAAGTCAAACTCTCGCCCTCAAGATGAAGAATCCTGGAGGCGGGAGTTTTTTATTTTGTCCGCAACATAAAAAATGCTGGAAGGCGTGTTTAAATGCATTGGGCATATGAGATTGCAAATCGATTAATAGAAAAGTATCCTGCGCACAAAGTGTTTACCTGTGCTTCAAAGAAGATGCGGAAAAGGAAGAAGCAGTTATTCAGGCATATCTATCAGCTCACGACAGGCAGAAACCAGGGACCAAGAGTTCCGCTGTTAATCCGTGTGGCAGGAAGGGAACGATTGCTGCATCTCCTTGATTTATAGACAGCTTTCCGTTGCCAACAGGCTGTGCCGCATCTTATGCGTGCAGCCTTTTTGGCTTAAGGAGCCTTTTAAGCTTAGGAGCTTACGAGGTTTTCTTGTAACAAAAAACGGGCGGTCTGCTCTCTCCATGGTGCTCCTTTTTTATTGATATAACCTTTTCGAAAAAATATTATTTTCCATAAGAGGAAATGATTTACAAAACTAACGATATTAGTTATGATGTTAATATCATTAGTTTAGGAGGTTTTCCCTTGAAGGTTACCCCATTTGGACCTATTCGCCAGGTCACATTTCTTCCTTCGGTATTTCCTGTGAATTGCTATCTTGTTGAAGAGGAAAATGAATTGACACTGATTGATGCGGCACTTCCATACAGCTGGAAAGGCATCTTAAAGGCTGCTGAATCAATGGGCAGAAGGATTACAAGAATTATCCTGACTCATGCTCATGACGATCATGTCGGAGCATTGGACCGCCTGAAAGAAGAGCTGGGTGATGTAAAAATTTATATTTCCCGAAGAGATTCAAGGCTTATGGACGGCGACCGATCGCTTGAACCCGGTGAAGCTTCTGCTCAGATCCGGGGAGGAGTGCCTAAGAAGATGAAGGCGAGAGCAGATATCCTGGTACAGGAGGGAGACATGATTGGTTCCTTACAAGTCATTTCTGCTCCTGGACATACGCCGGGGTCCATCGCCCTCCTGCATAGGGAAACCCGGGCGCTCATTGCAGGAGATGCTTTTCATTCCGTGGGCAGGGTGACTGTATCTGGCGGTAAAAACCTCCGTTTTCCATTTCCCGCAATAGGAACCTGGCATAAGGAAACCGCCCTTGACAGCGCAAGAAAGCTGAAAGAGCTGGCTCCAGCCGTTCTTGCCTGCGGACACGGGAAAATTATGCATGATCCTGATGCAGCGATGGCTCAGGCTATATCAAATTTACAGCAGGAATGCAGGGGAGCAGAAGATGCCAAAAAGACTGGCCGATAAAGACGGTATAGTGAAAGAGGCGCTGGCCATAGCGAAAGAAAAGGGAATGGATGCCATTTCACTCGGTGAAATTGCCAAAAGAATCGGGATTAAAACTCCATCATTGTATAACCATATCGCCGGAATTAACGGACTCAAAAAAGAACTGGCAGTCCTGGGACTGACAGAATTCAAGAATTGTTTACTGCAGGCAGTGATCGGAAAGTCAGGGGATGAAGCGATATACAGCCTTTCTGCTGCCTACCTTTCATTTGTAAGAACTCAGCCCCAGCTTTACGAGGCAACCATGGGCTATACGGATTTTTCGGACGATGCCATCAAGGCCCCCTCAGAAGCGATTCTCAGCATCATGTACAGCGTACTGGGTGCCTATCATTTAAGCGAAGAGCATAAAGTCCATGCCATCAGGGGACTTCGGAGCCTGCTGCATGGATTTGCATATTTGGAATTGAAGCATCAATTTCAAATGAATACGGACCTTGAAGAAAGTCGGGAGCATATCATCCGGTATTATCTTGAAGGGTTAAAAGAGGATAAAAAAAGCCTTTATGAATGAAGGCTTTCTTTATTTCTTGTTCCATTTGTAATTAATTTAAAATGAAAGGAATAGAAGATGGGAACCATATCCTATTAAATACCCTATTTAGCCTAAGAAAAAATATTATATAATATTAGATATCACAAGTAGAGGGTGTATGAAATTTGGCTACCATTACAGATATTGCTGAACATCTTTCTAACCATGCATCAAGGCTGGCGAATGAAATTGTCACAGAAATAGCAAGCAGATTTAAGTTTGAGGTTCCTCATAGTGAAATAGAGCAAGCAAAACATATTTATGAAAATTTCTTTGAGTTCTTAGGAGAATTTCTTCCCTGCAATGAAGAAAGAATCCCGGAAGAACTCCTCTCATGGAGTAAAGAGAACGGCGAGCGGGAAGCCTCTGTTAACGGACAGATATCTGTCATTTTATCCCGTTATCCTGACACAAGGATTGTGTTTACCAAAAAAATATCTTCGATCTGCATGGAATACAGCCTTTCGCCAGACGAAATGGTTACCATCATTACACGAGTCAACTATTTCCTGGACTTAAGCATCAATGAAACCGTTTATGCTTTTGAACGGCATGCCGAGGAAATGATTAAGCAGGCAAGGAATGAAGCACAGGAGCTGTCTGCACCTGTTGTTCCTATTCAGGACGGCATAGCCATCCTGCCGCTCATTGGCTCCATTGACTATGACAGAGCTGCGGTGATTCAAGAAAAAGTGATCCCTAAAATCACAAAACTTAAAGTAACCTGCCTGATTCTGGATTTTTCGGGTATCCTTACAATCGATTCCTTCATCGCTAAGTACATCTTTGACATTCACAATGTACTCCGCCTTATTGGAGTAAGCACCATAGCCACCGGAATCAGGCCCGACCTGGCCCAGATTATCACAAAAGAAAACCTGAACCTCACCGCCATTAAAACCTATGCGACAGTAAGACAGGCGATTGACAGTTTGACATCAAAAGCGTAGAACAGTGCCTGCTTAAGACCACATGCGTTTATAACTAACAGGCAGAAAACTAATAAAATAAGGCAGAAGTTGTTTTTTAAAAATATGAGAGGCGATTTCATTATTAAACAGGTTGATTGGAGCGGAAGGTGCGAAACTCCTGATCCATCGAACTGACATCCTCGAGTCATAAGTCAAGCAGCCCATGGGAAGATAAACGCTCCCACGGGCTGCCCGCCTTATGCTGGTCGGATGTCTGCTTTTCAAAAAGTGTTTATTGTTGATTAGTCTTTTCTGCAGTATGCCTGCTGTAAGGATTGCAGCCGATTACTTTTCTGATTTCCGGGGTGATCTGGTGTTGGATGGGTGTTTTTCTAAGCGGAGGGTTCAGCGTGCCGCTTCCATCATAATACATAGGCTTATTTTCCATTTTGCACCTGCTTTATCGGTTTTGTATAGGGGTGTTTATACATGTAGTTAGATATATATGATTCTATATTCCTATATAAAACTCCTTCTTAATTCCTATATTTTCCTGAAATAATGAATTATTAGGGGTCTATAGAAGGTATTGAGATGACAGATGATGAAATTACTAAGTATCTGTAAAAGGGAAGTGAATCTATGGAGTTTAAAAATTATGAGGAATTCTGGCTTTTTTATCTTACACAGCACAGAAAGCCTGTAACCAGGGCATGGCATTTTGCGGGGACCAGCTTGGTGTTTGTCTTTATCCTGCTATCTTTTATTACATGGAACTTTTGGATCCTGATTTTGGCCCCTGTTTCAGCTTATTCACTTGCCTGGATCAGCCATTTCTTTATAGAGGGCAACAAGCCTGCTACCTTCGGCCATCCATTCTGGTCCCTCAGGGCGGATTTCCGGATGTACTGTCTTACTTTGTCTGGCAGACTTAATAACGAATTGAAAAGAGTGGCATCTTAAACTAACGTGAAGCGTGAATTCAAGAAGGTTCGGACAGCTCTGCTCAAGGGCGGGATGCAGTCCGAAGTCCGCTATGGCGCAGCAGGTTCAGACTTCAGCATAGAAGGCTGCCGCATAAGGCTTCTAATCCTTATATGGCAGCCTTTTTCAATCAGCTGAACCGCTGGATGAGCCAGATAAAGCCAGGGATAAAGATGACCGCAGACCCTGTACTTACGCCAGCCCGGTATTTTTTGAATTTTTGCAGATAAAAAAGGATGGGTTTTGCTAGTAAAACAATGAACAGCTGGATGATTTCGATTCCCAAAGTTAAAGTTTACTAATGCTATGGCCAGATGGGATTACCTAGCAATAAAGATAAAGCCGGCAATACAGCAAAGGTAACGGCCACTGTAACTGCTCCTAAAGGAAAATCTAAATAATAAAGAGCTGCCCTGAGCCCTGCTCAGGGCAGTTCTTTTGTACAAAAGTGGTAAAGGCTTTTTACGTGCATATATTGTTTGAAATATGATATAAGTGGAAAATAAATGAGTGATTCTAATCGCAGCCCCAATTTAAAACCTCTGAAGAAACTGCTAAACGAATCTTCCTGAGAAATTCAGGAGGATTGCTTCTCTGTTAAAGTTGTATTCATTCTGCAATACTCAGAAATATTTTTGTAAAAAAACTTTGTTACAATATAAGGATAATAAAAATAGATGTAAATTTTTATTTTCCTGAATGGTGGAGGTTTAATATGACACTGGAAAAGCAATTAGTCGAGAAGGCATTTTATAATTCTTTTTATCAAAATAATAATGATGAAACGGTTCACCCAATAGCAATTCTCGGGGAAGCCCTGATGGCAGGACAGGCAGACGAATCTGCGGATCTTGCCAGCATCCGCTTTGCCCAGGGGGAGGTCTATTTTAAGAATAAAGACTTTGAATCTGCTGTTTTTAAATGGGAGCTTGTGGATAACCCCCTGAAGTTTTGGGCGAGAAAAAACATTGGTGATGCCTATTATGCCCAGGGATATTTCTCAAAGGCAGAGGAAATGTACAAAACAATTGAAACGGAAGATATGACCCTTAAGGCAGAGGTGGCTCTCCAGCTGTTTTCACTCTATATCAGAGAAGAAAACATAAGCTCTGCTGACAGGGTGATTAAGGATATTGTCCAGATTCATCCGGATTATCCGACTTTGACCGAAATAGCCCGCGTCTTCTTTGAGGAAAACAAGGACTATGACAGCGCCATTGAACTGGCAGTCAATGAATCGGCACGCACCAAAAATGAGGACTGGTTTAATACTCTGATCTCCTATATCAGGAGCGGCCATGCCAAAGGGACAGCCCCCGATTATTTTAATAAAGCCATTTATGCGGCAGAAGGAGTCCGGGATGAGGTCTTTGAAAGTCTTGTCCGTGCCTTATGGAATCACTTTAAAAATGAGGAATCCTATATTCAGTGGATTATCAATATCAACAGTATCCTTGCTGGGATGGAAATTGGCAATCACGCATGGCATCAGCTTTCTTCAAGCTTTAAAGAAACCTATTCTTATCTAGTGAATGGCCGTTTCACGCTGAAGGAAGTGGAGCATATGGTGCCGGGGCTTGTCTCCAATTGGCTGGGACTGGCTCACGACTCCGATATCCTGTTTGCTTCCGCAGCAGTTTTATCATGGAGCGAGCTTTTCCAGGAAAGCATCAGCCAGGATGTGATCAACCAGGCCGAAAACCTGATCTATAGGACTGGCAAAGAATATGATGCACTTAAAAATGGAATCGAATTATATCAATCCATTGTTTCTTGGGCAGAGAAGAATGATACGGTCATTGATTCCAAATATGAATGGATCATCCAGGAACTTCTTGACCTTAAGACCAGACATATTGTGGTGGCAGGAACCAAAGGAAACGGCAAATTTACATTTTCCAATTCTTTAATAGGGCAGTCCATATTGAATGCAGACACCACTGGAGTCATTGCCTTTAAAAATTATCAGGATACCGCGATTCAGCGCATTACGGATGCCCAGGTCCAGGATATTACCCATAAGGATTTTTATGAACTGACAGGACGTGGGCAGAACAGATCTGAAATCATCGAATTTAAACTGCCGTCCAAATTCTTCAGAGAAAATGGGTTATCGTTATTGGAAACACCTGCGTTCACGGATGCTACTCCTGATCGAAATCCTGTGTTCGACTACCTGCATTTTGCGGACAGCCTGTTGTTTATCTTGAATGCAGATACTCCATTCACGGCTGAGGAGCGGGACATCCTGATGCAAATCAGGGAAGCAGCCCCAGACCTTCCGATCCATTTCGTCATCAATAGCATGGATGCGTATTATGGAAAGGATGCCGCGCACCGGGTTGCTGAAGAAACCAGGAGCTTGATTAATGCCTATTTCCCTAAGGCGCATGTATTTGGCTATTCTTCAGAGGAAGAAAGCTTTAAGGGCTTCAGGGAACTGGGAGAATTCATCAGCACAAGCTATTCACAAGGGAATTTCGAAAAAGAACGCACAGCCAAGCTGCTATTTTATATCCGTCAGACCATCAAAGGCCTCATTGAAAAGCGGTCTCAACAGGAAAAAAGACTGGAGAAGACCGTCCAATGGGATGTTGATATCCTCAGCAAGCTAAAAGGTGCTTCCCATCAGCTGGATGATCTTGAGAAAGTAAAAGCAGGCCGTGTTGAGAAATCCTTTGCCTCTATCAAAGCCAAGGTAAGGGCTGAAATGGAAGAGAAGATTCCTCAGCTCCTGAAGAAAAGCTCAGATTTTATCAACGAGGACAGCGACTTCTCAACCATTGAAGAAAAACTGAACGACGAAATGAATGAACGGATCGAAAGCTATATTGACCGCGATATCCTGCCAAGATTCTATTTATCCCTGCAGGAATGGATCAAAAATGCAGCAGGTGAGTTCAATGAGAGCCAGACTTTCCTTGATGAAATGAGAGAAGGATTTAACTCGATGTATGGAGAAGAGAAGCTTGCCCTGAAATGCGATTTCAAGGTTCTCGACGACTGGCAGCGCGATTCTGACCGGATGACGGGAGGCTTCCACCTCGACAACATGAAGATTTTGCACAGATTCTCGCCTCAGCAGTTCCTGCTGAAAAGTGCTGGGAAGCTGTTTGGGGCAATATCTCAAAATAAAACACCAGTCTATAACAAATACAAGCAGTATATCGAAAGCGAAGACTACAGTGAAATAGCTAAAAAAGTCACAGACAAGTTTCTCAGCCAATTCGACATGTTCGAACGGTCGCTGAATAGAGACATGAGAATGTTCTTTAAAGAACCAAATAAAGAACTCCTCTCCGTCATAGAAGACACCGAGAAAGCAATCAGCAGCAACACCAAGACGCTGGAAGCCCTCAAACAGGACCCGGCAGCCTATTATGATCCACTGACCCTATTCGAAGTACGCCTCCGCTCATTCGAATGGATCATGATTGTTGATAAGGAAGTTCAGTATATTTATTAAAGCAGGTTTTTAAAAAATGAATTGCTTTTGAAGTAGTAGCGTTCCAGGATGCCCGCTTTCCGCGGGGCGGGCGGTAAGCCTCCTCAAGCTTGAGCCTGCGGGTCTCACCTGTCCCGCTGATGCTAATCGCGGGAACCCCTACCTGGAACGAAGTCCAACCTAATTTAATTACTTTTATTTACTCAACATCTTTTAAAACAATCTTAAAAAATGTTAATATACGAAGCTATCCAGACTGCAGATTAACTCAAAAGCTGAGTTATCTGCAGTCTTTTTTTATCGGTTTTAAGTTCTATTGGTCCCTGGCACCGCAATTCGTCCTGAGTTTGATCAATTCAATAATATAAATGGGTTTTGTTAAATTGAGGGGTTTCTAAGGGACAAATTTTCATAGAGAGTCAGAGATTTGTCCATGAGGAAGGGTCTAAAGGACA
>NZ_KE387241.1:0-81279 GCF_000430765.1 Peribacillus kribbensis DSM 17871 | reverse complement strand
GTCCATGAGAGAGGTTCTAAAGGACAAAGTTTGGTTAGGGAGTCGGAGATTTGTCCATGAGGAAGGGTCTAAAGGACAAAACTTGGTTAGGGAGTCGGAGATTTGTCCATGAGAAGGGGCCCCCAAGACCAAAACTTAGCACGGAGCCAGAGAACTGGCGTTTAGTAAATGTCCCGCAAGAAGAAAGGGTCAGGCTGACTGTGTATTGAGCAAAGAGCCTTGTTTTTACAATTTTCTGCAAAAAAATAAAGGGATGCTATTTAGATTATCGAAATAAATAGAGAGGAGGGGATCATAGATGTTTGAATCGTGGAGGAAAGTGCTGGATGAGGAGTTTTCGGGCAGGCAGGCCTACCGATATGCAGAGCGTATTGGGCAGTATCATAGAATACAGGCTTCCCCAGGTTATAGGGAAGCAGCCTCACAGATTATCAGTCTGTTAAAGAGGGAGGGAGTTGAAGCGGAGCTGGTGCCGTATCCGGCTGTATTCGGGAATAGGCTTTTGTCCCACCGCTCTTTTAAGGAATGGCATTGCCGATCTGCCGAATTGTGGATCGAGTCTCCTGCCAGGGAGCGCATCGCCCGTTTCCATGAGGAGGAGATATCCCTCGTGCAGCGCAGTATTTCAACGGGTCCTGAAGGAGTAACCGCTGAATTGGTAGTAGTGGATAATGCCGGGGATGAAAAAAGCTATAAAAATCTGGATTTGAAGGGAAAAGTGGCTTTGGTTCAGGGAGTGCCTCATGTGGTGCATGCCCTTGCGGTTGAAAAGTATGGGGCAGCAGGACTGATCTTTGAAAATTTGAATGATTATCCGCCGCTCAGGACGAGGATGGATATGCCTGATACAAGGCAGTATACCTCCTATTGGTGGACTAGCGAGGAAGAAAGGAAGTCATTCGGCTTTGTGGTTTCCCCAAGAATCGGACAGAAGCTGCGGCAGCTTGCTGCCCGGCAGAGGGTCGTTTTATCGGCACATGTGGATGCGGAACTGTATGATGGAAGCTACGAAAATATTGAATACTTTATTCCAGGAAAGAAGAAAGAAGAAATTCTTCTTGTCAGCCATTTATGTCATCCATATCCGGGAGGGCAGGATAATGCTTCCGGGCCAGGTACGCTTATGGAGATTATGAGATCTTTAACAAAGCTGATCACAACAGGAAAGCTCCAGAAGCCGGAGCTTGGCATCCGTTTCTTGATGATGCCGGAAATGTATGGAACCTGTGCGTATTTAGATCAGCACCCGGAGAGGATCCCAAACACCATTGCAGCCCTTAATCTCGATATGGTGGGGGCAGACCAGACGAAGGGCGGAGGACCGCTTTGTATTGAACAGCCTCCTCTTTCATGCCCGACATTTACAGATCGGTATTTACACGGCCTTGTTGAAGTCCTGGCCCAGAATACTTCGAATTTTACCGGGACCACTTCCTATAGTACGGTCCATTATTTGAGGACCCGGCATTCGGGAGGAAGCGATCATTATATACTTTCGGATTCTACTATTGGGATTCCCTGCCCGATGCTGATCCAATGGCCGGACAAACACTACCATACCACATCAGATTCTGTCGCAAATCTGGACAGCTCCATGATGAAGCTGACTGGAATGGCGGCCGCACTGTATGCTTACGGACTGGCAGCAGGCAGTGAACAAGAATGGATTTCCTATCTATTTAAGCATGCAGGCAGAATGCAGAGCGAGCTTTCCTCGCAGAGTCCATGGATCCTGAAACAAAGCTTTACCAGAAATGAGAAAACAGAGGCTTCTGAGCTGTTTACCCGCTATGAACGGCAGGTGTTAGAGAAGTTTGAGGATTATGCGGAGCTGCGGGATTTTAATGAATTAAACGCTCAGCTTCAGTGGGCAAAAGGAATGCTCGGAAAGGCAGCAGAAGCTCAGACACAGTTTATGGAACAGCAGCTGGATTATTTTCAGGCCTTCAAGGAGGAAGAGGACAAGGAACAGCCTTCAATGGAGGCAGTGTACGCACGGACTTTTGCCGGGCCAATAAAAATCTCAGATGAGCTGAAGGAAGACAGGCTTGATTGGATGCAGGAGTATGAATCAAAGACGGGTCTTGGCTATTCAGACTTTATTTTTAACTGGATGGACGGGAATCGCCCCCTCGCTGAGGTCTTGAAATTGACAAAGCTGGAGACAGGGATGTGCGAGCCCTCCTATGTGAAAAAACTAATCGAGCTGTGTCTTAGGGCGGGATTGATTGAAGAAAAAGTAAGCGCAGTTCATAAATAGGGGTGCAGCTATGAAAATACGAGAACTTGAAATCAAAATCGGCACGCTGCCTCCTGGCAGTAAAAACTGTATCACTGATGTTGAGGGAGTTAAAGTCGGCCATTTTACACTGAATCAGCCCTTGGAGGGGGAAGAGTATCTGGCGACCGGTGTAACAGCCGTTCTGCCGCACAGTGGTAATCTCTATAAAGAAAAGGCAGCGGCAGCCAGCTATGTCATCAACGGATTCGGAAAAACCACGGGGCTTGTCCAAATTAATGAGCTTGGTCTGCTGGAATCTCCCATTATGCTCACTAATACATTCGGTATACCGGCAGTCACCCAGGGAACGCTTGAATATATGCTGGACGAGAATCCGGAAATCGGTGATACGGCCGGCACCATCAATATTGTGGTGGGAGAATGCAATGACAGCTATTTGAATTCCATCCGGTTATTTGGAGTGAAGCCGGAGCACGCAAAAAAAGCTATCATGAATGCAAGAACCGACAGGGCGGCAGAGGGTGCTGTCGGTGCTGGTAAAGGGATGATGTGCTTCGGCTATAAAGGAGGGATCGGCAGCTCCTCACGGCTTGTGGAGGACTATACCTTAGGCTGCCTTGTCCTAAGCAACTTTGGGAGCAGGGAAGAATTCAAATCTCTCCATTATCAGATAAAGCAGGATGGTTCAGGCTTGCAGGACACCCCTGACGGCTCTATTATAATAATAATAGCGGTTGATGCACCTTTAAACGACCGGCAGCTTGGAAGAATAGCCAAACGTGCCGGGATTGGGCTGGGAAGGACAGGAAGCCATTTCAGCCATGGAAGCGGAGATATCGTGATTGCTTTCTCGACAGCTGGAACAAGCCCTCATTTTTATGAGGAAAAAACAGAGCAGCGGCTTCAGCTGAGAGAAGATCATCCTATCATGAACAAGCTGTTTGCAGCCGCTGCTGAAGCAGCGGAGGAAGCGATCCTTAATTCCCTTTCACAGGCAGAAACGACTAAGGGGCGCAAAGGAAGGATCGTCCAAAGATGTCCATTTTAAATGCTTCAGCCGGCAAGCACCCAAAAGGAGGGAGAAGTCGTGGAAAAGGTTAAAGAGTTTAGAGAAGAGCTGTTGAACTCGGTAGATACCCTTACAGACGAGCAGCTGAATACTAGAATAAGTGAAGACAGCTGGACTATCGGACAGGTCCTCGAGCACTTGTACTTAATGGAAACCGTTATAATTGAAGCCATGACAGCAGCACTGAACGGACCAGAGGTGGTCGGGGCCGAAGATAAGCCGATTGAGCTTGCGGTCAATAGGAGTGTAAAAGTAAAAGCACCAGATTCCGTCACTCCATCAGAAGATAATAAAACTCTTCATGAGCTTCTGCAGAAGCTTGCTTTTTCCAGGCAGGAGCTGCTTGACTTCGTAAACAGCGCGGACCCAGAAGAGCTAAAACGCAGATCCTGCCCGCATCCTGTCTTTGGACGCTTAAGCCTGAGCCAGTGGATTCCCTTTATCGGCTATCATGAAAAACGGCACCTGGAACAGATTGAGGAAATTAAGGTGAAATTGATCAATTAAACATGTAAAGGCCCCGTACAATCGCGGGGCCTTTTTAGTATTGGTCTTTTTTCTGGGGATTTGTTTCAGGAGGAATCCGTTTAACGGGGACAAAGCTGTGAGGGAGCCGGCCGGAATGTTCTTCATAAGGCTCGATGGATTTTACTTGTAACGGTGTCGCGGCCCCGTTGGACATCCAGGATCAATAGGGCATTATTTTCTTTTGCCAGTTTTGCATACTGTTCGATATCGGCAGCTGATGAAGGACAAAACGCTAAGTGAAGCCGGCTGGAAGGTCCTTCATGAGGCGGCTGAAGGACAAAACTCTGAGGGAAGCCGCTAAGAATGTCCTTCATAAGGCCGATGAAGGACAAAATGCTGAGTGCCGCCGGCCGGAATGTCCGTCATAAAGCTGCTGAAGGACAAAACACCTCAGCCAGCTGGCGGAAGTGTCCTTCAGACTTAAATATTACTTATTGCACCCGAACAGCAAAAATAAAGGAATTCTCATCCGCCGCTCATATTCCTCCTGGCTGGAGAAGTTTTCTCTCCGGGGGGTGGCTTCTCTTAGTGAATGTATGGTGAATCCTGCTTTTTGAAGGGTAATAAAGTATTCTTCGATAGTGCGGTGATATTTCACGACTTGTTCGCCGATCCAGGGTTCGATTCTCTGTCCGCTGAAGTAATAGTTATCCACGAGCCAGCTGCTGCGCCTTCCTGATGCTTGAAGGCTTTCAAAGGATGAGGTGATGAGTGGGTGCTGTACGCTGAAGACAAATGTACCATGCGGCTTCAGGGCTTTATGGATATTAGCCGCAAGTGCGGAAAAGTCCTCGATATAATGGATGGCAAGCTGTGAAAGGATGATGTCAAAAGTATCCCGCGTGAAATCGTAGCTTTCCATGGCAGCCTCAACGGTTTTTCCATTTAAGCCTGCAAGATTTTGTTCCGCTTTTTTACACATGTTTTTCGATCCGTCAACGCCTGTATAAGAACGAGCCCCCTTAGAGGTCAGGAGCATCTTTCCTATAGAAGCGTCCCCGCAGCCTAAATCCAGGAGATCCTTTCCTTCTACACAGCCTAATAATTCAAAGAGAGAAGGTGTTTCAATGCTTTCATTTGGGCTTTCTTCTCGGTGCCTTCTATTCATGTAATGTTCAAAAAACTCATCTTTGTCATATACGGAAGATCCTCTGTATTGCATTTCCATTCCCCCTCATATACATTCTTAGCCATTTTAATGACAGTGGATGACGGTGTCAATATTCTTTTGAAAAGGGAAGTCCGGCGTTCTCAGCTATTGAAAAATTCATTTATTTTTTTCTTAAATTCTTCTTTTCTATCCTTAAACTGCCTGTGGCGGTGCCCATTGGCTCCTGAAGGATGGGGAAAGCCAAAAAGACAGGGATGTTCAGTGATTCTTCCCTCACTCATCAGCGACTGCAGGACAGTGGAAACGGTCTTGCCGAGAGGAATGATAAGAAAGCGGTCCCTGAGCTTGGATAATTCCTCAGGAAATGACTGATAAGCAAAGCTTCTCAATTCGGGTACTCGTTCAATGGAGGGCGTATGGCCATTGTAATTCCTTCCCTGAATGAAAACCGGATATTTAATGATGGATGTGGTATGCAGGAGAAAATCATGCGTGCCAAATATTGCTGAGCAGCTATCCAGGCCAAGCTTGTCATTTAATCCGCATTCATTCAGCATATCTACTAAATTCTTTCGCATGCCCCCTGCAAATCTTCCCGCCCTTTTTACCTCCAGAGCAAGGTCATCGAGAGACGTGGCGTCAGCGAGGCAGTCTCTTGCTTTTTCAAATGCGGATTTCATTTGGGTCCAGCCTGGGGTAATGCCCGCAATCAAGATGGAGGCATGAGGGTTGATAAATTCGTTATGAGGTGCATAATAGATCTCCACATTCTCCTTCTTTTGAACGAGCAGGTCAGGTACCAAAAGTTTTTCTTTTGTCAGCGGGCCGGCAGGAAGGGTGTGGATGAACGGTAGAAACTGCTGTATGGCAGGAGAATCATCCAGCATGCAATTCACTCCTCTATTTTTTATAATTAAAAAATTTCAAAATAATCTTGACACCTTTCCTTTAAGGCATTAAAGTTAAGCTTATCAGTTTTTGAATAAAATGAATATTATTTATTCTCTTATCAAGAGTGGCAGAGGGACTGGCCCGATGACGCCCAGCAACCGTTCCGTAATGGGATTGGTGCTAAATCCTGCAAAACACCTATGTGTTTTGAGAGATGAGAGAGGAAGAATCCTGCCTGTGTGCGATGAAGCCTCTCTTGTGAAAGAGAGGCTTTTATTTTGTGCTGAAGAAACGGCAGAAATACGGCCTCTCCTATCTATCAAAGAAAAGGAGATTTTATTATGCCAAAAAATCTAATCAAAAAAGCTGCAGTGTCAGCCCTTGCTTTATCGCTGCTGTTAACTGGGTGCTCTTCCTCTAAGGATGCATCCAAGCCGAAGAAGGCAAATGCAAATGTATCGCTGGATGGTGTTCCTGACCGCTTCAAGAAAAAAGATGATCCGATAAAAATAAAGGTCATCCGGAAAATCGGCGGCGATGACCATACAGCCCAGTTTTTAGCGGGAGCAAAGGAAGAAGGAGAGTCACTGGGTTTTAAAGTGGACGTTTATACAGCAAATGGTGATACCGCCAAGTTCCATGATGCTATTTCACAGGCGCTGCAGGAAGATTATGATGGCTTCATCATTTCGCATGGAGATGATGCCGCGACTGTGGAGGACATCAAAAAGATTACCGAAAAAGGGAAAAGCGTCGTTACCTTCGATTCTAATCCAGATGCCGGAAAAATAAACGGAGTCACCCTTACTTCCCAGGATGATGAAGCCTTGGCAAAGCAGTCCCTTGGGCAGCTTGTGAAGGACACAAAGGGCAAGGCGAATATTGTGTACCTATGGGTCGATGGCTTCCCTCCAATGGTGAGAAGGAATGCTGTTTATAAGGAAACTCTGGCTTCCAATCCTGGAATTAAAGAAATCGCCCGTTTTGGCGTAGCGTCGGCAGATACGTCAGTCCAGACTCAAAATGCTGTGGCTGCTATGCTCAACAAGTATCCTAAGGGTAAAATAGATGCGATCTTTGCTACATGGGATGCTTTTGCCATCGGAGCTGAACGTGCTGTTAAGGAAGCGGGACGAAATGAAGTGAAGATCTATGGAATTGATGTTTCGAATGCCGACCTGCAGGCGATTCAGGAAAAGCAAAGTCCATGGAAGTATACAGCTGCTGTGGATCCTAAACTGATCGGATCGGTGGATATGAGGATATTAGCGAAAAAGCTGGCAAAGGAAGATACACCGCCAGCCTATGATCTGCAGGCTTCCCTTATTTCACAGAAGGATCTCCAGGGTGCAAGCGGAGCAGTCAACATGCAAAGCCTTGCAGGGATCATTAACGGATGGGGAAAATCAGATGCATTTGAAGAAGACTGGATGAAGACGCTGAAAAAGGCTTATAAATAATCATTAAATCTGCACTCTCTTGTTTAATAGGGGAGTGCTGCTTTTCTTAAGAAAGGAGCTGGTTAAATGATGAGGCTTGAAATGAAGGATATTTCCATCGGCTTTCCCGGTGTAAAAGCCCTGGATAGGGTTAGCTTTACGGCGGAAACTGGAAAGGTGCAAGCGCTGATCGGCGCAAATGGAGCCGGAAAGTCCACCCTTATGAAAGTGTTATCGGGAGCTTACAGCCATTATACCGGTGAGCTGCATTTCGATGGGAAGCAGGCTGCTATCAGGACGCCGAGGGATGCCGCCTCCTTTGGGATTCAAACGGTTTATCAGGAAGTGGATACGGCACTCATTCCTTATTTAACAGTAGGGGAGAATATTCTGGTTACCCATGAAAAGGCGTTTATTAATTGGGGGCTGCTTCACAGGAAGGCGGAGGAAATCTTAAAGAGCATTCATGTGAACGTCCCATCCAAGAAACTTGTCCAGGATTTGACGCTGGCAGAAAAGCAGATGGTACTTATAGCGAGGGCCATCTCCACAGAATGCCGTTTTTTGATTCTGGACGAACCAACCGCTCCGCTGAGCCATACGGAAACGCAGGAGCTGTTCAGGATTGTCCGCGATCTTAAAAAGAAAGACGTGGGAGTGATTTTTATTTCTCACAGACTGCCTGAGATATTTGAAATTTGTGATCAGATTACCATCATGAGAAACGGAAGACTGGTTTCAAATCATGAGATTTCTCAAATTACCCAAAATGAAGTGATCGAAAAAATGCTTGGTGAAAAGCTGGTCGAGCAGTTTCCGTCAAGGAAGTCCTCCATCGGAGAAAAGATGCTTGAGGTGAGGGGGCTGTATGATCAAGAAAAGATCCAGGATATTCATTTACATGTCAGGGAAGGAGAAATTGTGGGGATTGCCGGCCTTGTCGGCGCAGGAAAGACGGAGTTATGCAAAACACTTTTTGGACACACACGGATTACTGCAGGCGAGGTTCTCCTGAAAGGGAGAAATCTGAACCTTAAATCGCCCCATCAGGCTGTGAAAAATGGAATTGCCCTGGTTCCGGAGGAGCGCAGAAAAGAAGGGGTACTTGTGGAAGAAGCTGTTTCTGTCAATCTTTCTGCTGCCAGCCTCGGGCAGTTTGCCGGAGGGCTTAGCTTTCTGGATTTCAAGGCAGAACGGGGAAAGTCAGGGGAAATTGTAAAAAGCCTTGGAATTAAAACTCCTGCACTGGAAACAAAAGTGAAGAATCTGTCCGGCGGAAACCAGCAGAAGATTGCCATTGGAAAGTGGCTGCTGGCAGATGCAGATCTCTATATTTTCGATGAGCCCACAAAGGGTGTGGATGTGGGAGCCAAAAAAGATATATTTGATCTGATTGCCGGTTTGGCTGGCAGAGGGAAAGCGGTCATTTATGCCTCTTCAGAGCTGACCGAGATTATGGGGGTTACGGACCGTATCTATGTGTTGTACGACGGCCGGACTGTCAAAGAGCTTGAAACCCGGAAAACAAACGAAGAAGAACTTTTATTTTATTCGACTGGAGGGAATTAAGTGGAACTGCAGGCAAAACAAAAAGTGAAACCGAAATTTGAACTCTTTGATTTCTTATATAAATACGGAACGATTCTTACCATTTTCATATTGATCGGGATTTTTTCTGCTGCTAATTCGTCCTTTATACAAGGGCATAATATCGTCAATATTCTCCGCTCTATTTCCATCGTTACCATTATTGCTATCGGGATCACCATATCTCTTGCGGTGAATGGATTTGACTTATCAGTCGGCTCAGTAGCATCCCTATCAAATGCCATTGTCATTTCCATGTTCGTCTGGTTTTCACAAAATACTCTTGTGGCCATCGTTTCAGCCTTGGCAGCCTCCATCGTGGTAGGCCTCTTCAACTCGTTTCTGATTGTTAAACTAAAGATTCCTGATATGCTCCTGACATTGGCAGCCATGTTCATTATCCAGGGGATTGCTCTTACGTATACCAAAGGGGCGACCATTTCGGAAAATATGGTCATGCCGGATGGAACCTTTGCAGAAGGGAAAATTTCTCCTTTATTCACTAAAATCGGCCAGGTTCCCTGGATTATCATCATCATGGTACTGGCTGTGGCAGCTGTCCATATTTTCCTGACGTACACGAAGCACGGACGCTATATGTATGTCATTGGAGGAAATCTGGAGGCAGCCAAGCTGTCCGGAATACCCGTCAGCAAATATAAAATCTGGGCCTATGTCTTATCTGCCATCTTCGCATCCATCGGAGGTATTGTACTCGCATCCAGGGTCATGACTGCTGAAATCAACGCAGGCAGCCCTTATCTCATGGACTCAGTCGCAGCCGCCTTTATCGGCTTCTCCGTCCTGGGATCAGGAAAGCCGAATGCTATCGGGACCTTCGTCGGAGCTGTGCTTATCGGCATCCTCCAAAACGGGCTTGTCATGATGAGCGTCCCTTATTACAGCATGGACATTGTCAAAGGGGGAGTATTGGCATTTGCTCTGGGATTGACTTATTACCGGCAGAGGCATTGAGAGGGAAACACGTCTTTTGGGGCGTGTTTTTTTATATGGGACAGGATCTTAAATCATCCATGTTGAGGGGGCAATAATAAATTTTTCCTTTTGTATTTCCGCTCGATTCAAGATTTGCGTTGTTAAGTAAATTGTATGCTATGTTTCTAGATTTAATATGAACAAATGAAGAAAATTGGCTGTTTGAAATGAAATCCCCCATTAACAGAAAATAATCTGCTAGAGCGTTTTTGTGAGCCTCTTTAAAGTTTTTCCCGCAAATTGAGCAGTACCAGGAGCTGTTAGCTCTTTCAATCGGAAGGAGCTTACAGTCTGGACATTGCACCCCGGTATAAGCTGACTAGAAGATTTCTCAAAATAGAGGGTACCGGCAATATTTTTGATTTCAAGTATTAAAAGGTATCGGGTTGTTAACAGTAGAGTGTCAATTTGAAAGAAGTAAGGTTCAGAGGGTAAACGGAGGTCGTGAAGGATTAAAAAATCAGATGGAGAAAGCTGATTTAAATAATAGTCCAGTGCCTGCTCGCCTTTATAACCGGCCATCCGCTTTGCAAAGTCTCCTTGTATAAGGATACGCTTGGGATGAGTGGGGGGAAGGCGTCTCAGCAGCGAATCTAATTTTAAAATAATAAGGGGAATAGTTCTTTGTTTGGTTATCACTAAATCACACCTTTTGTTTCTAAAAAGATTAGCCATTCGTACATGGATTTCCTGCTTTACAATTTAGATTTAGGCTGTAATGAATTGCATCCTTTTGTACAATATTTGCGTCTTTATTAAGATAAATTGCGTCTTTTTTTAAAATTATTGCGGCATTTTAATCTATAATTGCGCCAGATTCATGATTATTGCGTGGACACTAAAGAAGAGGGGAGAGAGCCTGGCTTATTTGTAAAAAAACCTATATAAATATAACGTTATTTCAAACATTTTAAAATTTGTCAACAAAAAATGTGACTAAAAACCAAAAAATGTTTGACAATAATGTGAACAGGGGAATAATATATAGAAAAAGGAGGAAGTTGGAAATGGACTCAAAATTACTTAAATCAGTAATAAATGTTGCCGCCCCTATCCTATTGATCGGTATTGGTTTATTTCTGAAAGGATTCTTTGAAAGCGGTTCCAGCATATGGACTCCTATTGGCATCGGTACAGTCATGGGTTCTATTTTTATCTTCTTGATGGGTATGTTCTTAATTGCTACGGATGAAGTGTTAGAAAAAAGATATAAGGGCAAAAGAGTTGCCCCGTTAGAATTAGAATAATGGAGAGGGGGAGCGCCTGTATGGGCGCTCCTTTTATATGGAAAGCGGATATCAAGCAGCACAAAAAGAGCGCCCTTCTTGAAGGGCGCTTTTTCCTGGTTATTATACGTAACCCCAGATCATACATAGCAGTGTACCAAGGATGGTGATCAGAGCCATGAATACTCCGTAGTAGATGTTGGTGTAGATGGCACCTTTGTCCTTAGTTTCACCAGCATGCATGAATACGATCAGCTGTAGGCCAGCCTGGATGAATGCTGTGATAAGAAGGACGGTCATGCCAGCTGTGAATGACATGTCAGTGTAATACACCAAAAGTGCAACGATTGTAAGAATCAGGGAGAATACAAATCCCATTACCTGCTTCGCTGGAAATAGTTCTTTCATATTACATCATTCCTTTCAGGTAGATGAAGCTGAAGATAAAGATCCAAACTACATCAAGGAAGTGCCAGTAAAGTGAAAAGATAAAAGCTTTGTTGGCGTTTTGTGGGGTAAGGCCGCGTTTTTTAACCTGCAGCATGATAAATAGTCCCCAGAAGAAGCCAACTGAAACGTGCGCTCCGTGTGTTCCCAGTGTTGAGAACAGGATGGAGGTAAATCCGCTTGTCTGTATGGTCGCACCTTCATGAACGTACTGAACGAAATCAAAGATTTCAACGCCAAGGAATCCAAGCCCAAGAAGAAGGGTGATTCCAAAGAATGCAAGCATCGCGTTTTTTCTGCCAAGGCGCATGGCATGAATGCCAAGGCCGATGGTGAAACTACTTGCAAGAAGCAAGAAAGTTTCGATCAGAACAGGAGTGATTTCAAATAGCTCTGCTCCAGTCGGGCCGCCAGCCGTACGATGGACCAGCGTGAAAAATGTTGCGAACAGGGTGCCGAAAAGCATAACTTCGGCGCCAAGGAAAATCCAGAAACCTAAGACTTTTAATTGGTTCTCTTCAGTACTGTATTCAAGAGGAAGCGAGTTATCTATTTTCATTAGTTAGCACCTCGCAATTTTGTTTCAGTCTCTTCAATTTCATCAACAGTGATGTAGTGGCCGTGGTCAACTTCGAATGAGCGAAGTGCCAGACATACGAAGATACCGATTGTTGTGATGATTAATGGAATCCAGATGCTGAATACGAATGAGAAGCCCCAGGCAAAGAAGATACAGCCCATGATGAATGGCATTCCGCTTGAATTCGGCATATGAATTTTTTCAAATTTACCTTTAAATAGTTCCTGTCCATTTTTCTTTGCATCCCAGAATGGTTCGATTGAATCAATCTGCGGAGTGATGGCAAAGTTATATTCTGGAACCGGTGTGTGTGTAGCCCATTCAAGAGTACGTGCATCCCATGGATCGGAGCCGATATCCCTTGAAGCGTAGCGTACGCTGTAATAAATGTTGTAAACAATCAATGCAAATCCGACTGCCATGATCAGGGCACCGATGAAGGCAGCCATGTTCCATGGTCCGAAGCCGGTTGATGCAGAGTACGTGTACATGCGGCGGGCCTGACCGTCCAGACCTGTGATATACATTGGGAAAAACGCAAGTACAAAACCGATAGAAAGCAGCCACGCTGTCCATTTACCGATCTTTTCATTCAGCATGAAGCCGAACATTTTTGGCCAGTAGTAAGTCAATCCAGCAAGCATAGCGAATACTACACCTGGGATAATAACGTTATGGAAGTGGGCAACCAAGAACATTGTATTATGGTACTGGTAGTCAGCAGCTGACATCGCAAGCATTACACCAGTCACACCGCCGATGGTGAATAGCGGGATGAAAAGGATGGAGTAAAGCATTGGAACTGTCATTTGGATTTTACCTCTCCAAAGCGTGAACAGCCAGTTAAAGATTTTAACACCTGTCGGTACAGCAATAGCCATAGTTGTAATCGAGAAGATACTGTTTGTTAATGCGCCTTGACCCATTGTGAAGAAATGGTGGGCCCAAACTAAGAATGAGTATCCAGCGATAACAACCATTGACCAAACCATTGATTTATAGCCATAAAGGTTACGTTTTGCGAATGTAGAAATAATTTCACTATAGATACCGAATGCAGGAAGGATCAGGATATAAACTTCAGGATGTCCCCAAACCCAGAATAGGTTGGCCCAAAGCATGTCCAAGCCGCCGGCATCTGTTGAGAAGAAATGTGTTCCAAACAGACGGTCCATGGTTCCCATAGCAAGTGCTACTGTCAATACAGGGAAAGCAAAGACAATAATTAGGTTAGCAACTAGGGCTGACCAAGTGAACATCGGCATTTTCATTAATTTCATGCCAGGTGCTCTCATTTTTAGAATCGTAGTCATAAAGTTGACACCAGTCATCAATGTACCAATACCAGCAATCTGGATGGCAATCATATAATAGTTGGTTCCGACTGATTCACTGAATTGATTGCCCGCAAGAGGGAAGTATGAAGTCCAGCCTGCATCGGGGGATCCACCCAGTACGAATGAGATATTGAATAGCATTGCACCCATAAAGAACAGCCAGAAGCTTAAGGCATTCAAACGTGGGAATGCTACGTCACGTGCTCCAATTTGCAAAGGAACAACAAAGTTGAATAAAGCTATGATAAACGGCATAGCCATAAACAGGATCATGACAACACCGTGTGTTGAGAAAATTTCGTTATAGTGCTGTGCATCCAAGAGCTTGGCATCAGGAGTGGCCAGCTGGGCACGAAGCATTACTGCATCTACGCCGCCGCGGAAAAGCATCAATAAGGCGGATATCAGATACATAACACCAATGCGTTTGTGATCTACGGTTGTCAGCCATTCGCGCCAAAGGTATCCCCATTTTTTAAAATGTGTCAAACCTGCAATAATGGCGAGCACAGTAAGACCGATGGCAACCATAGATGCATAAATCACGGGGCTTGGATTAGGTATCGCAAAACGATCAAAGAAATCCATGATTTTAACTCCTTCCAGAAGTTTATATTTCAATAAACTCGTAAACTATCAAATATTATTTGTTGCTGTCATCCATCTTCATATTCTTCATGTCATGGTCACTCATGTTCTTGTGGTCAGCTTTGTTCATATCTTTATGATCGACCGATCCAGAACCATCTCCGCCGCCGCCATGCTGCATAGCTGGAGGAGGGCTGAATTTCAAGTGAGTTCCATTGTAAGTTGATCTGCCAACATGGCCGGGTTTTAGCAGTTGATCAAACTTTTTCTCAGTAAGTGGCTTTGCAGTCACTTTTACTTCTTTCACCCATTTGTCAAAGTCGCCTTTAGACATTGCGTTTACATCAAATGTATTCTCAGCTGTGCCTTTACCGCTGAAGTTTGCGTTCCGGCCCATGTATTCGCCCGGTTTGTCAGCAGCTAGGTGAAGAGTTGTTACCATGTCGCTCATTGCATACTTTTGACCGCCAAGCTGTGGAATCCAGAAGCTTGTGATCGGACCGTAAGAATATAGCTTAAAGTCGATTGGACGGTCTGTTGGGATATATAAATAGTTAACAGTTTCGATATTTTGTTCAGGATAACTGAAATGCCATTTCCAATCGGATGAAGAAGCATAAACGACTAAAGGCTTTTGATTTTCATATCCTTTAGGTGTAGCTTCAACAGCATAGTTGGAACGGACAGACATAATTGAAAGGATGGTAACGATAATGATCGGAACCCCAATACAGATCCCCTCAATAAGCTTACTGCCTTCAATATGAGGCGGTTCATAATCCGAGCCCACTTTAGAAGCGCGGTATTTTACTAACATATAAACTAAAAGTGCAAATACGACAAGTACGATAAATGCCATAATCCAAATTGTCGCTATTATGTCGTGTGCTTGAGTCTTGGCTTGCGGCCCTTTCGGATCGAGAACCAATAACCGGTCACATCCCGATAAAACGGTGATCACAGTGAACACGACAGCTAATATAGACCATTTTAATCTCATAATGTACCCCTTTCTTCCTTTTCTGCATGGTAAAGGTGAATGTTAATTGTTTCACAAACTCTGTTTACATTGCCGCCTGACTTGTTTTACCCAATGACCATTTAGATAATCAGATAATTGAGAATTACAAGACAAGTTTCAAAAAAATATTTGAGCCGGAAACAGCAGTTCCCAGGCATTGAAAACAGAATTTCCAAAATAATACAATATCGAAATAGTGTTAATTTCTTCACATATTCCCTATACATATATTAGTAATATATGAGTAAAATAACAACCTCAAAATAGTGACAAATTGGTGAAGGTTCTTGGGTTTACTGGGAGTAACAGGTGTACATGTGACAGAACTGTGAAACGTGTGAAGATTGTGTGAACACTGCGATATTTGAGAAAAACTTGTATCAAGCAACCTTTTTATTATACTGAGATAACTTGTAAAATTCAATTGCTCAAGGTGTGTCTTTACCTGTATTTTTTCTGGAAAATGTGGTGGAAACATTCTCTTCTGGAAGCCATAAAAAAGTTGTGGGAATAATCAAAATTTTTCTAATTCCTAGTTGACACATAGGAAAAATGTAAATATCATAAAGGAAACACTTTACAAATAAATAAAAGCTGATCAGAAAACTGAAGGCTGATTCTAGAATTTCTAGATCAGTCTTCTTTTTTTGGGGGAGGAAACTCTTATGGAAAAAATCGGTAAACAGGCAAGACTTCTATTGGCGGCAGCGGGAGTATTGGTTCTTATGCTTGCTGGCTGCAGTGCGGGTGAAAAAAGCAGCAGCGGAGAGAAAAAGGAAGCAGGTGAAGCAAAAAGAACTGTTCAATTGCTGAATGTATCTTATGATCCTACGAGGGAGCTGTATGAGAATTACAATAAAGAATTTGCGGCGTATTGGAAAGACAAGACTGGCCAGGATGTCACCATCCAGCAGTCTCACGGCGGATCTGGAAAGCAGGCGAGAGCAGTCATTGACGGGCTCCAGGCAGATATTGTGACGCTTGCTCTGGCCTATGACATTGATGAAATCTCAAAAGCTGGCGGCCTGCTTTCAAGCGATTGGCAGTCCAAACTAAAAGATAATTCCACACCATACACCTCCACCATTGTTTTCCTTGTAAGGAAGGGCAACCCTAAGCAGATTCATGATTGGGATGATCTTGTAAAAAAAGGTGTATCTGTGGTTACGCCGAACCCGAAGACATCCGGGGGAGCCAGATGGAACTATTTAGCGGCATGGGCGTATGCGGATAAAAAGTATAACCATGATGAGGGCAAAACGAAGGACTTTATGAAAAAGCTTTATAAGAATGTAGAAGTACTGGATTCAGGTGCCCGCGGTTCGACTACCACATTTGTAGAACGAGGAATCGGGGATGTTCTGATTGCCTGGGAAAACGAAGCATATCTTTCACTGAATGAGCTCGGTAAAGACAAATTCGAAATTGTTAACCCTTCCCTCAGCATCCTGGCAGAACCACCAGTTGCTGTTGTAGATAAAATATCGGAGAAGAAGGGAACGGAGAAAGTGGCTAAAGCCTACCTGGAGTACTTATACTCTGCTAAAGGCCAGGAAATAGCAGCGGAAAATTACTATAGACCTCGAAACCAGGAGGTCTTCAAAAAATTTAAAAGTCAATTTCCTTCTATAGAAATGGTCACAGTAGACAAGGATTTTGGAGGCTGGAAGAAAGCACAGGAGGATCACTTTAGCGATGGAGGCACATTTGATCAGATATATCAGCCTAAATAAAGCCAGTCTGGCATAAGCCGGGTGCTTTTACTAATGAATGGGAGCGGGAGAAATAGATGAATAAAAAAGGAAAAGGCAGGGCTGGAAGGAAGGGTGTGCTGCCGGGATTTGGCCTCTCGCTAGGGTTTACAGTTTTTTATTTAAGTGTCCTCGTATTATTGCCGTTATCCACTATTTTTATAAATACGGCAGGGATGGGCTGGGAGAAGTTTTTTAAAACGATATTTGACCCTAGAGTAGTAGCTTCATACAAATTAAGTTTCGGATCTTCTTTAATAGCGGGTGGAATTAATACTGTCTTTGGAATTTTACTCGCATGGGTTCTTGTTCGATATCAATTCCCCGGGAAAAAATTAATAGATGGTCTTGTGGATCTCCCGTTTGCACTGCCCACAGCAGTGGCAGGAATTGCATTAACTACCTTATATGTGCCTGACGGATGGATCGGGAGATTCCTTGGGTTTAAGGTTGCTTTCACGCCGCTTGGCGTTATCATAGCACTCACTTTCATCGGGCTGCCGTTTGTGGTACGGATGGTCCAGCCCGTGCTTCAAAACCTCGAGCCCGAGCTGGAAGAGGCTTCAGCAAGCCTGGGGGCAGGCAGGGCACAGACGTTTTGGAGGGTGATTTTCCCAGAGCTGCTCCCGGCTGCCCTTGGAGGATTTGCCCTAGCGTTTGCCAGGTCTCTGGGGGAATATGGTTCGGTTGTGTTTATATCTGGCAATATGCCGATGAAAACAGAAATTACTCCCCTTCTGATCATGACTAAACTTGAACAGTACGACTATGCGGGAGCCACCGCCATTGCTGCGGTAATGCTGGTTATTTCCTTTATCCTGCTGCTCGTCATAAACCTGCTTCAATGGTGGAGCAACAGGCGTTATCTAGAGAACTGAAGAGGAGAGGGAAAATGGCAGGACATGTACCTATGACTTATGGAGAAACGTCGGTTTCCAGGAAAACTGTAAAAGGAGGATCACCGCTTATAAAATGGGCAGCCATAAGTGCGGCTCTTGGATTTTTGCTATTATTTCTAGTACTGCCTCTCATGGCCATTTTTGTCCAGGCTTTTGAGAAGGGGCTGGCGGCATATGCTGCGGCCGTGTCAGATAAGGATGCCCTCTCGGCAATAAAACTCACACTGATTGTTGCGGCTATTTCGGTGCCCCTGAATGCATTTTTTGGAATTGCCGCCGCGTGGGCCATTACGAAATTTCACTTTAGAGGAAAGAATCTTCTTATGACGATCATTGATCTTCCGTTTGCAGTCTCTCCGGTCATCGCTGGTTTAATCTTTGTACTAATGTTTAGCTCCCATGGCCTCTTTGGAGACTTCCTGTTCCGGCACGACCTTAAAATTATTTTTGCATTACCCGGCATTGTGCTTGCTACGATATTCGTTACACTGCCTTTTACGGCAAGGGAACTGATTCCGCTCATGCAGTCCCAGGGGTCTGCAGAGGAGGAGGCATCCATGACCCTTGGGGCAGGAGGCTTCCAGACCTTTTGGAGAATTACTCTGCCCAATATAAAGTGGGGTCTTTTATATGGAATCATTTTATGTAATGCAAGAGCCATAGGGGAGTTTGGAGCGGTATCGGTGGTTTCCGGACATATAAGAGGCATGACGAACACCATGCCCCTGCATATTGAAATCCTTTATAATGAATACCAATTTTCAGCCGCTTTTGCTGTTGCATCCTTAATGTCTCTGCTGGCAATCGCTACCTTAGTTATAAAAAGTTTACTAGAGCGGGCCGGTAAAGAACAGGCTGGTATAAAGGAGCTTAAGGAATGAGTATACAAATTAAGAATGTTTCAAAGAGATTTGGCCAATTTACAGCACTTGATCAAATAGATATCAATGTGGATACCGGAGAGTTGATTGCCCTTCTTGGGCCTTCAGGATCTGGGAAAACGTCTCTGCTGCGGATTATTGCAGGTCTTGAAGCTCCAGATCATGGATCCATCCTGTTTCATGGGGAAAATATAACTTCGGTAAATCCTAAAGAACGCGGGGTAGGCTTTGTTTTTCAGCATTATGCTTTGTTCCGCCACATGACAGTTTTTGATAATGTAGCCTATGGGCTGAAGGTCAGGCCGAGAAAAACCCGGCCGGGAAAACAGGAAATCAAGGAAAAGGTGAAGGAACTGTTGGAGCTTGTCAAACTGGAAGCCTTTGCTGGCCGCTATCCGTCTCAGCTTTCTGGGGGGCAGCGGCAGCGTGTTGCCCTGGCGAGGGCCCTTGCGGTGGAGCCGAGAGTGCTTCTCCTGGATGAACCTTTTGGTGCCCTGGATGCCAAGGTTAGAAAAGAGCTGCGCAGGTGGCTGAGAAAACTGCATGATGAATTTAATATTACCAGTATATTTGTCACTCATGACCAGGAAGAGGCGCTTGATGTGGCTGATCGGATCGTGGTCATGAATCAAGGGAAAATTGAACAGCAGGGCAGCCCCGAGGAAGTTTATGAGCATCCTGTCAGCCCGTTCGTATATGATTTCCTTGGCAACTTTAATTTGTTTCACGGGCGCTTGAAGGAAGGAGGCCTGGATTATGGACAGGAACAGGCAGAGGGGGAACGTGGCAGCGAACCGCTAAAAGCAGTAGGGTATGCCCGCCCCCATGATATTACAATTCATAGAGAAGATATCGGCGGGGAGTGTATTAAAGCGGTTGTTCATTATATCCATAGAGTAGGACCTGTTGTCCGTATTGAATTAAAGCGGATTGATACAGGGGAGTTCCTTGAATCGGAGATGATGAAAGAGGTTTTTAAGGAATTGAAACTGGATGCGGGGGAACAGGTTTATATAAAGCCCAGAGAATTAAAGGTATTTATTCCTGAGGATTATTCTATTTGAAACATCCTTTGAAACTATAAAAGACTTTTCTTTTAAAAATCTCTCCTGAAGATATAATGGTAGTAAGACAATTTCATATTCCTTCTAAGGAGAGGTTTTTAATAAATGGAAAAAAAGATCTATAGAGAGCTATGGTCTTGGACAAAATCAATTCTGCTGGCGGCTGCGATCGCCTTTATTTTCCGCCAGTTTATATTTACCCCGCTTACGGTCTATGGTGTCTCCATGGCTCCTACCTTCAATGACAAAGATCGGATTCTGGTTACGAAGGTAAGTAAAATAGATCATTTTGACAATATTGTTTTTCATTCTCCGAGGTCTGAGGATTATTATATCAAGCGGGTCATTGGGCTTCCCGGTGACCGGGTTGAAATGAAAGACGATGTTCTTTATATCAATAACAAGCGGTACAGCGAGCCTTATCTTAAGAAAAATAAGGCAAAGGTTCCCGAGGGGGATAAGCTGACAGGAAATTTTACCTTAAAGGAAGTAACAGGGAAGTCCATGGTGCCCGAAGGATATTTGTTTGTGATGGGGGATAATCGCCTCTGGAGCACGGACAGCCGCAGATTCGGTTTTATTTCGATAAAGTCCGTTATAGGGGAAGTAAAGCTCAAGCTTCGGCCGTTTAAGGATTTTGGGATGCCCGATTAGAAAGACTCTGTATAAAAAGAAAAAGCAGGCAAAACGGCCATTAAAGCCGGGATGCCTGCTTTTTGTTATGAAATGCAATCACAGCTTTACTGCCTCTACTTTTCCGGAAAAGAATACGGCACCTCCGCCCATGTCCGCAATCCGGTCAGGAGAGAGGGAGTTTACAAGCTGTTTTGTGCCGGGAAGGTCAGCCCACAGGCCCATTGACAGTACTGCCCCTGGCAGTATATCGTTTCCGACTGATGCGGTAAGCTCACAGGAGCCGCGGTCATTCCAGATTTTCACCCTATCTCCGTGTGAGATGCCCCTTTCTTCTGCATCTTTTTTATTCATGAACAGCCGGGGCGCCTTTTCCAGATTGATGTGTTTATCATTGTTAGAAAAGGTGGAATTCAAAAAATTATGATTAGGAGCTGGAATGAATTGCAGCGGAAACTTCTCATCAGGAAGGGCTGTATAGGTTGGGAGGGGAGGATGTCCGTCTTTCTCCATCCTTTTCGAATACAGCTCGATTTTTCCGCTTGGTGTCGGCAGCTTCTCCGGAAGGAAGCTGTGCCGGCCGGCTCTCAGATATTGATTTTTCAGCAGGCCCTCCAGGGTTATACTCTTTAAATGCGGATTGCCAGGATGGTCAAGCGCCTGACGGATCATGTCCTCTTCTGAATCATGGAAGCAGTCTTCCGTAAAGCCCATTCCAGCAGCCAGAAGGCGGAATACCTCCACATTGGATTTAGATTCTCCGTACGGCTTTATGACAGGCTGCTGAATCTGCAGATAATGATGCCAGTAGGAAGTATAAAAGTCAGTGCTTTCAAAGGAAGACGCTGCAGGCAGTACAATGTCCGCATAGGCTGCTGTTTCGGTTAAAAATAAATCATGAACAACCGTGAACAGATCTTCACGGAGAAGCCCCTGTCTGACTTTGTTCCCTTCAGGAGCAACGACAGCCGGATTGGAGCTGTAAACATATAAGGAACGGACAGGCTGCTTCTCATCAAGGAGTGCCTGGCCAAGGGAGTTCATATTAATAACCCTGGTCTGCTTTTTTACTAAATCCGGCCGCTGCAGGGCGGCGGCATTATGGGCAAGGAAAGCGGAGTTTCCTTTCAAGGCGCCGCCTCCTTTTTTTGTCCACTGTCCGGTTAGAGCAGGAAGACAGGATATCGTCCGGATGCACATTCCCCCATTATCATGGTGCTGCGGGCCATTGCCAATCCTGATGAAGGATGGAGAGATGGTGCCGTACATGCGGGCGATCTTATAGATATCCTCTGCAGGCACTCCTGTAATTTTAGATACAATTTCAGGAGTATACTTCGCTGTATGGTCTCGGAGCTCTTCATGCCCGACCGTCTGCTTCTTCAAAAATTCTTCATCCGTCAGCTGTTCCTTAAACAGAATATGCATGATGCCGAGAGCGAGGGCTGCATCTGTGCCCGGCAGGATGGGGATGAACCAGTCTGCCCAATCAGCGGTCCGGTTTCGGTGCACATCAATGACCACAATCTTTGCCCCATTTTTTCTCGCTTTCTGGGCCAGGACAATCTGGTGCATATTTGTGCTTACCGCATTGACACCCCACAGGATGATCAGCTTGGAATGCACGGTTTCCTCCGGGTCTGTGCCAATGCTTCCCCCCATGGTATAGCTGTAGCCAACTGCGCCTGCCGAGTTGCAGATGGAACGTTCCAGACGGCTTGCACCCAGGCGGTTAAAAAACCTTCTGTCCATGCCTTCAGCGGCAAGATTGCCCATATTGCCATAAAAGCTGTAGGGAAGAATGCTTTCTGCACCTTCATAGGCGATCAGCTCTTTCCATCTTCCAGTAATCTCCTCAATGGCTTGATCCCAGGTAATTCGTTTAAACTTCCCGGAACCTTTCTGTCCGATCCTCTTAAGAGGATGCTGAAGCCGCTTGCCATCATAAAGCCGCTCAGGCATATTACGAACCTTATTGCAGATCTTCCCCTGAGTCACAGGATGCCCTGGATCTCCCTCTACCTTCACGATCCGGCCATTTACTTTATGAACAAGAAGCCCGCACTGATCCGGGCAGTCCAGCGAACAAACCGAAGGAAAAACCCCGTTCTCAAGCTCTGAATATCCAGCCATGCCTTAAACCTCCTATGTGTGGGGACAGTCCCCATTTCCCCGATTTGTATATAAAAATAATCTTAAGGGACAGACAGTTTTCCATCAAGTGGGAAAATTTGATGTTCGGACGAGCTGCATCCTGTTACGATGGAGGTAAAGAGGAGACTGGAGGGGTTTTATGGTTAAGCTGGTGCAGGTTACGAGGGATAATTGGCTTGAATGCCTTTCACTCAATGTGGAGAAAAGTCAGTCGAAGTTTGTGCCGCTGGCAGCTGTTTCGCTTGCGAAGGTCTATATTAGGCCTGACGGTGAAAGAGTGGAATATGTTCCGTTTGCTATCTATAAAGATGCTAAAATGGTTGGTTTTATCATGCATGCCTTTGAGGAAAATACCGAAGATATGTATTGGATCAATGGCTTTTTTATCGATTCGAGATATCAGGGCAGAGGATATGGAAGAGAGGCGCTTCAGGAAATGATGAACTATGTGATTAGCCGCTTCCCGCAATGCAAGGAGATCAGACTCACCGTTTTTCCTGAAAACCATACAGCCTGCAGACTCTACGAGCGGACTGGATTTAAAGATACAGGGGAGGTCTGGGATGGCGAAAAAGTGATGAGGTTTCCTGTGAAAAGGTGACACTAAAAGGAGCACATGCCCTGTCTTGAGATATGCTCCTTTTTTCTTGTTCTAATGAGAAGGCGGACAAAGTCTTGTTAAAATAACTTCGTAAATCAACTGGGCGGCAAGCTTTACTGTCCTTCCGTTTTCATCAAGGGATGGATTAATCTCCGAAATATCAAAGCTCTTAACGCAGGGGTTCCCGGCAAGGGCCTTAAGCATGGCCCGGACGTGCTTCGGATGCAGGCCGAAGGGAGAAGGGGCACTGACGCCAGGGGCGTGGGCGGCCTCAATGGCATCGCAGCATAAGGTCAGCATGCAGGAGGAACGTGTACGAATGAAGGCTTCCATCTTTTTAATCGAACTGGCTAAGGAATCCTGGTGGATTTCTTCTTCATATATAAATTCGCATCCATAAGCTTCAGCCGTATCGAATAAGTACTTTGTATTGGCGTTCTTTTGGATGCCGGTACAGAAGTAAGCCGCGTTCGAGTTATCGTCCAGGATCTGCCTGAACATGGTTCCGGACGAAGTCTGACTGTCCTGGTAGGGGCGGAGATCAAAATGAGCATCGATATTCAGAATAGAGAGGCTGCATGAAGGATCCAGCTGTTTATGGCCAAGATAATGCCCGAAGGCGGTCTCGTGCCCGCCGCCCAGTATGATGGGAAAAATACCGCATTGCAGAAGCCTGGCGACGGCCTCTCCCAATTCCTTCTGCGCTTCCTCCATAGAGGTTTCTTCACAAATGATGCTGCCGAAATCATAAAGGGTGGCCTGCTGCGGAAGTGGAAGGGAAGCCAGGTTTTCCCTCAAAAGGTCAGGGGCTTCACGGCTGCCGGTCCTTCCCTGGTTCCTTCTGACTCCTTCGTCACATTTGAAACCCAGGAACCCGATGCTTCCTGTAGGAATATCTTTTGGATTCTCCTGCAGGTCTAAGTTCCGGATGCCCTGGTGCAGCCGGAACATTGCCTTATCAAACGTACTGTCTATCCTGCCTTCCCACACATCCTCTGCTGCTTTTTGGTACATGAACCTACCCCCAATATGGTATTTTTATAATTATCAGTAAACTACATTATAAAGCGATGGTGTCCGTTCGCGCCAGTAGAACATCCGGGAAATATTCTTGGGAAATGGGGACAATCCCCAAAGCGTTTCTCCCATGTCACAGAGAATTTTTTGTGTAAAAAGCGGGGGAACGGGAGTATGATTATTATAGGTAGTTAATAGTTGAGATTCGAGATATTAGGATGGCTAATTATAAAAATCATCATGGGTGGGGGCATGTTAATATGCGAACGATGTTTAAGTTTTTGAAGCCATATCGCGCCTCTGCGGCGGTGGCCTTATTTTTTATGCTGGTGGAGCTGGCTGTCGAGCTATGGCAGCCGCTGATCATTTCGAAAATTATTGATCATGGAATTGTGGAAAAGGATCCCCCGGTCATTCTGAAGTGGGGAGCGGTAATGATTGGTATTTCTCTTTTTGCCTTTCTCGGCGGGATCGTCAATTCGTTTTACGCCGCCCATGTCAGTCAAAGCTTTGCTTATGATGTAAGAAAAAAGCTTTACTCAAAAATCCAGTCCTTTTCTTTTGCGAATTTTAATAAGTTCCCAGCATCATCCCTGATTACCAGGATGACGAATGATGTAACTCAGCTGCAGAATACAGTGTTTATGGGACTAAGAATTATGATGCGGGCGCCTCTCTTGATTGTCGGCGCCACGGCCATGGCATTTACTGTGAACTATAAGCTTGCTTTTGTCCTTGCAGCGGTCATTCCATTTTTGATCCTTTTCCTGGCCTGGATCATGCAAAAGGGCGGTGCGTTATTCCGCACTGTGCAGGAAAGGCTGGACAATGTGAATAGTGTGATGAGGGAGAATCTGATCGGAATCAGGCTAATCAAAGCCTATTTGAGAAAGGATTATGAGGGAAGCCGTTTCGGTGAGGCAAACGATTCATTAAAATCCAGGACCGTATATGTGTTGAGGATGATGGAAACAGTCAATCCTTCCCTGCTTTTTGTCATGAATATCAGCCTGATGGTGATTTTATGGCTTGGCAGTGAGCTTTTGCCTGTCCATGGTGCCAGGGTAGGTGAGGTCGTGGCTATCGTCAATTATACAGCAAGGGTTACTGCTGCCTTTTCCCCTTTATCCTTTATTATCGCAGCTTTCTCAAGGGCAAGGGCATCTTCCAGAAGGATTTCCGATGTCCTGGAAACTGAGAACGAAATGAAGGATGCGGGACCTGAGGGCGATAAAAGGATTTCGGGTGAAGTAGAGTTCCATGAGGTATCCTTTCAATATCCCGGCTCAGAAGCCTTGATCTTAAAGGATGTATCCTTCTTTTACCCGGCAGGGAGCACCGTCTGTATCATGGGGGCGACAGGATCAGGGAAATCCTCCCTGTTCCAGCTGATTCCCCGCTTGTATGATGCAACAGGCGGCAGCATTCTTATAGATGGCCAGGATCTGCGCACCTATAAAATCAAAACCCTGCGAAAACAAATAGGATATGTCCCTCAGGAAGCATTGCTGTTTACCGGCACCATAAAAGAAAATATTGCCTGGGGCAAGGAGGATGCTTCCATGGAGGAAATCGTGAAGGCAGCTAAGGCTGCCCAGATTCATGAGACCATCCTTAAGCTGCCCAAACAATATGATACGATGCTTGGCCAAAAGGGCGTCAACCTGTCAGGCGGTCAGAAACAGCGGCTCTCCATTGCCCGGGCATTGGTAAGAAGGCCCCGGATCCTTATGCTGGATGACAGCACAAGCGCCCTCGATTTGAAAACGGAGGCAGCTCTGCTTCATGCGATCAAAGAGTATCAATGTACGATTTTTATAATCACTCAAAAAATAAGCACCGCTTTAGAAGCGGATACTATATTGCTGTTGGAAGAGGGAAGGCTGCTTGAAAGAGGCAGCCACACTGAACTGCTTAAAGAATCCCAGCTGTACCAGCAGATCTTTCAATCTCAGTTTGGAAAGGAGGAGCTGCAGCATGCCCAAAGATCTTTCTAAACCCTTTCGGTATAAACGGATTTTGGAGAAAGAGGAACTGACCCAGACGAAGGCTCCTTCAAGGAAAAAGCCGCGGGCGCAGAATCAGTCTCAAACCCTTAAAAGGCTGTGGAGATATCTTGCGGAAAACTCCAGGCAGTTATATTTAGTCATTGCCATGGTGATTATCAGCTCAGTCTTATCGCTGCTTGGCCCATTTTTGACAGGGAAAGCTATTGACTGGTATATCGTGACGAGAAAAAATGAGGGCATCCTGCTTCTGCTGGGAGGCTTGGCCTTTATTTATGTGCTGACCTCTCTATCTCTCTTTCTGCAGAACTACTGGATGATCGGCATCGCACAAGGGACAGTCTCGAAGATGAGGACTCAGCTCTTTGCTCATCTGCATAACCTCCCTATTCCTTTTTTTGATAAGAGGCAGCATGGAGAGCTGATGAGCCGGGTGACGAATGACATTGAAAACGTCAGCTCCACCCTTAACAGCTCGGTGATCCAGGTGATTTCCAGCCTCTTGACCTTGATTGGGACTGTGGCTGTCATGCTTTGGCTGAGCCCGCTGCTCACCATTTTGACACTTATCATCGTCCCCTTGATGTTTACCGGAATGAAGTGGATCACAAACCGGACAGGCCGTTTGTATAAGCTGCAGCAGATAAATCTGGGACAGCTGAATGGATTTATTGAAGAAACCATTTCTGGCCAGCGGATTATCAAAACCTTCTCGCAGGAGGAAAATGTGATCGGGCAGTTCCTCGAAAAAAGCGGACAGCTAAAAGAGGCCGGCTTCTGGGCTGCCTCCTACTCCGGATTCATTCCCAAGCTAATGAACGGATTAAACAATCTAAGCTTTACAGTCATAGCTGCAATCGGAGGCTTTCTTGCCTACAAAGGACACATCTCCATAGGAACAATCGTCATTTTTGCCGAATATTCCAGGCAGTTTACCCGGCCGTTGAATGACCTCGCAAACCAGTTCAATACCGTCCTTTCGGCTATTGCAGGTGCAGAGCGTGTTTTTGATATCCTCGATGAAAAAGAGGAAGCGCATAACGAAGGTTTGACCCTTCCCCTGGACTCTGTAATTGGTGAAGTGGAGTTTAAAAATGTTTCCTTTTCTTATGAGAAAGAAGGAAACACGGTCTCTAATTTAAGCTTTAAAGCAGAACCAGGCCAAATGACTGCCTTCGTCGGGGCAACCGGTGCAGGCAAAACCACCATCATTAACCTATTATCAAGGTTTTATGATCCAGACAGCGGTTCAATCCTTCTGGACGGCATTGATATAAGCAGGGTGAAAAGAGAGGATCTGAGAAAGAATATGGGTTTTGTTCTCCAGGACTCTTTCTTATTTCAGGGTTCCATCAGGGAAAACATCCGCTATGGCAGGCTTGAGGCGACCGACGAAGAAGTCGAAAGAGCGGCAGTTCTCGCGAATGCACATTCCTTCATCACCAGGATGCAGGAGGGGTATGATACGATGCTTCAGCAGGATGGAAGCGGAATAAGCCAGGGGCAGAAACAACTTCTATCAATTGCCAGAGCAATTTTAGCGGATCCCGAAATTTTGATCCTGGACGAGGCTACAAGCAGCATCGATACCATTACCGAAATGAAAATCCAGGAAGCCCTTCAAAGGCTGATGAAAGGCAGAACCAGCTTTGTGATTGCGCATCGATTAAATACGATTCAGAAAGCTGATCAGATTATAGTACTCAATGAAGGACAAATCATGGAAAGCGGATCACATAATGAATTGCTGGCCCTCGGAGGCTATTATTCCGGACTATTTAATAGTCAGCTGAAGAATCCCTGATTACAACTTCCAATAAAAAAATCAGTACTTTCGGACAGATTCCGACAAATATTATGGTAAAATATCCATATGAAAATGCCATGATAAGGAGCAGACAAGTGAAGCGCTATCTAAAAATACCTGCTGTTCTTTGCGGACTGCTGCTATTTGCGGGAGGATGTTCTTCGAGTGGAAATCAGCCGGAAAAAAATATAATCGCTGCTGATGAAGCCAAAGCAAAGGCAAAGGATGAAGTAAAGAACATTAAAGATAAGATACAAACAAAAGTGGATCAAATCAAAAAGGAGGAGCAGGAAAAGGTGCCTGATACCCAGATGCTTGATGTGCCGATCTTAAATCAGATGGATGCACCAAGGCTTTATAATGGCTGTGAAGTGACGAGCCTTGCAATGCTGATGAATTACCGGGGAATTCATGTATCAAAGAACGACCTTGCAAAGGCCATTAAGAGAGTCCCTCTGACCTACACATCAGGGAAAAAGGGTAATCCTAACAGCGGCTTCGTGGGCAATATGGAGGATGGACCCGGCCTCGGGGTTTACCATGGCCCCATTGCAGAGCTTGCAAAGCAATATGCGGGCGGAAGAGTCATGGACTTGACAGGCAAGCCATTCGACCAGATTATTGAACAGGTCGGAAAAGGGTCGCCGGTTTGGATCATTACGACTGCGATTTTTGCGCCAGTCAATGATTTTGTTGCCTGGGATACTCCGCTTGGCCCAATTAAAGTAACGTATAAAGAGCACAGTGTCGTGATCACAGGGTACGATCAGGACCATATTTATATAAATGACCCGTATGGGCATAAGAACAGTAAGCTGCCTAAGGAAAGCTTTATCAAGGCTTGGGAGCAGATGGGCAGTCAGGCTGTCACCATGACGGAATGAGCAAATAAGGCTGGTTGGAACGAAAGGGGTGAACACCCCTTCTTTTCAATCAGCCTTTTTTAATAGATGCAGAGTGGAAACAGTCCCTTATAGGCTCCAAGGATATAGGGGATGTTATTTTAAATAAAAGTCTCTTTCTAAAGGATTGCTGTTTTTTTAAAAATTCGACAACCACCTTCTTCCAAAGCCGAAAATTTTGTGAAAACAGCCAAATAAAAAGACAAACTCAGCCAGCCAAATGAGATAAAAACAGGAACAAGTGTTCTTGTTTTTAGTAGGATTTCTGTAATAAAATTAAAATAGTAAATGAAATTATGAAAATTGTCCTAGTAAAAAAAGAAAGGAGACTTATAGATGGAGCAGATATATAAGCTGGTGATAGCAGAGCTGAAAAATTATACGGTACTTAAAATACAGCTTGCCAATCTGGAAGAACGGCAGAGGGCTGGCTTTGCAAATCTTTTTCCGAATTCGAGAGAAATGAACGAGGAATCCCGACTGAAGGTGCAGCAGATGGAAAGGGCGATTGAGCAGTCCCTGGACCCTTTGGAAAGGGAAGTAATCGAAAAAAAGTTCCTGAGCAATCATGATCCCACAGATCTGGAGGTTTATATGGAGCTTGGGATAAAGAAGGCCAAATATTATGAAAAAAAGAGAGAGGCTTTAGCCCGGATTGCCACGGCTCTTGGAATGATCTAGGATCATCTTTTATTCAGACAAAAAGCAGGATAAATCGAACACTAAATGGGAGCCGGCTGAACCTTCAAAAAGCATTATAATAGATTCAAGAACATATGTTCTGTCTTTGTGAAGGGGGAATTGCTGTGCATCCGTTATTCATAGTTAACTGGGAAGGCATTCATTCTGGATTATTGCATACAGCCCTTTATCTCGCCGGCGGGCTGGACCGTTTTGTTCTTGCTTTATTTATTCTGACCTGCTGTGAAGGTGTCACAAAAAATGCGGCCATGCTTTTTACAGGGACGTTCTCATGGGAAAAATCCTTCCGGACAGCGGCCGCAAAGCCGCTCCTTTTTATCCTGCTGACAGCGGCCAATCAGCTCGACATCGTGATGGGAAACACAGGACAATATACAAGGTCGGCTGTCCTTTTTTTTCTGATTGGAAATGAAGGGGCAGGTATTCTGGAAAATTTGGACAAACTGGGGCTGAAAGGGCCAAGTTTTATTTTTCACCTGCTTGCAGATCTAGGGGGCAGGCGGAGGGGTGGAGATGATTCCGAATAGCAGAGAACCTGCGCTGCATTAGATTATTCAGCTTTCTCATTATGGCAAACATGGAACTTTTCGACAATGGGGACAATCAGGGTTATTCTGCTCCTCATCGGGTAATGATACTCTATAGCCAAATTTTCTTAGGAGGTATAAATGATGAATAAGAGAGTTGTTGGTGTTTACGATGATGGAAATTCTGCAATTGCAGCAGTAGAAGATTTACAGGAACAGGGATATGCACGAGATGAGATATCTGTTATTGCCAAAGATCCTGAAGAGGCCAGGGAGATAACCGATGAAACCGGCACGAAAGCGGGAGAAGGAGCGGCAGCCGGGGCAACGACGGGCGGTGTGCTTGGCGGCCTGACCGGTTTCCTTGCGGGTGTTGGAGCTCTTGCCATTCCTGGAATTGGCCCAATCCTCGCAGCAGGTCCTATTGCGGCAACCATTGCGGGCGCTGCTACAGGAGCTGGAGCTGGCGGTATAGCAGGAGCTTTGATTGGCATGGGAATCCCGGATGAAGAGGCGGAAAGATATGAAAGCGACCTTAAATCCGGAAAGATATTAGTATTAGTCGATGCGGATAGCCGCAGAGGAATGACTGCGGGTACGATGGAACGTGACAGATCGGGCGTGCTCAATCCTGGCAGCGCAGACTTGGGATCAAGAGATCTGGACAGGGCCGGTACAACAGATGGAACAGTATTGGGGTCAGGTGATCCAGACCGGGTCCATACCATGGAAACAGACAGAACGACCCTGGATTCAGGCATGGAGGGGCTGAGCTCTGAAGGGACGGGCCTAGGGGAACGCCGGAATAATTCCGTACTTTCAGGAAATACCGCTCAGACTGAGGGGCGTATTCAGAAAGGGCGGACAACCATTTCTTCAGATGATGACGGGTTTATGGACCGTACAAACCGTCTGGATGATGAAACTGAGAAGGACACGGCAAATCTGCTTGAGGAGACGAAGGATCCGCTCCTTGCAGAAAAGCCTATGGTAGACGCCACTCAAAATCATGAGGGTACCGTGAATCCTTTTGACCGGAACAGCATTGTCACGGATACAAACGCGACCCATGAAGGCCGGCCGGTAAGAAGAGATCATAACCCTGATGATCCTATTGCTTAATAGAATACGCGTTTGGGACTGTTCCTCATGGGAACAGTCTTTCTTTGTTAAAAGTGCATAATCATAAAGCAGCGCGATTTAACACATACTAGGTAAAAAGTAAGGCGGTCCGAAATAGTGAAGGAAACTATAGTCAGTATTATGGTCGCTGCTTCCTTGGCGGTTCTGGTTCTTATAGAGAACGCTGTAGCTGGAGTGAGCCTGCAGGAACTTATTCAATTTATACTTGATTACTCTATAAACTTAGGAAAAGAGGACTTGGTCTCGGTTCTTGGACTTAGTACCGCTTGGCTGATTTATGCGATATTCAGTAAAAAAACAAAGAAGCAGAACTGAAGGTCAGCAATCCTGCTGCCTCAATCTGCTTCTTTTTATTTTTATGAGAGCGACCGCTAAGAGAAGAAGGGGAATTCCAATTTGAAATGGAATGTGCAGGTAAAGCGGCACAATGTTAAAGCCTATTTTCATATGAAAATTAAAATTCGGCGCAATAAAAACGGAAAAAATAATAATGATAAATCCAAATGGAAAGATCAATTTTTCCGGTTTTTTAAGTTTGAATAGATCAGATGCTCCGGATAACGCACAATAGTAGAAAATATATACTTTCACAAAACCGAGTATCACCAGAACGGCAATGACGAATGAATCCATTCGCTGGATAAAATTAGCGATATTGATAAGCCCCACTTCCGATATTATTGGAAAGGTAGAGCGGAATCTTACATCAGGTCCAATGATAGCGATATTGATCAGACTACGGAAAGTTAAATACAACCCACTTAGAATAATGGCCATGAAACCGATGTTTCTAATTGAACTTTGGCCATTGACAAATCGAAAAAACATGGTCACTACAATTAGCTCTCCAAAAGGAACTGTTAATGATGCGGGGAAGACAGATTTAAAGATAGGGATCCAGCCTTTTTCGAGTACAGGCAGAAGATTTACAGGAATAATCAGATTGTCCGCAATCTCCAATGCGAATATGACTGTAATTGTTGCGGTATGAACCAGAAATAAAATCAGGCTGACCCTTGAAAATACCTCAAACCCTTTAAACATAACATACATGATAGTGGCTATCATATATAGTCCTATTGTTAGCAGCGAAGTATTATGATATTGGGATATGACAAGCATTTCGTCGAAATCGCGAAGCACGCGTGTGGCTAAATATATAAAATAGACGATGTAAGCAAATCCTACCGCTGAACCAATATATTTTCCCAATATTTTTTTGGAGTAGCTGGTGATAGGAAGATCTGGATATAAATTATGAAGCATAGTATAAACTGTATATATGAGACATCCTCCCAGGGTTCCAATTAGTGCTGGGATCCAGGCATCCTGTTTGACATCCTTTCCCATGCCAAATAAAACAGCACTTCCTAATTCAAAAAGGAATAGTAAAGTAAAGAATTGAAATCTGCCAATTTTTATTTCATTCATAATTTCACCAGTGCTTTCATGAATTTCATTTCTACCGTTTGTAGGGATAAGGTTCAATCCTCATATTTGTTCCATGCAATATAACTGTTACATTAATTTTTATCTTTGCCTTTGCAAATGTTTTTCCCCAATTATCTTCGTAATTTTTCCATACTCTGAAATTTCCCCTGTGCAATAGCTCGCCAAATCCATAAACATCACTTTTCTGTTTTTGTGCTTCCTTTATTCCCTCACTTATATGATTTTTTAAGTTAAAGGCGGCTTCCTTTTCAAATTTATTAATTATATTATTCTGCATAAGGTTTGCATTACAGAGCATTTCGTCAATAACCCCGAATGCCCGGACTTTAATGGTAATTTGGGGAACTCCATTTTTGACCTTAATATTGGGAGTGCTATGGGCATCCGTAATACGGACTGAGGTATATCTATTTCCGCTGCAGAGAATGGCTTCATTTGTCTGGCGTATCTTATTCGTTAACAAAAATATCGATTTAGCATTTGATCCGTCCATCCAGGCAACCAGTTTTCCCTTCCTGATGATTCCGGTACCATTCAGTTTAGTTTCTTTCTGCCCGGCCTTAGAAGGATCATTTGAATTAATTACGGATATTCCATCAATGGCGGGTTCGATTCCCTTACTGGCAAGCTGATTTATGATTTGGTAGATCATTGTTTCCCCATTCTCACCCTGCGTTTGAGAAGCATTTCTTATTTTTCCAATGATAGATTGGACAGGATTTTCATTTCCGGGAACGACAGATAATACCTCTTTTGCAGAATTTTTTCTTGCGATGAGGACAGGAATGTTGGTTCGGATTTTTGCGTCTCTTTCAAAAACATCAAAAATAAAATTCAAGCTTAATCTTCTGGATAGTTTTTCCCCCAAAACCACCAAACTTACCTGTGAATAATCTGCTATCCTCGAGAATTTTTTTGACGCCATTCGCGCTGCCTCACTGATGGTTCTTCCTTGAGAAGTGTAGAGGACGCTCCCTATGGACCCGCTGCCAGAAAATGAACTTGGAGCAAAGGCCTGAAAGGTTACTTCATACCTTTTTTTTTCTTTAACATAATCAATTCCCATACCCGAAATAAAGGTAATATCTCTTAACTCACGGTAATTGGAGCATCCGGCTGCCAGCAGAATGACTGCAGATGCCACTATGGCAATGAACGCTTTATTTTTCATTTTGCTTTCTCCCTGCCCGCTTTTTTTGCTCAGGATTTGCCGGAGATGGCCTGCTGAAATGATAAGGAATAGGCAGCCGCACAAAAACATCCTTTTGCTCATTAAGCCTGAATGGAGCGATTGGCTCGAAATATGGGATGCCAAACGAGCGGATGCTGCATAGGTGGGCAAGAATCATGAACGTTCCCAGCATGATCCCGTACAATCCAATGAATGATCCTAAAAGCAGGATAAAAAATCGTAATAACCTTGCCGCAATGGCAACATTAAAAAATGGCATAGTGAAATTTGCAATCGCTGTCAAAGATACAACGATTACAGTCGAGGCCGAAACAAAGCCAGCTTCTACCGCTGCCTGCCCTAAGATTAATGCCCCTACAATGGATACGGTCTGGCCGACAGCCCTGGGCATCCTTATACCCGCTTCCCGCAGCACCTCAAATACAATCTCCATAACCAATCCTTCAATGATTATAGGAAAGGGGACACCTTCCCTCTGCCCGGCAAGTGATACCAGCAGAGTGGTAGGAATAAGCCCATGGTGGTGCGTCATAATAGCAACATACAGCCCCGGGGCATAGAGGGCGATGAAAAATGCAATAAAGCGGAGGATTCTGATAAATGTCCCCATATATTGATTTTGATAATAATCCTCAGCTGATTGGAAAAATTGGATAAAGGCAGCGGGACCAATAAGTACATAGGGGGTGCCATATACAAAGATGGCAAACCTGCCTTCTAAGAGGTTGGACACTACCACATCCGGCCGTTCTGTACTTAAGATGGTTGGGAAAAGGGAAAATCGGCTGTCCTGGATAAATTCTTCAACATAGCTGGATTCAAGTATCCCATCAACCTTAATCTTTTCCAGCCTTCTCCTTACTTCACTCAGAATTGATTCATCCGCAATACCCTTTATGTACATAAGCTCAATATCAGTGTGGGTTACTTCACCTTTATTTACCATTTCAAGCTTTAAATCTTTATTCGTAATTCTCGCCCTGATTAAGGAGGTGTTTGTTCTCAGATCCTCTGTAAAGCTATCCTTGGGTCCCCGGATAACGGTTTGGGATGTAGGCTCCGTAATGCTTCTTACCTTCAGCATCCTGGTCGCAGCCATATATATTTCCTGTGAATGGTTTACCAGGATGGCGGCATTGCCTTGGAGGAGAGAATGGACTACTTTGTTCACTTCTGTATAGCAGCTCAGCTTATTTACTGATATAAGCTTCGATAAAGTATTAGAGGAATTTGGGTTTTCCAGTTGCTTTCTTAATTGTTCGAAGGTAAGCTTCGTCAGCGGCTCGATAACACTCGAATTGATTTCCATTTTGTCTGACATTCCATCCATCCGGATAACCGCAATCGTGTAGTTTTGCTCTTTATCTATCTCGATCTTCCTAACATTGATATCTGGCGGGTTACCTAAAGTATCCTTGATTAATTGGATGTTTGTTTCAAGATTAAAAGTGAAGGTCTGGACGTCATCCTGTTTATCCTTGCTGTTTGAAGCAGAGTCCGTTTGGGAACCTTGCTTCCCTTTTCTGCTTTTAAAAAACTGTGCCAGGCTGCCCGCCTCCCTTAAAAAATTTGTTAATAGTTCTAGTTTTTTTTCAGAACACACATTTTATGTATGAAAAGTGGGAAATAAAACGTAGGAGAGGCTGTATCGTGCAGAAGGTTTGAAAATTGCATGAAGAGGATGCAGGAAACTCTTCAGAGGCAGCACTTTGAAAATAGAATAGGAGGATTCATATGGGAAACAAGGTAGCGGTGGTTACTGGAGGAGGATCTGGAATTGGAGCGGCTGCAGCCAAAAGGTTCGCTAAGGAAGGTATGAATGTGTGCATCATAGACATTAAGGAAGAAAGAGCAGAAAAAGTCCGCAGTGAAATAGCTGACGGCGGTGCAGAGGTTTTTGTGGCGGAGGCTGATGTTTCGAATAAGGAGGATGTATTTTCTGCCATTCAGCAGGTTATGGAAAAGTGGGGGCAGATCGATGTGCTTTTTGCTAATGCAGGCATTAACGGAACGATTACCTCCATTGAGGAGATGGAAGCGGAGGATTGGGACCAGACTATGACGATAAATCTGAGAGGGACCTTCCTTCTGGTTAAATCTGTCATACCGCACATGAAAAACAGCGGCGGAAGCATCATTATCACGAGCTCTATTAATGGTAACAGAATGTTTAAAAATATCGGCTTCTCTGCTTACAGCACTACAAAAGCAGGGCAGGTAGCCTTTATGAAAATGGCAGCTTTAGAGCTTGCCAGATATAAAATCCGGGTAAATGCAATCTGTCCTGGAGCCATCGATACCAACATTGATCAGAATACCTTCACTCAAAAAGGAGTCGAGGAGGTGAAGATTCCAATTGAGTATCCGGAAGGAAATCAGCCGCTCGAAAATGCAGCAGGCAAACCAGAACAGGTAGCGGATCTTGTTTATTTCCTTGCCTCAGATCAGTCCTCACACATCACAGGTACCGAAATCTATATCGATGGAGCAGAATCCCTGCTGTAATTATATGAAACTGGCCTCTGGCCAGTTTTTTATTTGTCTGTTTTCACAAACTTTGCTGCTTTTAGAACAAGGTGGTTGATTTCCGCTCCAGGATGCTCGCTTTCCACGGGTAGGTGAGCCTCCTCAGCTCCGCCTTTCGGGTCTCACCTGTCCTGTTAATCATCTTTTGCTCTATTCAACCTGTTTTAACAATGGAATCGTCTCGTAGAACGTAAAAACCATTTTTAGAAAAGAAAAATCGGAAGCGGCGTCAGCTTGGGCAGCAAGCCTGCCTTAGGGAAGATTCGGAACTTGGGTCCGAAAGCCTCAAAGCCGCCCTTTGTTTAGAGGGAAAAGCCGGTCAAGTTGTCCGAAAGCGAGTCTCATTCGGACAGGTTGAGAGGTACAGCCAGGGAAGTAGTCCGAATGCGGGTCTCATTCGGACAGGTTGAGAGAAATAGCCAGGGAAGTAGTCCGAATGCGAACCCAATTCGGACGGGTTGGGAGGCAGAGTCAGGGAAGTTGTCCGAATGCGAGCCCCATTCGGACAGGTTGAGAGGCAGAGCCAGGGAAGTAGTCCGAATGCCGCCCGCGTTTATACATTTGAACCATTCGGAGCCCGGGAAACGGGGCAGACCCCATAATTGCTTTAATGTATTTGTAATATTCAAAATTATTAGTATAATAGCTTTATAAATGGAAAAAGGAGGGATAGTTTTGAAAGCGCTTAAATCGATATTGATTTGGGGCATTGTTTCAGCTCTTGGGGCAGCGGGGTTTGCCGTGCTTGCTTTGAAGAGGGGGGAGTCTATAAATGCAATCTGGCTCCTTGTGGCTGCGGTCAGCACGTATGCCGTTGCTTATCGTTTTTACAGCCGGTATATAGCTGAAAAGGTGTTTGAACTGGATGATACCCGCAAGACTCCGGCTGAAGTTCACAATGATGGAAAGGATTATGTACCGACGAATAAGTGGGTGCTATTCGGCCATCATTTCGCAGCCATCGCGGGTGCGGGACCGCTTGTGGGACCCATCCTTGCCGCACAGATGGGATATCTTCCGGGAACCATCTGGATTGTGGCAGGAGTAGTTCTTGCCGGAGCCGTCCAGGATTTTGTCATCTTATTTGGTTCCATGAGAAGGAAAGGAAAGTCGCTGGGAGAAATCATTAAAGAAGAAATGGGTCCTGTCACAGGCATTATTTCCATGATAGGCATCCTGGGAATCATGATTATCTTATTAGCTGTATTAGCCTTAGTTGTAGTGAAGGCGCTCGTAGGAAGTCCTTGGGGAATGTTTACGATCGCGGCTACCATTCCAATCGCTATTTTCATGGGCATTTATATGAGGTTTATCCGTCCGGGCAGAGTCGGGGAAGCTTCAATTATAGGAATCATTCTTCTATTATTATCACTTTACGGCGGGCAATATGTATCACAGCATGAGGCACTCTCTGCAATGTTTACGTTCAAAGGTGAAACGATTGCCATTATGATGATCGTTTATGGCTTCATCGCTTCAGTCATGCCGGTCTGGCTATTGCTTGCCCCGCGGGATTACTTAAGCACTTTTTTAAAGGTAGGTACGATCGCTGCTTTGGCTCTAGGGATCCTAATAGTGGCACCTGACCTGCAGATGCCTGCTGTCAGCAAATTCATTGACGGTACAGGACCCGTATTTTCAGGGAATTTGTTTCCATTTTTATTTATAACGATTGCCTGCGGATCCATATCCGGGTTCCATGCCCTGGTTTCCTCTGGAACGACTCCTAAAATGATTGAACGGGAATCGCATGCAAGACCGATTGGATATGGGGCGATGCTTACCGAATCCTTTGTGGCAGTAATGGCTATGATTGCGGCATGCGTCCTGACGCCGGGTGTGTATTTTGCGATCAACAGCCCTCCTGCTGCCATCGGGGTCGATGCTGTCCAGGCGGCCAAAACGGTAACAGAGTGGGGTTTTACGATTACACCGGACGACCTTACCACTCTCGCCAAGGACGTTGGAGAAGGAAGCATCCTCTCAAGAACCGGAGGGGCCCCAACGCTTGCTATAGGAATGGCTTATTTGTTTTCAAATGTCGCAGGGGGAAAGGCCTTAATGGCTTTCTGGTATCATTTTGCGATATTATTCGAGGCCCTGTTCATTTTGACTACAATAGATGCTGGCACACGTGTAGGACGCTTTATGATTCAGGATCTCATTGGACAATTTTATAAACCGTTCGCTAGAACGGAATCACTTTTCGCCAATATTATTGCAACCACCCTTTGTGTTCTTGCCTGGGGTTACTTCCTTTACCAGGGAGTCATTGATCCTCTTGGCGGTATTAATACGCTTTGGCCATTGTTTGGGATTGCCAATCAGATGCTTGGAGGGATAGCTCTCCTCCTTGGAACAACCCTGCTGTTTAAAATGGGAAAAAAAGCATATGTATGGATCACTCTTATTCCAACTACCTGGCTCTTGATTGTCACCATGTCTGCGGGATGGCAGAAGCTGTTCCATGATAATCCTAAAATTGGCTTCCTTGCACACGGAAGGGTCTTCAAGGATGCTTTGGACAGCGGGAAAGTGCTCGCCCCGGCAGCAACGAAAGCGCAAATGAAGCAGGTGGTCATGAATGACTATGTCGATGCGGCCCTGTGCGCCATCTTTATGGTGGTTGTGATTGCTGTTTTGATTTCGGCCATCAAGATTTGGTTCAAAGTTTTATCAAACAAAAAAGTCACGCTGCATGAAGATCCTTATATAAAAAGAACCGGGGAGGGCCCTAAACAATATGCTGGCTAAACTCCTAAAAGCAATGAGCTATCGCAGGCAATTTATCTCCCTCCTGGTCGGGGTCCCAGACTATGAGAAGTATGTCGATCATATGAAAAGGCATCATCCGGATGAAAAGATCCAAAGCAGAAAAGAGTTTTTCTGCGAGGCCCAGGATGCCAGATACAATGCAAAGGGCGGAAAAGTCTCCCGGTGCTGCTAAAAAAACTGCGGCAGAATCCCGTTTATTCATAACCTAAAAGACACTTTCCAGCCCTGGATTAACATCGAAATGAAAAAAAGCTGTTCCAGGTATCATGCCAGGAACAGCTTTTTTAGTTTTACCGATCAATGAGGGAAAAACACAAGCTGAATGACAAATAAAACAGCAAAGATGTATACCAGCGGATGGACGGCCTTCCACTTGCCCTTTGCCATTTTCATCAGCGGGTAAGAGATGAATCCAAAGGCGATCCCTGTCGCAATGCTTGACGTCAGCGGCATGGTTAGGATTACAATAAAGGCAGGAAAGGCTTCATCAAAATCATCCCAGACAATATGCCGTACATTGCTAAGCATCAAAGCCCCTACAATGACAAGTGCCGGTGAAGTGATTGCCGCTATTCCTGAAATCGCGCTGATCATCGGTCCGAAAAATGCTGCAATGGCAAAGAACAAGGCTACAAACACTGAAGTCAGGCCAGTACGCCCGCCTGCAGCAACCCCCGAAGCGGATTCGATATAGGCAGAGGTTGGGGTAGTCCCAAAGATGGCTCCGAACAAAGTGCCTACAGAGTCTGCCACAAGGGTCCTTCGTGCACGCGGCAGTTTGTCACCCTGCATAAGGCCAGCCTGTTTAGCCACTCCGAGTACCGTACCGGTTGTATCAAAAATGGTAACCAGGATAATGGAAAAGATGGCCGGATATAGGCTGAACTGGATGACATCACTGATGGCATGGACCGGATTGTACGCAACCAGCCCTTCTGGAAGAGAAGGAAGCGAGACAAATCCCTTGTTGAAGGAAAGCTGTCCGGTAAACATAGCGATGATGCCCGTCAAGACGATTCCGATAAAGATGGCCCCGGGTACATTCAAGGTAATCAGGATGAGTGTAATGGCAAGTCCGGCCAATGCCAGCACAACGCTCGGTGAATGCAGATTGCCAAGCCCGACAAGATTTGATGGATGTGCTTTGATAATCCCTGATAACCTTAGGCCGATGAATGCAATGAACAGGCCGATTCCAGAAGTAATGGCGTACTTAAGGTTTTCAGGAATGATCCGGATCAGCATGGACCGGAGTCTGGTTAGGGATAATATAAAAAATAGAATGCCCGTTATAAATAATGCGGAAAAGGCTTCACTGTAACCAATTCCGCTGTGTGCCTGGATGACCGTGTAAGCAAAGTATACATTCGTACCCATGGCAGGCGCGACAGCAATGGGGTAGTTCGCAGCCACGGCCATGAACAAGGTTCCGATGATGGTTGCGATGATGGTGGCTGTAAAGCCCTGTTGAAAGGGCACCCCAGCATCTGAAAGAATCAGCGGATTCACAACAATGATATAAGCCATTGTAAAAAAAGTTGTGAGGCCGGCTGTTAATTCAGTCCCAGGGGTTGTATTGTTCTTTTTTAAATCAAACATGATGACTCTCCTATTTAGCTGTTTATATGCTGTTTCTGAAAAACACCCTGTTAAGAGTATCATTTCCTTCTTTACAATTCAATGATGCAGTACACGCTGCTTCAGCAGGGCTATAACCCAAGGGTTAAAAAAGTTTAACAAACTCTTCTTTTCTTGTTGTTCTTATATAAATATAATTGTATTTTTAGAATAGAAAGAAAAAAGGGAGGTGTAAAGGCTTTAGAGCAATAGATAATCCTATAAGGATTTATAAAAAATTATTTTTATATAGGAGGAATTCTATGGATTATGGGGTATTGACGTCAATAGCGATTTATATGGCAGGTATGCTCTTAATCGGGTATATAGCCTATAGGAGAACAGCTAATCTCTCCGATTATATGCTGGGGGGACGGGATCTCGGCCCTGCTGTAACAGCTTTGAGCGCCGGGGCATCCGACATGAGCGGCTGGCTGTTAATGGGTCTGCCTGGGGCCATGTATGCAAATGGTGTTTCAAGCGGCTGGATAGTTGTAGGATTATGCCTTGGGGCATATGCGAACTGGCTCTATGTCGCACCCAGGCTTCGGACTTATACAGAAGTTGCCAACGATTCTATCACCATCCCGGATTATCTGGAAAATCGATTCAAGGATGAATCGCGGATATTAAGGATTGTTTCGGCGCTTGTTATTTTAGTGTTTTTTACCTTCTATACCTCCTCCGGGATGGTTGCCGGGGGAGCTTTGTTTAAGACAGCATTCAATATGGACTATTCGGCCGGATTATGGATTACGGCTGGTGTTGTGGTTTGTTATACATTGTTTGGCGGATTCCTGGCAGTGAGCTGGACCGATTTTGTTCAGGGAACCATTATGTTTATTGCCCTTATCATCGTTCCAATCGTCGTTTTTGTGAATAATGGCGGCGTAGGCCATACATTTGACGTCATTCATGACATTAATCCTGAGTTACTTTCGGTATTTAAAGGGATCACACCCATCGGAATTATTTCTCTTTTAGCTTGGGGACTGGGCTATTTTGGCCAGCCTCACATCATCGTCCGTTTCATGGCCATTGCATCTGTTAAGGAAATGAAGAATGCCAGAAGAATTGGTATGGGCTGGATGGTCTTTTCGATTGTAGGCGCTATGTTCACCGGCCTTATAGGGATTGCCTATTTCCATATTACCCATCAAACCTTAAATAAAGCAGAAACGGTATTTATTGTGCTCTCCGATCAGCTTTTCCCTGCTTTGATTACCGGCTTTTTGCTTGCTGCCATACTGGCTGCAGTCATGAGTACAATATCCTCCCAGCTTCTGGTCACATCCAGTGCCCTGACTGAGGATTTCTACAAAGCTTTTATACGAAAAAATGCTTCCAATAGGGAGCTTGTACTTGTCGGCAGGTTATCTGTTCTCGGAATCGCCCTGATCGCATTGTGGCTGGCCGTCCATCCAAGCGATACCATCTTGAATCTGGTCGGATATGCCTGGGCTGGTTTCGGTGCTGCCTTCGGTCCGCTAATCCTTCTCAGTCTTTACTGGAAGCGTATGAACAAGTGGGGAGCGCTTGCGGGGATGATTGCGGGAACACTCACGGTCATCATCTGGGAGCAGATTGACGCCTTTTCGGACGTATACGAGCTCATCCCAGGATTCATTATCAGCGGGATAGCCATCATTGTGGTAAGTCTGTTAACACTGAAGCCATCTGAAGAAATCAACAAAGAGTTTGACGAAGCAGTGCGAAAGCTGTCATAGTCCTTTCTTAAATGAAATAAGGCTGTACCCATAGGGTGCAGCCTTTTAAATGCTTAGATATTGAAAAGGAATTCAATCTTTCGAACGAGAGACTGCATCCCTTCTTCACTTTCCAGGTTGGAAAGCATCCCCCGTATGACAGGGATCCTTGGATTTTTGGACAGCATCTCGGATTCTATGAGCTCCAGGGACACCAGGGCATCCTCCGAATCTTTATAATCCTCCTTTGCAGAAGAAATGGCCTGGAGGACGGAATCCCTGTCCACTTTCCCAGGAAAAGGACAATTCATGAACTCTGTAAGTTTGTGGCTGGTGATAATCGGGTTTGCATCAGACTGTAGTAACCCTTGTGCTATATCATGAGTTCTATTCAGGATAAACCCAGCGATCTCGTACAGATCAAGCTCCATATTCAAAAAAAGGATCAGCTCCAAATAGGAGTGGATCATTCCCTGAACAAGAATAGTCAAATCCCATTGATATTCTTCTATTGGCTGCCCATAAAGGGAGTAGATATTCTGCCGGATCATTTCGGCAGATTCCCGGCGCATGCTTTTTATCGTCTCTGCTACTGAATCGTTAAAAGGAAGAGCCTGCTCGCGGGCGTGCATGATAATGAAGTCCTTCTTATTTAATATGGACTCATATTGGCAGACGATATGTTCTATAAATAGATCCTCAGGAGCCAGATTCAGACCTTTTAAGCTCTCCATTTTTTCTTTGTTTTTTTCATAATAGTATTTAAAAATCTCAAGAAGCAGGGCTTCTTTGGATTTAAAGTGCAGATAGAAGGCACCTTTGGATATACCCGCATGGCTGGCAATTTCCTGAATGGAAGTTGCATCGAATCCTTTTGCCGCAAATAACTTAATGGCTGTCTCCATAATCGTTCTTTCTTTTTCCTTCAAAATACCACCGCCTAAAAGCTAATATGTATGATAATCCCAGACATTCAAATTATTAAGAATTTGTGAATTGGAAAGGAATGTATTGACGGTGAATGACCGGTCAGATATATTATTATATATTATGACCGACTGGTCAATGCTTTATCTGTAAAAGGGAGGGTAAAATGAATAAAATCATCAATTTTACACTGAGAAATAAATTTGCCGTCTGGCTGATGACACTCATCGTAGTGGCAGCGGGCCTGTATTCCGGCATGAACATGAAGCTTGAAACAATCCCGAATATCAGTACTCCTGTACTGAGCATTACGACTGCATACCCGGGCGCGACTCCTCAGGAAGTCGCCGATTCAGTTTCCCAGCCGATCGAACAGGCTGTGCAGAGCATGAGCGGAGTAAAAGTAGTAAGCTCGACTTCTTATCAGAATGCTTCGTCCATACAGATTGAATATGACTTTGGAAAAAACATGGACGATGCCAAGAAAGATGTAGAGGAAGCTGTTTCTGGTATCAAATTCCCGGATGGCGTCCAGGATCCGAAGACTTCTAAATTGAACTTTAACGCTTTTCCAATCCTGACTCTTAGTGTTTCTAATGATAAAGAATCTCTGGCAAAGCTGACAAAAACGGTTAAGAACAAAATAGCTCCTGCCTTGGAAGGAATCGATGGTGTTTCCTCCGTCCAGATTTCCGGACAGCAGGTGGATGAGGTAGAGCTGACATTCAAGCAGGATAAAATGAAACAGCTGGGCCTTAATGAAGAAACCGTCCAAAACATCATCAAAGGCTCGGATGTCAATATTCCTCTTGGGCTTTACACGTTTAAGGATACAGAAAAATCCGTAAAGATTGATGGGAATATTACGACCATTTCAGATTTAAAGAATCTGGAAATCCCGGCAGTCCCTTCATCAGGCGGAGGGGCTTCACAGCAGCAAAATTCAGGTATGGGCAGCCAGCAGGGTGCAGGCAGCCAGAGCCCGCAAGGCCAAGGCACCAACGCCGGGGCAGCTGCACTCCAGGGCAGAGCTCAGCAGGGAAGTACTGCCATCCCGGCTGTAAAGCTTAAAGAAATCGCTGATATAAAGGAAGTCGGGAAAGCTGAATCCATATCCCGGACAAATGGAAAAGAAGCGATCGGAATTTCGATTGTAAAGGCGCAGGACGCCAATACGGTGGATGTTGCGAACGATGTAAAAGATAAAATGAAGGACCTAAAGAAGGAAATCGGCAGCCTTGAGACAGTGTATACATTCGACCAGGCAACACCAATTGAAGACTCTGTCAGCACGATGTTAAATAAAGCTGTGTTTGGCGCCATTTTCGCCATAGTCATCATCCTGCTGTTCTTGAGGGACATTAAATCTACGCTGATTGCAGTTGTATCCATCCCGCTTTCGTTGATTATAGCCATCCTGGCGTTAAAGCAGATGGATATCACCCTGAACATGATGACACTGGGTGCCATGACGGTCGCGATAGGCCGGGTAGTGGATGATTCGATTGTTGTTATTGAAAATATCTACCGAAGAATGTCTCTTAAAGAGGAATCCCTAAAAGGCGGAGACTTAATCCGGGAAGCTACAAAGGAAATGTTCATTCCCATTCTTTCCTCAACCATAGTAACTGTGGCTGTATTCCTGCCATTGGGGCTGGTTAGGGGCATGGTTGGCGAACTCTTCCTTCCGTTTGCCTTGACCATTGTTTTTGCACTTGCAGCTTCCCTGATTGTGGCCATTACCATTGTGCCGATGCTTGCATCATCTCTGTTTAAAAAGGGAGTCAAGGTACATGAGAATCATGGTCCCGGAAAATTGGCAGGATTTTATCGGAAGCTTCTGAACGGAGCTTTAAATCATAAAATCATCACCTTTATCGCAGCCGTTCTGATTTTGGCTGGAAGTCTGTTCCTCATCCCGGTTATAGGTGTGAGCTTCCTTTCTTCTGAAGAAGAGAAGATGATGATTGCTACATTCAAGCCTGACCCTGGGGTAACCCTGAATCAGTCTGAGGATGCAGCAAAGAAAGCTGAAGACTTTTTCGAGAACCGTAAGAATGTAAAAACGGTCCAAATGTCCCTTGGCGGAGAAAATCCAATGAATCCCGGAGAAACGAACAGTGCCATATTCTACGTACAATACAAGGATGACACACCAGACTTTGAGAATGAAAAGGACAAAGTGATCAAAAAGCTTCAGTCATTCACTGACAATGGCGAGTGGATGTCCCAGAATTTCAGTTCCAGCGGTTCCAGCAATGAAGTGAAGATGTATGTGTACGGCGACAGCATGAAGGACATTAAACCTGTTGTCGGCGATATCGAGGATATCATGAAAAAAGACAACAGGCTGAAGAATGTGGATTCAAGCATGTCTGAAACATATGCGGAATATACGCTGGTTGCAGACCAGAAAAAACTGAGCAGCCTGGGCCTTACTGCTGGCCAGATCGGAATGGCACTCAGTCCGCAGAGAAATCGTCCAGTTCTGACCAAGGTAGTGAAGAATGACGAAGAATTAAATGTATATGTGATGGCCGACAAGGAAACCTACCATTCCATTTCGGATATTACCAATAAGACCATTTCTTCTCCAATCGGCGGAGAAGTAAGGATTAAAGATGTTGTCGATGTCAAAGAGGGCACAACATCCAATACCATCAGCCGAAGAGACGGCAAAATTTATGTAGAAGTAAGCGGCCAGCTGAAAACAGATGATGCTGCGAAGGCTTCTGCCGATATCCAAAAGAAAGTCGATAAGATCGATAAAGGCAATACAGAAATCAATATGGGCGGTGTCAGCCAGGATATTAATGAATCCTTCAAGCAGCTGGGTCTTGCCATGCTTGCAGCCATCGCCATTGTTTACCTGGTCCTCGTTATAACATTCGGAGGAGGGCTTGCCCCGTTTGCCATTCTGTTCGCCCTGCCGTTTACGATTATCGGAGGCCTGCTGGGACTTCTGATTGCAGGAGAAACATTAAGTGTTTCTGCCATGATCGGAGCGCTGATGCTGATCGGAATCGTCGTCACCAACGCCATTGTCTTAATTGACCGTGTCATCCATAACGAGAAAGCGGGCATGAGTACCAGAGAGGCCCTGCTTGACGCGGGGACAGTCCGTCTCCGTCCGATCCTGATGACTGCCATCGCTACAATCGGCGCACTTATTCCTCTTGCGCTCGGTATTGAAGGAAGCGGCATAATTTCCAAGGGACTCGGCGTGACCGTAATCGGCGGCTTGACAAGCTCAACCCTGCTGACACTGGTTATTGTTCCAATTGTCTACGAGGCATTAAGCAGGATTAAGAACCGTAAGAAGAGAAAGAAAGATAAATGATAAAAAAACCTGAGCTGTCAGAGTAAGAGATCCGGTTTGAGGTGCTTTCTCATAAGGTGCCGAATTGACAGTGAAAAAAGTGAAACCCGCCATCGTTATTGGCGGGTTTCTTTAGTAGGTATTATCAGCCTGGGTGCAGGTCCCCAGGAAACTGAACAATAGTCTCATAGTAAAGGCGGCCTCTGGAGATATTACTATAAAAGATAAGGCTGCTTCGCTTAAGTCAGAGGTTCAATCAGGAGATATCAAGTTAACAGGTATACAAATATCTGGTGATTTTGAATTAAATTAACAGGCTGTCAGCTCTTTTATGTTAATATATTCTCTATAATATACTGAAGGAGATTTACATGACTCAAACAGATGAATTTTTAAATAAATTGAAGCCTGCATTTTTGGAGAACTGGAATAATTCAGGTTTTTCTGCGCCAACAACTATCCAAGAAAAAGCCATACCCGTCATGCTTGAAGGAAAGGACCTTATGGCCCAGTCTCCTACAGGCACTGGAAAGACGCTCGCCTATCTTCTGCCTGCCTTAAATAGCATCAACGAAGAAAGCTCTGCAATCCAGGCCCTGATCCTTGCCTCTTCCCATGAGCTTGTGATGCAGATTAATGAGGAAATTCAAAAGTGGACAAAGGGAACAAAGATTTCCGGAGCTTCCTTTATTGGCGGAGCCAACCTGAAGAGGCAGCTTGAGAAATTAAAAAAGCGCCCTCAGGTTGTAGTCGGAACCCCCGGACGAATTTTTGAACTGATTAAACAAAAGAAGATGAAGATGCATGAAGTAAAAACGATTGTCCTTGATGAGGGAGATCAGCTTTTAGTTCCAGAGCATACCGGGACGATCCAGAATATAATTAAAAGTACTTTGAAGGATAGACAAGTTGTCTTGTTTTCTGCGACTCTTGGCGAGGAAATTGAAAACCGTGCGAGAGAACTGATGTCCGAACCAGAGGTAATTACCGTAGAGAAAGAGGAAAACATTCCTTCAAAGGTAGATCATATTTATTTTATCTCCGATCCCAGGGATAAAATAAAGCTCCTTGAAAAAATCAGCAGACTAAAAGGTATGAAGGGGCTTGCTTTTGTCAATGATATTGGCAATTTAAGCGTGCTTTCTGAGAGACTTTCCTATAACAAAGTTCCTCATGGAGTCTTGCATGGGGAATCAAACAAAAAGGACCGTGAAGCAGCGATTAAGAGTCTTCGTGCAGGGGAGCATTCATTACTGCTCGCTACAGAAGTCGCGGCGAGGGGACTGGATATAAAGGGACTGACACATGTTATTCATTATGATTTGCCGAAAACTGTAGAGCAGTATATTCACAGATCAGGCCGGACTGGACGATCAGGCGCTGAAGGAACCGTCATCTCTCTTCTTTCACCAAGTGAAGAAAGAGATTTAAAACGGTATGCAAAAGCACTGAACATAAGCATTTCGCAAAAAAACTTCTATAAGGGTGAAATTGGAGACCTGAGGGAAGAGAAAAAACCGGCAAAAGTTCATAGAAAATAAGGTAAAGGGCAGCGGCATGCTGCCCTTTTTTCTGTGGAACTAAATGATGCTGCGGCTTGAATTCTTATTTTTCCTCGCGGAAACAAAAAGAGCAGTTCCCCATAATACAAAGATAACAGCATACGTCAGGTAGATAAAGGCTTCGGTGAAGAGTCCTCCTGTATTCAGAAGAGTGCGCAGATTGGTTAAGATAATAATCCCGCCTACCAAGATTCCCAGGATGTGTGCAGGCATTTTCTTAACGAGCCAGGCTGCAATTGGAGCGGCAAGCATCCCACCCGCCATAATAGCCAGCACCCAAGTCCAGCTGACTTCCTTCCATCCTAAGGAGACCAAAAATCCAAGAGTGGCTGAGAGGGATACAGCAAATTCGCTTGTATCTACTGAACCGACAATCTTCCGGGGCTCATCATCATTTTTAGCAAGGAGGACAGGCGTAGTGACGGGCCCCCAGCCGCCACCGCCGGTTGCATCCATGAATCCGGCGACAAGGCCGAGAGGGATCAGCTGTTTCTTTGAAAATCCCTTTTTCGCATAGTGCTTTTTCTGTTTTATAAAGGCAAATCGGAAAATGACATAGAAGCCCAACAGCAGCAAAAATCCAGATATATAAGGTTTGATTACATCTCCGGGAAGACTGCTTAAAAAACAGGCACCCGCGAAAGCACCGATGGACCCTGGCAGTATCAGTCTAAAAACGGTCTGCTTATTGACATTGCCAAACCGGATATGCGAGATGCCTGATGCTGCATTGGTCACTACTTCGGCAAGGTGGACCGAAGCGGATGCAGCAGCAGGGGCAGAGCCGAGCAGCAGAAGAAGTGATGTAGAAGTAATGCCAAAGCCCATACCGAGGGAGCCGTCAATAAGCTGGGCAGCCAGGCCGATAAATGCCAGGATTAATAGTTTTCTCATATGGAACCTCCGAGGAGTAATTAGATGTATATATTGGTATGAAAAAAGGAGGGCATTTGCCACGAAGATTTGACGGTTTTTCATGAACATTTTAGAAAACGCTTACAATTTTATATGATGCATCATAAAATGAAGAAGAGCTATCATTTTTTCGGGGGGATTTTCTATGGAAAAAAAATTTAGCAATATGGAAACACAAGTGATACATTCAGGGAGCCAAAATGATCTGCTCGGCAGTCTCACTATGCCGATATTCCAGACTTCTACCTTTACTTTTGCATCGGCAGAGCAGGGAGAGAGGCGTTTTGCGGGTGAAGAGGACGGCTATATCTATTCGCGGCTCGGCAATCCAACCGTGAAGGCACTGGAAGAGAGAATAGCCCTCCTGGAGGGAGCTGAAGCAGGACTTGCTTTCGGTTCCGGAATGGCGGCAGTATCAGCGGTACTTCTGGCACTGACAAAATCAAGCGACCATATCATTTGTTCCCAAGGGTTGTACGGATGTACCTATGGACTATTAGAATTAATGGAGGAAAAGTATAACATTACCCACAGCCTGTCATTCATGGAAAACGAAGAGCAGATCCGAAGTTTGATCCGTCCTGAAACGGTATGCATCTATATAGAGACTCCGATAAATCCCACGATGAAGATCATCGACCTGGAACTGGTATCAAAGATAGCGTATGAATACGGAATCCCGGTAGTTGTTGATAATACTTTCAGCTCTCCTTACTTGCAGCAGCCCTTAAAGCATGGATGTGATATTGTGCTCCACAGTGCAACCAAATATATATGCGGCCATGGGGATGTAGTCGGAGGCCTGGCCGCAGGAAAGAAGGACTTTATTGATAAGGTTGCCAAAACCACTTTGAAGGATATTGGAGGAATCATGGCCCCATTTGATGCCTGGCTTCTCCTGAGAGGGCTGAAGACCCTGCCAGTACGGATGGACCGGCATTGTGAAAATGCTGCCCGAATCAGTGAAAAACTAAAATCCCATCCTATGATAGAGAAAGTATTATTTCCCGGAGACCCTGAGCATCCTGACTATCCCATCATGCGGAAGCAGATGAAGCAGGGAGGCGGACTGATTTCATTTACCATAAAGGGCAGCAAGCAAGATGCCCAAACTCTCATGAATTCTCTGAAGCTCATACAAATTGCTGTCAGCCTCGGAGATGCAGAAACGTTGATCCAGCACCCCGCAACCATGACACATGCAGTGATTCCGGAGAATAAAAGAATCGAAATGGGTATCACAGACCAGCTGATCAGATTGTCCGTCGGCCTGGAAAAGTGGGAGGATTTGTGGGAAGACCTGGAGCAGGCACTAAATTTTTGTATGAGATAAAGCCATAGGTTCTATGGCTTTTTTCCGGCAGGAAGGCAGCAGCTATTAAGGCAGCCCTGGAGGGGGAAGTGATCCTGGGTATTTAGAAAGGTGGATTTGTATGTATCACACAAGGATTGAACCTAGAGTGTCAGAAACAGATGGAGTAGGACATATCAATAACACCACCATTCCCATATGGCTCGAAGCCGGGAGGAATGAAATCTTTAAGCTGTTCACACCTGATTCTTCCTTCAAAAATTGGAGGATGATCATTTTAAATATGAATGTGGACTATGTCAGCCAGATTTATTATGGGAAAACAGTGGACATATATACCTGGGTGGAAAAAGTCGGCCGTACAAGCCTGGTCTTATATGAAGAAATTCATCAGGGAGAAACTCTATGCGTGAAAGGAACAGCCGTATACGTGAATTATCATATAAAAGAAAAATACTCAGAACCCATTCCTCCAGAAATACGAAAAGAGCTGGAATTGCATCTCCGTAAATAAGGGAGACAGGCCTATTTCTCGAAAATAGGCCTTGTCCCCTAGTACTAAGGCTTCAAAACAACTTTAATGCACTCATCTTCATGATTGGCGAAGACTTGGTAAGCCTGGCTTGCCTGGTCGAGCGGGACACGGTGTGTGATGATTTCGGTCGGATCGAATTCGGCATTCATGATTTTATCAAACAGCATCGGCATATAATGGATGACTGGGGCCTGTCCCATTTTTAATGTCACGTTCCGTTCGAAGATATTACCGAGCGGGAACATATTGTACATAGAACCGTAGACTCCAGTAAGCTGGATGGTCCCAAACTTCCTTACGGCATTCAAGCCGATTTGGATGGCGCTGATGGTCCCGCCCTGCAGCTTTAATTTTTGCTGGACAGCTTCAATGGGAGATTTCTTGCCATCCATTCCAACGCAGTCGATAACCACATCTGCTCCTCCGTTTGTGATTTCTTTTATATAAGAACCTGTGTCATCGTGTTCATCGAAATTAATCGTTTCTACTTTATTCTTGTTTTTTGCGTGGTTAAGGCGGTATGGCAGATTATCAACGGCTATGACCCGGCCGGCGCCCTTCATCCAGGCGAACTTTTGTGCCATCAATCCTACTGGGCCGCATCCGAGAACCACGACTGTATCACCCTTCTTCATCCCGGAGTTCTCGATGCTCCAATAAGCTGTTGGAAGTACATCTGACATAAACAACAGGGCTTCGTCTTCCAGCTCGCAGGATTCAGGGATTACAAAAGGCATAAAATTACCATACGGTACACGCAGCAATTCTGCCTGTCCACCCTGATAATTTCCGTATCTTTCTGTGAAGCCAAAATAGCCTCCGCTGTCTATCGGTGAAGAGGAATTCGAATTATCACATTGGCTTTCCATGTCATGCTGGCAATAATAACAATGACCGCATGAAACATTAAATGGCAGGACAACACGGTCCCCTTTTTTTACCTTCGTAACTTCAGAACCTACATCCTCAACAATTCCCATGGGTTCATGCCCGATTACATAATCCTTGTGTGCCGGCAGAGCTCCAGCATATATGTGGAGATCTGAACCGCAAATAGCGGTAGATGTGACACGAATTATAATGTCATCCTTTTTTTCGATCTTCGGATCCGCAACCTCTTTGACTTGCATATTTTTTGCTCCTTGAAATGTTACAGCCTTCATAATCTACCTCCTAATTATGGGATATTGGGTCTATACCCCTAATTTTCAGCAATTAAATCTCATTTATTTTAATAAATGATAAATCCGGGTCCTTCTGCCCTCTATCGTCTAAACCAGCAGGAATACGGTGAGATCTCAGGCCGGTTCACATCCGATAACATGTCAGGCGCCAGCAGAAGTGAATAAGGAAAATCGATTCTCTGAAGCTTCCTTCCGGAGTAAAGACAAGGTCTGAAGGGAAGTCCCAGGCTATGAACGAAGGCTTTATCACCATGACACCGGCCATGGCCGCAGCGGTGGTATTCGTGTTCATCGTCATGCTTGTAACCTTTGGAAATGTCATGGACAGGCTGCTTAAAAACAAAAAAGAGACCGCAGATATCTGCGGTCTCTTCGTTTACAGTTAATGATTTGCGCTTCGGCCGCGGACGGCTCTCATAATGAAGCTTACAATCAGAATCAAGATAATGGCACCGAGTAAAGCAGGGATAATAGCAAATCCAGCTACATCAGGACCCCAATCTCCGAAAACCAATCCGCCAAGCCATGCGCCGATGAAACCAGCGATAATGTTACCAATGATACCGCCTGGAACATCACGTCCTAAGATTAATCCTGCCAGCCAGCCTATGATACCGCCGATAATTAATGACCATAAAAAACTCATAATAGCATATCTCCTTTTTTGGTTGAATTTTTTGCTTAGCTTATAAGCTTGTTCTTTTTTTGCCCCTTATAGACACTTCTTAAACATCGAAATTTAATCACTGCTCTTCTCTCCTTAAAATAACCGGATTCCTTCCTAATTATTATTTATTTTAAAATTTTTTTTAAGATTTTATGTGTGGTCCAATAAGGATTTGAATGAATTAACACTCCTGCCATAAAAAGTTAGGCTTGAAACATAATATTCAGGGAAAAAGTAAAGTGAAGCAGTCCGCACTCATTATGGAGGAGCTCTGGATATGAAAAGTAGAATTAATTTGAAGGAACAAAAGCTGAATCATGCACTGCTGATGTTTGTACTTCCATTTTCTTTTAAAAATAATGTTATAAAGCCTTTGCGTGAAGATTTGAAAAAACAGGGGTATGAATGGTTTGAACTCGATAAACTTTCACTGGAGAAAAGCTATTATGGAGACTTTTCTGTTTCTCATGAAAATATTGAAAGCTACTATCTGCCTTTTACCAACAAGATTCTCTTCCCCGCCTCTAAAGAGCATGAAGGCTTTCACCGTTATTCAAAACCCCTGAACACAAACTGCTATTTTAAGGCTGAGCATTTTTCCCTTCCATTTAAGCTTTTATCAACCGATATCACCATCTGCCCGTTTAATGTTGGCTTTCTCACCCTCCGCCTGCAGGTGGGAGAAGAAGATTTTGCAGCTGCAGTGGAATTCACGAAAAGATTCAGAAGCCTGAATTCACGAAGAAATATAAATCATGAAATCGAGATAGAAGGGGAAGCTGCCATATATAAAGAAGTGGAAGAATTTATCTTTGATTTTGTTAATCCATCCATTCCCCAGTATATGGACCACAAAAATATGGAGGAATCCTATTTTGAGACTTTTCCCTTCTTTGAGGATGACCGTATGTATGTTCAATCCATATTCGCACTCAAGGGCGAGGAGAAGATTGATAAAATTGAAGCATTCCGGGCTGCCAATCTTGATGGCCTCGATAAAAACGGCTTTCCAGAGATCAGTTCCTCCAGTGGAGAATATATTAACGATTTTCTGGAGGAGAATAGTTATAAGAGGTGGGAGCCGGATACTTACTATGTGGTAAAAGAAGACCATTTTTCCTGTGTGACCAATGAACAGGGAGAATCGCTGGAAGGCTGGGTCAGCCAGATGTTTGGAGAACATTATTATGGACTTCTTTTAAATCTTTTTCATAAAATCGTACTCCTGAAAATCGCAAATGATTATTCTGAGATCCGGATTGAACGGGATAAAGAAAAGGTTGAAGAACTAATCTATATCGTCAATGCTTTTACAGCCAATTACTATTTTGTCGAGCTGGCCGCTGAATCTCAGGGCCGTGATCTTTTCCTTCATCTCAGAGAAGAGTTCAAGGTCGATCAGATGTATAGCGATGGAAAGGAGACCCTCGAGAGCCTGTATCGGTATCAAGAGGGATTTAATGACAAAAAGGACAGTCTGCTTTTGTTATACCTGACCCTCTTCACGGTAATCAGCGGTATCTACGGGATGAATCAGGTAATAGATGATTTTAAGGGGAATATTCATTGGAATAAGGTACTGCACTATAATCTTTTTGAGTATATTGCGTTATTTGTAGCAGTCAGTGGTATGGTTGTCTCCATATACTTAACGATCTCCAATTTTCTATCCTGGAGAAATGACAGGAAGAAGAGGGAACTATGGGAGGAAAGGACGGCAGTCTCGAGAAGGAGATAGGATGAAGGCAGCCGCAGGCTGCCTTCATCCTAATGCTGCTTATAAGATCCTCGTACTGCTTTTTTGGTGAGACGAAGGTTTTTCAGACCGCTGGTGCTGAATGCGTTATCGCTTTCCAGCCGTTCTTTTACAGGGCCGCCCCCCATATTCTGATCCAGATTATGATTGGTAGTCTCCATAAACATCCCTCCTTTAGTACCACTATTCATATTCTTTGTTTCTGTCTGCTGAGAATATACCCCTAAATATTATTTTGAATAATGACTCCTGCCGGGAGAATATGGTTTAAAAATCGTGGTGCCAAGCACTTTTCCAAAGGAGCTTGAAAAGCGCGAGGTTTCTTATGTTCTATTTAACTTTTCAGCAGGGGATGAAAGTGCAGAAGGGCACTGGGCGCAGGGGCTGAGTATGGATGGAGAAGGGGTATTTCAGTTTGTGGAAAATCTTGTCCCTTTTGCCAAAGCCCTAAGCTCAAGCCAGCGCCGCCGTATATTCATGATACTCCTCCGGAGGTCATTAAAGGAACAAATTTTATTCCCCCAAATATGGCTTAATGCAGGCAGGGTCAAAGGTATTAGAGCATGCATGCCCTTTTTTCACGTGTTTGCAAGAAGGCCGAAATGACGGCAGATATGGTTTATAATATAATAGGGAAATGAAGGAATATCCATTTACAGTGTGAGCAGGGATTTTATAACGCGGTGCTTTTGTTCTATTTATAATAGAATGGTATTCTCTCTATAACGGTATTTAAATTAATACGATACGCAATGAAAGAGGAAGTAGGAATTATATGTTTAAAAGCTCAAGATATTTAGCCAGATTATCACTTCTGATCATGGGAATTGGATTTATTGTTACGATACCTTTCCAGGATTATTTAATAATGAGGCTGCTGCAGGGGGGATTTGAAGCAGGGATCGTCGGAGGGCTGGCTGACTGGTTTGCTGTCACAGCCTTATTCCGCCATCCTTTAGGACTGCCGATCCCCCATACTGCATTGCTGCCTAAAAATAGAGACCGCATGGTCAATGCCCTTGTATCCGCTCTTGAAAATAACTGGCTTACAAAGGAAAGCATCATTGAAAAAATACAGCAGATTTCCATCATCCGGAAGGTGCTGGGTTTTGTGGAAAACAGATTATATTCGGATGGAGTCAAAAAGGGTATAAAATCGGTTGGAGGTTATGCTTTAAATCAAGTCCATCCGGAAGATCTGACTCCATTCATTGAAAGAAAGATGAAGGAATATCTTTCTTCCGTTCAGCTGCAGCCGGTGCTTTCGTCTGTCGTAGAAAGTACGGTAAGCCGAAAATACGATGAAAAGCTGCTGGACAAGCTCATTGGGGCCGGTGAGAACTGGCTTCATACCCATAATCGAAGCACTCAATTAGGAAGAATGGCTCTCCATGCCCTTGACCAGATGGAATTTGACGGGTTCCTGCAATTTGCCATTAAATCCTTCCGCAGCGTTATGAGTGAGGAAAAGCTGGGTAACATCATCCAAAGCCTTCTTGCAGGAGGAATTGAAAGCCTAAAAAGGGAAGACAACTCCAACCGCCAGACCCTTCTTGCCTATATCCGCAGAGAGTTGAAGGGACTGACCGAGAATGAAAAACTTCTTTCAGAAGCAGAGGGATTTAAGCTGCAGCTGATCAACGAATGGGACCCGCACCAATTAATTTCAACAAATTTGGAAAAGCTTATTGCAATCTGCCGTGAAAAGCTGGAAGATGAGAAACTTTGGGACCAGACCATCCTGCCATTCATACACAGCCGGATTAACGGATTACAAAGTGATGAACAAAAAATAGAAGCGTTAGAACAATTTGTCCAAGGACAAATTGCACAGGTCATCGAGGACAATCACAAGAAAATCGGAAAGCTTGTTCAAGAAAACCTTGATAAGCTGGATAATGAAACCTTGATTGAAATTATGGAAAACAATATTGGAAAAGACCTGCAATGGATCAGGGTGAATGGGGCAGTATGCGGCTTTATCATCGGCCTTGTAATTACGATTATTAAAATGCTGGTCAGCTAAGATAATGAAGGAGACAGAATCAACCATTCTGCCTCCTTTTATTTATGAAGTCTTTACTTGGGATCACTTACCTTAACCAGGAGTTTTCCTGTGTTTTTCCCGCGGAATAAATCAAGGAATGCATCGGGAATATTTTCGAAGCCCTCCCGGACCGTCTCTTCATATTTCAGTCTGCCTTCCCCAAGCCACTTTCCAAGATCAGCAGCGCCTTCCTTAAAGCGCTTTGCATAGTCTCCCACAGTAAAGCCCTGCATGAGTATACTCTTTTTAATCAGGAGTGTCTGAACTCTTGGTCCAATATCTCTTTCCTTAAGATTATAGGTACTGATGGCGCCGCAGACAGGAACCCTCGCCAGCCGATTTAACCGGGCATGAACCTTGTCCGAAATCTCTCCTCCGACATTATCAAAATAAATATCAACACCGTCAGGGCACTTTTCCTTCAGTTCAGCACGAAGATCAGGAGTTGTTTTATAATTTATCGCATCATCAAATCCGAGATCTTCAACCAGGTACCTGATTTTTTCATCTGACCCGGCAATACCTATCGTGCGGCAGCCCTTGATTTTTGCAATCTGTCCTACCGTCGAACCAACGGCTCCAGCCGCACCAGACACTACAACCGTTTCTCCTTCCCGAGGCTTGCCTATATCAAGAAGGCCAAAATAAGCGGTTAAGCCCGGCATCCCCAGAATGCCGAGATGAGTGGAAATGGGAGCGGCAGCCGGATCAATCTTTCTGACTTCCTTCGCCTTTGCAATGGAATACTCCTGCCATCCCAATGTCCCGATGACAAAATCTCCTTCATTGAAGTCAGGAGATGCAGACCGTTCGATTTGTCCGACCACACCGCCTGTAATCACCTCGTTTAAAGGAAAGGGCTCGATATAGGACTCCGCATCCGTCATCCTTCCCCTCATATAGGGATCAACGGACACATATACAGCACGAATCAAAACCTCTCCATCTGACAGATCAGGAATGGCTGCCTCCCTGATCTCAAATGTACGTTCATCCGGCATCCCTACTGGACGGCTTGCAAGAAGAATCTGCTTATTTTGCATACTACCACTCCTCAAATTGGATAAATTTTCACTCCTAATTCAAGGCTATCATCCCAAGTGAGAGAACGTCAAAAATAAGCTGGAATGCTCCGGGTATATTTACGTGTCGGGAGGCGGAAGGGTCTGCAGCCTCCTGGCTGGAACTTGTTGTTATTGCAGAAATGGCAGGTAGAAGAGGTCTCAGGACCAAAACTTAGTTTGAGAGTGGAAGAAACGGTTCAGAGGAGGGCTTTCAAGATCAAAACTCAGGCTGAGAGTGGAAGAAACGGTTCAGAGGAGTGGTATCAAGACCAAAACTTAGTTTGAGAGTGGAAGAAACGGTTCAGAGAGAGGCTCTCACAAGACAAAAACTCAGGCGGAAAGCAGAACAAAAGTCATAGAAGGATTCCCAGTGAAATTCGTTTTGAGAGTGGAAAAATCGTTTAGAAAGAGGCTCTAACGGACATACCTCATCGAGGGAAGGAAAGCTCTGTCCATTAGCAGGAGTCTAAAGGACAAAACCCGGCCAGTGGAAGAAAGCTCTGTCCATTAACAGGAGTTTAAAGGACAGACCCTATCCAGCGGAAGAAGAATTTGTCCGTTAGGAGGAGTCTAAAGGACAAAACCCAGCTAGTAGAAGAAAGCTCTGTCCATTAGCAGGGGTTTAAAGGACAGACCCTATCCAGCGGAAGAAGAATTTGTCCGTTAGGAGGAGTCTAAAGGACAAAACCCAGCTAGTAGAAGAAAGCTCTGTCCCTTAGCAGGGGTCTAAAGGACAAAACCCAGCTAGTGGAAGAAAGATTTGTCCCTTGGCAGGAGTCTAAAGGACAAAACCCAGCTAGTGGAAGAAAGATTTGTCTCTTAACAGGAGTCTAAAGGACAAAACCCGGCCAGTGGAAGAAAGATTTGTCCCTTAGCAGGGGTCTAAAGGACAAGCCCTATCGGGGGAAAAGTAGATACTTCTCCAATAGGAATTTCTGCAGACCAAATCTAAGTGAAAAGTGATGATTTGCGCTTGATCAAGCTCATTCAGACAAATTAAATATTTTAAATAAATGTGTTTAACCTTATTGCCAGCGGCTATATAAATAAGGCAACGCTGAAATACAAAAAACGAGGGGACTGATAGCCGATGAGTCGATTAGCAGCGACTTCAATTGGAGTATTTGGCAATGCACGACAAGGGATTTATACTGAGCGTAACAAAGGAACGCTCGTCCATAATCGATATACTTTATATCGATAAGGCCCTAGAGGATAAAAGAACTTGTCGCTCAAGGCGCAGGACTATATATAGTCCTGCGCCTTTGTGTGATCAAGAGGTGCTGACAGAAAGAATGAAATTTCTATTTTTAGGAAATCATTAACATTGATGATTGTTAAAATAGGAAAAAAGAGATATAATTATCTCATAATTTAGAAATTTATTAAGGAGGTGAAAGAGATGAAGCGTTTTATTCCCATGCGCGAACAATATTTAGAGTTTATTTATATTGTCTGTGCAATTTTTCATGTGCAATTTTCCAAGGGAGAAGTCTGCCCTTTTTTAAGAATTGCATATGGGAATAAAACGTAAGATATCTCTTCACAGCTTTTAAAATACGGCGGAAAAGAGGCTCTTAAGCCTCTTTTTGTTTTTTTGGGAGCCCATGGAAGTTTTATCTTTCCATGGGCTTTTTGTGTTTCATTCTATTCAATTAGAAATGAGGGAAAATCATGATTGTATGCAGTGTACAGCAGGCAGGGAAGATGTATGGAGGGAACAGCATTTTTGACAGTTTATCTTTTGAGGTGCTTGAAAGAGACCGGATTGGATTAGTCGGGCCAAACGGATGTGGAAAAACAACCATCATGAAGCTCATTGCCGGGGCGGATTCACCTGACAAGGGTTTGATATCCCTGAAGAAGTCGCTGAGAGTTGGGTATTTGGCGCAGATACCACAGTTTGAGGCGGGAATTAAGGTTGATGGGGTGCTTCGGACTGCCTTTGGTGATTTGCTGAAGCTTGAAGGCAGGATGAAGGAACTGGAGAAAATGATGGAGTCTGCAGAAGGAGTAAAGCTTGAAAAGGCAATCGAGGAGTACGGAGCCGCCCAGGAAAGGTTTACTCTGCAGGGTGGCTACGAAATGGACGCTGAGATAGCGAAAATCGCAAATGGATTACAGCTTCATCCGTTAATGCAGTCTGAATTTACCCAATTAAGCGGAGGAGAGCAGACTAAGGTATGCCTCGGTATGCTGCTGTTAACAGCACCTGAACTGCTTTTGCTGGATGAACCGACGAATCATCTTGATATAGATGCAGTGGAATGGCTGGAGCAGTTCTTAAAGGAATATGATGGTACGGCCATTGTCATTTCGCATGACCGCTATTTTCTCGATGAGATTGCGGGGAAAATCATTGATATCGAAGATGGTGAAGCGGTTGTATACCATGCCAACTACTCTGGATTTATGAAAGAAAAGGAAGCGCGCCTGCTTGAGGAATTCCAGGCCTATCAGGAACAGCAGAAAAAGATAAAGAAAATGAAGGAAGCCATAAAAAGGCTCAAAGAGTGGGCAAACAGAGCGAATCCTCCTAATGAAGGACTGCATAGAAGGGCAAGAAATATGGAACGTGCCCTGGAAAGAATGGAAAAGCTTAAGCGCCCTGTGCTTGAACGGAGGAAAATCGGGCTGACCCTTGAGTCGGGAGAAAGAAGCGGCAGGGATGTTATTGTGATGGAGGAGGTTTGGAAAAGCTTTGACGGAAACCTTCTCTTCCAGGATATCCATCTGCATCTGCAGTTCCAGGAGCGTATAGCAATTGTAGGGAAAAACGGTTCGGGGAAATCTACCCTCCTGAAAATCATTCAAAGGGAAATGGAAGCTGATGGTGGAAAAGTAAGGCTGGGAAGCAGTGTTAAAATCGGATATCTATCGCAGCATTTATATATGCAAAATGTTTCGCAAACAGTTATTGAGGCGTTCAGAGAAGACCTTTCGATGACAGAAGGAGAGGCCAGGCATGTACTGGCGCGGTTCCTTTTTTACGGTCCGGCAGTCTTCCAGAAGGTTGGACAGCTGAGCGGAGGCGAACGGATGCGCCTAAAGCTTGCGCAGCTGATGCATCAGGACATCAACCTCCTGATTCTGGATGAACCGACCAATCACTTAGATATCGATTCACGTGAAGTGCTGGAGGAGGCATTGGAGGAATTCAGCGGTACTATCCTGGCGGTTTCCCATGACCGTTATTTATTAAATAAGCTGTTTTCAAAAACATGCTGGCTGGAAGATGGCAGCCTCCGCACATTTACCGGTAATTATGACTGGGCTAAGAAAAAGATGGAAGAAGCAAGGCAGAGAAAAGCCAGTCAAGGAACAAAAGTAGAAGATAGAAACACCATGCCAGATCAACTTCCTGCTCCTGTTATTATTCAAAAAGCGGATGTCAGCATGATTGAAAAGGAAATGGACCACCTGGACGCTGAATTAAAAGAGATTCAGAGGTCTATGGAGGCGGAGGAGAGCCTGGAAGCACTTCAACGACTGTATGATAAGCAAACGGAAATAGAAAGCAGACAGGCAAAATTATATGAACAAATGGAGGAACTCATATAAGGGGAATTTAAATTGTAATCTAACTGTAAACAAAAAAGTATTGAATGTTTATCTGAATTTTCATATAATTTAATCTTTGGGATTTTACTGAAGATTGCCTTTACTAGGTATATGGCTAATGATATTATGTAAGTCGGAGGAATTTTCTAAACATTGGAAATTCCAAAATAGAGGAGTAGAGGTGCTTGATCTGCTCTTAGGTATAAAAGGGGGATTATCATGAAAAAAATTTGGTTACTAGGTTCTGCGCTGGCTTTGGCACTTGCTTTAACAGCATGCTCAGACAAAACCGATGACAAGGCTTCTGCAAACAAAGACAAGGAAGCTACAACTGAGAAAGCAGATGTATCAGGTACATTACTTGATTTCTATTTAAACCTAAAAGGCAAGGTTAATGAAAAAGACAGCGATCTAAATGCATACGAAGGAGCTCAAACTCCGCCGCCTGCAGCCGACAGACAAAAAGCATCCGATTCAGCAGCTGCTGTTGCTGAGGAACTAAAGGGAATCAAGATTCCAAGTGAATTAAAAGGCCAAAAAGCTGACCTTGAAGAAGCATTAAAAGACTTTGCAGATTCTTATCAGGCTAAAGCAGATGAGCTGAAAAAGGACGCACCATCCCTTGATGCAGCCAATGCAACCTTTGAAAAAGGCCAGGAAAAGCTTGCTAAAGCATTTGAAAGTGCTAAGCTTGTAGCACCAACATTTTCTGCTGAAGTTCAATAACTACAAAATAAAACCACTGTCTAAGGGCAGTGGTTTTATTTTGTATCCAGGCATCCTTGATAATAAGCAAAAGAGCCGATGGAAAGAAAGCACACTTCCATCGGCTCTCCAATTTATAGCTGGGGTAAATATCAAGGACAAAACTCCTGCCGTCTGTCTGGATTATGTCCTTTATCCGGTCTATGAAGGACATAAACTTTTGCTGGTTGTCTGGATTACATCCCTTATCTGGTGATTTATGTCAGATTAGAGTAGAGCTTTTACCTATTCCCTGAGTTTTGTCTTTACTCAGGTTGCTCATGCTTCTGTTAGCCTCTCAGGTGGCTGCTTTTCAATAAGTTTAGTAATTAAATTATATAGCTAATCATTCTTCTTTAACTTTTTTTACGGGAGAGGCACCGTTCTTCGCTTTTCGGGTGTCCAGCTCCGAACTGCCATCCTCGAGTCATAAGCCAAAGCTCCCATGGGAAGAAAGAGCACTTCCCATGGGAGCTTCGTCTTATGCTTGTCGGATGGCTGCCTCTCAACAAGTCTAGTAATTAAATTGTATGGCTAAACATGCTTCTTTAGCATTTTTTTTACTGGAGAGGCACCGTTCTCCGCTTTTCTTGTTGTCCAGCTCCGAACTGAGACCCTCGAGTCATAAGCCAAGCAGGCCATGAGAAGAAAAGCGCTTCACAGCCTGCCCGTCTTATGCTTGTCGGGTCTCTGCCTTCCAACAAGTCTAGTTGTTTAATTAGTTTGATTATCAAGCTTCTCTTAGCCAAGTTTGATTAGGAAGGCACCGTTCTCCGCTTTTCTTGTTGTCCAGCTCCGAACTGCCACCTTCGGTCATAAGCCAATCGCCACCAAAAGGCAAAAAGCGGCCTTTCGCTGCCGCTTTTCTTATGCCTCTCAGGTGGCTGCTTTTCAATAAGTCAGCGTTTTTATAAAATGTAAGATTTCATTCTGCCAAAAGCAGTTAAATTAGAAAAGCACCGTTCTCCGCTTTTCGGGTGTCCAGCTCCGAACTGCCATCCTCGAGTCATAAGCCAAAGCTCCCATGGGAAGAAAGAGCACTTCCCATGGGAGCTTCGTCTTATGCTTGTCGGATGGCTGCCTCTCAACAAGTCTAGTAATTAAATTGTATGGCTAAACATGCTTCTTTAGCATTTTTTTTACTGGAGAGGCACCGTTCTCCGCTTTTCGGGTCACTTCGCTGCTTTTTGCAGTTTGTGGATGACGTCGAGGGAGCGGCCTGTTCCGATGGCTACGGATTCGAGCGGGTTTGGAGCCAGGTGGACTGGTACTACGATTTCTTCGCTCAGCCAATCTTGGATTCCGTTGAGGAGTGCTCCACCGCCTGTCAGGATGACGCCCCGGTCGACGATGTCGCCGCTTAGTTCCGGCGGGCAGTCTTCCAAAGTGGCTCTGATGGCTTCTAGAATATGCAGCAGGGATTCTTTGATGGCATCCTGAATTTCATAGGATCTTAGAGTGATGGTCTTTGGAAGGCCGGTAACCAGGTCACGCCCGCGGACTTCCATGGAAAGTTCGTCATGCTCGATAAGTCCGTATCCGATTTCCATTTTGATTTGTTCCGCAGTTCTTTCTCCGATAAGGAGGTTGTATCTTTTTCTTATATATTGGACGATGTCTTCATCAAGCTGGTCGCCTCCTATGCGGATGGAATTGCAGGAAACAACTCCTCCGAATGAGATAATGGCTACCTCTGTTGTTCCGCCTCCTATGTCGACAACCACATTTGCGATTGGTTCATCTACAGGCAGATCGGCGCCGATGGCTGCTGCTACCGGTTCTTCAATTAGATGGACCTGTTTCGCGCCGCAGCTTTTTACAGAGTCATGGATGGCGCGCCGCTCAACAGATGTGGACCCGGATGGTGTGCAAACGACTACATTTGGCTTTCTAATGGAGAAGCCTAGTTTTTTGCCGGCTTTTTTCATGATTTGCTTTAGCATTTGGGAGGTAATATCAAAGTCTGCGATAACTCCATCCTTTAACGGACGCACGGCTATGATATTTCCCGGTGTTTTCCCGATCATGCTTTTGGCTTCTGCTCCAACGGCAAGAACGGTTTTTGTTGTTGTATCTATGGCTACCACAGAAGGTTCATTTAATACGATTCCCTTATTTTTACTATATACCAGTGTATTGGCAGTTCCTAAATCAATTCCTATTTCATTTGTGTTTTTAAACAAAAATGTCACCCTTTCGATAGAGTTTGGATTAACCCCATAACAGCATTCTACATAAAATTTCAATTTTATGTCGGTTTGAAAAGGTGGTAATTGTTGGCTCCTGTCGGGAAACTGCGTGAATTCTAGTTCTAGAGTTATAGGAAATTGCAGGAAAAAGGAAATGAAGTAATAAATTTTGACGGAATATGAAAGATTAGCCAAAATTCCTATTTATAAAAACAGTAAAAAAGGCTTATGCAGGGATAAGCCTTTTTTTATTATTTATTTGGCAGGATTCACCTTGGTTAAGTCATACCGCCTGTACATGACAAAGTAAAGGAGGGCACTGAAGAGGGAGAGGAGAGCAAGAATTCCAAAAGTCCAGTCAAATCCAAAAAAATCGGTCATGGGAATGGATAAGGGGGCTATGGTTCTCCCCAGAGTAAAACGCAGGCTGGCTGCGGCAAAATACTGACCGCGCATGTGCTCGGGTGCAAGCTTAGAAATAAATCCGTTTTGTATACCTGCAGTCATCAGCTCCGCAAAGGTGAAAAGAGCCATCGCTCCAATCAGCCCCCATAGTATCCCAGTCTGGCCCATGAGGAAAATGGAAACGCCGTAGATGATAGATGAAGCAATGAATACATGCTTTTCCTGATAGGAGGACATCCACTTAGATACGACAATTGTCAGCAGCGCCACTAGAAACCCATTCTCAGAGATTAATAGTCCGAAAGCTTCTTCCCCTCCGAGTCCAAAGGACCAGTCCCCAAATGAAAAAAGAGTCTGGGAGGAAATGACTTCTTTTGTGTAGACCGGGATCAGCAGGTCCAGCTGCATAAAGGTTTGTGCTGCAAGAACTCCTGCCACAATAAAGAGCAGGAAGGTCTTATCACGGATAATGACCCCATACTCGAAAATCTGGTTCTTTAAAAACTGCAGTCCGTTTCTGCTGCTTCCTGCCGCAGATGGGGCGTCCATCCTTGGTGCGGTCTCACTTGTCCATTTTGCCAGGACGACGCTTAGCAGGATACAGATCACTCCTGATAAAAATAGAAGCTCAAAACGGTGGTTCACATAAAAAATGCCGCCCAGGATAGGGCCGATGACAACCGCAATATTCGTAGAGGTATAAAAAACGGCAAAGACATCATTCCGGTCTTTTTCTTCCACTACATCGGCTACCATTGCCTGGCTTGCTGGCCAATAGAAGGAGCCGAATATGCTCACAATGGTAAAACAGATAAACCCGATCATCGGGGAATGAAGCCACGGGGAATCCGCCATTGCAAATAAAACAAAGAAAGCCCCCTGCCCGGCTGCAGAAATCACCATCATTTTCTTTCTGCCAAATCGGTCTGCACAATAGCCGCCCATCAGGTTGGCGATTACTGAAAATACCTGTGAAAAAATTAATAGCATTCCGGCAATATTTTTTCCAAAGGCATCTGTGAAATAGATGGCAAGAAAGGGGAAGAACATCCAGAATGTGATATTCACCAAAGCCTCTCCGCCAAGGCGGATTTTTAAATTTTTGTTCCATTCACGAAGCCGCATACAGTTTCTCCATTTCGTTGTATTTACCCTTACCATCTTACCTTGTTTGAAATATGACTGACAATACAGAAAAGAAAAAGAAAAGAGAAGGAGCATTTTCACAAAAAGACATATTTCCCGGACAATATTCTTCTTTTATGTCAGAAAATAATGATTGAATGTTTAGAATTTTTATATAATGATAGAAACAGTATTAATAAAAAAATTAACAACATTAATAAAAGGAGGGAGTTCCACATGAAACATTGGAATCATGAGGAAGGTATCCTGCAATTGATCAAAAGGCTGGTCAAAGTTCCGAGTATATCAGGATCAAGCCAGGAAATAGATATGGCAGATGAAATTCTGGCTATTTTAAGAGAAATCCCCTATTTTCAAGATCATCCAGATCAATTGTATAAAGAAGCTCTCCTGAATGACTCTCTTAAAAGAAATATGGCGGCTGCCTTGTTCAAGGGAAATGGGAATTCCTCCAAGACTGTGGTTTTATTAAGCCACTTTGATGTGGTTGGAATCGAGGATTATGGATATTTGAAGCCTCTGGCATTTAAGCCGGATGAATATACAGCCAGGCTCTTATCTGAACCTCTGCCTCCTGAAGTAAGGGAGGACCTGGAGTCGGGTAATTGGCTGTTTGGCAGAGGAATCATGGATATGAAGGCGGGACTTGCCTTGCAAATCGCCCTTCTTTCCGAGCTGGTTCAGGAAATGGATTTTGCAGGTAATGTTTTGCTGCTGGCGGTCCCGGATGAAGAGAGAAATTCTGAAGGAATGTTTGAGGGAATCCGGCTGCTGCATAGGCTGAAGGAAGAATTGGGCCTGGACTATGAAGTCTGCATATGCAGTGAACCCAGCTTTGCAGGCTATCCTGGCGACCAATCTAAATACATGTATCTAGGTTCTGTCGGAAAACTTCTGCCGCTGATTTTTTGCAGCGGGAAGGAAACGCATGTGGGGGAGCCTCTTGAAGGCGTGAATGCCTCGTGGATGGCAGCTGCAGTCACCAATAAAATCGAGCTCTCTGCTTATTTTAAGGAAGAGGAGGGGTATGAGCGAAACCCAAGGCCGACCTCCCTGAAGATTACAGATCTTAAGGATGCCTATAATGTACAGACACCAACAGACGCGTATGTTTTATACAACATCTTAACCCTGAAGCAGAGTCCGCAGACCGTAATGGATAAACTTGTCATGGCAGCAAGGGAAAGCTCTGAAGAAATATTTCAAAGGATCGCAGAGGCCTATCAGGAGGACCGCCTTCCGTTGAATGAGAAATTGGCAGGGTTAAAGCCAGGGGTCTATACGTATTCAGATCTCTATGCGCTTGGATTGGAGAGGCACGGCGATCCTTTTGCCGAAAAAATGGACAGCCTGCTGCAAATGAAGACTTCGGCTGATATGGACTACAGGCAGCTTACTGTAGAAATTGCCAGGGGAATCAGCAGTTTTTTTCCGGATCTTGCCCCTTTTTATCTGATTATGTTTGCTCCTCCTTATTACCCTCATATCTACCTGGATAAAATGAGCCCAAAGGAAGAGAGGCTATTAGAGATGGCTGGGGAGCTGATTGATCATGCCAGGTATACCTATAATGAGGAAGTGAAGCTAAAAAACTATTTTGAGGGTTTATCCGATATCTGCTACTGCAGGCTGATGGATGCAGATGAAGTCATTCCCTCGCTGGAAAAGGAAATGCCGCTGTACGGAAGAGGCTATGACCTGCCTCTGCCTGTCATAAAGGACCTGAATATTCCAGCCATTAATATCGGTCCCTACGGAAAGGATGCACATAAGCGGACAGAAAGACTGGAGCTTCCTTTTTCCCTCACTGCGGCTCCAGGGCTCTTAAAGTTTGCGGTCTTATCTGTTTTAAAAGGGGGAGTTCTCTATGGAAAGCAAGCTTGAAAAACCTGCAGACCTCCCCAAGGAGCTGATTGGCAAGCAGATTCGTGCTTTTAGGAAGAGCAAGGGTTTGACGACGGATAAGCTGGCTGAATTGATCGGTGTCAGCCAGAGTTTGATTTCCCAGATTGAGCGGGGGATGGCTGCTCCATCTCTTGAAACGCTCTGGAAACTCAGCTGCCATTTAGAGGTGGATGTTTTTTCTTTCTTTCAAGAGCCGAAGAATGATCGGGTGCAGATTATCCGAAAGGGAGGTCATTCCCGGCTTCAATTATCCCGGCCTGATGTATGGTATGAAATGCTTTTTGCGGGCACAGGGAAAAAGCAAAAATTCTTTAAGATGATTATTGAAGAAGGACATACAAAGGACCAGCCCCTTATGTTCCATAACGGGGAGGAATGCGGCTATATTCTTCAGGGAATCCTGGAAGTCACTGTGGGAGATGAGGTATACACTCTCCAGGAGGGAGACAGTATTATGTTTGACAGCACGCTGCCTCACAGCTTTAAAAATGCAGGAGAGACTGCTGCCGTTGGAATATGGATGATGTCACAGGAATAGAGGAAAGCAGGCCCAAAAAAGCCTGCTTTCAAAATATTTATTGTTCGTTTTCTCCAGTTTTTACTCGGTTTTTAAAGGCTTCATAAGTAACGATATCCTCAACTTCTTCAAAATTCCGGGTTTTGTCCTTTGGAAGGGCGGGACTGTGATCAGGAAAATCTCCGGGATGACCCTTTTTCTTATGATCGAATGATTTGCCGCGTGCCAGGGGAATTCCTCCTTTGATGTTTGATATTAGTCAGTTTGCTCCTCTGTGTGCATTATTATTAACGTTCTAACGTAAGGCTATATATGGAAAAACGATGCAAAAGTAAAAGAGCTGATAAAGAAGGCCGTTTCATAATGGGTCCAAGTATCTGAACAAACGAAATTCCACACCGAATAAGAAAGGAAAGGTGTATTTTTGCTTTTTTGCGATATAGTAGGTGAAAGGGGCTGAATTCTTGGCCATGGAGGACTATTCTTTTATATTTTGGTGCGAGGGGGATTCACATGGATATAGCTCATCTGATAGCAGAGGATAAAATCAAAAAAGCCATCAGCGAGGGTGAATTTAAAAATCTTTCAGGTCTGGGTAAACCGTTAGAGCTCGAAGATCTTTCTTCTATTCCTGAGAGCATGAGAATGGCGTATAAAATGATGAAAAACGCCGGCATGCTTAAGTCCGAAGAAGATAAAATCAGAAAAGAGCTGATCAATATAGAGGATTTAATGGCTAATTGTGATGATGAAAATGAGAAGGCTAGACTTTCAACGCAATTGAATGAAAAGCTTCTGCAGTTTGGGAAGGTCATGGAAAAAAGAGAATCATCCCATTCCAAAGCCTTTCGGCAGTATGGTGATAAAGTTTACAGCAGGATAGGCGGGAACGGGGATCTTTCAAGATCTCACCCGAAAAAATAAAAGTATCCGCAAAGGAGACTGGAATCGCCCAAATAGAGAAGGGAGGCGCCAGTCTCTTTTTTCTTTTTTCGTCTCACTAAGAATAAGAGTTCCAGTTCTGAAGAAGCCTCCATTCATTTTTTGTCCATAATTGCGCATGAAAAAATGCGGAAACTGCTCACTATTTTCTTTTTTAGGCCGATATATAAGTGAAGAAACAAAACGACTAATAAAGACAGGTGGGCATTATGGATAAAACTTCAATAATCGGAATAATACTTGCCCTTATAGCCATAGGTGTCGGAATGGTTTTAAAGGGGGTCAGCCCGGCGGCACTTGCAAATCCGGCGGCTATCTTAATTATCGTGGCCGGAACTATGGCTGCGGTAGTCATAGCATTTCCTGCAAGTGATATAAAAAGGGTCCCAAAGCTCTTTAAGATATTGTTTACCGAAAGTAAATTCATCTCGGAGAGGGAAGTCATTAAGACATTTTCAGAATGGGCACAGGTAGCAAGAAAGGAAGGACTTCTCGCTCTTGAAGCCATTTCTGAGGATGTGGAAGACTCATTCTTAAAGAATGCACTGAATTTAGCTGTAGAAGGACAGAGTGCGGACTATATCAGGGATATTCTATCAGAGGAAATTGAAGCGATGGAGGAACGGCACTTAGGCGGAGCGGCCATTTTCACCCAGGCCGGTACTTATGCCCCTACTCTTGGCGTACTGGGGGCAGTAGTCGGATTAATTGCTGCTTTAAGTAATATGAATGATACGGAAGCATTGGGTCATGCAATCAGCGCGGCCTTTGTCGCAACCCTAATGGGTATATTTACAGGATATATGCTCTGGCATCCTTTTGCGAATAAGCTAAAGAGAAAGTCAAAAGCTGAGATCAGGGTCAAACAAATGATGGTTGAGGGAATCCTGTCCATTCTGGAAGGTGAAGCACCGAGGACGATCGAGCAGAAGCTGATTTCTTATCTGCCGGCAGGGGAAAGAAAGAACTTGCTTGAAGGTGAAGTGAAAGAAGATGCCTAAACGAAAGAAGAAACAGCATCATGAAGACCATGTAGACGAGTCGTGGCTTATCCCATATGCGGATCTTCTGACATTACTCCTTGCTTTATTTATTGTTCTTTTTGCCATGAGCTCAGTGGATGCTGCAAAGTTTCAGCTGATTTCCAAAGCCTTCAATGATGTGTTCACCGGGGGAACCGGGGTCCTGGATTATCCCAGCCCTGTGCCAGAGGGACAGAAAGAAAATCTGGACAGGAAAAATGATGCAGATAATAATAACCAGCAGAAGGATAAAGGCGGACTGGGCAAAGAGGATCAGAAGGAGCTTTCCCAAATTCAGCAAAAGGTGAATGCATATATTCAGGAGAAAAACCTGACAGGAAGACTTGCAACTAAACTTACAGACGAAGGTCTTCTTGTCACGATCAGTGATAAAGTTCTGTTCAACTCTGGGACCGCTGATATCAGGCCGGAGGACCAAAAGCTCGCAAGTGAGATTTCAGGCCTTTTGGTCATGAATCCTCCGCGAAGCGTGGTGATCAGCGGTCATACAGATAATATGCCGATCAGCACTTCTCAATTTGATTCCAATTGGGACCTCAGTGTTATGAGGGCAGTGAATTTCATGAAAATCCTGCTGGAAAACCCAAAACTAAAACCGCAGTGGTTCAGCGCAAAGGGATATGGAGAATTTAAGCCTGTTGCATCCAACTCCACTGAAGAAGGCCGCGCAAAGAACAGGCGCGTGGAGATTTTAATCATGCCGAATGAGAATAATCAATAAATACCATAAAAGTATACCATAAAAGTACCGGCCCTGTTCTTTCAAATGAACAGGGTTTCTTCATGCTTGAAAAGGGAATTAATCAGTTAGGGTATCTGAAACTTGGCGGGGGGCTTTCGAGTGATGGAACAAAAACTATTGAGGCTTCGGGATGGCCGTACTTTATCGTATTTTCTGATTGGAAACCAGCAGAACAGACCAATTGTTTATTTGCATGGCTTTGGTTCGTCCTCGCCAATCATGTTTGAAATGGAAGAAGAACTAACCAGGAGAAATCTTTATTTAATCGCGCCAGACCGACCTGGTTATGGAAAATCCAGCTTATTTTCCGGATATGATCTTCATGATTATGCGAAAGATCTGCTGGAACTGGCGGATTCTCTTAAGCTGTCAGCCTTCTCGATTGCCGGATGGTCAACGGGAGGGCTATTCGCTCAGGCATTTGCCAACCGGTATCCATCAAAAATCAGGAGTTTGACTCTTATAGGAAGTACATTGCCAATTGGTTTAAAAAGGGTCAAGTCTATCCTTCCAATTAGTTGGAAATGTGTGAATTGGCTGATAGAGAAGGCTCCGGCATTTTCAAGTAAAGCAGCTAAACTAATAAGCAGATGGATAGCCAGAAAATTAAAAAAGAGACTGAGTTTATCGGTTTCCGATGCTTCCGGTCACCCCATCCCCCCCGCTTCTGAAGTAAAAGAACTGCTTAACCAGGCGGTCAAAGACGTAAGCCGGCTTAAGGGCCGCCATCTTTATGATGAACTGTCTGCGGTTTGTTCAGCTGTTCTTGAATATCCAGAAGACAGCTATTTTCCTGTGACGATCTGGCAGGGAGAAAAAGACCTGTTTTCCACTCATGCCGCTTCCTCTTTCTTAAAAAATGAATATAAGAGAGCAAATCTGTTTTTGATACCGCATAAAGGACATTTTATGATTCTGGATCATAGGATAAAGATTTTGGATCATCTGGAAGAAGGAATGAATCGGTTCGGGAGATTGACTAAGAAAAAGAGCAGGGTTGATTGATAGAGGACGGCTGGGCTGGTTACCAGGTTATTAAGAACTGAAACTGCTCTTTTTTTAGGAGAATTGGCTTATGGAATACAATAAATGACAGCGCTATCATTAATGAGATGGAAATTAAAAATCTATAGGCTCTTTTCTAAAAGATTGTTGTTTTATAAAGAGTTCTGAGAGGGGATCTCATTGTTAAATCAACCACCTTGTTCCAAAGCAGTTTGCGAAAACAGCCAATCTATAAAACAGGAGGAAGATTCTATGAAACTAAAAGCGGCAGGTATTTTCGTTGCAGCCATTGTCCTTCTTACAATGAATCCACTTTTTATGTCTGCAGATTCAGCAAAAGCAAAAGTGCCGGAAAATCAAAACTTGAACTCCGGTGAGCAAAAAACTTTTAAAAATCCTATTATGGGGGATGGAGCAGATCCGTGGGTAATCAAGCATTCAGACGGCTTTTATTATTACACACAGACAACGGGAAATAATGTTACAGTCTGGAAATCAAAGGACTTAACTCACCTTAATTCTGGTGAAAAAAAGGTGGTCTGGAGCCCTGGGGCCAGTGATCCGAACAGAGCCAATATTTGGGCGCCAGAACTTCATTATCTGGAAGGACGATGGTACATTTATTTTGCTGCTTCTGACGGTGATATGGGCAAGCAGCGAATGTATGTGCTTGAATCTGATGGCTCTGATCCAATGGGCCCCTATCATTATCCTAAAGGGACAAGCTTTGGGAAATTATCCGATCCAAGCGATAAATGGGCAATAGATGGCACTGTACTGGAATTGGACCGCAAATTATATTTTATTTGGTCAGGCTGGGAAGGCGATGAGAATATAAGCCAGAACTTGTACATCGCTCCAATGGCAAACCCTTGGACCATCAGCGGGAAAAGAGCACAAATTTCGCGTCCAGAGCTGGACTGGGAGAAGAAAGGTAATCCGCTTATAAATGAGGGTCCGGAAATTCTTAAAAATCATAAAGGCCAGGTATTCCTTATTTACTCAGCAAGCGGAAGCTGGACAGATGATTACTGTTTTGGCATGCTGTCGCTAAAAGGGAAGGATCCATTGATTCAATCCTCCTGGATTAAAAGCCGGCAGCCTGTATTTAAAAGCAATCCGGCGCTTAATGTGTACGGCCCCGGGCATGGCAGCTTTGTGAAGTCACCGGATGGAAGGGAAGATTGGATGGTCTATCATGCAGCTAAGTTTAAAGGGGCAGGCTGGAATCGGAATATACGGATGCAGGAATTCAGCTGGAACAAGGATGGTTCCCCGGACTTTGGAAGCCCTGTACCAGCAGATTCTTGGATGCATGCCCCCTCAGGAGAATCACATGGACTGCTTATGTCTGCACAGCCCGGGATTGTATATAAGTATGAGGCAGAAAAAGCACAAATCCATCATGCTGAAATCATCCCCAATTCCAGTGCGTCGGGTGGTGCAAAGGTAGGGAAAATGGATTATGAAGACAGCTATATTGAATTTAACAATCTAAGTCTTCCTAAGGGAGACTATATCCTGAATGTGCGTTATTCAAATGGCATGGGAGATACCGCAAGCCATCTGGTGACGGTTAATGGAAGACAGAACGAGCTGCTTTATGACAGCTTTGGCTGGGATTCCTGGAGGGATGCCCAAATGGATGTCCGGCTGGACCGAAATCAAGACAGCATCCGTCTTGGAAAAGGGAAACTTTTCACTGAGGTAGATTCGATAGAGCTTATACCAAAGTCAGCCCGGGCATTTAGATACGAAGCAGAATTAGCCTATCTAAAAAAAGCCAGTCCAGCTTTCGACCCTGAGGCAGGAAACCAGCAGATAGCAGCGGCCGAAAAAAACAGCACCCTGGTGTTTCCTCTTTCCGTCAAGCAGGGAGGAGCATATGTGCTGGAAATCAAATATAAAAACACAGGAAGCAGGAATATGACTCAGTCCATTAATGTTAACGGACGGCATCAAGCATCCGCTTCACTAAATAAGGCGAAGGACTGGACGGATGCAATCGTCCGGATTTCTCTTGAGCCTGGAGTTAACGTTATATCTCTGCTCTCTCCTGAAAAATGCGACTTTGATTATATTACAATATCAAAGTAACGATTCCTATTGTTTTGATAAGGTTTATCTCTATGGGAAAAGGGAAGACAATATGTTGTAGACAACATTTCAAAAGGAAAAGGAGACGATTGATCATGAGTAAAATTGCCTGTGTGATTACGGATTACTTTGAGGATTCTGAGTACAGAGACCCGGCGCAGGGCTTTAAGGAAGCCGGCCATACAGTGGTTGCCATAGAGAAGGAAAAAGGCAAGACAGTCAAGGGCAAACAAGGCGAAGTTGAAGTAACGATCGATGAGAGCATCGATCAGGTAAACCCTGGCGATTTTGATGCTCTTTTCATTCCGGGAGGATTTTCTCCTGATCAGCTGCGGGCAGATGATCGCTTTGTGCAATTTGCGAAATCATTCATGGATGATAAGAAGCCGGTTTTTGCAATTTGCCATGGTCCTCAGCTGCTGATTACGGCAAAAACACTTGACGGCCGTTCAGCTACTGGATTCACTTCTATCCGTGTAGATATGGAGAATGCAGGTGTGAATTTCAAAGATGAAGAAGTGGTTGTATGTGGCAGCCAGCTGGTAACCAGCCGTAATCCGGATGATATTCCTGCGTTTACCCGGGAGTCTTTGAATTTATTGAAATAAAAAAAGGGAATGGGCCGCGGCTCATTTCCTTTTTTTTATGGTCATCAGCGGATTTTTCGGATGGTAAACCGATCAGCCAGCAGGTGCCAGTTCTGGGGAAACGGATACCCCAGCACCCAGTAGCTGATACCGCGGACTCCATATTCCAGTGCCGTTTCAAATTTAGCCTGTGCACTCCGGGCATCTTCAAACCAAACTTCATGCCTCTGTCCCTTGGAATCCGTATAACGGAAAAAGGGGGATTGGGAGACAGGATCATATTCAATCGCTGCACCATGCAGAACCGCCCTCCGGATGGCTTCCTGCTGACTGAAGGTTTCTGCCTCCTGTCCCTGTCGATGCGGGATGAGCCAGTCACGTGCATATATTTGAAATCCGAAGAAAATCTTGTTTCTAGGAATAACGCTCACTGCATAATCAAGCACATTTCTAATTTGGTTAAGCGGTGAAATAGCCTGTGGAGGACCGAGTCTATAGCCCCATTCATAGGTCATCAGGACAACGAAATCACAAATATCTCCATGGGCTGGGTAATCGTGTGCTTCGACTAAAGGGCCCTGCTGCCCGGCACTTGTTTTGGGAGCTACAGCAGTTGAGAGGGAATATCCCCGCGGGTGAAGGACAGCTGCAGCCCTTCTTAAGAATTGGTTATAAAGCTCACGGTCAGCCGGCCGTACGTTTTCAAAGTCTACATTTAATCCTGCATATCCTTTAGCCTGCATCACGCTGATAATATTGTCCAGGAGACGTTCCTGCAGATCCCTGCTTGACAGGATAGTATGAGCAAGCCGAGAACCGGGATCCGTAGAGGAGAAATTTGTAATTCCAAGTATAGGTGCTACTTTTTGAACTCTTGCAGCCTCAAGGATTGGTTCGTCTTTAATAGGATCCAGACCTCCATCTGCCTGTATAGTATAGGCAAATGGTGTCCAATAGGTCAGGTATCTTCCAGAATCACTTACCTCTTTGGCACCGGTTTTCCCCTGGTTTGTTGTATAAGCATTTACCTCAATGAATCTTTTCCTCAAAGGAATGAATAGCCTTGTACCAGCAGGCACCTGCTCATTTTGTATCTGATTTATCCGAATCAATTCTGTAAGAGGAACTCCGTTTCGGACGGCAATTTGGGATAACGTCTCACCTGCAGCGACGATATGGGTCTTTGGCGGTACGAGCAGGGAAGTGCCAGGGACAAGGCGGCCGGGATCCGTAAGCCTGTTTGCCTGGACGATGGACTGTGCATCGGCGCCGTATAAGTCTGCAACTTTCCAGATGGTATCTCCCCTTAGGACTATATGGGTCTGGGAAAGTGAGGGGATGATCAGGGACATCCCGTTCACCAGCCGATCCGGCTGCTGCAGTTCGTTTAAGGCTATTATCTCGGAGACTGAAACCCTGTAGGACTGGGAAATGGACCATAAGCTTTCTCCTGGTTTGACCACATGAATCAGCATAAAGACCCTCCTTTGTAATAATAAGGCTCTTCCTAACAATTTATGTTTCAATAATGGTTTTATGATTCCCGAGTCTCCCGGAAGCTGAATCTATTCATGAGGCAGCGGAAGACGGATGCAGCTCCTTTTGGAATTTAACAGAGTGAGTCTTTTTAGGATAGAATAGGGAGAGGATTATTCAATCAAGGGGTGGTCAAAAATTGATTATTCTAAAATCGAACCGCGAAATCTCTTCGATGCACGAGGCTGGACGGCTCCTGGCTTCATGTCATAAAGAAATAGCCAAACTGGTTGCACCCGGTATCACTACATGGGAAATTGAGGAGTTCGTGAATGGTTATCTGCAAAAGCATGGAGCCAGCCCTGAGCAAAAAGGCTATAAAGGCTACAAATATGCCACCTGTGCAAGTGTGAATGATGAGGTTTGCCATGGGTTTCCGAGAAAAAGTCCGTTGAGGAACGGGGATATCGTCACAATCGATATGGTGGTCAATCTAAACGGAGCTTTAGCGGATTCTGCCTGGTCATATGGAGTGGGGAGCCTTCAGCCGGAAACTGAGGAGCTGTTAAAAGTAACAAAGGATGCCTTATATGAAGGAATTAAGGCCTGCAAGCCTGGGAACCGTATAGGGGATATTGGCTATGCCATCCAGACGTTCACTGAGGCAAAGGGGTTTTCGGTAGTGCGGGATTTTATCGGACACGGAATCGGATCCGTTATCCATGAAAAACCGGATGTTCCCCATTTTGGCCAGGAGGGGAAGGGAGTCCGTCTTAAAGAGGGAATGGTATTCACCATTGAACCCATGATTAATATCGGTACGTTCCATACCCGGATGGATGCAAATAAATGGACTGCAAGGACGCTTGACGGAAAGTATTCTGCGCAGTATGAACACACCATCGCCATAACTTCCAACGGTCCGCTGATCCTGACCGATCAGGAAGTCGTCTAATTCTAAAAAAAATTTTTAGAGAATCCGCCCTTATGGAGTGTATTCTGCACATAAGGGCGGATTCTTTTTTTGTGTTTTGAAACTTTTAGGGATTAATTTCTAAGCCTTCCAAGCTCTTCTGCAATTGCCTCTAATTCCCTCGGAGAAAATTGCTTCTGTTTCATGACCAGTTCATAAATATCAAAAAGCTCCTCATACATTTCCTGGTTAAACGATACCGCTTTTACTGCGCCGATGTTCATGATCCTTAACTTATCAATGATCTTTTCCACCATAAATTCTACATTCTGAGGGGTATTTTGTTTTAAGTCCATCTGTTTGTCCTCTCCTTGCAACTAATATGTAAGTCCATCTTTCCATTTTTCCATGATAAAAGTCAACCACTTTAAAAGAACAGCCGTTACTTAAGTCATATGTAAGATTTAGAAAAATTTGTGGATTATATTTTTATTGAAATGATAAAAAATAAAAAAGCACCACAATACTTTAAGAAAACTGACTAGCATGGCAAGGAGGAGCTGAATGATGGAAAAGCAGGTAAACAGCTTTAGCAGGGGGAACAGCAAGCTATTGAGAGGGCTTTTATATGGTGCTGCAGCGGGAGGGGCTCTAGCAATGTTTGATCGTGGAACCCGCATGTCCTTCATGGATGGAAGCCGGAAGACATATGCCGGAATGAAGTCTTTCTTTAAAAATCCGATGGATGGCCTTGCTAGGATGGGTGAGTTTTCTGGAAGACTGCGCACTCAGATTGAAGAAATTTCGGATGATCTTACCTTTATCTCCGAAAAGGTGGATGAATTAAAGGAAGTCCCGATTCAGGTTGCTGAAGTGGTCATGGAAACAAAGGATGTTTTAACCCATGACGGCCATGCCCAAATGCATGAGGGCAGCATGAATCAGGCTTCACAAATCACTCATTAATGAAAAGCGAGCTGGGAGCATGAAGGTCTTTATCCGTGACTTATATAAACGAATTGCAGCGGATGATGTATCCGGTATGGCGGCCCAGCTTGCTTATTTTTTTCTTCTTTCTCTTTTTCCTTTTATGCTTTTTTTTATCTCCCTGCTTCCCTACCTTCCTATCAAGGAGGGGGATATCTTGAATTTTGCGGCATCGTATGCGCCTGAAGGGACAATGGAGCTGGTGCGGAAAAATTTGGGGTTACTCATGAAAGGAAGCGGGAAACTTCTTTCATTTGGTATCGCTGCCTCTATATGGACAGCCTCGACGGGGATGAACGCAATCGTCAAGGCTTTTAATAAAGCGTATGATGTAAGAGAAAATCGGCCGTTTATCCTATCGAGGGCATTGTCTGTGGTATTTACACTGGGGATGATGGCAGTGATCATCATTGCCCTGCTTCTTCCGGTATTCGGGAGTCAGATTGGCAGAGCTGCTGGCGATTTCCTTGGCCTCTCTTCAGAATTCATGTACATATGGGCCTTTATTAGATGGGGAATCAGTACATTCGTGTTATTTATCATTTTTTTGATGCTTTATTGGTTCGCCCCTAATATTAAATTGAAATGTCTGACCGTACTTCCAGGAGCCTTATTTGCTACTGGAGGCTGGATTTTTGTTTCTTATGCCTTTTCGTTCTATGTAGAGAAAAGTGCCCATTATGCAGCTACCTACGGAACGCTCGGAGGAATCATTGTTCTTATGGTGTGGTTTTACTTGACTGGGATTATCCTTATCATCGGAGGGGAAATCAACGCCATGGCAAGCGACCGGCATAAGCCTGACTGTTAAAAATAGCTGCTGCAAAGGTTAAGATCTAAGAGTCAAAAATAAAAAGACCCTGCTTATCTAGAAATGACAGTCAGATATAGCAGGGTCCTTCTTAATATCATCTTATTCTTCATTTAATCTTTAGCAGCCTCAGGCTATTCAATATCACCAGGATTGTGCTGCCTTCATGGCCGATAACTCCAAAAGGAAGATCCAGGAACTGAAGAAAGTTTGAGCAGATCAGCACCATAATCACAGTAATGGAGAAAATAATGTTCTGCTTAATGATTCTGTTCATTTTCTTCGATAGTTTAATGGCATGGGCAATCTTTTGAAGATCATTTTTCATCAACACCACATCGGCTGTTTCCAGTGCAACATCGGTACCGTCTCCCATGGAGATTCCGACTGAAGAGGTGGCAAGGGCAGGTGCATCATTTATACCATCCCCGACCATGGCTACCGAACCGAACCTTTCTTTCAGATGCTTGATTTCTTCCACCTTTGTTTCAGGCAGACATTCCGCGATATACTCATCAATATGGCTCTCCGAGGCAATCACGCGGGCTGTATCCCTGTTGTCCCCGGTCAGCATGATTGTATGGATACTCTCCGCTTTCAGCTCCTCCAGGGCGGCTGCTGTCTCCTCCCGCACCAGGTCCTTTAAGGCAATAATCCCGGCAATCCCATGCTGGTCTTTTGCGAATACAAGCGTTTTTCCTTCTTCGGCAAGCTTATGGCCGATTCCACCCATAAAGTTTTCAGCAGCTTCAAGGCCTGCAAAACCGGCTTTCCCAACAAGCCATTCCTGCCCTGAAGCATAAGCACGGACACCCCAGCCAGGGACATCTTCCATATTCTCTGGTCTAAACAATTCATTCTTAAAGCGGCCTTTATGATATTTTACAATGGACTGTGCCAGCGGATGGCTGGAGTAATTTTCAATGGACGCAACTGTTTGAAGGAACTCTTCTTCCTTCATGTCTTCCCTTGTAATCACATCTGTAACTTCTGGTTTTCCCCTTGTAAGAGTTCCAGTCTTATCAAAAGCAATTGCCTTCATGTTCCCGAGATTTTCAAGATGAATCCCGCCTTTGAAAAGAATTCCTTTTCTAGCGCCGTTTGATATCGCTGAAAGGGTTGCCGGCATAATCGAGGCCACAAGCGCACAGGGGGAGGCAACGACGAGCAGGATCATCGCCCGGTAAAAGGTTGTGTTCCAGTTCCAGCCAAATAAAAAGTGGGGAACAAAAAGCATTAAAAATACGATGGCTAATACTGTTTTTACATACGTTCCTTCGAATCGTTCAATAAACTGCTGGGAGGGCGATTTCTCACTTTGGGCATTTTGAACAAGCTGAATGATTTTTTGAAAAAGTGTTTCTTCATTTGATTTAGTAATCTTAATAGAGATGGTCCCCCGAAGATTTACCGTTCCGGCAAAGACTTCATCATTCACACCCTTGGTTACAGGGATGGACTCCCCAGAAATCGCTGCCTCATCAATATTAGTGGAGCCTTCCACAATGGCGCCGTCCGATGGAACACGTTCACCTGGTTTAATTAAAATCATATCTCCTATTTCAAGAGAACTGACTTTGACTTTTTCTTCTCTTCCATTTGGCAGGATCCTTAAGGCTTCCTCAGGCTGAAGCTCCATTAAAGAGGATATTTCTTTATGGCTCTTATTCATGGTATACGTCTCGAGAGCGCCGCTGACAGCGAATATAAAAATCAGCACAGCGCCTTCTGTCCAGTAGCCGATTACCGCAGAACCGATGGCAGCGAGAACCATCAGCATTTCCACATTGAGCTCTTTATTGGCAATCGTTTCTTCGATTCCTTCCTTGGCTTTGGCATAGCCTCCTATCACAAAGGCTAATAAAAACGAAACAATAGACAGGACAGAAGCATCTGATTTTGATAAGAGCCATCCGGCTGCGATTAAGACTCCGCTCACCAAGGCTGCTATCAATTCAGCATGCGGGCGGATCCTTTGCAGCAGGGAGGGACTGTCACTCCGTAAATCTTCCTCTGATAAGGCTTTGGCATTGGCATTCATGTAAACTCCTCCTTCATGGCCTGTTCGCAAATATAACATTCTAATTGAGAAAGATAATCAAGTTCAATACGCTGAAAAAAACAGGAAAGCTGTCATCATATTGATGACAGCAAGGATTATAGGCGATACAAATAAATGAAAGATGAGATTTATAAATTAGAATTAATATAATTTGGTATTGATTCTATAGTAACACAAAGATGGTTTAATTGGAATAATTTTATTTACCCGCCTCTGGCTGAGGTAAACGGCGTTGGTGGATGAAGGTCAGTGCGGCACGATTAGAAAAAAAAATACCTCATGAATTTCCATGAGGTCCTGTATGGAGTAGAAATAGGTCCGTTGATTTCCGTTCCGGGCACTTCGCTTTCCGCGGGGCGGGCGGTGAGCCTCCTCAGCTTCGCCTGCGGGGTCTCACCTGTCCCGCTGCTCCCGCAGGAGTCTTCGTGCCTTCCACTCCAAT
>NZ_AUMQ01000016.1 GCF_000430765.1 Peribacillus kribbensis DSM 17871 | reverse complement strand
GTAGTCCGAAGGAGAAACTTTTGTTTAATCCATTAGAAAACGGATTGATTTGTGCGGGAAGAATGATGGTCTGGTAGAATGAAGTTCGATACAAAGATTCATCATTAACTGTTGACTTGATTTAGGACCCTCACAGAACATACTGGATAAGGTTTCTCAAAGTTTATCATTCTATAAGTTGAATTGGTTTCCCTCAGCCATTACTATATACATGTAGACATAAAAAGACAGGCATCGGAGCGGAGGTCACAAAAGACAGAGGAGGGTGTAGGAGATTAGTCATTTTTTTGAAAGCGCTTTATCTAATAGAGTTATATAAAGGGGTGGCCCATGAAAACGATGAAAGTATTAAAGAGTTTCAAAGGATTCTCTGCTGCATTTCTCACTGGGATGATGATTACAGCTCTGACGATCACTCCGCAATCTGGTCAAATCACATACGCAAAATCCAGTAATGAGGCACCTGGGAGTCCAGGGGTTTCCTCTGCCTGGACAACAGGTGCGAAAAATGGGGTAGGCACCGCATTTTATGATCCTGCATCCGGCAAAAGTACATCCAATGTATGGTATACCTTAACAAACGGAATTCTGTCCGAAGTATATTATCCTGATGTCACACGGGCCAATCTTCAGGAGCTTCAATTCGCCGTGACGGATGGAAAAACATTTGTCGATTTTGAAAAAGAAGATACCAACCATGAAATCCAGCTCGTCAAAAACAATGCCTTAGAATATAAGCAGATTAACACCGATAAAGAAAAGAAATATAAAATAGAAAAAACGTATATTACCGATCCCTCTCAGAATACTGTGTTGACCCAGGTGTCCTTCTCTGCTCTCAAAGGGAATGTGAAGGACTATAAACTGATGCTTTATGCCAATCCAAGCATCAATAACAGCGGGATGGCTGATTCGGCAAAGGTCTTGAGCAAAGGCGGAGCAGTCAGCCTTGTCTCCAGTGAAGGAAACACAGCCATGGCAGTAACAGCCTCCCAGCCATTCCTTAAAGCCACTTCCGGATTTGCCGGGACAAGTGACGGCATAAAGGAATTGAAGGAGCACTTCGACCTCGTGAACACTTATACATCTGCACAAAATGGGAATGTGGCGCAGATGGCGGAGATTGATTTAGGAAAGGGAAGCGGAAAAAAGAGCACCTTCACCGTCGCGATCGGTTTTGGTGAAACAGATAATGAAGCTGTAAAATCGACGCTTCTCTCCCTCCGGCTGCCTTTTCCAGCTTTGGAGGAGAGCTACAGCAAGGGATGGAAGGAGTATATCAAGACTCTCAGCAAACCTATAGCCGGTGATACAGCGCAGTACAATGTCGCAGCGATGGCCTTAAAAGCACATGAAGACAAGCTGCATCCGGGGGCCATGATTGCTTCGCTCACCGTTCCTTGGGGGGAAGCCGTGAATGCAGATCAGGGCGGTGTGGGAGGCTATCATCTCGTCTGGTCCCGTGACCTGTATGAAGTGGCTTCTTCTCTCGCTGTCATCGGAGATCAAGACACGGCACAACGTGCGCTTGATTATCTGGATTATGTCCAGCAGAAGCCGGATGGCTCGTTCCCGCAGAACTCCTGGCTTGATGGTTCTCCGTACTGGGGAGGTCTCCAGATGGATGAGGTCGCATATCCGATTATCCTTGCCCATCAGCTGGGGGACACGGGCGAAAGCCGGTATCAGAGCTTGATTAAGCCTGCCGCGGACTTTATTGTCAAAAATGGACCCTCCACCCCTCAGGAACGATGGGAAGAGGAGGGAGGCTATTCACCTTCAACCATTGCAGCAGAAATTGCAGCACTGGTCACTGCGGGCAAGGCAGCCAAAGATCATAACGACTTAGGTTCTGCCGCTGTTTATTTTTCAAAAGCAGATGAATGGGAAAAGAAGATTGAAGACTGGACTGTTACCAAAAAAGCGCCATTAACCAGTGGAAAGCAGCCCTATTATTTCCGGGTTAATGATAATACAGATCCAGATGACGGCCATAATCTGCAGATAAACAATGGTGGCGGAGATTATCCGGAAAATGAGATTGTGGATGCCGGCTTCCTTGAGCTGGTGAGACTTGGAATCCGTTCAGCGGATGACCCGCTAATCGCCAAATCTCTTGACGTCATTGACAAGGCTATTAAATATGATTCACTTCATGGTCCGGTCTGGTACCGTTATAATCATGACGGCTACGGAGAAAAAGCGAATGCGGGGCCATATGATGGAACAGGGGTCGGACGGCCGTGGCCCTTTTTATCCGGAGAACGCGGCCAATATGAGATCGAGCTTGGACTGACAGCGAAGAAAAATAAACCTTCCAACATGTATGGTCCCACACAGCTTTTAAAGACGATGGAAGGGACTGCAAATGACGGCTGCTTAATTCCAGAACAAATCTGGGATGGCCAGGCGCTTCCTGAAAGGAGCCTGATGCCTGGAGAAGGAACCGGCTCCGCGACGCCTCTTGCATGGTCCATGGCAGAATACCTAAGGCTTTCAGAAGACATCAAGCAGGGAAAAACGGTGGAGAAACCACAGGTTGTTACGGACCGCTATCTCGATCATCGTCCGGCACAAGGACCTGAAATTACGATCGATTCACCGAAAAATGGAACAGAGGTTACCCAGCCGCATGTGACCATTACAGGCTCAAGCACGCCGAACACCACGATTGTCCTGTCCGGCGGCAAGGAACGGACTGTGGTGACAACGAATGCGGAAGGCCGCTTTTCCGCAGAGATCGAACTCGCTGCCCTAGGGATGAATGTGATAGATGTCATCTCTTACGACAATCAGCGCTCTGTGAATACGGCCAGCATTCATGTCAACTATAAGCTTCCGGCCTTTCTGGATATTGCCGATCCGGCAGGAGATGATTACGGACCGGGCTCTTATGTATATCCAACTGATCCAGTATTCAAGAAGGGTGACTTTGATATCCAGCACGTCAGAGCTTCCATGGACAGTACCAATGTATACTTTGAAGTGCAAGTGGGAAATATCGACAATCCATGGGGCGGCCCTTCAGGACTCTCCAAGCAAATGCTTGATATTTACATTGATGAGGATGGAAAAATGGATTCTGGCAACAGCTGGATAAAGGATCTGAACGCCGTGTTCAGACCGGACGCAGGCTGGGAAAAACGAATCCGGGTGACCGGAAACTGGCAGGGCAATACCGGTGTGTACGACAACTACGATTCGACCCCAAAAACTCCAATCGGTGTCAAAGTGGATGAAAGTACCAGGACCATCGTGCTGACGGTGCCAAAAAGTGCCCTTGGCGGAGAACCTCAGCCAGGATGGGGCTTCTCGTTCTTGCTTGCCGGGGAAAATAACGGCGGAGTCCGCGAAGTCCACGAACATACAGAGCAATGGAATTTTGGCGGCGGCTCCGGCTCCAACCAGCATTCCCACATCATCGACATGACCGTGCCACAAGGAGAAACCCAGGAAAATGTCCTCGATTGGACAAAGGGAAGTCCTGTCCAGCTTCCTACTATTCGTATAACAAAATAAAAGAAATATAGGTAAGGAGAGTATCACCTTCTACTATCTATATACGGCCCCGCTCGGTTGGACGAGCGGGGGTTTTTCTTCATGTATACATAAAAAGTTAAAGATATGGAATAAAAAAATGAACAAATCCTTCTGCTGTCCCATCAAATGTGTAGGAAGGGGGGATGAAAGCGGAATGGAATACATTCGGGATCTCGAACAAAACATCAGACAGGAAAAAGGTAAGGGAGGAGTCTTAGTGTTCGATCAGCTGCTTCTGGATAAAAACCTGAAAGTGATGAATCCGAATATTATGTAGTACGATCAGGCGGTAATGGTTCCAAATTAAATAGACATATTTTATATCAGGGTGCGCCGGGTGGAATTTATTTAACTTAGGTGATAGCGAAAGTCCTTGCCGGGAAGACGAAGGACTTTTGTTAAAAGGTTCTAATGGACAAACCACTGACTCACCTGGGGAGAAGGGTCCATTAGAAGGAGTCTCACGGACAAAACTTAGGCTCAGCTGGGGAGAATTGTCCATTAGAAGGAGTCTAATGGACAAACCACTGACTCACCTGAGGAGAAACGTCCATTAGAAGGAGTCTAACGGACAAAACTCAGGCTCGGCCGGGGAGAAATGTCCGATAGAAGAAGTCTCAAGGACCAAATACTTGTTCACCGGGGTAGTTATGTATCATAGGAGGGGGCGCCGCAGTGAATAAATCTCCGGTTGGAAGAAATATATCTAATAAGAGTCTTCCAGGATTAATCACAGTAATAGTACTTCTGGATTAATTGCATTTTTGCCTTTTTCCTTTTTTAATCCTTATCATTCCATTTTACATGATATTCTTTATGCGGGATAACGCCTGCTTTATCTCATCAAGCAAGGGATGAACAGACTTCTTTTTCTAAATATGTCGTTATCAATGTACTCAGGGTCACTATAGATGACTTTCCTTTTATCATGATCATTCTTTCTGTTCGACATATTTTATCACTGCCTTTAATATAGTCAATAAATTTGCGAGATGATAGGTACTGGACAAACACATGAATTTTGCTGGAATGAGGATGTGGAGGGGAAAGGTAACTTGTTTACATATAAAATATAAAAGGCGTGCAATAGATACCTATGCAGCACTTTTGTTTAGGGTATTTAATTCTATGGGTTTCACCGGATGGCCTAACTATCACTTTAGTTTTTCTCAGCAGCCGTGGAATAACCAGTTTTCGAACAATAGTGGTTATCTCCATTCGACCGTTCATCGAACTTCCTATCACTGATTCCGGCATAAAGAAATCACCTTAAAAAGAGCTTGGAATTACAAGCTCTTTTTCTTGGTATTTTTTAAGATAGTATCATTCCAATTGAATTGCTTACCAGATATCAGGATTAATCTTTTATTTTGCCTATGTATTAATAGGTTTCTCTTTATCTGAAGCGGCATACTCCATCAGCCAGCAATCATGATAGTCACCTTCAGGGAACTCGCGCTTGGGAAGCAGCTTCACTTTTGTAAATCCGCATTTCTCATAACACCTTATAGCCCTTGAGTTGCCAGCACGGGGGTCCATGACCACACGGTCCGCATTCTCCTGCTCGACCAGGAATTGAACCATTGAACGAACGAGAAGCGTTCCAATTCCCTGATTCCAATAAGAGGGCTCTCCGATAAACTGGTCAATCCCGAAAACAACTCCTTCTCTGTAGCCATATAAGGCTCTGGTTTCCTTATCCAGAGGATAGAATTGAATATAGCCGATTTCCTGACCCTCATATTCGACCATGCATTTCCGTTCTTCTTCCTCACCCTTAAAAAATACGTTTCGGACTCTTTCGTAGTCAAAAGAGTTATCCCGTCCTTCATAAAACTCCAGGACTGCCGGATCTGACAGCCACTTGGCAAGAAGAGGTATGTCCTTTTCTTCAAGTTCCCGAACCAGTATTTTTCCATTTTGAAATAACATTTCAATCCCTGCTTTCATACCAAAAAGACTCTTACTACTTTAAGGAAAACAAATTGAAAAAAGGACTGCAGGAAATGGCCGTCCGATTTCCAAACGGAGAGCTATACTTTGATGCAGAATCAAAATATTTGCTCTGACCATTTCCAATCGCACCGTAGAGAAAACGGGAAACAAAGGCGCGAAGATGTACTTCAGCGTGAACAATCCCAAATCCCTTGAAGCCTAGTCGCCGAAGATAAAGGTCATTTCCAGCGAGCCCTATTATAGGGAAATTGCTCCTGACAGGAAGTGGGAGAGCGTGACCCGTTTTATGAAGCGGGTAGCCGACCTTATAAGAATGCTGAAGTTTATTCATTTGCGATTCGAGCACTGAAAAACGAGTTAAAAACGATGCCGCGTTTGTAGCTGCCAGAGTCTCGAAATATTTAACTTAGCCGTGTGGAAACGTTCACTGTCCGGAAATTTGGCCAAAAAAATCCATTTACTTTTTTTAGTAATTTATAATAAAATAGAAAAAGCTCCTGCTGCTGAAGGACAGGGGCTTTCTCTTTATGTTCATATTATCCATGCCTGGGAGGTCAATCTTTGGCATGGATGATAGAAACAGCTTGAATAGTTTGAATATTTTATTACTTTAAGGCATTAAACGGAAAAAGTCAATATAAATAGTTATATTATGTAATGACTGGTTTAGGGAGGCAGCCTGAAACAGTCTTTTTATTTTTGTCTTATTGCAACCTATCAAATTGAAAAAATATCAAGTCTTACTCATTTCTTTTTTAATCAGTATAATTAGGGATGGGAGTTGAGATAAATGAATAAAAAAGATATCGCAAATATACGCAAGCAATTTAAATTAGATAATTACCTATTGAAGATTCAGGAGATCTTCAATGTGTATGTAAAGAAAGAGTCTGGGGAAATTTACCATTATGTGAGCCAGCCGCTTGAATTGATGGAGCAGGAAACACAGGAGTTGTTTTTGAAGAATTTTAAAAAAGTGCTGACCGGTCCGCTTGATGGGAAATTATTCGAGCTGAAATTCAGGGGGGATGCAGAAGAAAGCACCCAGAGAGTTCTCTTTGAAAGCCTGCAGGCAGAAGAGACGGAAGAGTGGATTGAATATATGCTCGAGATGGTCAGGAAAATGTATGCCCACACGGTTTATGAATTCGACACCGTTGTGACATTTGTCCGCGGAGAGTACAGAAAGCAGACCCGGAAGCGGGATCTTGAATCGGAGGAAGGCGGGGATGATGAAGTGTATTCCAGTCCATTTATCCTTTGCAGTCTGAATAAAACCAATCAGCCGAAAAAGTCTCTGACGTTTGATTATATTGAAAAAGAATTCAGGTCGAATAATTCCATCGATCCTATCATTCATCTGGATTCACCTTTATCTGGTTTCTTGTTCCCGGCATTCAATGATAATGCGGCAGATGTGAACCATATTCTATATTGCTCCGGAAAAGTGAATCAGCCGGATATCACTTTTATAGAAGATGTCCTGAACTGCGAGGAAATCATGACTGCCCAGGAAGATAAGGACAGTTTTGAGCTGATTTTAAAAGAAGTGATGGGTGAAAAAGTGGATTCCCGCGTCATATCAAATGTGTATGAGGAAATTGATAAGATGGTCCAGGATAATGAAGAAAACGAAGAAAGCGAATCACCGAAGCTGGATTCCCGGGACATTGAGCGGATCCTGACCGTGAGCGGTGTGGAGAATGTAGATGCTCCCAAAGTGGAACATGCCCTGAAATCGGTCCTGGATGATGAGAAACATGAATTTAAGGCAAGCAGCCTGGTTCCTAAGTCTATCAACATCAACACGAAGATAGCAGATGTATCCATCAATCCAAAGGACCTTAAAAATGTAAAATATATCATGTATCAAGGAAAACGCTGCCTGCTGCTAGAGGTCGATGATGATGTGATCGTGGAAGGATTCCGGCTAGAATCGGAATTGCTTTAATGCTGCGGCATAATTTTATAAGTGAAAAAGCTGGTTCTCTCCTGCATGGGGGCCAGCTTTTCTTTATGTAAGGCAAACCTTAAAGCAGATGAGGCTGACTGATATTGCGATCACTCCGGACGGGGCAGTGGGATATATATCAAATGGTTCTTCCCTAAATGCTTCTGTAATCAGGACCAGTACAAACACCGTAATCGATACCATTCATCTTAACGGATTCTCTGTTGATGTCAGTATTCTTCCAGACGGAACACAGGTTTATTTTTTGCTTCAGTTCAGTAATGAAGCTGCAGTCGCTGACACTGTTTCAAACACCGTTATTGCCACAATTCCAGTCGGAGCTTCTCCGCGAATAATTGCCTTTGCCGATGTGATTCTAAGCTAAAATGAAGCCACTATCAATCTCAGGGAATCTAGTATTTAAGGAGGCAGATTTTTTTGCCTCCTTAAAACTCTGTAAAATATATAGAAAAAAATTCCATTCGGACGATATAATAAGCAAAGACGAAAGAAGAGAGGGTGGATCTTGATGGGGAAATACGGAACAGCGGCTGTTCAAGCGGCAGAACTACTAATTAATTTTACTTGTAAAACTCCAATAGATGCATGGAATGAAGCAACCACCGAAATTTTCGGCAGAGGAACCCACAGTCAGAAAAAGGGGTGTCCAAAAGGAGCATTCTTAGGAATATGTGAAGCGGGTCTATTGATGGAGTATGAAAAAAAGATTCTGTGAAAACAAACACTCAAAAAATGAGAATACGCCATTAAAGCTGTTGGTATTTTAAGAGATGAGCCAGCGTTAGCAATTCAGCCTCGAAGGTTATGGGAAAGAGTCATAGTAGGAGAAGTAAAATCTCATAATGCACAAATGGATGTGGTAACTGCTTTATGGAATAAAGGATCCATCCTTACAGATAAAAAGTGAATAGTTTAAGACCATGATCACAAAAAGACAAGCTTTTACAGTGGGGGGAATCGATTTGCTGACACATAGAATTGATGAAGAAGTTTCTCTGAGACTGCTGAATAAGGATGACGCTGAGGAATTTTACCAATTGACGATAGCCTCGAAAGCCTATTTAAAGGAGTGGCTGGGCTGGCTGGATTACATAAAAAGTAAGCGTGCAGGATACAGCTGAAAACATACAGGAGAGATTAAAAGGATTAGTAGAAAATGGCGGCTACCCTAAATCGTTTGCCATTATTCACAGAGGGAAAATCGCCGGGACTGTGGGTTTTAATGAGATAAATAAGTCTGCGAAAATTGGTGAAATAGGGTATTGGCTGGGTCAGGAATTCCAAGGGAAAGGCATAATGACAAAGGCGGTAAAGGCCCTGATAGAATACGGCTTTAAAGATCTTGGCCTGAACCGGGTGGAAGCCTATGCAGCTTCAGGGAATAGTAAAAGCAGAGATCTTATTGAACGTTTGGGTTTTACACAAGAAGGGATCATTAGACAAGCTGAGTGGCTATACGACCATTATGTCGATCATGTGGTTTATGGGCTTTTGGCGGAAGAGTGGAAATGCATAAAACAGGATTGACTCATCTTTCAGATGGGTCTTTCTTTTTTTAAATACATCGGAAGGATACCAGGTTAGTACTTCGGATTCCCTGGGTATTTGGATACAGATGGAGGTGATAGGAATCTATTTTACTTCGTTATATAAGGATGTTGATATCCAGAACTTTCCTTTAAGTGCTTTATTAATCATTCTAGCATTCCTCATCGTTAGCATAATGTCAATCATTGCCGCTTTCCGGGTACAAGGTGGCTCCTATCCGATCATATCGTCAACTACTCAAGATGAAAAAGCAAAAATGTCCTCCTGGAATACCAGGGGGACATTTGCATTAAAAGAAGAAGAAGGGAGCGACAATCGCTGCTCCGGCAGCCCCGCCTACAAGCCCCCCGGCAAAAGCTGCAGCTCCATAACCATAAGGACCCGGGCCATACCCATAGCGGTAAGGGCCGCCATACCCGCGAGGGCCGTATCCCGGACCATACCCCGGGCGGACTCTTGGACCATATCTTGGACCGTAACCATTTCGATACGACATGATATCAGTCTCCTTTCTAGAATAAGCCTCACTGTTATTTCGTGAAAGTAGCAGTGATCCTGCTGTTATCTTATGAACGGCTTTAGATGCCTGTACATTATAAATGTGGATAACCCTGTATTTTTTTCGTCACAAATTCCTGTGTGTAATCGTCCTGAAAGCAGAATAAAAAAAGGAGATGGATGATATGGGAAAGAAGACCATTGTCGTGGCAGGCGGCGGATATGCGGGGATTAACTTCGTCCATGCGCTGCAGAAAATCAATACAAACCACCGAATCATCCTGATAGATAAAAATGCGTTCCATTTTAAAAAGGTAAAGCTGTTTAAAGGGATCGTGAGCGAAGACATCTCAGATTTACATGTCCCGTTCGCCGCTTACTGCAAGAAGAATGCTGAATTTGTTCAAGGCAGGATAACGGCTGTTCATCCTGAAGAGAAAATCATCGAATTTGAAAAGAAGGAGGGAGTGATCCGCAGCCTTTCGTACGATACGCTGGTCCTGGCAATGGGAAGTGTGATCGAGGATATAAATCCCGAGCAAGGAGGCGTTGCTTTGACAAATCTTGAAAGAGCAATAGTCATTCGGCAGGAGCTATTGGAGATGCTGGATTCTCCAAAAAAGATGCTTAGAATAGCCATAGCCGGGGGAGGAATCACAGGCATCGAAACAGCGGCAGAAGCAGGTGCCTGGCTTAAACATGAAGGAGAAAAAAGAGGATTTGAGCCGGGGAAAATGGAAATAGTTCTAATCCATAAAAAAGAGAGGCTCGTAAGCGAAGCTCCCGCCAAGATCAGTGAGCGTCTAGAGGGCCGGCTAAAAAAACATGGAATTAAGGTGATCTATCAGAAAACGGCTGAAAGATTCATCGACCACTCCCTCTATTTCTCGGATCAATCCCATCTGGAAGCAGATTACTGCATCTGGACAGTCGGACTAAAGCCGCACCCTTGTCTTCGCGGGTTCGGCCTTCCTCTTACAGATGAAGGAAAAGTTAGAGTTGATCCTTGGTACCGGGTGGCTGATTATGAAGCTCTGTATGCTATTGGAGATTGTGTTCATGCAGTTGATGCCAGGAAGAACCATGCTGCACCCATGAGCTGTAAAGAAGCGATTTCACAGGCACAGAGACTGGCCAAAATCCTGACAGGGGATGACGATGTACTCCCTTCAGTTCCACATCAGCATTCCCCTGAATTGCTTTGCATCGGCCTTGGCCCCGGTGATGGGCTGGTATGGGCACGTAAATGGGGGATGGACTTTGCCGTTTCAGGGAAAGTTGCAGAAAAAATCAGGGAGTATACATGGGATCTTGCGAGTATCAATCAGTGAAGGAGGGAACACCTTGGAACTTCAGAACGTGTATTCAGAATATCATCCGCTGCTCTTTAGCATCGCGTACCGGATGCTCGGCACGGTTTCCGATGCGGAGGACATCGTTCATGATGTGTATGTAACAGCCAGTGAAAAATCATGGGAGCATGCGGAAAATAGAAAGGCGTACTTTTGTAAAATGGTGACGAATAAATCCCTGGATTACCTGAAATCTGCCCGCAAAAAGCGTGAGGTTTACATGGGTCCGTGGCTTCCCGAGCCTTTGATTCTGGATCCCCATGATCCTGTTGCGGAAGTGATGAAGGGAGAAGCCGTCTCCTTTGCCTTCCTCCTGCTGCTGGAAAAGCTGAAGCCCATCGAGCGTGCCGTGTTCATCCTCAGGGAAGTCCTGGAATATGAATATGCTGCCATTGCACAGATCCTGGGACGCAGTGAGCCTGGCTGCAGGAAGATTTTCAGCCGCATAAAGCCTAAGCTTCCTTTAATCAAAGAGGAGCTGAAAGATGTGCCGCATCATCAGGGAATCGAAACTTTTGCAGCCGCCCTGCAGCGGGGTGACCTTTCAAAACTGGAAGAATTGCTGCTTCAGGATGTGACCATTTATTCGGATGGCGGCGGAAAAGTGTATGCAGCCTTAAAGCCCGTGCATTCCAAGAAGCTCGTTGTCCGTTTTATTGCAAATCTTATGGAGCAGAACCATGATCCGGAAAAACCGGCACTTTTTCAATTCATGACGGTAAACAGCGGTCCCGGACTCCTGATCAGGGAAGCCGGCGGAATGCTGACCGTATGCTCCTTTCATGTTAAACAAGGCCAAATCGCCGATATTTATATTGTGAGAAATCCTGAGAAATTAGAGCATGTAAAGCTGCCCCGTGTTGATTAAGCTATAAAGACAAGGCCCCCGGCCATAAGGAAGGGGGCACTTATTCTTAATAGGGTTCAAGCTCCCAGGTATGCTCAAATTCAATAGCCCCTTTAAGGGTCTGGGCCACCGGGCATCCTCGTTCAAAAACGGATAAGGCCCGTTCTGCCGCAGCCTGTTTTCCATCAGGGAGCTTGACTTGATAGTGGCAGCGGATTCTGGTGATCCTAAGTACACCTTCAACCTCTTCTATAACACCCTGTACACTCGCCTTGACTTTGTCTGGTGAAGTCGGAATTTTACGCGCTTCCAGCGCGCCTGATAGGGTCCCGACCAGTCAGCCTCCGGCTGCAGCGACTATGTAGTCAAGTGTAGAAGGATGCTCGACGCTCGGTTCAACGCCATAAAATTCCTTGACTCCTCCATGTACACCAAACTCAATAGGCTCCTCAAAACCCTCAATATACGCTTCGCGGATTTTATTGGGTGTATCTTTTTGGATAATCGTGATCTGGGTAAGTTCAATAGGCTTGGACATTGATTTTCACCTCCTTGTACTAGCTTTACCCTTTACCTTCACATTTGAAGCAAAGGGTATGAATGAAGGTTTATAAATAGAGATATCTCAATCCTTGCACATCATTTTCTAATACTGAAACCAACGCAAATATCCTATCATACACTTTTACGCACATGCATGGTACACTAGTGATAGTTACAACATTGAAAGCGCTAACAAAAAAGGAGAGAGAGTACCAGATTCCTTATATAATAGGATCCAATTCTTAAAATAGGAGGGAACCCATGGATACCATTCACGGCTTGTTAGAAAGGAATGCCGAAATTTATCCGGATAAAGAAGCGTTTATCACAAAGACGGACCGCCTTACATATGCAGCCATGAATCAAAGAACGAATCAGATTGCCAGATTCTTAAGCGGTCGGGGAGTGGCAAAGGAAAGCCGTATCGCCATCGCTGCAAAAAATGATCAGTACTTTCTCTATGCATTTTTCTCACTGTTGAAGCTGGGGGCGATTCCCATGCCCATCAATAATAAATTGACGCAGGGCGAAATCCACACCATCCTCCAGAATGCCGAGGCGGATGGGATCTTATATGACGCCGATTTTGCAGAAAAGGTGGAGTCTTTTTCCATCAAATGGAGGATCCAAGAGATCGATCAGGAATCAAGAGAGTACCAGAAGCATAATTTGAACCTTCTGATTGGACCTCAGGATACATGCGAAATCCTTTTTACTTCCGGTACGACAGGAGTCCCAAAAGGAGTCGTTTTCACCCATGAAAGAATCCTGGCACTGGCCTATGCCATGGCGGTAGAGTTGGAGTTTACAAGTGACGACCGTATCCTGACCATTATGCCATTATCGCATTCAGCGCCGTTAAATTGCTTCTTCATTGGCCCGCTGTATATGGGAGCCTCCTTTATCATCGATGATTTCACCCCAAAAGCCCTTCTGAAATGGGTCTCTGACGAAAAAACCACCTTTACGTTTGCCGCACCGGTTGCCTATCTTTTAGCCTCTAAAGAAAAAAACATCTCCGAATATGATCTATCCAGCATGAGATCCTTTGCTTACGGCGGCAGTGCGATGCCCCTTGCGACCTATGAATCTGTCGCCGAAGCCTTCCAGAATCAAAACTTTTATCAGGTTTATGGATTAACAGAAGCAGGTCCGAACGGATGCCTGCTGAGACCGCATGAGCACCTTGAGAAACGGGGAAGCATCGGAAAGAACCCTGTCATCAACATGGAAATGAAGATTATAAGAAAAGATGGTGCCGAAACCGATGCCGGGGAATATGGTGAAATTCTCCTGAGAGGAAGTTCGCTCATGATTGGCTATTATAATCAGCCTGCTGCCACGGAAGAAGTGGTTAAGGATGGGTGGCTGTATACCGGAGATATCGCGTATAAAGATCCCGACGGCTACATCTATATTGTTGACCGGAAAAAGGATGTGATCATCCCAGGCGGAATCAACGTGTATCCCCGTGAAATAGAGGAGGTACTGGCCAGGCATCCGGCCATCCACCAGGCATGCGTCGTGGGAGTTCCGCATGCCGACTGGGGAGAAACGGTCAAGGCTGTCATCGTTTTAAATGAAGGAAAGACTGTAACAGAAGAGGAAGTAAAATGGTACCTGTCCGAATCCCTGGCGGAGTTTAAAATTCCCCGCCTCTTTAGCTTTGTAAAGGAATTGCCTTATAGTGCAAGCGGGAAGCTGCTAAAACAAAAGGTAAAGGAGATGTAGGGAATGAAGAAAGTGATGCAGGAACCGGCCAAGATCCACTACAGCAGGTGGGAAAGCGGAAATGATGTGAATTGGTATACGGATGATCCGATCCTTACCCGGTATGCAAAGCGCTACTTGTCTCAAGCTGTATTGGATTATGTGCAGGATTCCTTTAAAAAAACCGGTGCCCTGGCGGCAGGACCCATGGATCGGCGGGCTGTCCATACCGATCGGGAAGGTGCGCCGAGGCTCATCCGCTACAATAAAAAAGGCGAGGAAATCAATGAAGTCTGGTATAACGAGGGCTACCGGCAGACGGTGAAGGACGGGTATGGAACCGGTGTTGTGGCATACCGCTATGATGAAACGCTGCATGAAATGATCCCCTTTTTCGTCAATTCTATTTTAATTTATCTCATGTGCGAATCAGAGCCAGGCTTTACCTGCCCGGTCGGCCTATCCCAATCGACCGCTTTTGTACTCGAGAAATTCGGCTCTGAGCAGCAAAAGGCTGAATACTTAACCAGCCTTGCCTCCTGGGATCCTGAAAAACTGGCGGAAGGCGCCACATTCCTAACGGAAATCCAGGGAGGCTCCGATGTCGGCGCCGCTCAAACGAGAGCTATAAAAAATGGCGACCATTATTTACTCTCAGGTGAAAAATGGTTTGCCAGCAATTGCGATGCCGAGATTGCCATCGTATTGGCGAGGGTAAATGATCTTCCAGGCACAAAAGGCCTGGGGCTTTTCCTTGTGCCGCGCACTCTGCGGGATGGCAGCCGCAATTCCGTCACCATCCGCCGGCTCAAGGATAAGCTCGGCGTACGTGCCGTCGCAAGCGGCGAGCTTATCCTGGACAATGCCATCGGCTATCTCATTGGCGAGGAGAAAAACGGATTCAAATACATGGCCGAGGCCCTGAATGTCTCTCGCCTTGGAACAGGACTGAGCGGCATTGCCATTGCCAGGAGGGCGTTCCTAGAGGCCGCCATCTATACCCATCACAGAGATACCTTTGGTCAGCCGATCTGCCGATATCCCATGGTGAGGGAAACCCTGTTGAACATGATCACAGAAATAGAGGCAGGCTGGGCGCTCGCTGTCCAAACTCTCCAGGTTTTCGATGAAGTGCATACTTATGGCAGGAAAAATGAAACCAATTATCCTCTGCTGCGCATATTCCTCTCTCTTTTAAAATACAGAGGAAGCGAGCTAGGCGTCTCTGCCGCAAAAGATGCCCTTGAGCTCCATGGGGGAAACGGATACATCGAGGAATATGTCATTCCAAGGCTGATCAGGGACGCGATTGTGAACCCGGTCTGGGAAGGGACAGCGAACATACAGAGCCTGGAAATCTTAAAAACCTTATCCAAAACAGGAAGCAGCAGCGTGATTCAGTATCTCAAGGAAAAATTAAAAAGGGTTCACCATCCTGAGCTGGAGGAATCAAAATCCTTCTTTACAGCTGAAGCCGATCGGCTTGAACAATCCATGGACCACGTCCTCGATCAGGATGCTGACACCCAAAATGCCCTTGCCAAAAAACTCGCGGATCTCATGTATGATGTGTCAGCAGGTATATTTCTATTAGAGGAAGCGAGCTATGACCTTGTAGAAGAGCAGGACGGCAGGAGGGCTCTCGCCGTGGAACAGTGGATCCGGCTGAAGTTCGACCGATCTGCGGATCGAGGAATCCTCTCAAATGTTAGTATTTCTGATGAGCTGTTCGACTGCTTGGTTTGTTTCGGGAAAAAGCTGGTGTGGAGCTGAACGTAATATGTTCCATTAGGATCGTAAACCGTGAATTCGTGCAGAACTCACGGTTTTTTTACTTTAAATGAGATATATCTACGGTTTTTGTGAGGACTTTGATCAGTTGTGTAAATTCAAATGGTTCTTGTAGGATCATTCATCTGAAGAATTTCTAAAGAATAAGGGGATTCATTAAGATATAGTTGTAAAAAGTTCAATTCTCTTAGAATGGATTAACAGGATTAATTAACTTACCTAATTACGCTTAAAAGCCAATCTTTTGAACAGGGGGAGTAAAATGCGTTAAGTTATATTCAGGGAGTGAGATTTAATGAGTGAAAACATTGAAGATATTAATTACCAAAGAAGTGATTGAATATTCACTAGAGCCGATAATCGTTCATGGGATGGACGCTTTAGTTATCGAGTCTATTTTTAAAATTTCCAATCCACTAAAATTACTCGGCATACAGAGCCTTATAACCGGCTTAAGACCTGAATTGGCTGTGGGCGCCGTTAAACTGGGAATTAACTTAGCGGACATCATTACTTTTTTGAGTGTTAAGGATGCATTGAAGTTTTTAGGTGTACAATATACGATTATATAAATAAGATAGATTCCTTGGAATACCGTCTATTATAAAAATATGAGGGTGTTGTAAATAGGCAGTTTAATGTGTATTGAAATCGCATATGCCTTTTCTGTTGCCAGGAATATAAGACTTGCAAAGAGAAATAGGTTCAACTAAGGGCGGCTAAGCTATACCTCATCCAGCCTATTTAACAAATAACAGCTTCCATTTTCCGCAAACCATAGAAATTTGCCAGAGTTAATATTAAACTCAACTCTGTTTTTATTATAAAGTAACTTTGTTGCTGTTTTAAATTGCCTGAGTAATTCTGCCGGGGGATCTGTGATAATGTCCTGAGTACTGTTCGTAATGACAAATCCTTTTGGATTTAATCTTCGGTCAGGTTTTACTTCTGTCACCCATTCACCGTTAAGTAAAATGGATTTAGCTATGATCTTCATTTTACGGTTTTGTATGGACCAGGTTTTTCGGCAATTACACCGATGAATCTTACACTTCATCCCATAACCCTCTTTTCTTTTAGTATAAGGTCATAGTTCATTATATTTACACGTTTGGAAAAACATTATGATAAGTTGGCTGCCCTTAATTAAATACTCCAATTTTTCTACACGGGGTACCTTATTATTAGATCATTACATTTTAACAATTGTAAGAGTTGAAGGAAGAAGGCCAGTGTAATCTATATGTAAAAAAGTTTTATATAGAAGAGGAGTCATGATTATGGAACTTAGAGGTCATCATATTTTCTTACGCTTTTTGGAATATAGGGACGCAGAAGCCTTACTTGATATGCATAAACGGAATAGTGAGTGGTTTCAAAAATATTCTCCCACTTTTGATAATGACTACTATACTCTTGAAACAAAACGGAAATATATTAGTGATTCTATAAAACAACGCGAAGAAGATAAAAGTTATTCTTTTGGAATTTTTTTAAAAGATCATGGCATTCTGATTGGGGATGTTTCGCTTTTTAGAGTGGCTCGCGGGCCGCTCCAAAGGTGTTTGCTTGGTTACTCATTGGACGAAGAATACAATGGCAGAGGTTTTACTACAGAAGCCGTTTCCATAGCAGTAGATTATGCGTTCAACAGATTAAAACTGCATCGTATTGAGGCAGGTGTCATGTTAAGCAATCCAGGTTCGATGCGGGTTTTAGAAAAGGCAGGCTTTCAAAGAGAAGGTATAGAAAAGAAAGGTGTAAAGATTAATGGCCAATGGGAAGACCATCAGATATTCGCTTTACTATCGGATACAAACTAAGTTATATGGCCAAAGACAAAATAAAAACGCCAAGTGGCGTTTTTATTTATTCACAATGCGCGGGATTTGATATTATGGCTTTCTAGCTGATGAAGCATTACCGTTTCATGGAGCAGAGACCATATAATCGGAATATGTAAAATCACCAGTATCCTGTTTGAATCAAGGCTTTTAAAACTTTACTCAACAAGCCCCTCAGGCGGCTTGATGCCCCACAGGCTAGTGGCGAGTTCAGTGTCTTCCCATACTTTAGGTCTTTGGGGAAAATCACGGTGCCACGGTCTGGGTTCGAAATATCCCATTGCCTCATTCATGATATCTAATTCGATAAACAGTTCTACCAGGTTTCCATCGGGATCTTGATGATAGGCGGCAATATTGTGTCCGATTCCATGGCGTAAAGGACCCCACACAATGGGTGTGTTGTGTCTGCCGAGCAAATCCAGACTGTCTTTCAAATGGCCCCAATCATGCAGCTCAAAAGCAAGGTGATGCAGCTGATTGACCTGATCCGGTTGGATGGCCTTAATGAAATTCACAGAATGATGGTCTTGATTGCACCTCATAAACGCGAAAAAATCCCTCATCCAATCGGAAACTCGAAAACTCAATATGGTCTCATAAAAGTGTACCATCTCTTTAGGGTTCTCTACCCAGCGGGCGATGTGTCCTAATTTATTCGGACCAATCCCATTCCTGTTCATTCCCAAACCTGTTGATTGCATTTCGGTAAATAAATGGATTTCGTTTCCTTCGGTATCTGTAAACTCAATGAATTGACGTAATCCGGGAGAAGCATCGGTTTTTATCGCAGCTTGTATTCCTGCTTCAGAAAGCTGTTTTGCAATCTCTTCCATTGAAAGGGTATTTTTCACTTGAAGCCCTATGTTCTTTAAGCCTTTTTCCGTCGAAGAAGGTTTTAGTATTAGATTGTGGTGATCGGTACTTGTACTCAAGTAAGCGGTGCCGTCTGAGTCTTTTTCAACAGAATGTAATCCCATAACCTTTGTATAGTGTTCCACCATTTGTTCCAAATTTGAGGTGTACAATGTTACATAAGAAAGTCTAAACGTCTCAATCCTGTTATCCATATCTCGTCACTCCTTCATTTATCCTTCATTTGATTTGGATTCCCAGCCTGCCATTCATAAACTTATCAAGATATTCATTGCCTCAGCAAGCAATTCAGACTGTTTCAATATATTTATAAAATAGTTACCTTGAAAATAGCTGGAAACCGCTAAATGGAAGGATGAACAGAAGGACCAACAAATCGTTGTGCATGAGGAAAAACTTGTATATATTTATAGTACAACTTGACTGAACGCCTAGTTAATTTACGCTGTTTTTACATACTATATTATTATTATGGGGGATGTATGGTGGAAGAAATAATTGAAAAAGCAATACAAGATGTCTACCCTGATGATTTTGCCTGGTGCTTTGGCTGCGGCCGATTAAATAAAGATGGCCATCATCTTCGAACGGGCTGGCAGGGTGATAAGACGGTTACGATCTTTAAGCCTGAATCCAAGTACATGGGAATTCCAGGTTTTATCTATGGCGGGCTGATTGCCTCGTTGATGGATTGTCATGGAACAGGCTCTGCCTCTCTTGCCTTGCACCGTAAGAATGGAAACGAAATCGGTGATGGTTCAGTACCGCCCAGATTTGTAACCGCCAGCCTCAATGTGGGATTCCTAAAACCGACTCCACAAAATGTTCCCCTAAGAGCGATTGGAACAGTGGAAGAAATCCATCCTAAAAGGTGGAAAGTTCATACGGAATTATTTGCAGATGATCTTCTTTGTGCTCGTGGAGTGGTCGAACTTGTTGTAATGCCTAAGACATTTATTCAAGAAAAAGGCTAATTACCGGTATTGGGAAGATTGAATATACATATTTGGCCCTGTTTGCATTCGTTATGCAGTTGGGGTCTTTATTCCTTGCTCTTTATGATGGGCGTAAGGGCTCTCTGCGCCTCTTTTCCAAACCCAGGATAAAATGGGTGTGAAATAGTAGTATGGACAGCAGATACTGATTCAGCCATTCAGGTACTTACTAGAAAATGGTGCCGCTATGCTGTCTGAGCCTTATGATTTTTTAAATGATTTAAGATCGGGCTGGGAGGATCCCGATGGAAACCCTAATAAATGATTTATTTATGTATTCATTATTAAAGCAAGACTTTACATACAATGATGTTGCATCCGGTATAAAAGGCGGGAGATTGTAAAGAATGAAACTAAAACCTGAATGGGGAAACCGGATGTGGATTTTAGTTTATATTTTTTTTATCATTCTTATCGCAGTTGCATATTTTGTTCCCAAGAACCTTACTAAATCAGAGTTATATACTACTTCCATTTTTGCGGTAATGTATGGACTTATGACCGATGAAGTTCTCGATCTACATTATAATCTTTATGGCTATTTTAAACATGGCTTTCAATGGCAAGGTTTTTTAAGCTCCTTTATGTACTTTATCCCAGTAAGTATCCTATTTTTAAATTTTTTCCCTGTAGCTGGATCTACACTTAAAAAAATTAAATATATCATCATGTGGGCTATATTTTCTGTAGTTTTTGAATGGCTTATTTTGCAAACAGCTTATCTTTACTATAACGGGTGGAAATTATGGTATTCAGCATTGCTTTATCCGTTTATTTTTCTTATTTTATTTACGAATTTAAAATTATTCAGAAAGCTTAATATTTCGAAAAAAGGTTAACGATAATAAGTTAGCCTTTTATTTTGTATTGGCCGATTATGGACGGTTTATTCTACAATGGTAGTTTGAGTAAAGATCATTACTATTTAAATACCCACGCCTTAGATCATATAGAGGAATTTTGCACATAAGAACAGAGAAATATTAAGATCATTCTCATAAAAGGAGTAATGATTTAATGGCCATGCATCACTATCATTTAGTTACAAAGGGTGAACTGCCAAATACGGATATCCGTGTTTTTATTTACACATAAAAGAACTTGCGATTAGAAGTGCTGCAGTTGAAGATGACCTTATTTTATTATTAGGAGGTAAAAATCAACGACAAAGTGAAGAGAGTATAGTTCATTTCGCCGTAAGTGGTTTGAATAATATGTACCAGGGTAATAAGAATAAATATTAGGAAGCATTTACTTTGGGGGGAAACAGTATGTCAGACTTGTTGGGGAATTTACAAGAATCTTTAGAGCAAACCAAGCAACGACTTAACCTTCTTAATGAACGTGGTGTTGAAGCCTTAAACATACTATACCCCGGACTAAAATATGGCGGAGCACAATATTACCAGTTTTTGGATTCTTTACCAAAAGAACTGGAAGTAATAGAAAAGAGAATTAAGAAATTAGAAGAAATAACAATTGAAAAATAGTCTGCTTCACTATATTAATTTACTAAACAACAGTACGTTAATCCGAAAAGGATTAACGCTTTTTAATTGTATTTTTTAGTAACGGCTCTTTTGATATTCCTTATGAGGATAAACAAAATAATGGGGATTATAAGCCATAAATGGCTTTACTTCGGTAACAAATGAGTGAGTTAATAGAATGTACTGCACTTTATAGGTGTAGAATACAACAATATTATACATAACTAGAGGGTGCCATTGATCGAGGAAGGGATAAGCTTATCATTGGTACAAACCGTACTAAGAACTAGCAGGAAGCACCCTTTACGAAAACGGTATCCTTGTTGTTCTTTTGTTATTATAATGTTTTTGCTTTGATTAGAGGGCTATTACTAGCATTTTACAAGTGAATTTTATAATTTACTTTAGCGAAAAGAACTGAAACTGAAAATACCGGGTTAAAACCTAATTAAATTAGATAAAAGGAGAACTTATATGAATACCTATGATGAAAGGAATAATATCCTAACTTTGATTACACACAATCGTTCGCTTTTTGAGGAGAAGCTGTTATCAGAAGCAGTTAATGTTAGAAATAAAATAAAAGAAATTCTCGATAAAGGAAATATTGATTTGCTGCATAATGCTGGAAAACTAGTAGAGTATATCATTCTAAAAAAAGGTGAAAACCTAGTTGCTTTTGGTCAACAGGAAGGAATAGCGTGGGCTGCACATACACTTACTCTCCAATTAAAGTTAGAGTGGGTTCAGGCTATCCGCCGTACCCTATGGAATTTTGTTGAACAGTATTATGAAAACGCTCCAAACAAGATCCCCACTACAAATTTTTTTAAGCTTGAAAAGGAAATTAATGATCAGGTGGATACATTCCTGAACACCTTTGTGATCAGTTATTCAAATTATAAAGACGAATTAATCAACTCTCAAAGGCAAATGGTTGAACATTTATCTGTACCAATTATTCCAATAAGCCAAACTGTTGCTGTCTTGCCTCTGATAGGCTTAATGGACTCCTACCGTATGCGCATTATTGAAGAAAAAGTCTTAACCGAAATATCTCAATTAAAGATTCAGACTCTTATTATGGATCTTTCTGGTATTGCAGAGATGGATTTAGAGGAAATCGTTCATTATCAAAAGATCTTAGATGGAATTTCTATGATGGGGTGTAAAGCAGTCATTACTGGTTTACGTGCGGAGCTAGTAAGAAAAATGATCCATTCAGGTGTTTCCTTTGAAAACAAGGCTGATACAAAAGGTACTTTACAACAGACATTAAAATCTTATTTAGTAATCGGTCACCTGGAGTAGGATAGGTTTTTCTCAATACTCGTTTTATAGTGATAATAGTAAAAGTACAATAATTTAGACTGTGAATAATGATCACCTCATTGAAAGACAGTTGTTCTTTCTCGGTTTGAAATAGCTTTATCTGCAATAATATACTAGATGCCTTATAATTTTAAGATGATAATTATGAAGATCACTTGAAAGGAGTTTTCTTCATGAATATTTCATCTTTTTTAATTTACTGTTTTATTGTTACTTTTACCCCTGGACCCACTAATATTGTAATACTATCCACAGTACATAATTCAGGTACAGCAAAGGCAATGAAATACACCTATGGAGCAACTGCCGCTTTTGGTTTATTACTTCTTATGTCTGCTGTCTTGAATACAATGGTCATACCAAAAATTTTAATTTTCATGCAGATAATTGGAAGCCTTTATATGCTGTATCTCGCTTATCAAATTTTCAAAATGGGACCGTCAGAACCATCTTTAAACCGATCAGCTTCCTTTAAATCCGGTTTTCTTATGCAGTTTTTAAATCCAAAGGTTGTACTTTTCACGATGACTGTACTTCCCAGCTTTGTCTTGCCCTACTATTCTGCAATAGCTGCAGTGACAATAAGTGTTGGAGTCATTACTCTTATTGGATTTTTAGCATTTATTACCTGGGTACTGTCCGGTACAATTTCCAAGAAATTCTTACGGAGAAATGAAAAGATTGTTAACATATTGATGGCTTTATTTTTAGTTTATTCGGTGATAATGATATGGATATAGGTAAACTGACTTGAGGTGAATTACATGGACACATTTATCTATAAAAAATCGGCAGGTATAACTGCGTTATCCGCAAGTATGACTGATTTCACCTATAAAAAGCATTCTCACCAGGAGTATGCTATAGGGGTAACATTACGTGGTATTCAGCAATATAACTTGGAAGGCAGTTTACAACTATCTTATCAAAATGGGGTCATGTTTTTTAATCCAGAGCAGGCGCATGACGGAATGGCACATGATGAGACAGGGCTTGATTATGTAATGCTTTATATTGACCCGCAAATGCTTTTACAGATAACGGGGGAAAAAAACAGAGTGCGTTTTTCCACTCCTATTGTGTATGATCGTAATTTAGAACATAGAGTATTAAGCCTTTCTCATGCGATATTAAGCGCAAAAAATGAGGCTTTGTGCAGCGAATTACTCGTATCCCTTACAGATTACCTCATTCTTACTAATCCATATACGGAATATAAGAAAGATAACACTCTAGTTGGAAAAGCAAAGGATATGATTCATAACAACTTAGGGAATGTACTTAAACTTGACGATATATGTACAGAGCTTAATTTATCAAAATTCCAGTTTATAAGGTTTTTCAAGGCTCATACTAGAATTTCCCCTTACCAATACTTTCTTAATTGCAAGATAGAACGGGCAAAGTATTTAATAGAAAAAAATAGAGATATTTACACAGCGGTAGCTGAATGTGGATTTGTTGATTTAACCCATTTGAATAAACACTTTAAAGGTGTATATGGAACAACGGCATTTGAATATTTGTCACACTTATCTTAAGGAATAAAAATGGTATTATTGCAATAAAAAAATCAATTATAGTTGAACGACAACAATAAAAGGAGTTATAGGTTAATGCCAGTGTATAATTTTTAATTAGTACCGAAGGGTGAACTGCTAAATACGGATATCCGTGTATTTATATACTCAATAAAAGAACCTGCGATTAGACATATTGCAGTTGACGATGACCTTATTTTATATGAATGACACACTTAATTGGGTTCCTGCAAAGAAATCATCCATTTTCCAAACGTGCTATTGAGATGGGGCTTGATTTTACGGAATGACTATTATTGATGAAGACTCCGTGAATAAATTGAAAAATACTCTTAATGGATGGAGAGCTTTATTTGCCAGTGCTCCAATGGAAATAACCTTAACAGGCATGTATAGGGAAGGTGGCGAGGGAGAGGAGGGGGAATACGAACAAAATTTCTTCGAACAAGTGGAGATTCTTACACAACTCGATGCTTTAATCTCTCTCGTTCTTGACGTCTAAAAACATGGTCATACCATGTATCACCCGGGATTTTAAATAAATATAGCTGAAATAGAACGATAAAATTTCAAAAGAATATTAGAAGGAGCTGTACGAAGAAGTTCTCAAATCCGAAACTGCTTGGATTAGTTCTCTATAAAAAACAATTTAATGAGTTAGCAGCGAAAATACCTGAATCCTTTAAGGGACTCAGGTTATTCATACCTTGATAAACTTGTCAATCATTCTACGTTCCTATCAAAAAAATAGAGTTCAAATATACATACCAGACATAAATACATTCTTGAAAACGTCATCCCGGATGCGGATGGGAATAGATCCTTTAGATGGTTTTGGGTTCGTTTTGGATGTTCTTTTGGAAAATCAAAATCGACCACGTTTATTCTCCTTTATAACCATATACTTAAGGATGGGTTGCCCCTCGCCGGCTTAACTCCAGGAGTAACTGGCGATAGTCTTGTAAGCATATTTTACCTGAAACATATTCATTCCTGGCGTAGTCTAATAAAAAGTTAGCATGCTTTGGCGGCTGCGATTTATTTATCATAAATTGTACAATTAATTCTTGTATTTTCATATCATTCTCCTTGGCATTTGATTTCCAAGGAAAAATATAACACATGTTGTGCAGCTTCTTAATATTTTTGAAAATTTAGATTAACGACATTTTTCTACGGGATTCTTCAGCGAGGACATTGAAATGGAAGAGGTTAATTAGAATTTTGTCTACATATACGATACTGTACAAAAAGCTTTTGAATGTATGTCTAAAATAGGGTTTTCATAGTGCAGATTTGATTAGGATAGAGGTTATTAGCAACACAAATCATTTTAAGAATTACTCAAACTAAAGAGTGCGTCCATCCAAGAAGGATCATGATCTTTTTATTGAAGTTATTGTACGAAGGAGCAGTTTAGTTTGGGGGATAACGGAGGGGGAAATGAAGATGATAACGAGGAATAAGGAGTTACCACCAGCACAGCGTGAAGAACTCCTCAGAATTTTGAAAGTCCGCTTTGAGAAGAACATGCACCGGCATAAAGGTCTCGATTGGGCTGAAGTGCAAGCTAAGATCGAATCTAATACTATAAAAATGTGGTCCCTCAATGAGATGGAGAGGACTGGTGGTGAACCGGATGTTGTTGGTCATGATAAAAAGACGGATGAATATATTTTTTATGATTGTTCTGCAGAAAGTCCTAAAGGTCGCAGAAGTGTATGTTATGACCGGGAAGCTATGGATTCAAGAAAAAAACACAAACCTGAAAATAACGCTGTGGATATGGCAGCTGACATGGGAATTGAACTATTAACGGAAGAACAATACCGGGATCTGCAGAAAGTGGAAAAGTTCGATATGAAAACATCGAGCTGGGTGCAGACACCTGCTGATATTAGAAAACTTGGCGGGGCCATATTTTGTGATTTTCGCTACGACACTGTATTTGTGTACCACAATGGAGCGGAATCCTACTATGCTGCAAGGGGATTTCGCGGTTTGTTAAGGGTTTAATAAGCAAAATATAATTTGCCAAGGGCTGATACTTTAATTTCATTCTTTAATTGGTTACTGGCAGGATAGCTGAACAAGGAGTATTGTATATTAGTTGATTTTTTCGGCTGCTCAGGCATCTAGCTGTAGTCCACTTTCGCTAACTATAAGCAAAAATGTTTGAAAACCGCCCTGAATATAGATTCAAGGCGGCAGTTCGTCATTTTTAGCTTATCACTTAATTGCCTTGCTCACTTTCAACTTCTTTCCCTTAATCGGTGTATGCTCCATTGCCTGGAGAACTAACGAACCCTTCCCGTTCAGAATATCAACATAGGACAAAGTATCTTGTATGGTTATGATTCCGATATCATCCGCTGTAACTCCTGGGATGTTTGCGATAGTTCCGACAAAATCGACTGCGCGGAGCTTTTTCTTTTTTCCGCCACTGAAGTGAAGCTTCATGATATCCTGGTTGATGCGGGCTGTTTTATTATTTTTTACTACACGGCGGCCGCTGAGTTTTTCTTCAAATGCTACTTTTCCTGCAGCCACTTCATGGGGGTTTGGAACGTCCATAGAAGGTAGTTCAAATCCAATGTATCTTTCGATGGCTCTTACGAATTTACCTTCATAAGGTGTAGCGAACATAATCGCTTTTCCTTTATTTCCTGCACGTCCGGTTCTTCCGGTTCGGTGAACATAGCTTTCTTTTTCCATGGGAACGTCATAGTTGATGACCAGTGTGACGTTTTCAACATCAATTCCTCTGGCAGCCACATCTGTTGCGACGAGGTATCGGAAATTCCCTCTTTTGAAACCTTCCATAACAGCAAACCGGTCTTCCTGTTCTAATCCTCCATGAAGTCTTTCACAGGAATAATGGGACTTTTCCAACTCACCGAATACCGTATCCACATGTTCTTTCGTTCTGCAGAAAATGATGCAGCTATCCGGGTTTTCTACGACCGTCACATCTTTCAGCAATGAAAGCTTTTCTTCTTCCTTCACTTCGATCACACGATGTTCAATAGTTTCGGTAGTAATTCCTGAAGCTTCAATCTCAATATGAATGGGATTCTCCATATAGTCATGGCAGAGATTTTCAACATCTTCAGGCAGAGTTGCTGAGAATACCATCGTCACCCGGCTGGCCGGCAGCTTTTTAATGATGGATTCTACTGTGTCAATAAAGCCCATATTAAGCATTTCATCGGCTTCATCAATAATAAGATACTTAATTTTGTCTAAAGCGAGGGTCCCTCTTTCAATATGATCCAACACCCGTCCGGGGGTACCGACCACTGCATGCGTTTTTTGCTTTAATTCTTCTTTTTGTTTAGCAAAAGGCTCTTTTCCATAGACAGCCATTACCTTGATTCGTTTAAATCTTCCTATATTTGTTAAATCCTCGCGTACTTGAACACTTAGTTCTCTTGTCGGAGTAAGGACAAGCGCCTGAGGCAGCTTTTCTTCCCAGTCGATTTTCTCACAAAGAGGAATTCCGAAGGCGGCAGTCTTGCCGCTTCCTGTTTGTGATTTAACCACAAGATCTTTATTTTTCAAGGCTGCTGGCAGAACTTTACGTTGAACTTCAGTGGGGGTTTCATATCTTAAAACAGACAGAGCTCTTTTAATTTCATCGCTTAAACGGTAATCCTCAAAACTTTTTTCACTCATGTATTAGACCTCGTTTTTTTGTATTATCCACTTATATATAGGATTCTCTAAGGGAAATATCATATGCATAATCTGAATAGACTTCATTATACTTGATATGCCAGATAAATTGTCTCTTAATTTTATAAAATATAAATTAACATTTGCTTGATTCATAAAAGGTTGGGTAACGACCGATCAAAGACTTATTATTTGAAGCTGCCAAATCAATTTATATTACAGTTTTTTGCTGATAGTCTATACAGCAGTATAATACAATGAACAGTTTGAATTTTTGTGTGTAAAGGGTATGATGAATGTATATTTTAGTCTCAATAGGCGGTGACAATGGCATGTTTTCAGCTTTAAAGAGGTTTTTAATTGGGAGACCATTAAAGTCAAATGAGCTGGGTGAGCAAAAACTTAATAAAACCAAGGCATTAGCCATATTGTCGTCTGACGCTTTGTCGTCTGTTGCATATGGTCCTGAACAAATCCTTATCGTGCTGGCCACAGTGGGTGCAGCGGCCTTTTGGTATTCCATCCCCATTGCAGTGGGAGTTTTGATTTTATTAACAGCTTTAATTCTTTCTTATCGGCAGATTATTTTTGCCTATCCTCAAGGCGGCGGGGCATATGTTGTATCAAAACAAAATTTGGGTATGAATCCTGGTTTAATAGCCGGGGGATCACTGCTGGTCGACTATATATTGACCGTTGCGGTTAGTGTATCAGCCGGTACGGATGCCATCACTTCTGCATTTCCAAATCTGCATCCGTATAAGGTGGCTATCGCAATCCTATTTGTTCTAATTATTACACTCTTAAATTTACGGGGTGTAACGGAATCTGCTTCCGTATTAGCATACCCTGTCTATCTATTCGTATTTGCGTTAGTTATCCTCATAGGAGTAGGGCTCTACCGTATAATGACGGGGCAGGTCGCACCAGAGCTGCATACAGGTGTTGGCACACCAGTCGCAGGGATTAGTTTATTTATTCTCTTAAGGGCATTTGCATCAGGAAGCTCTGCTTTAACAGGGGTTGAGGCTATATCAAACGCTATTCCTAATTTTAAGGATCCGGCACCCAATAATGCAGCCAAAACGCTGATCGCAATGGGTACGCTGCTGGCGGTCCTATTTTCTGGGATTGTGTTTTTAGCTTATTACTATGGGATTTCGCCTAATGATAAAGTAACCGTAGTATCTCAAATCGCTGAAGAGACGTTTGGCCGTACATTTATGTACTTTTTTATCCAAGTAACGACAGCACTGATTTTAGTATTAGCTGCTAATACCGGGTATTCAGCCTTTCCCATGCTGGCTGTTAACCTTGCAAAAGATAAATTTATACCTAGGATGTTTACCATAAGGGGCGACAGGCTTGGGTATTCTAACGGCATTATCATTCTCGGATTAGCATCCATTATCTTAATCCTTGCGTTTAAAGGGAAGACCGAACATCTTATTCCTCTATATGCAGTAGGGGTTTTTATACCATTCACACTCTCCCAATCAGGTATGATTGTAAAATGGGTGAAGGAAAAGCCAAAAGGCTGGTTAGCCAAACTATCGATTAATGCGATTGGGGCTCTCATCAGCCTTATCGTTACTCTGATGTTCTTTATAACCAAATTCGCTCAAGTCTGGCCGGTGTTAATTTTTCTTCCTTTAATCATCCTAATGTTCTACAGAATAAAGAAGCACTACGAAGCAGTTGGTAAACAGCTAAGGATTAAAACGGATGAGCCTGATATCGAAATAAAAGGGAATGTCATCATTGTTCCTGTAGCAGGAATGACACAGGTTGTCCAAAACTCCATAAACTATGCCAGATCATTAAAAGCAGATCAGATCATTGCTGTATATGTAGCGTTCGAAAGAGAAGAAGAAAGGAAGTTCGAAGAGAAATGGAAGCTGTGGCAGCCAGATGTCCGGTTAGTGACACTTCATTCTTATTACCGGAGCATTATTCAGCCGCTGACAAAATTTGTTGATACTGTCGAACATAAAGCCAGTGAGTCGGACTATCGAGTAACGGTCATCATTCCACAGTTTATTCCGAAAAAAGGCTGGCACAATATCCTGCATAACCAATCCAGCTTGTTAATACGAGCATTCCTTCTTTATAGAAGAAATGTGGTAGTTACAACAGTTCCATACCATCTAAAAGAATAAATGTGTACTTTCCTAGGCAGCTTTACTATGTATTGCTGCCTTTTCCTTGCATGCCCCTTTTTCCTCTATCGGTGTTTTTAACGTACAGGTTATAATTTTAAAACCTCTAAAAAGTTAATTAGTACATCAAGGATGATAAAAGATGCTAATAGGCCAAGTCCCATAATAATGGCTGTATATTTGAATAGTTTCAACTTTTCACCTGCATTATTGAATAAGTGCTAAACCAATTCCCTCGCATTGAGGTCAAGATAAATACGGAAAGGCAGTATTAGTAATTTATACTTATAGGAGAGAAATTATAAAAAAGGATGGATTAACGAGTAAATAAACAGTTTGATTTACTCCTGATAACGCAATGAAGTTGTAAGTGTGCCGAAGCCTGGTATTTCTTTAATAAGCGGTGGTGTTTTGAAACATATCAAAGAAGTGCTGCAGCGAAAGGAAGATAGCAAAAAATAAAAAGCAGTGAAATTTGTATTTCACTGCTTTCCTATTAACCAATCTTACATGCTCTTGGCGAATTTGCTCGAATCTTTCTTTTCTTCTTGTTTAGAATTTAATTTACTGTGTTTCCTGCCATATAAGAAGTAAACGGCTAATCCAATTATTAACCAAATTCCGAAACTTGCCCAAGTTAAGGCTGGCAATTGGAAGACCAAATATCCGCAGAATAATACCGCAAGGATCGGAATCCATGGAACAAATGGAACTTTAAATGCCCTTGGCAGATCTGGCTGAGTTTTCCTCAGTACTAGGATCCCGATAGATACGAAGATAAAAGCAAACAATGTACCGATATTCGTCAGCTCAGCCAGTTTCCCCAGCGGAACGACTCCAGAGAAGAAGGAAACTAAAACTGCTGTAATCCAAGTACCAACGGTAGGAACCTTCGTTTTTGTGTTTACTTTTGAAAGAATTCCTGGCAGTAATCCGTCACGGCTGATAGAATAAAACAATCTGGTTTGCCCGTACATCATGACTAACAATACGGTTGTAATCCCAATGATCGCCCCTAAGGAAATTAATCCTGCTGCCCAATCCTGATGGATAAAGTTTAATGCAAAGGCAACCGGGTTTTTAACATTTAGTTCTGTGTAAGGAACAATTCCTGTCAGTATGCCGGATACTATAATATATAAGACCGTACAAACCAGCAGGGACGCGATAATGCCGATCGGCATATTTTTCATAGGGTTTTTGACTTCTTCGGCAGCTGTGGAAACTGCATCAAACCCTATATAAGCAAAGAATACGGTTGCTGCTCCTGTGGCTACTCCATCAAAACCAAATGGCATAAATGGAGTCCAATTATCTGGTTTCACATATCCAACACCAACGAAGATAAATAATAGAACCACAGCAAGCTTAATTAATACCATAATCGCATTCAATCTAGCAGATTTCCTGACTCCCTGAGTTAACAGGAGGGTGATTACTAAAACAATAAGGATGGCGGGTAAGTCGACATAGGTTCCTGCACTTGGATCATACGCACTTGTTAAAGCTTTTGGGAAGTGAATATTGAATCCAGCCAGCAGCCCTTGGAAATATCCAGACCAGCCACTTGCTACGGCTGAGGAAGCAAACCCATATTCCAGAATCAACGCCCATCCCATAATCCAGGCGAACAACTCACCGAAAGAAGCGTAGCTATAAGTGTATGCACTGCCCGATGCAGGCACGGAAGAAGCAAATTCTGCGTAACATAGAGCCGCAAATACACAGCTTAATCCTGCTAAAATAAATGAAAGAATAAGGGCTGGCCCTGCGTGTTCAGCAGCGGCTACACCTGTTAATACGAAAATACCTGTTCCAATGATGGCTCCAATTCCGAGCATCGTTAAATCGAAACCGCCTAAGTCTTTCTTGAGTGCCGACCCTTTTCCTTCAGACTCCTTTAATAACTGGGGAATCGATTTCTTCCTGAATAAATCCATGCTGACCATCTCTCTTTCTCTTTAACTAGATTGCTAATAGACTGCGTTACACCATGAAGAAGAATGGATGTATTTGAATATTTCGACAATTTAATCCAAGAAGTAAATCTATTGGATAGTGTCGATTCGGCAATCTAATATTATTTGTTTTATATTTCTGTATTTTATGACAATTATCTTATATTTGTAAAGAGTTTTTTATCAAACCTAGTTACTTTTAGAAAAGATGGTATCCAGTTAGATAATCACAGCGCTTTAGGGGAAAATGAGATATCACAGGCGGTCTATACAAGATAGCTGCAGCAGCATCCTATCTGTTACCGCAAAAAGAAAATCTATGTAAAGAAGACAAAAAACAGTAAAAATAAGGAAAAAGTTATATAATTTTGAGAGATTCATCAATATTTTAAATATAGAAATACAGTCTTCAGAAAGATCCTCTTACACGATCCTTTGTTCAAATAGGAAAGGAAGGAATGATTATGGAAAATTCCTCAAAGCGGATTTCAGAAGAAAAAGATATGCATCAAACTATAAAGCCTCAGCATGCAATAAACTCCATGGAACTAGAAAGGACGCCGTTTAATGACGGTAGTAAGCACGTCGACATTGTAAATGGTTTTCAAGCCCCTAAAAAAATAGAGCAAATCCCAAAATGGTATCAGAAGTCATTCAAAATTATTACAATTTTGTTCTTAATAGGTTTTATTTTAATCATGCTGTTTCAAGGGATCCAGCCATTCCTTTAATTATTTCTGAGGTGAGAAAGATAAAATTATTATTTGTATGCAGCCGCAACAGGTGGAGAAGTTTAACCGCCGAGAAGATTTTTCACGAAGTGAGCGGGCATCAAGTTAGATCAGCTGGGACTGAGCAAAATGCCCGTATTAAAGTAACAAGCGGACATATCGGCTGGGCGGATTTAATTTTTGTTATGGAAAAGAAACATACCAGAAGATTGAGAGAAAAATTTGGACCCATGCTAAATGGATCCAGGAAAGTCATCTGTTTAGATATTCCTGATGAGTATACGTTTATGGATGAAGAACTTATAGAAACTTTGAGGTCGAGAGTTTCAGAGTTTATCGAAATATCTTAAATGGATTGGCTGCGGCAAGAGTAAATTGATATCGTATCTATGGGCTATATGAGTGACGGTGTTAGGGAGGCAGTAAAGCCTTCAAAAGAAATAAACTAGTGTAAAATGATAACATTACTGACTGCTGGGTTCTTTATCTGCATTAGTGCTAACCATTACGCCTTATCAAGGCCTAACGTTATAGGGCCATTATTGCATAAGACAATAAAAGCATTTCGAAAAACAGTTTCGTTATAACGAAACTGTTTTTTATATATTCAACTTTTCACGATTTTATTTCCGAATATGATAGGGAAATTACATTCAGCATTGAATATATAAAAGAGCGTGTGATGCACTGAATTCCTATTTCAGGAGGTTGATAATTATGTCAGGAGAATTATGGCTGAACCTGCCAGTAAGAGATTTAGAGCGGGCCAAGGCATTTTATACTCAGCTGGGATTTCGGTTAAATGAGCAGTATGCGAGTAAGGACGGATCCTTTAGCATGATTGTCGGGAACAACCAGGTTGTTTTAATGTTCTTTCCGGAACCCTTATTCCAAGGCTTTGCTGGAAATACTGTGGCAGATTCACGGCAAGGAACTGAAGTGTTAATCTCTTTGGGGGCGAACTCCAGGGATGAAGTTGATGAATTCGCCCTCAACGCTGAACGTGCAGGCGGCATGGTATTCAGCGGGCCGGGCGAAAGGGATGGCTGGATGTACGGCTGCGGTTTTGCCGACCCGGACGGTCATCGGTGGAACGCTTTATATATGGATATGAGTAAAATGCCGCAGGGCTGAGGACCTGATCTGCCATGTATATAAAAGTAATTGCCATAAAAGCATATGCGCGTTTAATGGATAGTTGGACCTGCTGTGTCATTCCGAATTGGATACCTGAACATATCCGTAATTATGCTAATCATTTTTCCGCATTTTCGGGCAGTAACTGTTTGGCTGCTGTCTTATTTGCAATTACGAAACAGGAATGGATGATTCATGAGTGAATACATCCGGAAACCTTTAAAGAGAGCCTGGTTAGAGCTGAATATAAAGTAATAAAGGATAAATGAGGAACGGGGATGTTATAACTTGGGTTAATGATAAGGATGTAATCCATCACTCATCCTATTACATGGGAAATAACCTTTTCTTTAATAAAAATGAGCAAACCTTCTTTAATCCTTGTAAGATTATGACCTGGAAAGAATTGAAGGAGGAATGGGACCATTACGAAAAAAAGATTTATCGAACACAAAAGTAGTGCTTCCGGAGTAAGTTAAGGCTGCATTACCAGTGGTGGTAATGTATTCTGTTTATCTCTCATATTTAATGGATAGTAAGTGTTTCAATAGCGTTAAAATTTGTGATGAATCTAATCCCCCAGATTCATCCGATCTAGATTGGAGCTATAAATTAATGAGACGTCCAATTTAACATTCCCCTTTTCAAGGTATCATCTAAAAAATGGGGGATATAAAATGATAGGGAACAAAAACTTTTCTTTATTACTAGTGGGTCAATCGTTCGCTAATATTGGCGATGTTTTATATATAGTCAGTGTCATTAAAACCATTTTTGTTTTAACAGGCTCTTCAACTGCATCGTCCCTTGTGCCATTTACGATTACTTCTTCCATGTTCATATCTAGTCTGTTAACACCTCTTTTGGTTGGGAAAGTCAATCTTAAGTGGTTGATGGCTGGGTCGCAAATCGGAAAAACGATTTTGCTATTTATACTTGGGTTTATGTTAATTGGAATTACAGCATCAAATTATTACTGGATCTTTTGGATAATAGGGTTAATTGTTTTTCTTGATGGATGTGCTAATCCAATAAGACAGACATTGATTCCAAATTATGTAGAACGTAAACATTTAATCCAAGCTAATGGTTTGGCAGAAACGGTTACACAGGTCATACAAACAGTCATGTGGTTCGCAGGGAGTATGTTTCTACTTATTATGAATTCCCAACAACTGGTTTGGTTAGTGGGAGCTTTGTTCGGGATTGCGAGCTTCTTACTCTGTCTTTTAGAAAATGTAACTCATAAAGCTGACCCAAAAGGGAAACTAGAGCAAATTAAAGAGGGATGGATAACTTTATCTAAAACTCCAGTATTAAGAAAAATTGCCTGGATCAGTTTTTTCGAAACATTGGCAGGAACCGTTTGGATTGCGGCTATATTATATGTGTTTGTCAGCGAAGCATTGCAAGTTGATGAAAAATGGTGGGGGTTTATCAATGGTGCTTTCTTTTTAGGATTAATTATAGGAAGTATCTATTGTCTTAAATATTCTACTTTTGTTGAAAAGAAATTGGGTTTCTTTATCCTCGCTGGTTCAACTGCCAGTTTCTTAGTCACAATACTCTTTAGCATGAACAGCATCCCAATTATTGCATTACTGTTATCGCTCTGTACAGGGATTTTCGGGCAACTGAAAAACATCCCTCAACAATCCATAATCCAAACTAGTATCTCGAAGAATCAGCTGTCAACCGTATATACTTCATTAGGTGCGATAGAGTCTGGAATCTTTGGCGTTGGTTCTCTTGTTATGGGATTACTAGCAGATTCGTTAGGGATTAGAGTCGTTTTCATTATTTCAGGAATATTGCTGGCGATCGTAAGTACAATAATTCATAAAAATAAGCGATTGTTCGGTAGAAATCTAATGGAAAAATAATAGTAAGCTCATCGAAGACGATTACATATTGGATGGGTTATGGCATTTGCTGTCTTAAATGTATTCGGATACTTAGCTTATTTTGTATATGGGAAAAGGATTCGATCTAAAATTATTAGTTGACTGGCGTACGGCTGCTTAGACAGCCGTTTTTTATTGTTAGTATAAAGGGTAGGTAGTGCATGAAAAAAGTATGAAATTCTTTAAATTGATTAAGTTCCTTGCGAGATAGAAAAATAATTAAGAAAGATTGGAGAATAAGAATATAAAATTTGAGGAAGAGAAAAGAAATAGCGAGAGGAGAAGGTGATATTTTGAAAGCATTAAAAGAGAAACTAGATGATTTATGGGCAAATGTTATTGATGAAATGAATATGAAATAAAGGGACAGTTCAACACTGCCCCTATGTAAGTATGAATTATCTAAAACCAGACATTTGCTGCTGAGCCAAGCTGACTAAACGTTTGGTAATTTCGCCTCCAACGGATCCGTTGGCACGCGATGTAGTATCTCTCTCCCAGTTGTACACCGAATTCCTGAGTAATCTCATATTTCATTTGTTGAATAGATTGTCCTGCACCTTGAACTAATATAGTTGATTCTCATTGCTGTTACTAGCCATTTCTTGAAACCTCCTGAGATTTGATGGTGTTACTTTAATAGATGGACTTTGCAGAGTTTGCGTTATACATGCTGTTTTTCCAATGTTCCATTCCGTTTTAATCTGAATTTAATTCTTCTTTAACCAGGAATTCAGTTTCAGAACTTACACTCCAAGTAGTGAAGCATAAATTTTACACTTCTGAAAAAATGGATGGAGGAAAAGTAAATGAAAAAAATAGTGGAAGGGACGATGCAAAGAGCTATTTTAATGATCGTTTGTGTGGTCATTATCCTGGCTTGGGGCGGAATTTCAGCTTATCAAATGCAGCGGGATTATCTGCCCGGCATCAATAATACGACCTTAACGGTCAGTATGAAACTGCCCATGTATCAAGCGGAACAAGTAAAACAAAATATCACAGATAATCTTGTGAGTGCCGTTAGACAAACGGATGGATTGCAGGATATCGAGACAAGCTCTTACGATGGCGGCGTGTTCATGAGTTTGTATTTTCCGATGAATGCAGACATGAAGCAGGCGGAAACAGATGTTAACAAGGCGTTATCAAATGCCGATATCCCTTCTACCATTACTCAACAGCCGGTTGTAACCCGCATTACGACCAGTTCATTTCCGATTTTAACGTATAACCTAACGAGTGATAAATTAGATCAAAATACTTTGCGGTCAACAGCCCAGCAGGACATTGTGAAGCAGCTGAAGACCGTGCCTGGTGTATCAGATGTAACCACATTTGGTGGAGCAAAAGACGGCTATGTGTTAACCGTAAGAATGAAGGATCTGGCTAAAAATAAGTTAACATTGGATGATATCAATAAATCCTTTACAGGTGCCATTCCGGCATTGCCAAAAGGGAATATCATGCATAACCAGCTCTCTATTCCAGTCAATTTTGAAGGATGGAAATTCAATGAGCAGCAAGTAAAAGACACGAAGATCAAGAATGCAGAAGGAAAAGCTATTCCTTTATCAGCAGTAGCAGCCGTTTCTCATTCTTTAAACGATGTACGTACCGTTGCAAGATCTGACGGGAAAGCCAGCGTGCAGCTAAATGTTATCAAAACACCAAGTGCTAATATCACGGATGTGGCTAAAAATGTAAAAGAACGAGTTCATGGACTGCAGCTGGTAAAAGACGGTTCAGTACATCTTACACCACAGCTTGACCGTGAAAAAGAATTAAATGATTCATTGAACGGATTGATTCGAGAAGGACTTTTAGGATGTTTGTTCTCCATGATCTGTGTATTCTTCTTTTTCCGAAATGTTCGTTCTACTTTACTAATAGCTCTTTCCCTGCCAATTTCGCTATTGGCAACGGCGGCTATACTAAAAACAATGGGAATTACACTTAATATATTAACCGTATCTGGTCTTATTGTAGCGATGGGGCGGATTGTCGATGATTCCATTGTTATTCTGGATAATATGTACCGAAGAAGAGAGGAATCTAAAGATATAGCATTGCTTCCTCTGTTAGGATCTGCTGTACAGGAAATGCTTCCGGCTATTTTGGCTTCCACACTGACCACGGTCGCGGTATATATTCCAATCGCATTTGTTGGCGGTTATGTAAGTGCTTCTTATAGTGGATTTGCCTGGTCAGTGGTTATAGCCTTGATTATCTCATTTTTTGTAGCGATGCTGGTGATTCCTACCCTCGCCTTTATGGGCTGGAAAGGGGCTCCTTCAGCGAAAAAAGCCGTTTCACTCGATCAGTCAATGAAGCCATTGCTTCTAAAAAGTTTAAAACATCGAAAACTAGTTGTGTTGGTGTCCGTCCTTATCTTTGCATGTGCAGCTGCGTATTCTGCATTCCTGCCGGTATCCCTGCTGCCTAGTGCGAAGACTGGCCAGGTTGCCATAAAATTGGAGCTGCCTCAAGGCAGCACATTACCTCAGGTCGATGCTGAAGTGCAAAAAGTTGAAAACAGCTTAAAAGAAAATTCAAAGGTAAAATCTTATTCTTCTACGTTTGGAGCTGCAAGCACACCGCAAAGTGATGATGTGTTTGACCAGGGCGGAGGATTTTTACAGAAACCAAACGTGGCCAACGTTTCAGTGGAGCTGAAGAATGAAAAAGAGGCGGATGCCGTTATTAATCAGCTGGCCTCTGACCTTCCTGAACTCTCAAAAGATGTAGCATACACAGTTACGAGCCAAAATATTTCAGGCGATGACTCGCAAATGAAAATCATGTTTACGGGTTCAGACCAAGATACCTTAGATAAAACGGCTGAAAACGCACGAACAGCTCTAGCAAAGATAAAAGGATTAAGTGTGGATGGGAAAGTGGACTTAACCAACGGTCTGCCAAAATTCAAAGTATCCTTTAATCAGCAGGCAATCCAGGAAAAAGGTGTCCAGATTTCTGATATTACCAAAGTGATTAATAGGTACTTGTCTCAAACAAAGGATGCTACATTAATCGTTAATCATATGAGTCTGCCAGTTGATGAATATCTAGATCAAATCGCATCTGGTGAACAAGCATCCATTCAAGTAAATGCTACACCGGACCAAGTAATAAAATCACTTGGTAATGAAACATTCCAAGGAAACGGTAATCAAACCGTTAAATTAAATGAAATTGCTTCTATTAAAAAAGATACGTCTCCTTCAACGATAAATGAAAGAAACGGCTTGCCTTATGCAGTGGTTACTGCTCAAATCACAGCGAAGGATATGAGTAAAGTATCCAGTCAGGTAGACGACGTCTTAAAGAAACAGGACCTTCCAAGCGGAGTAAACTACTCTATGGGTGGCATATCTCAACAAATTAAGGACATGATTTTTGATATGTCTGTAGCTGTCGCCTTCTCCATCCTGCTTGTTCTGTTAATTACCTCTACCTTATTTAAAGGATGGAGAGCACCGTTGTCTGTACTGCTAAGCATCCCGCTGGCTCTTAGCGGCGTTGTGGTAGCCCTTGTTCTGTTCGGGGGAGAATGGAACCTGGCTGCCCTCATCGGTGTATTAATGCTGACAGGTATTGTTGTGACGAATGGAATTGTATTAATTGATAAGATCGAGAGAAATCGTAAAGAAGGAATGGACTTGCAGGACGCGGTCACTTCCGGTAGTCTGTCAAGGGTGCGTCCAATCTTAATAACAGCAGCAACAACGGTACTAACTTTAATACCACTCGCATTTTCACATAGCAGTGATACGGTTATTTCCCAAACACTCGGTATAGTCGTGATTGGCGGGATGATTACTTCGACTATAAACAGCTTCCTGATCATCCCGATTATTTATCAGTGGCTGCATAAGAAACAGTCTGTAAGGGAAATAAGCAGAGGCGCAGACATGCATCAATAAGATATAACTCTTTAATCGGTTTCCTGTCGAGAAAAAATAAAAAAATTGTGCATCGAATTCCGGTGCACAATTTTTTTTACTTGCGAAATAGAGCAGGCTGGCAGTACGCGGTTTATATTCTAGATCTGACCAGATAATAACAGGGTATTTTTCGGTCTATGTCAATTTAATAGGATTTTAATGAAATGTTCAGAGGATGTTCAGTTTAAAACCTTATAGTGATCATGAACAGAAATTAGGAACTCTTTTTTACCGTACCCTGGGAGGTAATATATCATGATTTTCCATCCGTTGGATATCCTATTATTTTCATCTATGGGTATTTCCATATGGGCGGTAATAAAAATATACCGCTCTATTATTCGCTGCCGGAATGTAAGGTCCTACTCAGGTTTCTCCGGTGCTGAGATTGCCAGCCAGATCTTAGAAAGGAAGAATGTAAGAAATATAAGTATCAGGATTGGCAGGGGGTCTCTTCCAAACAGATATGACCCGATCAGGAAGGTCATTCTTTTATCAGAGGCCGTGTATCTTGGTAAAGATGTGTCTTCGATTTCTATTGCAGCTCATACAGCGAGCTATGCTTTGCAGGAGGGAGCTATTCAAAAACTTATATTAGTTTTTAGGCACTATTTATTTCCTGTGGTAAATGCTGCATCAAGAGCAGCCGCTATTCCATTCATATATGGAATATGGACTTCCAATTCCTCACTTATTGGAATCGGGATCGTCCTTTTTTCAGCCGCTGTCGCTTTTCATGTTGCCATACTCCCAATAGAATTAAATACGAGTGAGCAGGCTTTTCACTATATGGTACAAGAGGGATTCATCCGGAATTTAGAAGAAGAAAATGTCCAGACTGTATTGGATGCAATATCCTTTAATTATGTAGCAGCGGCAATTCCCCGGATTCCTATTTATAATATGAATTTAAACGCGAAGTAAATGCTTGGTCATAATCCCAGAATATCAATCCGGCTTGTCATCAGAGGAAGAGCAACAGTGTAAACTAAATAATGGACAGACCAAACCTCTAATTAGAGGTTTTTTGTACATATTAGTAAAATGCGGATAACATATCTTAAACTATATTCCTACTTCCCTCCTGAAGGAATTAAAAAGAAACCACTTGAAAAACAAGGACTGGCTATAGATATTTCCTATTTACCAACAAGGTTTTTCTACTTCGATTAATCCTATACGCGGAGACTACTTTCCGTTTGTCTACGAAGGACAAGCACCATATATATTTTCGTTATATGGATTTTATTTACCGGAAACCGATAAATATTTTTTACCTATATGGATGGAGAACATTCGTGCGTAGCCCATTTATATATGTGCTGAAGTCCCAGACTATAAAAGCTACAAAGATAATTCTAAAATCATGGCAGGAAGAGTTTTCTGATTACGATGATGAAGAGGATAAACAGGCAGACGACTCAATTTTGTTCATCTCTCTTGCAGTCTTCAAATGAGACATAAGGTATTGACCGCATCAGTGAAAAAAAAGGCGATCCAGTTAATTGAAAAAGGTGGAGATCTTGCTCTGGGAGGAAGGCGATGAGGAAAGTTATCAAGAAAGAAAAAAGGTACTGGAAGAGTTTAAAATTAAGCTGAAAAACACGAAGTCCAGTCTATTTTACTTTAAGCCATAAACGTATATTACCTATAGAGAATGTAAGAGGACAAAATAATCTAGCATTATTACAACCGGTCTCCTTATTCTCGAATAAAAGATTGTGATAACATTGTACTTAAACTAAAGGGTACATTGAAGATCGTCGGGCTATTTCTGTGGCCTTTTTGTTATTTATCAAAATAATTAAATGAAAAAATATGGTAAAGGGGATTGTTATATGATAGAAGAAAACAATCCATTTTTGCATGATATTGTTGATAGTGATGTTAAAAACCACAGGTATAATCCCTGTGGTTTTCGCATTGTTAATTAGTATTTTTTAAAGTAACTCACAATTCCGTTAGTAATGCCAAAAGCTGCTTTATCTCTGAACGAACTTGTCTTTAACAAAGATGCGTCATATGAATTGGACAGGAACCCTGCTTCTACAAGAACGCTCGGAACTGTGTTCTTTCGGAGAACGATAAAAGATTCACTTTTCACACCATTATTTTTCAAACGGGCTGCCGAGTAAGTGGAACTCTGGATGAATGTTGCAAGTTCCTTGCTTTTGGCTGGATATGGATTAATTCTGTTATCATCTTCATCCCTGGAACCATTATAATAGGTCTCCAGTCCGTTAGCTGAAGAAGATGTGTACGAATTATTGTGGATGCTCACGAAAATATCCGCTCCAACCTTTGAAGAATAAGCGGCACGAGTATCAGGAGAAACATAAACATCCGTACTTCGAGTTAAGTACACCTTCGCTCCGTTCGCTTCAAGCTTAGTTTTCGCTCTTTTTGCTATATCGAGAGTAATGTTTTTTTCGTATAAACCAAACCCAGCAGCTCCAGGGTCGCTTCCTCCGTGTCCAGGGTCTAATACAATGATATCACCTGTTGTTAAAGGTTTCACAGCCGTAGTGGAAGTTGTGGCCGTTGCTAAATAATCTTTTGACACATAAGCATCTTTACCGTTATATGTGACGATTTTCCAATTCCCTGTCTGTCCGTGTGTACTAATGATGGTTCCCTGTGCATATGAACCTAGAATTCTGGCTGAAGTGGATGGAGTTTCTCTGATATTCAGCGAAGTGGCGGTCACTTTATATTTAGTTATATAGAGTCTGAGATATTGGTCGAAGGCATATACAGTCTTACCATTGTAGGATACCTTATCCCAATCTCCAGTGGTGCTTATTGCTTGCAATACCGTCCCAGTCGGAACATTTGCAATGATTCTGCTGGAAGTAGACGGTTGTTCCCGTAAATTTAGGGAGGTAGCGTTATACACTTGAACGTTCGTGTAAGCACTGGCATTTATAGCGGCAAGTGGCAATAACATAAAAACGGCAACAAACGACAATAGGAATTTCATCATGTTTCCCTCTCTCTGATGTTTTATCTATTAAGTTACAAAATTATTATAAAGTTAAAAAGCAGGGAAAACAGGAGATAAAAGTCACATTTCATCATAGGTCGATAGGTCTTATAATTGCATCCCTTTTTAATCATAAGGCTCTATTAAACATTCAAGTGGCATTAACGGATATGATGGAGAGTAGAAGAATCGAATGATATTTCTAATACATCCCGATGACTGTTTCCTCGTGCCTTTAATGACTGCAATTCCTGGCTCACACGTGAATGAATGACATGGCTGTGCAGATAGATCATGGACGGTGCCTCGATAATGACCATGCAAGTAAAAAACCATAGCCCGAGTTTCAATGAAATTTTTATTGAATCATCCTTTTGCTTAATAAGCTATTTTATCTGGAAAGTGTGAAGAAATTATGCAGATTTACTAAACCTATAAAAAATGTGTAGTGCAACTCTAGGAAAACCATTATGGTTATATACGTATCCACCATAAACGTTGTGAGGCATGAAGAGCAAGGGAAATTAACCTTTGAGGGAAAGTATTTCAGGAAAGGGGAATAATGGTTTTTAGCTGTGTCCATTCTGCTTCTAATAATCGCAGCAACCAGGCGTAAAAAGAAAGGAATGGTTGCTAACGGTTTAATAATAACTGGAATGATTAACTTAACAGCAAGTGTTTTGATGATTTTGGGGCTATACGATCCGTATCAAAATCATATCCGATAGCCTTATAGATATAATACAAGCATCGGTGTCGGCATCGCTGTGACTGCTATTGCACACTCGCGATCCAAACTGATACATTCTGCCATCATGTTGACATCCTCTTCTTTTAAACAGGAATCAAAACAGGTATTGCAGGCATCCAAGCATTCTAAGCATGCCTTGATGCAATCTTCATACTGGGTTGGCATGGTGTCTTCCTCCTCATATTGGGTTCGTTTTTATGATTACCCCTTTTTAAAAAGGTGTAACAGAGAGAGGGGGGAACTCCATAAGATCTGCACAGATCTTAACATTAGAAGCTACGATAATGAGGCTTATTAGTGGGGATACCAAGAATCTATTTAACGAATAGGCTTTTTAAATAAGTTCTTTATGTTTTTATGGTACCTTGTATAAAGAAATAAGAACCGATACATAGGGTGATTAATTTTTTTAAAAATAAGTTTACTAAAAAGTACTCAATACGAATTTAGCCTTTTTTGAGCAAAACCCTTCACATAGGGTGGGGGGGTAATGTATGATACTATAAAGGGGGTGGAGAAATGGATGAAAATGTAAATAAGCATTGTTCAGATCCTTCTCAAGAAAGAAAAAGCCACCATTCAGAAAAAGTAAAAAAGAATCTGGTCACCAGGTTAAATCGTATTGAAGGGCAGATTCGCGGTATTAAAGGAATGATTGAAAAGGATACTTACTGTGATGATGTCATTACTCAAATTGCAGCGACACAGTCAGCTTTAAATGGTGTGGCAAAAATCCTTCTTGAGGGGCACTTGAAAAATTGTGTTCTGGATAGAATCAATGAGGGAGATTTGGAAGTGCTGGATGAAGTACTTGTTACAATAGATAGGCTGATGAAAAAATAAGGGAGCGATAAAAATGGAAAAAACAACATTAAATGTAAATGGCATGTCTTGCGGACATTGTGTAAAGGCAGTGGAAGGTAGTGTAGGAGAACTTTCAGGGGTCAACTCTGTAAAAGTGCACTTGAAAGAAGGAAAAGTGGACGTAGAATTCAATCCTTCTGAGGTGTCTCTAGATAAAATTAAAGAAACAATTGATGACCAAGGATACGATGTTAAATAAAAAGGATAAACGTGCTTTCAAAAGCACGTTACCCTTAAGAAAATAATATACCCCCTACCCCTATGTAAGAGGTGATGAATTAATGAGTAATGATGTTAAAGAAACCCATTTCCAAATTACTGGAATGACATGTGCCGCCTGTGCTACAAGAATTGAAAAGGGACTTAAAAAACTAGAAGGCGTGAAGGAAGCTAACGTCAATTTGGCGCTGGAAAAGTCAACCATCCAATATGATCCGAGTTTGGTTTCTGAGGAAGATTTCCAAAAGAAAATTCAAGGGCTTGGTTATGATGTCGTTATGGAGAAAAAGGAATTCGATATTACGGGAATGACTTGTGCGGCATGTGCGACAAGGATCGAAAAAGGGTTAAACAAATTGGAAGGGATAGAAAAGGCAGCGGTCAACCTTGCTTTGGAAACCGCCACCGTAGAATATAACCCTTCATTAGTCGGCACACAGGACATTGTGAGTCGGGTCCAAAAACTAGGATATAACGCCATCTCTAAAGAAAATAAAGAAAATCATGTGGATTACCGCCAAAAAGAAATCAAGAGGCAGCAAACGAAGTTCATCGTTTCTGTAATTCTTTCATTCCCATTATTGTGGGCAATGGTAAGCCATTTTTCCTTTGCGTCATTTATTTACCTTCCTGAAGCTCTCATGAATCCATGGGTGCAGTTAGCTCTTGCCACTCCCGTTCAATTTATCATAGGATGGCAATTTTATATCGGGGCCTATAAGGCGTTTATAAACAAGAGTGCCAACATGGATGTCCTTGTGGCACTGGGAACGTCAGCGGCCTATTTTTATAGTCTGTATGTGACCATACAATCCACCGGTTCTCATGGTCATATGGTGGAATTGTATTTTGAAACAAGTGCGATACTCATCACGTTAATTCTTTTAGGGAAACTTTTTGAAGCAAAAGCAAAAGGACGTTCCTCAGAAGCTATCAAAAAACTGATGGGCCTTCAGGCCAAGACAGCCGTTGTATTTAGGGATGGCGCTGAAAAAGAAATACCGCTTGAAGAGGTCGCAGCGGGCGACGTCGTATACATCAAGCCGGGTGAAAAAGTCCCTGTTGACGGCGAAATTATTGAAGGACGTTCAGCAGTAGATGAATCTATGCTGACAGGGGAAAGCGTACCCGTGGATAAAGCGGAAGGTGACTCCGTCATTGGTGCCACCATCAATAAAAACGGATTCCTGAAGATCAAAGCCACGAAAGTGGGAAGAGACACAGCCCTAGCCCAGATCATCAAGGTAGTCGAAGAAGCTCAAGGATCTAAGGCACCGATCCAACGACTGGCCGATCAGATTTCAGGAATATTCGTCCCAATTGTAGTGGGAATAGCCGTGGTAACATTCCTAATCTGGATTTTATGGATCAGTCCTGGCGAGTTTGCAGTGGCCCTGGAAAAACTAATTGCGGTTCTCGTGATAGCCTGCCCTTGTGCTCTCGGGTTGGCAACACCTACATCCATTATGGCTGGCTCAGGAAGAGCCGCTGAATTTGGTATTCTTTTTAAGGGCGGGGAGCATCTTGAAACGACTCATACCATTGATACAGTGGTACTAGATAAAACTGGTACGGTTACAAAAGGCACTCCTCAGCTAACCGATGTCATCATTGCTGGTACACTGGAAGAACATGAGTTTTTGTCCCTGATTGGGGCTGCTGAAAATCAGTCAGAACACCCGCTTGCCCAGGCCATCGTTCAAGGGATAAAAGAAAGAGAAATCCAGCTAAAAGACGTTCAGGAATTTGAAGCCATTCCAGGATATGGTGTAAGGGCAACGGTTGAACACCATAGTATTTTTATTGGTACCCGCAGGCTGATGAACCGAGAAGACATTGAAATTAGCGAAGCCGTTCCTATCATGGAAAGCCTGGAGGATGACGGTAAGACTGCCATGCTTGCTGCAATTGACGGAACGTATGCGGGTGTTGTAGCCGTCGCCGATACCATAAAGGAAACATCAAAAGAAGCCGTACGGAGATTACAAGAGTTAAACATTAACGTAGTCATGATTACAGGGGATAATGCAAGGACAGCCGAAGCCATCGGTAAACAGGTAGGAATTGACCAGGTGATTGCAGAAGTGCTTCCAGAAGGAAAAGCAGAAGAAGTAAAAAAACTGCAGCATGAAGGAAGAAAAGTCGCCATGGTCGGTGACGGCATTAATGATGCACCAGCTCTTGCCGTTGCGGATATAGGAATGGCATTGGGGACTGGTACGGATGTGGCCATGGAGGCAGCCGATATTACCCTCATCAGCGGCGATTTAAATAATATTGCCGATGCTATTTCCATGAGCAAGAAAACCATTCGGAATATCAAACAAAATCTATTTTGGGCATTCGCTTATAATGTAGTGGGTATACCCATTGCCGCTGTTGGTCTTCTTGCCCCTTGGCTTGCTGGTGCTGCAATGGCCTTCAGTTCTGTTTCTGTCGTTTTGAACGCACTGACGCTGCAAAAGGTCAAACTTACCCAGGGCAAAACGATTTCCTAACAGTTTCATTCGAAAGCTAACTCTATCCGTTAAGGAATTTGGTTCGGTGGCTTATCGACTAAGAGGCTCCGTAAACATAGGAATCATGAAAGTTGGCGAAGATCACTTCGACGTATATGTAGGTGGAAAAGCTAAAGGGAGAGATGCTCAAATAGGGCAATTATATAAAGAGACCAAAGGAGTTATATGACATAGTCTAAACGATTATAGATTCCTATGAGTCCTATTCTGCATATAATCTTCTTTATTATTACCTTTTTAATAAAAATCTTGGGGAAGGAAGAACTTCTTGCTCAGCTTCAAAGTAAGCGAGTTTATCTGGTATACAGGAAATGATTGACGGCATTCCCATCCCAACAGCGTGTTCCAGGGCAGTTAATAATGGCAGCTCCTTGCCGTCAATTTCTTCATCCCAAGAAATCACATAACAGGAGTTTCCAGCGCCATTTTCTTTTAATAACTTTACTATTGCTTCGGGATCTGAATTTGGTTTTGCAATGTCAAACATATACTCTTCACGTAGAGTTGTTCTATAAGAATGACAAAGACGATTTAGAGCATTTTTTCGTTTCTTGTCTGAAGACATTTCGAACAAAACCCTGTCTTGGAGCCTTTTAGTGAAAAATGCTTTAACAATTCGTTTCTCTATGTTTTTATCCAATCTAATCCCCCTTACCTCTGTTTTTTTAATGATTATTCAATCGGGGAAAACCTGATAGTCATAGGCTATCATAAGTCACATCCGTCAGGAACAGCTAGCTAACAATGACTATTTTACTTATATGACTTAATACTTTCCATCCGGTTGGAGGGGATGATAAAAATGACCCTGTTCAACTAACGGACAGGAATACTTTAAGAAGCATCTGTTTCAAGGAGGTGTCCAAGGGACTATGGGAAAACAGATTGGATTTTATATAGAGTTAGACTCTTTTAATTTATTGGTTAAAAAGGCTTTTAAATTAGGTTTTAAGGTGCTGCAAGGAAGAGTGGAGAAAATGGAGAAATTAATAAACCAGGTATGCATTGATCCTGAGGATTAATGCTTTTTTTAATGCATTTCCTTTAAAACTGGGTTGCTACAGTAGTCTCATTCGTCTAATGTGTGTTATTTGGGAAAGTAATGGCTGCCTCTGCAGCTTATTTTATGGAAAAGCCAGCAAAATCGGGTTAGATTAATTTTATGTGGTAAAATATTGAAATGTAGGAACGGTGAAATAATGAGTAAAAAAGTACTTATAGGATTTTCTGTTGTATCGTTGCTTTATCAGTTTAGTTTCTTATATACATATTGGATTAAAGATGAATTAACGGGACTAAGTTCGGGAATCGCTGATTTGTATTGGGTTACGGCAGGTCTTTTTGGCATTTCACTAGGAATTTATGTTTTTACTAAATATAGAGTACCCGATATTGCATTTCTTTTTTCCTTAGTCACCTGTTTTCTTGGTTTTCCTATACTCGGACTATTTGTTTTCGCTGCACTAATTACTACCATGTAAATCAGGAAAAAATAGTTCCTGTTCTGTTAGGCGAGGCATAAATAATATTGGAACTTGTAGGTTTTGGTATAGCAATGGGTAACGGAAGTGAAGAGTTAAAAAGTGCTGCGGATTTTGTAACGAAAAAGTCCAGTGAAGATGGAATTCATTATGCATTAAAAAGGTATGAAATTATTTAAATGGATTCCAGTCTGAGTAAATTTGATGTCAGAAAATGAGTTTAACTTGATTGTTGAAATGTTTATGAAACAATGTAGAATACTGGGTAAAGAGAAGATTTATATTGTATCTCACGATGGAACAATAACTTCTTATAGGCAGTTTATTACTGGTGAAAAACTTTCAAGAGTGGATTTTCCCAAAGAGACAGGATGGTTTAAGTTGACTATTAACATTTAACTGATTGCGAAGAAATGTACTTGAACGGGTGCGTTAACTGAAGATCAATCGGTTGCTTATGCAGTCTTTTTCCACTAAAAGAGAAGGTTAGTGGAAGAAGGGTTGCCTTATATTCATATATATCGTAATATAAGATATAATCTTATATTACGATGAAATGGTTGGTAGGTAATATGAATAAGGATATCGTACTTTTAAATCATCTTTGGACGGACATTTACTATCAGTTACGCTATAAGCATCAAGAAAAAATTACTCACCAAGGTATTCGTATCCTACAAGTTATTGACAAAGAGGACGAAGTAGGAATAAAAGAAATTGCGAATGCAATTCACGTTTCCCATAACACAGCTTCAGAGCATATTAAACGTTTACTGGAAAAAGATTATGTTTTTAAAACTCGTAGCAGCAAGGATGAGCGAAAGGTTATTCTTAGGCTTTCTGAATTAGGAATCGATGTACTGCATCGTCATTCGAGTTTAGATGAAGAAAAACTAAAACATATTCTATTCGAACAAATGAGTGATGAAGAAAGGAAACTTATCTTAGAGGCATTTACACTACTAAAGGAGAGAGCAAGTGATGTTCACAATAGTTAAAATTCTAATCTCAGCAATTATAATAGGCACTATTACAGAATTTTCGAGGAGGTATCCTCAACAAGGTGGAATCATTGCCGCTTTACCAATTGTCAGCCTTTTAAGTATCTTATGGCTTTATACTCAAGGAGAACAGATAGACAAAATAAGTAAGTTTGCTATGGGTGTTGTGTGGGGGCTGCCTGGAACAGTAGTTATGTTGTTAATCATAGGAATTGCATTGAAATATTCCATACATTTATTTCCTTCACTAGGTCTTGGTGTTGCTGGCTGGCTAATCTTCTATTTTGCTCAAGACCTCATAGTGAAACATCTTATTAACTAATCTTGAGAAGTTTATGAATATATGTACTTCAACCGAAGGCGCCAGAGGCGCACTGTTTTTCATGCCTGTCTCCCGACCTCGACTTTCGAATCTCAGTTGCCGGTCGAATCATAGGGGTTATACCAACTACCTTTATGACAGTAGCTAATATCGGTTACTTTGGATTTTCGAACGGAATACTTCTTTCGCTTATTGGTGAAACATTAGGAGCTATTTTAAGTTTTTATATTTATAGAAAAGGAATCACTAAAGGAAAACCTTAAATCATAAATACATACAAAAACTGAAACAATCTCAGCCAGCATCAGTTTTTTAGCACGGGAACTGGCATTGAACTCCACAGGCAGTGTAATCAATTGAAAAGCTACTGCTGCTGAGAAAAAGATGCCCATACTTCCCCAGGCCAGGATTTTCTGGCAGCCGTGAAACCATAGTACGCGGTGATTTCTGTTTGAGAAGGCAATCGGTATGGCCATCCTACCCAAGAAGTGCTCGATCGATTGGAGGAAATCGGTGTACAAATTTACCGTACCGATCAAATGAAGACCGTTTTAGCGGTGGCAGACGATAAAAGCATATGGATTTTAAAAAGAAACATTAAAAAGAGCCGCCTGTAAAGGGCGGCTTTTATATTCGTTTGTAATTGAATTTTATTAGGTATTTACTGGGATCCACGGATGTGCCGTTTATCTTGACTGTAAAGTGCATATGCAATCCAGTGGATTTTCCTGTTGAGCCGACTTTGACGATTCCGACTGTTGTATTAATGGCGCTTATATGGCCGTAAAGTCATGCCGTTTCCGTGATCCAGGTAACACAACTCCCTAAACCGCCCATCAGTCCGGCAAACTGACGGTTCCCGGCAGGAAAGCAACGACTGGTTTCCCCATGATTCCGAGCTATCCTCTTTAAATCAAGCCTTTAATTAGGAAAAATCCCGTCTATTAACCGGGATTCAAGTATTAATAACACTTCCTAGAAGTATAATGTCTTGTACAATAAGCTTTTTTATTTCTTTATCTGGACAGTGGTAATATTCAGTAAAGAGGTTCCCCAGTTCTTTAATAAATAAATAATTTTCCCATTCCTCGATTTTTTTCATAAGTGTCCAAACCTTTTTTTATTATTCCTTATTCTTTATTTTAATAGGTAGTTTAATAAAATGATGTAACAAAATTAAGACAAATAAGGATAATTATGTTACGCTAAAAATTGTATTTTGTTTTTTAGGTATCTAGGTTTTAATTTTCCTGTTAACCTTAAGTGAAAAATCATTTGTAGGTGCAAGCTGCCATCATTTTAATTTTTCCTGGGTATAATCATATCAAGTCGCTTTTGCCTGAGTTTTCTTTCTTTTTCTGCTGGGTAAGCTCTTGTTGTTAGTCATAGATGATTCATCTCCTTTAAAATTAGATCGGATTGAGACTCCAGGTCCGTGTGTCCTGGAGCTTTTTCTACGCAAATAAAAAAGTCAAGGGTTATTACACCTTTACGAAATATTCATAGAGTTTCTTAAGATCGGAATATGTAGAAAAAATACGTCTTTCCCTTGTCTGAATAGAAAGGGAATGAAATAAACAGGAAGAATACTAGATAGAGTAAATGGATGGTTTGTCGGTAGGTAAAGTGAGATTTTGATGGTTGTTGTGTTGATGAGTGGGTGGTTTAACGACGTGAAAGGTATTGAAAACCCTAAACCTACGCAGATGAATGCTTAAGAGAAGTAGTAAAGCAACTGAACTCAAAGAATGCCATTCCATTCGTTGCTAGGAGTGTATAACAAAGCAGGGGTAAAAAAGGTAAAATTGCAGGGTTCTCACAGGTCCATGTGTATCTACCTTAATTTGAATATTCATTAATTCCTGCATTTCTTAATCAAATATGTTAGGATAAGAACTATTAAACGCAAGCTACACGACCAAATTGGTTTCGAACAACAAGTTGAGCAAATATCTAGGGTTATATAAAAATAACATCTCAACCCTGGTAATTATATGTTGTGTAATTCCAATAACAAAAGGAGCTAGAGATGAAGAAAATAATATACCCCCTTATTGCAGGAATAATTGTAGTCACTTTGACGGCTTGTGGATCAGAAGATGCAGGTCAACAAGACAAAGCTAAAGATCAAAAGCAGTCATCTCAAACAAAACAGAAAAACCAAGCGAATCAGGCAGAAGAAACGCAGAAAAAACTTGAGGACCAAAAAGTAGAGGATAAGGAAACGGTTGCCATTGTAAATAATAAGCAGCTTATGGGCCGTGAATACAATATGGCCTTGTCTTCTGTACAAATGCAGATGCAACAAATGGGTCAAGATCCCACATCTAAAGATGCAGCGAAACAAATTAAAGAACAAACCATCAATAACTTGGTGGGACAAACCCTAATTCTTCAAGACGCTGACAAAAAAGGGTATAAAGCATCAAATGAAGAAGTTGAAAAGAAACTGACAAATGCAAAACAGCAATATAAAGACGATAAGGCCTTTCAAGCAGCGCTGAAACAAGCTGGTTTAGACATGGAGACATTAAAGAGCAAATCGGCTGAAAGCATTAAATTCTCTAAGTACGTTGAAAAAGAAATACCGGTGGAGGCAGTTACAGATAAAGAAATTCAAACCTACTATGATCAAATGGCCCAGCAGGGGAATGCTGGCGGGAAAGAGCTTCCAAAGCTTGAAGAAGTGAAACCTCAAATCAAGCAACAGCTTCAGCAACAGAAGCAACAAGCACAGCTTACTAAGCAAGTAGAAGAGCTTAAGAAAAATGCTGTGATCGACATCAAGATTTAATGGGTTAAGGTTCATAGTTATAACTCAAATAAACGAACACTGTTCATCCAAATGTTCGTTTATTTGCGCACCATCTTATGTTTCTTTTCCTATGTGGACAACCACTATAGTTCTTTGTCCTTTTTTAGCTTCTCCAACTAATCGCTCCTTAGAAAAAGGTTTAATAATGGAATCTCCCATTAGAATCTTCAACAGTTAAAATTATGAATCTTAAAACTACATGTAAAAGCATACTAAAAAACCCTTACCTTTACCTGTAAGGGTTTTTGTTGAGAAATAAGGTATCTTACTCTTAAAATTGTTACAAAAGGAAACAATCGATCCATTCACATTGACCGGTCATCGGTGTAGAACTGTAACAAAAAGGTACTGAAAGACAACCTTTAATGGACGGGTAATAAGAAAATAACGGAAAAGTATGTAAATAATGGATAGGTATTATTCTTAAACAGATCGGGATTCTAAATTTTAGAAATGTGGATTCTTTTCTTACTTACCTAAATAAATATTAGAATGTATAAAATAGGTCTAGTATATAAGTATACAAATAGCTATACCCCATAAGAAGATCGAAATGAAAACTCCCCATAAACATCCTTTCGCAAATCCCAGCTGCAAAAGTTATATGATTGTATCCGTAATTTACCGTATCAGCAATATGCTCCTAATGAACGCGCCGCAGCGCTAGGGTCGTAGTTAAATTCCTTGGCTATGCTTATGGTTGGGCTGAATGGAGAGATAAGAACGGTAGAATACTAGATGAACTTTTATAGAAAGAATTTAAATTAGCCTATCTTTTGATAGGCTCTTAAAAGACTACAACTTAACAGCTGAGTTGGCTTAAAATTAACTTTCCGATCAAGAAGAAGGGATAGGTTATAGTGACATGTATATCTTAATGTTTAATCAATCGATTGATTAAATGAGTTGAAAAGATGGTTAGTTGACCTACCACTGTATATCTGTATTGTGTAAATCATCTATTTTATAAATAACCTCCCTGGAATATCAATGGTGTTTAAAACAACTTATGTTGCAAGAATAAAATGAAATCTTACGAAGGACAATGTCATCATGCTTAAGTTCACCAGTCAAGACAAGCATGCGATATGGTTCATTAAACAGTACAAAATTTCCACCTTTCCCATATGCATCGGGATAGGGTACTGTTAACCAGATGTTCCCGACTGCTCTTTAGAGTGCGTTAATTTATTCTGCATAAGTTAGTAGCCTGATCAATTTTACCTGTTCCATTTGTCTTTTTTGTCCAAAGCAAGTTTTAGAGCAACCAGATAATGTTTGCTCGCCTGACTTCTATGTATGTGATAATTGCTGTGAACTCTCCAATCTTTTTTCAGTTACATTAGACTTAACGAAATTGCCTTCTTTGAGGAAAATTGCTAGGCACAATTCTACTAAAAAGTATCCTCGTCAATGCTTACATGGTAGCTAATGTGTGCGCGGGAATGTAAGAGAATTGTTTTATTGTTGCAGTCTTGATGGGGCTGGCAACAGCGGCTATTAGCGTTTGTTAAATTATTAATGTAAGTACTACTAACATTAATGTAGAAATTGTTAACTTTACCTTTATAAATACTATGAATATACTTGAATTGAAAACTAAAAATTCGCAAAATTTAGACTATATGGAGGTGTTTAAGATTAAATAATTTGTTTCGTTTAATCATTTTTCCTGCACACAAAAAATATTGAATGTTGTCTTTTAGTTCTATATTGAAGGTCTCAATAATTCAAAGAAAGAGGGGAAACAGAAGCATGACAAAATCTGAACTCGTTTGTGGTGTAGATATTGGTGGCACATTCACTGATTGTGTATTACTTGATTTAGATGGAAATGTAGTATACGGTAAAGCACTCACCTCCTATAACGATGGATTTGAATCGGGTTTTTTTAATAGTATAGAAGCTGCGGGGGAACAAATGGGGCTGTCTACACAAGAGGTATTTGAAAGGTTGTCCAGGATTTCACATGGTTCTACTATAGCAACTAATATTGTTGCAGAAAGAAATGGATCCAGAGTAGGGTTAATCACCACAAAGGGACATGAAGATACGATTATTATGATGAGAGGTTTAGGGCGTGTAGCAGGAGAATCACCTGAGAATATTTTAAAAGTCGTGGAGATACCCAAGCCAGACCCACTAGTAAGTCGTCAATTAATAAAAGGCATTGCAGAGCGAATAGACTGTAATGGCGATGTTGTAGTAGAACTCAATGAACAAGAGATTCGGGAAGCTGTGCAAGATTTAATAAATTCAAAAATGGAAGCGGTTTCAATATCATTTCTCTGGAGTATTAAAAATCCTTCACATGAATTAAGAGCAAAAGAAATTATTCAAGAAATGGCTCCAGATTTATTTATTACTTGTGGACATGAAGTCTCCCAAACACTTGGAGAATATGAACGAACCATTGCTGCAGTAATTAACGCCTATGTAGGACCGACAACGAGCAAATACCTTGAAAAGATCCAAAAAGGAATACGTTCAAGAGGATCTGAAGCATCTTTCCTTATCATGCAGTGTCATGGCGGCATGTTCCCAGCTATCCGCAGCCGTCAAGCTCCTGTATTGACCATCGGTTCGGGACCAGTCGGGGGAATTATGGGATGCGAAAGCTTGGCAGAGGAATTAGGATACAAAAACATCATTGGTACTGATATGGGTGGAACCACTTTCGATGTGGGCTTGATTGTCAATGGAGACCCATTGACTTCTGAACAGGCCATAGTTGATAAATTTTTCTATAATGCCCCCAATGTACAAATTCAATCCATTGGTGCTGGTGGAGGAAGTATAGCATGGGTTGATTCCTATAGTGGTGGGCTCCGCGTTGGCCCTCAAAGCGCTAAAGCTAATCCTGGTCCGGCTTGTTATGGATTGGGCGGAGAAGAACCGACTGTCACAGATGCTGATTTACTACTTGGATATATCGATCCTGAGACTGTGTTTGGCACCGGTTCAGGCCGTGGGCTACATCTGAATAAGGAGTTGGCTGAGAAAGCAATCTCTAAACTCGCAGCAAAACTTGGAATAAGTACAATTGAAGCTGCACAAGGAATTGTAGACGTTGCAAATGCAAAAATGGCTAATCTCATTGAAAACGAAGTAATAGGGCATGGATTAGATCCTCGAGACTTTGTTGTTGTTTCGTACGGTGGAGCTGGTCCAGTGCATGCGGCATCCTATGCAGAAGACCTAGGTATTAGCACGGTCATTATCCCGGGTGAAATATCTTCAGTATGGTCTGCATTTGGAATATCAATTAGTGACATTCGTTACGAGACTGAAAAAGAGGTCGTACTCCTTTCTCCGTTTGATGCAGAAGAATTAGAAACTCTTTTTGTGGAAATAGAGAACAAATCTAAAGATTTAGTTTATAAAGAAGTAGGAGAAGATACAAATATTGAATTTAAACGGTATGTTCGGATGCGTTTTAATTGGCAAAAGCATTCCTTGGAAGTTCCATTATCTGCTGAAACTTTGAATGACGAAACCATAAAAAAGGTTGTAAACGACTTTACATCTATGTATAAGGAGCGATATGGCTCTGCATCCATTCTTCCGGGGGCGCAATTGGAAATAGAATCTATTCGATCAGAACCTGTGGTACGCGTGTGGAAACCGAATAGAAAAATGGAAGCGATTTCACATGTGAGTCCTCCAGCTGAATCGAAGAAACCAGAAAGATTAGTGTATTTGGGAGGAACATCTCCAGTGAAAGCCCAAATTTATAATGGTTCAAAGTTATTAGGTGGCAATATAGTAGAAGGACCGGCTGTTATCGATCTACCGGGCACATCAATTGTTATTGATAGCGGTCAGCAAGTACAAAAAACTGAACGTGGCGATTTCATATTAAGTTTAGGAGAAAAAGAAAATAAGTCAAATGAACTTGTTTCTAGCCTTAAAGAATCTGTTTAAGAAGAAATAGTAGAAAGGGGAACTAAAGTATGGATAAAACTCTGGCTGAATTAAAGGATTTCTGGAATGGTAAAGAACATGCATATATACCGTTTAAACCTCTTAATATTTCTCCAAATGTCAGATTACACAAAGAGTATGAGGAAGAAATTGACCCGATTACTTTTGAAGTTATTCGACATAGCTTATGGGGTGTAAACCAAGAACATGGAAAGGTCATAGAAAACTTGGCAGTCTCCCCAATTACTCTAGAAACAAGGGATTTTCAAACTAGCCTTCATACAGAAGAAGGAGATATTATCCTGTTCGGTCCATACCTTCAGTACTTTTCGGGTGCCATGGATTTAAGTATTCAGTATGTATTGGAGCATCGCGGAGAACAAGGTATCAATGAAGGTGATATGTTTTTACAGAATGATCCTTGGATCGGCGCTCCCCACCAGCCTGATGTAGGAGTATGTGCGCCTGTAGTGTGGGAAGGTAAGATTTTTTGCTGGGTATCAAATGTGATGCACCAAAACGATATTGGGGGAATAATGCCAGGGAGCTTTTGCCAGAATGCGCCGGATGTTTTTTCGGATCCCCCTAGCTTTCCCCCCATGAAGATCGTTAAAGAAGGGAAAATAGACCCGGAATTAGAAGCGATTTATTTAAGGGCTTCTAGAACACCAAATAATCTTGCACTCGATTTAAGAGCCGCTATAGCAGGGTGCCATGCATCACAAGTCCGTATCGTAGAAATGTTAAAGAAGTATGGTCCGATGAAAGTAAAAGGCGCTATGCGGAAAATGATGACTGCAAGTGAAGCTGCTTTTATGGATTTTATGAAATCTATCCCCGATGGTACTTGGAGTGAAAGAGTTTATCAGGAGGTTGCACTCACAGGGGATAGAGGAGTTTATAAAGTTGAACTTTCTGTCACCAAAAAAGGAGGCACGTTGATTTTTAAAAATAAAGGAACAGATCCTCAGGTAGGTGCTATCAACGCTCCGTTTTGCGGTTGGAGAGGTACCATTTTATCAGCGCTTAATGTCATATTGCTTCCGGACCAAATGGGTGCAATCGGTGGGGCGATTCCCCACCTGAAATTTGAACCTACTCCAGGAACACTTACCTGTCCGGATTATGGGGCAGCCGTTAGCCCTGCAGGGATCTATTCGAATGAACTAGCGATCTCGATGGCCAATTCGGTCATCAGTAAAATGATTATGTCTTCCATGGACCCTAAACTTAGAAAGATGGCACTTGGCCCTACTCCTGCTCAGTGGCATATCAATATACATTATGGAGTAAACCAACGGGGGGATTATTACGTTGGGCCAATGCTAGAGCATATGATTGGTACAACAGGTGCAACCCTTGATAGGGATGGTTCATTTGCCAATGGTCTTTGGTGGGTTCCTGAAGGCAAGGGTCCGAATATAGAAGCTTGTGAGAGAGATTGGCCTATACTATACCTCTATCGGAACGAACACCAAGATTCAGCAGGATCAGGGCGTTTTCGAGGAGGTAATGGAGGGATATTAGCTTATATTCCGTACAAGGGGCAAGTAACTTTGGGTACACACTCTTCGGAAGGGGTACCAAAAACTGTAGGTTTACAGGGAGGGTTGCCCGGCAGCCGTGGAGATACTCGAATAATTAAAAATTCCAATATAAATTCATTATTCAGTCAAGGGAAAATGCCAGCATCAACAGAGGAAATCCAAGGCCAGGAAACGCTTACTAATGGTAAGGGGATGCCAATCGATCTATCTGACACAGATATAGTGGAATGGAATTGGGGATCGAGTCCGGGCTATGGAGATGAACTTGATCGAGACCCAGATTTGGTACTTAAGGATGTGACTGACAGAATTATCTCTGAAGAAGCGGCCGAACTGACATACGGTGTTAAATTGACATCAGCAGGATATGTAGATGAGGAAGCTACAAAAATCAAACGTCTTGAAATACGGAAGAACCGTTTTAAACAATGCCAAGCAAGTGCTCCGGATAATTTGGAGGACCTCTTATCTAAAAATATTAATATACCTAATGATGCAATACAGATAGGAGATTACATGTTTGTTCATAAAAACAGCCGTGAAATCACCAATGTACACTGTAGTTGTTGTGGGGAAGTTATTTCGAATGGCAGTCAAGACTTTAAGCGAGGCAGCTTAATTTATGAGGGGACGATTCAGGAAGCGGGTAAACATTTTGTTGAAATCGATAGATATGTAGACCAATCCCTCTCTTTCTTTCAATTTTTCTGCCCGACTTGTGCAACTAGGCTAGCGACAGAAATCAAACGTCCTCAAGATGATCATTCCAGAGAATTTGAAATTACTCTTTAGGCAAACAGTAAATATAGACTAGCTTTCCTGAATAGACAGGGGAGCTAGGACTATTATTAGTGCAGAACGGAGGGACCAAATGAATTCCTTTCAATTAAATTTAAAAACATTGTTAGACAGATCTGCACGGTATTTTCCTGATAACGAAATGATATCAAGAGAACCAGATGGTTCGTTGTTTCGATATAATTATTCCCAATACTATAAACGGGTACAGAAACTAGCGAATGTTTTAAAATTGTTAGGTATAAAAAAAGGGGATAAAATTGCTTCTTTCGCATGGAATAACCATAGACATCTTGAGTTATATTTCGGAATTCCATGTTATGGCGCGATATTACATACCGTAAATATCCGGTATGGTGCAAAAGAAATCGCTTATTCCATAAGCCATGCTGAAGATGCCATTGTGTTTTTAGATAAAGATTTAGTACCAATCATGGAATCAATAGCTCACCAACTCCCTAAAGTCAAAGCGTATATAGTATTGGATTACACTGTACCTGAGACCAGTCTTTCTCCGGTATATAGTTATGAACAGCTCCTATCCAGTACGCACTCTACTTACTGTTTTGAGGAAGTCGATGAGAATCTACCAGCCTCTATGTGTTATACCTCTGCAACAACAGGACTTCCTAAAGGGGTTGTTTATAGTCACAGAAGTATATACCTCCATGCATCCGCTTTATGCTTTAGAGATGTAATGGGAATTTCTGAACATGATCATATTTTACCCATTGTTCCCATGTTCCATGTATGTGCTTGGGGCATCCCTTACGCTGCTATTGCAACCGGCGCAAAATTAATACTACCTGGTACACGTCCAAAAGCAGAAGACCTTTTGCAGTTAATTGACTCTGAGAAAGTTACGTTTTCAGCTGGTGCGGTGACACTAGGAATTGACATGCTGACCATACTAGAAGAAAAAAAATATAATATATCAAGTTTGCGTCAACTTATGTTGGGGGGACAAGCTGTACCAAAAGCCTTAATCGATGAGTATTTCAAAAAATATGGAGTGCCTGTTGTACAAGGATTTGGAGCAACAGAAACTTCTCCAATTGTAACATTTTTGCATATTAGGCGAGATCAATTGAGAGTAAGTGATGACGAAAAGAATGAGATTAGATCCAGACAAGGAATGCTTTTACCAGGCTTAGAAATGAAGGTTGTAGATGAATTGGGAAAAGAAGTCCCCTGGGATGATGAACATATGGGAGAAATTTTGGTCCGTGGTCCATGGATTGCAAGCGAGTATTATAATGACAATCGATCAAACTCGAGTTTTGTTGATGGATGGTGGAAGAGTGGGGATATTGCAACTATAAACAAAGAAGGGTCAATACGCATTGTTGATCGGGACAAAGACGTAATTAAGAGTGGCGGAGAATGGATATCTTCCGTCCAATTGGAGAATGAACTCATGGCCCACCCAGATGTTTTAGAGGCTTGTGTTGTTGCAGTCAATCATGAAAAGTGGTTAGAACGCCCAGTGGCTTGTATTTTGTTGAAAAATAATCAAACCGGGACAACTAATGTAGAAGAAGCACTCATTGAGTGGCTCACACCAAAGTTTCCCAAATGGTGGTTACCAGACCAATTTATGTTCGTAGAAGAAATTCCTAAGAACGCAAACGGAAAATATAACAAGAATTTATTAAGGGAAATTGCCAACCAATCTAGTTCTATTACAAGCTAATTTAGTAGAAGCAGCACAGCAGGTCGGATCTATGAAAGGAAGTAAACACAGAAAGGGTTAGAGGAAATGGAAGATTGGAAAAAAGAGTGGCAACCAATGATAGATGCAATAGGGCTAAATTTCAATGAAGGAAGGAAGCAATGGGGGGCAGACTCTGTTGAACGTGGCTCAATACGCCAATTCTTGGAACCACTTGAGTTCGATTGCCCCCTTCACTATGATAAAGCTGCTGCAAATGAGTACGGTTATAGCGATGTTGTTGCCCCTTATAGCAGTCTCTTTACTTGGTTGATTCCTCCCTACTGGGAACCAGGTATGGGTGTATTCAACCGTGCTGAAAGAAATACTCCAGTTACCGAACTTCCGTTGCTGGTAGTCAGTACTGATCTAGCACCTCCAACCCCCTTTTACTTTGCAACAAATGTTGAGGTTGACTATATCAAACCAATGACAGTCGGAGATCGACTTTGCCGGGTTGGAGATGTATTGCTTTCTTGTGTTCCGAAAGAAACAAAAGTTGGACGGGGAGCATTTCTAACTTGGGAAACAAAAATACAAAATGAAAAAGATGAACTCGTGGCAAAAATCCGTTTAGAAACATATCATTACTTTCCACATGATAAATAAAAGTATAAGCGAAAGGGATTACCATTTATGGGAGTTAAGCAACAGCATTATTGGGAAGATGTTCGTATAGGAGACGAAATTCCATCATTGCATTTTCCACTTAGCGTTGCCCGGCTGGTTATGGCAGCTGGCGCAAATCGCGATCTCAATTCTATCCATCATAATTCGGAGTATGCAAAAGAGACTGGTGCTCCTGATATGTACGCAAATATAATTTTCCTGTACGGAATGTGGGAAAGAACAGTTCGGGAGTTTATGGGACTCTCAGGAACTATAAAGAGTGTAAAGGAATTCCGTATGAAAGTCTTTAATACTGTAGGAGAAACAGTTGTGACGAAAGGATTTGTCAAAAAGAAATGGCAAGAAAATAATGAGTCATTAGTAGAATTACAGATATGGTCCGAAAATTCACGAAGTGTTACTGTAGGTCCTGGGCAAATTATTATTACTTTACCTAAAAGGCCTTAGAATAAAAAACTACGGTGTATTGTTTTATGGGCGGCGTTCATGGCTTATCAACTTCATATGTGGTAATTTTTCCCTAAAAGGAATTGATTTTCGTGATTAAACTGTTGATAAATTCCTTTTCTATAATAGAAGGGTTTTTATTTTTTGTTTGTATACAAATCAGATGAAGAATAGGATTATTCTTGTTGTCAACGTAAGGAATCATTATGATATCTCCATTTTTGATAAGAGGATCGTGCTTCATCAAATCAGTTGAAAAACCGATTGCTAAGTTATTTGCGATTACATTTTTAATTACGTCATCATTATTTGAATAAAATAGAACTTGCCCTTTTCCATATGATGAGAAGATTTTTTCCCAAACTTCTTTTGCGAATTTTTCGTTTCGAATAATCAGGGGATATTGTAGCATGTCTTTAGGATATATTACTTCTTTATTGGCTAAAAGCGAGTGTTTACTGACAGACACCATGAGCTTTGGTTGATAAATCGACCGGGATGTCAAGTGTTGAGAGACGGATTTGAACGTTTCATCTGAACCAAAGATAAAACCTAAATCCAGTTGATAATTTTTAATCGAGGCAATAATATTTTCCGTGCTGTCTTCGTTAATTTCAATTTGGATATTGGGGTATTCATTTTTAAATGCATATAAGGCCTCAGGAAGAACCGTAGAGAAGAAGATAGGGGATGAAGAAATAGATAAATTCCCCTTCATCAAACTGGCTTTTTGGCCTACGTTTTTAAGCTCTGTAATCTTGTTCATGATATCGTAGGACAATTTAAGAACAGTCTTACCCTCCTCTGTACAAATACTTCCTGCCCGTGATCTTTTAAAAATAGGTATTCCCAACTCGGATTCAAGGTTTGAAATAGCTTGGCTAATAGCAGAGTGTGAAACGTGTAATGTTTCTGCAGCACTAGAAATAGTTCCTCTTTTTGCGACTTCTAGTATATACTCCAGTTGTTCAAAATGCATGTTAATAACACTTCCTTATACCCTAAATTCTTGTAATGACTGATTTCGGAAAAGTTCCAATATTCTATATTTTAAGCGCTTACTCAATAACTAACAAGGTAATTATTTTATATAAACAAAGGGGCTATGACCAAATGTCGCTTAGATTAGCCATATAAATAAGGAGGACGGATAAGGTGTCTCGACCACTATTACAGCAGTGTGATGAAGTATTAGTCATCGGTTGTGGATTAATGGGTGCTGGTATTGCCCAAGTAGTTGCACAGGCAGGGTTTAATGTAATTGTTGTGGACAGAACGGAAGAAGATCTAATCAGGGGGAAAGACCAGATTGAAAAAGCTTTAACAAAGCAAGGTAATGTAGACCAGGAAAACATTAAAAAACGTATTACCTTCACAACTCGAATAATTGATGGGAAAAATGCAAATTTGGCTATTGAAGCAATTCCTGAAAAAATAGACCTAAAAAAAGAATTGTTTGTTACACTAGATAAACTTTTAAAGCCAGAGGCTATCATAGCAAGCAATACTTCTTCCTTATCTATTTCAGCCATGAGTTCAGTTACGAAAAGACCGGAGCAGGTAATCGGCCTTCATTTTTTTAGCCCTGTCCCGATTATGCAACTACTAGAAATTGTAGTTTCGATTAATACAAGTAAAGACGTTGTAGAGTCGGCAAAAGCCTTTGGAGAGAAACTGGGAAAAAAGACTATTATAGCAAAGGATTATCCTGGATTCATTGTAAATAGAGTGTTGGTCCCGATGTTAAATGAAGCAGCGTTTCTTGTTATGGAAGGGAATGATCCATACGAGATTGATAGGGGTATGATGCTCGGTGCTAACCATCCTATTGGGCCGTTAAAACTGACTGATATGGTGGGTGTTGATGTTGTGTTATACACATTACAAAGTTTATATGAAGGGTTTGATGATTCAAAATATCGTCCATGCCCTTTGCTAAAAAGAATGGTGGAAGCTGGCCATCTTGGCAAGAAGAATGGAAAAGGATTCTACGAGTATAAATAATGTTTTATAACGATTAATATACAAAACCATGTCGACTGTAGAAACCTGTTTGAGCATGCCATCGGACAGTGAAGCAATTGAGTTTATTGCTTGAAGAATATCAGACGACCCTAACATATTTACTAATTAACAATATGAAATTACAAAACATAGCAAACCTCATTGATTAAATTAATCAGGATAGTTAAGCATAGCAAATGATGGAAGGTAAGGAAAAGGGAGAGAGTAATTTGACGGCAATTTATATTATTAATGGCGCAAGAACAGCGATCGGAACATTTGGAGGAACTTTAAAGAACGTTGATGAAGTTGAGTTAGGAGTGATAGCGACAACAGAAGCAATTAAGCGAAGCAATATATCGGCGATGGAAATTGATGAAATTATTTTTGGGAATGTAATCCACACAAGCAAAAACTCCGCCTATTTAGCTCGACATATTGGCTTGAAAAGTGGCTTGCAAGAAAATTCTTCAGCATTAACGTTGAATAGACTTTGTGGATCAGGTCTACAATCGATTGTATCAGGTGCACAATCGATTGCTTTAGGTGATGCTAATGTAGTAGTGGCAGGTGGTACAGAAAACATGAGTTTATCACCACATATTTTAAGAGGCACTCGTTTCGGTTCTCCAAATAAAGCGCCAATCGTTGATGATATGCTGTGGGAGACATTAACGGATAGTCATGTTGGTTGTGGTATGGGTATGACAGCCGAAAACTTGGCTGTAAAATATTCCATTTCCCGTGAAGAGCAGGATGAATTTTCAGTTAAGTCGCATGAAAAAGCAATTATAGCTAGAGAGAGTGGTAGATTTTCAGAAGAAATCGTACCGATCAAGATAAAAATTCGAAATGGTGAGGAAGTCATTTTTGAAACCGATGAGCATATTCGTGAAGGTACAACATTGGAGGGGTTAGCAAAATTGAAACCTGCTTTTAAAAAGGATGGAACTGTCACAGCTGGTAATGCCAGCGGTATAAATGATGGTGCAGCAGCCGTAATATTGGCATCTGAAGAATACGTTAATAAACATAATTTAAAGCCACTTGCGAAAATTTTATCCTGGGGCGTTACAGGTGTTGATCCAAGCATTATGGGAATTGGCCCGGTACCAGCAAGTAAAAAAGCCTTGGAAAAAGCCGGTTTAACACTCGGAGATATTGATTTATTTGAGCTGAATGAAGCCTTCGCTGCACAGTCTTTAGCTGTTGTCAAAGAATTAGGTGTTGATGTTAGTAGAGTCAATGTTAATGGCGGGGCTATTGCTTTAGGACACCCAGTCGGTTCAAGTGGAACACGTATAACATATTCACTAGCGTTGGAAATGCAAAAAAGAGGAGCTAAATACGGGCTAGCGTCATTATGTATTGGCGGGGGACAAGGCATTGCAATTGTAATAGAAAGCACTAAAGCATAAATTATAAGACTACAAATCATTAAGGACGTTAATCTATAAACGCCAAGGCTTTCTTTGTTTAAGTCCCCAGAATGTTATTTGGCGAATAGTAGTCACGGAATTTAAGAGTAAGACTCATAAACCTATGGAAAGCTACTTTGTACAGCGAGGTCTAGGTAAGTATGAAAAACATCATTAACAAGGGGAAATAAAAATGCGATTGAAAGATAAGGTGGCAATTATTACAGGAGCCGCAAATGGAATAGGAAAAGCGACTGCGCTGAAATTTGCCAGTGAAGGTGCCAAACTTGTGGTAGTAGACCTTAATAACGAGGGTATTGACCAGACAGTCGAAACGATCAAAACAAGGGGAGGTGAAGTAACCGGACTGGTTGTTGATGTGACAAAACGTGAAGAAGTAGAGTGGTTAATGTCTAAAACTATTGACCAATACGGAAGAGTCGATATTGTTATTAACAACGCAGGCATCACACAGGATGCACAACTTCTTAAGATGACAGAAGAGCAATGGGACAGTGTTATTGACGTGAATCTAAAGGGAGTGTTTAATGTTGCACAGGCAGCAGCAAAAGTGATGATAGAACAAAAGAGTGGTGTGGTATTAAATGCTTCTTCTGTTGTTGGGACATATGGAAATTTCGGTCAAACTAATTATGCCGCATCGAAATGGGGGGTAAATGGAATGACCAAGACATGGGCGAAAGAACTAGGTAAATATGGTATTCGTGTAAATGCTATAGCTCCAGGCTTTATTTCCACCTCAATGACAGAAAGAATGCCCGAACATTTGATAGAAATGATGAAGAAAAAATCAGTGCTTAATAGAATGGGAACTCCAGAGGAAATTGCGAATGGCTATGTATACCTTGCTTCAGATGAAGCTAGGTTTATTACCGGCACCATTTTAAATATCGATGGTGGAGTCGTCCTTTAATAATCAATCTAGGAATTGTAATTACATGGGAGGTAACCATCGATAAATATTGCACTTAAACTAAACTAGCTAATAGTTTATCAATATTTTCATCTTTATATTGACACTTATACGTTCAGGCAAAACTTCATCTCCATACGATTTTTGATCAATGATTAAACTTAAACTAACAGGTGTGTTAGTCTGGGCTGCATCAGCGGCCATTTCTATTTCGATTAACAGACTTTCCGAAACCTTTTTTTTGCCGGATTTTTATCGGTAAAAAGACATAAAAAGGTTCATAGCTGCGGTACGGTTAGGCCGCATGGAGAAGCTAAACTTCGGCAGCCTGAAAAGAATTTCTATATTGTGGGCATGAAAACCTCCGGCCGTGCTCCGATTCCTTCTCGCAACAGGATAGGAACAGGTCCGTTCTGTGGTGGCCTATTTGACAGGAGACTTCGAGGGGGCAAAGGAAGTACAATTGGAGATTCCTGAGGGCGGTGGCTTCCTGGCCGTGAGGAAGCCGTGTCCGGTGGGGTGCCAGCAGGTATCGGCCCTTCACGCATGGAAAGAAAAAACTCTTGTTTGTTCTTGATTAGAAAGGCATGCATCGAGCCTGCCTGGCGGCTGTCCCGGCAGCCTGAACATCTGATGGAATCCCGAAGAAGAAAAAGAAGGGAAGCCTCCCGTGAAGCAAATGCCCCCTATGCCTTTAGGCTGCCTGCGCCACTAAAACGAGAGGATCACTTTGAACATCCTATGGAATATATTACTCTCCTGTATTCATGAAATGGTTCGTAGCACAAGGCATAAAGCCCGTTATATCCTTCAGGAAATATAGAGGTCTGCGGGCCTGTGCGTGAATTAGGTTGGATTAGTGAATAGAGCATAGGGTTTCTTAAGGAACAATCTGTTAAAATTAGGCCAAAAACGAGGGATTTTATTATGAGTTTCCTACTAAGCTGTTTGGAAAAAGTAAGAAGAAGCAAAAACGGTGGTGGCCAGTAAACCAAAGACAGCCCCGAGATTGAGCGCAATGGGGATCTAGGCGTGTATAAAATAAACATCCAAAATTCCCGGCTAATTACAAGCATATCGGCGACTTGCTGATTGTAAATGAAACTAGGTGCTTTTTCTTAGTAGATTGAGATTTAACGGCCAATTCCCTTACTCTATCTGTTCGTTGGGGCGGTCTAAAAGCTAACATAAGGAACAAACGGAAAATAGAAAAGAGGAGACTAAATGAACAAACTCGTACCCCCTTTTACCAGGGAAACCGCAATTCAAAAAGTCAGGATGGCAGAGGATAGTTGGAACAGCCGTGATCCGCATCGGGTGTCCCTTGTCTATACAGAGGACAGCCGATGGCGGAACCGTACCGATTTTCCGGTTGGTCGAGCGGAAATCGCAGCGTTTCTCACCAAAAAGTGGGCTAAGGAGTTGGATTACCGGCTAATTAAGGAACTTTGGTCGTTCACTGATGACCGTATCGCAGTGCGCTTCGCTTATGAGTGGCACGATAATAGTGGCAATTGGTTCCGTTCCTACGGGAACGAGAATTGGGAGTTCGCTACCGATGGCTTGATGAAGCGACGCTATGCGTCCATTAACGACATGCTGATTAGCGAATCCGAACGGAAATTTCATTGGCCGCTCGGTCGGCGCCCAGATAACCATCCCAGTTTAACGGATTTAGGCTTATGACCCGTACCGTATTCGAAAAGGCGGATGTCATTCCGTTGGTTGCCGAGGTTTTTCGCGAACTCGGTAACGAAGGAGCATCCATGAGCAAGATTACGGCCCGCACAGGAATCCAAAGGGAGCCTTTACTATTTCTTTCCCTAAGGAAAAGACGAAATGGCCGCCGAGATCCTTGCACATATAGATACCTGGTTCGTTGGCTTGTAGGTGCTTTTGCTCTCGACAAGACTCGGGACCGTTTCGCTACGGTGATTTACCAATATTTCCGAAGATGCTCGGCGCTCAATGATGAATCGATTTTCGAGCGTACCATCTCGGGTTTGGCCAGCGTGTAGCGATGTGTACTCAGACAAAAGGATAAAGCTAACGAAGTATGTTAGTCATTCATCGGTGTTTTACCCGGTTTCGGGTGCGTTAGTTGAAGATCGTTTGGCTGCTTATGCAGCCTTTTTTGTTGATAGAAGGGCTTATCAGTATTTAGGGCTTAATGAGCACAAAGGATCATCTAAAGGGTGTTCCTTTTTTTATTTTTAAAAATAGTATGTTTAAAAAATATCGAAATCTTGCCGAAAGAATAGGTGAAATCTCTTTGTATGCAGGATGTTTGTAATAGATGTGAGGCTTAAAGTGAATGTGTAATCTGAGTCGGTTAGTTTTTTAAAGCAGTTTGTCCATAGTATTTTTACGGTTTTTCTTTCTAGGGATCAATATTTTTTCTTTTTTTAAGAAGTCTGCTATTTGTAATTGAAAAACGGAAAAAGAAGAACGTTGATAAATAATAAACCCCGCTATTAACTGGTATTTTATCTTATACTTGGCGCCTCCTTATCAAGAAGTATGAAAAAACACAGAACTGTATTCATGTATCTATGTTGCGGCTTTTGCATTTTCTTTCGTGGATTGATTCGTTTCTGCCCCTGCCTTTGCAGAATCTTTGGTTTTCGGATGCTGCTGAAGCTGCAAAGCCAGCTCTGTCTATTTTAAAATATTATTGACAAAGAGGAATGGCAGGATTTGATGACTTTAAAAAGTAGGATCCGTCCATGGATTGATAGTATTGGTGAATAGTAGGGAGGATTAAATGAATAAAAGTTTCTACCCCATGATGAGCTGCGAGTAAGTTCCAAGGAACTCGTTCTGATATTCTAATTTTTTATGGGATAGAGCGGAAACACATTGACGTGTGAAATTAGACCTATATAATAAAAACAAACGTTAGTTAAATTTTGAAAATTAACCATTCACATACAATTAAGATAAAGGCAAATTCTCCGAAAGGTGAAGACGCAAAGCTATAGGGACTAAAATCGAAAGATTATGTCAGCCAGTTACCGATTAATTTTTAAAGAAGTAGACTAATCGGTTTCGATTAGTTTTTTTTATTATTTTATATATAGACAAACCCGTCGCCTTTAATGGTTGTTTAAATGTGGAAAAATCGCTTACCGAAAATGGCAAACCCCAAAAATGTGAACAAAGCATTGCCATATCAGTTCTATACTGACTCGGTCTTTTGGAGGGCTATAATGATGAAGAACTTAGAAATGAACCTTATGAAAGCACTGAAACAAAAAGAATTTGTTCTTTATTATCAGCCAAAACTTAATTTAAGTTCAGGAAAGATTATGGGAGTTGAGGCATTGATTCGTTGGGAGCATCCCGAAAAGGGGACCATCCCTCCAAAAGACTTTATTCCTTTTGCGGAAGAATCAGGATTGATCATTCCAATCGGTGAATGGGTTTTGCATACCGCTTGTCAGCAAAACAAAGCATGGCAGGAAGATGGATTACCTCCTTTAATTATGGCGGTCAATTTGTCTGCGCGTCAGCTTTTTCAAGCAAATATAGTAGATAGGATCCAATTTATTTTAAAAGAAACAGGACTTTCTCCTGAATACCTGGAAATTGAGATTACCGAGAGTATGGTAATGGATGTTCAATCCACTCTTCCTATTTTAAAGGAGTTGAAACGAATTGGTGTCCGAATTAGTTTAGATGATTTCGGAACAGGATATAGTTCCCTTTATTATTTGAAGGAATTTCCCATAGATATTATCAAGATAGACCAGAGCTTTGTGCGCAATTGCACGATGGACATGAAGGATTCCACGATAGTAAAAGCAATAATTGCAATGTCTCACGAACTAAAACTGGAAGTGATTGCTGAAGGAATTGAGTCAAAAGACCAATTGATTTTTCTACAACAACATCTTTGTAATAAGGGACAAGGATATTTCTTTAGTAAACCATTACCTCCTAATGAATTTGTTATAAAATTTTATGAAATAGAACAAATCGTTCGACAGGAGGGACTTCCTCAAAAAGTAAGCAATCAAAAATGGCTGGAAGTAGCACTAGAAAAAACCCGTCAAGAATTACGGGAAACTATGAGACAACAACAAGGGATGATATTTAAGTTTGTCGAAAAGGATGGAAAATTCATTCATACTTTAAGTGATGGTGAATTGCTATATCGAATGGGGCTTACCCCTGAACGTATTAATGGAAGGGAAGTATATGATTTTCTTGAAATTACCGATGCTGAAGAAAAGCTTCCATATTATCAAAGAGCGTGGGAAGGCGAGGAGAACGTAACTTATGAAGGGAAATTAAATGACATTTGGTATTTTGCCTCTTTACGTGCTATCCGAAGAGGCGGACAAGTTGCTGAGGTCATTGGTTCCTGTGTGGATATTACGGATAGAAAGAAGGTTGAAGAACAGTATAGACGGTTAGTAGAATTTTCTCCAGAACCGATTATTGTATATCATCGTGGATTTATCCAATATGCGAATCCTGCATGTATCCAATTATTAGGTGCATCCTCATTAAAAGAGTTAACGGGAAAATCGATTATGGCTTATTTCCATCCTGAATCCGTTCGGATAATTGAAAAACGAATCCAAGAGTTGAATGAAATAGGTATTTCGGTACCTCCAACTGAAGAAAAAATTATACGTGTAGATGGAACTTTGGTTGATGTGGAAGTAACAGGAATCACAATTGAACATGATGATAAACCATCTTTCTTGATGATATATCATGATATAACAGGAAGAAAACGGACTGAGGAAGCTCTCCGAAAAAGCGAATCGGAGTACCGACTCATTGCAGAAAATATGCAAGATTTAATTAGAGTGATAGATACAAACGGTGTAATTCAATATGCCTCTCCTTCGCATGAATCTGTATTAGGATTTTCACCAAGCGTTTATAAAGGCAGTTTATATTATGGATTTATGCATCCTGACGATATATCAAGAACACAAGAACAATTTTCTCAAATGATTTCTACGAAAACACCTCGTCAAGTTGAATTCCGATATAAACATTCCAATGGTGGATGGGTGTATGTGGAATCTTTCGGTACTCCTGTACTTAATGAGCAGGATGAAGTAACATCTATTGTAATTGCAGGACGAGATATTTCAGAACGAAAGAAAGCGGAAGATTTAATACGAAAGTCAGAAAAACTATCCGTTGTAGGTCAATTGGCCGCAGGAGTCGCACACGAAATAAGAAATCCGCTTACTTCGATCAAAGGCTTCGTTCAACTATTACAAAAGGAATTGGATAAGCCTTTCTTTACAGACGTGATACTTTCAGAAATTAAAAGAATAGAAAGGATTGTGGGAGAATTTTTAACCCTTGCCAAGCCCCAATTACCACAAATGAAAGAAATAGATGTAATCGTTCTTTTAGAACAAGTGGTATTCTTATTTGATTCACAAGCGTTCTTGCATAAAGTTGGATTCATACAAGAAGTTGATTCAGTTTCGGAATTACCACCTATCTACTGTGATGCAAATCAAATCAAACAGGTTTTTATAAATATTTTACAAAATGCAATAGAAGCCATGACACATGGAGGAATTATCAAAATCCTTATTAATCGGGAAGATTCAGATTCCATAAAGATTCGATTTATTGACCAGGGATGTGGCATACCTGAAGAACGGATAAAAAAGATTGGAGAACCCTTTTACAGTACAAAAGAAAAAGGAACAGGGTTGGGGTTAATGATTAGTCAAAAGATTGTCCAAGAGCATGGAGGGACAATGAATATCGAAAGTACCGTTAATCAAGGAACTAAGGTTGACGTTATTCTACCAGCGTTGGAAAGATGACGCTGGGAACTACCGATGTTTTGAGAATACGTTACACCGTTCCATAAAAATGGTGAAATTGTGGTTATTCTTAGAGTTAAAATGCTAAAGGAATTGCAATATAGATTAAACCATGATACTTTGACGGGTATTAATAATCGGGAATACTTTGAACGGAAATGTCCTACCTATTTGAATGGGTCCAAACACCTCAACAATTCCTACAGCAACGAAATCGGGGGTCTAGTACTCCGGGAAATTGCAGGGCGAATTCAGTCGCTTCTGGGGAAAATGGTTTTGTCGCTCGTGCTGGAGGGGATTAATTCGTAGTCGTTTACAGGGGGAAAAGTCTACAGGATGACGGGCTTTGTCTAAGGACCTCTTGATGGAACCGATTCGAAGCGTTGTTGAGATGGAATGTTCCTGAATGCGGAATGGTCTCGCCTGGGGAGTTCATACCGGTAGCTGAGCAGTCATGTGCCATCATTCCACTGGGTAACTGGGCGTTGGACCGGGCATGCGAGGATTTTAAAGAGATGTATAAAAAGGGGCTTCCTTACAAGCTTTCGGCGAATGTCTGAGCCATGAAAAGCCAGCAGAAAGACTCTGTACAGACCGTCCAATCTACCTTGCAAAAGCATGACTTTGATCCCCGCTTTCTGACGCTGGAAATCGACGAGAGCATCTTGTTAAACAACATGGATGAAACCATACAAAAATTGTGGTAGATTCGGAGGATGGGAATTTCTATTGCAATCGACGACTTTAGGGTATTCCCTCCTTGAGTTATTTGAAGGGACTTCCTATAGATATCCTTGAAATGGACCAATCCTTTATCCGGGATTTATCTTAAGTGAAAAGGAACGCTCTATTGTACAATCGGTAATTGCCATGTCCCATGGACTGGATTTATTGGTGGTGGCAGAAGGTGTAGAAGAGATCGACCAATATAAGTTGATGCAGAGCTTGCATTGCGGCTTTGTGAAAAGGTACTACCTGGGACGTCCGGTTCCGTTTGACAAGGTAAGGGATGATTTTCTTAAAACAACAAGCCGTCAAATTTTAACATAAAATAGGATACTATCCAATGTAGCCCACTTTCTTATGAATGAAAGAAACCATGAAGGAGACTAAAGTGAAAATACATGCATAATACAAATTTTTTTACAGAAAGCTTCAGTCAAAATATTATCGGCGATGAACAAAGTGGTGACATCCAGGCAAGTGAGCAACAAATGCGTATATTAATTGATTTAATTCCAGAATTGATCCTTTTAAAGGACGGTATAGGACGCTGGATCCTGACAAACCAGCTGGTGCTGGATCTATATGGATTAGGCGGTCGCGATTACATTGGAAAAACGGACATGGAGCTTGCGGATATGAGTCCCCAGCATAAGGAGTCGTTTGATTATAATGTTGAAACCGATGAGTTGGCCTGGGAAAGACGCACTGAATTAAAAATCGAAAAGAACATTCTGGGACAGGACGGCGTGATGAAGGTTTGGGAAGTGATCAAAACCCCTATTTTCGATAAAAACGGAAGAAGGCACCGCATGGTTATCGTGAGCCGTGATGTAACAGAGAGGAAAAAAGCCGAAAAAGCTTTGCAATTAAGCGAAAAGAAGTACCGTTTGATAGCAGATCATATGAATGATCTAATCGCTATGATTGATAAAGACGGCAACATGAGATATGGATCTCCCTCTCTTGAGAGGGGATTAGGTCGTTGTGGAACGTTTAACATTTTCAAGATTGTGCATGCAGAAGATTTGCCTTCAGTACTTAAAACGCTTAAGCGGATGATTTCTGAACAAAAAAATGAAGCAAAAGCGGAGTTAAGGTTCAGACATATGGATGGACGCTATATTTGGTTTGAAATCAGCTTCTCATGCGTGCAAGAGGTCGATGGTGTGATGAATCATTTCATTATGGCTGCTCGAGATATTAGTGAGCGTAAGTGTTACGAACACCATCTAGAATTCCTGGCCTACCATGACCCGTTAACTGGCACTCATAATCGCCGCTGGTTTATGGAAAAAATCCCGCATGAAATCACAGTGGCTAAACGTAACAAAACCCAAATGGCGTTCATGTATCTTGATGTCGATAATTTCAAACAGATTAACGATTCATGGGGTCATGAAGTTGGAGATGAGATTCTCATACAGTTAATCGAAAGAATTAAAACAGCGTTGCGAGCGGTAGATACAATTACAAGAATGGGGGGAGATGAGTTTGTTATCGTTATTCCTGACTTGAAGTCTCAAGAAGAAGCTTTCACTGTTGCAAATCAACTTTGTACGCTCCTTCAACAACCCTGGCTGGTCAAGGACCAAGAAATACTAACCACCTCATCCATTGGTGTAGCCATGTATCCCAATCATGGTAAGACCCTTCAGCTGCTGTTAAAGCACGCAGACCAAGCCTTATACAGGGCGAAAACAAAGGGACGCAACCAGGTTCACTTCTTTAATAACAATCTTAATATCGAAACTTGTTATTAATTCGCATTTATGTGACGAAGTACAAGGTTATTTTAATAGTAAACCCATAATACCTAAAGTGTTAGAAGCAAAGTTCTCACAACTTTCAATCTCACAATAAAAGGTATCAGCCATTTTAATTTACATGTCCTACTATTATTGTTATGAACGAAAAAAGAGATTTTTTTTCAACACCCTTCAGATACAAAGGAATGGGGTTTGCCCGGCGGGACAATGGAAATTGGTGAAAGTTTAGAACAAACCGGTGAACGTGAGCTTTTTGAAGAAACGGGGGTAAAAGCAAAGCGTTTTAAGTTTAATGATGTTTTGTCAGGAAGCGAAGTTTATTATAAATATCCTAATGTTGATGAAGTGTATAGCGTTATTTGTGTTTTTAGCAGAAGATAGAAGTGGTGAGTTAGCAATGAATGACGGTGAAAGTGTTGCATATTTTGATTATAAGGTATGGAAACAAGTTGTAAAAATACCTTTTTACGGAATACATAGAGAGTTGAGGGATGTTTATTTTTTTCTTAAATAAAAAAACTCTCAGTTTTCTAATGCGAGTTTTCTTTGTTATAGCCTTATGGTATAGCAACAATATTTACGAAAACAGCCTAAAAATTGTATTAATATACCATCAGAATTCTACACATGCGGAGAGTATCGCGCAGCTCATTTTAAAGAGAGTGAATTAAGGGATCAGTCCCCCATTACGTTAAAGCAATAGGGGACTGTCAATTCAAGTTTAATGATTCTTCGATTTCGGATAGTGCCCTTTAATAATTTTCCAGTTTTCATCATTCAGCTTCTTGCGGTCAACAGAGTCCGGCTTGGAAAAATCCATATCAGCAGGGTATAATTTACTTGCGGAAGCTGCTGATGGCTGGACAGGCGATGAATCGCCTTCTTCCGCCCAATATTTTGTTTTCTCCAGGTTATAAGGTGTAAAGTTTGGACGATTTGTAAAGGAATTGAACATTGGAATGGCTGCTTCCTCAAACTGGGTCATAGGCTGCAAGCCTAAGATCAGTTCCATTGTCCTCAACATGGCTGGAGTGTCATAGAATGTACTATCCACTTTGCCGATTTGTGTGTAAGGGCTGATAACCATTGCAACACTTCTATGGGCGTCAACATGGTCTATTCCCCCCTGAGCGTCATCCTCTACCACAAAAATAGCTGTATCTTTCCAATACTTTGAATGACTTACCTTTTCAACAAGTTTACCTAATGCGTAATCATTTTGCGCAACCATCTGCTGCGGACCCCAATTCCTTCCGCCTGTATGATCGTTTGGTAAATACATTACCTCTAATTGTGGAAGGTTTTTATTCTTTTCGAATTCTTTGAATTCCTTTTCCCATTCTTTGTATCGTGTTACGTCGGAAATACTTAAATCCCAGCTTGGATAATAAGGATCATAATTACCGCCAAAATCAGTCGTGTGTGGATTATTAGGCAAATACGTTTTCGTTGCTGGATCATAATTATATGCGAATTCCCCGTAATTGCGGAAGGTTAAGCCAGCTTTCATGGCTACATCCCATATATATCCCTCTTTAGATTTGGTGTAAGGAGCTGCATCAAGGATGCTGCCTCCTCCGCCGCCATCAAAATCATAATCTCTATTTCGGCCCGAATAGTTCGCTAGCCAGTTCTTTTGTACATAATCATTTGCCTTACCCGCGGTTGTCCAGTTGTGGCCATCCGCGCTTACTTCTGCGTCCGCGTAAAAATTGTCTAATGTAACAAACTGATTAGCCAGCTTATGATGATTTGGTGTTACATCCTTGCCATACAGCGCAAGGCTTGGGTCGCCGTTACCTTTGCCTAAATCACCAAAAACGTGATCATAGGTTTGATTTTCCTTAATGACATAAATGACATGCTTAATTGGTGAAGCATCTTTTTTAACATAACGCGGGATTGGGAATTCCTTGTTGCCTTCAGCAGTTTTCCACCAGCTTTTGGTGCTTGCCTCTTTAACATTGTTATTATCATTTGTTTGTTGTGTATATTTTTTTAACTGCTTTTGGTCAGGCACATCAATGAAAGAGATCGTTCCATTAATCATGTTTCCAAGCCATTCTTTGGATTGGTCATTTGGCCCTGCACCTAATCCTTTGGCATTAAGCGCCATCAGCTGATTATCATTCTTTCCAAGGTACACCCCAGTTGGATACCAGCCTGTCGGAATCAGCCCTTTAACCTTGGCTTTTTCTTTGCCAGCGCCATTCCCCAGATCAATCACAGCTATGTCGTTATTCAACGTATTTGCCACATAAAGTGTTTTTCCGTCCTGGCTTACAGTTAAAGCATCAGGCTGGCTGCCGGTTGGTGCCCCGCGGTATGGAGCAAGGGAAACTGTATCCACTACCTTTAGCAAATTTGGGCGAATGATAGAAACTTCGTCACTATCTGAGTTTGCAACATAAATAGAGCCGTCTACCGGATTTTCAGCAATAGCATTCGGGTGCAAACCTACTGGAATAGTCTTTTTCACGGTTAAATCCTTTGCGTTTAGGACTGTAACACTGCTTTCTCCCCAATTGCTGACGTACAATGTGTTTCCATCACGGCTGACAACCGCAGCATATGGGCTTTTCCCAACAGCCGTTGTTGCTGCAATCTGATTGGTGGAAAGATCAATACGAGATACGGAGTGATTCATGTTATTGCCTGCATATAGAAATTTACCATCAGGTGAAATGGATATTCCCGCTGGGTAAAATTCTTTATTCGTCTGATCCTTCGTAAGGATTGGTGCTTGTTCAGTCAGCTTTTCGCCGGTAAAGTTGAAAACACGAATTTTGTTGTTGCCGCCAGCAGAAGCGTACATTTTTTTGCCATCAGGGCTAAAAGCAACACCAATATACAATGCTTCTGGTGAATCATAGGAAATAGTCTGTGTCACTACTTTTTTTTCAGTATCTACTAATTGTAGCGATTGTGTTCCAGCTCCCGCGTTGGAGACCACTATGTATCTCCCATCCGGGGTCAATGTACCGCCCATCGGAAAATTGCCCAGATTCACTTGTTTTCCTGCCGGTGTCAGATGCCATCCATTGCTTGTTACGGCTGTCCCATCACCCTGAGGACCTGCGAACCAGGTATATGCTGCTGATACGCTTGAACCGAAAAGTACCGAGGCAAGCGCGGCACCTGCTATTATTTTTTTATGTTTTCCTTTCAACTTCATATTTCAGCCTCTCCCCTTATTGTTTGTTTACATAGTAAGAATAAGCTTGAAATACCAATTTATAGTGTTGATAGAGTGAAGAAAATGTAAAATATTTTAAAGCAAAAAAATGAAATATTAATAGAAATGTTTATTTTGGGGAAATAAGGAAACCGTGTTTTTAATAAATCACGACTATTTTATCAGGAAATTTGGAGGGGTATTTTCATTAAAGGTTCAGTTATAGTTAATTAGTGCTATATAATTGGGGAATTTAACAGGTATATGGTATGGTTTTCCTTGGTTTACAAAACATTGCATTCTCTTAACAAAGGAAAAATACTTTATTAATATTCTTTATGTTAAATAGGGATGATAATAATAGGTAGGTAATAAGGAATTACGGGTTAGATCGATTCTACCTTAAAGAAAGGTTTTTATAACTATGAATAGATTTATCGAAGGAATGATGAAAAGAACCATTCTGATAGTAACTTGCATCGCTCTGATTATGATATGGGGCGCTGTTTCTGCCTTTCAGATGCAGCGTGATTATTTGCCCCCCATAAACAATACGGCTCTTATGGTAACGATTCAAGCGGACAACTATCAAGCGGATCAAGTCAAACAATTCATTACTGCAAAGGTCGAGGAAGCGGTCAGGTCCATCGATAACCTTGACTATACGGAAACAAATTCGTTTGATGGCGGATTAATGATGAGCCTCCATTTTCCTAATCGTACCGATATGGAGAAAGCGGAACATGAAGTGAAGGCGGCCGCTGAAAAAGTTCAATTACCCGATGGTGTACAAGACCCTACAATAACCCGTGTTAGCACAAACTCTTTTCCTGTGATGCGATTAAGTTTGACAGGCGGATCTAAAAAAATGGATGAAAATCTTCTGCGTACATCCATTCAAGAAAAAGTTACAAGTGAAATTAAACGTGTACCAGGGGTAAGGGAAGTGCGTGTAACTGGTGCGGGGAATAAGGGATATTTACTGACTTTAAACAATGAGGCCCTTAAAAAATATCGTTTAACAGCCAAAGACGTCCAAGCTGTACTTTTATCTATCCAATCAACCTGGCCGCAGGGAACGATAAAAGAAAAGGGAGGACGGGGCGGTGGCGGACAAATCAGCATGCCAATCCGTGTAACAGGCTGGAAGATTAATAGCAGGGAGATGCTAAACCGAAAAATTCCTGTTATCGGGGGGAAAACAGTTCGTTTAAAGGAAGTAGCAAGCATTCAAAGCACCATTGTTGACTTGAAAACAATCTCTAGGACAGCTGGTCAGTCAAGTGTGCTGATCGATGTTTTAAAAACTCCCTCTTCCAACATTACTGAAGTTAATGAACGAATTAACGAGAGACTCAAAGAAATACCAGAAATCAATGATGGAACCGTGCATCTTTCAATCTTACTGGATCAGGGTAAAGATATAAACTCTGCTTTAAAAGGTTTAGTAAAAGAAGGAATTCTGGGTGTTTTTTTCTCCGTCATTTGTGTACTTTTATTTTTCAGGAATACCCGTTCCACCTTGATTATTGCCTTATCCCTGCCAATCTGTCTTCTCACTGCTACAGCAATCTTGAAAATAATGAATGTCAGCTTGAATATCTTAACAATTTCTGGATTAATTGTAGCGATGGGCCGTGTAGTAGATGATTCGATCGTTGTGATTGATAATATGTACAGAAAACAAATGGACAAATGTAATGGGCAAATAACGATACAGAAAATGGCTGGCGGCGCAGCGGAAATGATCCCGGCAATTGTTTCCTCAACCGCAACAACGGTCGCAGTTTTTCTGCCTATTTCCATCATTGGCGGGATGATTAGTTCTGCATTTTCCGGGTTTGCCTGGTCCGTTGTGATTGCCCTTGTAACATCACTCGTTGTTTCAATTATTGTCGTCCCGGCATTGGCAAATTTATTGTGGAAAAAACAGACGAAGACAACGTCAATTGATATGGAGAAAAGAGCTCGAAAAATCCTTCAGTGGGTGTTCTTAAAGAAAAAAATGATTGTAATGCTTGCTGTAATCCTATTTGGCATTACGATAGCACAGGCTGTGTCTCTTCCGATCAACTTTTTCCCCAGAGGAAATTCAAAGGATATAGCGATACAAGTTGAACTTCCAGAAGGAGCACAGCTTGCTGATGTCGATGCGGAAGTGAAAAATATTGAAACGATCTTAAAAAGTAACCAACAGGTGGACACATTTTCATCTACTCTTGGCTCAACCTTCACTCCGATGTTTGATGATGTCTTCGATGAAGGCGGCGGTTGGCTGCAAAAGCAAAATATCGCCAATATCTCATTGGGAATCAAGGATAAAGCCGACATTGATTCCGTTGTCAAAGAGTTACGCGGGCAATTGGGAAGATTATCAAAATCCGCGGTGTATACGGTCTCCAATCTAAATATTTCCGGAGATGATACGAGGTTAAAGGTTATTCTAACTGGTGCGGATCAGCAAGCACTGGCTAAAGCCGCGATATTAGTCAGAAGCAGGCTGCAGATGATTGCTGGGTTAAGTGTGGAAGGAACGGCAAATGATGCCGATACTTCAATGAAGTATTATTTATCGCTTAATCAGGATAAAATACAAGAATTAGGTATAAATGTTGATGAAGTCCTTAATCGAATTAATAGATATTTACCACAAGACGTTAGATTAGAGGTTTCTTCAGGTGATTCGGTAACTCCAATAGTGATTCATTCAGCTAACAGCAAAATGAACTTATCAGCGGCTGACCTGGATCCTCAAAGAACCATTTTATCAAAAATAGGTCATGAAATGTTTACTGCCAAGGATGGATCAGAAGTGTCATTGGCGGAAATTACGACATTAAAAATGAGTACTCAAACAGTTATAAGTGAGCAGGATGGCCGTCCATTTGCCGCCGTCACTGCTAACATTGTCACAAAGGATATAGGAGGGGTCACTAAACAAGTAAAAGAAACAATGAAGAGTTTGGAACTGCCTTCAGGGATTGACTATTCGCTTGGAGGAATCTCTCAGCAGGTAGCCCAGATGGTAATGGAGATGGGCCTGGCACTCGCCCTGTCACTATTGCTTGTTCTATTGATTATTAGTGCTGTTTTCCGGGGATGGCATGCTCCCGTTTCCGTAATCATGTGTATTCCTATGGCATTGATCGGTTCGGTTTGGAGCATGGTGATATTCGGAATGGAATGGAATCTTGCCGCATTAATCGGTATTTTAATGCTTACTGGTATTGTTGTGACAAATGGAATTGTGCTCGTCGATAGAATTGAACGAAATCTATCTGAAGGAATAGAAGCCAGACAAGCAATCTTGCAGGGGACCGCTACGAGGGTCAGACCGGTGCTTATGACTGCAGGAAGCACCATTTTAACCTTACTTCCATTAGCGATTTCAGGGAAGGCAAACACAATTGTGTCACAAACACTCGGCATTGTCGTTGTCGGAGGAATGATAAGTTCTACGATTATCTGTCTTTTGGTCATCCCAATCATGTATCAGTGGCTAATTAGCAAAGCGGGAAAAAACAGGACAAAGCATGATCGTCAACTTACAGCTTAAATCAATAATAAAAAGAGCACTAAAACGCATTTTAAAGAAAGGCAGCTAACCCTTATTTATCTAGGGTAAGGCAAGGACCTTAAAATGTATGTAAATAAAGAGACTGAACATAATATATATCAAATATGTTCAGTCTCTTTTGGTTATAGGCTTTGTTAAATAATATTGTTGATAAGTTATTATAATCAAGGTCCTTGTTATTAACCACAACTCGTTATTAAACACAAACTATTTACTTACTTTAATATAAAAATATATCTCCATATAACACATAGATAGAGAACGACTAAGAAGACACCTGTACCAATAAGGGCGTCAATCCAGCCAATTGAATCAATTAAATTGACTTCAGTCCATTCTTTTACAAATATATAAAATCTTCCCCAATAATCCCAGCCATAAGCTGAAATTGTGGCACCTGCAACATAATTAAACTATTAGAGTTCACCGAAATGTTTCTCAGGTTTACCTACGAAATGCCAGGCAAAACTGAATAAGTATAGAAAACAAGATTGAACAAACGCATCCATATTTGGGTGCTTTTTCATTGTCAAAGAAGGAAATATTCTCCTTTTGCCAAAATAGAAGGTGAAAGGATCTGAGCATTGTTGAAATAAAAAAAAGTCAATATTCTAAGCACTTTGCTTTTGAATATTGACTTCTATTTTTTTCATACTTTTATTGCCGCAGACTTTACATTTTACATTTATCTTTGATAAGTTTAAACAATTTGTACAGTAATATCTCTTCATATTTATTTCTCACCCCCTATCAAGTTTATTTTAGTGCTAAAAGATTTTTGGAGTATATTAGTTTTGTAAAATCCTCTTAAAAAATGAATCAATTTTTACCTCAAAAATAAAAAAGACCTTTATCAAATAATGATAAAGGCCGGTTAGTAATCAAAACTTCCTATGATTTTACGAACCTATTGAAGGGCTGCAGCAACTGTTGCTGCTTCCTTAATACGTCCTTCTTGTTTATATTCAAACGGGTTCGGCAATGTTTTCACATAATTTTCAGTTGCCTCAATATCTTCTGATCCAACTTCCATTCCATGTGAAAGTGCTGCAATACCATACTTGGAGTTACCATACATATAGTTGTTTACAACTACAGTATATTCTTTATTTTTATCAATCTTGCTTCCGTCAGGAAGGGTAATATCCACAACCTTTGCGGTATTTGTCTGGGTATCAACTGTATAAGTATAGTCGAATCCAGCCACATGGAAATCATAACCAGAAGGTGATAGCTGGTTGTTCAATACAGTTTCTAAATCTGCACCGGTCAGTGTGACTTTATTTAAAACATTGCCAAATGGCTGAATGGAGAATAAATCGCCAAAAGTCACTTCTCCCGCATCTAGAGGAGCTCTTACACCGCCGCCGTTCATTAATGCGAAATCCGCATTCATACTCGCTTTCATTCCGTCCGCGATTAAGTTCCCAAGCGGCAGATCACGATTTTCACCAACAGCTGCCTTTGTTGTAGTAAGAGTATTTAATGAATGGCCAACAACCGCTGCTTTAATCGGCTCCACCTTATCCGAGTACTTTTTTATGATTCCAGATACAGCTGGATCTGGCTGGTAATCCTTCTGGTAAACTGTGACGATTTCTGCTTTTTTGTTCACTACATCTCCTGAGATAGGATCTAGTTCAAGATCTACATCAGAAAATGCGGATCCGTAGGAATATGCTTGAACAATTAACTTGTTATCCACTACTTTATTTACACCCACATGGTTGTGAGCAGCAAATATTACATCTACCTCATCATCTATGTTCTCTGCAATTTTCGAAGCATCAAAAGCATCATTACTGCCTGTTTGTGTAGTCGGATTATGAGCGAGAACCACAATAGTTTTTACGCCTTTTTTCTTTAATTTAGCCGCATATTTATTAATTGCAGCAGCTTCATCTGTTATTTTAAGTGTTTCATTCCCTTTGCTTATAATCATGCTCGGGGTCTCTTGGGTTACAACGCCGATAAAACCAACCTTCACGCCGCCGACCTTTTTAACTGTGTACGGTTTTGTGATCAATTCACCGGTCGATGTATCAAAGGCATTTGCCGCTATTATTGGAAAATTCATGCCATCATAACCAGGTGTCCCTTTAGGATGATCTCCTCCATAAATCATACGATGCAATTCATTAATGCCTTCGTCAAATTCATGGTTACCAATCGTACCTACATCAAAACCCATAGATTCCATTATTTCTACTGTAGGCTCATCCTGAAATGCTGCTGAAACCAGAGGGCTTCCGCCAATCATGTCGCCTGCATGAACAAGAAGGGTATTTGGATTGGCTGCTTCACGCTGTTTTATTGCTGCGGCTGTATATTCCATACTCCCTGCAAGCAGTGTCTCACCATTTGAACCCTTTAGTTTTGTGTCAGTATCAATTTGTCCGTGCAGGTCATTTACACCAAGCAATTGAACCTTTACAGGAGTTTTTTGGGTTGAGTTTTCTTTAGCTGATACCTGCGAGGAAACGAATGGTGCAGAAAGCAATGTTATTGCAAGAGAGGTTTGTAATACTTTTTTTACATAGCTTTTCTTTCTCATTTTCGTTAGTCACCTTTCTTTATTCGTTCTAAAAATACTAATCTAGCTTATCAGATGAAAGAAGAGCATAGTGTTAAGTGTTTATTAAAATATTGTAAAAATGTTCTTGTATATACCTAGCAATCTTGCCTATGACTCTCTTTCTCTTCAAGCCTACTTTTTCACATGCTGCGAGCATCAGCGAAGCAAACAAAACTCCTTTAGGTCCCAATAAGGATGCAATAAGATTTTCTCTGAAAAATTTACTGGAACAAAGGCGGATAGACCACAGTTCCAGGCTTTACACATTTGAAAATGGCTGGGGATTGGAAGGCTTTTCAACTGATTGAAATGTAAAAAGGTTGAGTTAATATTTTCATAATATCAAACGCCCTGAACTCAGATGAAAGGTAACTGAGTCAGGGCGTTTGATATTTTATTTAACAGCTGTGAGTTTTTGTGCCAGGCCATATTAATATTTCAAGGTTATTTGCAAGTTGATGTGCTTTCTTCAATCACTCATTATTATTGTTTTGATGGTTGGAGCCCTTAGGCTGGTGAGAATGGACTGAAGATGGCGGTCTGTCAAACTATATAAAGATCCCGCTTCAAGACCTACTTCCAAATTTAAATTGATTTGCCCAATAGTACGAGTATACTGCTCATTGATAGCGTACCCATCAAAGTTTTTTTACTAGCGGGTACTTTAGTAGAAAAAGCAAAGCAAATCCTTTATGTAAAAAAATCGCAAATTTTTATTGCGAGTTTTTTTATCCCTATGATATAGAACAATTTTTATGAAACAGCCTAAATAAATTAAAAACCCAGTGGACACAATCTCCACTGGGTTCGTTATATACAAAAATCAAGGTATGTTAGCCCAATAAGAATCAGCATACTTTTAAGTAAAAGTGCTTGTTGAGTTAACGGAGCAGGTGATCGAATGAACTAGAAGTAGTTCCTTTAAGGATGGATGGCTGATAAACAGTAATAATGGTATAAAGACCATACGTAGGTCAGTTTAGAGATTAAACAGCTTGAATAGTTTTAATGGCAATATGGAGACTGGAGAACGAGATAACTCCATCTAGCTTTATTCCTAAATTGACCATCGTTTGGGCAATTTCTGGACGTATTCCAGTTAGAGCCACTTTAACCCCAATTAATTTAAGTGCGTCTACTACCTTGAAAAGGTGGTTTGCAACCATAGTATCAATAATAGGCACACCTGATAAATCAATGATCACGCAGTTTAACCCTAAATCTGTTCCGTAATTAAGAGCTTTCTCCATTAGATCTTGTGCTCTATTTGTATCTAAATCACCAACAATAGGAAGGACACCAATCTCTTCTGTAATTCTTACCATTGGAATGGAAAGTTCTAAAGCAGTAATTTCAGCAGCCTGAATACGGGCTATATATGTTTTCGTATAGGATAAGCTAAGCCAATGCACAGCCCGGTCAACAACAGAATCAAAACGAGAAATTATTACATAAAATTCTTCTAGTGATAATTTGTTCTTTATGGATTCATTTTTAATAATTTCACCAATGGTATTACGATAAAACCGAACCTCGTCAATCGCCAGGTCCAAAGGTAAAGTTAAATCAACTAAAAGATGTACACTTTTGTTCCCCCACTCTGTCAAATGGGTATATGTTTCTTCTATACTTTCGGAAATCGAATCGGCAAAGATTCTTATAAGTTCCTCTCTCCAGGACCGTAATTTTTCCTCATTTACATCTGAATAAATGGTTATATCTTCATTAAATCGCTGTCGAGCTAATTGTTCTTTTAGGCTTCGGACTTTATAGGAAATCTTGCCTATGATATCAATTGAGGTCTTCAAAATGGAATCATCACCTCTTAATGGAATTTCACAGTTGGAATACTGCTTTTTTTGATATAGGGGCATCACTTCTTATCCTCCTTTCCAATAGGGAGGAGGTAACTAAGTAGAGTCTTTAGCTCCGAACATCCTTTTATTTTATGCAAACAAGTATAACATTCTCTCTTTTTGATTAGAAGCTTTTTGCCTTGCAGCGGTTAGAACTGGGTGAGGAACCATTTGAGATTTTGTCCACTAGTAGCATCATTTATGCCGAAACCATCTGGGGAGACATTCCAGAGTAAGGAAAATTAATCCATTCAGCTGAGCGAAACCCTTCAATCAAAGCGTATATGAAAGAAATTGTATATTAGGATATGTATATTACGATGCTTCTTCAATACCAGGAACACCTATTAAGGTAATACAAGCTGGATGTGAAAACAAATATTGAAACTATTCAAAGTTTGTCATTTTGAGATTCATGGCGGGTGGGGATTTAGAATAGTCCAAATCGTAATTGCCATGAGGCTTTGAAACTGAACCACTATATTCTGGACAGGCCCTTCCGTCTGGCAGATTCTCATTGCTAAATTCACACATATCTTTGAGTATTAATTCTAAATAGTGATTAGTACATGATTCCAGTTCCTCGAAGCTTAAGGTCTGTTTTTACCTTAAATTGAATATGCGGATATATTTTATTCCATTTTTTAACTTTGTCCTCTGAGACTCCGTGCTTAGCTTGGTACTTTAGGCCAAGGCCTAAGGGGTCAGATCCTATTTTTTGTATGGTTTCCAAAGTGCTCTTTACTCGATTACTTATTACCTCAGATGCCAGCCTTTGATCCTCCAGCAGCTCATAGTTATGGGATAGCTTTTTTTCGGAGGATTCGATATATCCATCGATCTTAATATGAACGTTGACATATGGCTTTGTATTCCTCGGAATAACGACTGTTGTCTTCGTCTTAAAACTTTCTACATTTACAAAAAATTCATTTTCGTCTTTCTTAACATCGATCAGTCCTCTTCTGTCAGTGTTAAGAAGCTCATTCAAAATCCTTGTTTCATCCATGTTTAATTCTTTACTTAATCTGGAGCCTTTAACTAAAACTACCCTGTTGATGGCGTAAGTATCTTTTAAAGGCTGAATTACAGGCAGATATGGATCTATTCCTTCTTCTTTAAGCCGCATATAAAAGTCATTAAGTATTTCAGGTATGATGTACGGAGAGTCATTGGAAGTTTCATCAAAGGACAGAATGATCGCATTTGAGGGCAGCCGTTCCGATTTCGCTTTCACTTTTATAACCTTTTCCGCAGTTGGATCGCCCAGTGCCATATAGGCTATTCCCTGGATATCCCTTCGACGCATGAACCAGTTCAAAACCTCAGCCTGGTGTTTTCGGAGAATCTCCCTGCCAAACACCAGAACTCTGCAGTGGCCAAAATCAAAATCCTTATCCACCTTGGATTTCATGACCCGTACCGCTTCAGCGATGGAATCTGCGTCCTCAGTAATAAGCTGAAACTTAGTTTTGCCTGGCTGAACCTGGGGGGATGGAATCGCTAATTTTAAAGAAACATGGTATGGTTTTTGTGGGTTTTTTGAGTAATCCACGCCAATGGACGTTACAAAAAAACGTTTGTCAATGTCCTTATATGCGCAGCCTGTTAACAAACCCGCTAGTACAGCAAACGTACAAACGAGTACTGCTTTCCTGTTCATGCTTGTTTCCTCCTTAAGGAAAGTAAAGAAAGCGCCAATACTAAAAGAATCTCAACAGGGAGCCGCAGGTTAAACCAGATCTTTACTGCCTCGAAGTAAGATCTTTGGTTGAGGGTTTCCTGAAAATAGACAGTCAGAAATCCCACAATCCCCAGAAAGACCAGTGTAAAAAGCCGCTTCCCTGTTTTTCTATCTTCTATTCCGAGAGCGCTTTTCATAAGCTCCAGTCCCACATTCCAGTTAATGATCGCAAATAGAATCGACAATTGCATAAAAATCATAACTAAAAGAAAGCTTGCCCGTTCAATAAAACCATATTCCATTCTTATTGTATCCACCGTTACCATCCAAGGGAGTACAAAATCACCAATTGATTTAATTCCTAAAAATCCAAATGGAATAAAATACGTAAAAGCCAGGATTAATGTTCCTAATACAGGAATAAGCCAGAAGTGTTTAAGTATTCTCTTAGCTTGAATATTTCTGTTCATAATGACAAGGTTAATATATCCGGTAAATATGTAACTGGCAGCAGCGACAGAACTGTAGTTAGGCATCTCTAGGCTGTATTGAAGAGCTCTTTTTATATGTACTGGGTAAAAATAGTTACTCGTTAACGCCTTAAAGATGATATAAGCAATGAATGGTGAAACTGTTAGGATGGTAATTTCTACTTTATAAAGGATAGATTGTGTCCCACGGGTAGATCCGTATAGGAGCACAAGAACAAGAAATCCTAAAATGATTCTCAAATCCATCTCGGGATTTAAATAGAGCTTAATTAAATAGGCAAACGAACCAATAGCCAGACTCCCAGCAGCAATCCACATTAACGATAAAAAAATTAAAAAGGGAACCCTAATATACGCAGGCAGCAAGTCCATGAATATTTCCGGCAGGCCGTTATAGGGATATTTGCTCATTGCCTTTATAAACATGTAGGACAAAATGGTTCCGATCACAATACTTAAAGCCATTGAGATAACTGCGCCATTGAAGCGGTTTTGAATTAAAATCAGCGGAACATTAAAAATGATGTGCACAGTCATATTCAAAAAAACAATCATATAAAAATAACGCGCCAATTACCCCTGCTCCCCCTTCGGTTTTTCATTTATTTTCTCGATCCTCCTCGAGGATCCCCAATATAATCTCAAGAAAGGGGTGCCGAAGCTTCTCTTGTCTGTAAGATAACATATTAGCAGGATAAGTCCTGCTGCCACTCCCATCATCCCAAAAAAACTTGCAAGAAGGATTAATGGATAGCGAGCCACCCTGATGGAGAAGCTCATCGGATTAACGGGAATCGTAAAATTAGAAATGGCGACAAAGGCTGTAATAATAATCATGATGGAACTGACTAGCTGCGCCTGCTGTGCCGCCTGCCCGAGTATGAGCCCCCCAACTGTAGTTGCAGTCGGTCCAATCGCTTTCGGCAGCCTCATACTGGATTCAACCAGCATCTCTACAGCCAGCATCATGAAAGTTACTTCAAAAAAAGAGGGATATGGCACTCCTGCACGGCTTCCAGCAATAGTAGCCGCCAGCTGAGACCTGAGTACTTCAGGATTATATGAAGTAAGAGCTATATACAAGGCTGGCAGAACAAGGGTAAGGAGAAGACCAATATATCTAATTGCAATCATCAGCCTGCTGCTCCAAAATGTGTGTGAAGTATCATCCATCGATGCCATAAAATCGAAAAAAACAGCAGGGACAATAAGGCCAAATGGAGTTCCATGCATGAGAATAATAACTTTTCCCTGTGAAAGATTTAAAGCAATCCGGTCCGGCCGTTCCGTAATCATCATAATCGGAAACAAATGATGTTTTTTCTTGGTCATGGCATTCTCAAGCTGGCCGATTGCCTGAATCATATCCATCTTAATTTCCGGCAGACGCTTCTTTACATCTCTTAAAACATCATGATCTACCAGCTTTTTATCATACATAAGAGCAATGGATGTTTGAGACATCGTCCCGACGGTCTGCTGTTCCATGATTAAATTTTCAGAAGGGTAACGGTTTCTTACTAAATTAATATTCGTGCTTAAGTTCTCGCTTAACGCCTTTTGGGGACCGAGAACCGCCATTTCAACACTTGAATCTCCCGGCTGGTTATTTGAGGCTTTCTTTGCATTATACGAGAAAATAGAATCCGTTGTGATGATCAGGAGATTTCCCTTAATAAGCAGTGATAATAAATTGTCTCCGGTTTTTAGCTGTCTGCAAGGGGGGAGTGAGAGCAAATGCACCAAATATTTATCCTCTTTTTCACAAAACAGCAAAGGTTCAATGAGGTCTTTATTGATCTTTTTGTAGTCAATTAAACTTTCTATATAAACGAGGATAATTTTTTTGCGGAAAGAATCAATATCCTGTATTTTAAAATCGCTGCTATTGCCAAGCTGCTCCTTTAAGGTACTCACTATTTTCTGTTGGTTTGCCATATCATCTTCACACCTTTAGTTCATATTGCTGTAGTATTCGTAAAAATAGTATGATTTATACCAATAGATAACCGGTTTGGCAATACAGGGCAAAAAATGAATTACAGGAGCTTGACCTGTTCTTAAATTCACATTGCGCTCGAAGATGTCTCCGAGGGGGAATGCATTATTACGGCCTCCATAAACACCTGTAACCTGGCAGCGGATATTATCATCCTCGGAATGTAAATGAACAGCTTGCAGTGGATGCCCAAACAACAAATACGGCGTCGACTACATAATTTTGCAGCGCTCGAGATAATATCATAAAATCTCCTCCTAAGAAGGGATTATATCCAGATAATTTTTTTTAAAATCTTTCGTCTGAAAGACGAATTTAATTTGAAGACGATCAATCCATCATGTTTTCGCATAAAAAAACTTATTAAGAAAACATGCACTAGAAAGAAATATAATCATATACAGGAAATATCCGTTTGAATGCTTGAGGAGGATATTTATCATGAAACATATGTTACCTAGTGAAATATATTTTGGGAATCTTGAACTTGTTTATACATTTTATGGGGCTATGCCGACAGGTGTTACTGTTTCGGAAACGGGTCGTATTTTCATTTGTTTTCCGAAATGGGGAGACGATGTTAAATTTACGGTAGCAGAAATCGTTGGGGATCAATTGGTGCCATATCCTAATCTACAAACCAATTTGGTTCAACCCGAGAATATCACAATGACTTTCATCAGTGTCCAAAGTGTAGTTGCGGATGGTTTGGGCACACTTTGGGTATTAGATACAGGGGCACCCAATTTTTCTGAACCAATTAAAGGCGGGGCAAAATTGGTCGCTGTTGATTTGAAAACCAATACAATTAGAAGGGTATATACCTTTACAGAAGATGTTGTCCTGCCAACAACTTACCTGAATGATGTCCGATTTGATTTTCGTGTTGGCAACGCAGGTTATGCCTATATAACGGACTCTTCTTCCAGAGGACCAGGAGCTATTATCGTTGTAGATTTAGAAAATGGAACCGCGTTTAGACGGTTAAATGGAGCAAATTCTACTTCACCAGATCCCTATTTAATACCAAAAGTAGAAGGTCTAATTTTAATGAATCGAAACAAAGATGGTTCAACCTCTCCATTTAGATTGGCGTCTGACAGTCTTGCGATTTCTCCCGATGGAAAAGTATTATATTTTGCTCCGCTGACCAGTCGTCATTTGTTCTCGATCTCCACAGAAGCCCTGAGAGACAGAACGATATCGGACATGGATTTACCTTATTATGTGAAGTATTGGGGAGAAAAAGGCGCGTCTGATGGAATGATCACCGATGCAAAGGGAACGGTTTATGCTGGAGATTATGAAAACAACAGTATCCGTAAAATATTGCCAAATGGCATAATGGAAACAATCGCACATGATCCTAGAATTTTATGGCCAGATACTTTTTCAATTGGTCCGGACCAATATTTGTATGTCATTGTGAACCAATTACATCGGCAGCCTAGATTTCATTATGGAAAAGACCTGCGGCAGAAGCCTTATAGTTTACTTCGTATGAAAATTGGTGAATTTCCTGCTCCTTCCATTTGAAAAAACTATCGATAAAGATGGGGGGGAGGGGAACCATAACAGCAATCAATGGTTTATCAAGAACAGTTTAAGCCTAGAAGGCTAAACTGTTCCTTTTTTACACAAGTTCATTGCTGAATTGATATTATTTAAATCTAAATTGATTTGTTCGTTTGTATCCAAGCATGATGCTATCCTTTTCCTCCTTTTAATTTTGACTTTTTATTCAACAATCAGTAAATTACTCGAAGTACAAGGGGCTGCAGTTGCAGCTCATTTTTATTAAAATAAATGATATAGTTAATGGAAGAAGGGGATTTTTAGGTATATAAAGAATTATTATTATGGGAGTGATGAAGGTGGAAATTCCAGACGAGTTAAACTTAATATCTGTTTTCAATTCAATTCCTAAAAGAAAAGGTGAAACTGATAGTTTTTATTATGATGACTCCACATTTTCATTTGAAAATTCTAATGAAGTATTTCAGTTAAACCTTCTCCTTTCTATCAGGAACTTACCCTCAAAGTAAAAGATAAGAAATCGAATATGATGTTTAGAGAACAATACTGCTAATATAATAACAACCTTGGATTGCGGAGGAAATAGCTTTGAAGAAATGGCTTGCTATTCCAATTGTCCTTATTTTTTTATATCTTGTTTGTCATACGACACCTGAGTTATCCCTAAGAAGTCATGTTGGTTATATGGGGTATTTTAAATCTGCATTTACTAGCAGTATTGTAGAAGATGAGTATCATAATAAAATGGATAAAAAGAAGCTTCAAAAGGATAACGCTAAGTGTTACACATTAACAAAACCTCCGATAGAGGAAGCAACACAAGGAGTTTTAAGGAACTTTAAAGTGAAAAAGGTAGGTTTCTTATATTACACTGATTATTATGGGGAATTATAAAGCCACCTATCTGGGACTATTTAGGCCCTTTTTTATATTCGTAATGTAATATAAACATTTAACAGAACCAATTTTTTAAACAAGATTGTGAGATTTATTAAACAAACGGGTGGGGTAGTTGAAGTAGGTATCCCATTAATTGCCGTCGAATACATACATCAATGCCAAAGAATTGTGGTGATTAAATAATGAATGTTAATCAATACCAGCCTGCCATGAATAATACAGAGTGGGAAGAAATTAGATCAGCAATGCTTGATTCTCCAAATGCTCATCAATGGAGGACCAAAGACATTGAAACGGGTTACATATGCCCATGGGATGGAGAATGGTTCTACCATTTCAAAATTGATGGTGAATTGGATAGTTATAAGTCCATTTTGTGGCTAGAAATAAAGGCAGAAACTGAAGAAATAAGGAATGAGGTTTTAGAAATACTTAAAAAGATCCACGTCCCTGGAGAGGTACATGATAAAGTGATTAGGGTTTATGGCTTTATTGAAATGGGAAAGCCGGTTGACTATCTATAAATATTTTTTTACATATTTTACGGGTGCAAGAGTTGTAGATTAATCTGTCATTCTGAAGAGAATCTAGATACTCTGAATAATTATAAATCATATTAGACCGAGGTGTAATTGGTGGGAAGAAACCGATATGTAGGCAGCTGGTCTGAATCAGCTTACATCGAAATCGATTGGCCGTTTGATGAGGAAAACCTAGTTGATTTGTTAAAGGGTGTGGTAAATAAAACAAATCAATTTACTCATCAGCAGATTTGTAATTGGTGTGATAAGCACTATATGAAATATATAAATGAGGAAAAATCAGGTGATGAAAAGCTTTACGGCATATTAGGGGATATTTCTGCACAGTGGGATTTATATTTAACTAATACGTTCTCGCTTATAGAACTGCAACAGCTGGATTTTTCTAAAATAAAGCTCCCAATTGTATGGTTCGAGGACTGGTTAAAAGAATTAACATAAATTCTTTCTATCTAGTTTGTGAATTACGCTAAAGATACGTTGGTTGTAGAAAGGGTAGAGGGGTTCTAAGCATACGTTAATAGGAATGTGGGGAACTTTTATTTAATCATTATCTAGATCCTTATCAAGGAAAGAAGGATTTTTTATTTCTTTGATGCCTAACTTTGCCTTTAAGTAAGAAACCTCTTTAATTATCATCTGTGTATTTAACCGATTTAATAAACAACATCATTCGGCTGCTGAGGCAGCCTTTTGTTGTTGTGCTAACTAACAGGGCAGGTTTGTTAAAGAGGAATATAAATGATATCGGTAGAATAAGTAAATTGGATATAAATCTAATGTCTAAATATTAATAAAGGAAACTAACGAAGTAAACTAAAGTAAAGCTCAGGAGGGGGGAATATGAAACATTTGGGGAAGTTGTTTTTACAACTGCAATGAATTTGCTTTTTTGTTCAATCAGGATATCTTATCAAGCTGAAGAATATCCTGATTGAACAAATACAAAAAATGATTGGAGTCCTCTTATATGCATAGATTTCACTTACTTTTAATATTCTCCTTTAATCCCAAAAAACGAGCCGCGAATTGATCCAGCTAGTTTACTGATTCCCCTTTTACAACGAGGTATTCTCCACACTTGGTGACATAACAGAGAAAGTTACATTTAATAAATAAAATTCTTGAGGTCAGTTTACTTTATAGGAAACTGACCTTTTTAATTGGGCACAACTACTTCTAATTTTACATTGACCGGCCATAAATAGAGGCGGCTGGTTTTAACAATACAGACACGAACTTACGTACACTGACCAATAACCACAGCATAAGGAACTTTAATCCCCCTTTTTGTAAAACCTCTAATTTATGGACAAACATTGAAGTATATAAAGTCTCTACACTGTTTTCAACCACAGATGATTAATTTTCTTCCATCATTGTATTTCTGAGAGTATGAAAAATTTTTTTTTCGGCATAATACTATTGATTCAATTTGAATACATGGAGGGTGAAATGAATGGATAATCAAAAATTAGCTGCCCATGAGTCCTTGGACTTACATGAAGTCATAAATTTTAAGACGCTTTGTGTAGGGAAATCGAAATTAATGCAAGGACTGGTTTTTGATGATGATTTGAGAAATTTAATGAAAAAAGATGTTGAACAATCGATACAAGCGCTTGGACAGTTACAGGAAGTCTATAAACGAGCACCATTCGAAGCTCCTGTTCCTGAAAACCGCCCAACACCAACAGTAAACTTGAAAGGAGTGCATATGCATTGAACAATGACTATTTAGACCCAATAAACTCCATACATGTACCTGAGCTTGCAGACACCACTTTTGCTATGGACCTCCTTCTTCGTGCAAAAGAAGGGGTTCGGAATGTTGCTGTGGCATTAACCGAATCCGCGTCACCTGATGTTAGGGCCCTTTTGCGGGATCAGCTAATGCAGGGGATTGCGATGCATCAGGAAATTACAGACCTTATGATTAATAAAAAATGGTTCCATCCATACGAACTAAGTGAACAGTATAAACTAGATCAGCTCTCTGCAAATAATACGGTCATGATTGGCAAAATGAATCTTTTCCCTGTGGAGACTAATAGAAAAGGTTTGTTTGCCCAGACACCTGATGAACATTCTGATAAACAATAACCAAGGAGGCTGTATAGAATGAAGGCTGTAACGTATCAAGGCATTAAAAACGTTGAAGTGAAGGAAGTTGAAGACCCGAAGATTCAAAAGCCTGATGACATGATCATCAAAGTAACCAGTACAGCTATCTGTGGTTCCGATTTACATCTAATACATGGGATGATTCCTAATCTGCAGGAAAACTATGTTATTGGTCATGAGCCAATGGGAATCGTTGAAGAGGTGGGACCAGAGGTTACGAAGCTGAAAAAAGGTGACCGTGTAATTATTCCATTTAACATTGCATGTGGTGAATGCTTTTACTGCCAAAACCATTTGGAAAGCCAATGTGATAATTCTAATGAAAACGGTGATATGGGAGGATATTTTGGATATGCAGGAGTAACTGGCGGTCATCCAGGCGGGCAGGCAGAATATTTGCGGGTGCCTTTTGCTAACTTTACTCATTTCAAAATCCCTGAGTCGGTTGAAGAACCCGATGAAAAGCTTTCAGTTATCGCTGATGCGATGACCACTGCATTTTGGACTGTTGACAATGCGGGGGTAAAGAACGGAGATACAGTTATTGTTCTGGGCTGCGGTCCAGTAGGACTTTTTGCACAAAAATTTTGCTGGTTAAAAGGTGCAAAACGCGTGATTGCCGTTGATTATGTGGAATATCGTTTGCAGCATGCCAAACGTACGAACAAGGTGGAAACCGTAAATTTTGAAAAATATGAGAATACAGGCATGCATCTGAAAGAAATGACAAAGGGTGGAGCAGATGTTGTCATTGATGCGGTAGGCATGGATGGAAAAATGACTGATATGGAATTCCTTGCAAGCGGCCTCAAACTTCATGCCGGAGCATTTGGTGCGTTTATCATTGCGTCACAGGCCGTTCGAAAAGGCGGGACAATCCAAGTTACAGGTGTTTATGGCGGAAAATATAATGGATTCCCAATGGGTGATATTATGAATCGTAATGTTACCATCAAGACGGGACAAGCCCCTGTGATACACTATATGCCATATATGTTTGAATTAGTTCAAACAGGCAAAATTGATCCGGGAGATGTAGTGACTCATGTGCTCCCGCTCAGTGAAGCCAAACGGGGCTATGAAATGTTTGATACAAGAACAGATAATTGTATAAAAGTCGTATTGAAACCATAAGAAGGAGGTTTTTATAAGTATGAATTACGCTTTACATGAAGTTCTTGAGGTCCATGAAATGGCTGTATTTAAGACCACTTGTTTAACTAAGTCCAAAACTATGAAAGCCCTGGTTACAGATGAAACGCTAAAAGGTATTATGCAGCAGGACATTGATGTGTCCAGTAAACAGTTACAGGAATATGCTTCTATTTTATCTAACGCAGAGCAGCAGTGAGGAGATGAATAATATGAATCCAATCATTGAAAATTTAACTGGCATGAATGCACTCTCTGACCAAGTAATTGCCATGGATTTATTGATTTCAGCAAAAAGCGGAGTCAGAAATTATGCAATGGCAGTTACCGAATCAGGCACACCTGAAGTTAAAGAAATCCTAACCCGCCATTTAGTGGAGGCGATTGATATGCATGAGCAAATCTCTGCTTATCTTACAGAAAAAGGATACTACCACGCTTGGAATCCGAATGAACAATTCAATTTAGATGTTCAAAATATTAATACAGCATTAAATTTACCAACTCTATAAACAATGAAAGGAGGCTGACCCTTAGCCTCCTTTCATTTTGACTTGCATTTGATTATCACTGTCAGTTATATATATGCCATGGTTCAAAAGATTACTTATTCCGTATTGGAGTGTACTGGAGAAAGAGATAGTGAAAGAATACTTTAGAATAGTTGAAAAAGAGGAATGCCTTAAGCAAAAATGTTCATAGCTAACATTCGAAGATAAATAGAAAATACAGGCTCGATTCCACTAAAATAGGAACCGAGCCTATATTTAATTAAACCCACCGGCACCTTTTGTTGCCACATACACTCTGCACATGTTGAGTGCTGTGCGTTGCTGGAATTGAGAAAATAATTAGCAGAGGTTTCCCGATAATCTATAATGGATTCTCCGACTGCCATCTGATTTAGTCATATTGATTGATTCTTTATTCTAGTAAAGTTAAGGTAAGGTAAGAAACACAGCATAGGAGGAATTAGGATGAAAAATTTTAAATTAAACAATGGCGCTGGAATTCCAGTTGTTGGTAGCGGTGCAAATACTTACGGTAAAGAGGGGAACCAATACTCAGGTGCCTTAAGAGGAGACACTCAAGAGATCGACTGGGCAATTGAAAATGGCTACCGTCATTTTGACACTGCTCAAGCCTATAACAATGAAGAAGTACTCGGAAAAGGATTAAAAAAATCCTCTCTACCACGTGAAGATTTCTTTATCACTACAAAGCTAAATACATTTAAAGGTTTCAGCGGTGCAGACTGGGCGCACGCTGAAATCAAAAAAAGTTTAGAGAAATTACAAACTGATTATATTGATTTATTCCTAATCCATTCCCCTTGGGATAATCAAGATGAAATTTTGGAGGCTTGGAATATTTTAGAAGACTATTATAACCGCGGTGTATTTAGATCAATTGGCGTTTCGAACTTTGAAAAAGAACATCTTGATTTAATTCTTGAAAATGGCAAAATTAAACCTGCTGTTAACCAGATTGAATCTCACATTGGAAAATGGAATGAAGAATTAATTGATTATAATAAAGGAAATGAAATTGCAACTGTAGCATGGTCTCCATTAAGCGGAATCGATGAAAATGCTAAGAAGGTTCTAGATGAAATTGGTGACCAATACGGAAAGACATACGCACAAGTTGTATTACGTTACCAAATTGAACGTGATGTTATCGTCATTCCTAAGTCTCATAATAAAGAGCGTCAAGCACAAAGTTTAGATATTTTTGACTTTGAGCTAACAGCAAATGATCGGGAACGTATTGCTGCCCTTTAATTAAAGACAGATTTTAGCATTTCATTTTTGGGGTTTTGGAAGAATCCTCTAAAATGAAATGTTTTTTATTGAAATACAATAACTATTTATTTATTGTATAATGTTCATAGTTGAAAACTTAAAGCTTTTTGGTTAGGAGTGTTGGATTTTCATGGGAAATAATACGGATGAAAAATTATATCGTCATATCGTTGAATCGTCCACGGAGGCAATTATTATTCAACAAGATGAGAAATTTAAGTATATAAACCCTGCAGGAGTAAGCTTTTTGCGGGCCGATTCCAGTGAGTCAGTTATAGGTAGATCTATATACGATATCATACCAGAGGAGTATAGAGAGCTGACAGTAAGACACGCAAAATCGATCTTTGTTGAAAATAAACCAACTGGAATTGTCGAAAAACAATTAAAACGGTTTGATGGTTCACTCGTGGATGTAGAAACAAATTGTAGTCCCTTTTTGTATGAGGATAAAAAAGCGATTCAATCTGTCGTAAGAGATATAACAAAGCGTAAAGAAATTGAAAGAACACTCAAAAAAGTGTCCAAAGAAATTAACACACTATCAGCTCCAGTCGTCCCTATATTGGAAGGGGTCGCTGTGTTACCCCTAGTAGGTTCTATCAATTCTGAAAGAGCGAATTATATTTTAGAATATGTGCCTTTAAAAGTACAGGAACAGAATGTCCACACCTTGATTAGCGACTTTTCAGGCATCTATGAACTTGATGCAATGGTAATCCAATGTCTGTTTGAAACTAGTGCAATACTTGGTTTGCTTGGTGTTCGTTCTATTGTAACGGGAATAAGACCCCAAATTGCCCAAAGTGTTGTTCAACTCGGAGCCGATTTATCCCTAATACAGATATTTGGAACTTTAAAACAGGCAGTACAAGAGTTGGTGTTAAAGGATAGCTACGTAAGTATTTGAAAAGGATATCAACTAAATTCTGTGACTATTTTCTTATCCTTCTTCACTGCAGATTCGTTCTCTGGAGTAGGAGCCGCCATGAGACGGCTTTTTCTTATTGCTAATGGGGCAGGTTGGTTGAAGAAGGAATTTGTTTTTATATCTTGAATTTCTAATCTAATGGAAAATAAAGTAATCGAGCCGGTTTATTATGAGGCTGCCGAGGAATGTTTTGGATAACTAAAGTCAAAATGATATAAAAAAGTGGTCTGAAGAAATGAAACTATCTATTCTTTCTTTACAGAAGATGCGCTTTCCTTCCCAAAGGAACAGCAAGTAATGTTGAATTTTCAAGTTAATAATTTCTAAACGAAGCTATTCATGTTTGTTGAACAAACTGGTGCGTTGGTTGAAGTCTGATTTAGGTGCTTCAATTCTATCTATAAACTATCTAATTTGATATTACAACTATTCCTTTGTTATAATAAACTGTTTGTAACATATCGAGGAGGCACATTTTTTAATGTCAATAGAAATAGGAAGTAAGGTACAAGGGAAAGTAACTGGTATCACTAATTTTGGAGCATTCGTAGAATTACCTGGAGGAACAACAGGTCTTGTGCATATCAGCGAAGTTGCTGATAGCTATGTAAAAGATGTTAATGATCATTTGAAAATTGGCGATATCGTTGAAGTAAAAGTGTTAAGTGAGAAAGAAGGGAAGGTTGCCTTATCCATTAAGCAAACCATAGATAAACCTGAAAGGCAATCTTCTTATAAGGAACGTCCTCGCCCAGCTCAAGGAAGAGGGAATGATCGTTCTAAAGGTAACTTTAAACCAAGAGAAACCTTTGAGGATAAAATGTCTCAATTCTTAAAGAGAAGTGAAGAGAGCTTAACTTCTCTAAAACGTAATACGGAAGGAAAACGAGGTGGACGAGGAGGAAGACGTGGTTAACTTGCTGCGTTTTCATTTCTTCATCATTTAGAACAGAGGATCGCTGCGGCGGTTCTTTTCTTTTTGCGACCTGAACGTTAAATTGTAAATTCAATATACGGTAAAGCACTGTAAACAAAATTAATTAAAGGACTTCAAGGTGTGAAGTCCTCTGACCACTATCTTCCCTCTATCTCAAAGGTGGCATATCGTGTCAAGAGCTTTCCTTGCTCATTAAGCAATTCGGCTATTTTATCAAGGTCACCTTCCCATGTACCAGTATTGTAAAGCTCCCTCACTGCCATTTCAAATGAGAGCTGTTTTGATTTTCCATCCTTTTTGCTCGTCTTTATTACTCGCATGATAAAACTCCCTTTCAACTAATTATTATATTCCATCCAAAGGTAATAACATTCCTTACTATCAAGTTCTGCTAATCCGGCAGGAGAAATAATTGCTTGTTCTTGGCCCCAAGTGCTAACCTGAAATGTAACCTACAATATCATTTCGAGTATCATCATTGCTATTCTCATCTTCCTACCCATGCTGAAAATCTATATACAATATAGGATTGACATCCCCGCGAAACCAGTCGTGATGGACGTACGAAAAACCATTGCCGTCCCGCTCTGACAGTTGTGTTTGCTATGACTGCCGTCATGGGTCCGGGATGTAAGACTACAGCTACGGCCAAAGGTGGAATTCTTCGATTGTAGACTTAAAAGGACTCTTCACTGGTGTGGCCATGATTAGAGCAGGCAACATAACGCTCTTATTAACCTTACCATATTTTCCGTCATTGCAGGACGAGCTTATTTAATAAACTTAGTTTCTAGCAACAGCTTCGAAACGCGGGAAAACCGCAATCTGATGCATGAGGAGATTAACCTAACTCCTAATGGGAGAACTTTAACGGAAAAGTAAATAAAGAACGAATAAAAAACACAAGGGGGGATATTGCCGGTGCTTGAAGCCAAGAAGGGGTCGGCAGATTGACCTACCCCTTAGGCAAGTCAAGTGCTTGGTATGCTACCTGATATTTTCCTCCTTCAGCAACTTCTGCATGGTACAAAGCCTTCAGGGCAAAGTTTTTCTCAAGGTTGAGTTCATCCATCATTTCTTTTAAACGATTTTGCAATTCTTTATTTTCTTTGATCAGCTGTTTCATTTGCGATTTAATGTATTTCAAGTGATATTTTCCTCCTTTCGATCCCGTATTTGCTATCAAGTATTGCATTATCTTATCAAATATTTTAAATTTAGTCCTGTTTCCCCGGCAAACTACACATTTTCTTTAACTACCATGAAAATAGTTTCCTCTATATTGGAAAAAAGGCAATGACTATGAATACTCTGCTCAAACTTCTAAAAATAGAGGTCAGCGTTATTTTATATATTGGGTGGACTAAATTAAGGTCAGTATTAGTATTGACACGTCTAACTATTATCATTCTCTGTGGTGAATCGCTAATTTTTGTGATTCAGGGGTGGCTAACGGTGGGGGAGACAAATGTATAAAGAAAAGCACCGTTCACAGATTCATTTTTCACCAAAAGAAAAGTGGATCAACGATCCTAATAGAATGGTCTTTTTTAATGATGAGTATTAAACAATTTTAAGTCCGGATTTATTTTTGAATGGTTATTTATTAAACTATTAGGAAATAAAGATCAAGAAATCAGCAAGCTCTGAATACTACTTGCTGGTGCTATTGTAGTAACTATTTAAATGTTTTATAGTCAAAGCTGAACAATTCTATGCTTTGATAATTTTGGTTATATTGTTTGTTGGAGAGATTTAATACGAATCAAGAATATGGTATAGCAGCCTGGGCAATGGCTTTCGAATAGACCATGCATTTGTTACATCTGGTCGGAGAAGCAAACTAAGGAAGCTTCCTATAATCATTTGTATAGAGAACAAAAGAATAGCATCTCTTATGAAGAAAAACCTACAAAAAAAGGTTAAATTCAGTTATTTAAGGTAGTGAAGCAATAAGGTGTTGATCTCTGAAGGAATCTTCTGCAACCAGGAGGAATTCATATGAGACTAGAAATTATCATCTTAGGGGAAGGAGACTTGAAACTGACGATTTAGATTTTTTGATTCGTTTCCTAGAGAGGATGACAAGATAATCTTCAAGAAAGACAATCATTTAGTTGATCCAGCATTGTTCAGAAGAGTGCTTCGATTAAGCTTGCAGCCTCTGGGCGAGCCTAAAGTTCCACTCTATAGCACTCCAACAGACAAGAAAAAAGCTTTTCATGTTATCAAAGGGAACAAAAAGTGAAATAAAAATTCTATTAACCTTTATATATGTTGCCCTGGCTGCTATTGATATTTATCTTGTAAAACCATCTTATTCTGATATTTTTTGGTGGATTGTAATTTTAATTCTAATATGGTCAATGGATTTTAAACGTAACAAATAACCTGGAGGTTTTATCTGAGGAAATGAGTTTTGATTAATCATATCGTTGTTTATTCTGTAACAGGCGAAATAATGAAGTCGAATGGTTCAAGCTTATTTATGACTGGAAAAACAAGGACAGAATTTCTGAGTATTATTGCGAACGACATTATGGCGAAGTGGTCGCCTATGAAAACAAACAGCGCGCGGCATATGAGGAAACGATGCAACTATTTTAATGAAGTCAGCTCAATGCAACTTGCGATCCTACAGCTTGCAATGAAGGATTATGTTGAGAAGGTTAAAGCAGCTCCAGCTGAAAATGAGGAAGATAAAAAATTCTTGCAGGAGGTGGAGATTTGAAAGATATTTTACATCGATATAAATAATTGGGGGATTTGTTCATGACAAAAGTAATTGCGACAGACTTGCAAAATAATGAAGCCCTAAAAAATATTAATACATTTAGGGTAGCGCAAATGGCGGTTTGCTCGTTCAAATGTTTTGTTATTTTTAAGAGTCCTATATAATCGGTAGGACTTTTTTATTTGCACATAAAAAGACTCCAAGACACACGAACCTGGAGTCTCAATTCAGTCTAATTTTTAAGGAGACTAATCATCTATGACTAAAACAATAAAGTTATATACACGGCATAACAACGAAGTAACAAGTAAGTTACCGTAGTTGCAACAGGTAGATGTTCCGGATGGAACAGTACTGGATGGGGAAATCAAGAGGAAGGTTGCAATAAATTTTATTTAAGTGGAAGTTTACTAAGGATGAAAACATCCTCGAGTAAACAAGACAATAAATTTTTTACATTCGTACAGATTATCAAATAAATCAGCAGAAGTGCAAAAATTACCATCTTCACTTAAATCCCTCCTATCCAATTGCTACTACTATATTTTATAGGTTTTTACATTGGTTTGTTAATCAAAACTATAGGATATGCAGGAGAATATCTCCTCCTGTCGAAGTTTAGACAGGAGGGGGTGGGGAAACACAATGGAGACCTTTTATATTACTTTTTACATGAATAATGGTGAAAAGGTACAAACGAATATTGTAGAGAATGAAAGCTACGACTATTCAAAAATATTAGAACGTAGCGAAAGATGGCTCCAGGTAGATGAAAAAATCCTGAATTTAGACAATGTAAGTTATGTTATGGTTACCACTGATACTCAAGTGAAGGAAGAAGAAAAAAAAGCAAATGAAATATGGGGTAACATGAATAACATTAAATTTTAAAGGTCATCCCTCGGGGTGTTTTTTTAGAGTTATATCAATGGACTGGTCTATATAATCTCTATTAATGAACATAATAAAAGGGGAACATCTTACTTAAAAAGTAAAAGAAGAGTTAGATCCAGAATATAAAATAGTATTTATACCTGACAGTCTATGTGGCGTAAAGGTATCTGAAAAAGGGTAACGGTTCAGTTTGTCCAACAAGAAATTTAATGGGAAAATATATTGCTTTAAGCATCAAAAACCCTAATCACCTTACCCGATATGACTTATGGGGTTATATTCGTGAAAATAGATTTTAATCCGTTGAAGCCGTTCGCATTGGCTGATGGAGGATTAATTAAGACTAGGAGAATGTTTAAAGAATATTCCTGTATTATGAGTAAAGGAGAGATTGAATGGATGAATATTTTCATTGGATTATTGGAGGAATCTTACTGGTAAGTATGGCAATAGATAATCGCCTATTACGCAGTGAAATTGCCGAATTAAAACTAAAATTAGATAAAATCGCTAAGCATATTGGAGTAACTGATCAGGTTCCGGAAGAGATAGTTGCTGAATTGAAAGGTCTTATTGCAGAAGGTAAAAGAATTAAGGCGATTAAAAGATTAAGAACGGTTACTGGTTTTGGATTAGTGCAAGCAAAAGAGTATATTGATTCCTTAATTAGTAATGAAAAAACTTAGATATTCCTACGGGGCATTATTACTAGAATGATTGCCTTCGATTTGTAAATAAGGAGATTATTTAACTACGAGTGTATTAATCTATCAACGAGTAATCCAAACTTTTGTTTGAAGTATCTTGTTAAGCTAATATAAAATTATCCAATCCATTCCCGGGATAGTAGGAAAAACCGCGGCAACGATTATTTCCGATATCGGGGAAATTGACCGGTTTAATCACCCCAAAAAACTTGTAGTATATGCTGGAATCGATCCTAGTGTCTAATCATCAGCGTAAGTTTACAGCTACGATCAATCATATTACAAAAAGAGGTTCAAGCCGTTTACGGTACACTCTGTATATGGCCGTATTATGCGGTATAAAAAGCTCCGGAAACAAGAAATTAAAAGAATATTATGATTGAAAACGAAATGAGGGAAAGCCTTCAAAAGTAGCAATGATCGCTTGTGTAAACATGCTCTTACACTGGATTTATTCAATCCTAAAAAGGAATGAACAATTCCTAGACTTGGCTTAATCCACATGAAAATTGCACCTTATGAAAACCTTCCAATTGATAGTTGGAGAGTTATTTGGCATGTTTTTAAAAAGTAAAACACGGAAGAAAATATATCTTAATAAGAAGTTCTCGACTCCTATTAGCCAGTTTAGTTAAATAACGTTAATTAATACAACGCGTTTTTTTGAAGTAAAAAAAGGACTTTTTCAAGCCCTTTTTTTGGTGAATTTAATCTTTTGTTAGTAAATATGTTTTTTCCTGTATGTGAGGAGATAAAGATACTTCTTCAAACGATATTGTTCCAGTATCTTTTCCTTTTTCATCAGTAAGGAAATTTCCGTATAGTCGGTAAACTTGTTTATACATGCACTCCAGGTTCTTAGCAACTATGACAATCTGGAGTGTTTCACTATTTCTCTCTAGTTTTACAATATATCGTTTTCTTTGTTCGATTGCCATTTTGTTTCTCTCCTCGAAGGTTATCTGTTCTTTTTACCCTCGATTTACAAATAGAAACCAGGTAACCGGAGAATATTTGTGGATGAACAACAATAGAGCAAGAAAATAACGAAATGTTAATATTACTACTCGTTATCTCTTTTAGCTATTATGATTGGTTTTGTACTAATGTCAGGATTAATTTAGGATTTTTGTTTTTAATCCTTTACTTGTGAAGAAATGCACTTAAAGCTACGTGTGCTTATGTGAAAGATGGAATGGCTGCGGCAATCCCGTTCTCTAATGCAAACGGTACAGTTTAATCCATAAGGCATTGATAATATAGAAAAAGGAATTGTGTGAGAGGCAGAATTTTGAATAAAGATACTTTTTTGGAATTTTTTATAATGATATGATTATAGATTTAACAAAAGGCTTAAATATTATGGATAGTTGGATATTGACGCAAATAGTTAGATTTTTACTTAGTTTTATAGTACGCAGATTTAATAACTGAATTCCACGTTTTTTATAAGGCTCTAAATCCTCTTTATAGTACAGCTCACAGAGGTGGTGGGCATCGATCACATCTGTCTTTACCTTTCGTAAACTGGAATTCTTTGCCCGAAAAGAGATAAGGGGATTCACGATAATCATTAAATAATCTCTTTCCTCAAAGTATTGAACAATAGGTGTGTGATAATGTCCTGTGGATTCTAAAACAATGGGAGGACGAACTCCAGTCACACTTTCGATGTCTTGAAGAAATAAAGATAAGCTCTCTAATCCTTCGAGGGTATGTGCCCCCTTAAAACTATTTTTATAAGGTTTTTTCTTTTCCAAGTATGCTTGAACCTGACTTTCACCTTTTGCGATATCCAGACCTACCACTGGATTCATTCTTAGATCTCCTCCTCCTAAAAACTAACCGGTACCCCTAATCCTTCTTGTAGTATGACAGCTTCGCTTGTTATACGGGATCTAGTCCCAACCAGCCTCAATCGTTTTTCTACAAGTAGGGGGCGAACTGTTTACTTGACGGGATCTATGCTTAGTCCCACGGGTGCATCCGTTCTACCCCGGCTACCGCTATCATATATCGATATAAAAAATGATCAACCAAATATCTGGCTGACCTTATAATACGAACGGGTGCGTTAGTTAAATAAAGAGGCTGCTAAGCAGCCTCTTTTCTTGTTCAATAAACGGAGCGTTTTAGCTGAAGAAGGAATGGTATAATTTTTATTAAGTTGAATTGTCTATTGGTCATTTAGGTGGAGGAATTTGAGGCCTTTTTCGACCTTATGTATTAAAAATATATAAGAGTGAAATACGGGTGGAATTTTATGGGCAAAAGAGTCTTTATTTCTATATTGATCGCTGCAATTCTTTCCGTTGTTATTTCGTTCCATACTTCGTGCCATTGGCATTCACAATTTTCTTAGTGAAACTTCAACTGGTCAAGCATTTTTATATTTGGTTATTTGTTTATTGATTTTCTTTGTTTTTGGCTCTGTTAATGTATGTTGGCGATTTTCTTATTCAACTAACAGGGCAGATTAGTCGAATAACTTGATGGAGAAATTCTATTTTTGGGAGATGATTTATTGATATTAAAAGATGTTTGTAAATGCAAATTTACTAATTCATTTAAACTAGAAGCAGATTTTTCGGCTGACCCTATTTGGTGCAACGTTTGTGGCTGGAATCTTGATATAGAGGATTTCCCTTTATCAGATAATTTACAGAAAGAACTTTGGGAATGGGTATCGGAATATGGTAATTGGATTGACTTAGAAACCGATTCATTAAAGGAAAATGGTTTAAAAATAGAGGGGAATCACAATGAAAAAGGGTTTCAACTATTCCAAGAGGTGGAGAAACAGTTAGGTGAAAAATATCCAATCGTATTTGTTCCATCCAAATCAGCACAACTGTATAACATTTTTTGAAAAAGGTTAAATCTAAATTATTTTAAAGGAATGTTAAAATCTCCATAAGATAAAAAATTACCATCTTTACTAATAGAATAGTTATTATTAGAAAAATTTATAAAAGTTTCACTAGAAGAAGGAACAAACTTGGAGTATCTACCCTGTTTAGTGAAAATTAAAGGGAATTCCTTATTATAGACGAAGACTGAGAGGTATCTTTTTCCATCGTTTACCCCATCAGATTGATGCTTCGATATTATGTAATTACCATTAGTCATACTACTATCTATAGACCAATAATCACTTGAAAATGCAAATAGAGGAAACAATTTAACTATGCATATCAACATTATAAGAAAATTAAAAAGTGAAGGGACTGTCGACTTGCAATAAAAGAATAGAGCAAATGAGGCTGAAAGTGATATAACAATATCCATAAACCAGGCAAAGTGAGTCAAATTGAGGTTTAAAACCTTTGAATATAGAACAATATCATACTTTGTAGTCAATATTGTGATAAAAATCCTTATTAATAAATATAGAGCTGAAATAGCAATAATTCCTCTATAAAATTTTTCCTTTATAGGAGTCCTTTTTCATCTTTATCTTCTCCTTACTCAGACTTAATCCTGTACTACTTATCCGTCTGCTTTTTACTTTCAAAATTATTATCAGGTGATTATCTCACTCTCCAAATATTGTTTCCATCCAATTTATACTATAGCACATTAAAAAAAGGAAGATACTGGTTCTTCAACCAAAGGGTGCGTTAGTTTAAGATCTGTTGGCTGCTAGGCGGCCTTTTTTTATTCCACTAAAGGGGCAGGTTAGTTCCACAATAAATGATATATTAAACCTGATTAAAAGCGTCGTAAAGGTGGCTATTCAAATGCGAAATTGGATTGAATTATCTAAAATAGAAGCTAAAGAGGTATGGAATAGGATATATGATGAATTTAGTTTTGAACCAAGCATATCAAAGTTCCCATCTTTTGAAGTGCCAAGTGCATTTATCACATATGATGTATCCCCGTATCTAAATTGGTCCGGAGATTCAGATACTTATGATGAGATTTACAATGATCTAGAGGATAAGTCATTGCTGGTTTTTCAAGAACTCATACAGGAAAATGAATATATGTATGCATTAGATTGGCAACATCCAGGTTATTGGATAAACCCCCGTATGGAGTTTCCGAAAAGTGAATTTGATGAATGGACGGTACCTATTTTTCCAAACGGTGATTATTACTTTTTTATTCATAAGAATTTTGAATGGGGATTATTAGGACACCCTTGGGAAAAAACCATCACTATTTTTGGAAAAGAATTGATCAAAGGTTTTGAAAAACATAAACCAAGAATGTTTCAAAAAATATTACGTCAGGGATAATGTAAACCTTGTTTAACTAACGGGTGCTTGTTAATTAAAGAAGAAATGCCTACTTAGGCAGCCTTTTGCCTTGTTATTTTACTAACGGGGCAGGTTAGTTGGATAACTTTTTTATATATCAAAATGAAATCCTTACTTTAATGCAGGAAGTAAGGATTTTTTTGTTGAATAAATAAAATTAGGATATTTTGGAATTTTTATGTAAATAGGAGAGGTTAATATGTCAATGGTTAATAAAGAATTTAAACTAGTTGGATTAAAAGGTAGTGGGGAGTTTGTTAACTTTGGTAATGAAGTACCCTTGCTTGCAAAGCAACTATTAAGTCGCTCAAACGAAATCCTAAATCCTACAGAAACCGAAATTGCATTATTTGAGCCCAAAAAGAATGAGGAGCATAGGATCGGTCATTATTATGTAGGGTTAATTGTGAATGAGAAATTAAATGATGTACCAACAGGGATGGATTATATTGAAACAAATAAAAGTTACATAACTACAAGAGGCGATATATCTAAATTGGGTGAACTTCATCATAACTTATTGATTTGGGCAGAAGAACAAGGTTACCAAAGAGACCTTGATTCTTATATTATCGAAACATACCATCCTATGAGGGAAGGGGCAGAAGAGGTACAGATTTACTTACCAATTCAAGTATAAAAGTGCAGAACAAAACCTATTTCAACAAACGGGGCAGGTTAATTCAATAATAGGAAGGAAAAAGGTATATAGAAAGGGAACTATTTGATTTACCAGATTAAATAAAGGAGAAAAGGCTATGAGTAAATCATTTATTGAACAAGTACATTATATTAGAATTCCTGTAAAAGATTTAGAACTGTCTGCACAATGGTATAGAGATGTATTAGGGCTCCAGTTACTAAACATTACTGAGGAACTTGCAATTTTAAAAGTAAATGAAGGACCTTTCTTACTTATCTTAGTTCCTACCGAAGATGAAACATTTGCACATTTTACAATTGATAATGAACAAGAATTTAGCATTGGCTTTACAAGTCCAGAATTATCTAGATTTCATCAACACTTAATTAATAATCAAGTTAAGGTCGAGGATATAAAAGAAGATAATGGTTATGCCTTTTTCCACTTTTATGACCCAAATGGTAATAAACTTCAAGTACACTGGTAAGATTATAATAAAGAAATTACCTTATTCAACAAACGGGCAGTTACTTTAATAAGGATTTCATCCATCAACCCTAGAATAGTAATATCCAGTTAAATCAAAAGGGTGTGTAAGTATTGCCTCATAAATTGATGAATAATACCAATAATAAAAAATATTTGAGTGCTGACTGCGAGATTTGTTTTGGTTTATGTTGTGTAGCTTTATCATTTGCTGCCTCTTCAGATTTTGCTTTTGATAAAGGAGAAGGGACTCCTTGCAGAAACTTACAGACAGATTATCGTTGTGGAATTCATAAAAACCTAAGAATGAATGGCTTTCGAGGATGTACGGTATATGAATGCTTTGGGGCAGGTCAAAAGATTTCCCAAGTGACATATAAAGGAAATGACTGGCGGGAAAGTTCAGATACAGCGAAGGAAATGTTTGCTGTATTCCCTATTATGCAACAACTTCACGAAATGCTTTATTACTTAAATGAGGCTCTTAATTTAGAAGATGCTCGACCTATCTATATGGATTTAGAGCAGGCAGTGCAAGAAACCGAACATCTCACTTATTTAAGCCCAGAATCTATCTTAGCCCTTTATGTACCAAGCCATCGGGACAAGGTTAACGATTTACTTAAAAAAACGAGTGAACTAGTTCGAACAAAAGTCAAGAATAACAAATATCATAAAAGTATGAGAAAGAGAAAAATGATTAGGGGTCTTGACCTAATCGGTGCGAATTTAAGAGGTGCAAACCTTAGAGGATTCAATTTGAGAGGATCTCTACTTATTGCTTCTAACCTTCGAGACGCAGACTTAAGAGAAACAGACCTTATTGGTGCTGACTTGAGAGACGCTGATTTAAGAGGTGCTAACCTAAAAGGAAGTATTTTTCTTACTCAAGTACAAGTAAACTCGGCTAATGGCGATATTCATACTAAACTGCCGGCTTCACTAAATATTCCTGAACATTGGCTAGCTTAAGTTTTTATAAATCCATTCAACGTGCTTACATAAAAACGGGGTTGCGGAAGCAAACTTTTTAATTTCTAGAGGGCAATTTTGTGAAGAATAGCACTTAAAGTAACGGGGCGTTAGTTTAAGTACTTAAGACGCCAAAAAACTAGGTTGGTACCCTTTAATGATCTTGTGCAAATTACTTTATTCAAAAATAACCAACATATTACTAAGCAAGTTTCAGGTTATGGTACAGAAGATTACGGATTAAGTCCCGTACAAATGAATACAGAGGCATTTAGTCTGACATTAAATTTAACCTTAGAGGACGAAGAATTAGCTGATGTATTAACAAACGATGATATTAGTGAACTGGTAGAAGAAATGGAAAAGATATTAAACCTTTCAATTGAAGAAGGTGAAGGAAAAGAAGAGTTTTTTCTAGTCAAATAATGAATTTATTATTGCATTAACAGAATTACTCTTTTGAACTAACGGGTGCGTTAGTTGAAGATTCTTCGGCTGTTTAGGCGGCTTTTTTTTGTTTCACTAAGGGTAGGATAGTTAAGAAGAATTCTTTAGCGTTTTTTCTTATTGTTCTCACTGGGAAGGTTTATTTATAAGAGTATAAAAAAGAAAAAGTCCACAACACTGGCAGACTTTAAAATTGCTTTCTTTTTTCCTTGTCTTTTATTTCAAACGAGCTATCTCTTTTGGGCGGCATCTAAAAAAATTAATAATATAGTTCGGTATAGTAACTGAGTTAAATAAATAATGAAAATCCAGTGTTGAAATGTAAATGAGAAGGGTTTACCGTAGTTCCAAATAATGTTGAAGAACCTTTGGCGGGAAGAAATTTAGCGGCAGTGGTCTTAAGGATACAATAATGCTAGGGGACATAATAAAGTCGTGTTGTGCTTGTTTTAAACAGTTGTACATAGCTTTACCGCCAATGGAATTGGCAGAATGAATAGTTATACGTTTTGCGAATAGTTTTTCCTTAATCATTTCTTGAACAAGCATAAAACCATTTCTTGTTTTATTTAATAAATCGTGATCCAAAGAGAGATGTTTAATATCAAAGTTTTTCAACAGCTCTATACATTCATCAATGGTCTCGGCTAACACATAGCCATCAGGTGCTTTGCGATAGTCATCCAGGAAAATACTAATTGTCTCCATTTCTTATACTCCTTCCCTCATACAAGGGATGACTAAAAAAAGTCAGATATTCCTTGGATAAAATAGTTTTATATATTAAGTCTAACACAGCATTGAAACACCGATGGGATATTCGACTTTAAAAGTTAAAAAAAAACAAACTTTTTAAAATTATACTCTTTGTGTGCTTATTAAACTAAAAGGTGGTGCATTAGTTGAAGACTATTCGGCTGCTTAGGCAGCCTTTTGTTGTTGTACTAGTCGAACAGTAAAATAGAAAAAATGGTTATTTGACCATCTGGTGCAACGATTTATTAAGAAAAGAGGTGAAATATGAGGCAAATCTCATTGATTATATCAACGGAAATGTAAAAACAGACCAGGAAGCTTTTAAATTGTTTCGTAAATGGGTTTAGAAAGTATTGATTCCGCACCTACGGGATACAAGAAAGTAGCCTATTTTTCACTAACGGGTGCGTTAGTTGAAGAAGATATGCTGCTACGGCAGCCTTATTAATGAAGCCAATGAGGGCTATTTCGTGATAAAACAAAAAAGGTAAAACTCAGAAAATATAGAGTTTTACCTTTTTTTGAAGGGTCATTGCCTTCTATTAATTAAGTTAATATCATAGTGTTATTAATGTCTGTGATTTCGTCCTCTTACAGATTTCATAATAAAACTAACAATAAGGATTAAAATTATAGCTCCGATCAATGCTGGAATAATGGCAAAACTAGCAATATGAGGACCCCAATCACCAAAAATCAATCCGCCTAACCAGGCACCAATAAACCCGGCGATGATATTTCCAATTACGCCTCCTGGAACGTCACGGCCTAGAATCATTCCAGCTAACCAACCAATAATGCCACCTATAATTAATGACCATAAAAATCCCATTATATCAAGTCTCCTTCACTTATTTTCTGCGTCACCGCATATTTATATCTGCCCTCAACAGATATCTTTTAAACCAAAGAAGATTTTTTCAGACTTTTCAATAATAAGTGGCGAAAGATAATTGAAATCATACAACCCGAGTGTTTAATAGTGGGCAGGTTGAAGATGTTTTATAATCCCTGGTTGAAAAGCAAATCCCTAAAACTGAATTCCCGAGAATCGACTTCACCTTGCTAAGCTAACGGGTGCGAAAGTTGAAGAAGGCTGGGCTATTTACTGTCCCTCAATTCATCTTCCTGAATCAGAGAATAACCTCCGGAATTTTCCTAACATTACAAAAAAAATGTGGACTTTTGGTTAAAATCCCTATAACTTTTACACGAGGGGGTTAACTTGCTCCTTTACTATAAGGGTGAATAAAATTGAAGAATGATGAGTTATCCATTTTTGTAAAAGAAACTGAGATGTTGCTCAAAGAATACAAGGTTTGTGAAAACCTGGAAATAAAAAAGTTTATCCTTTTAGATCTTTACCTTATATGTAAAGCGATGAGGAAGAGTAAATAAAGGTTCTGGAGCAAGCTTTAATCCCTTCATTTTAGTTAGATAAATAAAAGAAAAGGGCAAAATTAGCGAAAGCTTAAACGCTCTGCCTAAAAAGATTCATATTTAACGGAGACAGGTAAAAGAATATAATCATACCTGTCTTTTTTTATTTTAGATTTATCTGTTGGTCGGAAAAAAGACGAAAATTGTGATGGAAACATAGCTTACTATTTGTGAATCAGTGCACTTAAACTAATGGGTGCTTTACTGCAATAATGGAATAAGGCTTTTATAATAAGTAACGGGCAGGTTACTTGAAGAAGGAAACAGATATACTTTGTGGAATTCAGTTATAAATATAGTCTTGGGGTGGTTAATACGGATAGTCTTATAAAAAGATTTAGATAAAAAAGGGAACTTAACGCTCCCTTTTTCGCTGGATGCAAAATTCTACCCCCTTCTGGAGGGTGGAAAACGTCCGGACGCCGGACAGGTTGATTTCGTAACGGGTCAGTCCGATGGCGAGTTCCGGGGAGATTCCAACGATGAAGCATTCAGTTCCCAGAAGGCGGACGGACGTAATCAGCTGCTGCATCCCTGCAAGGGAAAGATCATCGGCATGAGTGTATCCGGTTACATCAAGGAGAAGGACTTCTGCCTTTCCGTTCGATACATGGGTCAATGCCGTATGGATCAGGTCCGACATCCTCTCCCTCGTGAACCTTCCGATCAACGGAATGACAAGAATGCCGTCTAATACCGGTATGACAGGGGAGGACAGCTCTTTCACCAGGGAAGCGAGTTCCTCCTCCGCTTGTTTCCGGTCAGTAATGTCACGCCCGACGCTGATGGTCTGGATGATGCTGCCGGATGGATCCCGGATAATCTCGGTGGTCGTCTCATACCAGCGGTATTCGCCGTTTTTATGCCGGACTCGCCCGGTAAAGCGGAATGTGTTCTCGTCGATGAAAAGCGATTTACGGTAATCCTGCCATTTTCTGTTGGTATCCGGCGGGTTGAAGGAGGCAGCCGGCTTCCCGATGACCTCATCAGGGGAATACCCAAGGAGAGCCTCGACGGTCGGGGAAATATAGGTGAACACCCCGTCGGCAGAAAGGATGGAGATGATATTCTGGGATTTCTCGGAAATAAACGAGAACAATTCCTGTTTATTGACCATAGACTTGGACGAACCCCTTATCTGCTTCATTTTCTTATCATTATAACAGATGTAAGACAGGTTATGCCTGCCTTTTTCGTATTTTCTCATTCTATCATATGTCGATATAAAAAATGATCAACCAGAAATATCTGGCTGAACATATAATACGAAAGGGTGAGTTAGTTGAAAATAATAGAGACTGCTAAAGCAGCCTTTCTTAGAAATATTTATTGTAGATCTTGCCTTATTTTCCCGTTAAGATAGGCGTAGACTTATACAATCATCATGCGATACCTGTATGCCGAGTCGTTAACCGCAGTTATTTTTTCTGTTGTTTATCGTTGATAGACAAGTTTGCTTGCAACCAATATACTTAAAGAAAATATATACACTTAGGAGTATTGCTCTATGGGTTTTGAAAAGGTAAATACAATTGGAGAATTCGCACATTTTCTAAGTAAGAATGCTGAATCAATAAGCAGGGAAATTGTTAAATATAGTGTGAGTAAGATAGAAATAACATTACCGCAAGAATTAATAGATAAATCAATTGATACTAATGCTGAGTTTCTTCATTTTTTAGGGAATACGCTCTCATTTTCGAATGAAGAGGTTGAACCTAGATTCATTGAATGGCTCATTAAACAGGAAACACCGGAAGATGCTCAATATATTGAGGAATTATCGAGTCTTATAAAACCCTATGCGGAAACTAGACAGCTATTAATAAGAATCTTGTCTCGATTATGCATAGACCATAGACTAACTACTGAGGAAATTATCACTGTTACCAGTAGATTAAGTTATCTTCTCGATTTAAGTATTACTGAAACGATTCTTAAGCGAGAGAGAATAACAAAAGAAAGAGAAGAAAGGCAGAACCAGAAGATCACAGAACTATCTTCACCCATAATCCCTATACAAAATGGCATGGCGGTTCTCCCAATAATTGGAGATGTTGATGTAGAAAAAAGTGAATTTATTATGAATAGAGTCATACCCAAAGTTACTGAGTTGAAAATTGAATGTGTTATTATTGACTTCTCAGCTACTGCCAATATAGATTCCGAAATTGCGGCTCGAATCTTTACAATATATGATGTTCTTAGGCTGCTAGGGATCAATGCGGTGTTTACAGGGATTAGAACGGAATTAGTATCAAGAATTATCAACTCTGGTATCAATTTTTCGAGTATTAAAACTTACGCCACACTTCAACAAGCTTTACAAGATATTAGGTAATCGGTGCCTCTATAATGGGTAAGTTAGGTTTAGAAGCAGTGTGAACCATTATCATAGGTGACACGTTTTACTAAACAGCATATAGAACAGCAAAGGATCGCTGCGGCGGTTCTTTTCTTTTTGCGACCCGGAAGTTATTAGGGTGCTTCTAGAACTGTGAAATTTTTTTCAGGATTAAATTGGGAGTAAATCTTATTAAGCTAACGGTGCAAAATTTGAAAAAGGCAGGGCATTTACACCAGCCCTTTCTATTATTTGAATAACTCGGAAGTATCATTATACTTCCATCAACTTCATCTTCCTGGATCAGATGATTAATACCCTCTCATTTTTTCTCAATATTGCAAAAATGATTGGACTTTTGGTTTAAACACCTATAACGTTAACACTGAGGGGGTTAACTTGCTCCTTTACTATAAGGGTGAACTAAATTGAAGAATGATGAGTTATCAATTTTTGTAAAAGAAACTGAGATGTTGCTCAAAGAATATAGGGCTTGTAAAAACACGGAGATTAAGAAGTTTATCCTTACAGATCTTTACCTTATATGTAAAGCGATGAGGAATAAGTAAATATAGGTTCTGGAGCAAGTTTAATCCCTTCATTTCATAGAATTGTGTTTTCCTTGTCGGGGAGAGGGGAAGTCATCCGTAACAAAAAAAGAAGAATAAGTAAAAATTAGGGAGCTTAAACGCTCTTCCTAACCGATCGATATTTAACGGAGACAGGTAAAGAATATAATCATACCTGTCTTTTTAATGTAAGATCCACTCTGTTGTGGGTAAAGGTCCGGCTGCCAATCCAGGCAGCTTTCCTTATTTTATAACGTGAAGTTTATTTTACTGGGTTCCACTATATTCAATAAAATAATACGATAGGAATGTACGTTCGATTCCGGTTATTCTGTAAATTTTAGAGGAGGCAAAAAAAATATATGAAACATAGAATTGCTTTACTAGCAGATGTTCATGGAAATGTAAGTGCTTTAAAAGCAGTAGTAGAAGATTCTTTCAAGGAAGGTGTAACTGACTATTGGTTTTTAGGGGATTTAATCATGCCTGGTCCAGGAGCAAATGATTTATTTGAAATATTAGATAGTATTAAAGTGGCTGATTATGTTAAAGGGAATTGGGAAGACAGCTTCCTAGACGTACTGAATAAAAGGGTTGATTTTGATAATGCTACTGATATTTATATTTCTAGGTTAGTTCAGTATCAGTGTGAAAACCTGGATGAAAGCCATATTACACTTATCAGGAATTTACCATTACACATAACAAAAATAGTTAATAATTTATCTATTAGTATTAGCCATAATCTACAAAATAAAAATTATGGAGGAGATTTATCGCCCACAAATAATCAGAAAAATTTTGATTAGTTATTTGAGCATGATCACGATATTGCGATTTATGCACATACCCATCACCAATTGTTACGATATAGTAGCAATGATCAATTAATTATTAACCCAGGAACTATTGGACAGCCCTTTTACAGATGGGGCAAGTTCGGTTCTGACCTGCGTGCTCAGTATGCAATTCTTGAAATTGATGAGACCGGGATTGCTGAGGTGAGATTTAAAAAAGTTTTTTATGATGTAGAAAATGAATTAAAAAGAGCTATTATTCATAAACTTCCTTATTTTGATTTATATAGAGAAATGCTTGAGACAGGAAAAACCCATACCCATGATATTGAATTATTACAAAAGCTTAATGATAGACATAATTATACAGATGAAATACACAACTTTTTTGAAAAAAACTATTGGTAATGAAAGAAGAGCATCTAACAGGTACAAGAATTTCATATTTTTGCTGTGATATAAGGCGACATTTTACTTATTTTTATTAAAGGAGTAGTTTAGAAAAAAAATCTCCCTTGGCTTTGCAACTGAAGCAGCTAAAAGTTGATGGCTAAGTAGATGAATTCGCCCCCATTCTCCGTGTAGGCGGTAAATTATCGTTCATTGAGTTTGAAGGTTGTGACAAAATTTTTGGAACATCTTAATGTTTATCCCAAGAATGATAATTCGCATAATAGGAAATATTTGGTGGGATAGTTAGTAAGGGGCAGGTTAGTTAGAATAGTGAAAACGTGGTAGTATTTAAAGCAAAAGGATAATGTTAGGGAAAAGGGGTATGACTATGGATAATTAAAATGATATCCAATAATTTACAAAAGTTGATACATTATAACAAAAAAAAATGTGGTGAAGTAAAATTGATGGATTAGGTTGTTGAGTGACTATTAATAATGGTTCACGAGAAGTTTTAACGAATCGTAATTAAAGGTGTAGAAATGTGAACCGATATACAAGGTAAAGAATGATTATAAAGGGGGAAACCATTTGAAAGAACTATTTGTATTATTAAAACAAGGAAATAAATCGGCTTTAATGGCTGCCATTGTAAATGCCGTTATTGCGATCCTTCGCGGGACGGCTTTTATCTTTACCGGGAATGTGGCCATGTTCGCAGAAACGATGCATGCGATAGGTGATGCAGCCAACCAATTCTTTGTCTTTATCGGCTCCGCTTTATCCAAAAAAACACCTACCAAACGATTTCCAAATGGATTTGGACGATTGGTGAATTTGGTCCTGCTTGGGGCCGTCATTGTGGTAGCAATCATGAGCTTTGAAACCATAAAAGAGGGAATACATCATGTCCTTCATCCAACGGAGGCTGAAGGTTTCTTCATTGTTGTGGGGGTTCTCCTGGCTGGAGTCATCCTTGAATCGATTGTACTTGCAAAAGCCATGAAAGAGGTCATTCATGAAACTCACGCGGAGGCAAAAGGGCTCGGAATCCTTGTCCAAAGTTTTAAAAATGTAGGGAAGGCAACACCTGCTACGAAGCTCGTCTTTATGGAGGACTTGGTTGCTACAGGAGGAGGGCTACTGGCTCTATTGGCTGTTCTTCTATCTAAATGGACAGGCCAGCATGTATTAGAAGGACTTGCATCCGTTTTGATCGGTTTGATGATGTTGTTTGTTGTCGGAAAGGTCTTCCTGGATAATGCGGCCGGTGTTCTGGGAGAAGCTGACGATGAAATGGAAAACAAAATCGGACACATCCTCATCCAGGATCCTGAGGTAAAAGATATTCGGAACATCACAGTGATGAAGGAAGGGGAAACACTTCACGTAGAAGTAGAAGTGGAGCTAGAGGCATCTATCACCATCGAGGAAGCAGATGTGATTAAAGAGCGTTTAGCAGGTCAGGTCATGGAGCAGAAGGGCGTAGCTGATGTCCTTATCGAATTTAGCAAAGATGATGGAGAGGTAGATTGGAAAATACAATCCACGTAAAAGGGCAGCGGATTCTCCGCTGTTCTTTTTTTAAAAGCTAACAGATGTGTACAGAAGAGGGGCGCCAAGAATATTCACATATTAGGAATGCTGATTGTCATCGCTTTGATTTCCTTAATTATATTCCAGAACAGTACTCATTTTCCCGATTTTTGAATTATGCTAAAATAAATTGATTCAACAATGACAAAACAGAGGTGTAATAATGAAATTAGAAGAGTTTAACATTGGACAGGTGTTTAAAACTAAATCATTAAAACTAACAAAAGAGGATATTATGAGGTTTGCAGGTGAATTTGACCCTCAGTATATGCACGTGGATGAGGCAAAAGCAAGTGAGGGAAGATTTAATGGAATCATAGCTTCTGGTATACATACGCTAGCCATATCATTTAAGCTTTGGGTTGAAGAGGGAATGTATGGGGAAGATGTGATTGCTGGAACCCGTATGAATAATATTAAATTTATTAAGCCTGTTTATCCTGGAGATGAATTATATATAATTGTTGAGGTTATTGATATGAATTCAACAAAAATCGAAACAGGAATCCTTACTGTATCGTTATCTACCTTTAATGATAAGGATGAAAAAGTTTTTGAGGGTGAATTGTCCGTGTTGATAAAGCGATGAATGGTAATGGAAAAATAAAAAAACAAACTTCTTGTTCAACGAAACGTTGGGTTAGTTAAATAGAGAGGCTGCTACAGCAGCCTCTTTTCTAGTGCCACTACCATGAAAATTTAAATTCTGCCAAGCTCTTTTCGTACCCTAATAAACTTTTGATCAATGCAAGCTGAGCTGCACAGCTCTGTCTTAGCTGGTGAGGATGAATTTCTTTGTTTATTCCTGCTCAAGTAGCAATGGGCATGATGACATATCTCATTGCTCATACGGGAACCGTTCTGAAACAAAGATCATTGGATCCTTATCTTGAATTTAACATACTTTAATTGTTGAGCTGAAAAAGACTTTAAGCTTGTACTGAAATATGCTTAAAATTTTCAACATCAAATAATCCCACATCAGTTAATTTTAATGCAGGAATGACAGGTAATGCCAAGAAAGAAAGGGTTAGAAAAGGATTGAATTTCTTCGAAGCCTCTATGTAATCTAATCCTTTTTTTAATTCCATTAATTCACTGTATACCTTTTCTGCGGGTTCATCAGATAGTAAACCTGCAATAGGTAAGGCTAGAGAAGCTATTAATTTTTCATTTTCGACAATTACTAAACCTCCACCAATCTGTTTAACCGTTTCTATTGCAAATAGTATATCCTTGTCATTCGTTCCAGCTGTAATTATATTATGCGAATCATGAGCTATAGTAGTTGCAATTGCTCCTTTTTGAATGCCTAACCCCTTTACAATTCCCAATCCTATATGACCAGTCTGGTGATGTCTTTCTATAACAGCGAGCTTAAGTTGGTCTCGCTTGATGGAAGGCTGAAAGCACTTATTTATAACTTCTACTTCTTCTACTTGGTGTTTCGTTACTAAACTATTTGGGATGATTTCAATAACATGAGCTGAGTTACTTTCTCTCAACTGGATTTGAAGCTGCTCTAACGTAATATTCCGCATGTTTATACTACTTAGCAACGGCTTACTTGGATTTACTTTACAACTATCTTGATTCAGGTATTCTCCGTTTTGTGCTACTAATTTCCCGCCTGAATATACTTCTTCTATTTTAATCTGTTTTAAATCAGTCATTATTAGAAAATCTGCATCATACCCTGGAGCAATTGCCCCCTTGTGCTTTAATCCATAACATTCTGCAGGACTAAATGAAGCCATTTGAATGGCGTTAATTGGATCCACTCCATGTTGAATAGCTAATTTTACATTATGGTCTATACTTCCTTCATATAGTAAATCATCAATATGTTTATCATCTGTTCCAAATAAACAACGCCTTGCATTTTTATCCGTCACTACATCAATCAATTGTGGCAAGTCTTTAGCTACTGATCCTTGTCTAATAATAAGGTACATCCCTCGTTGCAAGCGGTCCTTTGCTTCACTAATGGATATAGCTTCATGATCTGTTTTAATACCTGCTGTCGTATATATGTTAATCGCATCTTGATCTAAGCCAGCAGCATGACCATCTATTTTAAAACCTTTTGCTTTAGCGTCGAATAGTTTATTTAACATACTTTCCTCAGCATGACTGACAGAAGGGAAATCCATAACCTCCCCCAGCCCTAAAACTCTTGGATGATTATAAAACGGGGCTAAATCTTCGGCTTTCAATATTGCTCCAGCATGTTCAAAGGGTGTAGCTGGCACACATGAAGGTACCATTATATAAACATTTAGCGGTAGGTCTTCAGTGCTATCTAACATATAATGAATTCCTTCAGTCCCTGCTACATTAGCGATTTCATGAGGATCAGCGATAATGGTTGTAACTCCATGTGGTAATACTACCTTTGCAAATTCTTTTGGTGTAACCATAGAAGATTCAATATGTACATGACTATCAATAAACGAAGGAGAAATATACTTACCATTTGCATCTATGACTCGTTCCCCTTCATATTCTCCAAGACCTACAATCACACCATCCTCTATAGCAACGTCTGCTTCGATTAGATCCTGATTAAATACATCTATAATTTTACCGTTCTTAATCACTAATTCTGCTTTTTTTCTTTTGGATGCAGCAGCAATTCTATTCTTTAGAAGTTCCTTCGATTCCTTTTGGGTATATTGCTTTTTTCTCATTAAAAATCCCCTTACTTTTTAAAGTTTTATCAAACACGCTATTTTAGGTATTCCCTTTTAGATCATAGGTTATATAGTAACATTTAAATTTTATATAGTCGGGAATATAGCTCATAATATACCGGTGTTAGAAAAGTGTATTAGTGAGTAACCCTAGGAATAAATAAACATCAAAATAATTAAGGTTTATTTAAAAAAGAAAAGTCAGTATATAGGAATCAAATTTAAAAAAGAAGGACTTACATTTAACTAAATATACTCGAATTGTCAAGAATAAATTGGAGAATTGAAAGGTTCTTAATTACATATCCAAACCCTTGGTACATAAGGGTATCGATATATTTTAATTATTTGGGATAGGAGTTTTTGACCACCGAAATACTGCATCACAACTAATGACCACAAAACATAAGGTTGTTTACCTTTATTTCACAAATAAATTTACAGAAAGATACCATAAGGAAACTTTATGAAACATTGTACTTAAACTATAGGGTACGTAAGTTCAAAAAGGATTTCAAATGATTTTATAGAAGTTATATTGAAAATACTTAAAGTTTTTAGGAGATAAAATGAAAATGAAAGAGCTTGATGACTTTTTTCATTCGGCGGTGCACTATTGCGGCATAATTGAAGATTGTGAATCCAATCAGATACATTCCAAATTAAAAACTCTCCTCGTATCTCTTTTAGAATTGTATTCCAAAGCAATCTTCCTTCCCGAAGTAGAACCCGGAAACTACGAGGGAACGGACCTTAATATAGTTGTACCAGAAATTAATTTTGGTCAATATGACCATTATTGGGAGGTTTTCAATCCTTACCACTTAGAAGAACCTGTCGGGGCAAGTTTATCAGATGACATATTAGATATTTATAAAGATATTAAAAAAGGCATACTCTTATACGAGAAAAACGAGCAATTAGAGGCTATTTGGGAATGGAAATTTGGGTTTGAAATTCACTGGGGCAGTCACGCTGTTGATGCAATCCGTGCTTTACATTCGGCAAATCTTAAGTAGTCCTTATTGAGTTAACGGGTGCGTTAGATAATTATCTAACGGGCAGCTTAGCTTAAAAATAGTTGGAAGTAAACTTATTTAGGGGGAACAAAGTGAATCTTATTGAAATGCCATTACCCGAATTATACTCCAAGATTGCAGCAGCCCCTTTGTATTTATTTCAACTAATTTGCTGTATTGGCTTCTTATTACTTACTCGGAAGGAAAAAGGGTGTCTCAAAATAATCCCACAAATCTATTCCCTTTTTATTATTGTTAATTACTTGGCTGCACTTTATTTTCGCTTTTTATACTAGCCTGTTTTTTAAGTTATTAAACTAAAGGGTGCGTCAGTTCAATAAAAGGGCTTCTACGGCATGAAAATCAGGGGATTTCTCTGAAAGTTACAAAACAGTGGGAAACGAATGCTTCCCACTGTATATTTATTACGTTATTTATCTGGTTTTTTCATTAATGGTACTGAAAAAATGGTTGATGGATTTTCGCTAACAAATGTTGAACCTAAAAGCAATGCCCCACCAAACATTTGAATAATAGTCATGTGTTCTTGTAAGATGATACCTGAAATCAGTATAGCTACAAATGGATCTACATAGCTTAGCATAGCAATACTCTGTCCCTTTAAATTTTGCATACCCGAAAAAAACAACCAAAATCCAAGACCAGTGTTTATAATTCCTAACAGAATTATAAAGGGAATGGATGAAGTTGATACTTCCAAGATACCGAGTCCCTCCGTAAGGAGCACGTATGGCAAGAGAAGTAAAGCAGTTGTTCCAAGTTGGATGATTGTAATCTCTAACTTGGCTAAGTTATGAATAAATTTATTCAATAACATTAATGAAGCGTAGAATGCAGCTGCAACTAATCCAAAAGAAATCCCAAGTAGATCTCCTTTTCCAGATGCGCTTATGCCGTTTCCAACAATCAATAACAGACCTAATATTGCTATACCAATACAAACAATCTTTTTGATAGTTAATTGTTCATTAAGAATAATTGGTGAGAGAAGCATAACAAACACAGGTGCAAAGTAATAGGCTAATGTAGCGTTAGTGACTGTTGTATAATTGTAGGATTGATACAGGAAAATCCAATTTCCTCCTAATGCAATAGCAGAAAAAAATAAAACGGAAGCATTAGCTTTCACTAATTTCCACGGAATAGATTTTTTCATCACCAAAAATACCAAAATTAAAAATAAACATCCGATTGAACTACTTAGTAAAGCTGTTTCACTCGAAGATAAATCAATGTATGTTACAACTAAACCAATTGTTCCAAAAATAATCATGGATAATATAAACTGAATGCTAGATTTCATCGTCTACTCCTTTGAATCTGCGAAACAGCTTATATTTCGCAGATCTTAATCTGTTTTAAAAATAAGCGTGTTTATGATTAGAAACGGTGGTGGTGGAGAAGTAGCTAGTCTAACACTTGGATTAATCATTGATTTTGATAATGGCATTATAAACTAACCTCCATTTTGTTAAGATTAAATAAGTATACAATAAAACTGGCATTTGTATTAATAGATACTTTAAAACCAATGTCGCTGATCATAATTCAGAATTAGGAGAATCAGCACTGTTTACTCAGTCATCTAATTTTTCCTTCAAAAGTCATTAGCTTCAAAGAGATTGGTCTTATTTTTTCCTTAGTAACATTTTTAAGTGTCAAAAAAACACTGAATTCCTGAGTAACTAAGCAGTCTTTTGTCCGACTAATCGAATAATGTCCAATACCTGATTCAGGTATTACGACTCATCCATTAAGTTTCATCATAAGAGTACTACCTATATTAAAATGGTTTAAGAACAATTTGGGTAAGAAAGTATTTTCTTTTGGGTAAAGTGTTTCAACTCATTCCATTTATAATATATTATAAACACTCATTATGGAAAATGTTGTTAAGTTCGAATTTCACACAGTTTTATTAGCGGCCAGGCTAGATTAGAAGGGAATTCTTTACATAAATCGAATTTTGGAGGTGTTCGAGAGAGGGGAGAGGGAGCATACTATGGAAAAGGTATTCACTCGTGTCCTAATAGGGGACAGGGACCATAATATTTTGGTCATTCAAGATAGAGAAAATGTGTGGAATTTCCCAGGCGGAAAAAAGGAATTAGGAGAAATGCCTCTGGAGTGTGCAAAACGGGAAGTTAAAGAGGAAACTGGCCTGATGGTTCATAAGCTTACAGAGGTCCATCAAGGAGATTTTTATTTTGGAACCATTAAATGGAAGGGTTATTTCTACTTTGCAGAGAGCGTAAGTGGAGTTCCCACTATGAATGAAGCGGATAAAATAAAGGATATAAGGTTTGTAAATCGTGACCATAAAGTTGATTTTCCAATTGAGTTATCGGGAGTCATAGAAAAAATTTTCAAAAGTAATCTGATCTATGGCAAGACAACGATCTGGATTTAGTTTTCAAGGCTTGGTTTTCATAAGTCCGGATTAAAGAAGATTAATTTGGAAAACAAATAAGTGACATAGGATAGTGCTAGAATTAAGAGAATGACAAAGGGCTTCATAGCCTTTTTTGCTTTAAAGGCTGCCCAGATCCATAAAACCAAACCTGCTGCTAACCCAATTAGTCGATCCAAATGTAATTCCCGCCTTTCTGAAATTAAAGCAAGTATATCAGGTTGTGATTCAATAAAACTTCATTTAATTGTTAATTCTCAATTACCAATAATTTCCTAATTATAAAAATCATAAACGATAAAAAAATCATAGTTTTGTTCGACATATCATAGGACAACAGGGCGGTTTTTGTTGGTTTACTAAAGATGAATGCCCGGCTTAAATGCCGGGCATTCTTTCTTTTTTGAGGGTTACTTTTTAACTTACCAATAATCACGAATTCCTATTTCTAAAATAGTTCAGGACAAAATCATAAAACAAATGTTCAGAAGGGGAGAGCTGGCGATTCTTAGGGACGATGACGCCCACGGTTCTCTTTACTTCGGGCTGGATGATGGGTAATTTGATGGTTCCAACAGGCAGATTGCCGTTTAGGGTGGTTTCAGGAAGTATGGAGATCCCGATTCCAGCTGAGACCAGCCCTTTCAGCGTGTCCAAATCCTCGCCTTCAAAGGGGATGAATGGACGGAAACCGGCCTGATGGCAGGAATCCACAACGATCTTGCGCAGAATAAAGTCTTCTGGAAATAACACAAAGGCATCCTCGGCTAATTCGTTTAATGATAAACATTCTCTTCCTGCCAGAGGGTGCTTTTCAGGCAAGAGGGCGAAAAAGTGCTCGGAAAATAAGATATCCGCATGTAAATCCGGGTCATGGGTGGGAACTGGTCCGATAAACGCCAAATCAATCTCCCGGTTCTTAATTCCTTCTTTTAAAAATGGATAAGATCCCTGCCGCAAATGAAACTTCACTTCAGGATACTCTCTTTTAAAAGCTGAAATAATTGCTGGCAGGGTGCTGCCCGCTAAACTGGAGGGAAACCCGATCCGGATGGTTCCGCGTTCCGGATCCAGATATTCATCGACCATCTGTTTGGCATGTTCAATTGCCTTTAACGCAATCACTGCCTGTTCTGAAAATATTCGTCCGATCAACGTTAACTTTACGTTTCGTCCTTCTCTTTGAAACAACTCCACTCCCAGCTCTTTTTCTAACAATCCAATCTGGCGGCTTAAAGCAGACTGTGCGACATGCAATTCCTCTGCGGCCTTTGAAAAATGCTCCAGCCGGGCAACTTCAATAAAGTATTTTAACTGTTTTAATTCCATATTCATGACCTTTCCATCTCGAATTGAGATGATTTCTATCTAAATTATATATTGTTCATATAAATAATTAAAATTAAACTTATATTATAACAACACGGGGAGTGGATTATGATGAAACGAATTGGATTAGCCTGGCAAATCTTCATTGGATTAATACTCGGTATTACGGTCGGAGGAATCTTCTATGGAAATCCCCACGTGGCAGAGTATCTGCAGCCAATTGGAAATATATTCATCCACCTGATCAAGATGATCGTCATTCCTATTGTGGTCTCCAGTCTTATTGTAGGAGTTGCTGGAGTTGGCGATATGAAGTCACTTGGAAAGCTTGGCGGCAAAACGATTCTTTATTTTGAAATCATTACGACCATTGCCATTGTAGTTGGATTATTAGCGGCAAATCTATTCCATCCAGGAACAGGTGTCGACCGCTCCCATCTGACAAAGACGGATATCAACGCATATGTATCCACCGCAAAGACGACTGATGAACATTCAATGGCCGACACGTTTGTGAATATTGTTCCGACCAATATCATACAATCAGCGGCCAATGGGGATATGCTGGCGATCATCTTTTTCTCGGTCCTGTTTGGGCTCGGAATCGCGGCCATTGGGGAAAAAGGCAAGCCTGTCCTGAACTTTTTCAGCGGGACAGCTGAAGCCATGTATTATGTAACTAACCAAATCATGAAAGCTGCACCATTCGGTGTATTTGCGCTAATCGGTGTGACCGTATCAACCTTTGGGTTATCTTCCTTAATTCCTCTGGGGAAACTCGTGCTGGTTGTCTATGGATCAATGATCTTCTTTATTATTGTTGTGCTGGGCTTCACAGCCAAAATAGCGGGATATAATATTTTCTTCCTCTTAAAATATCTAAAGGATGAATTATTATTAGGCTATTCCACGGCCAGCTCTGAATCGGTCCTGCCAAAAATAATGGAAAAGATGGAGAAGCTGGGCTGTCCTAAGGCCATCACTTCATTCGTTATCCCAACCGGCTATTCCTTTAACCTGGATGGATCGACTCTTTACCAGGCCATTGCTGCTTTGTTTATTGCCCAGATGTACGGCATTCATATGAGCATTGGACATCAGATCACCTTGGTTCTCGTATTGATGCTTACCTCCAAGGGAATGGCCGGTGTTCCAGGAGTCTCCTTCGTTGTACTTCTTGCCACACTCGGCAGTGTAGGCATCCCTGTTGAAGGACTCGCTTTTATTGCAGGAATTGACCGGATCCTGGATATGGCCCGCACAGCTGTCAATATTGTCGGCAATTCGCTTGCAGCTCTGGTAATGACTAAATGGGAGAGTAGAATAGAGGATAAACTAGAAGGAGAACATGTGTAAAAAGGCAGTAAATAACGGATATAGTATTTTTTGATTAAAAAATCTGGATAATGCTTCAAAAACATAATAAGGAACAATAGAGCTAGCGCAGTATTTCTGCCTTAGCAGATGCATCAGGATTGCCTGCCTGGCATGGCCCTGACGGAAGTATAAAGCTGACCATGTATCAGGCAGACCTGATCATCACTCTTTCGCAGCCAATCTCCCCATTGGCTGCGGCTGTTAATTAAGTGTTGCGGGTTTCTGCCTGTTTTGGTTAGTTTATACTTTTCTTTATCGTCCCTGATCAGAGATTCTTCTATACCTTCTTTCCTGATAGCGCTGATAGAACCATATGGAGAAGGTTAGCCAGAAGCCGCTGATGAAATAACCAGCTAGTATATCACTGGGATAATGAACACCAAGATAAATACGGCTGATCCCAATGGACAAAATCATTAGAATCGAAATACAAACTAATAAAACGCGTCCCCAATGCGTTTTAATATGCCGCCAGAGCAAAAAGGCCAAGGAGCCGTACAAAGCCAATGACATGGTCGCATGGCCGCTGGGGAAACTATAATTGGTCGCCTCGGCTAATCTATGCAAATCTGGCCGGGCCCTATGAAAGAATAACTTTAATGTGATAAATAACACATTTGCACCCGCCATAACGGCGAAAAATAAAATCAGTTCCGTTCGATGTTTCAAGACTGTATAAAGGAAAACCATGGTAACAAGGGATAGCACCACAACTGGAATGGTACCCCCAATAAAGGTGAAGAATTTCATGACAGCTGTAAGAGAGGCAGATTCAAAACCTTGTACAAAAGATATGATGGTACTGTCAAACCTTATAATGGTATGTTTGCTGACTAATACAGCCATTAGAGCAAAACCAAGCAATGAAAGCAAACAAAGAAGGAAGGCTTTACTAAGTTGTTTTTTTAAGTTCATCATGACTCACCTCGTTTTCATAGATCACGCTGAATAAAACTCATTAACAAGTTCACACTGGCTGATCATCTAAGGATAAAGATTAATCTAAAGATACCCTGAAAATCACCATGAAAACCCATTAAATAAGGAACTCTTTTTTGCAGATTATTAACAGTCAACTCCATCCTGAACGCCATGATTGTTTGGTTTTTTTGACGTTCATTCTTCAAATAAAATGAAATCCATTATAAAAGTGCATATTTTACAAAAGTCAACAAGATAGCGGGACATAATACTGATATCAAACTTATATAATCTACTGTGCTATTAAGACAGAAACCATTTTATGTACAGAGTCGAATGATATAAATTTATTAGAATGCAGTATTTAAGCAAGGGCTTCCGATTGGAGCCTCTCTTGAATTATTCCTGATATTCAGGATGCTTATGCCGTGTACACCCAAAAAGATAACAAGATGTCGTGATAAATACATCAAAATCCATGGGTGGAATAAAACCGGAGGAGATTTTTTCAAACATCTGTTCATAGTTTTTCTTTTCATCGAGCAATTTTTGAATGTATTCAGATTTATCGCTTTCAGACCAATCTTCATTTACTTCTTCATCATAGGCATTCTTCAATTCTGCCAAGTGTTCGTTTAAAGCCTGGTGGATAATTCCGTGGGCCCGCTCTGGATTATTTACCTTCAGCAGGGAAAAAACAAACCGGCTGACCCATGCTGTCTGCTTTCCATAAAAGTCCCATCCCTTTTCAAACCAATCTACAGCTTCTTCAAAACAGCCTAATTCCGCATACATATCTGCGAGATCCGCTTCACCGACAAACTCTTCATCTACTTCAGAAAAGGCATCGAGCCTCTTCTTTGCTTCTCCTGTGTGTCCCATTTCTATCAAACACTTTACATGACAGTACATCGTAAAATCTGATTCAGATTCAACGGCAGCAAGAAGAAAGTATTTGGCTGCTTCTTCACTATAACCAAGCTTATAATTAGCAGCCCCCAAGTTGTGATGAGCAGCCTGAGAGGGCTGGATGGAAATGGCCTTCAGCAGGACCTCTATGGCTTCCTTCCATTTTTGCTCCCGGCCATATATTTCACCCAGCAAATTATAAGGAAAATGGGAGGCGGGCTGCATCCTGATCGCCTCCTTCACTAATGGAAGAGCACTTGCATCATCGTCTTCTTCATTACTATAGATCCACGCAAGATTATTCAGTGATTGTACAGTTCTTGACTCCAGCACTGCTTTTTTAAATAATCTCAATGCTTCTTCATATTGATTTCTCTCAAGCAGCTCGTTTGCTCTTTGATTGGTATTCAAATAGTTTCTCCTTCTTGTCATAAGACTTCCATACCAGTATATCAGTTTACACCAGATTGATTTTGATAGCAGAAAAATTATATGGAGTAAGCCCTTTCATTCCTATAAAATGTAGGAATAAGTCTCATTAAACAAAGGGGGATGCAGATGCCGGCAAAAGAACGGTACCGGGTTTTGATTGTAGATGACGAGGTTCTCATCAGGCAGGGCATAAAGCATTATATCGATTGGGAGAGAGAAGGATATGAAATTGCTGGAGAAGCAGGGAACGGACAGGAAGCCCTGGAATTAATAGAATCCGCAAATCCGGATATCATCCTGACGGACATTGTCATGCCTGTTATGGACGGAGAGGAACTTACAAAGCAGATAAAAGAACGATATCCCGATATTGAAATCATAATTTTAAGCAGCTTTGGTGATTTTGATTATGTTCGATCAACCTTCCAGCATGGTGCTGTCGACTATATATTAAAACCAAAGCTTGATAGTACAGGACTTTTGGAGGTATTAAACCGGACAGCAGCTAAGATCCAATCAGTTGGAAAGATGGAGAAGAAGCAGGATAAGAAGGCTGCGGCTCAGGAAATGGTAAATAAGATTCTTAAGGGCTATGAGGCCCCAAACGCACACAGACTGCTTCCATACAAAAATTATTGTCTGGCGGGATTTGGAATGAAAGATCTGTTCGATGGAGAAGATCTTCCAAAGCCAGTTATCGAGTTCATTGAGGAAACCCTTAAGAGCGAGCTGGATCACGCTGTGTTGGTTCCCATCAAATCCACGCATATGGAAGCTTCCTTCCTCATCAATACGGACAGCGGCTGGTCCGCTGTTCATGAAGCTGTCTCGAAACTATGTATTAACACACCAACACTATATGGAGCCTTAAGTTCCTCCTTTACACATCTCAAACAAATCAGCGGGGAGCCGGTACGGCAATTGGAGAAGCTGCTTAAGCTTTATTTTTATTTTTCCGATTCTCTTCCTCTCACTCCTTCCATTCTGGAAACAAGGCCACAGGCTGCAGGGGAGTTCAATATGGAAGAATACTCTCTTGAATTAAGGCAGAAGAAGTTTGATTCTGCATTCCAAAATTTGAGAATTTATACAGAGACGCTGTCCCGTTGTTTCACGATGGACAGCTTTGAGTACAAAGCTTTCTTTAGCAATATCATTTTTAATTCCATCATCATCCTGGGCAGTATGGGGTATTCCGTAAAAGAGCTTGATCAGGCAAAGTATGCTTATTTAAAATTGATCGGCCAGTCCCAGACGGCCGGGCGTGTACGTGACCTGCTTGACCGATTTATCGAGGATTTGCATAACATTATGAATCAGGCCCATTCTGAAACCGCATCCATTAATATGGAGAGCATACGGAGTTTTATGATGGAACACTCTGCGGAGCCTATCACTCTTACAGACGTTGCTAAGCATTTTCATTTCAGCCCGTCTTATTTATCCTCGTATTTCTCAGCGAATAATATGGAAAGCTTTACGGAATATTTGAACAAAATCAGAATTAACAAGGCCATTAAGCTCCTGGCAGATAATCGGTATCCGATTTCTGAAATCAGCGCTAAAGCGGGCTATTCGGATCACAGCTATTTCTGCAAGGTATTCAAGAAGCTAATGGGCGTTTCCCCCAGTCAATATAAACGCAGATACATTACGAGATGAAGGATGGCATGCATATGAGAATGTTGCCTGAACGGCTCCGGCAGACAAGAATGTTTACCAAGCTTTTTGTGTTCGCAGTGTTCATGATCGTGACCGTTTCGATCACCATCACATGGACGACCATCAAGATGTCAGAACGATTCTTTATCGAGAAATTCAGCATTGTCAATTCAAGGGTCATCGCCCAGATGAAGGAACACTTCGAGGGCTACAGCAATGAAATCGCCGTTGCCTCGCAGAATTTGCTGCTCAGCAGGACTATCCGGGAAGGTCTGACGGAGAAACAGAATAATCTGCAGAAGATGAGCAGTTATTTTAATATGTCCCAGCAGCTCAAGCGTGTAAGGAGTAATCTGGATAATTACGATATGAGCATATTTGTCATGGGGAAAAACGGAATTGGGCATACGACAGAGAGAATTTATTGGCCGATTTCAGATGAGGAGCTGATTACAAGCCCCATCACCCAAAAAACCTATGCAGAACCCAAGAAGCTGATGTACCAGCTGGACACCCGAAAAGATGATGACGGCAAGATGAATCATTATATCGTCGCATCCCTTGCTTTAATGGACAGGATCTCGGGGGACATATACGGGACCATGTATTTTGCTCTAAATGAGAAGGAGTTCCGAAAATCCTACGTCCCTTATACCACAAAAGGAAGCAATGTCTTCATTGTCGATAAGAAGGGAGAGGTGCTGTCCAGTAATATGCCGTCCCTGATCGGAAAAAGAGATGCCAGGGTTTTGAACTATGTGAAAAAGATTGAAAACAGTAAGGATGGCTATATTGTGGAGAATTTTATGGGGAAAGAGCAGATCATCCTGATGCAATACCTTCCTTCCTATGATATGTACCTTTTCAATATCCTGGATAAAAAAGCTGCGGTCGAGGATGTGATCGACAAGCGGGCGATTGTGTTGATCTGTCTTGGGATCTTCCTTGCTGCTCTCATCATTGTCTTCCTCGGGACAAAGGAAATGACGAACTCTCTGACAAAGCTGGTCCGGCAGATTTCAAGCGCACCAAAGCACGGGTTTCATCAGCCGATCGAGGTAAATGGCACGTATGAGACAAAGCAGCTCGGCGAGGCATTCAATTCCATGTTCGATGAGCTGCACCGCTATGTCGATGAGCTCGTGGATGCCCAAAAACAGCGGCGTACCGCGGAGCTTGCGGCTCTTCAGCAGCAGATCAACCCGCATTTTCTATATAATACACTCACCTCGATTAAATTCATGGTGAGGCAGGGGAATGTCGAGGAATCGGAAATCACATTGAATTCCTTTATTTCCTTGCTGCAAAATACCATCGGAAATGTGAGTGAAACCATTTCCGTACGAGAGGAAATGGAAAATCTAAAGCACTATGTGCTTATCAACCAAAAGAGGTACGGAGAACGAATTAAAGTGAACTATTTAATCAGCCCGGACTGCCAGGAATATAAGATCCCTAAGTTAATTCTCCAGCCTTTTATCGAGAACTCTTTTTTTCACGCTTTTAATCAAAAGCCAGGCGGATATGTCCATGTTATGGTCTGGAAGGAAAATGAGGATTTAATCTGTGAAGTGTTGGATGACGGTGACGGGATGGAAGACTCTTCGGCAGGACGTTTGCCGCAAACGAAAAGGAAGCATCAGCTGTTTTCAGGGATTGGCGTCAAAAATGTTCACGAACGAATTCAACTGATATATGGAGAGGAGTATGGGGTTACGGTATCAAGTGAGGCAGGGGAAGGGACAAGGATCCGGATCAGCATGCCGGCAGCATGAACCTAAAAATAATCCAAATATCCAAAAATAATCATAAACCAGCCATGCTGGATCGTTGAACAGCTAAAAATAATCCAAATTCACAATAAAATCTTCCTAACAGCCTTTTGGATTAGAGTGATACCATAAATTTGTAGGTTGATAACGCTTACAAACTATTAAACTATTGGGGGTCATTCTATGAAAAAGATGCTTTCACTGCTCCTTGTCAGCATCCTTCTTTTATCCGCATGCTCCGGCTCAAAATCGAAAGATGCTTCGACCAGCAGCGGAAAGGACACAAAGGAAATTACAGTATGGGCTTGGGATCCAAACTTTAATATCAAGGCTTTGAATCTGGCAAAGGATGCTTACAAATCAGAAAATCCTGATTTGAACGTTAAAGTGGTGGAAAATGCCCAGGCGGATATCGTGCAAAAGCTGAATACAAGCTTGAGCTCCGGTACGACCAAGGGACTGCCGAACGCAGTCCTGATTGAGGATTACCGCGCACAGAGCTTCCTACAGGCCTATCCCGATATGTTTTATGAGATGACTGATAAAATCAAAGCAGATGATTTCGCTGCTTATAAAATACCGCCCACAAGCCTGGATGGCAAAAACTATGGGGTGCCGTTTGATACAGGCGTAACCGGCCTTTATATCCGGACGGATTATCTGGAAAAAGCGGGCTTAAAAGTAAGTGATGTGCAGGATATGGATTGGAACAAATATATTGAAGTCGGCAAGAAGATTAAAAAGGCAACAGGCAAGGTTATGCTGACACAGGATCCTAAGGATCTCGGCCTGATCCGGATGATGATCCAGTCAAGCGGTTCCTGGTATCTGAAGGAGGACGGCAAAACTCCTGATCTGGCCGGCAACGAAGCCTTGAAGGAAGCCTTCAAAACGTACAAAGCCATCTTGGATGCAGATCTTGTGAAGCCAGCCTCTGACTGGAGCCAGTTCGTAGGAGGCTTTAACAGCGGAGATGTGGCGACCGTTCCTACAGGTAACTGGATCACTCCGTCCGTTAAAGCGGAAGCCTCTCAATCAGGCAAATGGGCAGTGGTCTCCATGCCGCGCCAGTCGGATAATCCAAAATCTGTGAACGCCTCAAACCTTGGGGGAAGCTCCTGGTATGTATTGAATATTCCTGGCAAGGAAAAGGCTGCAGACTTCCTGGCCAAAACCTTTGGATCAAATGTGGACTTCTATCAAACTCTGAATAAAGAAATCGGGGCCATCGGCACCTATAAGCCCGCTGCAGAAGGGGGCGCCTATAAAGCATCAGATGACTTCTTTGGAGGACAGAAGGTCGTTTCCGACTTTGCTTCCTGGACCGAAAAAATTCCGCAGGTCAACTACGGCCTTCATACGTATGCCATCGAGGACATCCTGGCTGTGGAAATGCAGAATTATCTAAAAGGCAAGAATCTGGATAAAGCCCTGGAGGATGCACAGGCTCAGGCAGAAGCCCAGATCAAATAAGGATAAAAGCCCTGGGAATCTGCCGGCTTCTCCAATTAGAGCAGCATGCTGTCTAATGGATGGGCGAGTTCCGGGGCTTTTGTTTCTTGCTCATACCTGAATCTCATCTTCATTGGGTATGAAAAAACGGAAAATCTCCGACTATGATTCTCATGCTTACACGAAAAATGAATGAAGTCCAATGAATAGGAGTTGAAGAAGGTCATGCAAAAAACTGGCGAGGTGCTGGAACCTGCAAGGCCCGTTAAGGCAGTATCCCCCAAACGGCCGCTGAATTACCGGGTGCGGAATAAGATGATCGGCTGGTCATTCGTCCTGCTTTCAGCCATCATGATTTTAATCTTTTATTTTTATCCCATGCTTCAGTCTCTGCTGCTATCCTTCCAATCGGGGACAGGGGCTAACCTGAGCTGGGTCGGTGCGGCTAACTATACGAGGCTGTTCAAGGATCCGGTTTTCCTCATCACAGTGAAAAATACAGTCTTTTATTTGATCATCCAGGTTCCCCTGATGATTATCCTTGCCCTGGTTCTGTCCGTGCTGCTAAACAGCAAAACCTTAAAGTGGAAGGGGCTATTCAGGACAGCAATTTTCCTTCCAGCGGTTACATCGCTTGTCGCTTATTCGGTCATTTTCAAATACATGTTCGGCCAGGATGGGCTGATCAATGTCATGCTAATGAAGCTATCACTCCTAAGCGAGCCGATTCAATGGCTGACAGATCCGTTCTGGGCAAAAATCACGATCATCCTGGCGATCACCTGGCGCTGGACGGGCTATAATATGATTTTCTATCTGTCTGCCTTGCAGAACATCGATTCTTCCATATATGAAGCCGCCAAAATGGATGGAGCTTCGGCTTTTCAGCAATTTACCAAAATCACCGTACCGCTGTTAAAGCCGATTATCCTCTTTACATCCATTACTTCGACCATCGGGACTCTGCAATTATTTGATGAGGTCATGAATATCACAGCAGGCGGACCGGGGAATGCGACCATGACCATCTCACAGTATATTTACAATCTATCCTTCAAATATACTCCTGATTTTGGCTATGCGGCGACGGTATCTTATGCGATAGTTATTATGATCGTTATCTTTTCCATCATCCAGTTCAGAGTGGCAGGTGATAAAGAATGACAGGTATAAAAAAGGTATCGGCTTATGGATTGCTGGCTGTCGCTTCCATTATTTCGATCTTCCCATTCTTTTGGATGGTGATCAGCTCGACCAATAAATCGTCAGATGTCACTCAGGGGAAATTGCTGCCTGGTGCGGAGCTCATGAATAATCTCACGAAGCTGCTGGACACCATCGATTTGGTCCCGGCCCTGCTGAACTCGGCTAAAATCTCCATTTTGACGACGATCCTGGCCATGCTGATTGCTTCGCTTGCGGGATACGGCTTTGAAATTTACAGAAGTAAATCTAAGGACATCCTGTTTAACATCCTGCTTCTGTCCATGATGATTCCGTTTGCGGCGTTGATGGTCCCGCTGTTCCGCATGTTCGGATCCATTTCGCAGGTATTGCCGGCCATTGGAATTGACACGACGGCAGCTGTCATCCTGCCAACGGTCACAACTGCTTTCTTGATCTTTTTTTTCCGCCAGAATACAAAGATGTTTCCAAGGGAAATTCTTGAAGCAGGGCGAATAGATGGACTATCGGAACTCGGCATCTTTTTCAGGATTTATATTCCAACGATGAAAACCACTTATGCAGCAGCAGCCATCATTACCTTTATGGCCAGCTGGAACAGTTATCTATGGCCGCTCGTCGTGCTGCAGACACCAGAAAAAATGACGATTCCGCTTTTAATTTCCAACCTGGGCTCCAGCTACTCTCCTGATTTCGGAGTCATTATGACCGCCATTGTCATTGCTACGCTGCCTTCTGCACTCCTGTTTTTCCTGATGCAGAAGCATTTTGTTGCAGGCATGATGGGGTCAGTAAAATAAGATAAAAAAGGAGCATAAGAGATATGTCAGAAAATCCTTCAATTAAGTGGCTCTCAGATCCTTCTATCTATATGGTGAACCGCCTGCCGGCCCATTCGGATCATACGTATTATTCTTCCATGGATGAAGCCCGTAATGGTGAGCCGATGAATATGAGGTACAGTCTCAATGGAGATTGGAAGTTTTATTATTCGATTAATCCAGATAATCGTCCTCATGAGTTCTACAAGCAGGAGTCCAGCTGCAACGGCTGGGGGGACATCACCGTCCCGGGCCATATCCAGCTTCAGGGTCACGGGCAGCCGCAATATGTGAACACCATGTATCCATGGGATGGGCATAATGAGATCCGCCCGCCTGAAATCCCCCAGGATAAGAATCCGGTTGGAAGCTATGTGAAATACTTTACCCTGCCACAACATATGAAGGGGAATCCGCTTTATATCTCGTTCCAGGGAGTGGAGTCTGCCTTTTACGTCTGGCTTAACGGCCATTTTGTCGGCTACAGCGAGGACTCCTTCACTCCTGCAGATTTCGAGCTGACACAATTCCTGACAGAAGGCGAAAACAAGCTCGCGGTTGAAGTCTATCAGCGCAGCACGGGCAGCTGGCTCGAGGATCAGGATTTCTGGAGATTTTCAGGGATCTTCCGTGAGGTGTACTTGTACACAATCCCGGACATACACATCTTTGATGCCAGGATCAGGCCTGAACTCGACGATTCGTTCACAAAAGGAACCCTGCATGCCAGCCTGCAGTTAATGGGGGACTATAGCGGTGCCCAGGTTAGGGCTGCGCTGTATGATGCGGAGGGACGTCTTGCCGGTTCCGCAGATGCGGAAGTTGAAGGAGACAGGGCTGCCGTTTCCATTCAGGTGGAGCGTCCATCCTTATGGAGTGCAGAAGACCCTTATTTATACCAGGTTTTCTTTAAAGTGACGGATAGAGTTGGCCGGATTGTCGAAGTGGTGCCCCAGAAGGCTGGGTTCCGGAAATTCGAGCTAGTGGACAAGATTATGAAGCTGAACGGAAAGCGCATCGTCTTTAAGGGAGTCAACCGCCATGAATTTAATTGCCGCACAGGCCGTACGCTTACTAAGGAAGACATGCTCTGGGATATCAAGACCTTAAAGCGCAACAATATCAACGCAGTCCGTACTTCCCATTACCCGAACCAAACCTATTGGTACGAACTGTGTGATGAATACGGCGTGTATGTGATTGATGAAATGAACCTGGAAACTCATGGATCGTGGCAGAAGATGGGGGCCGTCGAGCCTTCCTGGAATATACCGGGCAATAAGCCGGAATGGCAGGACATCGTCATGGACCGTGCGATTTCGATGTATGAACGCGATAAGAACCATCCATCCATTTTAATATGGTCATGCGGAAATGAGTCTTATGCGGGGAAGGTAATCCTGAATGTTTCTAAGTATTTCAAGTCACAGGATCCTGGACGTCTTGTCCATTATGAGGGAGTCTTCCATAACAGAGACTATAATGAGACGAGCGATATGGAAAGCCGGATGTATGCGAAGCCTGCGGATATTGAAAAGTATTTGACGGAGGATCCTGAAAAGCCGTACATAAGCTGCGAGTATATGCATGCGATGGGTAATTCCATCGGAGGGATGTACAAATATACAGACCTGGAAAAGAAATATGAGATGTACCAGGGGGGATTCATCTGGGACTATATTGATCAATCCCTTGTCAAAACAGATCGGTATGGAGAAGAATTTCTGGCATACGGCGGCGACTTCGGAGACCGGCCGACCGATTACGGCTTTTGTACAAACGGCCTTGTCTATGCCAACCGGGAAGAATCTCCTAAAATGCAGGAAGTGAAATTCCTTTATCAGGACTTTAAGCTTGCTCCTGAAAAGGGCGGCACAACGGTTGTGAATGAAAGCCTTTTCTCAAGAGGTGAAGACTGCTTGCTTGAAGTAGCCTTATTTCATGAAGGCAGGGAAGTATACAGGGAGCAGCGTGAGGTGGCTGCTGAACCGCAATCTGAAGTGTTTATTGAGCATCGTCTGCCTGAAGCGCTGCTGGAGAAGGCCGGCGAGTACAGCATTCAATCCTCACTGAAGCTGAAAGAAGCTGCGAAGTGGGCAGAAGCTGGATACGAGATTGCTTTTGGCGAGCATATTTTCGAGGTGCAGGGCCAGGAGCCTGAGAACATTCAGGGTGAGCTTCGCACTGTAAGAGGAGATGTCAATATCGGGGTCCATGGCCGGGACTTTTCGATTTTGTTCTCCAAGCAGGCTGGCAGTCTGGTATCCATGAATTATGCCGGCAGGGAAATGATTTCATTCCCGCCGTATCCGCTGTTCTGGCGTGCCACAACCGACAATGACAGAGGCTTTGGCCAGAGCTTCCATTCCGGAGTCTGGATGGCCGCAAGTTTTGCCCGCAGGCATACGGCTGTTGAAGTAGTGGAGGAAGAAGACAGAGTCCAGGTGGCCTTTACCTATGCCTTCTCCATCCATCAGGAGATCGAAGTGAAAACTCTGTACACCGTTCTTGCTGACGGCAGCGTTCATGTGAAAATGTCCTACAAAGGAGCTGCAGGTCTGCCCCAGATGCCTTTATTCGGGTTGACGTTTAAAGTGCCGGCAGATTATGACCAGCTGAAATGGTATGCGATGGGACCTGAAGAGAATTATTCCGACCGTGCCAAGGGGGCAAGACTCGGAATCTTTGAAAATACGGTTGAGGAGAATTTCTCCGGCTACCTCATGCCGCAGGAATCCGGAAACCGGACCGGCGTCCGCTGGATGGAGGTTGTAAATGAGAGAGGACAGGGAATCAAGATTTCTTCTGTGACCGATCCGCTTGAATACAGCGTTTCACCATACACAGCACTGGAGCTTGAAAACGCCCAGCACCTTTTCGAGCTGCCAAACGTCCATTACACGGTCATCACTGTAGCGGGAAAACAGATGGGAGTCGGCGGAGATGACAGCTGGGGCGCACCTGTTCATGATGAGTATTTGATCCAGGGGAACGAAAATATAGAGTTTGAGTTTAAGATGGAGAGGATTTAATAGATGGCCTGCCTTTGGACCCCAGGGCAGGCTTCCCTGTAGGAATTTAGGATCTTCATTCATGGGGATGAAGGACAAAACCAGGTTCACGTGCAGGAGAACGGTCCTTCATTAGGGGGATGAAGGACAAAACCAGGCTCAAGTACAGGAGAACGGTCCTTCATCAGGGGGATGAAGGACAAAACCAGGGTCACGTGCAGGAGAACAGTCCTTCATCAGGGGGATGAAGGACAAAACCAGGGTCACGTGCAGGAGAACGGTCCTTCATAAGTGGTGTGAAGGACAAAATCAGGTTGAAGTACAGGAGATTTGTCCTTCATCAGAGGGATGAAGGACATAACTAGGTTAAAGAGCGGAAGAATTGTCCTTCATAAAGCGAATGAAGACTATAATGCCAGTGGAGAGATGAAAAAAAATCTTCATTTAATCTACTAAAATTAATTAGGGCTTCAGCTAATGAATTTCTATAGAGCAGGTGAGTATATTGGGCATACATATTAACCAGGAATTAAAGCAATTTCATCTTACCAATGGGAAGGTCAGCTATGTTTTTCATGTGATGAAGAATGGCCAGCTTGGCCAGCTATATTATGGAAAGGCACTTCGGGATCGGGAGGATTTTTCCCATCTGCAGGCCTATGACATCCCTACGGCGGCGAGCTGCCATGTATATGCGGATGACCTCGCATTCAGCCTGGAGACGATCAGGCAGGAGTATCCGGTTTACGGCAATTCTGATTTTAGGGAGCCGGCCATATCCTTAAGCAGGCCGGATGGTCCCTTCATCCCGAACTTCCAATATGAAAGGTATCAGCTGCTGAAAGGAAAGCCGTCCATGGAAGGACTGCCGGCCGTGTATACAGAAGACGACAGTGATGCCGAAACGCTGCAGATTGTTTTGCGGGATGGTCACCTTCAGGCAAAATTAATCCTCACTTATACCATTTTTACTCATCTGCCAGTGATTATAAGATGCGCAAGGCTGGTGAATGAGGGAGATTCCAAGTTTCATATCGAACGTCTCATGTCAGCATCGGTTGATTTTCCAGATAAAGATTACAGCATGATTCATCTTGCAGGGACATGGTCCCGCGAGAGGCATGTGAAGGAAAGGGTGCTGGAGGCTGGGATTCAATCCATTTCAAGTATCAGGGGGGCGAGTTCCCATCATCATAATCCGTTTCTCGCACTGAAAAGGCCGGATGCGACCGAGCATATGGGTGAAGTCTACGGATTCAATATGATTTACAGTTCGAATTTCCTTATGCAAATCGAAGTGGACCATTATGAAAATGTCAGGCTTTCAACAGGAATCCATCCTTTTGGTTTTAAGTGGGAGCTGAACCCTGGAGAAAGTTTCCAGGCTCCTGAAGTGGCAATGGTTTATTCAGACAAAGGCTTAAACGGCATGAGCCAGGCCTTCCATGACTTATATCAGGGGCATCTCATCCCGCGCCAGTGGCGTCATGAGACAAGACCGATCCTGATTAATAACTGGGAAGCGACTTATTTTGATTTTAATGAAGAAAAGCTCGTTAACATTGCCAGGTCCGCTTCTGAGCTCGGCATTGAATTATTTGTACTGGATGACGGCTGGTTCGGCAATAGGAATGATGATACCTCTTCCCTTGGAGATTGGGAGACCGACCAAAACAAGCTGCCGAATGGCATTGAAAGCCTGGCCGGAAAAATAAAAGGAATAGGGATGAAATTCGGACTATGGTTTGAGCCGGAAATGATTTCACCTGACAGCGAGCTGTACCGGAAGCATCCGGACTGGGCCGTTGGCATGAATAGCCAGCACCGGACTCTCGGCCGCAATCAGTTTGTTCTGGACTTCTCCAGGAAGGATATCGTCGACTATTTATATGAAAAAATGGCCGGTATCATCGAACGTACGGACATGGACTATATAAAATGGGATATGAACCGGAACATCACAGAAGCCTTTTCTTCTAAGCTGCCGCCTGACAGGCAGGGAGAATTTTTCCACCGGTACATCCTTGGAGTCTATGATTTATATGAAAGACTGACCTCCAGGTTTCCTCACGTACTTTTTGAATCCTGTGCCGGCGGAGGGGGACGATTTGATCCCGGAATGATGCATTATGCCCCGCAGGCATGGGCAAGCGATGACACAGATGCGGTTGAACGATTAAAAATCCAGTACGGTACATCCTTCGCCTATCCAATTTACAGCATCGGTTCCCATGTGTCAGCCGTTCCGAATCATCAGACACTGAGGAATACACCGCTTAAAACGAGGGCGGATACGGCCATGTTTGGTACGTTTGGCTATGAGCTGGATCCTTTAAGGCTTACGGAAGAAGAGCGGGAAGAAATTAAAAAGCAGGTCGCTGCTTATAAACAATACCGGAATTTAATCCGCGATGGCCGGTTTTACCGCCTGCAAAGCCCGTTTGAAAGCAATGAAACAGCCTGGATGATTGTCAGCAGGGAACAATCGGAGGCGCTGGTTGGCTGGTACAAAGTATTGGCCCAGCCAAACGGGCCTAAGCAGAAAACTCTTAAACTGCAAGGGCTGAACGAGACATTCAGCTACTCCATTAATGGAGAAAAAGCATACTATGGCGATGAGCTCATGCAGGCCGGGCTGATCCTCCCGGTTGAATTCAATGGCGTGAATGGGAAGATCGCTGAGCGCGGCGGGGATTATCAGTCGGGTGTTTTCCACCTTACCAAGCATCTGATGGCATTCGCGGGTAAATAAATGATCCACTGCATTCATTAACAGAGTTCAACATAAGGAACTGCCGCTTTGCCGACAGTTCCTTTTCTTTAAGTTAAATGAAGGGGAATTGTCCCTGTAAAGGTATAACCGAAAAAGGGCATCCAGACTCATTATGACTCTTCATGATCTTTCTGCATAGCTAAATAGAATGAATAAAACCACATAGGAACAAAGAATCATCCTCTCCTCCCTCATACCCAGCCTGCAATAATCCTCATAGTACTATGTTCCTGAAATCGGAATTTACAGCAATATAATCCATGTAATAGCAAAATAATCCATAATTCTACTAAAGATTAAGAAAATTTTGTATATTATACTCATTTTGTAAGCGTTGTCATTTGGTGCAAAGGAGGAAAGGATTCTTAAGGGGATAGCTGTAAAAAAAGGATATAGGAGGGAATCAGGTTGGCTAAGAAAAGAGTAAAGCATTCCATCTTTACTGGTTTAGTGCTGCTTACGCTGGTGGGTTCCACGATTGGAGGACAGTCGGGCATTGCAAGGGCTAAAGAGAAAATTGCTCCTTATCAAGACCCGAGAATCTCTGTAGAGCGGAGAGTAGATGATTTGCTTCGCAGAATGACACTTGATGAAAAAATCGGGCAGATGGTAGAGCCTGAACGAAATGCTGTTACGGCGGCTGATATTAAAGATTATGGGATAGGTTCTGTCCTTAGCGGCGGCGGTTCGCTGCCAACTACAGGCAATACACCCACTGATTGGGCCAATATGGTCGATAATTTCCAAAAAGGTGCCATGGACACCAGGCTGCACATTCCGATTATTTATGGAATTGACGCCGTACACGGCCACAATAATGTTTATGGGGCAACCGTATTTCCTCATAATATTGGCTTAGGGGCTGCGGACGATCTAAACCTGATGAAACGGATCGGACAGGCTACAGCCGAGGAAGTGCGTGCGACAGGAATTTCCTATGTGTTTGCTCCTGTCCTTGCCGCACCGCAAAATATCCGCTGGGGCCGTACCTATGAAGGCTATAGTGAAGATCCTAAGGATACAGGAAAACTTGGTTCGGCTCTGGTAAAAGGACTTCAGGGGAATGTAGGAGACAAAGATTTCCTAAAAGGCACTCATGTTGTGTCTTCGATTAAGCACTTTGTCGGAGATGGGCTGACTGAAGGCGGAGATGACCAGGGCAATGTGACCGAATATACGGATCAGGAGCTTCAGAAGTACATTAAGCCATATAAGACTGCGATAAAAGCAGGTGCCAGGACGGTCATGGTTACCTACTCAAGCATCAATGGCCTCAAGACACATGGCGACTACCATCTGATCACAGAAGTATTAAAGGGTGATTTGCATTTTACAGGCTTCGTAATTTCTGATTACAACGGTCCGCAGCAAATCGTTCCCAATGATTTCAGAGAGTCCATCAAACGCAGTGTGAACGCCGGGATTGACCTCTTTATGATTCCAAACGACTGGAAGAAATTCATTTCAGTGACAAAAGAGCTTGTTGCGACTGGTGAAGTATCCCAAAGCCGTATTAATGATGCGGTTACAAGAATCCTGCGCGTTAAGTTTGAAAATGGTCTCTTTGAACATCCATATGCAGACCGTAATTTAGTATCAAAAGGGATTGGCCAGGCTGAACACCGGGCCGTTGCCCGCGAGGCTGTCAGAAAATCTCAAGTATTATTGAAAAATGACAATCACATTCTGCCTCTTAAGAAGAATAATACCAATATTTTCGTAGCCGGCAAAAAAGCGGATAATATGGGCTACCAGGCTGGCGGATGGACCATCAGCTGGCAGGGAGGATCTCCTCAGTGGATGGGTCAGCCAGAAAAGAATTTAATACCAGGGACCACCATACTTCAGGGAATTAAAGAGGCAGCAGGTACAAAATCGAAGGTTGACTTCAGCGCAGACGGTTCAGGTGCCAAGGGACATGATGTTGCAGTTGTCGTAATTGGTGAACCGCCATATGCAGAAATGTTCGGAGACCGTGATGATTTAGGGCTGCTTCAGGAGGATATCGACCTAATAAACAAAGTTAAGGCTTCCGGAGTACCAATGGTTGTACTTCTTCAGTCCGGACGTCCAATGATCCTTACCGACCAGATTAAGGATATGGATGCGCTTGTAGCTTCATGGCTTCCTGGCAGCGAAGGGGAAGGTGTTGCTGATGTCCTATTTGGCGACTACCCATTCACAGGTAAGCTATCATTCACATGGCCGAGAAATATGGAGCAGGTGAACAGTCATGATAAATCAAACCCTCTTTTCCCGAAGGGCTATGGGCTGAAAATAAAACAAACCGGGAAGAAAGAGCATTCAAGATAATAGGCAGGAAACAAAGGCTGACAATTTTGTCGGCCTTTGTTTGTTATTGGTAAGTCATTCAGCAATTGGGATGTTTATCTCCATTGACTTAAGATCCCCGCTATTTTTGGGGAAGCCATGGATGTTCCGTGGAGATAGGCATATCCCTTATTATCCACCATGGTTACATATGCGCTTAAATAAGTTGGCAAAGTAGACAGTGCAGGTAAGTGATGAATGTTTTCACTAAATGCTTCCGAAAGATTTCAGTATATGCTGGCATCTTTGCGTACTCCAACATCTACTTCGCCTAAAGTTGATATATAAAACTAACTACTTTCCAAGAATATGTAATTTAAAAGATATTACAAATGAATTCGGCAATACAGGGGGAGATAATGCATGAAGTCATTTTTTATGTATAAGTAAATGGGTTTCTATGTTTAAAGTAAGTGACAAAGGCAGAGAGGCATGAAACTCTCTGCCTTTTTGTATTCACGTTCAGTTTAAATTCTGATAAATTAAAATAATTAAACATTATCGAATTTTATTATTGACTGAAAACGCTTTTAGGCTTATTATTGAATCAAATATAACCAATACTTAACCAAAACATCACAAATATTACACAAAAAGTTACAACTATCTTAAATTGTGTTGGTGAGATATTAAGAGATTACCAATTAGTTAAATCATCATTTAATAGAATGTAGATTAAATTCTAAGGAGGAAGAAAGTATGGCAGAAATAGCAACACAAGTAAGAATAATTAAGAACTACATAAATGGAGAATGGGTTGAAAGCAATACCACCAAATATGAAGATGTTTATAATCCAGCAACAAAAGAAGTAATGGCTCGCGTGCCACACTCAACAAAAGATGATGTACAATTGGCAGTAGAAGCTGGGAAAAAGGCGTTTGAAACATGGAAAAACGTTCCCGTTCAAAAACGTGCAAGAGTTTTGTTCAATTTTCATCAATTACTACAAGAAAATACAGAAGAGTTAGCTCGCTTAATCACAATTGAAAATGGTAAAGCACTATCAGAAGCAAGAGGGGAAGTGCTTCGAGGGCTTGAAAATGTGGAATTTGCAGCCGGCGCTCCCACTTTAATGATGGGTGACTCCCTATCCAACATCGCAACAGATGTTGAAGCAACCAATTATCGTTATCCAATTGGGGTTGTAGGAGGAATTGCACCATTCAACTTTCCAATGATGGTGCCTTGCTGGATGTTCCCAATGGCGATCGCAGTTGGTAATGCCTTTATATTAAAGCCATCTGAAAAAACACCGCTTTTAGTAGAGAAATTTGTCGAGTTATTTGAAAAAGCAGGACTACCAAAAGGTGTATTCAACGTGGTATACGGTACGCATGATGTAGTAAACGAAATCTTGGACAATAAAGAAGTAAAAGCAATTTCTTTCGTTGGGTCTAAGCCAGTTGGTGAATATGTGTACAAGCGTGCAAGCGAAAATTTAAAACGTGTTCAAGTTTTAGCCGGTGCGAAAAACCACGTTACAGTTCTAAATGATGCTGAACTTGACGATACGGTAACGAATATAATCGGCTCAGCATTTGGTTCTGCGGGCGAACGCTGCATGGCAACTTCCGTAGTAACTGTAGAAGAAGGCATTTACGATGCATTCGTAGCAAGGCTGGTTGAAAAATCAAAAGAAATTTCAATGGGTAACGGCCTAGACGATGGAATCTACTTAGGACCAGTGATTCGTGAAGAAAACCAAAAACGTACAATTGGCTATATAGAGAAAGGTGTTAAAGAGGGAGCAAAACTGGCACTTGACGGACGCGAGCGTGTACTAGAAGAAGGTTACTTCGTTGGACCAACCATTTTTGAAGATGTTACAACGGAAATGACGATCTGGAAGGACGAGATCTTTGCACCTGTTTTATCAATCGTAAAAGTACAAAATTTAAAAGAAGCTGTAGAAATTGCCAACCAATCTGAGTTCGCGAACGGCGCTTGCATTTTCTCAACCAATGCTTCCTCCATCCGGTACTTCCGTGAGAATATTGACGCAGGTATGCTTGGCGTGAACTTAGGCGTTCCAGCACCAATGGCATTCTTCCCATTCTCTGGATGGAAGTCTTCTTTCTTTGGTACATTACATGCAAACGGAAAAGACTCTGTTGACTTCTTTACTCGTAAAAAAGTTGTGACCGCACGATATAAAGCACCAATATTCGAATGAACATAAATAGGCATGAACCCCTCCTGTTCATTCCCACTTTTTAAAATGTAAGCGTAATCAGGTTTGTATTAGAATGAAAAAAATTGTGAGGTACTCAAAATGATCAAATTACTTCGAAAACCAGCTAATAATGAAACAACACCAGGTGTTACCATCATCCACGATGTAACAGAACAAAATTCTCCATTAGAATATGTTGGATTTAAAGTCATCGAACTCGTTCCAGATGCTAAATATTCAGAACAGTTAGGCAATAAGGAGTGCTGCATTGTTGCTTTAACCGGAAAAATTAGTGTGGCCGAGGGCGATCTAATATTTGAAAACCTTGGAACGCGCGAAAGCGTTTTTGAAAAGAAACCAACTGACAGCGTTTACGTTTCCAATCATCGCCATTTTGAAGTAAAAGCAGTAACAGAAGCTAGAGTGGTTCTCTGCTATTCCCCATCAGAACAACAACTGCCAACTAAGCATATCAAAGCTTCTAATAATCGTATTGAACAACGCGGAAAATTCAGTAATCAGCGCCTGGTTCACAATATCCTGCCTGATTCTGACCCATCCGCTAATAGTTTACTAGTTGTAGAAGTCTATACTGAAGCTGGAAACTGGTCGAGCTATCCACCGCATAAACACGACCAAGACAATCTTCCTGAGGAATCATTTTTGGAGGAAACCTACTACCATGAAATGAATCCGCAGCAAGGTTTCGTTTTCCAACGTGTCTATACGGATGACCGTTCCCTAGATGAAACGATGACAGTCGAACACGGTGATGTCGTCCTTGTACCGGCTGGTTATCATCCAGTAGGAGTGCCGGATGGTTATACCTCCTACTATTTAAATGTCATGGCAGGTCCAAAACGTATTTGGAAATTCTACAACGATCCTGATCACGAATGGATCTTAAACCGTTAAGGAGCTGTTTAATATCATGAAATATACATTTAATGAAGAAAGACAATTAGATCTAATTGCCATTGGACGTGCCTGCATCGATTTAAATGCGGTCGAATACAACCGGCCAATGGAAGAAACAATGACGTTTTCAAAATATGTTGGCGGTTCCCCGGCAAATATTGCGATTGGCTCCTCTAAATTAGGGCTAAAAGCCGGGTTTATTGGAAAACTATCGGACGATCAGCATGGGCGCTTCATCGAAAGCTATATGCGCGGTGTCGGGATCGATACTTCCAATATGGCTGTTGACAAAGAAGGTCATAAAACAGGTTTAGCCTTTACGGAGATTAAAAGTCCGGAAGAGTGCAGCATTTTAATGTACCGCGAGAATGTGGCAGACCTTTATTTGGCCCCATCTGAAGTGAATGAAGATTACATAAAAAAAGCGAAAATCCTGCTTGTGTCCGGAACAGCTCTATCGAAAAGCCCGTCACGTGAAGCTATTTTAAAAGCAGTTAGTCTTGCAAAGAGAAATGGTGTGAAGGTTGTTTTTGAATTGGATTACCGTCCCTATTCATGGGAATCTGTTGAAGAAACATCTGTTTATTATCAATTGCTAGCCGAACAATCCGATGTCGTGATTGGAACGCGTGATGAATATGACGTACTTGAAAACAAACATTTGGGCAGTAACGCAGTAACCATTGACTATTTGTTTAAACATACACCAGATTTAATTGTCATCAAGCATGGTGTCGAAGGATCCTATGCCTACACAAAATCAGGGGCAACCTTTAGGGGGCAGGCCTATCTGACAAAAGTGTTAAAAACGTTTGGTGCTGGTGACTCGTATGCTTCTGCTTTCCTTTTTGCCTTACTGACAGGCAAGGAAATTGAAACGGCCTTAAAATACGGGAGTGCTTCAGCCGCTATTGTTGTCAGCAAACACAGCTCATCCGAAGCAATGCCAACCACTGCAGAAATTGAACAATTAATTGCTGAAAGAACGGAAAAAGTTGAGGTGAAATAAGCCGTGGGTAAAATTCGATTAACAACTGCACAAGCTTTAATTAAATTTTTAAACCAACAGTATATTCATGTTGATGGGCAGGAGTATCCATTTGTGGAGGGTGTTTTCGCTGTATTTGGACACGGAAATGTCCTAGGTATGGGGCAGGCACTTGAACAGGATGCAGGCCATCTGAAGGTTATTCAAGGGAAAAATGAACAAGGAATGGCGCTTGCAGCAATGGCCTACAGCAAACAAATGCTCCGCCGGAAAATTTATGCCGTAACCACTTCTGTCGGACCGGGTTCTGCCAACCTTGTGACAGCAGCAGCAACTGCTCTTGCAAATAATATTCCAATGCTGCTCATTCCTGGAGATACGTTTGCAACAAGACAGCCGGATCCGGTCCTGCAGCAATTCGAACAAGAATACAGTGCAGCGGTTACAACCAATGATGCTCTAACACCAGTATCAAGATATTGGGATCGTATCACACGTCCAGAACAGTTAATGTCCAGCTTGATTCGCGCATTTGAAGTGATGACCGACCCTGGTAAAGCAGGTCCAGCAACGATTTGCATTTCCCAGGATGTCGAAGGCGAAGCATTTGATTATGATGAAAAATTCTTTGAAAGACGTATTCATTACCTTGACCGCAAGGCACCGGTTGACCGGGAATTAAAGGGTGCAGCGGAACTGATTAAAGCAAGCAAAAAGCCGCTTATTTTAGTCGGCGGCGGTGCAAGATATTCCGGAGCACGCGATATATTAATGAAAATTTCCGAAAAACACCATATCCCATTGGTGGAAACGCAAGCCGGCAAATCCACGGTGGAGTTTACGTTTAAAAATAATTTAGGCGGATTGGGAATTACCGGAACGTTGGCAGCCAACAAGGCCGCTCGTCAAGCTGACCTTATTATCGGAATCGGTACAAGATATACGGACTTTGCCACTTCTTCCAAAACTGCATTTGATTTTGAGAATGCCAAGTTCTTAAATATTAACGTCAGCCGCCTGCAGGCTTATAAATTAGATGCATTTCAGGTGGTAGCAGACGCAAAAACTACTTTAGAACAATTGGCACCATTATTAGACGGCTATGATAGTGAATTTGGTCCAATTGGAGAATTAAAAGAGGAATGGTTAGCAGAGCGTGACCGTTTAAGTAAAATCACCTTCAATCGTGAGAATTTCATTCCTGAAGTCAAAAATCACTTCTCGCAAGAAGTACTTAATGAGTATGCCGATACATTAAAGACTGAATTTGCTCAAACAACAGCTCTCATTACGATTAACGATATTGTTAATCCAGACAGCATTGTGATTAGTTCAGCCGGATCCCTCCCTGGAGACTTGCAGCGTGTCTGGAATCCGACCGTGCCGGAAACCTATCATCTTGAATATGGATACTCCTGTATGGGATATGAAGTATCCGGTGCATTAGGAATTAAATTGGCAGCGCCGCAGCAAGAAGTGTATACCCTTGTGGGCGATGGAAGTTTCTTAATGATGCACTCAGAGCTCATTACAGCCATCCAATATAATCAAAAAATTAATGTTATCCTCTTCGATAATTCAGGGTGGGGCTGTATCAATAATTTACAAATGGATCATGGCGGCGGCAGCTACCATTGCGAATTTAGAACCCATGATAATAAAATCCTCAATATTGATTATGCCAAAGTGGCAGAAGCATACGGGGCTAAAGGGTACCGGGTAAATACAAAAGAAGGTTTAGAAGCAGCTTTAGAAGATGCAAAAAAACAAGAAGTTTCTACATTAATTGAAATAAAAGTGCTGCCAAAGACAATGACAGACGGTTATGATAGCTGGTGGAATGTGGGTGTCGCTGAAGTATCAAATAAGGAAAGTATCCAGCAAGCCAATGAATTCCGAAAACAAAAACTAGAAACAGCAAAACAATATTAAGAGGAGAAGAATTTTATGGGGGAACAAACTATTCTATGGGGAATTGCACCAATTGGCTGGCGAAATGATGATCTACCCGAAATCGGTGCGGGGAATACCTTATCCCACTTGTTAAGTGATATTGTTGTAGCCGGCTTTCAAGGAACAGAGGTGGGAGGATTCTTTCCTGAAGCTCAAGTATTAAACAAAGAATTGAAGCTTCGAAACTTAAAAATTGCTGGACAATGGTTTAGCTCATTTATTATCCGTGATGGAATCGAAGAGGCAGCAAAAGCCTTTCATATAAATTGTCAATACTTAAAAGAAGTTCAGGCCAGCGTGGCGGTTGTTTCAGAGCAGACCTACAGCATTCAGGGAACAGAAAAAAATGTTTTCTCAGAAAAGCCTTATTTCACGGATAAGGAATGGGAAGAACTTTGTCTAGGACTTAACGAATTTGGAAAAATAGCCGAACAATATAATTTAAAACTAGTTTTCCATCATCACATGGGAACTGGTGTTCAAACGATTGAAGAAATTGACCGTCTGATGGAAAATACCGATCCAAGCCATGTTCATCTACTTTATGATACAGGCCATATTTTTGTCTCCGAAGGTGATTATCTTAATCTATTAAATAAACACCTAAATCGTATCAAACATGTCCACTTTAAAGATGTTCGCAAAGAAATGCTTGAACAATGTAAACATGAAGGAAAATCATTCTTGCAATCATTTTTAAGCGGAATTTTTACTGTACCAGGTGATGGATGCATTGATTTCACAAAAGTTTACGAGACATTAGTGAGCTGTAACTACCAGGGATGGATTGTTGTAGAAGCTGAACAGGATCCATCCGTTGCACACCCTCTAGAATATGCTCTCATTGCTCGTCATTATATTGATGAAAAACTATTAATTCATGTTTAAGCAGCAGGGGGCAACTATATGACAAAACAGGGAACAGTGAAACCTCGAAATCAAAAGTCATTTTTAAAGACCATTACGTTAGTGTCGACATTCGGGGTTTGCTTTTTGGTTGTGACACAGGAGTAATCAACGGTGCCTTGCCATATATGTCTAAATCGGATCAATTAAACCTGACTCCGGCAACGGAGGGACTTGTTGCAAGTTCCCTCCTCCTTGGAGCTGCACTTGGGGCGATGTTTGGGGGCAGATTATCAGACAAAAATGGTCGACGAACTAATATTCTAACTCTTGCCGTTCTGTTCTTTATTGCTACACTTGGCTGTTCACTTGCACCAAACGCTTCCATTATGATTGCCTGCCGTTTCTTGCTTGGTCTAGCGGTTGGGGGTGCATCGGTAACGGTACCAACCTATTTAGCGGAGATGGCGCCGATGGAGCGCCGGGGCCGGATGGTAACTCAAAATGAACTGATGATTGTTACCGGTCAACTTTTGGCCTTTACCTTTAATGCCATTCTCGGAACAACACTTGGGGAAAGCGGCAATGTTTGGCGGTTCATGGTTGTAATCGCGTCACTTCCGGCAGTTGTCTTATGGTTCGGATGCTGATTGTACCGGAAAGCCCGCGCTGGCTGGCATCTAAAGGAAAAATTGGCGAAGCCTTGAGAGTACTACAGCAAATCCGCGAGGAAAAACAGGCCCATTACGAGCTAAAAGAAATTAAATCAGCTCTTTCTGAGGAAAAAGAAGTCAGGCAGGCAACCTTTAAAGATCTAAATACTCCATGGATTCGCCGGATTGTTTTTCTTGGGATTGGAATTGCTGTAGTTCAGCAAATCACTGGTGTTAACTCAATCATGTATTATGGAACAGAAATTCTAAAGGACGCAGGATTCCAAACAGAAGCAGCTCTGATCGGAAATATTGCAAACGGTGCCATCTCCGTCCTGGCCACGTTTGTTGGAATCTGGCTGTTAGGCAAGGTTGGCCGCCGCCCGATGTTATTGACTGGACAAATCGGTACGACTGCAGCGCTCCTTTTAATTGGAATCTTTTCACTTGTATTGAAATGCTCACCTGCACTTCCTTATGTGGTGCTTTCGTTGACAGTAACATTCATGGCATTTCAACAAGGAGCCATTTCACCTGTAACCTGGCTTATGCTGTCAGAAATATTCCCGCTTCGATTGCGGGGAATTGGAATGGGCGCGACGGTGTTTTGCTTATGGATTACGAACTTCCTTATTGGATTATTATTTCCAGTACTGCTTGCCGGGATCGGGTTATCAACCACTATCTTCATCTTCACAGTGCTTGGGATAGGGGCCATTGCATTCGTGAAAAAATATTTACCGGAAACCAAGGGCCGCTCCCTAGAAGAATTGGAGCATCATTTCCGTACCTATGGTGAAAAAGGTGTGTCAAAGATGATTCAACCAAAATCGGTCAATAATCTTTCTAAAAATGTTTACTCGGATTTTTAAATATTTCTAGGCATTTTAGCTAATATAGGAGGAAATTTATCATGACATTAAAATTTGGTGTAGTAGGAACCGGTGCCATTGGCCGTGAACATATTAAAAGAATTACCAACACTTTATCGGGCGGGAAAATTGTCGCTGTCACCGATGTAAATCAAGAATCTGCAAAACAGACAGTCGAACAATTAGACTTGGATGCTGTTATCTATCCAGATGATAAAACACTCGTAAATGCTGAAGATGTTGATGCTGTCCTTGTTACCAGCTGGGGTCCGGCACACGAACAAACTGTATTGGCTGCGATTGAAGCAGGAAAATATGTTTTCTGTGAAAAACCGCTGGCAACTACAGCAGAAGGCTGCATGCGCATCGTTGAAGCCGAAATCAAGCATGGCAAGAAACTTGTTCAGGTTGGATTTATGCGTCGTTATGACCGCGGTTATGTGCAAATGAAGGAAGCAATCGATAATGGTTTAATTGGCGAACCACTAATGATCAAAGCTGCACACCGTAACCCAACTGTTGGTGAAACCTATACCACGGATATGGCGGTTGTCGATACTCTCATTCACGAGATAGATGTGCTTCACTGGCTGGTAAATGAAGATTACCAATCTGTCCAAGTGGTGTATCCAAAGAAAACGAAATATGCCCTGCCGCATTTGCAAGATCCACAATTGTTTACGATTGAGACACAAGGCGGAATCGTCATGAATGTAGAAGTATTTGTCAATTGTCGATTTGGATATGACATTCAATGTGAAGTAATCGGTGAAGATGGAACAGTAACATTGCCTGAACCGTTAAGTATCGGATTCCGTAAGGATGCAAAACTTGGAACGAACCTTTTAATGGATTGGAAAGACCGCTTTATTGATGCTTATGATGTGGAGATCCAAGACTTCATGGATTCTATTATGAAAACAGGGGAGCCTAATGGGCCTACCACTTGGGATGGTTATATTGCAGCTGTCACCACAGATGCATGTGTTAAGGCGCAGCAGACAGGGGAAAAAGAACAAATTACATTTAAAGAAAGACCAGCATTTTATAGTGAAAATACGTACTGTAAAACGGTTTAATTTTTTGAATTGAAAAGCATTTTTAATGGGAATGGAAAAATAATATTCATGTACATGGGCCCGTTTGCCCGCTATAGAAAGGGGATATAAAATGCGCTTAGCATATGATCCGTCACATTATCGCGACAATACGAATCTAAAAGATACAATTGATGCAGTTGCACGATTAGGGTATGAATGGGTAGAATTATCTCCTCGTAAAGATTTTATTTGGTTTTATGAATATCCAAAGGTTAATAGGCAGCTGATAAAAGATTTAAAAAGATATTGTGCCGATGCCGGTGTAAAAATCTCATCTGTACTTCCTGTTCAACAATGGTCTTCACCAAACGAACAGGAACGCCAGGCTGCCGTGAGAAATTGGAAACGCTGTATCGAAATCACTGCTGACCTTGGTGTAGATTTAATGAATAGTGAATTTAGCGGTGACAAAAGCCGCCCGGTTGAAAGTGAATCAGCTTTTGTCAAATCAATGGAAGAATTAATGCCGATTTTTGAAAAAGAGGGTATTAAGCTAAATTTACAATCCCATCCAAATGATTTTATTGAGCTCAACACGGAAGCCATTCGAATGATTCGTGCATTTGATAAAGATTGGATTAAGCTGGTTTATTCTGTAGCACATGCCTTCTTTTATGATGATGGTATTGGGGATGTGGCCAAACACTTAGATGAAGCAGGAGATCTGCTTGCTCATGTTCTTATTGCAGATACTCTAAATCATAAAGCCGCATTTGGATTACGCTATATTATTAATCCACCTAATGCCAATGTGACTATCCATCAGCATTTAAATCCTGGTGAAGGGGAAGTGAATTTTGATGTATTGTATCGGAAGTTAAGAGAAATGAAATTTGATGGAGTTTTAACAAATTCAGTTTTCGCTTACCCTGATAAACCAGAGTGGTCAAATGATGTCACGTTGAAATCCATCAGAGAAGGACTACATATTTAATTTTATTCTAAGAAGTCTATTAGGGATCAATGCTAACAATAATAGAAATAAGAAGTTATAACCATGATTTACCAAAACCCCTCAATAAAAAACGGGAATTGTATATTGGAAACGGAGAGGTTCCTAATGAAATTATGTTTTAACCAGGCTACTACACTGGAAAACTCTAATCTTAAAAAGGATCTGGAGCTTTGTGAAAAATATGGCTACGATTATATCGAAATCCGGACAATGGATAAGCTTCCTGAGTATTTGAGGGAAAATTCCATGGAAGATCTAGTAAACTACTTCAAAAATCATCGTATTAAACCATTAGCTTTTAATGCCTTAGTATTTTTTAATAATCGTGATGAAGAAGGTCATGCGGCTATTATTAATGAATTCAAAGGCATGCTGAAGGCAGGCAAAAAATTAGGTGTGAAGTATGTTGTAGCTGTTCCGCTTGTAACTGAGCAAAAAATCTTAAAAGAAGAGATTAAGAAAAGCTGTGTAGAAGTTTTAACAGAGTTATCTGATCTTGCAGAACCATATGGAATGAAAATTGCGGTTGAATTTGTCGGGCACCCGCAATGTACTGTCAATACTTTCGGTCAGGCCTATGATATTGTTGAGACTGTTAATCGTGAAAATGTCGGCTTAGTCCTTGACTGTTTCCACTTCCATGCAATGGGTTCTAAATTGGAAGATTTGAAAAATGCCGATGGTTCGAAGATCTTTATCCTCCATATGGATGACACAGAAGATTTTCCAATCGGGTTCTTAACGGATGATGATCGTGTTTGGCCGGGATTAGGTGCCATTGATTTAGACAGCATTTTATCTACGTTAAAACAAATTGGTTATTCTGAAGTAGCTTCTGTGGAGCTTTTCAGACCTGAATATTATGAATTAGATACAGATGAAAATATTAAGAAAGCAAAAGAAACGACCATTCAAGTGGTGTCAAGATATTTCGACCTCGAGTAATAAATAAGGGCTTATGTTATAAAGGGGAGGTGCAGATTTAGTGACGTTAGTATCTGGGGAAGAATATACACTCGTACCGATGAAAGAAATGCTGATTAAAGCCAAAGAGAGCGGTTACGCTATTGGGCAATTTAACATTAATGGCTTACATTGGGTCCAGGCAACATTGCAGGCAGCAGAAGAAGAACAATCACCGATTATTTTAGCGGCATCCGACCGCCTCATCGATTATTTAGGCGGCTTTCGGATGGTGGCGACAATGGTAAAAGAGCAATTGAAACAAATGAAGGTTACGGTTCCTGTCTCTTTGCACTTAGATCATGGCAAAAGTGTAGAAAGTTGTAAACAGGCCATTGATACAGGATTTACCTCCGTCATGATTGATGGATCACACTTTCCTATTCATGAGAATATTTCCATGACAAAGCAAGTGGTCGAATATGCGAGGGCTTTTGATGTAACTGTGGAAGCAGAAGTGGGGATGGTTGGCGGAAATGAAGATGGCTTAATCGGCGGAATTCAATATGCAGATCCAAATGAATGCTTACGACTCGTCAAAGAGGCAGAAATTGATGCATTAGCCGCTGCGCTCGGGTCCGTCCACGGACCATACCAAGGGGAGCCGAAGCTCGGCTTTGCTGAAATGAAGCAAATTTCGGAAATGACGGGTATACCGCTTGTGCTGCATGGCGGTTCAGGAATTCCGGATTATCAAATTGAAAAAGCGATTGCCCTTGGTCATGCGAAAATTAATGTTAATACTGAATGCATTCAAGCATGGACGAAAGCTGTTCGTGTCTTTTTAGAAAATGACATCAAGGTATATGATCCGAGGACCATTCTTACACCAGGCAAAGAAGCGATTATGAAAACAATAAAAGAAAAGATCAGATTATTTAAATCAAACCAAAAGGCTTAATTTAAAGGGATGCCTTTTCACACTTCGAAGGCATCCCTCTATTGATAGGATTGATGTTTTTATTATATAGTAAAAATATTCTAGATGATTGTATGTAATTTTTGTTGCAAGAATGAAGAGGAGGTGGGTTGAATTGATTAAGACACAGCGGATTAAACAAATCCAGGATTATATATTTAAACATCAAACCGCATCTCTTGATGAACTTTGTAATGTTTTTAATGTTTCAAAAAATACCATTAGGCGCGACATTCAAGAATTAGTTCTACTTGGGGAATTTAAGAAGGTTTATGGCGGTGTAGCTGTGAATGCGGAAGCACTTGTTTCGTTTAGCGACAGGAAAACGCGCAATCAACAGTCAAAAGAGTTAATCGCAAAAGCGGGTGCCTCTTATGTTGAAGACGGAGATGTTATTTTTATTGATTCAGGGACGACCACGGTAGAAATGATTGAATATATCAAAACGAAAAATTTGACGATTATTACAAACAATCTTGATTTTATGATTAAGGCGCTTCCATATGAAAATATAAACGTCATTTCAACAGGCGGAGCATTTGAACGAAAGACGAATTCGTTTATCAGCTTAAAACCATTTAATTTGCTGCAATCCTATAATATTAACAAAGCATTCATGGCTTCGACGGGTATTTCGTTAACCAATGGAGTGACAAATGCATCACCGTTGGAAAGTGAAACGAAAACGATTGCTGTGGAGAGAAGCTTACAAGTCTTTTTACTAATAGATCGGGATAAATTTGATAAATATGGTCTTATGACTTACTGCGGTCTTGATCAAATTAATTATGTTGTGACCGACGATCTTCCGAGTGAGGAGTATCAGGAATACTTTTTAGAGAATGAAATTGAGCTTATTGTTGCAAAAGATCAAGATTAAAACTTTGAAAAACCTCAGTCCGATTGTACAAACCATGAACTTTAGTCCATGGTTTTGTTTAGTTATCTCCCTTCTTAAAAAAGGGAACAGACTGAAAAGACTGTGAGTGGTTAATTGCGTACATTTCCTGTTAAAGATAAAACTATTTTTTAGCAGTATCGTTCATTTTTGCTTTTTCCATTTTATCTATGATCGGATGCTATCCCCCTATATGGAATCGATAGGGGGAAAATATACTACCGAGGTTAAATCGTTTATTTTAATGGGACCCCTTTCTATGCCTTCATCTGGTTCAAACACAAAGAAAGATAAAATCACACCAATAACCGCAATTCCTGCTCCCATCCAGAATGGTGGATGCCAGCATGTCATCCCCACTGATCAACAATATAGGTACTTAACCCCATCCTAAGAAGCTGGGCGAACACAATAACGAAGGAAATCATGCTCATGGCCCGATGAACTTAACATCTGAAAAAAACTTTGAATACAGGACTGCAAAAACAACCCACGATGCTGCAGTAATACCAGCAAGGCAGCGGGCAGCAAAAACCCCATATTAAATATCCGTTACCGAAAAGTTCAAACAGCCTAAGCGCGCTTTGGGATTGCAGCCGGGTTTTATTTGCTGGTGTAATTGGATTTCTAGCGGTTATTTTATAAGTTTTTGGGGAGAAATGATTCCTTCCCTGCTGCATTAGAAAGTGGAATAGATGTTTATCGTTAATCTAGTATAACGTCAAAATTAGTTAAACCAAGGGAATGCTTTCCTTAGTTCTTTTTTATTGCCTAATTCTTAGTTTTACTAGATTAATCAGTTATCTCTCGAAATAAACTGCTATTCAAAAGCTAATAATAAAAAATATCAGAATATAACAAAAATATATTGACTGAAAGCGCTTTTATAATTATCATAAAGTTACCAACATTTAATCAAAACATAACAAATATTTTGGCGCTTAAGCTATTGAGAAGATGAAAAACATTGACTGACAACAGTGAAATTAGTATATTTTTTAATCAAATTTAAATTGTTACCCAAAACATAACAATTTATTTAAAAAGAAAACAACCAAAAATTTAGAGGTTTAGTCATTTTAAGGGGGTGGGGATTTTTACCGGATTGATTTTTTTGAAGATTACGAATAAGGGGTTAAAGCTGAAGCAATCATCTGCTAAAAATGCAGAGCCAAAATTGGCGTGATTAAAATTCATCTGTGTTATTTACATAAATACGAAAAATTTAAGGGGGCTACATTTAACATGAATAAGAGATTAATGGGTTTATTAGCAGTTTTTGTTTTATTGGCGGGAATGCTGGCCGGCTGTGGATCGGCAACAACTTCAGGCAAGGATAAAAACCATATTGTCATTGGTGCCGCGATGCCTGTGTTCGACGATAAATGGTTATCTTACTTATATGATGGAATTAATCAATATGACAAAGCACATAAAAATGTTGAAGTGAAAATGGTAGATGCCAAAAATGACTCTAGTAAGCAAATGTCTCAAGTTGATACATTCATTACTCAAGGGGTAGATGCAATCATTATTAACCCAGTTGATACAGATGCTGTTGAGCCGATGGTCAATGCTGCAAATGACGCAAATATTCCAGTGATTATTGTAAATAGGATGCCAAGCAAAAAGGTCATGAAAAAAATCTATGCATATGTTGGATCGGAGTCTCTTGAGGCTGGAACAATCCAAATGAAAAAGGTAGCCGAGTTACTGGGTGGAAAAGGCGATATTGGTCTAATGAATGGTACATTGGGTCAAGAATCAGTAGTAAAAAGAACACAAGGTAATAAAGATGTTGTAAAAGAAAATCCAGGTATGAAAATTGTTCGTGAAGCTTCCGCTGATTATCAAAGATCCACTGGGATGACCTTGATGGAAAACTGGATCCAATCTGGAAAACATTTCGATGCCATTGTTGCAAATAATGATGAAATGGCAATTGGAGCGATTTCTGCCCTTGATGAAGCTGGTAAGCGTGGAAATATTATCGTTGCTGGAATTGATGGAACCATCGATGCTTTAAAATATGTTAAAGATGGCAAATTAAATGTTACCGCTTTCCAAGATGCAAATGGTCAAGGTAAAGGGGCAATTGAAGCAGCAATTGATGCTGTAAAAGGGAAAAAATTAAAAAATAAATTTATTAATATCCCATTCCAATTAGTTACAAAGGATAATGTTGACGAGTTCATCAAAAAATGGCAAAAGTAGTTCTTGATTGTAAGGGTCGCTTAGGATCGAGCTTCTGAGCGGCCTTTTTATTAAAATCTTAATCTAGGCGGTGACGAAGGTGAGTGAGTATATTCTAGAACTCGAAAACATTACAAAGGAGTTCCCTGGGGTAAAAGCACTAGATAATATTCAATTAAAGATAAGAAAAGGCTCTGTTCACGGTCTGATGGGAGAGAATGGGGCAGGGAAATCCACTTTAATGAAGATAATCTTTGGTATTTATACTCCAGACACAGGTATTATTCGGTTCAAAGGGAAAGAACTGAAGGTAAGCGGTCCAAAAGAAGCTGTTAAAAATGGTATTTCCATGATCCATCAAGAATTAAGTCCTGTCCCGCATATGACGGTTGCTGAGAATATTTTTTTAGGTAGAGAATTTTCATTTGGCAAGACTGGCTGGGTGAACAATAAAAAAATGGTAGAAGAGTCCAGGAGACTCTTTGAAACACTGAATATCAATATTGACCCTACCACAAAAATGAAAGATTTAAGTATTGCCAATATGCAAATGGTGGAGATTGCGACCGCCGTTTCATATAATGCTGATTTAATCATCATGGATGAGCCAACATCTGCGATTACAGATAAAGAAGTTGAACAGCTATTTGGAATTATTCGTTCATTGCAAGCCAAAGGGGTTTCCATCATTTATATTTCACATAAAATGGATGAAATTTTTAAAATCTGTGATGAATTAACAGTCTTTCGAGACGGTCAATATATAGGAACAAAATCGGCAAAGGAAATAGATGAAAATACATTAATTCAGATGATGGTAGGACGGGAAATCAAACAAGTTTTTCATAAAGAAAAAGCTGAATTGTTAGATGTCATCTTATCAGTCAAAAATCTTTCTAGGAAAGGCAAGTTTCAAAATATTAGCTTCGAACTTCGCAAAGGCGAAATTTTAGGAATTGCAGGTCTAATGGGAGCAGGAAGAACAGAGGTAATTGAGTGCATTTTTGGGATCGATACTCCTGATACGGGTGAGATTTACATAAATGGAAAAAAAGTTAAGATTAAAAGTCCGGAAGATGCAATTAAAAATAAAATTGCTTTGTTAACGGAGGACCGGAAATTAACAGGTGCATTTCTTCCTCTATCCATTAGGGAAAATATGATTATCTCAAATATTAATCGGTTTTTAAAGGGTGGCTATATCAATAAAAGATTAGTAAAAGAAAAATGTAATGAACAGGTCGAACTATTAAATATTAAAACCCCTCACCTTGATCAGCTTATTATGAATTTAAGCGGCGGAAATCAACAGAAAGTATTACTGGCAAGATGGCTTTTGAATGACCCGGATATTCTCATCCTGGATGAGCCAACAAGAGGTGTAGATGTAGGGGCTAAATCAGAGATTCATAAGTTAATGTCTAAACTCGCACAGCAAGGAAAAGCCGTTATTATGATTTCTTCCGAAATGCCGGAAATCTTAGGAATGAGCGACCGAATTATTGTTATGCACGAAGGCATTAAAAAGGGTGAATTAGGGCGTGAGGAAGCAAACCAAGAAAAAATCTTAGAAATAGCTTATCATTAAAATATTTTTGGGAATTCAAGAGGAGGGAATAAATTGGGTAATCCAACAAGTAGTACTGCTACAGCCGTAAACCAAGGTAGTGAGAGAAATCTTTGGAAAGAAAAGATCGGCCCATTCATTAGTAAATATGGAATTGTGTTTGTCTTATTAGCGATGGTTATTATCATGTCATTTCTGTCACCGTCCTTTCTTAAAACACAAAACTTATTAAACATTGTCAGGCAAATCTCATTTATTGGTATTGTTGGAATTGGCGTTACCATTGTTATTATAACAACCGGTATCGACTTATCTTCCGGTTCAGTTATTGCACTGACCTCCGTTATGGTGGCAAGTTTTGCACACCCTGGAAACTCTCTGATCATATCATTATTGATTGGTGTAGGAGTTGGGGTTGCCTGTGGAGCAATAAACGGGATTATTTCAACGAAGGGTAAGATTCCTCCATTTATCTCCACACTTGGTATGATGACAGCGGCAAGAGGTTTAGCCCTGTTATATAGTGATGGGAGACCGATTCCAAACTTATCTGATCCCTTTATGTTTTTAGGCAGGGGTGTAATTGCTGGAATCCCGGTTCCAATCATTATATTTGCTCTAGTAGGAATTGTTTCTCATATATTACTAGCTAAAACAAAGTTTGGTAAGTACACCTATGCGATTGGCGGTAACGTTCAAGCTGCAAAAATCTGCGGAATCAATGTTGATCGCTACCTGATATTAATTTATATTTATGCAGGATTGTTATCCTCAATTGCCGGTATGCTGCTAACTGCAAGGGTAAGTGTCGGTCAGCCAAGTATGGGTGTGTCCTTTGAGCTTGATGCGATTGCCGCTGCAGTTATTGGGGGTACAAGTTTAGCCGGTGGGGTTGGTACCATCCCTGGAACGATTATTGGTGCCTTAATTATCGGTGTCTTAAATAACAGCCTTGATTTATTAGGTGTATCTTCTTATTGGCAGCAAATTTTAAAGGGAGCAATCATTGTAAGCGCTGTTTTAATTGATTCTCGTAAGAATAAAAAAGCATAATAGAGAAGAGAAGCTGACAGGTCTGACTGCTAGAAGTCAGGCCTATTTAAGTGCCATTTTTATAAAATATTCCGTTAATCTATTAAAGGTGGAGATTTTAAATGAATAAGGTAAAGGTTGGTATCGTCGGTTTAGGAAGATTGGGCAGACAGCACGCGGAAAATTTAGCGTTTCGCATTCCAAATTGTGAATTATCAGCGGTTTGCAGTGTGATTCCGGAGGAAGTGGAACAAGTTCAAAAAGATTGGGATATTCCATATGCCTATATGAATTATGATGAAATGTTAAAAAACAAAGAATTGGACGCCATCTTTATTGCATCTCCTTCAAGTTTCCATTGCGAACAAATTGAGAAAGCTTTGACTGCCGGATTCCATGTGTTCAGTGAAAAACCACTTGGATTGTATTTAGAGGAAGCACTTCACGTCCAAGAGGTAGTAAACAAGTATAAGGATCAAGTATTTATGCTTGGGTTTATGAGAAGATATGATAAGTCATATGCCTATGCCAAAAAGAAAATTGAGGAGGGGAAGATTGGGGAGCCATTTTTAATCCGCTGCTACGGTCTTGATCCGGCAAATGCCATCAATGGATTTATGCAATTTGCGAAAAACAATTACAGCGGAGGTTTGTTCCTTGATATGGCCATCCATGATTTGGATCTTGCCAGATGGTATCTAAACGCAGAAGCCAGACAGGTATGGGCCATTGGCGGAGCCAGTGCCCATCCCGAATTTACGGAATTGAATGATGCCGAAACGGGTGTGGGCATGGTAAAATTTGCAGATAATAAAGTGGGGATTTTTGTAGCCGGACGTAATAGCGCGCATGGCTATCACGTTGAAACGGAAATTATCGGTACAAAAGGTACATTAAGAATTGGGACTATCCCGGAAAAAAATCTGGTTACTGTCTTTGATGAAACAGGAGCCGTAAAGGAATGTTCCGATGGATTTTAAGAGCGGTTTGAACAGGCCTACTTAAGCGAGGCAGAAGAGTTTATTTCTTGCATTTTGGAGAAAAGGAACCCGGATGTGACAGTGGAAGATGGGGTGTTATCAACCGCTCTCGGCTATGCTTGCAAAAAGTCATATGAAACAGGTGGGTTGATTACAGTTCAATCTCCATTTAACACACTTCAGGGTCAGTAATACTGTAACTTAGTATTAGAATTGAGTAGGAAAGCACCCTATTGACACTTAATGGTTGGAGGTGCTTTTTAATTAAAAAGTATTCCATGGTTAGTCAGGTTATTAGAATATAAAAGAGTTGCACAATATAGGATTCATCTTATAAAGTATAGCTAAATGCTATATTATCGAATATTCCCATTTATAAGAATATTTACAGCGCTGGTATCATAATAGTGAGGGATCAATTAATGACTCAATATTTTGTTAACAAAGATTTTCATCCCAGCTTTGAGGATGGTTCAATTCCTAAACTGCTCTATATCTGTAATGTTGATTCAACTCATACAAGCTTGCCTCGAACGTTGCATATGCATCATGATATTTTGGAAATTATCTATATCACAGAGGGTGGTGGTGGTCTTTTGATCGGTGATCGGCATTATAAAACCCTTAAAGGTGATATTTTAATCTATAACAGCGGTGTCCTCCACGATGAATATGGAAATTCAGATATGGATATGAGCGTTTATTGTTGTGGTATCACAAATTTAAAGCTGACTGGATTACCTAAAAATCATTTGGTTTCAAAGGGTACTTCATATGTTTTACGCAGCGGAGAGAATGCCTCGAATATTGAGTCATTAATGGAAATGATGTATTCACAAATTTCGGATGAAAAGCCTGGCGCCGAGGAAACTTGCAGCTATCTCCTTCGAGCGCTTATCATGTCTATATTACAAATTCCTCAAGAGAATCTTGAATTATCAAAATCCGAAGAATCCGTTCTTTCTAATAACATTAAATCTTATATTGATGAACATTATCAAGAAGATATTACATTGAATCTCCTTTCTCATAAACTTCATATAAGTCCCTATTATTTGGTCCATGCTTTCAAGGAATATACTGGGTTTTCCCCCATTCAATATATCATTCGGCGAAGAATTGGGGAAGCACAGTCATTACTCATTAACACGAAGGAAAGTGTTACGAATATTGCTGGCATGGTTGGTTACGATAATACCAGCTATTTTACGACCCTATTTTCTAGGAATGTCGGTATGTCTCCCAAAAAATATCGACAGTTATGGACTAAAAATGAAAGGTAGGAAGTGTTCCACAAAAATTGTTAATACATAAAAAAGCCCACATCTTGCGTTATTTCATTTAAGATGGTGGTGGGCTTTTTTCATACTCTGAAATGATTCCGTTAGAAAGCTGTTTCACTACAATTGTTTGGATGTCTCCAATTAAATATTGTAAATGCTTGTTCGATGTAAATGAACTTATTGAATATAGCGAATAGATAATCTTTTTATCTTAAGGGGATAGTTCTAACCGGGCTATTACCTTTTTATTACTGTCCGTTTCGGAAATGACTTTACCAATTAAAAACAAGATAGTGAAACTTTTTCTGTTATATGAAGGAAAATCAGCTTAAATCAAACAATATATTGAAAGCGTTTGCTTATATTAGAGATTTATAATTAAGGCATAAGTTTTGGAGGTGTTCAAATGAGTATAATAATCTCAGGAGCCCCTTGCTGCTGGGGTGTGGATGATCCCAAGAACCCTTATCTGCCTCCATGGGAGAGGGTGCTAAATGAGGCAGCACAAGCTGGTTATAAAGGGATTGAGTTAGGACCCTATGGATATATGCCTATGGATATTGAGAGAGTGCAGGAAGAGCTTTCTAAAAATGATTTGACCATTATTGCAGGGACTATTTTTGATGATTTAGTATCAGAGAGTAATATTGAAAATTTATTACAACAGGTTGATGATATCTGTTCTTTGATAACGAAACTTCCTCCTTCTCCAAAGGAAGAAGGACAAAAATTCCCGACCCCATATTTGGTAATTATTGATTGGGGGCATGATGAAAGGGATTATCATGCCGGCCATCCTGAACGGGCACCAAGGTTATCCACGCAGGATTGGAACAAAATGATGAACCATATTCGTGCTATTTCCGAACGTGCGTGGAATCTATATAGTGTACGGCCGGTCATCCATCCGCATGCCGGGGGATATATTGAATTTGAAGACGAAATCAAGAAACTTCTAGAAGATATTCCCTATGAAACTGCCGGACTTTGCCTGGATACTGGGCATCTTTATTACTCAAAAATGGATCCGGTGCAGTTGCTTAGAGATTATGCAGACCGAATGGATTATATCCATTTTAAGGATATTGATCTGGAAATCTATCATCAAGTAATGGGTGAACAGATTCGATTTTTTGATGCCTGCGGTAAAGGGGTGATGTGCCCAATCGGTCAGGGTATTATTGATTACAATTCTATTCATCAATTGTTAAAAAATATTAATTATCACGGTTTTATCACAATTGAACAGGAACGGGATCCAAGAAATGCGGATACTAGTTTACGGGATGTAAAACAGAGTGTTGATTATTTAAAAAGTGTTGGATATTGACGAAAAATAGATTTTTTAGAAAAGGAGAAATTAAAAATGATTTATGGTGAAAAGAATGTGGAAAAACCAATCCGGTGGGCAATGATAGGCGGCGGACGAGGAAGTCAAATTGGATATATCCATCGCTCAGCTGCACTGCGTGACTATAATTTTGAACTAGTGGCGGGCGCTTTTGATATTCATCCGGAGCGCGGTAGAGATTTTGGCGTAAATTTACATGTTGATCCAGAACGCTGCTATCCTGATTACAAAACGATGTTTGAAGAAGAGGCGAAACGGGAGGATGGCATTCAAGCTGTTTCGATCGCCACTCCAAACGGCACTCACTATGAGATTTGCAAAACTGCGCTGAACGCTGGTGTGCATGTGGTTTGTGAAAAGCCGTTATGTTTTACCATCGAAGAGGCAAATGAACTAGAGGCTGTTGCGAAAAAGATGAATCGGGTTGTGGGTATTACGTATGGTTATTCCGGTCATCAGGTCATTGAACAGGCACGTCAAATGATTGCGAATGGCGATCTAGGAGAAATACGAATTATTAATATGCAGTTTGCACACGGTTTCCACTCTGGAGCTGTGGAAGAAAATAATTCCAGTACAAAGTGGCGAGTGGATCCAAAAATGGCAGGGCCAAGTTATGTTTTGGGTGATTTAGGAACACATCCCCTCTACTTGTCGCAAGTGATGCTGCCAAATTTAAAAATCAGAAAGCTAATGTGTACACGCCAGAGCTTTGTTAAGAGCCGTTCCCCGCTAGAGGACAATGCCTATACCATCATGGAATATGATAATGGTGCCATTGGGACTGTCTGGTCCTCTTGTATAAATGCTGGTTCCATGCATGGACAAAAGATCCGTGTAATCGGCTCCAAGGCGAGTATTGAATGGTGGGATGAACAGCCTAATCAGCTTCGTTATGAAATTCAAGGGAAACCGGCACAAATTCTAGAACGCGGGATGGACTATCTTTATCCTGGGTCATTAGCAGATGACCGCATCGGCGGCGGACATCCTGAAGGATTATTTGAAGCGTGGTCGAATCTTTACACCCGGTTTGCCAAGGCGATGGCCGCAGTAGATCAGGGAGAAACGTTAGAAAATATTTGGTACTCAGGAATTGAGGCAGGAGTAGAGGGGGTCCGGTGGGTTGAGAATTGTGTACGGTCTGCAGATAATGGTGCTATATGGGTTGAATATCAATAACAGTGGATATGGGTATCAGGATAATAAAAAGAGTTGAACATTTTGGTATTATCGTATCCGAGATGGATGAGTCTATAAACTTTTACGAGGTTCTTCTTGATTTTAAGGTTCGTGTTAGAAGCAATAATGGAGAGAAAGAGCTTACCTTTTGGGATTATATTTGAAAACGAGTGAACGCAAACGTGGGATCAATGACCGAAATACCAATCGTTTTACAGCTGGTGGAAGAAAGAATTGAATCTTAGTTTAAGTATTTTAAATAAAAAGTTTTTAATAGGATATGACTAAATTGCCAATTCCCTTTTGTGTTACTGAATTGGCGTTTATACTATTCTAAATTTTCATCTGAACCGCCCTTACCTTGGTAAGATGGATCCCTTAGGAATATTTTTGTTTATCTTAAATAGGTTTCAATACGAATATTTCCGTATGAATCTTCTGCTTTTCTGTAGACTTTCACCATAGTCTTATTTAATTGAAGTAATTTTTTTCATTTTTTTCTTGCACCCTTATTTTACTTATGCCTTTATTATTGTCCCTTTATGAGGGAAAACGGGAAAATTCACTATGAAAGCGACAAAATTGGAACTAACCGAGTAAAAGGTAGTATTTTCTCATTATTTTACGATTTTGGGTAGTTGCTTAGGACTACTAATTGCCAAAAGTCAGCCTCTGAATTTTTTCCAATAAGCAGCAAAAGGCTGAATTGCTTTGATTCAGCCTTTTGCCAAAATTAAAACTCCAGAAAATTTTTCGGCGTTAAATTTTTTTGTCCAGTCCTGATTTCCCAGCCGTACCCCTAATGGTACCATGGATGCAGGATGGGTAATGGTGATGATGATGGAAACCATATCCTCCATACATGTACGGTTTAAATCCTACACCGATGGTTGGATAACCCAAAACACGAGATACGATTGAAGAAAACACACTAACACATTCTGTAAATGATAATAAGAAAAGCTGGGATATTGTAGCACATCATTTTACTGGAAAGGATGCTTTAACTTGTTATGGACCGTTTGCCCAAACGGAAGATGAATTAAGACTATTTGATGAATTAGCAAACAATAAAGTTCTGGATATTGGTTGTGGCAGCGGACATTCCTTACTTTATATGAGTGGGAAAGGTGCGGGAATTATGGGGAGTTGACTTATTAGAGAAACAAATTAAGACGGCAAATGAAACCTTTAAGAACTTAGAAACGCACCTATACTGTGCACCAATGGAAGAAGATATCGGTCTAGGAAAGTATATATAGATTACTACAATACGAAACAAATAAAAGCAAAATTAAATCAGGTCCGGTTCTATACCGAACTTAGTTTTACCAAGCTGTCTTATGAAATAACCGCTTTATTCTTTAAAAACGCTTAATAATCGAAGTAAGCAGGCTGTCACCACAAGTGACAGCCTTTAATATTGGGCCAAATGGTCAAATGGTTTATACCAGGTTTTCTGCAAGCCTTTAACCGTTCTATTTAATTATTGTTCTTGCTTTTTCCAATTCGTTTTAAACATCAATATTAGCAGCCTTCAACAGATTGAGAACCGGGCATCGGCTGTCTGTTGTCTCTTGCAGCTGGCGGATATGATTTCCTATTCCTAATAAAAAAATTCCTAGGAGGGTGGTGTGGACAACCAATCTAAATAATCTGCCTGTTTTTTCTGGGATCCACTACAATTATTAATCTAGAAAACCTTTAACTTATTATATTTTTTCTATTACATCTTCACATTGACTGTAAAAAGTATCTAAATTAATTAATATAGGGATTAACACAAAGCAGCTTCAGATTAACCTGCTTCATCGATACCTTATAGGGCTGGATTCCATAACGTGTGCTTTTTGCTTTTAAGACAGGGAGAATCGGTAATGCATCCACAAATTTTATTAAAGACAATTCAGGCCTCCCTAAAAATTAAAATGAACATTCATTTAATTATTTATCTACCGTTTTGTGTGCGGATAGCTGTTATAAGGAGTGATTTCCAGCCGACAAAACACTATTCCCTGGGTCCATGGGAATAACCATGCCCATACAAGCTGTCAAAAACTTGAACAGCAGCCGCTGCAACCTCCATATCATGTTCAACAGTGCTGCCGCTGGCTCCGACGGCACCCACAATATGGCCATCCATTACTAGCGGGATTCCGCCACCAAAAATGACAATGCGGTCATCAGTGGTGTTTATGCCATACAATTCAGCATTTGGACGAGCCATTCCCGCTAAATAGGAAGTGGGCATTTTCAAGGCAACTGAAGTCCAGGCCTTTTTTTGAGCAAGGGAAATACTGGAGATCCAGGCATCATTCATGCGGTGGCAGGCGATTAAATTCCCGCCTTCATCAACAATGGCGATCACTTCTGAAATACCGAGCTCCCTTGCTCTCCTTTCTGCGCCTTTTATTAACTTTTTTGCCATTTCTAACGTTAAAATCATTGAAAAATCTCCTTTATGACGGGAATTTGCGTATAGAGCAGTGTTGAAATTGTTGTTTGTATTATATGCTCATAAATAAAAGAGGGTAACACTTTCCGGCTGTAATTAGTGCAGTCCTCTTTGCCATGATTTCGATCATTCCAGTGAGAATGCCGAGTGTGTATGATAATAAGCCCGATTGATGGAACTAGTACTCGGGAGATTGAATAATGAAGATCAACGTGCAAGCGTTGCTATATGGGTTGAAAATAAAACAAACCGGGAAGAAAGAGCATTCAAGATAAAAAGCAGGCACCAAGCTGTTAAGGCTGGGCTCACCAGGGGCTGTCAAGCAAGTCAGGTAAACTGGCTTGCTGAATGGTCTCTTTCTGTTCAGGGCGTGGGCCGCGATAAGGGGATGATAAACAATCTTTTAATGGAGGGCTCGCCCTTAGCCGGGCGGCCAGCAACAGTTCTATAAAGGGAGATTTTCCCCTTAACTCCAGAAATGGAGCTGGTTTGGGATGATATAAGGGGAGATTTTCCCCTTATGCAGCGTAAAATCTTTGATTTTGGATTTTTTCGAGTGGATAGAGGGAATTTCTCCCTTTATTAATATGTTTTTTCACAAAAAAATAAATTAAGCGGAATTTTTCCCTCTATTTATCAGCATCGGTATGAAGAATTCGATCGAACAAAAAAAGCAGGTGGAGAAAACAGCCTTTTCTCCACCTGCTTTATTAACTATTTTACCAGTCGTTCTTTATTAGTGGGAGCGATCGATATCCCGGTTGTTTCTTCAAAATTATACAAATTAACAGGAAGGTCCGTGAAACGCTCTAATTCATTATAGGCTGGAATTCCGTGGTAGGACATATCCAAGCCTTCATCTTCTTCACTTTCGCTTACTCGGAAACCAACGGTCTTTTCGCATACCTTTGCCATAAACGAACCGCCTATTACTCCCCAAACCACGACTACTGCTGCACCCAATATCTGTACTTTAATAAGAGAAAACTCACCGGTTGTTAATAATCCATGAGACGTATCAAACAATCCAACTGCAAGTGTCCCGAACACTCCATTGAAGCCGTGGACAGCCACTGCGCCCACTGGGTCATCCACCCTTAAATAGTCCACGAGCAACGTGGCATAAATCACAATCAGACCGCTTATAGCGCCTATCAGGATTGCACTCCATTCTGAGACGTACGCACAGCCTGCCGTTATGGCCACCAATCCAGCCAACACCCCATTAATCGTCATGCTCGGGTCAGCTTTACCAAATTTTTTAAGGGTCATAAACAAGGCCGCAGAACCGCCAGCTGCACCAGCAAGCATCGTATTGATGGCAATAGGGGCAAGGAGTTTATTGGAAGCATCTAAGGTACTTCCTGCATTAAAAGCAAACCAGCCAAACCATAAAATAAACGCACCTGCAGATGCTAAAGGAATATTGCTTGGTGCGAATACATTGGCACTTCCATCTGAATTAAATCTTCCTTTTCTCGGTCCTAGCCATTTTGCCATTGAAAAAGCAGCAAAGCCTCCTACCGCATGGATAGCCGCCGAACCTGCAAAATCCTTCATTCCTAATTTCGCCAGCCACCCATGGCTGTTCCAGATCCAATGGCCTGAAAGTGGATAAATGATGATGCAGATCATGGCTGCTGTTAACACATAGGCTTTAAAGCTCATACGCTCGGCAACCGCACCCGACACAATGGAGATACAAGCTACTGCAAACCCCATTTGAAACAATACAAAAGCTGCGCTGGGCAATTCAATGGAAAGGTGTATCTTTTCCGGACTGCCAAATAATGATGTGCCAATCAATCCAAAGGTATCTTTTCCGTACATTATACCAAAACCGATTAACCAAAAAGCCAAGGCTCCAACCGTTAAATCCACGAATATTTTCATGGTAACATTTACAGCATTTTTAGTACGGACCAAACCAGCTTCCAGTAAGCTGAATCCGCCTTCCATAAATAGCACCATTGCCGCAGCCAGCACAACCCATACGGTATTGATATACATCAGTTCCATGAACGTTATCCCTCCTTATCTACTAGTTCATCAATATCAAAGTCTTCTTTTCCTGTTCGTATGTTATAGGCTTCGATAATTGGATAAACGTAAATCTTACCGTCGCCATCCTCTCCGGTCTGGGCAGATTCAACAATGGCCTTGATGGTACGTTCCACCATGTAATCTGAAAGAACAATCTCCAATTTTACCTTTGGGTGAAGAGTGACATTATAATTTTTGCCGCGGTAGACTCCATGTGTGTCCTTTTGTTTCCCTCTCCCGACTACCTGCGATACGGTAAAGCCTGTAACTCCTATATTTTTCAACCTCTTAATCGTTTCAGTCAGCCTTTCAGGTCTTATAATCGATTCAACTTTTTTCATAGATATACACCCCCAACCTCATGTGAGGTTTTCTTACATCTTATGATATATGATATATCTTTTAAAAATGGTCGTCAATTTTTTTCTCGTTTTTAATTCCTTCATTGTTCTTTGTAAAAAGTATAATCCAATGTAAAGATGTACTTTTATATGGAGAGATGAAGCAGATAAATAAAAGTGGAATATTTATCCCTTTTAGTAAACATTTAAATAATTGAGCAGCTAAATACGATTCAGGTCTTTTTTGTGCGCATATCAGTAAAAAAAGTTTTTAAAATCAGCACATCGGGTAAATTACAATGTTTGGAGGATTTTCCAACTCATAAAAGGGAGGGGGTCGTTAAAAGAGAGGTAAACATACAATTGAAAAGCATGCAGTATGCTATCCTTCTGAAGAATTTACTATTTCGTAACACTGAGTTCATAAGTTCTTAACAATGGAGGCGTAGGGTTATAAGCGTAATAGATTAATAGGAGGCGGTATTTTTGAAGAAAAGGAACTTAGTTAAAGCCATCAATGTGTTGAGTGCTGCCGCACTGGCCACGTTGCTTTCTGTATCACCAGCTGTACATGCAAAAGATAAGGTCCAGAAAGAAACCAAAACCCCGATTAAGCATGTTGTCGTGATATTTGGTGAGAATGTATCATTTGACCATTACTTTGGTACGTATCCTTATGCTCTAAATATTAAAGGCGAGCCTCAGTTTAAAGCAAAGGCTAATACTCCTGAAGTAAATAATTTGTTAACACCAAAGGATTACAATCATACCCAGCCGGACATTTCTAAAACAAACCTTATTACGAATAACCCAAACACCGCAAATCCTGTCCGCCTGGATCGTTCACAGGCCATGACAGCTGATATGGATCATAACTACCATGATGAAATTGCAGCTGCTAATAAAGGAAAAATGGACAACTTTGTCACTGGCACTGGAAAAGGATCCAGCCTGGTCATGGATTATTATGATGGAAATACCGTTACGGCCCTTTGGAATTATGCCCAAAACTTTGCTATGAGCGACAATTCCTTTAATACCGTTTACGGACCTTCAACTCCAGGGGCAATCAACCTTATATCAGGCGAAACCCATGGGGCAGATTTATTTGACAAGAACGGACAAAAAGTGACGAATGATATCCTGAATGAATACGAAAACAGGACACTAACCGGAGATCCAAATCCTTATTTTGATAAGGCTTCAACAGGCGCGACCGCCAAAATGGATGACGCGAATAAAAATGTCGGCGACCTGCTTAACGCAAAGGAAGTTACCTGGGGATGGTTCCAGGGAGGATTCGCCGATCCCAATGCCAAGCATAAAAATGTAGGCGGGGCAGAGGTTACAGACTACAGTCCGCACCACCAGCCATTTGAATATTATAAATCTACTGCTAATCCAGATCATAAAGCACCAAGCTCAACCAAAATGATCGGCAGGACAGATCAAGCGAACCACCAATATGATATGAAGGATTTCTGGAAGGCGGTTGATTCCGGAAATATGCCTAGTGTAAGCTATCTAAAAGCCCCTATGTACCAGGATGGACATGCAGGCTATTCAGATCCGCTTGATGAGCAGCACTTTATCGTCAATACCATTAACCACCTGCAAAAAACGTCTGAGTGGAAGGATACGGCTGTCGTCATTGCTTACGATGATTCAGATGGATGGTACGATCATGTTTACTCACCTGATAACGGTCAAACCGAAGAATCAGGCAAAGCGGGTTATGGTCCAAGACTGCCGCTTCTGGTTGTTTCTCCTTATGCCAAAACAAATTATGTGGATCACTCCCTAACCGATCAAACCTCCATCCTTAAGTTCATTGAGGACAACTGGAAATTAGGTCGTATAGGCGGGGACTCTCTTGATAAAAAAGCAGGCAGCATGGAAAACATGTTTGACTTTAAAAAGGGACCAAGCCATAAAAAGATATTCCTTGATGAGGAAACCGGCCAGCCGGTAAATGGAAATAGTTTAAAGCCACACCAACATTAAGCAAAACCATCATACAATGAAAACAACCAGTATCTTACTAGATACTGGTTGTTTCACTGGCTGCCAGTTCATCGTAAGATCTTCAGGGAACCATTTTATCTATTTCTCATACATTTTTTCTCAACTCAAAACACCTCCGGGTTACTCGGAGGTGTATTAATGCGTCTCATTTTTAGCTAGGCTATTGTCTTTAAGGGCCTAAACAATCCTATTTTTTTGATAATGCAGTATAAGCATTTGCATCCCCAAAACCGAATAATGCATCTTGTCCTTTTTTACCGTAGTCTAAGGCTGTTTGCTTAATAGCAGCCTTTACCTGGGAAGGGGAATACTCAGGATGCTGGGCTTTGATTACACCGGCAATACCGGCAACCTTCGGTGAGGCCATGGATGTTCCGTGGAGATAGGCATATCCCTTATTATCGACCATGGTTGCATATCTATCTAGATAGGTTGGCCAAGTAGAGAGTGTACGATAAGTGAAGTCACGCTTGTTTAAATAATTTCCTGCAGGATCATTGCGATACAGGGAATCATATAAAGGACCGTTATCTCCGCCAGGAGCAGAAACATCGATAAAGCTATTACCATAGTTTGAATAGAAGGCCAATCCATCTGTTGACCACTTATTAGAGGAAGAAACGGTAATGACTCCTGGTGTACCTCCCGGAGTTTCAATGGCAACACCTTTGTACACCAATCCAGGTACAGCATACGCTTCATTCATATAATCGGTTAAGGACTTTTTATCACCATAATTAAGGGATTCGTTTCCTGCTGATGCAACAACGGTTACATTATGCTTTACGGCATAATTCACGGCACGCTTCCAAAGCAGTACGTCCGCGATGTCAGTATAACGAGTTCCGTCAAAATAGTACTTCAGATTGTCAAAACCGCCGATTGACATATTAATAACATCCACTTTGTCATTGGCTGCATCCACGATCGCATCCACAATCGGAGCAGTAGGGGCACTTCCGCTTGCATCGAAAATACGATATGCCCTTACTCCAAGATTTGGCCCAACCCCTTTAATTTTGCCGTTCCCCGCAATGGATCCTGCGACATGGGTTCCATGTCCGTTTGTATCTTTGACATTGGACTCGCCGCCCGTTTCCGAAGGAACGTTCCCATAATATCCGCCTGCTGGCACATAATTTCTGCCGCCGGCAAAGTTTGCTTTCAGGTCAGGATGATCGGCATCAATTCCTGAATCGATGATACCCACAACAGCTTTATGGTTAACGTTTCCGTTCACCTTGGCTCCGCCTGTTTCTATCTTGTAGGAATCCTTGTTATGGGTCAGTTTTTGCATATCCCATTGCTGGCTCCAGTAAGTTCCATCCTCGTCCGGTGTAACATCGACTCTCTGCCCGTCTGCTCCTGCCGGATCCACATTATCCAGCTTGTAGGTTTTCTCTACATTCACGGCGGATACATTCGAGTTTTTTCCCAGCTTGTCCAGAAAAGCAGGATCAGAAGAACTGACCTCTACACCGCCGATTTCAGGCATGGCAGAAAGAACAGTGCCGCCTGCATTTTTTATGGCAGTTTGATAGCCAGAAGGAAGAGAGGATTGATTGTAGGCAATCAGATATTTTTTTGCTTCTGCATTTGCATATGCTGTATCCATAGTGTTCACAGGGATTGCGGCCAGACTTAATGCGAGAAGGCTGCTTGCCACGATCCCCAGCCCTTTTTTCGACTTTTTCATTTTTTTGCCTCCTAAAAATTAGTACCACTTTCTATCATTTTATTTGAATATTTTTCGTATTCATATGAAATCCTTTCGTTAAATAACGACAACAAAAGAGAGGATAATGATGAAATCTGTTACAAAAAAAGTCTCACTTTTAATTTTCATCCTTCTATAATTTGACGACTAATGGAAATAACGGTGTATAATTAAATGGTAACGCTTTCATTTGAAAAGGAGGAAAGAAAATGTCACTTTCGGATCAATTGTCTTATATGTCGGTTGCAGAGCTATCATCTAAGATATTGCGTAAAGAACTATCTCCTGTAGATGTAATAGAAGCGGTTATTAGTAGAATTGAAGCAAGAAATAAAAGTTTAAATGCCTTTGTTCATGTGGACTTCGAAGGGGCAAGAGAAAGGGCGAAGAAAGCGGAAGAGGAGCTCATGTCTGGAGTGGAGCTTGGAATCATGCATGGAATTCCATCAGCGATCAAGGATCTGTTCGATTTTAAACCAGGCTGGCCCTCTACTTTTGGCGGCATTCGGGCATTAAAAGAGTATATCGCTGATTTCTACTGCCCTTATGCAGAACGTATGGAAAATAGCGGGGCAATCCTCATAGGAAAGACAAACAGCCCTGTCATGGGCTTCCGCGGTACATGTGATAATTATTTATTTGGTCCGTCACGCAATCCTTTTAATCTAGCAAAAAATACCGGCGGCTCATCCGGTGGAAGTGCGGCAGCGGTGGCTGATGGGCTGCTCCCGATTGCAGAAGGCACGGATGGAGGCGGCTCCATCCGTATACCTGCGGCATGGTGCGGCTTATACGGGTACAAGGCATCCTTCGGGCGTGTTCCCTCCATTGCGAGACCAAACGCGTTCGGCGGCATCAATCCATTCCTATTTGAAGGAACCTTAACAAGGAATGTGGAAGACGCAGCCATTGGGTTAACGGTACTTGCGGGGTATGATCCAAGAGATCCTTTTAGTCTGGATGATAACGTAAACTATTTATCCGCATTGAGGAAGTCTGTCAAAGGCATGAGAATTGCTTATAGCCCTGATTTTGATATCTTCCCGGTGGATCATCAGATTGCGGAAACCGTAAAAAATGCGGTACAGGTATTTGAACAAGCTGGTGCCCATGTAGAAGAAGTGAAGTTCGGCATTAACCGGGATCAGCGTGAATTAAGCGATTTATGGTGCCGATTAATTACACCGATCAATATCGATTCCCTGGAAGGATTCAAGGCGCAGGGCATTGATATCCTGAACGATCATAGCGATGATCTGCCTCCGGAGTACAGGGAGTGGGTTGAAAAAGGCTATAAGATGAATGTCCTCGATATCAACCGGGATCAGCACATGCGCACAGAAATATACGACGCTATCCAAAATATCCTGAATCAATATGATTTAATTATCACTCCGACTGTAGCAGCCCTGCCTGTTGATAACGCAACTGACGGAAATACAAAGGGTCCGGCTCACATCAATGGAGTGGAAGTCGACCCATTGATTGGCTGGTGTCTAACTTACTTTACGAACTTCACCGGCCACCCTTCTGCCTCCATCCCGGCAGGTTTATCAAAAGAAAATCTTCCGATCGGGATGCAAATCATAGGCCGCCGATATGCGGATACAGATGTATTGGCAGCCAGCAGCGTCTTTGAAAGGATGAGACCCTGGAGTCATATATATGATATTTGTAAGAACAGGGATTCCGGGAAGGTATACACAACTTGATCCTCTCTGGGTCTTCATACAAAACAACCAGTATCTATTCGATACTGGTTGTTTCAGTGACTGCAGCGTTTCCACTTGCCTGAGTCAATTCATTAAGGCTGACAATCATCTTCTCCAAATCAATAAAACTTGAACTGATGGCTTCAATCCGGTCCGTCTGGAGCTGGAGTGCAGCGCTCATTTCTTCAATGGAGGCACTGGATTCTTCTGTGACATGGGAGATAGTGCCGATTTCTTGGCCGATGGACTGGGCGTTTGTATCGATATCAAGCAGCATTTCTTGTATTTCTCCAGCTTTTGCTGAAACGCCATTCATATTTTCCGTGATCTTGTAGAATATATCTTTGGAAGTTTCGGCTGTCTTTTGGCTGTGTTCGATAGCTTCATTTCCTTTTTTAATCTGTGAGGATACGGCTTTTGTCTGGTTTTCAATATCCTTCAATATGCTTGCGATATCCTTCGCGGAGGATCCGGCACCTGTGGCGAGCTTCCTAATTTCGTCGGCCACGACGGCAAAGCTTTTTCCATATTCACCTGCCCTGGCTGCTTCAATCGATGCATTCAATGCGAGCAAATTGGTTTGGCTGGCAATCCCTTCGATGGCTTTTAAAATCGTACTGATGCTTTGCGTCCTATCCTCGAGCGCTGACATCAAATCAACAGTTTCCTCCTGTATTTCAACTACACTCTGAAGCTCAGTCTGCAAGCCTTGAATCATTTCATTTCCTTGGTTGGTGACACTGGAGGTCGAGATGGAAAGGTCCTTCAACCCCTTGGAACGTTCCGAAACACCGGTAATATAGTCATTCGTTCCGGAAATCTTTTCATTAATATCCACGATGCCGGCTGCCTGCAGTTCGATTCCTTTTGCCGTTTCTAGATAACCGGCAGAAATCTCTTTGGAAATTTCCATTGTATGAGTAACATTTTCAAATAGGATTTTTCCAAATTGTTCAACCTTCTCTATGGAGATTTTTATTTCAGAAAGAAGGTCTGTTACCTTTTGTTCATTTTTCTTAACGTCCATTACTACCCTTTTACCAAGCATGGTGATCGAATAGGCAACAATCCCAATCATAAAAATAAGGATGTATATGACGATGTAGTCCAATATTTCTTTTCCTTGATAGGAAGGGTTAAAAAAGATGAAGATCGTATTTACCGCTAAGGCGTATGAGGTGGCAATAATAATTACTTTGCTATCTAAATAAATCAAGGAAAGGACGATATACAAGGGAATGGCGCCCCAGATTTCACCTGTAGGAACAAATCCCAAGAAAATTAAGGCCAACACAAAAGACGTGGCGGTAATATAGTACTTTCCTTTTTGGGACTGGTAAGTCTTTTTATAAACCAAATACAGCAGGCCGGACAAAATGGGGATCATGATGCCTGTGATCATAAATGATTTCCATGTGAAGAGATGGAAGAGTGTGAATACTAAAAAGATGGGCAGGCAGGATATCATTAACGCAATCTCGGCGAAAGTCAGTATTTTAGAGCCGAATTTATCATAAACAGAAGCTTGCATGGTGTGTCGTTTTCCTCCTTTTTATAGTAGATAAGACCTATGTATTCTTACAACTTATATATCGTCAAATAGTTTCATGTTTTAATATCTTTCTAATAAAATACTTTTTATTCGAGATAAAACAATGTATTCGTAATAGTACCAACAAAAAAGGCAGCTTTACTAAGCTGCCTTCAATAGGAATGAAACATTTGAAAATTAAAAGAGAAAACGCTTATTCACCAACTTGTATCACAGTAAACTCAGCAATGGACCACCAGCTGGAGGCTGAACCAGTCTGCACAACCTTGATATAGCGTGCATTCTGCTGCGGAAAGTCCACAATCACCTTTGCTCCGCTTCCAGTCCCAGCTGCAGCCGGAAATCCCCAATTGACACCGTCATTGGAAACATACACTTCATAGCCTCTGGCATAATCATTAGTGCTTCCTGCGGAGTCCATCACGATCCGGTTGAAGCTTTTGGCTGACTGCATATCGATGGTCAGTGACTGACCCGCTTTCATGGCCTGTCCAGCGCTCCATCGCGTATTTGAATTTCCATCCAGCACAGCGTTCGGATCGCCGCTGCTCGTTGTTACATTCGTGGAAGCCTTCCATCCTGTCCGGTCTAAGACTGATTCGGCCTTGCCTGTCACGGCGCTTGCGGTATTACTGGATCCTGACGTATTGCCGGAGGAATCCTTGGCCTTTACAAAATAATTATAGGCAGTCGAGGACTTCAAGCCGGTGTCTGAATAGGTCATTGAAGTAGTGGAACCAATATACACACCATCCCGGTAAATTTCATATTCTGATACTCCTGTGTTGTCTGTGGCAGCACTCCAGTTTAGTTTGATTTCACTGCTTGAAACAACGGAAGCAGTCAGATTAGCCGGTGCTTCTGGTGCGACGCGGTCGCCGCCTGCAAATGCTGTAACAGTCTGCCTCATGGCATTTCCGGCAGTGCCGTACACTCGGCCCCCGGCATCATTAATCACATGGGTGATTTCACTGCCAGCCATACCGTTCAGCCAGATGGTGGTCATATTATGCATGTTCACACCCTGACGATCTGGAACCTCAATAGCCCGGTGCAATTTAACTGCAGCATCCCTGAAGTAGGAATATACCCCAAGCCCCCAGGCTTCATGTGAGGCCGCTGAGTCACTTACTTTATAGGAAGCATATCCGTTGATTGTTCCATTATGGCTCATCCAGCCTTCCTGGTTTGGAACATCATATGGAATCTCGGATTGATAGAAGTAAGTCCGTCCTCCATTGCCGTTCCACACCACCTGGTACTTTTGAAAGTGTTCCACAAACAGACCGTAAAGGGTAACGTCATCACCATTAACCGTCAGTCCATTGTCTGCGGTGTTCACATCCCAGCCCACTTCATTTCCATGGTCCGCACGCCAAATCCAGAAATGATCGCCGATTACATCATTGGAGTTGATTTCAAGGCTGGTTTCGGCTCTGCCAACCTTTTCTCCTCCTCCAACCCGGAAGAAAAGATCATAAAGAGAGATGGGGTTTGCCGAATGGTCTTTATGGCTGCCGTTCGTTCCTACCTTCAGCAGAGAAGGGGAGCTCTTTGTACCTGCGTCAAAAAGGAGGCCGGCAATCTTCACTCCGTCCACATCCAGAACCTTCATCGCTTCTTTGCCGTTATCCGGGATCAACGTCGCGAAGCCAAGTCCCATGACAACTGTATTAGGCACCCGTACATGTATAGGTTCCTTCAGGTGGTATACTCCTGGAGTGAACAGGATGTTTTTCCCCTTGCTCAGTGCAACATTGATGCTTCCTGAGGTAGAGGTATCCGGATCAGCGATATAAAATGTATCCAAAGAAAGAGACTTGCCTGGTGTGGGGCCGTTTTTCCAGGTCACTCCCTGAGAATTCTTCTGGAGATCCGGTACAAACACGTTATACTTTCCGGTTTTATCCATGTACAAATAAGGCTTTTCCCCTATCACAGGAGTTTTCTCGATAACCGTGAAGGGATTGTTCGGGAAGGAAGCGGCATGAGGTTTCTGATCCCCCACCATTACCGTATTCCAGACACTGTTGGTCCAGTTGGGATATTCATTGTTCCTTGAGAAGAATTGCTGCTGGGAAGCGGGGATGACCTGCTTGTCCATGATGGAATCAGCGATATACCCGCCGCTTGACCAGCCGGCATTCCAGTTCTTATCAAAGTCAAACAGCTGCAGCTCTCCCATGATATGTACCCGTCTCATCGGGGCAGCCTGTGATACCGCATAGCGGGTAACACCGTTTGCTGGCTTAATGCTCAGGTTTTCGACAGAGCGCCAGAAATTCTGGGTCGCGTTGCCGTCAAACCATTTGGCATCCACATTCAGTCCGCCATTAATCACCACATCAGCAGGATTCTTCCCGAGACCGGCCACTGTCGTATAAAACCCAACTTTGATGTTAATATTGTAGGTTCCAGGCTTAAACAGAAGCTCGTATTTTTCCTTGCCGAACTGATTGGTTTCCTGGGCTTTGAACACGTCATCACAAATTTTTTGAATGTCTTCACTGGGCATGGAAGGATCAAAAACATACACATTGGGACCGAGAGGGGACTTGTTTGCTTCGTTTATGCTCGCAGCATGAGAAGAAGAAGGCTTAAAGAGTAAGAGAGTCATAAACAAGAGTACTAGGGTAACTGGCCAAAAAAACCTTTTTTGCATGGGCTAACCTCCTGATTCTTTATTTACAACGTCGTTAAGCAGTTTGTGGTCCTCCTTATTTTAACAGAAATGTAAACGTATACATAGAGTTCTGCATTGCGAAAATGATAGACTAGTAATTAGAATTACTATTAAAGCTAGTATGTACAGAGAAAACTGGAAAAGCTAGCGTTGGTACCAGTCCGCAGTAAAGCAGAAATCGGGGAGGGTCACTGTCGCCGGCATAACGAAGGAAGTCAAATTTGGGGCGGTCGACGGCCCCATTAATAACCTCATCGACAATGCCTGCCGCAAGAAGTACCATAGCAGTCCTTATCTTGATTCGATGATCAGGACGCGTGCCAGGGCTGCGACAGTCCAAGTGATACCAAAGCCGCCAATTATAGATTAGCGAATTAATAATCAATCCTATAAGGAAGGGTGAGGAAAAATTCAATGGAATATGTGAAACTCGGTAATACAGGATTGGATGTATCACGTCTTTGTCTCGGCTGTATGAGTTTTGGTGAAGCCCAAAAGTGGATTCATAAGTGGGTGCTTAATGAAGGGAACAGCAGAACAATTATAAAAAGAGCCCTGGAGCTTGGTATTAATTTTTTTGATACGGCAAATGTTTATTCAATGGGAACAAGTGAGGAATATCTTGGACGGGCACTAAAAGACTTCGCTAATCGTGATGAAGTGGTAGTTGCAACCAAGATCCACGGTCAGATGCATAAGGGTCCTAACGGAGCCGGTCTTTCAAGGAAGGCAATCATGAGTGAGATTGATAAGAGTCTTAAAAGGCTGGGGACGGATTATGTGGATCTCTATATCATCCACCGTTGGGATTATAATACTCCTATTGAAGAAACAATGGAGGCACTGCATGACATTGTGAAGGCGGGTAAAGCAAGATACATCGGAGCTTCTGCCATGTATGCCTGGCAATTTCAAAAGGCATTACATATTGCCGACAAAAAGAATTGGACGAATTTTGTATCCATGCAGAATCACTTGAATCTCATCTACCGTGAAGAGGAGCGGGAAATGCTGCCGCTTTGTAAGGAAGAAGGAATTGGCGTAACTCCTTACAGCCCTCTTGCATCGGGGAGATTGACGCGTGATTGGTCGGAAAAAACGTATCGTTCTGAAACCGACCAAATCCAAAAATCTAAATACGATGCGACCGCTGATGCAGACCGATTGGTAGTAGAACGAGTTTCAGCAATCTCAGAAAAATATGGGGTTCCACGCATCCATATCGCCCTTGCCTGGCTGCTGCAGAAGGAACCGGTAACATCTCCTATTATCGGAGCTACAAAAATATCTCATCTCGAAAATGCTGTTGGTGCTCTAACCACTAAGCTAACAGCTGATGACATTGCTTATCTAGAGGATCCATATGTACCACACCCTATAGTTGGACACAACTAATTCAAATATTTGTTTCTCTTGAAAATCATTCGCTGTCTCCTGTAATGTATAAAAATGATTTTATTCTCACCATTCCGGGAATAAGGAGGGCAGGAATAACAAAAATCAAATCTCGTATGTTGAAAGTGGTGGAACAATGAAATCAGGCAAATTGCAAAATATGAATATCCCTCCAATCGCTCTTGGTACATGGTCATGGGGCACAGGCGGAAACGGCGGGGATGCTGTTTTTGGAAATCATCTTAGCGAAAAAGAATTAAAGCCTGTTTTTGACACGGCAATGGAAGCCGGATTTAATTTATGGGATACTGCGGCTGTATATGGGATGAACGCTTCAGAGAACATTTTAGGAAGCTTTATTAAAGATCGGAAAGATGTGCTCATTTCCACTAAATTTACGCCGCGGATGGCTGGGGATAATGACAATGCGGTTGAGGAAATATTGAATGGAAGCCTGGACCGGCTCGGTCTTGAGTATGTGGATATTTATTGGATTCACAGCCCGGAGGATGTACAGAGATGGACACCCAAACTGATTCCTTTAATGAAAAGCGGAAAAGTAAAGCATGTTGGTGTCTCCAATCATAATTTGGAAGAAATTAAACTAGCAGCAAGCATTCTGGCACAAGAAGGGCTGAAGATTTCAGCTGTACAAAATCATTACAGCCTGCTTTACCGGTCCTCGGAAGAAGCCGGAATCATAGATTACTGCAAAGAAAATAATATGGTGTTTTTCTCGTATATGGTCCTGGAACAAGGAGCTTTAACAGATAAATATAATAGAAATAACCCCATGCCAAGCGGTACCAGAAGAGGCGAGGCCTTTAATCAAGAGGTTCTGGCCAAGATTGAAAGCTTAATCCAAGAGATGAAAGAAATCGGCAGCAAACACCAGGCATCAACTGCCCAGATTGCAACAGCCTGGTCCATGGCGAAAGGGACCGTACCGATCATTGGTGTGACGAAAACGTCCCATATTGAGGATGCGATCAAAGCTTCAAAGATCAATTTGACAGATCAGGATGTCCGCAAACTTGAGGAAGCCGCAAAAGAAACCGGTGTGGAAGTAAAAGGCGCATGGGAAAAGTCCATGCATGAATCGAAAGAGTGAACTCGGCCAGCAGGATAACTCATAACGCATGCTAGCTTAACAGTTTTGAATTAACCTTTTCTATCCATATATACAATCTTACGTATTTATGTTATGATTGTATGAGTAAAATATTATGTCGGGACTAATAGACTTTCCTTAGTCACTCCCCCATAGTGGAAGGGAGGCTAAGACGATATGTCCTTAGACCATACAAGAACCATGCTGGAAACCTTAAAACAGTATCCCGACTGTGAGATTTCTTTAACCTTCAATGATCCTGATCAACAGCCGTTATTGTCTGTTTGCTATAAAAATAATAGCATAGAAATAACCAATATTCAGACACTTGTTGTTGACACATATGACGATATTGAATCAACTCTAAACGCTATTGAAAAAACAATAAATGACTTTTACCAAAAAACCTCTAATTAATTGGAGGTTTTTGTTTATTATTCAGTTTGCAAGTAAAAACTTATTTACCAGATTAAGTACATGAAATTGAAAAAAAGGGTAGATAGAATGTGAAATGGGGCTTAATCTCTTCATTCCCATTATATTGATTGTAAGCGTTTGCATATGCAGGGCCGAATATGAGGTGGTCCATTCAAAAGGCAAAGTAAAGACTCCTTGAACAGGATGAGAAGCGCCAGGTGACTATAGCCCTTGTCCCGAAGCATAAAATTCCTTATTTGAGATTCATTTTAATGAGTGGATGCAAAAAGTACTCACGATATTGGAGAAGATGAATCAGCGTACCATAAATGATCCGGGCGATTCAGCAAAAAAATGGATTTTGGATAATTTTGGAGAAATATCACATTGATAACATTGCCAGGGCCATCCATATGAATCTCACTTATTTCTGTGAGCCTGTGATAGGAGTAATTGCCCTTTAATTTAATAATACGAGGAGGAGAAGTCATGACACAGTATTTGGTTACGGTTCACCACCCTAACGACTACGACCCGGCCGTCGCAGAGGACGAAGCGATGTCCCGCGATATCTATGAACTCAACGAGGAAATGAAGGCCGCCGGTGTCAGGGTTTTTGTTGGCGGTCTGTACCCGGCAAGCAGCGCTGTATCGATGCGGGCGCAGCCTGGTGGTGAGGTGCTTACTTCTGAAGGGCCATACCTTAAGACCAAGGAGTGCGTGGGCGGTTTATGGGTGCTGGAAGCCGCTGATCTGGACGAGGCACTCGAGTGGGGGAGGAAGGCCGCCGTTGCCTGTCGAGTACCGATCGAGGTGCGCCCGTTTCGCTGATAGAGGCTCCGACTGAAGCAACTGAGCGGCATGGACGGGAACCGCAGATCTATGTAATCTTCGTCGCAAGTAAACCGTACCACGGTGCTTCAGTTCCATTTTTGTGATATAGCACAGGCGATGAGTCCCGATGTCGGACAATCCGATTTAGCCTGCACATTACTTTCGCAGGACCAAATGCCATCTTGGCTGTAATCTGTTAAAAATGGTGCTACAACCATTTGGGAACGCTGGAACTCGTAATCCAAAGAAGAACGTTTTGGTCCAGTAAGTATGTATTCCTTTAATCATTTTTTGAGATGGCACCATTGGGGAATGGAGTATAGTGACTTGGCTGGTATCTCTAGCGATACAGCTATGCCTGGTTTCAAGCAAAACATTCTTAAGCCTACTATTGACCATGACAAACGGACCAATAAGTTCCGTTCCATTATTGCAGGCTCTAAGCAATTATAGGAAGAAGATAGATGGCCTGACAGTTCAGCTGTTGGGTTCTTTTTATTGGCTCTTTTCGTAAACTTGTGTGGCTATTAAATGAATGTGTATATTTTGGTAATGCGACACGATTCCTATTGTTTTTGCCTTTTCTGATTTTTAAAGCAAAAGTTGTTGACACTGAAAATAAATTTATGATATTATTGAAAATTTGATAAAAAATAATATGTATGTTAAGGTTAAGAAGGTTACAATATATGGAGGTGGATTATTTGTTTCAAATTGGCGATAACATTGTTTATCCAATGCAAGGAGCAGGAATAATTAAGGCCATAGAAGAAAAGGAATTCTCAGAGGAAAAACAACAGTATTATGTCATAAAAATGTTAATCAGTAATATGCAAGTCATGATTCCTACGGGTAAAATATTGAGTTCAGGTATACGTCCTATTACTGACATAGTTGCATTAAAGCACATCATTAATATTTTTCATCATGGGGAATCAGATCGATTACTGCCGTGGAAACAAAGGTATAGAGTAAACTCGGACAAAATGAAAACAGGAAAAATCCAAGAATGTACTGAAGTTGTACGTGATTTAATGCGTATGAAGAAAGAAAAAGCACTTAATACAAGTGAAAAAAAAATGTTAGATAACGCACATGAATGTTTGATTAGTGAACTGGAATTAATTAAAGGGATTACTGAAAATCAAATAAAAAGTTTCTTTTAAAGGTATTTTAGAAAATGTATTACATCTCCCAAATTTATTATTAAATGTAAATCTTTTCAAAGACATTCACTTCTCCAACCTTTAGAGTCATTAACCTCATTTGTATTTCTACAATCTTATCCATTTTTATTATTTAAAATTCTTTTACGAACGGGAAATTTCATCAATAACTCGATAAAATAGTCACTTGATTTTTGTGATCCTGATTCACACTGGCACGGACAAGGAGCCGTAAGGATGAAAGAGAGGTAGGGCTTTCATTGTTTTAGGTATACAATATATATTACTTAAGTCATTATTTCTAGAAGAAAAAACATTTAAGCTTACCTCAATCTTAAAAAATTTTTTACATCCACTGAGACAGTGAATAGTAATTGTTTATCTTCTTTACGTAAAGGTAAAACTGTTTAATTTTATTAAACAGGAAAGGCAGGCTTTATGGGAGGCTGTTTCTTTTTTGTTAAACAAAGTATCCCACTCGACGGCGTACTAATGCGATTACATCCTGAACTTTTCATCGAAAACTCCCTAAAAATCTCTTATAATAGAAAAAGGCACCTGGTACAGACCTCTTGAAATTTTTTTAAAGGAGGCAATGATCGTGCAAACAACCAAAATTACAGTTGCAGCAACCGTCCAGGCCCCGGTAGAAAAGGTGTGGAAGTATTGGACAGAGCCAGAACATATCATGAAATGGAACAATGCTTCGGAGGATTGGCACACACCATCTGCTGAAAATGATGTAAGAGCAGGCGGTAAGTTCGTCACCCGAATGGAAGCGAAGGATGGCAGTGCAGGTTTTGATTTTGGCGGTACTTATGATGAAGTGACACCACATAAGGTTCTTGCTTACACCATGGATGATGGAAGAAAGGTTACCATCACGTTTGAAGGCAGAGGAAACGAAACCGAAGTAACGGAAACGTTTGACGCTGAAGCCGCTCATCCCATTGAGTTTCAACAGCAAGGCTGGCAGGCGATCGTAAACCATTTTAAAACATACACCGAACAGACAGACGATTAAAAAGTTTTATCATAACATATGGCTTATCTGGGAATAAAACCTTCCTTCAGATACAGCCATTTTTTTATTTTCGGAAAAAACTCCTATTATTCCTTTAAAAAATCTTCAATTATTTATTCAAATTTACTCCCTCCAATGGCTAATTATTTCAAATATGTTTAAACATTTAAAATATTCTGATAGTATTTGATAGTAAGGAGGGATGTTATGGATATAAGTATTGAAAGAATTAGTAGCGATTTGGAGAACGTAGTAAGGTTCAATCAAACTCCCGGTAATGGATGCACCCGCTTCTCGTATAGTAAAGAAGATCGGCAGGCAAGGGATTACATAATGGAATTAATGAGCGGGCTTGGAATGTCCATTAACGTGGATGGAGTCGGCAATATCCGTGCCAGGTTCGGAATGGAATCGGAAAGTCCGGCCATCATGATAGGCTCTCACATTGACACGGTTGAAAACGGCGGGAAATACGATGGTTTAATTGGTGTTCTGGCTGCTTTAGAAACAATCAGGGTTTTAAAGGAAGAAAAGGCCGTGCTGGATCATCCGATCGAATTAATTATTTTTGCCGAGGAAGAAGGATCAAATTTTGGCGTAACGATGCTTGGCAGTAAAGTGTTAACTGGGAAACTCACGATTGATGAATTAAAATCGCTTAAAAACAAAAATGGCATATCAGCTTATGAAGTCTGTAAAAATTTTAATCTTAACATTGAGGGTATTGAAAAAGACGTGATTAAAAAAGGTGAAGTGCTATCCATGATAGAGCTGCATATCGAGCAGGGGGCTGTCCTGGAAACAGAAAAAAAGTCTATTGGAATTGTTCAGGCCATCACGGGGATGAAGACATTCAAAGTAACACTTGAAGGAGATTCCAATCATGCTGGCACAACACCGATGAATTTACGAGCCGATCCTATGGCAGGTGCTGCCAAAGTTATTGCTTCGATTCAGCATGCGGCCAGGAATCTTGCCTTGCCCACAACTACAGCGACGGTTGGAAGGCTTTTTTGCACGCCGAATATGGCCAATGTGATTCCAAAAAAGGTAGAGTTTTATATCGATATAAGGGATGTCGAGCCGGAGGGCATTAAAAGAGTAGTCGATTACATTACGGAAAGGTTATGTGAGGTTTCCAAAGAGGATTGCCTTAAGAGCCGTATCGAATTAATTGGGAAATCCAGCAGCGTGAAGCTTTCCTCAAGTGTGATCTCTTTAATGGAACAGGCAGCTGCCGAAAGCGGCGCACCTTATATGAAGATCAATAGCGGCGCTGTCCATGATTCAGCCATGATGGCGGATGTGACAGATGTGGGGATGATTTTTATACCGAGCATTGGAGGAAAAAGCCATTGTCCGGAAGAATATTCAAGAGTAGAGGACATCAAGGCTGGCTGCAGCTTGCTGCTCAAGACAGTGAAGTCCTTGGCTGTTAGAAAAAGCATTGAAATTTAAGGAGGGAAAGAGATGAGTTTGCTTATTAAGGGCGGAACCATTGTAACAGCTGTGGATGAGTTTGTCGGGGATATTTTAGTAGAGGGAGAAAAGATCGTCGCCATTGGCGAGAATCTGCATGCTTCGGCGGAAAATGTCATTGATGCGGCGGGCAAATATGTGCTGCCTGGCGGGGTGGATCAGCATGTGCATTATTCCTTTGATTTTAAAGGACAAAGAGTCAGAGGATTTGAAACATCAAATGCGGCAATTGTCGGGGGAACCACCACCGTTATTGAATTTGTCAACCAGGAGCATGGGAAGGGAATTGCCGAATCGATTTTTGACTATGACAAAAAGGAAGTCGCCCATGTTGCATCAGTGGACTATGCCTATCATGGTATCGTATGTGAACCTTCGGATGAATTGTTTAAGGAAATTCCGGATCTTCCTGGACAAGGCCTTCCTACGATTAAATTATTCATGGCCTATAAAGGACAGCCGTTTCACAGTGATGATGAGGCACTTTTTAAAGCGTTAAAGGCGGCAAAAGAGGCAGGGGTGACTGTCATGGTTCACGCCGAAAATGCAGATGTGATTGATATCCTGCAAAAGGACTGCTTGGCTAAAGGATTAACAGACCCTTATTATCATGCAGAATCAAGGCCGCCTCTTGTAGAAATTGAGGCTACACAGCGGGCCATCTATCTGGCACAAATGGCTGAGGCACCCATTTATATCGTGCACGTCACGGCCAAGGAAGTGATGGAAACCATCAGAAACGCCGCCAACAATGGAGTTCCGGTATATGGAGAGACATGTACGCATTACCTTATGCTGGATAAAGAGGATTTGGCCAAGCCGGATTTTGAAGGCGCCAAATATGTATGCTCTCCGGTATTACGAACGGAAAAAGACCGCCATGCCCTTTGGGAAGCCATCAATAATGGCTGGTTAAATGCTGTAAGCTCTGACCACTGCGGCTTTGATTGGAAGCATCAGAAGCATATGGGAAGGAACGACTTTACCAATATACCAAATGGTTCCCCGGGTGTGGAAAATCGGTTAGCAATTCTTTGGACGTACGGAGTGAAGAAAGGGAACATTTCAAGGCAGCGGCTTGTTGATTTATATGCGACTACACCTGCCAAAATCAATGGCTTGTCCCATCGCAAAGGTCATATCGGTGTTGGAATGGACGCGGATCTTGTGGTATACGATCCCAATCATACGTCGATCATTAGCGCGGAAACCAGTCTTCATGGCGTTGATTTTAATATTTATGAAGGATTTGAACAAGAAGGCAAAGTGGATAAGGTATTGCTCCGCGGCAAACTTATGGTGGATGACGGTAAATTCATTGGCGAAAAAGGGGATGGGCAGTTTATTCCTGGAACAGCTTATGGTTTATGCTATGAGTCTAGCAATAAAGAAAAACAGGATCAGCCTGTCAACGTATAAAACATACCTCAAAAAATCCATCCTTTTTACAGACATGGAATCAGTAAATGGGAAACATGACCCGGTTTTCTTTAAAGAAAGGCTGTCCAGCGGCCGGGTTTTAACGATCTTGGCAGCGAATCCTGCATAGAGTCGGCACCCCAGTTCTAATAATCTACGGGTAGTGAATAAGAAAGGGGTTTAGTGTTGTATGCAAAGCCATAAAAATGAAATAAGTTCAAGTTCGCTGACGAACCATGACTTGGTACCCACAACGGCAGAACAACGAACATGGAAAACGGCTAATTTTGTTTCGATGTGGGTAGGGGCCCTTAACAACATTCCCACGTATGTAACCATCGGTGGTTTAGTCGTTTTAGGTTTTTCTCCATTGCAAGTCATTGGAATTGTTTTGGTGGCGTCGCTTATCCTCTATGCAGCTTTGACACTTAACGGCCATACAGGTTCTAAATTTGGAATTCCTTTTCCGGTTATAGCCAGAACCTCCTATGGAATCCGCGGCGCTAATATACCTGCCCTTTTACGGGGATTTGTTGCCATAATGTGGCTGGGTATACAAACCTTTGCGGGAAGCACAGCACTAAGGATCGCGATTTCGAGTATGTGGCCTGGCTGGGACAGCTTTGGGGGCGGTTCGAAAATCTTAGGCATCGATTTACCTGGACTACTTTCCTTTTTAATTTTCTGGTCTTTGCACCTTCTTGTGCTGAAGTCAGGAATGGAATCGCTGAAAAAGTTCCAGAAATGGACGGGCCCGATTGTGGGGATTGTGATTATCGCAATGTTGATATGGGCCCTGAAGACGGCGGGAGGAATGAGTGCCATTTATTCGCTGCCCAGCAAATATGATACGTTCGGGAAAGCGTTCTTTCCTTTCCTTGCAGCTGTTACGGGTGTGATCGGTTATTGGGCTACTTTAATCTTAAATGTACCCGACTTTACCCGATTTGCCAGATCACAGAAAGACCAAATTAAAGGCCAGCTCATTGGATTGCCGGTTATTTTCACAGTGTTTACCTTTGCTACTGTCACAATTGTAGGAGCAACTGCCGTCGCTTATCACACACCCCTGTCAGATCCTGTTGAGACATTAAGACATTTCAATAGTCCGTTTCTTATTGCTATTTCGGCATTTCTTCTTTCTTCTGCCACGGTAACGGTCAATGTGATTGCGAATATGGTGTCCCCAGCCTATGACCTGGCAAATTTGTTTCCTAAGTATATCGATTTTAAACGCGGATTTTATATTACAGCCTTTCTGGCTCTATTCACATTTCCATGGGAGCTTATGAAAAATGCGGATTCCATTTTCACCATGTTAAACATGATAGGAGGATTTCTTGGCCCTGTTGCGGGCGTTATGATCGCTCATTACTTTAACATAAAGAAGCGCGAAATCAATATGAAAGATCTCTACACCTACCGAGGAGAATATATGTATTATAAAGGGTATAACTACCGGGCGTTCCTCGCCACTGTTGTGGGGGCTGTCCTGGCCTTGATCGGCCAGTTCGTACCCGCCATGAAGAATGTATATGAAGTTTCCTGGTTTGTCGGGGTCATTACGGCCTACATTTTATACATTGTGCTGATGCGTGTCCATCCTCCTGCCACGGTGACAATGCCTGCACATGTGGAAGAAGAAAGAACACACGCATAGACACCCGATGTTCTCATTTCCTTGCAGAGTGTCCAAAACGGCAAGCGGCATCAAAACACGATTTAGTAGTCATACTATATAAACTAGAAATGATAAAGCGGCTGCTTTGGCAGCCTTTTCTTTTTCACTTTAGAAGGTGATCTTTGCCTTGTACATGGGTTACCTTAGTAGACTATTATTTATATTTCTAAGCTCTGTACCTCAACTTTCTAAATTACAATTTCAGAGTTTCATACCCAAACATTTCAAAGTCTTAGTAATTTAAGAATGATTATGAAACTTTTTTGCTGTTTGTAACTGTGTAAAATAATTGATGTTAGGAGCGGCGAATCGAGTTACACGTTTTGAAAATTATTTTCCAATAATATCGAAGATACACAATAACGCTGAATACCTTTTGTAAACAGTTTTTTGAAAGTCGATATATTTTTAAAAATTTGAAATCTTTTTCTTGTAAATTGAAAAGGCTTTCAATTATACTGATACTAAACCGTTTTACAAAAACGGTTTAGTAAATATTTATGGATAAAGCTAGGAATGTGAAATCTGAAAAAGGAGGAATAAATGTGGCGTCAAATATAGGAGTATTGACTCTTGGGGATGCAATGATAACGCTTAATCCCTCAGAAACAGGGCCCTTGCGGTTTGTCACGAACTTTGAGCGAAAAGTCGGGGGAGCTGAACTGAATTTCGCGATTGGCTGTGCCCGGCTTGGTTTACGGTCTAAGTGGATCAGCCGCTTAGGAAATGATGAATTCGGGCGCGTTATCTTTAATTTCGCCCGGGGAGAAGGAGTGGATATGGATGATGTAACATTTGTGGACGGTTATCCTACTTCACTGAATTTTAAAGAAATTCGGGAAGACGGTTCCGGCAAAACCTACTATTACCGCCACCAGTCCCCCATCCTTACATTACAGCCAGAAGATATCACCAAAAAAATGTTCAACGGAATCCAGATCCTGCATATTTCTGGCGTTTTCCTGGCTATCAATCCCAAGAATCTCGACATTGCAAAACGACTCATTGACATTGCAAAAGAAAAAGGAATTCCTGTTTCATTTGATCCGAATATCCGTTTGAAGCTTTGGACCATTGAAGAAGCGAGGAAAGCGTATTTCGATATCTTGCCTTCAGTTGATATCTTGTTGACAGGGCTTGAAGAGATTGAATTAATCCTTGGCAGTGATACAGAATCGTCCTTAACCCAATTTGCCGATACATATCAGATCGACCAGCTTGTCATTAAAGATGGAGCAAATGGTTCTAAGCTGTTTACTGGCGGAACGTGGTACCAGGAAAAGGCTTTTCCGGTCAATCCTATTGATACTGTGGGGGCAGGGGATGGCTTCGATGCTGGGTATATCTATAGTTTCCTAAAAGGGGAAGATTTCCGGGAAAGGCTTCGTTTTGCCAATGCAGTGGGTGCCATTGTGACGACGGTATCCGGTGATAATGAGGGATTGCCGTATTTGGAGGAAGTCTTGAATTTAACGAACAACGAAAAGGTCATTGAACGATAAGGGACGATGGAGTAAAAGCAAGTCCTGCAATGGTTCGAATCAGCTTTATCATCCAACAAAGCAGCGGTAGAAGGGAAAAAGCCCGCGAATCAGCCATAATTCACCGTTTGGATGAGGGCAATATCAATGTATACATACAAATTGAGGGTAGGAGGAAAAAATATGTCAACGAAAGTGATCCAAGCAGAAGAAGCAAAACATTTAGCAAGCAAGAAACTACAGGAGGCGGGCCTTATACCTGAGCACGCGGAGAAAGTAGCGGAGGTACTCGTCCATGCAGACCTTAGAAATGTAAATTCTCACGGTGTGCTCCGGACAGAACATTATGTAAACCGCCTGAATGCAGGTGGAATCAATCCCAACGCCCAGATAACCTTCAAAGCAACAGGGCCGGTGACCGGGATCGTTGACGGAGATGACGGATTTGGACATGTAATCGGGGACGTTGCTATCAACCACGCCATCGAAATGGCAAGAGAAAACGGTGTCGGAATGGTAACAGCTATTAACAGCAGCCATTGCGGAGCATTAAGCTATTTTGTACAAAAAGCGGCAGAAGCCAACCTGATCGGGATGGCCATGACCCATACAGACAAACTCGTCGTACCTTTCGGGGGAAGAGCCCCTTTTCTAGGGACAAATCCCATTGCATACGGTGTACCGGCTAAAACGAAAAGACCATATATCCTGGATATGGCCACGTCCAATGTAGCACTAGGGAAAATCCTGCAGGCGCGTGAAGAAGGAAAAGAAATCCCAGCAGGCTGGGGTGTCGATGAAAACGGGGCAGCCGTGACGGACCCAAATAAGGTAGTATCCCTATCCACATTCGGCGGGCCGAAAGGTTACGGTCTTTCCGTGATCGTCGATATCTTTTCCGGGCTATTAGCTGGAGCGGCTTTTGGCCCCCACATCTCCAAAATGTATGGAGATCTTGATAAAAAGCGTAAGCTGGGACACTACTTCTGTGTAATCAATCCGTCGTTCTTCACGGACATTGACGAATTTTTAGAACAAATGGATAGGATGTTGGATGAGCTGCAAGAAGCTCCCCCAGCTCCTGGTTTCGATCGAGTTTATGTACCCGGAGAGATCGAACAGCTGCATGAGGAAAGAAATAAAGAACGCGGCATAGAGATTGCAGCGAGTGTCTACGAGTTTCTAAAAAAGTAGGTGGAGTGATGAAAGCCGTTCAGGTCCAAAAACCGCATCAGCTTGAAATGATCGAAGTAGACATGCCGGAACTGAAAAAACCATCGGACGTGCTCGTGAAGGTAAAGCGAGTGGGGATTTGCGGCTCTGATATGCATATTTACCATGGCACAAATCCCCTAGCCACATTGCCGCGCGTCGTTGGGCATGAAGTAGCGGGAGAAGTAATGGCCGTCGGAACAGATGTGGAAAGGTTAAAAGTCGGGGATCACGTCGTGGTCGAGCCTATCCGCTGTTGCGGCTCTTGTTATGCCTGCCGTAAAGGCAGACCGAATGTATGCGCCTCACTTTCCGTATTTGGTGTCCATGAAGAAGGCGGAATGAGGGAATGGTTTGTACTTCCTGAAAAGCAGCTTCATCCTGTGGATCCTGAGATCCCGTGGGAAGAGATTGTGATGGTGGAGCCCTATACGATCGGTGCCCAGGCGGTATCGAGAGGCGAAGTAGAGGCAGGGGACACCGTTCTCATTCAAGGAGCAGGACCTATCGGCATATGCGTCTTAAAATTGGCGAAACTCCAGGGTGCTTCTGTCATGATCACCGATCTGAATGAAGAACGGTTAGAATTTGCGAGGCTGAATGGAGCGGATGTGACCGTTCGTGCGGCAAAGGAAGATGTGCAGCAAAGGGTCCGGGATTGGACAGAAGGCGAAGGAGCCAATGTGGTGATAGATGCCGTTTGTCTCCCGCAGACCTTTGAATTATCAATAGAAGTTGTTTCCGAGGCAGGCAGAGTGGTGGTTCTTGGGTTCGATGGACGAGCATCGTCCATTCCGCAGCTTCCCATCACAAAAAAAGAAGTGACCATATCGGGTTCGAGATTGCAAACGTTTCAATTCCCTAAAATAATAGATTTGTTGAATCAAGGAAAGCTGCGCCATGACGGGCTGGTAACACACTCATTCTCTTTTGAACAAGTAAAAGAAGCGTTCGCATACGTTGAAGAACATCCAGACTTGGTGAGAAAAGCAATACTCGTATTTGACTAAAGGGAGGTACAAACATGATTCCAAAACATTCCATCATTTCAAAAATAACAGAAAGTAAGGTGGTGGCCGTTATCCGCGGCGAGGATTCAGGGGAAGCGGTTCAGCTATCGAAGGCAGCCCTTGAAGGCGGGATCTCCGCAATCGAGCTTACTTATACAACCCCGAATATCGGAGAAGTGTTTCGGGAATTAAGAACGACGGAAGCACTATTGGGTGCAGGCTCTGTCTTGGATGCGGAAACTGCTCGACATGCCATGTTAGCAGGAGCACAGTTCATTGTGAGCCCGTATTTCAATCCGGATGTTGCCGTTTTATGCAACCGGTATGGAATACCCTATCTTCCAGGCTGCATGACGGTCCGGGACATGGTCACAGCCCTTGAGCATGGCTGTGATGTGTTAAAACTGTTTCCGGCCAGTGAATTTCCCCCGTCATTTATCCGCTCTGTCAACGGGCCGGTACCGAATGCACGCATCATGCCGACCGGCGGCATTAATTTAGAAAATATAAATGAGTGGCTGCAAGCGGGAGCGGTGGCCGTCGGGATTGGGAGCGACTTAAACAAAGCTTATCGTAATGGCAGTTACCAGGCGGTAGTCGAACTCTGCAGGCAATATACCGATAGGGTTACGCAGGTCAGCGAAGGCGTACGATGAATATTACATTTAGATGGTATGGCCGCGACAATGACACGGTCACTTTGGAAAACATCAAACAAATTCCCGGCGTCAAAGGGATTGTATGGGCACTTCACCATAAGCCGGTCGGGGAAGTGTGGGAAAAAGAAGAGATAAAGGCAGAAATTGATTATATTACATCCCATGGCTTTCATGCTGATGTGGTGGAAAGTGTCAATGTTCATGAGTCTATCAAGCTAGGCGATAAGGATCGCATGACCTATATCGAGAATTACAAACAAACCATCCGGAATCTATCAGAGTTCGGAGTGAAGGTCATTTGTTATAATTTCATGCCGATTTTCGACTGGACACGGACCGATATGTTTCACCCATTAGAAGATGGATCTACCGCCTTGTTCTATGAAAAAGGAAAAGTAGCTCACCTGGAACCAGAAGAATTGATCCGCACGGTAACGGAAGCTTCAGAATTAACGCTTCCTGGCTGGGAACCAGAAAAACTGGCTCATATCTCCGCCCTGTTTGAGGCTTATAAACAGGTTGACGAAAAGCGGCTGTGGGAAAACCTGGAGATTTTCCTTAAGGAAATCTTGCCAGTAGCCGAAGCTGCTGGTATAAAAATGGCCATCCATCCGGATGATCCACCTTGGTCCATCTTTGGGCTGCCAAGGATCATCACAGGGCCAGACAGTTATGAAAAGCTTATAACCATATCAAATTCACCCTCAAATGGGTTCACCATGTGTACCGGATCCATGGGGGCAAATCCTGCAAATAATATGGTAGAAATCGCAAAGAAATACGCCAATCGCTCTCCATTCTCACATATTCGAAATGTGAAAATCTATGAGAATGGAGATTTCATAGAAACCTCCCATTATACTCAGGATGGATCTATTAATATCCAAGGCGTGGTAGAGGAATTGAATAACCAAAACTATGAAGGCTACGTACGGCCGGATCACGGCCGCCATATTTGGGGAGAAAAGTGCAGGCCGGGATACGGACTCTATGACCGTGCGCTTGGCATTATGTATCTGCTTGGATTATGGGATGCCTATGAAGCTGAAAAGAGAGTTGGTGCGAAATGATACCGATTCATGAGAACCTAAGCGGAAGGGTAGCAGTCATCACAGGCGGAAGCGGGGTTTTATGTTCCCAAATGGCCCGGGAGCTTGCTCGCCACGGGGTAAAGGTAGCCGTTTTAAACAGGACGGCTGAAAAGGGCCAGGAAGTAGTGGATTCCATATCCAAATCTGGCGGTACGGCACTTTCTATCGCTGCGGACGTCCTGGATAGGAACTCGCTGGAAAACGCCAAAAAGGAGATCTTAGACAGGTATGGCCGTGTGGATATCCTGATAAATGGTGCTGGCGGCAACCATCCGGATGCGATTACCGATGCAGAAACGTACGAAGAGCATACCACGGGCACCTCTTTTTTCAAACTGGATGAAACTGGATTCTCCCAGGTTTTTGCGTCAAACTTCACAGGATCCTTCCTGTCGAGCCAGGTATTTGGATCATCGTTATTGAAAGCTCCGGCTCCGGTTATACTGAATATTTCTTCCATGAGTGCCTATGCTCCTATGACCAAGGTTCCCGCATATAGTGCGGCAAAGGCATCCATCAATAACTTTACCATGTGGCTGGCCGTACATTTTGCGGAAGCCGGATTGAGAGTGAATGCCATTGCACCCGGCTTCTTTTTGACCACCCAGAACCGGGACCTGCTGCTGAAGGAAGATGGAAGTTACACCGAAAGATCTGCTAAGATCTTGAACGGAACGCCGATGAAGCGTTTTGGGAAACCCGAAGATTTGCTGGGAACCGTGCTTTGGCTTGCAGACGAAAGTTATTCAGGATTTGTAACGGGGGTAACAGTTCCAGTCGATGGTGGATTTATGGCTTACTCCGGTGTATAAGTTCATCAGGGACGGAATTCTGGAAATCTGAATCCAGTGTAAGACGTTCCTAGTACAAGTTGTAGAAAAATTGTTTTATAATGTCAACGAAAATGCCGGGGTAGATAAATGAAAAAAATGACTATAATAGATGTTGCAAAACGTGCGAATGTCTCAAAGAGTACTGTTTCACAATATTTAAACAAACGCTACGATTATATGAGTGAAAAGACCCTGAAAAGGATTGAAGAAGCGATTAAGGAATTGAATTACCAGCCGAACATCGTCGCCCGCAGCTTAAAACAGAAAGCAACCTTTACCGTAGGAGTGATCGTTGCCAATATCCTTCATTCCTTTTCTACACATATCATCCGTGCTATTGAAAACTTTTTTAACGACCAGGGATTTCATATCATTGTTTGTAATGCGGACGATGAGCCTGGGAAGGAAAAACAATATATCCAAATGCTGAGGGCAAAGCAAGTGGACGGAATCATCATTTTTCCGACCGGAGTCAATCTCGATTTATATCAACATATGATCCAGGATAAGTTTCCAATTGTCTTCATGGACCGGACCATTGAGGATCTTGATATTGCAACGGTGATGCTCGATAACCATTTGGCTGCCAAATTGGCGGTGGATCATTTCATCGAGAAGGGGTATGACAGGATAGCCATCCTGACCACCTCCATCATCCGAAATATCAGTCCTCGTGTGGAAAGGATTGAAGGATATGAAGCTGCACTGGAGTCACATGGAGTTAAGATCAGAAAAGAGTATATCAAGACGGCAGATCAAACGATGTTTTCCAGTGTCCTTGAGGAACTGTTCAGCCTTGATAAACCACCGGCGGCTCTTCTCGCCGGAAATGATATCGTGCTGGATGAAACACTTAAATACATCAGCGATCGAGGTTTGAGAATTCCAGAAGACGTGGCGGTTATCGGGATTGATGATGTTCCGTATGCCAGTTTCTATACACCGCCGATCACAACGGTCTCTCAGCCCGTCCTAGAGATGGCTAAGCAGGCAGTGGACTTATTGCTGGATCAGATGAAAGAGAAAGATCAGAATAACAAGGCAGCAAGCGTCATCAGGATGAGTCCTAGTCTCATTGAGAGAAAATCCTGTTAATCTAGGGGGCTGCACCGAATCAAGCATAGGTTAACACAGTTCTTCTATCGCAGGGTTCTAATAGTAAGAATATCTAAAAATGTAAACGCTTCATGAGTATGGATTAGCATTAAGTATATTGAGGAGGAAATTCAATGTTCTCGAAAGGTAAGCTTGCCGTAATTATTCTCTTGTTCGCAGCTGGAATCATCAACTACCTGGATCGTTCTGCCCTTTCCATAGCGGCACCCTTCATTACAGACGATCTAAAACTTTCACCGACGCAAATGGGGATCATCTTCAGTAGTTTTTCAGTAGGTTATGCGATTTTTAACTTTATCGGAGGAATGGCTTCGGATAAATATGGGGCAAAACTCACGCTCTTTGTCGCGATGATTGTTTGGTCCTTATTCAGCGGTGCGGTTGCACTTGCTATTGGGTTCACGAGTCTTATCATCATCCGTGTCTTATTTGGAATGGGAGAAGGTCCTTTGTCGGCTACTATCAATAAGATGGTCAATAACTGGTTTCCTTCAGATCAGCGCGCATCAGCCCTCGGCTTAACAAATAGCGGAGGACCACTTGGCGGGGCCATTTCAGGACCGATTGTCGGGTTCATTGCCCTTTCTTACAGCTGGAAGGTCTCTTTCCTTCTCATTATGATCATTGGTCTGGTCTGGACAGTAGCTTGGTGGAAATTCGTTAAAGATAAACCTTCAGATGCTCAAGTCACAACAAGGATCAAGAACCAAGTGGCTGCACATGAAAAACGGCCGTTAACCTTCTACTTAAAGCAAAAAACCGTTCTTTTTACAGCTTTGGCCTTCTTTGCCTATAACTATATCTTATTCTTCTTTCTTACTTGGTTTCCGAGTTATTTAGTAGATGCAAGGGGAATGAGTGTGAAAAACATGAGTATCATAACCGTCATTCCATGGATCTTTGGGTTTATCGGCCTTGCGGCAGGTGGATTCGTCTCGGATTACGTGTTCAAGAAATTTGCAAGAAAAGGCATACTATTCTCTCGTAAGGTTGTATTGGTTTCCTGTTTGTTTACATCTGCCGTGTGTATAGGTCTAGCTGGTCTTGTAACAACTACAGTCAGTGCAGTAGTTTTGGTTGCACTTTCTGTGTTCTTCCTATATTTAACAGGTGCGATTTATTGGGCAATCATCCAGGATGTCGTTGATCAGAATAACGTGGGATCTGTTGGCGGATTTATGCACTTCCTGGCAAACACAGCAGGCATTATCGGACCAACCGTAACGGGTTTCATAGTTGATAGATCTGGAACATTCACGGCTGCATTCCTATTGGCAGGCGGATTAGCGGTTGTTGCTTCCCTTGCAGTTATCCGCTTTGTGCAGCCGATCATTATGACGACACATACGAAAAGAGATAAAATAGCGGTTGGTAAATAAGAAGTACGAACAATTAAGATTTTCTCTGGTGCCATATAAAACGCTTGACAAGCTCTGATAAGAGGTCTCTTAAGGGTATTTTCCTTAAGAGACCTTTTTCTCAAACCTTGCATTTTACAGCAGGATCTTCTGATTTAAGGACCGAGTTACAAACGAAGGAGACTTATTTAGTAGGGATAAAACATGAAAACGATCGTTTGCGAGAGTCATGGTAGAGAGAGATAAACCGGCAACAAAACAGGGGGAAGCCCTAGTAAAAATTCACCGAATCGACATACGCGGCAGATATCTATGCCTATCACGGCCTCCAGCCGTTCTTTACTTACCTCAGGGTTCTAGGAATGAATTGCTCAGGCGAAATTGTGGAGTTACATGAAGATTGTGACCTTTCAGTCGGTGATAGGGTAACGATCATACCTTATCTGGAATGTTGCAGCTGTATTGCCTGTATAATTGGAAAACCGAACTGCTGCAGAAACATTAAGGTTTTAGGTGTTCACACAGACGGAGGAATGCAGGAAGACAGTATTCCAGTCAGCCTTATTAAAATCAATCAATTAACGTTCGGTTTTTTATCTATTAATTTACAGGTGAAGGCAGCCAGTATCGTCGGATTTCAAAGAAAATCCGTTTGTTGAAGAACTGGTCAAGAAGGCTGAGAGACCATCATCAAGAATATTTTTGATGATTTTTTATGTTAGTTGAAAACATTGCCCATTTTTGCCTAATTTAATATAGGGTTAAGTAAGTCTTCTGTTTATTTGTCCTGTTTTTAAAGTGTCGTACATATCCTATTTAAAAAAATCTTTAATAATAGTCCATATCATTGGAGGGCAGTGTATGAAGCAGCTTTATATTAAGCAGAAGGTATTCAGTCTTGGAGGCAAATTTACGGTGAAGGATCATGAAGAGAAGGATGTTTATTATGTGGAGGGCAGTTTTATGCAGATTCCAAAGACCTTCTCCATCATGAATACAACTGGAGAGCAAGTTGCGCTTATTACGAAAAAGGTATTCAGCTTTTTGCCGAAGTTTTTTGTTGAGGTGAATGGCCAGGAAGTGTTAACGATCAAGAAAGAGCTCTCTTTCTTTAAAGCGCGTTACTCGATCGACACAGCAGGCATTGAAGTGCGCGGTGACTGGTGGGGAATGGATTTTGAAGTCCTGCAGAACGGGGAAACGGCAGGCAGAGTGAGCAAGGAGTGGTTCACATGGGGAGACAGCTATAAGGTCCAGGTCCTCAAGGAAGAGATGGAGACCATTCTTATTGCACTGGTCGTGGCCATCGATTGTGTGAAAGCTGATGAGTCAGCCGCTTCTTCGGGGGCTGTGACTTAAAGGTTAGATAGTTTTGCCTAGTATAAGCGGGAGAATCCTGTATGGATTTCCTGCTTTTTTGATGGAGTCAAATGTATATAGGATTAGCTTCCATAAAGATAAAGTATTTGAAGTTTCAAACGATTGAATTGACAATTCTGGGACATCAATTACAATTTAATTGTGATAGCATACAGCTAGGATTCTTCTTAGATTACACTTCAATTTTGAAAACGATTACAAAAGGGAGTGTCAGGATATGAAAAAGCGGATCAATCCAGAATTGCTGGCAAACTTAGAAATGTTTCAGGACTTTGATTTACGTCCGGAGTTATTGCAGGCCATGAGAGAGGGAGCGGCTCAAATAAGGCAGCCAGCGGCTTTAGATGAGTCCCTTTCCATAACAGATGAAGTAATCACAGGACCTGATGGGAATGGATTGCCTCTGCGGATTTATCGTAATAGATTCAGTACAGAAACACAGCCTGTTCTGCTGTGGATTCATGGAGGCGGGTATATCCTGGGATCCATAGATGATAATGATGACCTGTGCATGGCTTTTGTTAAAGGAGCAGACTGTGTGGTCGTCTCTGTAGACTACCGCTTAGCACCTGAACATCCTTATCCAGCACCGCTCGAGGATTGTTATTCAGCCTTAACATGGATTGCCGATCATTCAGACTCTTTGAACATTGACCCAAACCGGATTGGTGTGGCAGGTGCGAGTGCAGGCGGCGGATTAACAGCGGCATTGACTCTGCTGGCACGCGACCGCCAATATCCCTCCATATGTTTTCAAATGCCGCTTTATCCTATGATCGATGATCGAAATAACACTCCGTCTGCCAATGAAATTACAGAGGGACTTGTCTGGAATCAGAAGACAAATGAAGCAGGCTGGAGAATGTATTTAGGAGATTTATATGGAACAGATGATATTCCTTCCTATGCAGCCCCGGCCCGTGCAGAGGATTACAGCGATTTACCATACACCTACACCTGTGTCGGTCAATTAGATCCCTTCCGCAGTGAAACCCTGACTTATATATCACGGCTGGCAGAAGCAGGTGTCGACGTCGAATTTCACTTATACCCTGGAGCCTATCACGGGTTTGAGGGATTAAATCCGGATGCCGAGATTTCTGTCCGCGCGGTGACCGAGTATATACAGGCCGTTAAGAAAGGTTTTGAAAGAGCTGTGAAGGTAGAGGTTTAATCTTTAGTAGACGAACCCCTCACAAATAACATTTGTGAGGGGTTTTTCAATCTCAAAATATGCCCGGAAACCGGCTTTTAGTACCTGTGTTGCATCATTATCATGGGACTTTCTGAGAAAAACCTATCCGTTTTGCCAGTAAATGCAGGTTTACGTTGAACTAAAAAAATATTATCAGACTTGTTCCCAATTCGCATAACAAACAACTTTTTGGTGTAAGTATCCAAAAGAAAACAATTTGAATCAGTTTTTTACAATTCGTCTCTGTCCATCATAGCAAGAAGAGGGCTTTTGGAATAGACCATTTCTCCTTTAGCCTTTTCACTGATCGAATCCGCAGAGATCTGCAAATCACGTATTGCTTGCTTCTCGTTTACCGTTGTAAGGATGCGGTTTTTCATGATGAATTTCCCGTCTATTATAACGGAGTCAACTTCACTGCCATTCGCTGAATAAACCAGGTTTGGTACGATATTTCGAATAGGAGAAGTGATGATCGGGCTCATACTGGGTGCCTCTAAATTTATGATTAACATATCAGCTTTTTTTCCTGTTACTAAAGAACCTACTTGATGATCTAATCCAAGGGCCTTTGCGGATTCTATGGTAGCTAACCGGAGGGCTTTGGCTGCTGGGAATGTTGCCGGATTTCTGGTTTTAACCTTATTGAGAATCGAGACAAATTTCATTTCATTAAACATGTTGTTGCAATTATTCCCCGGAGCCTGATCAGAGCCTAACGCAGCAGTTCCCTTCGCTTCTAAAAATTCCAGAATTGGAGGTATAATTCCATCGATAATGCCGATGCTGCCTGAGCAATTGATCATAGATGCCCCCCGCTTAGCAACTAACTCAGTTTCTTCCCTGGTAGCTTCTGTTAAATGGACAGCCAACAATCTTTCGTTGATGTATCCGATTTCTTCCAGAAAAGGAATTGAACGCTTCCCGTAGCGCTTTTCCATTTGATAAATTTCACGATCGCCCTGCGCCACATGCATGTGTAATTTTGTATCGTATTTTTCAGCCAGGTTTTTTATCTCTTTCAGCAATTCCAAACTCATCATATCCGGCCCATGAGGTCCTAATAGACATGTGATCCGTCCATTTTCTGACTCGTGCCATTTGTTTAAAAGCTCTAGATTATTTTGGAGCTTTTTTTCTCCAATGGATGAATAGAAAGGATAAAGTTCACCTACAGGCACATCTCCCATATCATCGGGTATTTCATTTACTAATTCAGCGACACGCGCCCTTGCACCTATTTTGGCGTAATTCGTAACGAGATCGTTCATATTTGTATCATAATCACAAAAGGTTGTGGTGCCTGCTTTAATGCCTTCAATGATGTTGACCATCGAGCCCGCTTTACTATCCTTTGGTGTAACAAACTTCATAAACGGCCATAGGCCTTCCTGCATCCAGTTTGTCATATCCTGGGCTACACCCCTTAGGACCGCGAATCCGGTATGAATGTGCGCATCTATCAGTCCTGGCATGACTAGCTTATTTTTTGCATCCAATAACTCATCGGCAGAAAACTGTGACAAAACCTCGCTTGATGTTCCTACAGCAGCTATTTTGCTGCCTTTTATAGCAATAGCACCATCTTCAATCATCCCAACACCAGGTCCGTCCATTGTCATTACATAGGCATTCGCAATAATTAAATCGACCTTCAATGTTTTTGCTCCCCTCATCATGAAATGGTTCTTTTTTACCCTCATTTACAATAGGAAAGGCGGGAACGCATTTCCCGCCTGCCTGATTAACTAGTGACAGGGGGCTCTTTTCAAAAAGGCTGTCATACAATGGACAGCACCCCAGCCATTCATAATTTCATCAATCTCAATCTCGATGACTTCAACATCATGGGATTCTAATAATTGTTTTGTTTCTGGATTGTTGGAAGGCATCACTACTTTACCCGGCTCTAAAGCGACGAAATTCATGCTCATTCCAAGCTTTAATTCTTGGATATCGGTTAATTCGATAAGTTCGATGCCCAAATCGATTAATTGTTTGGCACAATCATAGGTTACATGCCATGGGAATATTACTAGTTTCTTAGTGTCCACCATATTCATATAACCATCCAAATGAATGGACCCATAAGGAATCTGTGTGCGGACGATATTTTTAACCCCAATATTTCGCAATTCAGCTTCTACCTGCTGTGCACCTGACTCGTTTGTTCTGCTTCCTGTACCAATCACAACCGTTTCGCGATTGATCCACATTGCACTGGCACCTTCAAAATATCCGTTCCCATTGATTGTCTTTATAATCGGTACTCCAAGGGAAGCAAGGGTTCTCGCTACAGCCTTCTCTTCACCCCGCCTCGAGGGGATTGCAGGCCTGCAGACAATTGCTCCCTCAGGTGTCATAAACATGAGATCTCTCATAAACATCGCATTTGGACGGTCTGTGCGCTGTCCGTCTATATAGTAAACTTTTACTCCATGTCCACGGTAAATTTCAGCAAGTACATCTTGCTGTGCTCTCGCCCTCTCAGGGTTAATAGGAGCACGAAACCGAAATTCTGAAAAATTTTCTGCCGTAATTCCTTCAATTTCTTTTCCGGGCCGATGCATTAATACTGCCTGAAGCTTACCAACCTCTGAATCACAATACCAATCTCCCCATAAATGATTCATTTCATCAGAAAAGGTAGTTTCTGCGGGAAACCAGCGTTCTCCCTGAACTATAACCTGATTAATAGTTTTGCTCATAATCTGCACTCCTTAATGGTTGAGTACTTTAGATAAGAAGTCCTGTGCTCGAGCTGATTCAGGATTGCTAAAAAATTTTTCTGGCGGAGCAACTTCTACTATTTTACCATCAGCCATAAAGACAATTTGTTCACACATTTCCCTCGCAAAGCCCATTTCGTGTGTTACAACCATCATTGTCATTCCTGTTTTGGCCAATTTCCGGATTGCATCTAACACTTCTTTGATCATTTCAGGATCGAGGGCTGAGGTTGGCTCATCAAATAACATTACTTTAGGATCCATAGCAAGTGCACGCGCTATGGCGACCCGCTGCTGCTGGCCTCCTGAAAGCTTTGAGGGGTAGGAATCAAATTTATCTCCCAGTCCTAATGAGGCGAGTAATTCTTTCCCTCGTTCTATTGCTGTTGCTTTTTTGACTTTTTTGACCTGGATCGGTGCTATCGTTACATTTTCCAGTGCTGTTAGAAAAGGATATAAGTTAAAGGATTGAAAAACGAACCCAATATCTGTACGCACTTTGTTAATATCCGTTTTCTTACTATGGATTGACATACCGTCTACCATGATTTCACCACTATCAATCTCTTCCAGAGCATTGATAGTGCGAATCAGTGTGCTTTTTCCTGCCCCACTGGGGCCGATAACCGCGTAAACGCTGGATTTCGGCACTACTAAGTTAATATTTTGGAGGACCTTAGTCTCGCCAAAACTTTTATTCACATCTGTTATTCTTATCAATTTTTGTACACCTCTTTTAATTCACACAAATTAAGTATAATCGACATTATGTGCAAAAGATTTATAGCTTCATACTACGAGTCAAGTTATTCGCGAAGCTTATATTTACGTTCAAAAATACGAATAATTTGTGATAGAGTAAAAGTGATAATAAAGTATAGAATTGCAACAGCCGTCCATACTTCTAAAGAACGGAAGGAGGTTGCCACAATATTCTTGGCGACGAGAGTTAAATCAACAACCGATATAACAGATACTAGTGAAGAATCTTTAATTAAAATAATAAATTGAGAAGCGAGTGGGGGAAGCATTTTCCGGAACGCCTGAGGAAGGATGATTAACCGCATTGCTTGTGTGTAGGACATTCCTGACGAGCGTGCTGATTCCATTTGTCCTTTTGGAACTGATTCGATACCAGCTCTTACAATTTCAGCTACAAATGCACCTGAAAAAGCGGCTAAACCAAGTACAGCTGACCAATAAGACCCTAGCTGCATGAACCTGCCAAGAACAAAAAATATCCAGAATAACAGAACCAGCAAAGGCACACCACGTATAAATTCTATGTAAGCTGTAGACAGAAAAGAGACTAATTTATTCTTTGAAATCCTGCAAAGTCCAAGAAATATTCCAAATGGAATACTAATTATTAATGCAAGTGCTGAGATTTGAAGTGTCAGCAATACCCCATTAAGCAGAAGATGCATATTTTGAGGAATTACACTCCAGTCTGCTTGATACATTGATAGATTCCTCCAATTACATGTCTATTATTTTTTTGTCTCTACCTTATCAATCCAATCAGCTTTTTTGAACCAATTCTCACGGGATTTGAGTTCTGCCGGACTTTCAATATAAGATGCTAAAAATGAGTTAATCCATTGAATGGAGCGTAAATCATCTTTGCGTACAGCAATACCTAAATTTTCGGAGGAAATCAAATCATAAACTCCTCTTACACTATTAGGATTCATAAGTTCATATGTATGGACACCAGGCTCGTCATAAATGATTCCATCGGCCTGCCCCTGGATCATTGCCATTGAAGCAGAAGGGAAATCTTCAAAATCTTGGACTTTGGCATTTTTAAAAAGTTGTTTGGCCAACAGAGCACCTGTGGTTCCTAGAGAAACGGCAATTTTTTTGCCAGGTTTATCAAGGTCTTCCCACCTTTTTGTGGTACTATCCTTTTTAGGCAGCATTAATACTTGCCCCGTTTTAAAGTAAGAATTTGCAAAGCTTACAGATAATGCACGATCTCCTCTAATTGTCATCCCAGCAATAACCATATCGATGTCACCTGTTTGCAGAGCAGGAATTAAACCATCAAAACCGAACTGCTTAAATTCCACTTTCACATTTAGAGCTTTCCCGATAGCGTTAGCCGTATCAATATCATAACCAATAAATTGCCCCTTTTTGTCCTTCATTTCAAACGGAAAATATCCAGGGGCCGTGCCTATTACCAGCTTCTTTTTATCTTTAACACTGTCTATTGTTGAAGGGCTGCCGGCGGAGTCGTCACTCACATTTTTTGTACAGCCAGCTGCAATTAATGTAAAAAGCAATACCATTACAAATACAAGTCTTTTTTTCATCGTTCGAGCTCCTTTTCTATTATATTAATTTTATCCCTTGAAAGCTGACATGCAGCGCCTTGCACGTACCCCTACCGAACTCAAATAGCTTCATTAAATGAACTTCTGCAAACCGCGAAATAAGCCTTGTATATTGAAGCGGGGCGCTATGTGTTCTGACATGTAGATCCAATGCCTGATAGTCCTCTGAAGCTGGCCCTAAAAAACCAACGTGCTGCCGATCTTTATCATCTAGTTCATATTTTCACCTTCCTTATAAAATATTTGGAAATAACTATTTTCTGTGTGAGATGACAAAAGTGAGTTAAGATAATTATTATGGAATATTCAAATAAAAACAAGTTAATTTATCCAATTTTCCGACAATTAAAACTATTTTGAGAAAACCTTTTGAATAAATGCTCAATTTCTCAGTTTTGCAATTGCAAGTCAAAGGGCCGGAATAATAAAAATGGAAGAAATGCATGGTTTGAGACACGACATAACTTTTTTGGTGAAGGCATCCTTTAGGCCGTTTCCTTCTTCAGACATCCCTATATAAGGTCTACAGCGGCACGAAAATATTGAGATTATATTGGGGATGGAGGGGGAAGAACTTACCCTCATTAACTTGAAAAACGCTTCAGGAGGAGCCAATGTTTCTTTTGAAAATGGTAAGATTAAAGCAACCATGGACGGGGATTCGGACGGCAAATTTCCACTTGAAGATTTAGCAATAAACACATTTAGTCACTTGTCTGATGAATTATTATTCTATGAGGGATGGGTAGCACTAACTGTTACTTTCACGAACGTGGGTACCATGAGCCGTAATGAATAATATGTCGATGGGGAAAACCTTTAAAACCATCACCATCATTCAATCCATTGTAGGATTTGTAGGATTGGTGATGGCGCTCTTACTGAATTTGCTGTCTCATTTCTAAGCTGTAATGGAGAATTAAATATATACGTAAAAAAGGAATGAGGCTAACCGCTCATTCCTTTTTTGGTATTTTAGCCATTAAAGACTCTACTTAATGATCGAATAAACACAAGTATCAGTCAGCCTGCTGCCGTCCGCAGACAGATCTTCATTTCTTAAGATACCTTCCAATTCAAAACCAAGCTTCTCTGGGATGGAGCGGCTTTTCAGGTTTGTCGATTCACACCTTATTTCAATCCTTCTGAAATTGAAGTGATTGAATCCAAAGTGAACGAGCTCTTTTACCGCCTCTGACATATATCCCTTACCGCTGAACCTTGTATTGATCCAGTATCCGATTTCACATTTTGGAATGTCCCAGTCAATCCCTTGAAGACCGGTTGTCCCAATAAATTCTTTCGTATCTTTATGAAAAAGAAGAAAACGAAAGCTTTCCCGTTTTAAAAAGTTTACATGAGCATTTCTCAGGTTAATCTCTGTTTCTTCAACAGCAGGAATCTCCTGTGCAAAAGGCAGCCAAGGCTGCAGCTCCTGAAAGGAATCTCTGATGGCCTGGTTTACAAAAGTTCCGTCACCAGCTGGGAGGGGGGCGCGGAGAATGAGTCTCTCTGTTTCTAACTGTAAAGGAACATCAAATAATATAGGATCCATAATTATTACCTCGTTGTTTTTTAATGAATAATAGAACTCTCTAATGTTATTTCGGCATAAGAAGGAAAAACCCTTTAAATTCTTGAAGGAAAACTCGGAGAGGATAGTATTCTTTGGCTTATTAAGATAGCATATATAAACAATATTTTTCATTGTTGTTTTACAAATGGCATCTTTATTTCTCCCAAAAGGGTCAGTTGGTTGAATAAAGAGGAAATTGAAGCCACCGGGAAGAAATCTATAGCAGACATACGGAATAAAACCTAGGAACATAGGAGGAAGGACGATATGAAAATCCATAGAATCGATCATGTGGGTGTAATCGTAAATGATCTCTCAGCGGCTAAAAAGTTTTTTCTTGATCTTGGACTTACATTGCTAGGGGAAGCAGAAGTGAAAGGAGAGTGGGCAGAACGGATCCTTGGGCTTAATGACGTTAGAGAGACGGTTGTATGGTTAGGAACGCCGGACGGCCATGCAAAATTGGAGCTGGTCAAATTCCGTACTCCATCAGCTGAAAAAAGTATTCAGCAATCTTCTGCGAACACCTTGGGTATCCAGCATATTGCATTTGCTGTTGAAAATATTGAAGCTATTGCTGCTAAATTGAGAAAGGGAGGCGCAGAGCTTTTTGGTGAGATACAAAACTATGAAAACACTTATAAATTATGCTACGTCCGTGGTCCGGAAGGGATTATTTTAGAGTTGGCAGAGGAAATCAAATAAATCAATCTCATACTTGGTATTCAAACTGATTATTAAGGAAAAAACACCTTTTCTGCTTTAACAACAATCATATTGTCGGTATCCATTTAAAAGGTGCTGCAGAGCCAAGAAACGGGTGTGTTTAACAGGGAGAAATTACTCTTTGTGTAATCCAGTAGTCCAGTGGGTCAATTAGGTAAGTAAGAGAATCTTTTTGTGATCAACCGCAGCTTCCAAAGATTAATAGATGCAAAACATGCATCCACCAGTTTCAGGTGAGTCTCCTAAAGGGATCCAGTATTAAGTACATAGCCCTAATCCTCCACCAATTGATTGAATCTTTTGTATCATTCAAAAACATAAGTTCTATGGGATACTATAGTTAGTTTTTCCTTTATATGTATATTATTAACTATTAGGAGGTTAGGGATTGGAAAACCGGGTTATTTTAAAAGGTTTAAGGCTGATGCTGCTTACAGTATTAGTTCTGACAGGTGCTATTGCTGGTAATCTAGGGAATGTTTTTGCTGCATCCGCCACACCAGCCACTGTATTGCCTGATGGCACTGGAAAGAAGGTGCTGTTTGATAATACACACGGCCAGACTGCAGGCGCAGCAGACTGGGTGATAGATGGAGCGTTTTCCGATTTTGCGAATGGCTTAAAAAGCGCCGGATTCAGTGTGGAGGAACTATCACGGCAGATTCCTTATACATTCGGCGAGCAGGCCGTCTCGTATGAAAAGTTAAAAGGTTATGATGTGTTTATTATCGGGGAAGCAAACATTCCCTATAAAAAGTCTGAACAAGAAGCTATGGAACAATACGTCCGCGAAGGCGGGAGCATTTTCTTTATCGCCGACCATTATAATGCAGACCGCAACAAGAATCGATGGGATGCTTCGGAAGTGATGAACGGGTACCGCCGCGGTGCATTTGCGAACCCGGCAAAAGGAATGACAACAGAAGAAGCAGGTTCTCCTGCCATGCAGGGGGTTGAAAGCTCAGACTGGCTGGGCAGTAAATTCGGCATTCGTTTCCGCTATAATGCAATCGGAGATGTAACCGCTACGGATATTGCGGCACCTTCCCAATCCTTTGGAATCACTGAAGGTGTGAATTCAGTTGCCATGCATGCAGGATCAACACTTGCCATTGTGGATCCTTCGAAAGCAAAAGGAATAGTGTATCTGCCAAAAACGACTGCAAGATGGAGCAGCGCAGTAGATAAGGGTGTATACAACGGCGGGGGCCGTGAAGAAGGTCCTTATGCGGCGATTTCAAAATTAGGAAATGGTAAAGCTGCATTCATCGGCGACTCTTCTGCGGTAGAAGATGCCTCACCAAAATATCTCCGGGAAGAGAATGGTTCCAAAAAAACAACCTATGATGGCTATAAAGAGCAGGACGATGGCAAATTCCTCGTACAAACCGTTAAATGGCTGGCGGATAAAGAAAGCTATACCAGCTTTGACCAGGTTCCCGGGATGCAGCTTGATCAGCCGACAAAGCTGATATTGGATCCAGCTCAAAAGGAAAATGAAGACCCGGCAACATCAGTGGAACCACAAGCTGAACCTTGGGCAGCTCCTGCAGCAGGCTATAAATGGTATGATCCGAAAACCTTCAGACCTGGTTCTTACGGGGCCGTCGGCGGAACACAGCCTCCGCCTGCAGGACAACCCTCGTATAAATTGGTTCATCAAAATGTCCTGCCTAACAGCCAGCAATTCCAGGTACGTGTAGAGGTGGATGGAATCGCTGCCGGCAGTACAGTATCCAACTTAAATCTTGGTGTGTACCTGACTGGCGGAACACAGGTCGCCAAAGTCCAGAATGCGGATGGAACCTGGCCTTCAGTCTATGGCTATAGCAGCAATTTTTCCATGACTGCGGACGCAAAAGGCCATGCGTCTAAAACACTCACCGTTCAAATAAAGCCAGGTACATCTGGAACGGCGAACATGAGAATCAGACAGGGCAGTAGTACGAATATCCAAACCGAATCAGTTACGATTGGTGATGTTCCGGCAGAGCCGCTTCCGGATGAAAGTGCCGCGCCAGAAGTGATTTCCATTCAGGATGCCAGAAAGATGACAGACGGAACACTCGTAACGGTTGAAGGTACCATTACCTCAAATCCGGGTGTCTTTGGAGGGCAGGGATTTTATCTTCAGCAAGGGTCATCCGGCATATATGTATATCAAAATACGGATGGATTTGAAGCGGGCGATTTTATCCGTATAACTGCTGTAAAAAAGACATTTAACACAGAAGTGGAATTGACGGATGTGGTAAATGCAGAGAAAATCGGATCAGAAGAAATTCCTCCGCCTTTGGTTCAAAGTTCGGTTAACGAAGAAAACCAGGGTACTCTCATTAAGCTTGAAAATGTACAAATTAAGAACCTCTCTGAAGCGGGCACTGCTGGAACGTTTGAATTCGATGCTGTCAATGAGCAGGGTACGACAAGGGTCAGGGTCGACAGCCGCACAGGTATTTCTTTCGCTGAATGGAGTAAAACGTTCCAGGAAGGAAGCGTCGTGAATATCACGGGAATCGCTTCGGTTTTTAAAGGGGTATATCAGCTCAAGCCTCTGAGTATGGATCACTTTGAACAATCCGATCACACAGCACCGATTACCACTGCAGTCGCCGATGGAAATACTGGTGAAAAATATAATAAGGTAGACGTTACTGTCAGCTTTAGTTCAGATGATGGCAATGGAGCAGGGATCGACAAAACTGAATACCGCCTGAATGATGGGGAATGGGTGACAGTCACTGGACCTGTTGTCATAACAGAAGAAGGAAAAAATGTGATCGATTATCGCAGTATCGATAAGGCCGGTAATGCAGAAGAAGCTAAGTCTCTTCAGATATGGATCGATAAAACAGCTCCGGTCATCCGTATGAATGGAAATCTTACATTCTATCAAACCGATTCTAAAATAGATGCCAGCATTACGGCTGATGACAATCTGAGTGGTCTCGAAAGTGTGGAGTATATCCTTGATGGTAAAGCGATTTCTTCATTAGACGAAATCAAACCGCTGGCTTTATCTCTGGGCGAACACACTTTTACCGTCACAGCAAAAGATCAGGCAGGCAACATGGCCTCGAAAGATTTCAAACTCTCAAACTTAATGGATATAGACCATCTTGATGAACTCATTGCCTTAGGCGAAAAAAATCATGCCTTCACTAAGAAAGGAATCGTAAACAGCCTTGATGCTCATGTAAAAGCCGTACAAAAGAACAGAACAGCCAGAGAGCTATTTTCATTACTTGGTTATACCCAGGCACAAAAAGGGAAAGGAATCACCCAAGAGTTTGCTGAAGTGATGGAAGAGAGTATCAAGTATTTAATCGATCTTGAATTAAATTAATAGAGAGGAGTGACGGTTTCTTCCGTCACTCTTTTTTCATTCAGTAACTAGGTGCTGCGATTTCTGCTAGAGCTGCCAGATTGGAAGCGAAAGACCTTAGCTCCTATAAAAAATAACCTTAACTATTTTAAGAGTTAAGGTTAAAGGGAAGTTCTTTATTTTATTTTTTGAATTCGATTGCCTGTTGTCACATTTATCGGAGCTGTCTGCTTTTGTACATAGTCGACTAAGGCATCCAAATCTACCTGCCCTGTAACTGGATTTTGTCCGGAAGCAAACACGGTAAATCCATCTCCGCCACTGGCTAAGAATGAATTCATTGTAACGGAGTAGGTTTGGTTTGGTTCGATTGGTGTACCGTCTTCAAGCGTTAATGAAACGATTTTGTCTGTTCCTAACGTGCTGTCCCAAGTATATTTCATGCCGGACATTTGAAGCATACGGCCTGTAGCCCATTGCTGGTTCAATGCCTGACGAATTTGGTCTCCAGTCAAGTTCATGGTGATTAATTGATTGTTAAATGGCTGAACCGTGAATAATTCACCCCATGTAATCTCTCCGCTGTTAATATTTGCGCGGATACCGCCAGGATTCGTAATGGCAATTTGAGCATTTGTGGAAGCGCGCTGGGCATCTGTAATAAAATCACCAAGATTGGATTCACCGCTTGCATTCTGATCCTGTGTTAATGCTGTGGCTGCGCTGCCTACGACTTTATTAATTAAAGGGGCGACTTTTGCCTCATCCTCATCTATCATCTGTTTCACCTGAGGATCTGGCTGAATGGCATCCTGATAGGTATTAACAATTTTCGCCTCACTTTTTACTACATCCTTTGTTTTTGGATCAATCCAAAGATGAACCTCATCAAAGGCGGTACCAAAGGAGTAGGCTTGAACCACTAATTTTCCGTTTACCTTTGTGTTCATGTAGGCATGGTTATGGCCGCCAAAAATTACATCCACTTCAGGGTCTGTATGCTGAGCAATATCATAGACACGGCCGTTTGCGTTTGAACCGTCCGCTGCAGAAGTTCCCGGGTCATGTGCCAGTACAACAATCGTTTGAACGCCCTGTTTCTTTAACTCCTTCGCATATTTATTAATAGCTTCTGTTTCATCTGTAAATTCGATGTTTTTTACATTCGAAGGCATCGTAATAGTAGGAGTTTCAGTTGTTACCACTCCGATAAAACCAATTTTCGCCCCGTGGACTTTTTTAATCAAATAAGGAGGCAGAATAGGCTTTTTAGTCTTGGTGGTAACAACATTTGCGCAGATGTAGGGATAATTGGCACCCTTGAAAAATTCACCGGTATTTGGGTTTCTTCCACCATAAATTTGACGAATCATTTCATTTACACCGTGGTCAAATTCGTGGTTCCCAATTGTACTAACATCGAAATGAAGGGTATTGAAAATGTTGATCGTCGGTTCATCCTGCATAAGAGCAGATACAGGGGCAGAAGCACCCACATTGTCGCCTACAGCAAGCAATAACGTATCTTTAACTTTAGCCTTTTGCTGTTTTAAATAAGCCGCAAGATAATCAGCCCGTCCAACTGAACGGCCATTTACCTTACGAGTGACGTCCAATTGGCCGTGAAAATCATTTACGCCTAACAGCTGAACCTCAAAAGGATGCGGAGTCGCTTTGGTCGTCGCAGCATGATTCGTTTCTGCATGGGTAGTACTAGTGAATGGAAAAGTTAATAATACAGCTAAGCCTGCTGATAAAACCACGTTTCTTCTCTTACGCAAATGAATCCTCTCCCGATAACATAATAGTTTACGAGACTAATTATATTATACGAACGATGATAATATCAATAGTATAATAGTTCGCGTTTTTGGTAATTTTGGGGTCTGCACACTCGAAATTCCTTTGATTAAATGTAAATCGCACGTTTTTGTTTTCGAACCATGCTCTTTAAATCATTTGTTTTTGATAAATAAGGTCAATATAAAGTAAAAATAGATCCTGAAATTACGGAAACAGAAGAAAAGGAGGAAGGTCTTTCGATAATGAGAGTCCCGGTGCGTTCCCACAGGCGAGATTTTTGCTCTAAATGGATTCAAGAGGCAGGTTTTTATCCTTCCTAGGAAGCGGACTTGCCCTAAGTCCAACTATCTTTTATTAGGAAACAGATTGAAAAAGGCAAGCCACTCTTGGCTTTTCTTATTTTCTTTAAAGCTTCATCGTACCTCGTATTTTTTTAATTGATATCGATTATTTCTCATAAGAAGGAGAATCCTTTCAAGTTCTTGAATAAAGACCCATAGAGATAGCATTGATCCATACCAAACTAAAGAAAAAAGGCTGGAAGACGAACTAAAAAAAGCAAAAGAAGGGAATAGGTTCATTTTTTAAAGTCTTTTTACAACGTTTTTTTCTACACTGTTCTTTCTATTTATCCTTATTTTATTGATGGGAAAATAATCCTAACATTTGATCACTATGAAACTATGCAGTCCCATAAAATGTACTTAAGCGAGTTAGGAGAGAAAAGAATGAAAAATCATACAGGCGTGACATTCCAGGTTCGCGTGGAGAATTTTGATGAGGGATTGAGATGGTACAAGAATCTCTTTAACCGCCATCCTGATTTCATCCCACATGAAGATTTCGCTGAGTGGGAGATTGTAAAGGGAGCGTGGCTGCAGGTGGCAAAAGGAGAGCCCGCAGTAGGAAATGGCCCGCTGCGGATAGGCGTCCTGGATATCCATTCAGAGCGCGGGCGTTTGATGCAGGCACTTCATATGGAGATAGAGGAAGTCCAAACTCGAGAAGGCGTGCCTGCAGCTTGGTGTTCCTTTCAGGACCCTGATGGCAATCGGATTGGGCTGTTTCAGGAGTTATAGCTAAAATTAAGGGAACCAGCTTTAGCAGGATCCCCCATTAATCCTACCTTGAATTATTAAGGGAAATCAGGGACCAAATATCAAAGTTCCGAACATTATATAAGTGAATAGAAATAAGGCTAAGTTTACAGAGAAAGCATAACTGGTTCCTGCGCTTTTTTGAATTTTGTGTGCTTTTAAAGCAAAAAACAAACCGATCGGACAGAATACTATAGGGAAAAATATAGGCAGTCCTTGTATTTTTTCTAAGGGAATAATAGTAAACAGGAAATTCACTATGAATATCAGTGGAACAAGACATAAAGTACAGGATCCGATTAACCAGTTTCTTAGCATAAAGTTTTACTCCTGTCTCTGTGATTAATCAGATTTTACATATCAACTACGCTCAAGATTTTTCAGCTGCCTGGTTATGATTTTTGTTGTGTAATCTCTATCACTCTCTTTCAAACCTTTTTCATCCCATCATATGCGCGAGAAAGTAGCTGAATCCCATGGTTCCAAGAGTCCAAATGCTTAAGGACAGAACAGCTATAGATAAATTTACATTATAACTGGTTTCTTTTCTCATCCTGATCAAGGTAAGGAGGGAAATTCCTATACCTAAAGCTATAGGGAAAAGCCAGATCGCATGCCACAAAAATGCGGATACTCCTTTGATAAGAAACAAGGCAAGATAGCTAAGGTTCAAGAGAATGAGAATCATCAATAAGGGTTTTTTCATTCCAGTCTCCTGTAAAAATTTTCTAAAACCATGTTAACATATTCTCTAATAGAAGTGAACGATTGAAAATCGATTTAGGTCGCAAAGGCAGGCCTGAAGCTTGGTGTTTCTTACTTTCACCATCTTGCTGGCCCTAGGATTGGCCAGTTTAATAAATAAAAGGGGACTTTCTATTTAAGAAAGTCCCCCTTTATCATTCAATTCGGAACAGAAGAAGCTAATGGGCTTTTAAAATCTGCGTTTCTCTGCCCAAGCTCCCTGCATTTTACTTAGGAATACGATTTGCCCAATATGATAAGCATCGTGCATGGCAAGACTCTTCAGTTCATGCACTAATGAATGATCTTCTCGTGGGATCACTCTATACAAATCTTCTTGATCTGAATGTGCCAGTGTTTTTTCAAGTTCCCGATGAACATAAAAGTATTCTTGAATTGTTTCCATCCAATTTTCTGACGTCAATGTTGGTAATCGAAATGTAGATTCATTATTCTCAGCCTGTGGTTCATTCGCTGTTTCACCAAGAAATCGCATCAGAATTCTCTTTTCATAAAAAAGTAAATGACAAACTAACTCCCAAATGGAATGTGCACCCTCCATGGGTTTCCAAATTGCCTGTTCAAATGTAATATCCTCGAGCACGTTTTCAAGCGGCGGAAACCAGTCTTCTTTATCTAAGCAGCTTGTCCATTGTTGTAATAAAAGCGTCCTTACTTCCATTTTCTATTACCTCCAATTCATTAACGGCGTGTTGTCGATCGTTATTAAACTAAGTTTAGCTGAATATGCTTTTAGTTCCGAATATTCTAATAATTTTAGTTTATCATATTTTGTCTTAACTGCCTCGTAATATCCTAATCCCAACAGATACTTGTTTTTTATGTAACTAAACCATCTTTATTCCTGTATTTATTTAAAGTAACGAATACTATAGACTGAATAGTATTGGAACTTGCAGTTACTTACTTCCTTAATGGAATAGGTATTGCACCGTACGGAGGGCAGTAGTTAGGCTGCTTGGATAAAATGTGAAAGGTAGGTGTGGAAAAATGAATATGGAAGGTAAATTCATTATTTCTCCTTTAAAAGATGAATTAATTAAAGATATCAACCAAACAAATGATTATTTTAAAGTGTTTGGCAGAGTTGTCCCTAGTTTACAATCCGGAAAATGGTCATATGAAGAAATTCTATTTGATGAAACCAGGGAAATTCGATTTCCAGATGATCATCTTGATTGGAGCCAATATATAAACCTCGAAGATAAAATGTTGTTTTTAGCGTTTATTGATCATACTTGCATAGGACAAATAAGAATAGTTAAGGAGTGGAATCGCTTCTGTTATATCGAAAATATTGCTATAAAAAAAGAATATAGAAGATATGGAATTGGAAAGCTGCTCTTATCGGAAGCAGAAGAGTGGGCAAAACAAAGTAGACTTATAGGAATGTCCCTGGAAGCCCAGGATGATAATCTTGGCGCATGCAGATTTTATGTGAAACAAGGTTTTGTTCTAGGCGGAGTTGACACATTAAAGCAGTCATATAATTCGAATATTGGAACTACCTTATATTGGTATAAGGTTTTCGAGTAACAAGAAACTGCTAATCTTATTAAAGATTTGGATGTCTTTGTTTTAGGTAGCTGTTTACGACAGGTTTTATTCAGGCTGGTCAATATCCCAGTCTGCTATCATAAAAGGAATAGTCACAGAGATCAGGAGAAACAAATTGAAAAATAAGTTTAAGCAAGTGAAATGATATGAATATCTAATCATCGCCTACATTGTATTTTATTCGATCCCACACATCATTTATCTTATCCTAAATGGAAATCAGGTTGATAGATATCCGGGATATTTAATCCAAATGATTGTGATTGTTATTTGCCTTTGGTTCATTATTTGAACTAGAAAATCAAAACTATGCATGTAAAAAGGAATTAGCCCATGCGCTCATTCCTTTTTCATGCTTCTTTAGACCGTAATCTCCTCCACAAGCTTGAACTCTATCATTTCTTAACAGGCTCGGATTCCCCGTTGATTTGTTTTGAAAGACCGCAATTCCGGCTTCACCCTGCTTGATATGTATGAAGATCATATCGTTACAAAACCAGCGGGGATGGTCGAAGCAGGGGATGAAGGCGGTCACATGAGAAATTACCTCGATGAACTTAAACATTTGGAGCCGGACTGATGGCAATCTTACTCTAGTAAATTTTTAAAAAAATAAAAAATTCGATTGACCTGAAACTGGTTTCATAAATTATGGTTATTCCACAAAGGTTGTAAGCCTTTTCAAAAGCAAAAATATGAGTGAGAAAGGAAGTAGAAATATGAGTATGGAAGTTAAAAACAAGGGGAATCATGATTCATTAAAAATTAGTCAGCCGCTAAACACGCGGCCGAACAATGAGCCATTACGCGTTTTAAGCGAAGAGGACTGGAAATTCTGGAGGGAGAATGGATACGTCATTATCCGGAACGCCATTCCTAAGGAAAACATTGAAAGGTTAAAGAGCCTGATATGGGAGTTTGAGGAAAAGGATCCGAGTGATCCATCCACCTGGTATACCTCTCCACGGACAGAAATGAAAATGAAAGAACTTGAGGGAACAGGAATGGTAGAGCTGTATAATCATCAATATTTATGGGATAACCGAATGTATGCGCGAGTGTATGATGCGTTTGTGGACATCTGGGGAATTGAAGAGTTATGGACCAGTATTGATCGCTGTAACTTAAATATGCCCAAAAAAGATAAACATTCACATGGAGGATTTATTCATTGGGATGTTGATACCAGCCAGACTCCACTTCCACAAAATGTCCAGGGAGTTTTATCGCTAGTGGATACCTCCGAAGAAATGGGAGGGTTCCAATGTATTCCTGAATTGTACCGTGATTTTCCGGAATGGGTGAAATCGCAGCCTGAGGATCGAGATCCGTATCACCCAGACACGACTGGGTATGAGCCAACTAGAATCGTACAAAAAGCTGGGGATTTGTTAATCTTTAATTCCATGCAGCCCCATGGAATACGTCCGAATTATTCTGAAAGCCCACGAATCGCACAATATATTTCCATGTTTCCCGCTCAGGAGGATAATGAAGACCTTCGTGAAGAACGAATAGCTTCATGGAGGGAGCGTATACCACCAAAAGGCGATGCTTTCCCAGGAGATCCACGGAACTTGGAACAATTGAAATATACAAGAGCCGAGCTGACCGAATTAGGTGAGAAGCTGCTTGGACTGAAGAAATGGTAATATGAGTATTCTGTAAGACAGGCAGCCCGGGTCTCTTACCGAGAATTACTCCCTATCGGTAGGAGACCGTAACCAAAACAGAAAATAGTCCTTTCGATGTGAGGGGGATTTTTATTGATCGTCGTCTGTAAGAACCATATAAAGCAAGGTGTAAGCCTGCTAAACGTTCCTCATATTCAAAAGCTGCCACAAAAATAGTGGGAGCATACCTGTGCATTTTGTCAGGTACCTGCTCACTATAAATGATTTTATAGTATCCCCATTATCGAAAAGAGCCTGTTGAAAAATGGTTAATTATTCTTTAATCTCCTCTAATTTCTCTACAAATGAAGGCTGCAGCAGCATTCTTTTATTGTTTCCATTAAACCGCCATAGTGTTAACGAGTCCGCCATATTATTGTCGGGCTGGCATCGCCCTGCGCTACATCACATTCTTAGTATCACTGCGTGATGAAATCAGTTTCAACAGTAAGCTGCATTACACAACCAATCGATTTTGTGTTTGACATGAAACGCGTTTCATAAATTACACTCAGAAAAAATAATGAAGAGAGAGTGATTGGTATGTTTGAATTGTTATTTCTTTGCCTTGTTATTTATTTTGCCGCTTACGTTTGTTTAAACGCATCTGAGCAAAAAATAGAAGTTCATTCAATCGATTTCTTTGATGATTTTTTTTCTACTAAATCCGACTGCCGGAAAACTATTCAACCAAAATAAATAGGATGAAAGAAACCGGTTGACAGGATTCTTATCATTTGGCACTGTGGATGTATAGGAATTAAGATTTTAGCGGAAGGATTCAAATAGTGAACTTATAGTAGATTACTAAATAGCAGGGTGATTGTGCCTCTACTATAGGATATGGATAAAGAGCAGTATGGGCTGTTTCTTAATTGTTAAGATCAACTTTCGTTTGTGAGTTATTATAAAGGTGAGAACATGACAAATATTAAAGACTTGGCAAAGATGGCTGGGGTCTCTGTAACGACTGTTTCAAGAGTTTTAAATCATCACCCCTATGTCAGTGAGGAAAAAAAGAATGCGGTTTTAGAGGCTGTCAGAGCCACTAATTATAATAAAAATCTAAATGCCGTTCACTTAAGTACAGGGAAAACCCAGTTGATGGGTGTGGCCATTCCGTTTTCAGATCATCCGTATTTTGCTTTATTATTAAAGGGAATTGCCAGTCAAGCTCTGCAATATAACTATAAATTGGTATTGATACAGACTGATTATAGCGAAAGCAGGGAAATGGAAGCATTGCAAATGCTCAAGCAAAAGCAGATTGATTCGTTAATTATTTGTTCTAGAACCAGTGACTTATCCACCATTCAAGGGCATTTGCACTACGGCTCTATCGTATTATGCGAAAGCGCTGAAGGAATGAAGATATCTAAAACTTTTGTCAACCATTATAAGATCTTTTTTGAAGCCCTCGAGTATTTATATCAAAAGGGGCATAGGAAAATTGGATATTGTATTGGCAGAAGATCGGGGACAAACAGTGAGAATCGAAGCCTGGCCTATAAGGATTTCCATAAGAAATACAGGCTTCCCTATCATCCTGAATATATTATCGATAATTGTTTGTATTTTGAGGATGGTGAGAAGGTTGTCAATGAAATAAAAGAAATGGATTCACCGCCATCAGCCCTATTGGTTACGAGTGACCAAGTGGCTGCAGGGATTGTGATCCGTTGTGAACAGATGGAGATTTCTATTCCGGACGAAATGGCCATCATCGGCTTTGATAATGAACCCATCGCCAAAATGATGAATATTACAACCATAGAGATTCCTCTTGTAGAGATGGGGAGGAATCTCTTTTTACAAGCAATGACTGATAACATATCGACTATGGAGTTACCAGTAAACCTGATTGAAAGAGGAACGGTCTAAGATTCTGCACTGCAAGCTTGAGGAACCATATCCTCAAGCTATTTTGCATGGGCTAATTAGATCTTCTCCATTTATTTTAAAGAACCAAGGTCTGATTATACCGTATTCCCCTCCACAAGCTTGAACTCTACCATATTCTTAACAGGTACAGTCTCCCCGTTGATTTGTTTTAAAAGCAAGTCTACGGATTTGACCGCAATTCCCGCTTCATCCTGCTTGATATGTGTGAAGATCATATCATTATAAAACCAGCCGGGATGGTCGAAGCAGGCGATGGCATAATCGGCTGGAATCGAGTTCCCGAGGGATTTGAGGACATGTGCGAGGACGCAGGCGATTTCATATTCGCAGGCGATGAAGGCGGTCACATGGGCATTTTCCTCGATGAACTTCCTCAGTTTGATCAGGTCTTCCTGAAACTCATCAGATTTTTCAAAGGTGGGGAGGGTGCTGAACATCTCTGTCACAAGCAGATCCGGACTGACGGCAATCCCTCTCTGGAGATAGGCAGCTTGAAACCCCTGGATTCTTTCTTCGATGGAGGAAGTGTCTTCTTCGGGCGGCGAGACAAACGCAATATGGTCATGACCCTGTGTCAGCAGGAATTCAGTCAGATTTTGGGCTGCCTTTTTGTTGTCCGTATAAACCGAGCAGACGGGAATACCCTTTAAATATCGGTCGATTAAAACAAGAGGAAAGCCCTCGAGGACCAGTCTCAGAATGCTGGCGGTATAATGCTGGCCGTTGACCGGGTAAATCATTATTCCTTTTACCCCTAGCTGGACCATCGTATTGATCGCCTCGTCTTCCTCCTCCTGGCTGCCATACGTCAGCTTCACCACTAAGCTGTAATTTTTTTCAGCGCAGCGCTTTTCAATGTTCTTCATGATTTTTCTGCCAAAGCTGTCCTTGAAGAAGTCGGGGATGATCAGGGCGATTAAGCCATTAGGTTCATCTTCCGGGAATTCACTCGGAGCAGAGCTGCTTTTTTTACGAAAAGCACTCACGTCCGGAAGTCTGTCTGATACATAGGATCCTTTCCCGCGGATCCTTTCGATGGCCCCGATTTGGACCAGTTTTTCTACCGCCTTTTTTGAGGTAATCCGGCTGACCCCATACTGGCTCGCCAATTCCTTCTCCGTGGGGAGCTGGTCTCCGGGCTTTAGCTGCTCGGTCTCAATCTGATTTAATAAGTCCAGATAAATTTTTTCGTATAATGGAAGTTCCACTTATCCTCACATCCTAATAATCTCCTAAATGATATATCAAATATATCATTTCATAAATATTCCGACAATATACTTTGAACAATCCTTCAACAAAGTTTCGGTTTGGGACAGCCATAGCATCCTTTAAACACATATTACTCAAATATTTAAAATTTTCTATTAATATATTGACATATACCAAATATACCATTTATGCTAAGAACATATCATCACAGCTAATGCAGTGGATCGGTCTTATTTTTTTATATCAGCTTGTAACCGCTTACAGTATTTAAAAAATATGAAGTATAGGGGAGAGAGTTATGAAAAAAAGGATGTTCACGAAAATCGCGGCTGTATCCGTCATTGGCGGCAGTATGCTGCTGAGTGCAGCGTGTTCGAATGAGAGCTCGTCCAGCGAAAGCAGCGGGAAGCAGGTCGTCAAGATTACATACCGATCAGGTGGAGGGACGAATAAAGGTCTGACCGACTGGCTCAATAAGGAGATCATTCCAGCCTACGAGAAGGACCATCCCAAGGTGGATGTGAAACTGGCACCGCTCAATGTTTCGGAAGGAGATTATTTTGCCAAGGTCGCTTTGATGTTAAAATCCAAAAACACCGCACCCGACATCGTGACCGAGGACACCTTCATGGTCAACTCCGATGCGAGCGCCGGCTATCTGGAGCCTCTGGATGATAAAATCAAGGACTGGAGTGACTGGAGCAATTATAATGACAGCGTGAAAAAGGGCGTCATTGCCCAGGACGGAAAAACATACGGAGTGCCTTATAACACTGATTCCCGAGGACTTTGGTACAACAAGGATCTTTTTGAAAAAGCAGGACTTCCCGTTCCATGGGAGCCGAAGTCCTGGGATGATATCTTAAAAGCCGCACAAGCCATCAAAGATAAGCTTCCCGGCGTGACCCCGATCTGGATGAACTCCGGAAAGGCGACAGGGGAAGCAACCTCCATGCAGACATTTGAAATGCTCTTATCCGGCACAGACACTCCTCTATATGATAATGACTCCAAGAAATGGGTCGTGAAAGGCCAGGGCCTTACCGATTCCTTCAAATTCATTGATACGATTTATAAGAAAAAGCTGGGGCCAAGTCTTTCCCAGGTGTTGAATGGGTCGGGAGGCGCTGTCGCTTACCAGCAGATGTTCCCTAAAGGGAAGCTTGCCATCGGGCTAGACGGATTCTGGCAGACAGGAAACTGGGGCGAGAGTGGTTCCGCACCGTGGCCGGATGCCTTCAAAACCTTAGGTTTTGCCGCCATGCCGACCCAGAACGGCCAGGCACCGGGAACCACCTCCATGTCAGGGGGATGGGCACTTTCCATCCCAAAAAACTCTCATAATAAAGACGCTGCCTGGGACTTCATTAAATTAGCTTCCAGCAAGGAAAACAACCTGTCACTTCTTAAGAAAGAACGAAACCTGACTCCTCGTGATGATGTCGCAAAAGATCCATCTTATCAGGAAATTCCGATGTTTAAAGAAGCCACGGAGTTTTTGAGCTTCACCCATTTCCGTCCGGCAGTCGATAAATATCCTACTGTATCCACACAGATTCAATCCCTTGTCGAGGGAGTCGTCACCGATAAAATCACCCCAGAAGATGCAGCTAAGGAATATCAAAGCAATGTAACCAAAATTGTCGGAGCTGACAATGTGATCGAAAAATAAAGGTTGGGGAGGCTGCGCTGAAAAGGCAGCCTCCAGCTAAAAATTATAGGACGGGGTGTGAAATGAGTACAAATACAGCTGTATCACCAGTCGTCACAATCAAGCAGAAAACCAGGAGAGATCATACTCTTCTGAAATCAGTCCTGTTCCTGCTGCCAGCCTGGATTCTCTTGCTAATTTTCTTTGTAGGACCGATCTTACTGACCTTTTACTTTGCTTTTACCAATCTAACGCTGACCGGTACGGAGGCAAAAAGTACAGAGTTTATCGGATTTCAGAACTTCGTCACCATGTTCCAGGATCCTGATTTCCGGATCTCTGTAGTTAAAACCATTGTGTTCCTTCTGTTTTCTGCCGTCATCGGCCAGCAGGTGCTGGGCTTCATCCTCGCTGTTCTAATGAAGGAGAAAAACAAAACCTTCCGCCGGATCATCGGCATCATCGTCCTGGCCGGCTGGGTGACACCGGAAATCGTGGTCGCGTTTTGCTGGGTGGCCTTCTTAAGTGATAATGGCACCCTCAATATGGTTCTGCAGCATATCGGAATGAAGCCGGTCACCTGGATGTATACCTTCCCGATGGTAAGTGTGGTCATTGCGAATATCTGGCATGGAACAGCCTTTTCGATGCTCGTGTTCCAGGCAGCCCTCGACGATGTACCGAAAAGTGTCGAGGAGGCAGCTGTCATGGATGGGGCGAATAAGTTCCAGGTTTTGTTCCGCATCGTCCTGCCGATGGTAAAGGGATCGATCGTGACCAATATGATTCTCGTAACTCTGCAGACACTGGGCGTCTTTACCTTGATTTTCGCCATGACCGGCGGAGGACCGGGTACGTCTACCCAGACGCTGCCGATCTTCATGTACAATCAGGCGTTCGTCAATTACCAGCTGGGCTATGGGACCGCGATTTCCCTGATCCTGCTTGTGATCGGAATCGGAGCCAGTTTGATTTATATGCGATCCATGAAGGCAGAAATCTAAGGAGGGATATTCATGAACCGTTATAAAACCGAAAAAGTCGTTCCATATGTCATTCTGACGATCCTGGGGATCATGTTTATCCTGCCACTTTTATGGGTATTATTCGCATCATTTGATCCCAACGCCCAGCAATCCCTGAAAATGCCAAGCTCCTTTACGCTCACGAACTTCACATCGATTTTCACGGATCCTGCTAATCTCCGTTCGTTTGGAATCGGGCTGTTTATCTCGGTTGGCCAGGCTGTGCTTGTGGTAATGGTCGCTATCATGGCCGCTTATCCCCTGTCGCGATATGCCCTGAAATTCAAGAAGCCGTTTATGTATACCATCCTGTTCATGACGGCCCTGCCAATCACGGCGGTGATGGTGCCGGTCTACCAGCTCTTCATTTATCTGAATATGCAGGATTCCCTCATCGGAACCATCCTGTTTTTAACGGCATCGGGCCTGCCTTATGCAATCTGGATGATGAAAAACTTCATGGACAGTGTTCCGCTGGAATTGGAGGAATCCGCCTGGATTGACGGTGCGTCTGTGTGGGCAGGACTGCGGAGGGTGGTCGCGCCGCTTATGATTCCCGGCATTTGCACGGTCGCCATCTTTACTTTTTCCGGAAGCTGGGGGAACTTTTTCGTTCCATATATCCTCATTCAGACACCGGACAAATTTCCCGCCTCGGTCACCATTTTCCAGTTCTTCGGGACCTTCGGGATGATCGAATACGGAAAGCTCGCTGCGTTTTCCATGGTGTATACGATGCCTTCCGTCATCTTATATATATTTTCACAGAAGTTCATGAGTACCGGCTTCAGCCTCGGCGGAGCATCTAAAGGCTAATCTCAAAATAAAAGGAGTGCTTGATATGTTTTGGACACTTGATAAATTAGAACGACGTATACAGGAGCTGGATTCCTACCGCTATCGAAATGCCCAGCCGATTCAGTCCTTTCAGGCCCTGGAGGATGCAGAAGGAAACGTTTCGGAACGGCCGCCTGAAGGCGGGGAATGGGGAACCATGAATGTCCGCGACCGCTGGGAAGGCCGCGACCAATATATCTGGTTGAAAACTCAGGTCTCCATCCCAGAGCAGTGGGCCCAGCAGAAGATTGTCGGTGTGTTTGACTTTGGAAAAACAGGCGGAGGGAATAACTCGGGATTCGAATCCCTGTTGTATGTTAACGGAACGCCGTATCAGGGAGTGGACATGAACCACCAGGAGGTGTTCCTCGATGGAAGCCTCGCCGGCACAAGCATCGAGCTCTGCTTCAGGCTCTGGTCAGGTCTTGAAGGCGGAGGCCAGCCGACGCTTCAGGAGCATCAATTGAAGAAGGCGTTTTTCGCCTGTCTCGATGAAAAGGCCGATGATCTGTATTACACGGCAAAAGCAGGTTTGGAAACGGTCAAGTATCTCGAGGAAAACCAGCCGGAGAGACAGACGCTCCTAAACGCATTGGACCGCGCCTTCCTATTAGTGGATTGGTCGAATGCTGGCTCTGAACGTTTCTATGATTCTCTTTACGAAGCTCAGTCTCTATTAAATGCAGAAATTGAGCAAATGCCCCAAAGTTTCCCGGTAACCGTGACCGCCATCGGGCACACCCATATCGATGTAGCCTGGCTGTGGCGGCTGAAGCATACAAGGGAAAAAGCGGCACGCTCCTTTTCCACTGTCCTGCGCCTCATGGAGCAGTACCCGGATTATGTGTTCCTGCAGACGCAGCCCCAATTATATGATTATATCAAAACGGATTATCCGGAAATTTACGAGCAAATCCAAAAGCGGGTGAAGGAAGGACGCTGGGAAACAGAAGGCGGAATGTGGCTCGAAGCCGACTGCAACCTGACATCCGGGGAGTCGCTCGTGCGCCAGCTGCTTTTAGGTACCAAATTCTTCCGCGAGAACTTCGGGAAGGAATGCGAATACCTGTGGCTTCCGGATGTGTTCGGCTACAGCTGGGCCCTTCCGCAGATTCTGGTCAAGTCCGGCATCAAAACCTTCATGACCACCAAAATCAGCTGGAGCCAGTACAACCGCATGCCGCATGACACCTTCAAATGGAGAGGCATCGACGGCACGGAGATTCTGACCCATTTCATCACCACCCCTGAGGATGACCGCTGGTTTTATACATACAATGGCCAGATCACTCCTCGTTCTGTGAAAGGAATCTGGGAGGCGTACCGTGATAAGGGCGTGAACCAGGAGCTCCTGCTTTCCTATGGCTATGGCGACGGCGGGGGAGGTGTGAACCGCGAAATGCTGGAGATGAGACGAAAGCTCGATAAAATGCCTGGCCTGCCTGCTGTGAAGACAGGACGTGCGGACGAATTCTTCCAGCGCCTGCATGAAACGGTCGAAAACACGGATCAATATGTCCACCTCTGGGATGGGGAGCTATATCTCGAGTACCACCGCGGAACGTATACTTCACAGGCCTACAACAAACGGATGAACCGCAAAATGGAGCTTTTGCTGCGGGAAACCGAGTGGCTGAATGCCTTGAACAGCATTGTGAAGGGTTCCTGGTCTGCTTATCCGGCCCGAGATCTCGAGGAAAGCTGGAAAATTGTCCTGCGGAACCAGTTCCATGACATCATCCCAGGATCCTCGATCACTGAGGTCTATGAGGACAGCAGGCTCGAGTATGCCGAAGCGCATGAGCTTGCGGCGGGTGCATGGAGTGCCGCTTCCCAGTCCATCGCTGAGAATGATGGAGGCAGCGCGATTACAGTTTATAACTCATCTTCGTGGAAGCGCAACGATCTTGTGAAAGTCGACACAAAAGCGACTGGTGAATTGATTTGGAAGAATGAGAGGGGAGACGTACTCGAAGCCCAGAAGACGGCTGCCGGCGAATGGCTGGTCAAGGTTTCGGATGTACCTTCATTAGGAAAGAGCACCATCCGCTATGAACAGGGTACGAATGGAACTGCCTCATCATTCCATACAGCTGAAAAAAGTGTGTCCACCAATTATTATGAGATCTCATGGAATGACAACGGCCAGCTGACCCGGGTCTTTGATAAGAAGAATGAACGGAATGTCTTGGCGCCTAAAGCACGCGGCAATGTGTTCCAGGTGTTCGAGGATAAGCCAATGCGCTTTGATGCCTGGGATATCGATCTGTACTATCAGGAAAAGATGAAGGAAATCTCCAAGCTGCAGGATGTCCAGGTGATCGAAAATGGGCCTGTGCGCTGTGTGGTGGAATTCAAATGGGCGTATTCAAACTCGAATATTTCCCAGAAAATGGCCTTGTATGCTGACAATCCGAGGATCGATTTTGAAACGAAGGTCGACTGGCATGAGCAGGACCAGCTCCTTAAAGTGGCGTTCCCGGTGGAAATCCGGGCAACAGAAGCCACGTACGATATCCAATATGGTAACGTAAAACGCCCGACCCACTGGAACACAAGCTGGGATTATGCCCGGTTTGAAACGGTCGGCCATCAGTGGGCAGATCTCTCTGAGCGGGATTACGGGGTGAGCTTGCTGAATGACTGCAAATACGGCCATGACATCAAGGACAATGTGATGCGATTGACTCTGTTGAAATCCGCTACCTATCCGGATATTAAAGCAGATCAGGGCGAGCATCTGTTCACCTATTCGCTCCTTCCTCATGCAGGCAGCTGGTATGAAGGAAATACCGTGCGCCATGCCTGGGAGCTCAATAATCCTTTGACTTATGCGGAGGGACAGACAGAGAGTGTTTCCTTGTTCAGTGTCTCAGCTTCGAACGTAATAGTGGATGCTGTGAAGAAAGCGGAGAATGAGGATGCCCTTATAATCCGTCTGCATGAATTTGCCGGAGCCCGTGGGAAAGTGGAGCTCAGAAGTGATAGGAGTATTGAATCCTGGCAGGAATGCGATCTGATGGAGAGAAGCATTTCTGAGATTCAGGAAGAGAAGGGCTTTGCGTTTGATATTAAGCCTTATGAGATTAAGACGTTTATGGTGAAGTTGAAATAGGAGGGTATCTAGACCCGGAAGATGGTTGGGTCACTGAGAAATGGTTTAGAGAATACGTCTCAGGACCAAAATGAGGGCTGCTTCACTGGAAAATGGTTCAGAGAAGGCGTCTTAAAACCAAAACTGAGGCTGATGCACTGGGGAATGGTACAGAGAGGGCGTTTCAAGACCAAAATGGAGGCTGCTCCACTGGGAAATGGTACAGAGAGGGCGTTTCAAGACCAAAATGGAGGCTGCTCCACTGGGAAATGGTACAGAGAGGGCGTCTCAAGACCCAAACTTTTGCCACTACACTGGGAATCGGTTCAGAGAAGGCGTCTCAGGACCAAAACGGAGGCTGCTCCGCTGGAAAATGGTTCAGAGAAGGAATCTCAAGACCAAAACAGTGGGCGCTCCGTTGGAAAATGGTTCAGAGAAGGCATCTCAAGACCAAAACTGCGGGCGCTCCGCTGGAAAATGGTTCAGAGAGGGCATCTCAAGACCAAAACAGTGGGCGCTCCGTTGGAAAATGGTTCAGAGAAGGCGTCTCAAGACCATAACGGAGGCTGCTCCGCCTGCAAGTGGTTCAGAGAGAACGTCTCAAGACCAAAACTGCGGGTGCTTAGGCCGGAAACGGTTCAGAGTAAGCGTCTCAAGACCATAACGAAAGTGCAGACACCGTGTAATGGTTCAGAGAAAGACACAATGGGGGAGGTGACTCCCTTCTTTTTGTGAGTGAAGAAATGACCTGTACCTTTTGTTATGACCATAAAGGGGGTGATGTCCATTCAAATTGAACACACCACAGAACATCATAACCATAAAAGGAGGAGGAAGAAGTATGACGAAATTTCTTAAAACCTGGTTAGCCCTTACTCTGGCTGTCATGGCAGCACTATGGATAGCGCCTGGCACATCAGCATTTGCAGCGTCCCACCAAAAGAAAAACACAATGAGAGCCATAGCATCCTATGAATCTCTGCAAAAGTATTTCTATCAGCCCAGTGCAAAGCTTTATACAGAAGAATATCCAAGAGGAGGAGGGAATCCGTATTCCTATGTATGGCCGTTCTCCCGGGCTATGGCTGCCACGATCGATATAACAAGGCTTCCGAAAATAGGAAAAGCGTACCTATTGGATAGAAACCAACGTCTCGATGGCCTCAAGCTATACTGGAATAATGAAACCAATCCTGCCGGTTATGACTCGTATATACGTCCTCCTGTAGGCCAGGGCGGAGATAAATTTTATGATGACAATGACTGGCTCGCCCTAAATTTCTTAGAGCTGTATCACCTTACAGGTGACCAGTCCGCATTAAAACGGGCCAAGGATATCTTTAAGCTGGAGGTATTCGGGTGGGACAATGATTCATCGCATCCATATCCAGGCGGAATATTCTGGACACAGGCACCATGGAGCCAGGACCGGAATACCATCTCCAATGCGCCGGTGGCACAGATCGGTTTGTACCTTTATCAAACTACAGGTGACAAATATTACTTTGACTGGGCAAAGAAAGCCTATGACTGGGTCAACGGCTCCATGCTTGCGCCAAACGGCCTGTATTGGGACCATGTTGACCTGAAAGGCAATATCGAGAAAACTCAATGGACCTACAACCAGGGAATGATGATCGGAGCAAACACTCTGTTCTATCAAACAACCGGGGATAAAAAGTATCTGGAACGTGCAGTGAATCTGGCAGAGAAGTCCATCCAGTATTACGGCGACACCCAGCTCTACAAGAATCCTCCAGAATTCAACGCCATCTTCTTCGAAAACCTGCAGCTATTGGATTCAGTCAAGCCTAACCATGAATATAGAAAATATGCCCAGGCCTATGCGGATAAGATGTGGGATACGGTACGAAACCCGGAAACCGGTCTATACCAGCGGGTTCTACAAAAGCCGGTGCCGCTTATCGAGCAGGCTGCGATGGTTGAGATTTATGCGAATTTAGCTTATAAAAAATAATAGAATGATACTTGGCTTTAAAGCCGAATCATAGAAACAGGATAAATGATATACGAGAGCCCTCATTGCATCTTTGCATTGAGGGCCTTCTTGTTGGCGATATATGGTTCCGAGCAATTCGAACCCTATTCGGAGCCCATTGTAAATACCTCCGAGCAGTTCGGAATACAACTCGAAACCCTTGTATGTACCCTCCGAGCAGTTCGGAAGCCGATTCAAAACCCATTGTGAATATGTTCCGAGTAATTCGGAAACCAGTTTGAAACTCATTGTATATCGTTCTGAGTATTTCGTAATCGATAACAGTTCCATTCGCCAGCTTGATGGATTAATTCGACTCTATTATTTTCAAATTTTTTAAAAAATTCAATATACAGATTAATGTAATAATGATAAAATTAGTTTAGTTAAATAAACGTGGTTTAGTATAATAAACCAAAATGAAAGGGTTATCAAATTGGATAAAAAGTATTGGGTTCCAGCCATAGAAAGAGCTGACAACATTTTAACCATAATTGCAAACCACCCCAATGAATACCGGTTAATTGATCTTTCAAAAAAACTAGGTATCAATAAAAGCTCTCTGTACTCCATGTTAAATACCTTAGAATCTTTAGGCTGGATCCAAAAGGAAAGGGATGATACATATTCTCTTGGAATGAGGATGGGAATTTTAAGCGCATTATATTTTGGTCGATTTGATCTTATTGGTACGTTTTCAATCGAAGCGGATTCAGCAGTAAAAAGATTAAATGAAACCTTGCAGCTCTCGTTATTAGATGGGACTGATATTCTGTATTTAGCCAAGAAAGACAGCACCTCTCCTGTCAGACTTGCCACTGATCCGGGAATGAAGTTACCTGCTCATGCTACGGCTATGGGGAAAGTCCACTTATCTCAATATAGTTTTGAACAGCTGCAAGAACTATATTTGGGAAAAAAACTTGAACCTAAAACCCCCTATACCGTCAAAACATTGAGGGAGCTTTGGGAGCAAATTACTTCTTTAAATGACAGTGGATTCATAAAGGAATACCAAGAAGCGGTAGAGGGATTTATTTGTCTTGCTGCGCCGATAAGAAATCATGAAAATGATATCATCGCTGCAGTCAGTGTAACCATGCTTTCAAATAACTTTGAAAAGAAACAAGAGCAAGCTGAGCGAGAAATTGTCGACTTAGCAAGAAGAATTTCACTAAAAGCTGGTTTTGTTTCTCCTGCTTGAGTATTAAGATGAGTTGATTTTCCTCCAGAGTAAATCTGGCGGAAAACAAACTGTAAAATGAAAAGGTTTACATTGGAGATAAACTCGAATTTGCTAATAAGGTGAAAAGGCGAGGAGGTTATTAAATGAAAATCATGAAGACAGTTGAAAAAATTCCTTGAGGCTTGATGGTTGTACCACTCTTTATGGGAGCAGTAGTAAATACTTTTTCCCTAACCTGGCAAAGTATCCGGGTTCATTTACTTCAAAGGTGGCCACTCTTCTACATTACTAATTTTCTTATATTACACACTAATAAAAAATAAAAGGATGAGATGAACATGTTTAAAGGTATTTTTACACCAAGTATAACTATATTAAAAGAAGACGGAAAGTTTGATTTTCCAAAAATGGAAGCTCATATTAACCACTTAATTGATAATGGAATCAATGGTATTCTGTTCTTTGGCAGTATTGGTGAGTTTTATGCATTTACAATAGAAGAAAAAAAGCGGCTCGTTGATTTTGCTGTAGAAAAAGTCAATAAGAGAGTACCAGTGCTTGTTGGTGTCGGTGGAACGAACCAAGAAGAAGTTATAAGCTTCGGGAATTACTGTAGGGATGCAAACGCAGATGGCCTTGTTGTCATTTCGCCTTATTATTTTGGACCAACTGAAGAAACTGCGGAAATATTTTTTGGGAAAATTGCTGAATCAGTAGATATGCCAATTATGTTATACAACTTTCCTGCTAGAACAGGAACTGATTTAAGTCCGGAATTAGTATATAAATTAGCGATAAAATATAAAAATATTGTCTCCATTAAAGATACAGTCGATAATATTAGCCATACAAGAAAAATCCTCCAAAAAGTCAAATCGGAAAGACCGGATTTTACCGTTCTATCTGGATTTGATGAATATTATATCGTAAACCGTATTTCTGGTGGAGACGGGATCCTAAGTGGATTGACTAATGTAGAGCCAAAGTTATTCTCCACTTTGCATGAGGCATACGAAAATAAAGATTTTGATATGGTGGAAAAGTGCGGTAAACAAGTATCAACTTTAATGAAATTATATGATACTACTGATTTATTCGTGACCGGGATAAAAGCTTCAGTAAAAGCTAAAGGACTCGATATTTCTCCATACACAAAGGATCCGGCAGTACAATTAACGGAAGAACAATATCAAGATATTAAAAATATCATAGAAGAGGCAATTGATTTAACCCTTGTTTAAAAAGGTAAATGGCCGCGTAAAATCCTACGCAGGCCATTTTTTAGTAAAGAAGAAACTATTGTTCGTATGAATCTTTTTGTCTCTTTACTGGATAAACCAACTCTTTACCTTTGATTGGGCGCCTTAAACCAAGCCAGCGATATAGGACCTTCATATTTCTCACAATATGTAAAGGATTGCTTCTGACCGTCTTGGCTCTTTAAAAGATTAATGGAAACGTGCTTAAAACGAAAAGTAATTAGGAAACCACTATAGGTATGGTCCCTTTTTTATTTTGTCTCTCAACAATAATAGTTAGCAGAGCTTGCTATGCAAACCAAATAAGAGAGCGTAAATCACCTTAGATGGAATTTCCCGAAAAAATGAGGCTCCGAGCAGTTAGGAATACAGCCCGGAACTCATTGTCAATAGTTCCGAAGGTTACAGAGACTCTCCACAATGGGATCTGGTAAAATTACCGTATGAAAAGAGGGGTCCTCCTGAGGGAAAGCTTTAGCATTCTTTCTGTTAAGTTTTTTATTCTGGCTTTGTTATTTGGGTTCTTCGGGGGAAGAGTATGGCCGCTTACTGGCCAGCAGGAGACGAATATCCTCCTCATGATAACCGGAATATCCCTCATCTTTGCTTTTGCAGGGAAGGGAAGATGGCGGTTCATTTCTTTAGCCGGAGTGCCTTTGATCGTTATCTTTATATTCGTTTATGGTTTTCTGGTTTATATGTAACCTTGTAGAATCAGAGATTCCGGTACGGACTGAAAAAAAGAGAACCAGCCTGGTCGGCGGTTCTCTCCTTGTATTTATTTTGCTGCCTCAGTAGCTTTGTAGAAGAAGTTAGCTGTAACGGATCCATCACTGTTTTCTTTGATGTTGGTTACATGAATACCGGAATCCCCAGGTGTGGCACTGTAGCCTTTCCAGAAGTAGTAAGAGCCACTGTGAACATTGCCTGAGACCGGAGTGATGCTGCTGCCGGTTTTGAAGAAGTCGCCTGCATCGCCGCGGTTGACGTTGTGTTCCAGGTCGTACTTGCCGTCAGCCTGAAGCACGGATAAGCCATAGTGATTGACGACTGTTCCATTTTTAAGAGTGATGGATTGGTTAGATTGGAAGCGTTTGTTCATCCAGTTTTCCACATTGTTCGGAGTGCCGTACTGCTTCATGACATTTTCATCCACATGCCATGCCACTAGGCCGTGAGCATCCTTGCCTTCGCGGATCAGACCTTTATTGAAGCCTGCCTGCTGAACATTTTCAAATAAGAAATACTCTGTTCCATTAGATCCCGGTACTTCCATTTTTACAATTCCATCATTGGAACTTGCTTTGTTTACCGGCTTAAGAGTAATTGTTTTTACTCCATCAGCAGGCGTAACATTAATTGGCGATGCCCATCCAAGGAACATTTTAGAATATGGATCAAAGTTCACTGGGGAGTTGCCGGAATATTGGTTGGCATCCGGATAGCGCATCCAGGAACCGCCCGCCATCATGGAATAGTTGCCAACTCCTTCAGACGTATAAGCCGTATCATATAAATCCGGCAGTCCGAGTGCATGGCCGAATTCGTGAGAGAATACACCAGCCTGGCCTGGGTAAGGGCCTGTCTTCGCAGCATCGCTGTAGCTGTCTGTTGCAAGGTCATAACCGGCTACGTTTCCGCCGATTTCCGGCTGGACATTATAGTTGTTTACTAATACACCATCAAGTGTATGTTCTTGAATAAATTTGGCCTGCCATGTATTCATTTCAGCATCGGATACTGTACCATCTCTGTTCACATCCGGAGTAGCAAAGCCTGTCTCATAATACTTCGCATAATAAGCAGCGCTTAAAGCATTCCACTTATGGGACCAGATCTGAGCCGGATCCTGGCTCCATTCGGCCCCTGATCCTTCATGGACGATAAATACGTTCTGAAGCTGTCCTTTTACCGCATATTTCGAATAATCGACCACACTGTCAGCCGCTTTAAAGGCATCTGTGACAAGCTCACCCATATGGGCGTCTCCATTCACATTGCCATTCACATATTTGCCGTTCTCCGCATATTTTCCATCCTGATCCAGGTAATACGAAGCGCCCTTCGGCAGTTCTACCCAAACAAGGTCTGTATTTTCTTTTTTCACTAGCTTGGCTTTGCCATAGCTTGATTCCTTGTAGATATTCTGCATAGTATTGTCAGTCGGTGCTTTTTCACCGTTATATTCTGCATATTTCTTAAACTCATCAAGATCATATGGATTATAATGATCACCAAAAATCAGATCATCAAAATATTTTGCAGGGACCTGTCCCGCAGGATCACCCTTAGGCTCATCGCCATCTTTATATTTAACCAGAATAACAAGCATAGGAATATCGCCGACAGCCGGCTTAGGTGTTACATGGTTGTTTCCTGCCTGTTCAAATTTTGTCCCTTGCTGTTCAGCAAACTTTTCAGCCGGATCCGCCTTTGTCAGGCTCTTTCCAAGCTGCTTTGCTTTAGCCGCCATTTCAGGTGATGCACCTACGTAATCGGCAAGGCTTATTCCCTTAAGATCAGCAGGTTTAACCGCTGATGCTCCACTAGTATGAATTCCGGAAAACCCAATACTTCCAGCCAGCGCAACCGCGAGAGCAGATTTTGATAGAACTTTTAGCACATTCGACACTCCCTCTATTTATCTAGTATATTTCTTGCTACTTGAATATATCAGAATATTTAGTGAACTGGTATAAAGATTAGTCGTCGAGAAAAGACAGTAATTTACAAAATACAACATCATAAGGAATAAATTACTGCACGATTCTCAAACTTAGTAGTCCAATAGATTTACAAAAAACCTAGAATTTACCAATTGAGAGACTCGTTTATGTCGAATTAAGCAGAAAATTTCTTTCGTGATAGGAAACATTTGGGTATCGAATAATGATGAGCAGCGCAGAAAGAGTCAAGAAACAAAAGAAGAGGGAAGGTTCTATTGATCAAGAACCTTCCCTCTGTTTTAAAGCTGTTGTTTTTTGTCCCCATTATTAATGAGAAAGGTAAAGTAAGCCAAACCATTCATAAAAAGACCGAAGGCGAACAGAATCCCTCCACAAACGATAAAGGAATTGATATAGCTTTTCATCACAATATTATATTCCTCAGGGCTTGATCCACCTTGTTCTGTCAGCCAATTGACTGCCATCGAATTACCAAAAGAAACGCTGGAAAAAAGCAGAATAAGACCGATGATGGCACTGATCGAACCCATCCATAGCAAAATCTTTGTATGTATCACGCTGCACCTCACTAGATATTTTATATAGATATTCGTTAGAACATCGTAATTTTCCTTTTATTGGTTATTAAAATAAATTACTTCATTTTTACTATCGAAAAATAACCAAAAAAGAGGCAGGAAGAGGATTAACCTCGCCTACATGCGCTGGCAGAGGTGCTAGGTTCTTCTTTTGAAAAGATAGCAAAAGGCACAAACAACGGGGCGGTTTGAAAATTTTAATGCAAGTGATAGACTAGTTACAAAATTGAGCAGTTTATGTTCCAGAACAACACTTACATTTAAAAGGAAAGAAAGATAAAGAAAATAACGTTGAGAAATGAGCCTGTTCCATAAGATGGATAGGCTCTTTTTTTCATTTCAATCATCTATTGTTCAGCAAATTTAGACATTTATGTTAGAGGGTACCTAATCTTGGAAAACCCAATCGATTTATTAAAAGTAAAGATGGAGAAATAATATTTATCAGAAAAAAAATAATATTTTGACATTATAAAAACTTGATGATATCATTTATATAATCGATAATCAATAACATAAAATAGAAAAAGGATGTGATTACATGAACCTTTTAGTCTGTATTAAACAAACTTTTGATACAGAAGTAAAAAATTGAACTTAAAGAAGGAGAGATAATTGAAGAAACAAGTCAATGGATAGTTAATCCTTATGATGAATATGCCATTGAAGAGGCACTTCGATTAAAAGAGGAGCACGGGGGACAAGTTACTGTTTTAACAATTGGCAAGGAAAAATCGGAAAGCGCATTACGCCATGAGCTTACAATGGGGGCCGATCATGCGGTTTTAATTGAAGAGATTGAAGGTAATGAGTTTGTCATCTCCAAACTCATCGCTGCATACGCAAAAGATTAAAGTTTCGATCTCATCTTAACTGGGAACCAATCCATCGATAATGGAGCAGGACAAGTTGGTGTCCGGCTGGCTGAAGAACTTTCGATTCCTCATATCACTTCCATAGTTAGCATTATGGCTAGTTAAACCTATAAATAACTTAATATTACATACCCCAAAGAGTATTGCGAATTTTCACTCTCCATGATATCTTTTAATTTATATTATCGATTATATATTTATCAATTTGGATAAGTTAGTTAGTTCTTAACTTAAAATGAAAGCGCTTCAAATAGTGCTTCCTGTTTCAATGTAAAGCTTTTATATTCATGTTTGTGAAAATAAATAATAGGGGATGGTGTCGTATATGCAAAAAAGAACGAAGGCACGTGGAGTGGTAGCATTATTGCTATGGTCTGCAACTGTCATAAATTATTTGGATCGTACGAATTTATCAGTTGCAGCCCCTGTCCTGGCAAAACAGTTTCATATAACCCCAGGTGAAATGGGAATTATCTTATCAGCATTCTTTTGGTCGTATGCTTTATTTCAAATACCATCAGGGTGGTTTGCCGACAAGTTTGGCCAGCGAATAACATTTGCATTGGCGGTTACATGGTGGTCTTTGGCAACGGCTTTTATGGCAGCTGGAAGAGGCGTTGGGTCTTTTATCGGAATACGCGTATTCATGGGAATTGGAGAGGCATCCGTTTATCCTTGCAGCGTTGGTGTAACGTCCAAATGGTTTCGTGATAACGAACGAGTAAAAGTTACTGCGTTCTTTGATAGTGGAGCAAGAGTAGGGACTGCTGTAACTATGCCGTTTGTCGTATGGTTAATGACTAAATTTAGCTGGGAGCTGCCATTTATTATTTCGGGCGCTATTGGAATAGTTTGGGCTGTGATTTGGTTTTGGTATTATCGTGACCCTGAAAAACACAAATATATCAACAAGGAAGAACTCAATTACATCCGCGAAGGTCAAGTAAAACATGATGGATTAGATAATGTCAGACCCCTCAAATGGTATCAGCTCCTTTATTATCGCAATATTTGGATGATGACAATCGGGTTTTTTATGCTGAGCTATTCGATCTATTTCTTTATAACATGGATGCCAACCTATCTTGTACAGGCTAGAGGTATGAAATTGATGACCATGGGATTTGTGGCTATGATTCCACCACTTGCGGCAATCGTAGCAGAGCTTTTTGGCGGGTGGTTATCAGACTATCTATACAGTAAAGGTTTATCATTGACTGCAGCCCGCAAGGTAAATCTGGTAGGTGGGATGTTACTGGCTACTACAATAGGATTTTCAGCCATAGTTCATTCTGCAGTAATATGTGTTGTTCTTTTGACAATTTCCTACTGCGGTTTGGTTATCGCGGCGGCAGCTATATTAGCTTTACCAGGGGACATTGCACCTAAAAATATGGCATCGGTCGTGACGGGTATTGAAAACTTTGGCTCAAATATGGGGGGAGTTCTGGGCCCAATTATTACAGGATTTGTAGTGGCCACTACCCATTCATTTGTCCCTGCACTTGTTTTGTCCTCTATCATCGCCTTCGGCGGTGCATTGGTATTCCTGTTTGGACTTGGGAAAATTGAACCATTAAATCCTGATAAAGTTTTGCTTCGGAAACAGAAACCGGAGACGGATGTAAGCCTAATGGATGCAAGATAGTAAAGCCCAAAAATAGCTGCCTCAAGTTCATCGGAGGCAGCTTTTTTCTTGTACTTTGTATGAATTAGTGATAATTGAGATTTTTTATGATGGACTTTTTCCTCTTTGGCTGCGCTCATAGTTAACATGTTCATGAAAAGCCTTAATGCATCCTTTCAAATCCCTGTTTTCAAAAGCAGTTAATATGGGGGCGTGAATGCTGGCTAATTGAGATAGATCAGTAAAATACACTTGACTGTTAAGGTACCATATTCGGCTTAGTTTGGAGGACAACGTTTCCCAAACACTACCCAGGAATTTATGGTCGGCCATTTTATATATTTTAGTATGAAAGTCTTCATCCGAGGTCCGAATTTTTTCTAAATCATTGTTTTCCCCGGCATGAACCATTTGATTATAATAATTTTTCAATTCTTTTATATCTTCGTCATTCAATTTTTCAAAAGATCGTTTAATAGCGAATTCCTCCAGCATTAAGCGAAAATCATATAATTGATCTATTTCATCTGCTGAAAAATTTGAAACAAAAGTACCTTTGTTTCGCTGCGTTACCACTAAATCCTCTTCAGCCAGTTTTAAAAACGCTTCACGTACAGGTGCTTGACTGACACCATAGGTCTTAGCTACCTCTAATTCAACGATTCGATCCCCGGGTTGAAGTTCACCCTTAATAATTTTTTCCCGTAACGCTTCATAAATCTGTTCTGAGAGCGTTTTGTTTACAATGGAATTCTTCATTATATCCATCCTTTGCACTCAATTATAACCGATAATCGTTAATCGACATTCTTGAATAATAACACATAGTGCGTTGATTATTCAATTAATTTGTGGAAAAGGAAGTATGTTAGGGAGAGGAACAAAGAATCGCCATAAATTACGAATATCTTTTGACTATTTTCATACTTCTGAGTTATTATAGATTATATGTTATCGATAATATATAATATATTTTTTAAATTCTGAAATAATGAATAAATTGGGGGAGTAAATGAAGAATCCTATTGTTAATAAATCCCTTTCAGATCAGATTCACGAAGTTTTGCGGGATTCGATCATTATAGGTGCGCTCCGGCCGGGAGATAGGATCCTTGAATTGGAAGTGGCAAAGAACTTTGGCGTGAGCCAAGCCCCTGTTCGTGAAGCATTATTAAAGCTCGCTGAAGAAGAACTGGTTGTAAGTATCCGATATAAAGGAACTTTTGTATCCAATATCTCTGCGGTTGAAATGGAAGATTTATATAGTTTCCGTATTATGATGGAAGAACTGGCCATTAAAAGAATTTTTGAAAGAATAAAAGACGGAGAATTGAGGACCCTTGAACATTATTACCATGAGATGGTTCGAGCTGGTGAAACCAATGATTTGGGTTCTTTAAGATCGGCGGACATCCATTTCCATACTAAAATTTTTGAGATGGCACACCATAAATTCATGTTTAGTGTGTGGGAGACTTTGGTCTCAAAACTAAATCGAATTTGGTATCTTACAAGCCAGGCGTACTTTATTAATCTTTCTGAAGTTGCAGCGATTCATGAGCCAATTTTAACAGCTATTAAAATGTATGATGTAAATGGCTGTTTACATGCGTTTAAGGAACACGTTGACTATGAAAAAAACAGAAATTTTTAATGGCTGTTATAAGTTTATTATCGATAATTGATAATTTTGTTTTGACAAACAAAAAAGTAAGTGATAAGTTAAAAATGTATTATCGATAAACGATAATAAGATAATTAAAATCCTAAACTGGAGGAATGGAACTTATGAACGTGCTTATCGATTCATTTGAGTTCGGCGTGCTTACTCAAATTCATTACGGAGTTGGAAAGCTTAATGAACTCCCAGAAATTTTAAAGGCCCAAAACTATCAGCACGTCCTGATTGTTACAGATCCAGGCATTGCTAACTCCGGATTGCTGGAGCGACTGGAAAACATTTTAACAAGCAGCGAAATTCGCTACACCGTTTTTAAAGAGGTCCAACCTGATCCGACACTTGAAGTAGTGGATACCGTCAGACAAATATTTTTAGACAATAAATGTGATTCCATAATCGGCATTGGCGGGGGAAGTTCTATTGATACCGCAAAAGGAGTGTCAGCGGCTGCCGCTAATCCTGGAGACCTTAGCCGATATGAAGGAAAAAATAAACTTCCTAATCGCGGACCTGACATCATTGCCATCCCGACAACTGCAGGAACAGGTTCCGAGGTTACCCATGCAATGGTGCTGAAAGATTCCAAACGTAAATATAAAATGGGGATCCTCAGCCAGAACCTGCATCCAAAAGCAGCCATCCTGGACCCGCAGCTGCTCACCACGCTTCCGAGGGGCCTTGCCGCCATTACGGGAATGGACGCACTAAGTCACGCGATTGAATCCTATACGTCGAACCAAGCACAGCCAATCACTGAAGCCCTCGGATTACACGCTATCCGGCTTATTGGTAAATACCTCAGACCTTTCGTTGCACGGCGCACGGATTTGGAAGCGGCTTCACAGATGATGCTGGCCAGTACAATGGCCGGAGCCGCATTTATATGGGGGAGGGTAGCCGCCGTCCATGCTTTGTCCCATCCATTAGGAGGCCGGTATAATATCCCGCACGGGTTAGCAAATTCCATCCTCCTTCCAGTCGTAATGGAATTCAATGCCAGCACCAATCATGAGAAATTTAAAGAGATTGCTATTCTGCTAGGGGAGAACGTAGAGGGATTAAGCTCGAGAGAAGCAGCCTTACGCTCTGTTGATGCGGTAAAAGCACTTATAGCGGACCTGGATATTCCACCAACACTTGGAGCCAACAATGTCAGCTTATCTCCAGAAGAAATCCAAATCGTTGCACAGGAAGCGCTTGATAGTGGAGTGGCAGCAGCTAATCCTAAGGTAACCTCCGTAGAAGATTTGAAAAGTTTCCTAAAGAAAGCACTTTAAAAAAGCGAAGGGGAGATTTCAGTGGAAAACTTATTTCCTATTAAAATTGAAAACTATATCGATGGTAAATGGGTTCCTTCAACCAATTTGAAGACCTATCAAAGAGAAAACCCAGCTAATCCGGAAGAAATTGTGATTATCGCTCCAAATTCCACGGAACAAGATACGAATAATGCTGTGGAAGCGGCACAAGCAGCCTTTACTGAATGGTCCCGTACCCCTGCTCCCAAGCGTGCCGATGTACTGTATCGGTTCGCTGAACAATTACATGCCGAACGTGAATTGATTGCCCAAATCATTACAAAAGAGCAAGGGAAACCGTTAAATGAGGCATTAGGGGAAATCAATAAGACGATTAGTGAAATACGGTTTACCGCTGGGGAAGCTACACGACTGGACGGCCAAACTCTTCCAAGTGAAAGACAGGGTATCGAAATCAAGACAAAAAGAGTACCAAAAGGGGTCATTGCTGCGATTTCTCCATGGAACTTTCCAATAGTAACGCCCCTTAGGAAAATAGCCCCGGCATTGGCAGCCGGAAATACGGTTGTATTTAAGCCTGCCAGCATTACTGCAGGAACTGGGGCCAAAATTGTCGAGTTATTTGAAAGAGCTGGTTTACCTAAAGGGGTTTTAAATCTAGTAATCGGATCAGGAAGAGAAGTTGGAACACCGCTATCTGTACACCCACTAGTTAAGGGAGTAACCTTTACAGGCTCCACTGGTGTTGGTTCTACGATCTATCGAAGAGCTGCGGAAAAATTAATTCCCGTCCAATTGGAAATGGGAGGGAAAAATGCAGGTGTTATCTATGATTATAACGATATAAAAGGGGCCGTTGATCAAATTACCTCTGCAGCTTTTGCCGCAACAGGCCAAAGATGTACATCGATCAGCCGCATCGTGGTGCAGCGTTCGGCAGTGGATGATGTAGTAAGCTACTTAAAGGACAAGTGTGCAGCCTACGTCATCGGTGACGGTATGGACCCGGAAACGACATTGGGACCGGTGGTTTCAAAAGACCATTTGGAAACAATCGACGAGTACGTTCAAATTGGGGTGAAGGAAGGAGCCAGACTTGTTCAAGGCGGTAAAAGGATAGAGAGCCAGACAAATGGGTACTTCTTTGAACCTACTGTTTTCACAGATGTTTCACCGGATATGCGAATCGCGAAAGAAGAGATTTTTGGCCCCGTTTTAACCATAACTCCTGTAGATAGTTTTGAAGAAGCCATTCAAATAGCCAACGATGTTGAATACGGGCTTGCATCTTCCTGCTTTACCAACAGCATGGAGTATGCCGAACAATTCGTTAACCAAGTACAAACCGGGATGATACATATCAACAACGGAACAATCAGTGAATCCCATGTTCCATTTGGAGGCCTGAAAAATTCAGCGGTGGGTGCTTACTCCATTGGGGTGACCGCAAAGGATTTCTTTACAGATCTAAAAGTAGTTTATTCCGCTTCAAAATAATCATAGGGGGATGTAAACATGAATTTGACGGAAACCAATCAATCATGGAAAAATGTTGCCCGTGACTTTGCCTCCCGTAAATTAAATCTTGGGACACATTGGCTCGAAGGCGAGGAATATTGGACAAATGCCCGAATGCTTGCTGAACAGGGATTTTTGGGATTAACACTTCCAGAAGAATATGGAGGCATGAATTTATCGTTATTTGATGCACTCTTAATCATTGAAGAATTGTGCAGGGTCTGCCCAAGCAGTGGCAGGCAGGCCTATCACACCAGTATTGGAATCGCTTCCTTTATCAATCATCTTGGTACAGAGGAGCAAAAGAAATTATACCTTCCACAAATCACTGCCGGGAAATTGTTAGTAGGTCTTGGAATGAGTGAGCCTGACGCGGGGAGTGCGGCCACAGACATGAAAACAACGGCAATCGATGAAGGAGACCATTATCGTTTAAATGGATCCAAAATTTGGGTTAGTGAAGCTAATTTGGCTGATTTGTTTGTTGTGTATGCCCGTTTCGGAAACACAGGGAGGACATCGGATATTGGAGCTATTTTAGTAGATCGCGGCACGCCCGGCTTTACTGTAGGTGTTCCGGAAGAAAATATGAGCGGTGAGTTTCAAAGCGCTCTTTATTTCGATGATGCAATCGTGCCAAAAGAAAATGTTTTGACGGACCGCAATGCTTTTAAAGCCCTAATGGGAGTTTATAATGGTGTGCGCTTAGGCTTCGCTGCCCAAACATTGGGGATTACCCAGGCTGCATTTGATAGAACCTGTCAGTATATTCAGGAGCGCAAGCAGTTTGGAAAAGAAATATGCGAATTCCAAGGTATTCAGTGGATGGTTGCCGATATGTTTATGCAATTGGAGGCTGCACGGACCCTGCTTTACCGTGCCGGTATGGCAGCTGCCAATAATAAGCCGGATAAGCATGCAGCCAGTGTTGCGAAAGTGTATGTCGCAGAAGCAGCTAAGAAGATTACCGATGATTGTTTACAGCTTCACGGTGGGTACGGATTCTCCAGGCAGTATCCATTGGAATGGTATTACCGTTGTGTCCGCGCAGCATCAATTGCGGGAGGTACGGTTCAAGTTCATCGAACTATGCTGGCTGCTGAAGTATTAGGAAGAAAATTTGATCAAAGGAAGTAGTTTAAGAGAATGATAGTATCCATGACATCTCCCGGCTGTGTCAAAAGCACAATCGGGGGAACCAGGTTCCTTCATTAGGAATCACATAGTTTAATTAAAACATTTAGAAAGGGGAGAAGCAGAATGCTTTCCACTATCACTTCGAAGTCAAAGCTGATCTCTTTCGAAGAAGCCATCAGCAAAGTACCGAATCATGCAAACATAACGATCGGCGGGCTTATATCTGTCCTTTGTCCGGAAAAAGTAATGGCAGAGCTGGAAAAGCGTTACTTGTCCACTGGGGAACCCAGGGATTTAACTGTCATTACACCAGTGCGGATCGGCTGGAGCAAAACCCAAAGCACCGGATTGGAGCATGTGGCAAATCGCGGGATGCTCAAACGATTGATAAGCGGCAGTTTTAATGTAAAAGAAGGTCCACGGCTCACTCAGATGATCCGCGACAATGAGATTGAGGCTTATGGTTTTTCAATGGGTACCATCTTTCATTGGATCCGGGCAATGGCTGCAGGGGAATCAGGACTTGTGACGAAAGTAGGACTGCATACGTATGTCGATCCCCGCTACGACGGCGGACGCTTGAATAAGAGAACCAAAGAAAACCTTTCAAAAGTCGTTGAGATTAACGGCGAGGAGAATCTATTTTATCCTTCTCTTCCTATTGATGTAGCAATTATTCGTGGTTCAACAGCAGATGAAAGCGGAAACATCACACTAGAAAATGAACCTGTTACGTTAAGCGGATTGGAAATGGCAATGGCAGCCAAAGCAAGTGGGGGATATGTCATTGCGCAGGTGAAACAGGTGGTGCCAAACCATACACTGAATCCTCATGACGTTGCCATTCCCGGCATTCTCGTCGATGCAGTAGTGATTGATCCAGATCAAAAACAAAGCCTACTGGATGAGGACGAACCAAGCTGGACCGGTGAAGTTAAAGTTCCTCTAGAGCAAGTACATAAGCCGCTGCCTCTGAATGCTAAAAAAGTGATACTAAGGACGGCCGCGAAAGAACTGAAGCAAGGGGATATCATTAACCTTGGAGTAGGGATTCCTGTAGGTTTACCACAGTTAGCTATAGAAGAAGGCTTTTTCCATGATGTCACTTTCTCATTGGAACACGGGGCAATCGGTGGTGTCCCAATGGGTGAAGAGGTTTTCGGCGCACATATTAATCCAACGGCTATCGTAAGTTCACCTCAGGTGTTTGACTTTTACCATTGTGGAGGGCTATCAGCAACTTTACTAGGCTTTGCCCAGATCGATCGATCAGGAAATGTAAATGTCAGTATGTTTAATGGTATTTTTCGGGGATCCGGCGGTTTCATCGATATCGTCCATAAAACGAAAAAAATTATGTTCTGCGGAACGTTAACGAGCGGCGGGCTGGATGTTGCGATAAAAGAAGGAAAAGTCACTATTTTGAATGAAGGAAAACATAAAAAATTCATTCCTGAGGTTGAGCAAATAACCTTTAATGCCAAGATGGCTCTGAAAAACAAGCAGGAAGTCCTCTATTTAACTGAACGAGCAGTATTTAAATTGGAAGAACAAGGAATCACATTGATTGAATATGCACCAGGAGTTGACATTGAGCGTGATATCCTTTCACACATAGATTTTAACGTAAAAATTTCACAAAACTTAAAAGAGATGGATGCAGATATTTTCAAATAAACCAAATGAAAGAGGGTTGGGTCATTGGGAAAATGGGAAATAACAAGGACGATTACAACGGATGTTTTGGTAGTTGGCGGTGGCGGTGCAGCTGCAAGAGCTGCTTTAACTGCTTATCAGACTGGTGCCCAGGTTCGGATAGCTGTTAAATCACCGTGGCTTAAAGGTGGATCCACAGCAACAGCATTTTCGGAACTTCTTGCGATTGCTGCCGCCATTGGCCATGGAGACGAAAGAGACGAACCGGAAATTCATTATCAGGACACAATGGATGCAGGAAGAGGTTTTATTCACCCTGAATTAGTACGAACGCTGGCTGAAGACGCCCCAAAAAGGATAAATGATCTAATCGAGTTAGGGCTCAAATTTGATAAACAAAAAAATGGCAAACTTGTTCAAGGTATGAGCGATTTCGCTACGTATCCCCGGACTTGCAGGGTGAATGGTGTGACGGCAAGGCATATCCTTAACATTATTGCGAAGGAATTAAAAAAGAGTCAAGTTCCGGTTGATGAACACATGATGGTTTTTCAATTAGTAACGGATAGCGAAAAGAGAATCGTTGGAGCCATCGCATTAGATATGGAAAAAAATGAATTTGTATTCTATCAGACACCGTCTGTCATCTTAGCTACGGGAGGAGCACACCATCTTTACACTTATGGTGTGGGTACGCCGGATATGACAGGCGATGGCTATGCAATGGCGTATCAGCAGGGCATTCCCCTTGTCAATATGGAATTCGTTCAAATCGGGCCTGGGGTGATCAATCCGCCGGTGACATTACTTTCCGGACCTGTTTGGAAAACGCAGCCTATTTTATCAAATCAGAAGGGCGTTAGGTTCCTGGAGCAAAATCTCCCGCCCGGTGTACATGTAAAGGACGTTAATAACCATAAAGCCTTTCCATTCACCATATCCAATAAATCCTTCTATTTGGATACATTGATCCAAAGAGAATCCGAGGAGAATCCATCACCGAACGGTGGTGTATGGTGTGAAATGGCTCCCGGATCGGAGGCAATTGTTGAGGAGAAAATGCCGAAGACAAAACGAGTGTTAAAATCCAAAGGAATTGATGTGCATTCAGATAAATTTGAAGTCGGTCTTGTGGCACAATGTATGAACGGCGGGGCACAAATAACCACTCAAGATGGTGAAACAGACCTATTGGGTTTATTCATCGCCGGAGAAACGGCTGGAGGTTTACGTGGCCCGGATCGCCCCGGTGGCAATTCTCTCGCGGAAGGGCAAGTATTCGGCTACCGAACAGGAAAAGCAGCTGCTCTCTACTCTTTAAAGCAAGACAGTCAACTTCCTTCTCAGGAATTCTGCAGCAAGGAATTCCAATCCATCGTACAATGGGTTGAAAATAGCCAAAATGGAGCAAAGGATGTACTTGAAAGCATTGGAGAACTTCGCCGGATCATGTATCGGAATTGCCTGGTCATACGCAGTGAAGCACGCTTGAAGGAAGCATGGGATTATTTACTGCAAACCGAAAAGGATCTTGAGCATGGTAAATATGCTTTAACATTAGATACTATCAAATCGGCACTTGAGCTGCGCAATATGATTATAACGGCTAAATCCATCGTACTGGCTGCTCTCACTCGAACTGAAAGCCGCAGCTGTCATTTTCGCGAAGATTTCCCGCAAAAAGATGATGCCAATTGGAAAAGAAGTATTCGAATCAGGAAAACGGATGGAACCATGGCTGCGGAAATGTATGAGTGGCCGGAAGAACACAGCAAAATAGGAGCTAAATAGGCAATGACTGTGAATGTTTCTATTGAAAATGGGATTGCCAGGGTCATACTTGATCACCCACCGTTAAACATACTTTCCGAAAGCGTGAAAGAAGAGTTGACTGATACGTTCCGCAGCATTACACAGTCTTCTGAGGTTCGAGTTATCCTTTTCGCCGCCAAAGGGGATCATTTTTGTTGTGGCGCTAACTTGAAAGAGTTCCCGGATCGCATAGCAAACAAGTCGGCTGGTGAGGTATGGATTCGTGGACACGAGATGCTGGCAGCCATTATGAACGTGCCTCAGCCTACTATTGCCTACATCCAGGGCAATGCTTTAGGAGGAGGAGCCGAACTTGCCAGTGCATTTGATATTCGTATCTTTTCATCCACTACTCAATTCGGATATCCTGAAGTGTTACGCGGGGTTTTCCCTGGAAATGGGGGATTGGAGCGGTTAGTGTCCATGGTGGGACAAGCAAAAGCGATGGAAATGGTGCTGACCGGTAAACCCATATCCACTGATAAAGCCCTTCAGCTAGGTATTGCGTCTGAAATCGTTGAAAGTTCGAATGGGCTGGCAAAAGCTGAAGAATTTGCTCAATATTTAGCGGATTTGCCTGGTGTAGCCTTGAAAGCTATTAAAAAAGCGATCAAAATATATGCTGCTGATTCTTCTGCATTTATGGAAAAAGGCAAACAGCTTTTTTACATGCTCCACGAAACTCAGGATGTGAAGGAAGCTGTAAATGCGTTTCTTGATAAGAGAAAAGCTTCTTTTGTACACAAATAACCGTAATCTCTATAAAAAAGCATAGAAGGCTGCTGGTACCCCATTTAAAATGATCAGGAGGAAAAACTATGAATTTAGGTTTTTGTATACATCCTATTAAAAATCACCCGAGCAAAGCATTAATACAGCAGTTTGAAAACGTCGTCACTCCACATATCAGCGATAATTTAAACCGTATACACGCCATCGCTTCCGGACTCAGACCTTATCATAAAAAAGGAAAACTGACAGGGGCAGCTCTTACGGTTAAAACGAGGCCTGGAGACAATTTAATGGTACATAAGGCCATTGATTTGGCAGAACCCGGAGATGTAATTGTGGTCGATGCGGGAGGAGATCTCACTAATGCAATTATAGGAGAGATCATGCAAAAGCTAGCGATTAAAAAAGGAATTGCAGGTTTTGTTATTGATGGTGCTATTCGGGACACAGCTGCCATTGGCTCGGAAAGTTTTCCGGTATATGCGAAAGGAGTAACTCACCGAGGTCCATATAAAGATGGACCTGGGGAAATTAATGTACCGATATCCGTTGGCGGGATGGTTGTACATCCCGGCGATATCATAGTTGGTGACGAAGATGGCCTTGCAGTTGTTCCTCTTGAACATGCGGAAGAACTGTTAAAATTAATAAAGGAGCAGCAAATCCGGGAGGAGGATATCCTCCTGTCAATCGAAAACGGTACAGTTAACCGTTCATGGGTAGATCAAACACTTAAACAAAAGGGCTGTGAGCTGCTTGAGGAAAGCGAGACTTACTGGCGGATAGCCAGGTTAGAGTAAAAACAATCATCTAAAGAATAACTGGTGTTCCCTTTTAGAATGCTTAATTATAGCTTAACTCATAGGAGCGGGGGTGGTTTTTATGAATATTTGTATTTTGGATGGGTATACCTTAAATCCCGGTGACTTAAGCTGGGAACAATTAATGCAAATAGGTGAGACAGAAGTCTATGATCGGACTCCAGAGGATCTGATAATTGAAAGGGCATCAAACGCAGAGATTATTTTGACAAATAAAACACCATTAACAAGGCCCACTCTTGAGCAGCTGCCTAATCTCAAGTATATTGGGGTCCTGGCAACCGGCTTTGATGTAGTGGATACGAAGGCAGCAGCTGAACGGGGGATTGTAGTCAGCAACATTCCGGCTTATGGGACGGAATCAGTCGCACAAATGGTTTTTGCTCTGCTGCTTGAACTTTGCCATCATGTCCAACGTCATAGTGATGCCGTTATGGAAGGCCAATGGGCAAGGAATCCGGATTGGTGTTTCTGGAACTACCCGCTGGTTGAATTAGCTGGTAAAACGATGGGTATCGTCGGTTTAGGACGAATCGGGCTTCAGACCGCACGGATTGCTTCGGCTTTTGGTATGCGCATTCTGGCCTATAACACCCATCATCGCGATATTGACCTGCCCCATTTTAAATGGGCGGAGCTGCCTGATTTAATGAGGCTATCGGATGTTGTCAGCTTACATTGCCCTCTGACTGCAGAAACAGAAGGATTGATTAATACTGAAAATTTATCAATGATGAAGCCTTCTGCTTTCATTATTAATACTTCTCGCGGAAAACTAATTAACAACAAGGATTTAGCGGACGCTCTCAATGCAGGAATGATTTCTGGCGCCGGATTGGATGTTCTGGCGGTGGAGCCACCAGAAGATACCAACCCTTTGCTGCAAGCAAAAAATTGTATGATCACTCCTCATATCGCCTGGGCTACCAAAGAAGCACGGATCCGCCTATTGAATTTGGCAGTGGACAATATAAAAGCGTTTAGGACCGGAAAATCAAAGTACGTGGTAAATTCCTTGTAGACTATGGTATTTTTTATAATGATTTTTTAATTAAGTTTACTAAGCCTCTTCCATAATTAAGGAAGAGGTTTTTATTTTTCTAATGGCTTATCTTAATGTGAAAACTAAATAACAGAATCCCTCCAGAAACTATAAAGCTATTCATGTCAAAAGGATCTGATTATTAACTAAGTCTTACATAAAGAAAAGAATTTTCCATTACTTGTTGTATAATGAAGAATATAGAAGAAAATTGGAAAAATTACATCTTAGGAGGTAGAACATGCCTAAATACAATAAATTAGTCCGCGATCTTATTCCTAATATTATAGAAAAGAGCGGAAAGAACCATAAGACAAGGATCCTTTCCGATGATGAATACATAAAAGAACTTAAGAAAAAGAGCTTTGAAGAGTTAGAGGAATATATGAATGCTGCAAATAATGAAGAGGCAATAGAGGAATTAGCGGATGTATTAGAGCTGATTCATGCGCTGGCAGAGGTTCATTGTGTTCCATTTGAAAAAGTAGAGGAAGTCCGGAAGCAAAAGGCAGCCAAGCGGGGCGGTTTTAGAGAGAAGATTTTCTTAATTGAGGTTGAAGATGAGTAATATTCAGTTAATCACAAAACAGCTTGGCACCCACATCATCAGGGAGATTGAAACGGCTTCAACAATTTGCATAATGACTTCATTCACGATGAAGTCTGGAGTTAAGTTCATTAAAAATGCTCTGGAACGGGCAGTCAGCAGGAATGCTGAGATTAAAATATGTACCGGAGACTATCTTTATATTACTCAGCCGGAAGCTTTAGAAGAGCTGCTTCATATTGATGAGAGGATACAGATCCGCTTTTGGAGGAGCAATGGGATTTCCTTTCATCCTAAGGCTTATTTATTTGAGAGAGAAGATAGTGAGAGTCTTTATGTTTGTTCCTCCAACCTATCAAGATCTGCTTTGGATCATGGGGTTGAATGGAATCTATCGGTAAGTGATGAAAAGGAAATCTTCAATACAGCACTGGACCAATTTCTAAAGACCTTCCTTGCAGATGAAACGGTGCCTTTGAATGAAGAGACTCTAAAGGACTATAAACAGCGTTATGAAATATTTCATAAAGAGAACCAGCATCTCGCAAAAAAATGGTCTGATCTTGATGAATACGAATTGATGCTTCAGAGAGAAGATAAAGAAGAGCTCGAACAACCTGGGGAAATTGGTGAGACGAGGGAAGATTACGGAGAGATACAGCCCCGCTTTGCCCAGCTAGAAGCTTTGGAACAGCTGAACAGCACATTAGAGGAAGACTATAAGAAGGCGCTTGTCATTATGGCTACAGGGCTGGGGAAAACCTATCTGGCAGGGTTTTTTGCAAAGAAGTTCAAGCGAGTGCTGTTTATCGCTCACCGAGAGGAGATTCTCTATCAGGCGAGGAAATCATTCAGAAGGATCATGCCTGAAAAGAAATATGGCATCTATAACGGAAGCCTAAAGGAAGCAGATGCCGATATTATTTTTGCGTCTATTTATACACTTGGAATGCAAAGGCATATCAATCGGTTCGCTCCTGATCATTTCGACCTGATTATAGTGGACGAATTCCATCATGCCGCTGCTGACACGTATAGGCGGGCTCTCAATTATTTCAAACCGAAATTCCTATTGGGGATAACAGCCACACCGGATCGCAATGATAACAAAGATGTGTACGCCATCTGCGACGGAAATGTAGCCTACCGGCTGGACTTCCTGGAAGCAATCGAACGAAAATGGCTGTCTCCTTTTAAATATTTCGGAGTATATGATGATACTGACTACAGCCAGATTACCTGGCTCGGAAATCGCTATGATGAGCAGGAGCTCCTGCAGGTTCAGCTAAGGGATGAAATGGCGGATAAAATCCTAAATGCATGGAACGAAAACAGACAGACCCGGACAATAGGCTTTTGTTCCTCAATCAGGCAGGCCAACTTTTTATCAAGCTACTTTAATAAGCAGGGATATAAAACAGTCAGCCTTCACTCGAAACAGCTGGGTGTTGGACGTAAAGAGGCCATTGATAAGCTGTCTAAGGGAGAAATAGACTTAATCTTTACCGTGGACCTGTTTAATGAAGGAGTCGATATTCCTACTGTCGATACCCTTTTATTCGTCCGGCCGACCGAATCATTGACCGTTTTCACACAGCAGATAGGCCGCGGCCTGCGTCTTGCTGAAGGCAAGGAGTATTGTATCATTATTGACCTGATTGGGAACTATCGCAATGCGGATATTAAGCTCAGCCTATTTAACAAGGATCCTGAACCAAAGGGAAAGGCTAAAAAGATCCAGCCGGTTGTACCTGAAATGTGTGAAATAGACTTGGATGTAAAGGTTATTAATCTTTTAGAAGAAATGAACAGGAAGAGGCAGCCAAGGAAGGACAAGCTGTATTCCGATTACATGAAGGTGAAGCAGGAGCTTGGTAGAAGGCCGAGTTATGTGGAGCTTCATTTATTTGGTGCTTCCGACTCCAGGCAGTACTCAATTGAATTTAACTCCTACTTTGGGTTCCTAGAATGGGCAGGGGAACTGTCAGCTACAGAATCGGGCCTATTTTTCCGATATATAGACTGGCTGAAGGATGTAGAGAAAACAGATATGAAAAAAAGTTACAAAATGGTTTTACTTCTAGCCATGCTGGAGAGGGGTGTTGATAACTGGTTTAAGCCCTTTACTCCAGAAGAGGCTGCCCCTTTCTTCCACAGATACTTAACAGAGGCAGAATATAGAAAGCAGAAGGACTTCTCGGATAAAGGTACCTTTAAGCTATGGGAGTATGATCAAAAGGGAGTCAGCAGCTTGATTGCTAGAATGCCGATGAGTAAATGGAGTGGAAATGCGACTAGTCAAACAGCCTTAAATGATCATGGATTTAGTCTGAAGTTTGACGTAATGCCTGAAGATCAGGACACACTGTATGGAATGACTAAGGAGATATGTGAGTATAGACTACACTATTATTTTGCACGACAAGCTAATAATTAGAACATTACAGTTTAGTTAAATTAATATTTTATGTGTTATATATATATAACTCCTTTATATGGAAATTAAAGAAAAGGGGATTTTTTGTGAAATTTAACCTGTCTCATTTTGAAAATCAAACTGTTGAGGAAATACATAATGGGCTTAATAAAGCTGGAAAAATAATAAATATTGAACTAAATATGAGTTCTATTGGTACTGCAAATTCTTATTTAGATATAGTAGATGATTATCTAACCGCCTCCTTTATTGGGGAGTTATTGTGTAAAGTAAGCAAGGAAATAGATTATCAAGAAAATTACTTTGAATACGGACTTCCTTATAAGTCAATGATTTTTCAAATAAGACCAAGAAATTTATTATCTTTAGCAGAAGAAATATATTTTATAACCCAAGCATCTGATCTTTTCTACGACCAACGTTATAAACACGAACTTGAAATTTTAGAGGGGAAAGAAACTATTAAGTTCCCCAAGATTGCTGATAGTTTCTTAGCGAATTATATTGGTGGTTGCTATTTTGAGTTAGAAAATGAGGATGTTATAGCGGAGATTAGTCGTTTTCCTGAAAGAAAGTATGGATACTGGCGATCACTGTTTAGCAATAGCATCGGCTTCGATATTTATATTTCAGTGAATAACGGTTGGATAGTCCCCAACGAGGTTAATTTGAAGGATGTATTGGAATTTTACCTCGATATAAAAGAACTTGAACTGCAAAATGCAGCTCTTTTAATGTTCAGAACACAAAAGGTATTAATTAGTTCGGGTTACCTTGTTGGAATGCCAGAAGGTTTATTAAATGCTCAAAAATGTGCATCGATAATTAATAAAAATGAAAAAAATAATTTACTTGATTTTAATTACTTGCACGATACTACTATTATAGAGTCCTTTATATCTAGTTCAGGAAATATAGTTGTTTTTCAAGATGAAAAATATAGTTATATATTTTTTTACCCTGAAAAATTACTATCTAGTGATATATCGCATCTTAGGCAAAATATTTCCATTACAATTAATTCAATTGACTTGGTAGAGGGGATAAATAGTGATATAAGTTGTGATTGGTCAAAACTTGATGATGATACCTTTGAAACACTTTGTTATGACGTTTTATATTATAATGAAAGATTCGATTCAAAAACTATTAGAAAAATGGGTAAATCACGCTCTAGAGATGGAGGCAGGGATATTGTGGTTTGGACTAAAGCCTTACCAGGAGAAAGGCCAAAGAAATATATTTTTCAATGTAAATTGTATAAACCTGGTTCATCTTTAACAGCTTCAAAAGTAATAGGTATATCAGATATAATTCACCAGTATAATGCGGATGGATATGGAGTTATGACATCGGTAGTCATTGACTCTACGCTTTATGATACGCTCGATGGTATTTCGGAGACAATGACAAAGCGAGGATTAAAATTAGAAACTGACAATTGGTCGTTTTTAGAATTAGAAAGGTTCTTAGCAATGCATCCCATGATAAAGGTAAGATATTTTTAATAGGGTTAAATAAAGGATGGAGCTGCATTAAGGGTATGAAGTCCAAGAAATTGAGCTGGAAACACAGTTCAGGTGTGCTGGGGCAGTTGGATATATATTGTATGGAGAATGTATTGCCGAAATACAGGGGCTTAATAAGTATGGTTTATTTGTCTGTCATGTTCTTGTACTCAATAATAAATAGTAAGATCATAGTAAAATAGAAATACATTTGTATACCTACCATCTAGTAGGTATACATCAAAAACGGCACTCTTTATAGAGTGCCCAAAATTATTCCCTAAATAGTTCGACTACTTTATTAACATAAGTAAAATAAAATTTAAACCTATTAGATAATTTATCTGTTATAGTTATAAATTTTATTGATATGTTAATAATCCAAGTCATTTCTTAATTTTAGTACGACTCATTTTAAAAATACATTCTTTCTTCGTAATGACCTTTTCATAAACTTTTTCGAGTAAAAGGCATAAGAATAGGGAGATGATGCTATAATATTGTTTCTTTTTAGATGATAATCTTTAGCTATTTTACTAATGTCGAAAACTACTCCTCCTAAACCAATAGCAGCTCCTATTATTAAATTTCCAGAAAGGGCTGAAACTATTGTACCTCCCCCAATCCCAGATATTAGTTTTTTACTTGGTTGTATTAAAGCTGTCAGTGAATAATCTTCCTGATTATCAATTGTACTTAATATTTCTATATTTTCTCTTAGTACACATCTAAATTTAAGTAGTTCCTGCTCTCTTTTTGTTTTAAATCTAATTATATCAAGGATTGGAACATCAACAGATGGTGAAGGTAGACTATCTATCATCTTTAATTCTCCAATTTCTTCCATTGATAATCTGTTATTCTTAAAAGTCTTATTTTGATGATAAACACTGTTTGTTGTTGGGATGTAAGAATAATGTTCTCCCATGTGTTTAGCTAGCAACCCCATGTATACATCACCCACAATTTTGGGTGTCTGATTCCAGCTATCAAGTTCTAGGTCGAAAAACTCTTTTTTTTGGAACAGTTTCTTTAATTCATATGTAAACTTAGAATCATGAACTAGGAATTTTTCTGTATTTTTCTTTTGAGTTAGCAAATTACTAAAAAATTCAGAATTAAAATATTCTGTTACTTCATTCTCGAAATTAGTTAGACAATCTTCATTATTACTCAAAAACTCTTCTGGAGAAAATGGGATATATTCATTACAACCTTTTAAAATATCAATATCGCCATTTAAGTTGCCCTGTAATTTTTCAGGGACAATGGATGCTATCTTATTTGAATATAAAAGTACCCTTCTTAACCAAGCATCATTAGGTAATGATATAGACGGATAATACAAATAATTAAAATTCATATATTTACCTCCTCCTTTTTAATAGTATAAATCAATTATATGAAAATAGTTGGAATCTTTTTCTTGCAAATGTATATCCATAGAGCCTGCCAATACTGTAGTAAAATATCTCTTGTACAACCAAATTTATCATTCCTCAAAGGTGTTTTTTATTTAATAGCACCTAGTAATTCTCTACCTATGATTAGTTTGAAGCGAGAAGATTTCCGAGAGGGAAGACCACGAAAGCATACGGAGCAAATATGCTTTCTACAAAGTTTCTTAAGCGCAGTAAGCTGCAACATCCTAAACACATAGGGGTCGTATCGGTATGTTCCTAGTGATGGACACAGAATGACGAGGATTTCGAATGCATGGAAGTGAACATATAGGATATACCACACTCCCGTCTAAACTTAATAAAACGGATAACTATAAGTTAAATAAGGTGTAGGAGGAGTAACAGCAACAGGCGAACTGATGATGGTTCGCTATTTCGCTTTCCAGTAATAATTTAATATTGGTCTAACCCTATCACGAACAAAGCCCCACCTGTAAAAATAAGGAAAGTAGGGGGGGACAATAATCGTTGTTATGGATTTAATTGAGGGTCTGAACACAAATGCAATTCATATGCTTTTGATAAGGAGCAGATGCATTTGCTGTAGTCATTAGTAAAAAACAAATGGTATTAAATATACTCAAGAGACAAGTTTAAGAATTGGGTAAATTGAAATACACAATTGGTGCGACGATTGCGTAAGCCAATCTGGATGGCGGTGTTTATAGCTTGTAACAGAACTAACTTTCCGAAAGAAGAACTAGGGAAGACGCAAAAATAGACGGCGCCAGTAGATCAGTTTTGTAAATCTCTTCTAAACTTATTGAAAAGACGACTTCTAGCGTACTTTGATAGGCCAAATGCAAGTGAAAGTTAGTTGAATACGCTTCTATAGTCCTTTAGGGTGGAAAAAGCATTATTTCTATTCATGTTTGGAATATAGAAATTTAATTAAGAGCTGTACCTACCAGGTATTTGATGTCCTGCTTTCGGATTAAAAACCATTTTTGGTTTATTATTCAAAGGGACATAATGTTACTTTAGTATGATAAAAAGCTGAATAATAGGAAGCAGCAGCTCTTCAATTTGTTAAGCGGTACTTCTATATATGTTTAAATTATTAGCGGGGGAGCGAAAAAAGCCGAAAATTTCTCGTGAATTAGAATTTCTTAGTATAATTTTTCTTTTAGTTTTCTTAATTTTTTTTTGACGATGATTATATGTGTTTCCCATGTATTCCGTTTCTATTAGGAAGAGTCGCACAGAATTCACTAGTACAACAGTTTACTTGTTCATAGTATACTTGAAGTTAAGACTTACAAGTGTTAGCTTATTTTTCATTTTGGAAAATTTGATTTTATAAGAATAGATTAAAAGTGGATATATAAAAGGGATGGCAATGTTATGGAAGATTTAATTTTAACTCCTTATGCACCAAATTTAGTAGAGTCGACACGATCAATTGGCTACTCTTTTGAAACGGCAATGGCAGATATTATTGACAATTCAATCAGTAATTTTGCAAAGCGCGTCGACGTGAAATTTTCAAATTCTAAAGTTCCATATGTCGTTGTAATTGATAACGGAATAGGAATGGGAAATATTGAACTTGAAAAAGCAATGCGATATGGAAGTAGCAGTTCTTTAGATGAACGTGGAGAAAACGATTTGGGACGATTCGGTTTAGGTTTAAAAATGGCATCTATGTCGCAATGTAGGAAACTGACCGTAATTTCAAAACAACGAGGAAAACTTTCAGCTGCGTGTTGGGATTTAGACCATATTCACAAAACAAAAAATTGGTCTCTGATAAGATATACAGAAGAACAAATAGCTAATCTTAGATTTTCATCTGAATTAGAAAACTATAAGTCAGGAACAGTGATTGTATGGGAAAAAATAGATAGAATTTCGGAATCTCCTAAGGAATTTGATAGAGAGTTCAATGAAAAGTTAAATTTCGCAGATAAACACATGGCGCTAGTTTTTCATAGATTCTTAGAGAATAAAATATCCAAACAATATTTTGAACTTTTTTTCAATAATAGAAAAGTTGAACCAATTGATCCATATATGTTGTCTAATCGAGCTACACAGCGACTTGAAGAAGAAACTTTATTTATAGATAAGATACCGATAAAAATTACTCCATATATTACTCCTTTCGTCAGTAAGTTATCAACAGAAGAAAGACAATTACTAAACGAATATAGAGAGTTGAATTTAAAACAGGGGCTATATATTTATCGGAATAATCGACTAATTGTTTGGGGAAAATGGTTCCGCTTATTAAGTGACGGGGAACTTAAACGTCTTGCGAAAGTACGTATTGATCTTCCGAACAATATTGATACGCATTGGACAATAGACGTAAAAAAATCATCTGCTCAAATCCCCAGTATGATTAAAGAACAACTTAAGCAAATCGTTCTTCGTGTCGTTGGTAAGAGTGAACGAGTTTATAGATATCGAGGTAGAAAAGTTGTCCATGATAGTTACCAACACATCTGGAACAAGATTGAGAATCGGGAAAAAATGCAATACTTGGTGAATCGTGACATACCAATTTTTAAAGTTTTGCAAGAATCTTTAAATGATGAGCAGTTCAAACTTTTAGACGGTTTTGTTAAGAGTATTGAAGATAGCTTTCCGTATTCAGCTGTCTATTATGACTTAGCCCAGGACGAACAGTTTGAGGATAAGATACTTGAAGTCGAACAAGTTTACCAAGTAGCCAAAAATACGATTGACGGATTAGCTAGAAATAAGGATGAGCAAATTAAGCATTTAAAAAGTTTGTCTTCAATTGATATGTTCCAGAAGTACCCGGAAGTTATTCGAATGCTGGAAAAGGAGTTTCAAAATAATGGGTAAAGAAATCATTGCAATAATAGAAGATCTTGCAAGTATTATGTTGCCGAAAGAGAATCTAGAAGATATTACAGAAAAACAAATTAAGCAAACTGTAAAGGCAATTATTCCAATGGCTCAAATGAAATTTGGTGGAATCAACATAAATCAAGACGATATTGATACTGCTATTGTAAATCTAGAGGAAAGATACGCTATTACTATGGATACTGGGACACTCCTTAAAGAGGACAATTATAAGAAATGGTATTATAATTCCAAAGCCGATCGAGGAACTGAATATTGGGATAGATATAGTCGATATCTTCTAAATGATGTGAACTTGCCACAAATTGTTATTAACAAAATTGATGAAGCTTCGGAAGATACTATGGATGTTCTTGGTGATCCGTTGTCAGAAACAGGATTTCAACGTAAGGGGCTCATTATTGGCTCTGTTCAGTCTGGGAAAACTTCGAATTATACAGCCTTAATAAATAAGGCAGCTGATAGTGGATACAAAGTAATTATTTTGTTGACTGGTACGATCGAGAAGCTGCGAAAACAAACACAAGGACGTATTGATGAAGGTTTTGTTGGAAGGGACAGTCGAAATTTAGTCAAATTCTTGAATAAGAGAAACTCTTTTCTTGGTGCTGGAAAATACAACACGAAAATCAATGTGGCATCCTTCACTACCACCGAGAAAGATTTTGACCTAAAAGGTCTAAATATGAGACTGTCATCTGTAGCTGATCCGGTAATTTTTGTAATTAAGAAGAACAAGTCAATTTTAGAAAAGCTTCATTCTTGGCTGAAAGAAAAAAATACAGACCAATCAACAGGTATTATCGATTTTCCACTTTTGTTAATAGATGATGAGGCAGACAACGCTTCAGTAAATACTAACAATCCTGATAAAGATCCGACAGCAATTAACAATGGAATTCGTAATTTGTTGAAATTGTTTAGAAAATATAGTTATGTGGGCTTTACAGCAACGCCTTTTGCAAATATTTTTATTGATCCTCAATTAGAGGTCGAAACAAAAAATGATCTATTTCCAAAAGATTTTATTTACTTACTAGAGCAACCTTCAAATTATGTTGGTCCAATGGAAATGTATAGTGAGAATGGGCAATACCATTACATGATTCGCCATAACGATGATATGGAAAATATCTTGGATTTAAAACACAAAAATGGTACTAAAATTTCAACACTTCCTGAATCTCTTAAGACATCTATACTGTTGTTTTTACTCGCCAATGCTGTTCGGGATTTACGTGGTCAACAAAAGAAACATCGATCTATGCTAATTCATGTATCAAGATTTATTAGCGTTCAAAAAGTTGTTCAAGAACAGGTGAAAAATTACTTTAAATTCGCAAAAGAACAGATTAAAAACTATGCGCTTTCTGAATCTGAGGAGCCTTTCATAAAAGAATTACACGACCTTTTTGATAAGGAGTTTGGTAAAGAGAAATATGCTATTTACGGAGAAGAGTCTTTTAATAAAAAAGAAATTGAAGAGCATTGGGATGATGTAAAACAAGTACTTTATAAGGCTATTAGTCCAATTCAAGTTCATACAGTAAATAGTGGGTCAGCATCTCAAAGATTGAATTATGATGAGTATGAAGACGGTTTACGCTTAATTGCAATTGGAGGCCTGAGCCTTGCACGTGGACTTACACTTGAAGGGTTAACAATAAGTTATTTCTATAGAAATACAAAAATGTATGATACGCTAATGCAAATGGGACGATGGTTTGGATATCGTGACGGATATTCCGATTTGTGCAGACTTTGGACATCAAGTGAGTCTGCTGGATGGTATGAACATATCGCCGTAGCTACTGAAGAATTACGAAATGAAATTAAACGGATGTCTAGAGAAAATAAACGTCCAATAGATTTTGGGCTACGTGTACGTTCTGCTGAAGATACTCCATTAATTGTAACTGCAAGAAATAAAATGAGGCATTCCGAACAAATCAAACTTGTACGACAATTGAATGGCCGAATGATCGAGACAGCGATTCTTCCCTCGAAGAAAGACGAAATAGAAGCTAATAACAATGTGATTGAGCGTTGGTTAGTGAATAACAAAAAATATTTTGTAAAAGATGTTTACAAACTGGGTCGTCAGAAACCAACATTTAAAGATGTTCCGAAAGAAGCAATAATTGAGCTGCTGACATTTGTAGAATATCCATACATGAATGAATTTTCTAAAGATAGTATTTTTGTTGGTGAGGTTAAGAAGAGTGCATCAAAAATATTTAATAAATGGGACGTTGTTGTTGCAACTAATAACGCTAAAAATGATGAAGAACCTGTAGTTTTTGGAGAAATTCCAATTTATCCAATTTCACGTGGGTTTGATTTCTTCGGTACGGGGCACTATGTCAGAATTTCTAAATCTAAGAAAAGGTTAGGTTCCAGAGATTACGCTTTGACAGGACTCGAAAAAGAGCAAATGGAATTAATCGAAAATAGTGTAGATGATCTTTTGAAAGGCCAAAAAAACAGGAAAGGCGGTCAAAAAGCTCCAACTCAAAATATGTACTTTAATACAGGAATTCCACGCAACCCACTTATAGTTATTTACCCTGTAAAGTTAATAAAGAACTCAAAAGGCGTTGATACTGAAGTTGAAGGATATGTTGATTCGTTGAAACAACTAATTACGGGTATAAGTATAGGTATCCCCGATATTGAAGGCGTACAATCCGTAACCTATGAGTATGTGGTAAACAAGGTCTATCAAATGGAACTTATAGAAGGTAGCTCTAGTCAGCACGATTGGGATGAGGAATATGACGAAGATGATGTTGATGCATTAGATGATTAGCGAGGAGCTTGAACATGATTGCCGAAGAAAATAAATATAAGCGAATTCCAAAAACTGATAAATTCGGCATTTATCTAGGATTGGACAATAAAGGTAGGACAAGTATGTTTGTTAAGCTATCGAAAAAGCCTAAGTTTAATAATAGTAGCAAGTATCTCATTTATGAATATAACAAAAGACAGGACGGGTTGTGGGCGTTGACAGTCTCGATTGCTGAACAACGGTATCTTGGAGTTTTTAATAAGCTTGTTTTTGATTTGGTTGATACTGTCCGTGACGCAAGTATATCGGTAGTTGCCGAAAGGATGTTTATACAGCGTTTTGTTGAATGGAAAACACTGTTTGAACAAGGTATAAAGTCAAGCCTCGATTTTAGCAAAGCAGTGGGATTAGCAGGCGAGTTATATTTTATAAGTGAATTCATGGTTGAAAAATATGGTATAATAGATAGTTTGAATTCCTGGTGTGGTCCATTAGGGGCTGATAAGGATTTTAAAATAAATAATACTTGGTTTGAGGTAAAGACAAAATCTTTAAACAAAGATACAATTCATTTAAACAGTAAGTCGCAACTTGTTTCTAATAGTATTGGATATTTGACCATCGTATCATACGAAAAAAGCAGTTTAGCAAATTCGAAGTCCACTAACTTGTTCGACTTGTATCAAAAAATTAGTAGTTTTATTCAAACACAGAGCTTGCAAGCAGAGTTCGACAGGAAATTAGCTAATCTAAATTTTGTCCCGGATGAAAAGTATAAGGAAATAAACCTGGAGTTCCATGAAATTGTGTTCTATGAAGTAAACGGAAGCTTCCCTCAAATATCCAATGTTGAATTGGGTAAGGCAATAACGAATATTGAATATGATCTTTACTTGCCTGAATTAAAGCAATTTAAAGTTGAGGTATAACTAATGGATTCATATAGAGAGGAATTAGTAAACGAACTGAAAGTCCAAGCTGTATCTGATAATATGTCGGATCGTGAGTCGTTTTTTCAATTATATTGTGAGAAGCTTGAACAGTCTGAAATCATAGAGGATTTCCACTATCTTCATTTTAAAGGTAGAGGCAGTCGCAACCGATCAATTCAGATTGATGGATATGTATACAGTGAGTTAGATAGTAAATTGACACTCTTCATTATTCCTTCTTTGGCATACTATGAAGATAAGATATTAACAATGACTGATGCCGATTCATTATTTAATCGCGCCAAATATTTTTATTTTGATGTAGAAAAAATTATTTCAAAAGCAGAAGAAAGCTCAGAAGGTTATGGTTTGGCTTATGATATCTTGAACAAGAAAATTGAGATTGATGTTCTTGAAATTATCATATTAACAGATTATTTGAAATCAAATACAATTAACATTATTGACAGCACACTTGAAAATAGCGTCCGGGTAAATTACTCAATTTTTGATATTTCCCGAATGAAATTAATTGATGAGTCAGCAAATGGTAAAGAACCATTAATAATTGATCTTTGGGAGGATTTTCAAGCGGAGGGGATTCCGGTACTTCCAGCGTCTAAAACTGATGATTACCAAGCATATCTGTGTAATATTCCTGGAGAACTATTGGCTAGAATGTATAATAAGTATCAGTCAAGGTTGCTTGAAGGAAATGTTCGTTCATTCTTACAATCCAAAGGAAAAGTTAATAAAGGTATTAGGAATACAATTTTAAATAATCCCCAAATGTTCTTTGCATTTAATAATGGTATTGCTGCAACCGCAGAAAAAATTGAAATTTCGGAAGGACCAGATGGGAAAGTAATTACAGGTTTTAAATCATTACAGATTGTAAATGGTGGACAAACAACAGCTTCTCTTGCAAATGCATGGGAAAATGATATAAAACTGAATTCTCGTAATCAAATAAAGAGGATTTTCGTTCCAATGAAAGTCTCGGTTGTCTCCCAAAAATCATCAGAAGAATTGATACCAAATATTTCAAGGTTTGCAAACAGCCAGAATAAAGTAAGTGACGCTGACCTAGCATCTAACCATCCATTCCATAGAAAAGTTGAAGAGCTTTCAAGAAGGATCCATGCGCCAGCGGTTGGGGGAGCTCAATTCGGGAAGTTCTGGTATTATGAACGTGCTAATGGACAATACAGACAAGAAGTATATAAATCAACAGCTTCCTTTAAAAGGAATTTTGAATCGCGATATCCAAAAAGTCAAATGTTTAAAAAGGTTGATCTAGCAAAATACTATAACATATATCTTCAAACACCTCATATAGCAAGTGCTGGATCTCAAAAGAGTTTTAACAAGTTTAGTGAATGGATGATTAAACAGTGGGATAAGAATTCTGAATTTGTAAACGATGAATTCTATCGTAAAGTAATTGCATTAGCTATTCTGTTCAAAAAAGCAGATAATATTGTGCGGAATCAAGAGTGGTATGATAGCTATAAAGCAAACATTATTGCTTATACACTCTCAGTAATCATTCACAAAGTTGAAAAAGACTTCCCTGAATCAACAATTGATTTCCAGCAAATTTGGAAAGATCAAGATTTATCTAATGGATGGATAAAACAAATTCAAAAAGTGTCATATATAATGTATCAACACTTGGTTCGTGAGGATCGTACAGTTGAAAATGTTACGGAATGGGCAAAACGTGAGATATCCTGGACGATGGCAAAAGAAATAGATTTTGAATATGAAAAAGAATTTATTGTTCAGTTGGTTAATAAAAAATATGTAATGACACAAGAATACAGTGCTATTAAGGAGCAAAAAAAAGCTAATGAGATAAATGCTTTACTTCAAGTTTACGAATATGGTTCTGCTTTTTGGAAGGAAGTATACAATTGGGGCGTTCAAGAAAAAATTTGGAATATACAGGATGTCAGCTTCTTAAAACTAGCTATGGGAATTGACGATGGAAAAGTACCATCGGATAAACAAGCGGCAAAGATTTTGCAGCTACTTGAAAAAGCAAGAATGGAAAGTTTTTCTAAATAGGAAGATGGGATGATGGATAAGTCATCCCTTTTATATGTGATATGACATGAAAATCCTCTAAGCTTAAATGAAACCACATTATAGTGTTCAAAGAAACGATTATTTATCTCATACACTTCCATAAAGGTTTGTTTCAAAACATATACTGCCATACACAATTACGAGTAAGCTTTAGAAATTGCGTATGGCTCTTGATATAGAAATGGTGATACATCATAATAATAATTTTAGAGGAAGATAGGTAAATATCAGAAAAAGACATAGCAGAAGGCCATTCTAATCAAGCAGTATTACTTCAAAGTGATCTCTTCTAGATAACTCACTTATCAAAGTAATATCAAATTCGTCTTCAATTTCTTTATTTACATATATAATGTCAATTTCAGTTAGTGAGGAATTCAACAGTTCCATTAATTCATTGCTACTGCCAGGTAAATCAATATATACACCTCTGATGACATGAGGTGTCTGCAACTGTTCTATCAGAGCATTGACACGGGGAACTGCCTGTTTGGTACTTTCGTTGTCGTCCAATTTATAGTAAATTACTGCATTTGCCACTTGTTTAACCTCCCCTGTTAGAGGTATTGTATAAAAGTAACTTTAATATTCTAGCACAAAAAACGACCAAACTACAATAAACTTTGATATAATTAAAAATAGGACAAGTGTTCGGAGGTGGAAATCTATGCTATACAGATTTATTGATCTATTTGCAGGCATTGGAGGCATAAGGACAGCCTTCCAACCATATGGAGAGTGTGTCTTTTCTTGTGAGTGGGATGTAAAAGCGCAGGAAACTTATGAGGCTAACTTTGGTGAAAAACCAGTTGGTGATATTCGCTTGGTAGATGAAAAGGAAGTTCCTGACCACGACTTACTTCTCGCGGGTTTTCCTTGTCAGCCGTTCAGTATTGCTGGAGTAAGTAAGAAGAACAGTTTAGGTCGTCAACACGGTTTCCTTGATGATACACAAGGGACTTTATTTTTTGATATTGCCCGTATTATAAAGGAAAAAAAGCCACAGGCTTTTCTGTTGGAGAATGTAAAGAACCTGAAATCTCATGATAAAGGAAATACATTTAGAGTAATAAAGAAAGTACTAGAAGAAGAATTGGGGTATACCGTTTATTCGGAAGTCCTGAACGCAAAGGGTTTAGTACCACAGAACAGGGAAAGGATCTACATAGTGGGCTTTAAAAAGCCGCTCAAGTTTGAATTTCCTGAAATACCAAAAGAAGGTCCCGCTATCCGTACTATTTTAGAAGAGAATGTGGATGATAAATTCACATTGTCAGACAAGTTGTGGGAGTACTTACAGGCTTATAAAGAAAAGCATAGCAAAAAGGGCAATGGATTTGGTTACGGTTTGGTAGATTTGAACTCTTATAGTCGTACCCTATCAGCTCGATACTATAAAGATGGTTCAGAAGTTTTGATTCCACAGGAAGGAAAAAACCCTCGAAGATTGACTCCAAGAGAATGCGCCCGCTTGCAGGGATTTCCAGAAAAGTTTAAAATTGTAGTTAGTAACACTGCTGCTTATAAACAGTTTGGCAATAGTGTTGCAGTTCCTGTCGTAGAAAGAATTGCTGAAAAGATGATACAGGCAATTGAAAACGACAAGATACTACAAGTGGAAACGGAAGAGGGTCGGTTGGAGTATGCAACAAAATGAGTCAGATAAACTGACGAGTGCGATTGAAGCGGCCAAGCAATATGGCCGCTTTTATTGTAAATTCGTCACAGCCAATGATGTCGGATTGACTAACGCACACCAAGAGGGATTGCACATTGCTAAGAATGCTTGGAGTGTATTTTTTGAAACAGAAGGAGTAAAAGGGGAAAATAAAGATAACTTTGTCAAAATACATATAGACGGTTATTACCCTTTCGAAAGTAGAATTATATACTATGGTGTTAGAACAAGGAATGAATATAGGATAACTCGCTTTTGGACAAATTCCCCGTGGGATAAAAATCAGCAGGTGGGAAATCTTATTGTATTTATCCCAGTAGATTTTGAGAATTTTAAGGCTTATATATTTGATACTGAAGAAGAGATTGAGAACTTTATAGAGACATTCTCCCTATCACTTGTCAGCAACAATGCAGTTTATGGAGTAGAAAACCAAAAGACTACTCTTGTACAAAAAAGAATAGAAGATTGGATAAAAAAATATGGCAGTCTATATCCTGACAGTTTCCCAGAAACTACTGTTTTAGCAGAGCATTCAAGGGATATTGTAATGAAGTTTGCTAAAGGAATAGGTAATCCAGATAATACATTATTAAAGTGGATAGATGTTGAATATGAGTTATTTAAAGAAATAGAACGAAATATATATAAGCCATACTTAATTGAACCATTTTGCGAATTAGATCCTCTTTTGAAGTTTGCCTCTAGTGCTTTAAATAGAAGAAAGAGTAGGGCAGGAAAATCACTTGAACACCATATTGATTTTCTTCTTTGTTTTTTTAATATTCCTTTCAGTCATCCTGGAAAGACTGAAGGCACCAAGAAACCAGACTTTCTTTTGCCAAGTAATGAGCATTATGCCAACTTGTTGTATGACTCTGACAAACTTATTATGCTGGGCGCCAAGACAACTTGTAAGGACAGATGGCGTCAGATATTAAATGAGGCAAACAGGATTCCACAAAAACATTTATTAACATTGCAGCAAGGTATTACAATGAACCAACTTGACGAAATGCAAGAAGAAAAAGTGACACTCGTTGTACCAGAGGCATATCATAAGATGTATCCAGAGGCATATCAGGATCGTCTATGGACAGTGGAAAAGTTTATAAAGTATACAAAAGAAAAATACTCAGTATAAGGAGACCTGTAAAGGGTCTTCTTTTTATTTTCTAAATAGAGTATTAGTAGATTATGTTATATACTTGAAAGTAAATAATGAAGAAGAATTAATAGAAATAACCTTACAAAATCACAAATTAAACGGTAAAGTAACCTGAAAGATTTGAAAAAGTTTGAAGACGGATACAAAAAAGGTGGAAATATCATACGTTGTCTACACATTTAAGCCTTTAGAAATGAAACAGGAAAATTATAAAAGCAGTTAAGTAGTAGTGGGCTTCCCACTACTACTTTTTTTAGCCTCGCTAATAAATTGAATGATATCATTGACCACCTCATCTAGATCCTGCTTAATCTCGTGTTCCCATACTCGTTTAAGGTGCCAGTCTTTTTCTAGATAATATAGATTTACCTCTTTATCCCGCTCCACATTTCTTCCCAATTTATTTTTCCAGAACTCCGAATTATTCTTTGGCGTATTCCCGTGTATAGGGCAGCAGTGCCAAAAGCAAGAGTCAATAAAAATAACTACTTTGTATTTAGTAATTGATATATCAGGTTTACCAAACAACTTTGTATTTCTCCTGTATCTTAAGCCTCTTTTCCATAATTCCCTTGATACTATACCTTCTAATTTACTAATTGACTTGATGGCTTGCATGTTTTTCCTTCGTTGATCTTTGGTCATTACATCAGTCATCGTACCACCTCTATAATATATTTACCTCTTCCGATTATTTGCAAACAGGTAAGGATTAAGAATGACTAATCAGAGTTGTACTTATGATTTGTGTATGTGATGGAATATTAAATCTAATTGGTGTGGAGGAATATCCAACACACCGTAAAGGAATGTAACTGCTAGACTAAATTGAACAATTTATGCTAGATAAAAATGAACATTTTCTCACCAAATTAAGGCTAGTTGAGCTATGATAGTTTTTCAACATAGTTTAGCTGGAGGATTTGAAAGGTGGGAAAATTGCAATTGTATATTCATGTTCAACAATTAAAGAAACAAGGATTTAAGGTAGCTGCTATCTCAAAGACGTTGGTATATCAAGAAACACTGTGTAAAAATATTTGAATATGTCATTTGAAGAGGCAGTGGATAGGGTTGAATCTTTGGGTTCCAGAAGTAAAAAGTTAGATCCCTACCGGGACCTGATCCAATTAAATTCATTGACCGTGAAAAAACATAGAATTATTGGGGAATCCTCACTTTGAAGGTACCCTAAAGAACTTTCTAGTAAGGTGCCTTTAAAGAGAATTTATGAGTTCGTGTTGATAAAATATCTTCTTCAGCATGAAGAAATATCACTGGACAAAGTAATCAATGAAATTCAGAAAGTCCTTGATGATGGAGAGAAAGTGTACTGCACGCAATGGAATACTTAAACCAGAACTACTATGATAGTGTTCAGTTAGATTTTAAAAATGTCTACTATGGAGTATCACATTTCAAATTAAATTGTATGAGCATTACCGAATGGTAGATGCAGCTCTTTTATCAAATTACCGAAAGCTACATAACACCTTTCGAGGATCTGGGCTCATTACAAATGGGAATGAATATTTCCTCTATATTGATCTACACAAGGAAGAAGATATAAAGGAGTGGCAAACACCAAACACTGTCTCCCAGCAAACCGATAGAGGAAAAAACATTATTTTTAAAACAAAGGTGCATTAATCTTCACTTGTTTGTTAGAAAGTACAAGGAAATCGAAGGTAAGGTAGAGCCGTATATTTATATAGGAAAAGGGGATAGCGTGGAATTTTCCGGAGCAAAACCAATAACAGTAAAGTATAAGCTGTAGAATGAAATTCCAACCAACTTATATACAGAATACACGAAAAAAGTATGGTCTTCTCATATGAGAAGACTATTTTCCATTCATTAACTGTTCTACCGCTGGAAAATCAGCAGGTGCCCATTAAAGGGAGCTAAGATTTTTTTTTTTGAGCCAGATTAGTTTTGAATGCTACTTGGTTGTGGTTCTCCGCTGGCAACTTTTCACTTAATTGATATGAGATTAATGATAAAGGTGTCTTATCATGTGTATTTTCGTTGAAGAACCCTAGGTATATTATGTGTTTCTCTTACGAGAGCCGAGTTGATATCTTCATTTGGTTCGACTTTTCCTCCTGGAAACTCCCACATGTTGGGACATTTCAGGGGATCTCAATTCGCATAAGATCTCTTCTTGTTCATTTTGGATAATTGGCTACTACTGTCGTGGCTCCTTACTAATTGATTTTTTCTTTTATTAGTATAAAGGAAATATAATATTAAAGTCGAATATATAATTAGGGGGATAGAGTATGCGTTATTTCATTGTTTATGTTACATTTATTGATAATCGTACTGAAAATTTTTGGTTTAAGAGTAGATCGGGAGCTTTACTTCTATCGCAATTAAGTAAATATCCAAAAGGGATCATCGCTACTAATAAATTTAGTTTTTCTACAAACAATGCTTTATCAGCATTCATCCTTGAAGTAGATTTATTATTACAGCCTCAAATAGTGAAGAATGATTTTGCTATTCTTAATGAAAATGCTTGTTATAATTATTTTGATATGGATCATTACTAATTATATAATGTCTTTTTCTTAGGTTTTTATATACATTGCGCAGGGTTAATAATATTTAACAAGAGTGATATTCTCTCCTTAATATAAAATTAGTTTAACAAAGCTGATACATCAACCTCTAATATTCTTTAGTGAATATGGTGGTATAACGTTCATGTTAATAATACCAACGTTTATCAACTTACAATATGTGAGTTTTTTAAATATTCTATCTTGTATAATAAATACTTATTAAATTGAAGATTATTCTTTTTTCTCATGAAGTTCTGAAAAATAGTAGGGGGATAATCACTTTTGTATGAGATTTGTAGCCATGTTCATATAATAGCTCCCAGTAACTCAGCTGGCAAGAGAAACAACCTCCTAAGCTGTAGGTCGAGAATTCGAATCTCTTTTGGAACGCTGAATTGTGAAAAAGGTTGATATATAAGGGTTTCCAAAACTTAAATGGGTTTTGGTTGTCCAACATATATCAACCTTTTTTGTGTAGTTTTGGGTTGACGTTTTGTGGGACAGAAGGCATCCTTTGTGTGTCCTCCATTCTATTTGGAGGTTTAGGTAAAATGGCAAGAGCATATATAGGCGGAAGAGGACAAGCAGCAACTAAGAGTACAAGTTTTGTGGATGTTGAAGAGTACACTATAGATGAAGCTTTAGAAACATTCATTTTATCTAAAGAAGCAGAAGGAGTCCGTTCACGAACAATTGAGGAATATCGGCATTATAAAAGATATCTTAAGATGTTTTTAGAGGAGTATCAGTATAAGGTGAACTTAATTAATGGCTTATCAGCAAAAATAATATGTGAATACATCATTTACTTGAAACAAACAAAAAAAGCTTACGAAGGAATTGCGAACAGGGAAAAGGAATCTGCAGGACTTTCTGTAAATACAAGTAACATTCGACTAAGAACACTAAAAACCATGTGTAACTTTGGGTTTAAGGAAGGGATTATTCAGACTAATCCAGTCAGCAACATCAAACTTGTTAGGGATGATGAACAAAAGGAAGTACAAGGGTTGAATGATGAAGTCTTGAATAAGCTGCTTAGCCAGTTTGACACGAGAGAATACGCCCAATGGAGGGATAAAGTATTGATTCTTCTGCTACTGGATACTGGTATGAGGATTAATAAAGCTGTCAATTTGCAGGTATCCCACATCGATTTAAAACTGTTAACCATTCATATCCCTTCTGAAACAGCAAAAAATAGAAAAGGCAGAGATGTGTCTATTACTAGGGAGGTAGGAAAGCTATTGCAAGAACTACACATGGAAATCTCTAATTACTTTGGTGATTGTGAATATGTATTTTTCAATGCCTATGGTGAGCCTTTTACAGCAGATGCGTTTCGACGTAGGCTTAACCGAAAAAATGATAAAATGGGATAGAAAGACTACATCTTATATGTTTCGGCATACCTTTTGTAGGAATTACATATTGTATGGTGGGATATTTTCACACTCCAAAAGATTGTTGTCCATTTCTGATATCAAGACTACAAGGAAATATTAACAGTTAGGCTGAGCATATTTATAAACAACACAATAAATTCTCTCCTGTAAGAAAGTATATTTCAAAATAATGAGCAATGTTGTTTTCAAGATAATACTACTAATTTTAGCTTTTATATCTTTGAAGATGGAAGTGTGTTTGAAAGGATAGTGATGGGGTAATTTTTATTTCCGATAGGTCTGTATAAGCATTCTAGTATTCTTAATATCAATGAAACTATGAATATTAGAATGAACAAATGCCAGCAGTAGTATATGAAATGGCATAGGGAGAATAAATTTTATATCAAAAATCATTATGAATAAACTCAAGAGATTCTTTATAATGATTCTGTAATATAATTAACGTTGGTCGAGGTAGAAAAATGAAGAAAAAACTATCTTTTGGCATGAACAAGTTTACCAATATTCCAACTACTCTTCAAAAGACAGGTCATCCTAGTATACCTGTAGATTACATAACAATAGATGTTCGGAACATTTGTCATTTCCTATATATGGATGCATATGGCGGTTCTCCTGCTTTTTCACGTTCTCAACATTTGTTTGAACATTATAAGTCCTTTATTAATAGTGATGATTATTTTAGATTTGAAAAAAGAGGATTAGGTTCACATAAAGAGGTAAGAATATGAGAAAGCAATAGATGGGGGAAAGCTTTTTGCAGGTGGTTTCTACACGAACATTTAGGAATCAAATATTTCGTACATATGGATGAAGTTCTTGATAAATCAATTTTAGCTGAAGGAGGATATAAGATTGAAAGAACAGTTAATGGAGATACACCAGATTATCTATGTGCTAAATCTGCAAGAAAAATATATATAGCAGAAGCAAAAGGGAGAAAGGGCTCAATTAGTTTTAGGAATAAAGAATTTGCAAACTGGAGGAACCAATTTAGCAGGGTAACTATTAGTGATAGTAGTGGAGTAGCTCATTCTATTAAGGGATATATGTAGCTACTAGGTTACTAACGAAGGACGAATATAAGACAGTAAAACCCAATTTACTAGCCGAAGACCCTTATACACCTGGGATGGAAGATTTTAAGAGTTAGATAATTGGCCTGAGGAAATAGGACAAATGATTATAGCAGGGCATTATACTAATTCTCTTGAAATTCTTGGGATGTTTGAGTTAGGGGATGCTTTGAGGTTTAATTATACACTGCCAAGGGAGATTGAGATACCAGTTGGTGTGTGGAGGTCAACATTACCTAGCTTAAGAAATAAAAGGTTTATTGGCATGTTTGTCCCTTACTTTTTAAATTTCACATTAAATCAATTATATCCTAGGCTTAGACGTGAATCTGCGGTTTTTATAGGAATCGATTTAGATACATTTAGAACAGTGAGTAATGCTACTGTTTTGGGAAGAGGGATTTTAAATCAAATTGAGGAGTTTCCTTTATATGAACATAGGATAGCTAATATTAGTATACTGAGATACGGAACTATTATATCTCCATTACACACAATGAAGTTTGATGAAATATTATATGTAAAAAATGAAACTAAACTTAAAAGTGAGGGACTAGCTATCCCCAATTATTTTTTTATCCATCTTGTATATGTTTTAAAATGAATAGATTTTTGATTTTATTAAATCATTTTTCTTGTAAGGATAGTGTCAAAGTAGCTATTAATTTTGCGAATACAAACAGTTCGGAAACAATGTTGAAGTTCCAGTGGTGGAACCTATTGCATATGAAATGATTCAAGCAATCGAACAATGAACTTATATAAAATGAGGACATTGAAACGTCACAAGTAACTGAAGAAAGAGGTTTGGAGTATGCATCCAAGTGATAAATTAACTAAGGCAATAGAAATGGCTAATAAATTTGGTCGTTTCTATTGTAAATTTATTTCTGCAAATGATGTTGGACTTACAAAAGCACATCAAGAAGGCTTATACATATCCATAAATGCTTCACAAATTTTTTTTGATGAAAAAGGACAAAGAGGTGAAAACAAAGACCACTTTATAAAAGTCCATATTGATGGACATCCTTCGTTTGAAAGTCGTGCTATATGGTACGGGAGTAAGACTAGAAGGGAATACCGGTTAACTAGGTTTTGGACAAATTCACCTTTTAATAAATATGACCAAGTAGGTAATCTTATTATTTTTATTCAAGCTAGTATCGATGATTTTTATTGCTTCTTACTGGATGGAGAAGAAGAGATAGAAACATTTCTTCAATCTTTTTCAATATCACTATTAAAAAATAATGCAGTCTATGGACTGGATACTGATGATAAAGAAACACAAATAGAATTGAAAATTAATTCATTAATAAATACCTATGCATCTTCATTTGTTGAAGAATTTCCTTCAACTATGGAAATGTCAGAAAAGGCAAGGCAAATTTATTTTAATTGCTTTAACCGGCCACACCTTGTCGATTCAGTTTTATTAAGATGGATTGATATAGAATATCAACTTTTCAGGGCGATTGAAAAAAGTGTTTATAAGCCCTATTTAACAGAACCATTTTGTAATTTAGATTTATTATTGGATTTCTCCAACAGTGCACTTAATAGAAGAAAAAGTCGTGCTGGACACTCACTGGAACATCATGCGGATTTTTTATTGTATCAAGCAGAAGTTCCTATTATTCATCCTGGGAAAACAGAAGGAAAAAAGAAACCGGACTTCATCCTACCTTCGAATGAAGCGTATGCATATCTTTTATACGACGAGAAAAATTTGACTTTTTTAGGGGCAAAAACAACGTGTAAAGACCGCTGGAGGCAGATTTTGAATGAGGCGAATAGGATTCCTGTTAAACATCTAATAACATTACAACAAGGTATTTCTAAGAATCAAATGGAGGAAATGAAGGAAGAAAAGGTTGTTTTAGTAGTTCCGAAACCATACCATGATTATTATCCACCAGAGTATAGGGATGGACTGATGAGTGTGGGCGATTTTCTCGGTTATCTTATAGACAAGTATGCAGTATAAAAAAACCTATTAAAACATTGATATTTACAAAGACGTTCTATTTTAAATCGTCTTTGTTTTAATATGGTAGCTTAAATGGAATATCTACTTACTATAAAGTTAATTAATTAAAAGTGGGGCAATTAAATGGAATATAATCATAAGTTAGCATTAATTGTGGCTTATTATCTTTCTAAGTTTGATTGGAAGGCTATAGAAAACTTAGGCTATAAAAAATTTAGGCATGCATTTGAAGACATAGGTAGGATATTAAATGTTAAACCAAATACAATTAAAAATATGAGAGATGAGTTTGATCCCCTAAACCCAAATGAAAGGCTAGGCTGGTATCAACGTGAACTTAGACCTAGCCGTTTACAGGTTGTAGAGAAATATGAAAATCTTAGTGAGGTTGCATTTACTGAGATTGTTAAAGATATATTGAGATCTAATGAAAATGAAGAACCTACGGTTGAATTACAAACATATGTAGAATTAATCGGTAATGATGAAGAAGATGAGGTAAAAGGAAATAGGGAATATACCACAAGAGGTATAACAGGAAAAAAGGCAGAAGAATTATTTGTTGAGTTTTTTAATAATGGAATAATTGAAGGGCTTTCTGGTGAACTAGTGGATAGAAGAGACGACGGTTGTGGATATGATTTTAAAATGACAGATGAACCTAAATATCTCTTTGAAATTAAGGGTTTATTAGATAGTAAAGGTGGGGTAAATTTTACAGATAAGGAATGGAACACAGCTAAAGAATTGGGTGAAAAATATGTTTTGATATTAATAAGTGATATAGGAAAAAACCCTAAAGTAACTATATTAAAAAATCCATTCAGAAATCTTAATCCTACTAAAAGAGTTTATACAACAATTGCTACTAATTGGTCAATAGACAGTAATCAGTTAGTAACCTTAACCCATTGATTAATGGGTTTTTTTTATTCCTCGATTACTCCTGTAAATATAATCTACTTCTCTTTGGGTTTAAGTTACTTAGGTTTAGGCTTGATTTGATGCTTATTGTCAAGGCCGGTTATAACTTCCTCAAAATCGCCGGTTTAAAATTCCCCAGGAGGACTTTTGTAAACGATAAACTAGAAACAACAGTTTTCCACAAATAAAGATAAACAGATTTCAACAAATAAGAATCAACAGTTTATCTTAATTGATTCCCCTTTCTATATACTTAAAGCAGTCTATGGAAAGTGAGGAATGAACAGGAGTGGAATCATTGGATGGTTAAAGGAACACCCAGACTTATCAGGAGCTCAAGTATTGGACTGGTTGGGGGAGAAATTAGACGTTAGTGCAGTCTCAGAAGGAACTGTGACGAATTATGTCAATGAATTACGTGAAGCTTATCATATCCCTAAAATGGTATCTGAGAGAAGTTATAGTACAGTACCGGACCTTCCAATGGGTCAACAGTTACAAGTAGATTTGGCGAGGTGAAGGTCCCTGCAACGAATGGAACATTTAAACGGCTCTACTTTATTGGATTCATTTTAGCACATTCTCGATATAAATATGTAGAATGGCTAGACCGACCGTTTCGAGCATCAGATCTTATTAGAATGCATGAAAATGCTTTCCGTTTTTATGGGGGCATGTCTATAGAAATCGTCTACGACCAAGATCGATTACTGGCTGTTAGTGAAAACGCTGGAGATCTTATCATGACGGTGGAATTCACTAAATATCAACAGTCAAGAAAGTTTAAGGTATACCTATGCAGAAAATCTGATCCAGAGTCCAAAGGAAAAATAGAGCAGGTAGTGAAATACGTAAAGAAAAATTTTGCGAAGAACCGCACTTTTGATAATCTACGAGATTGGCAGGAATCTAGTATAAATTGGTTAAAGAGGACCGGGAATTACAAGGTACATCATAATACGAAAAAGAGACCTGTCGAGGTGTTCGCCCTGGAAAAGCCACACCTACAACCGGTCTCCGGTATTTACATTTTTGAAGATATCTTAGGTACCAGTATAACAGAACTATAAACAATGACAATGTCATACGGTTTCATGGGAACAGGTACAGCGTACCGCGCGGTACTTACCGAAAAGGAGCTCCCAATATAGCTTATGTCGAAACAGATACTGAGTATCTATACATACGACTGCAGAAAAATGGGCAACCATTAGCAAAACATAAAATTGCCCAAGGAAGTGGTGCAGTTATATCAGGCCCTTCCCATCGGGAACGTGAACAGCCTAAACGGGATCTATAATACAGCAAATCAAAGAAATGTTAACCGACAAACAAGCTGCAAATTGGCTAATTGAAATTCTCTCTAATCAATATCCACGCCATATGGTAGATCAGCTTAAAGTTGTACAATCTGTCATTTTGAAACATCCATATTTCATTGATGAGGCACTTAGCGAAATGAGACGTTTGCGGTTGACTAGTGCAAATGATCTTAGGGATATTGCCATTACTTTAGAAATCCATAGCCGAAAGAAACATAAAGTAACTGGAATCCCGAATGAGAAATATAAGACTCTAGTTGCCCCCGAACGAAGGGAAGATATTTATTTTATTGTCCTTCAAGGAGGAGCAAATCAATGAGCCAACCTTACGAATCACTTCAGGATAAATGCAGAACCTTACGACTGACTGAGACAGCCAAGGAATTACGTTCTCTTCTAAGCGAAGATGAGGCAAAGGGATGGACCTATCTTGAATTTATCCAAGAGTTTCTTAGTCATGAAATGCGTTGTAGGGAAAGAAAAAACAGTGAAAGATTAATGAAGTGGGCTGAGTTTCCGGAAGCTTTAACATTTGGAAACTTTCGACTTAAGGAACAGACAGCGATTGGAGAAAAACAGCTGAATATTTTAAAACAATTATCTGGATTGATGAGTATTATACCTTAATTATGATGGGGCCAAAAGGTGTTGGCAAGACCCATCTATCAACTGCTTTAGGTATCCACGATATTGAGCGTGGATACCAGGTTTCTTTTATATCAATGGATCGTTTAATTTGTGTATTGAAATCAAGAGAGTATATTAGCAAATCTAAAACAAGGTATAACCGTATAATTAAATCTGATTTGATTATCATTTATGATGTCATGTATATGGCTTATGAACCACAGGATGCCCATCTATTCTTTCAATTTATTTATGAGATGTATGACAAAGCTGCATTTATCCTTACCTCTAATAAAGGTCCTTGAGAATGGGGAAAGTTCCTTGGGGATACGACACTTACGACAGCCATACTGGATCGTCTCCTTCATCGGAGTGAAATTTTGACCTTCAGCGAAGAACAGGACAGTATCAGAATGAAATACAGAAAAGCATTATTTGATAACCAGAGCGTTGAATCTTAATTGATGAAAACTGATGAATTTTATTTACTAAAAACTGTTGTTTTCTACATGACGGTTACAAGTATAGAAAAGTATTAGGGTGAATACAGGTGAAAAGATGAATATGTATTAGCACTACTTAATCATAATGATATGTTCAATTAAATTTTTGATATTATAGTTAGTTTGGTTACAAATAAAAATTGATTTGCATATGAAAAATGTTATGCTATCTGGGGTTATAATACATGTAACTGTAACTATTAGTAGAAGTTAGTAGAGATCAAATCTTAATTAAATGAAGAAGAATATTTACAAATATATGGAGATATACTTAGCTAGGGATAGCTTTTTTCATTGCATATAATTGATAGAGGTAATCAACTCGAGACAAGAACAGTATTAAAAAATTTTTTTGTAAAATTATTATTTTGCATTTTACTGACCTAATAGTGGATAACTGTGACTAACCAAAAAGAGTAGACTCTCATCTTCATAAGTTGGGAGGGAACCCATTTATGGAGCTTGAATTTTATAAAGAAAACTATAAATTGCTCAGTTGGGGTTATATCACCATTTGCCACCTTTCTCTAAATCGTAACCAAGATATCTATATCACGGTTATTCTAAATCGGAAAAATCATAACTTGAATTTTCGTTAATAATAGCAAAATCTTTTTTGAATAAATTTTGATAAAAATTAAGATCTACTTCTAAAATATATATAGAAATAGCATTAGTAGTATAAATCCCAAATTTACTTGTTTTTATAAAACCATTTGGATATTTTTTCAACTGAAATTCTAATAACATTGCTGATCTGCTTTTCACTAAATATTCACTTGTTTTAAGAGAAAAGAGGCAATGAGTAATGTACCATTGTCTTTTGCTGTTTTTGTATTATTGAGTAAAACTTTGGACTTAAATCGTGAAGAAAAGGAAACTTTTTTAGTTGCAATAATTTTGATTTTTAATCTAAAATAAAAAAAGAATGTACGTTCGTTTTTTGAGGTAAAATGATATAATGAAGATAATGCACGAGATAGAAGGGGGAGGAATTTTATGTTTAATTTTAAATTTTTTGTTTGCAGGCATAGGCGGCTTAAGACTTCCCTTTGAAAGCTTAGGCGGAAAAATGCGTTTTTTCCTCTGAATGGGATAAAAATGCACAAAAGGTTTATGAAAAAAATTTTAAAGAAGTCCCATTTGGAGATATAACTAAGATAAAGGAAACAGAAATACCTGATCATGATATTTTATTAGCCGGATTTCCATGCCATCCTTTCAGTCTTGCTGGAGTCTCAAAGAAAAATTCATTAGGAATTAAACATGGGTTTGAGGATGAAACTCAATCTTTTTAGTATAGTAATCATTTACTTCTTTATCTCTGTCAACATTTCTTGTTAACTTCCTATACCAAAAATCCGCATTGTTTTTTGGCATATTCCCATGTATGGGACAGCGATGCCAAAAGCAAGAGTCAACAAATATAACAATTTTGTATTTTTTAATCGATAAGTCTGGTTTTCCAAAAAGGTTTTTGGTATTTGTTCTAAATCTTAAGCCCTTTTTCCACAGCTCTTTTGAAACAATTTTTTCTAATTTAGATATTGACTTTATTGCCTGCATATTTTTTCTGCGCTGTTCTTTTGTCATTACATCAGTCATTAATGACACCTCCTTTAGTACTTTTACCTGAAAATTCTTATAAAAACAATTTATATTTAATGTTAACCACATAGATTATTTTCCCTATTAAGATCTTTTTATCTACTGTCGACCTTTTATTACAATTATAGTAAGATTATTTAATAAGCGTTATAATATATAAACTTAGTAGGAGAGTCTTAAAATTCAAAGTTTTTAAAGAAAATTAATAGTAGCTTGCAGGTGTTAAGAAGTATATTTCTGGGTTATCTTTTTATCAAATTTACAATTTATTGAGACTTCGATTGTACTAGTATTTATGTACTGATAACTAATATAGTACAACAGAGAAAGGCATGAGAAAGAGATGAGTACTATAACCTATATAAATGATTATTCTTCCCCAAAATATGATGAGCATAGAATGGCGGTTGAAAAGTTGCGGAAAAGAGGACGCGACTGGGACTTTATTAAATATTACGGCAAGCAGGATGAAGAAGGGCTGCAGAATAAACTCGAACAATTACAAGAAGATGATATGATTCCCGAAGATTTGAATGCAACAATCTGGTTAGGGATTGTAAAATTTTTACGCGAAGCAGCTGAGCGTGAACAAATGATTGAAGATAAAATTGCCACTAATCGTATCCTAAGTCGGCGTCAAGATAATAATTTAACCATCCCAGGTGGCGAAGCCAGCAGCTGGCAACTATATAAAAACAAGTTAATCCGTCAAGGATGGACTGAAGAATCGGTAAAAGATACTGAAAATACAACAATTAGTATTTTAAAAAAACTCCGTGTAGAGACTGATAAACCCGTTAAAGGTTTAACTATCGGTCATGTACAATCAGGTAAAACAGCAAGTATGGCTGCGTTAATGGCAATGGCTGCAGATTGGGAGTTTAATTTATTCATTGTATTATCCGGAACAATCGAAAATTTGCGTAAACAAACAGAAGATCGGCTGATGAGCGATTTAAAAACGTCAGGTAATCTATCTTGGGAACGTTTAAGTAAGCTTTCATTAAAAGCAGGTTCTTCACATAAAGTAAGCAGTCTTTTATTAAATAAAGGGTCGCGTGAGCGTTACTTAAATGTATGCTTGAAAAATAAAACCCGTTTAAATGATTTAATTCTTTGGTTAAAAGAAGATGGAAAAAAGCTTTCTCAAATGCGTGTTTTAATTATAGATGATGAATCTGATCAGGGTGGAATAAATACAAATGATATAAATTCTTTGGCAGAACGTACAGCGCTGAATAAAGCCATCGTGGAGCTGGTGAATATCCAGGCAAATGATGGTGCGAGACCGTTGAGTATGAACTACGTCAGCTACACAGCGACACCTTATGCAAATTTTTTAAATGAAGCTTCGGAAGAATCTTTATATCCGCACGATTTTGTCGCAGTTTTAAATCCTGCAAAAGAATATTTTGGTGCGAAACAAATTTTTGGTTTGGAAACCAATGAATATTATCGGGGTCTGCCAATTGTACGGGAAATTACGGAAGATGACTATGATTTAGTACATAGTATTCATAAGGAAGAGGATTTATATCTACCTCAATCATTCGAAGATGCACTTCATTGGTTTCTAATAGCGACTTCGATTATGCGCTATCGCAAATATAAAAAGCCGATAAGTATGCTTGTACATACCAGCCAAAAGCAAAAACATCATAAAATTTTTGCGGAATTGATCAATGATTATTTCCGTAGTACGCCGAAGGTGAAAATTATTAAAGCTTGTCGTGTTCTTTATGAACAGGAGCAGAAAGAGTTCACGAAAGAAGACTTTGAAATGGATTTTGAGGAATACCCAAATAAAGATGGTGTGAAAGATTATCCACCATTTGAAAAAATTGAAGATGAATTAAAACGTTTAATCCGGAATTTCCCTTCTCATATTAATGTATTGGAAGATACAAAAAAGTTGGAATATCATGACGGTCTTCATCTGTGTATCGATAATTGTGCAAATAATGGAATAACGGAGGAATTAGAGCATGTCCGTTTAGCATATCCTGACCCTAAATCACCAAATTACCCTGCACCCGCCCCGGCATTTATTGTTATTGGCGGAAGTACTTTATCGCGTGGTTTAACAATTGAAGGGTTAGTGAGTACATATTTCCTTCGTACTACTTCCCAGGCAGATACGTTACTCCAGATGGGCCGATTTTTTGGATATCGTAAAGGCTATGAAATGCTTCCACGAATTTGGGTAACTGCAGATACAGAGGCTAAGTTTAGATTTTTAGCCACACTTGAAGAAGAATTACGTGAGGATATCGAAACTTATATTCTTGAAGGTATGGGTGCAAACGAATATGGACCAAAAATAAAAAACTCACCAAAACTATCCTGGGTTCGTATTACTGCGAAGAACCGTATGCAAAGTGCTGAGGAAATTGATTTAGACTTTTCTGGAACATCTAATCAAACCATAATTTTTGATGATAACGCCGTAATTCAAAGACAAAATATCGAAAACACTGAGCAATTTTTAAATCGTCTTGGGACTCCAAATGAAACCCGAAATAAACGAGGGATTTATTGGGAAGGGGTACCTTTCCAAACAATTTTGGATGAATTTTTCCTTAAATTTACCTTTAGTGAACAGAGTGATTTCTCCAATATGAAAACCTTCTTTGATTGGTACCAAAAGAAGGAATCCGAAGCGGGATTTACTAATTGGAATGTCGTATTATCTGGTAGTGGGAAATTAGATGAAAACGTACCTAACCAATGGGTAGTAGGTGGTCGTGGTGTCGGGCTTATAACACGTACTCGTCGTGGTTCGGCAACTGGCGAAAAAATTAATATTGGTGTTTTACGAAATCCTCCTGATTTATATGCAGACATGTCAAGTGAGACGTATAATTCGATCCCTAAGGAGTATAAGTTTTCAAAAGATGGGAAAGAAGAACGTGCACGAATAGAAGATGAATTGGAAGAAATTAATCAAAAGCAGCCCAAGAAAAGTGTGATAAATGAATTACGTAAGGTTGCCGGTATTGGCTTAACACCTCAGCTGCTTTTATATCGTATTAACAAAGATTCCAAAGTTAAAAAAGAACAAAGCATTAATACAAAAGAAGCTAATAAACGTTACGACTTAAATGCCTCAGAGGATATAATTGGCGTAAGTTTATTTGTCCCGGGTTATCATTCGGGAAAAAATTTAGCGACAAAATTGTCGATTCGTATAGAAAACCCATTGGGAGAGTCTGAAACGGAAGAAGGAAAAGAGTAATGCAACTTGAGATTGCAGAGTTCGGGAAAATGTCCCAATCCGGCAATTCATTGTTAAAACTTATTCAAAATAACGATTTACCTATTTTAGATCTACTTGTACGCGAAGCTGTACAAAATAGTTTAGATGCTGGCATACGCGTAGAGGGGCACGATTCTGTGTATGTGGATATTGGTATTCGGGATGTCCATGTTCCAAACTTTGCCGGACATTTAGATGGAATTACAGAACAATTGATTGATAGATTTGGAGCCTCATCACAAAAGGCTATTTATATTGAAGATGCTAATACAACAGGATTGACGGGATCACTGGATTTTAAACACTCGCCAAACGGAAATATTTTTAAACTGGTTTATGGGATTAGTATGGCACAGGATACACCAGGCGCGGGAGGGTCATGGGGACTGGGTAAGACTGTATACTTCCGTGTAGGCATTGGTCTAGTGGTTTACTATTCGCATATTTTAAAGGACGATGGTCAGTATGAGCATCGTTTAGCAGTGACTTTAGTAGAAAACGAAAAATCGCCAGATACTATAATTCCAAAATTTGCCGGAAAGGTTCCGAGTGGGATTGCCTGGTGGGGCAAACGAGTGAGATCAAATAGTAATGATACCGTCCCAATTACAGATGAAAATAAAATACGGGAAATATTACATTCCTTATCTATAGAGCCATTTGAGGGAAAGCGTGTAGGTACAAAAATCATAATTCCGTTTATTGATGAACAACAATTACTGATTAAGCATGAATTTAATCCGGAAGATAACAAACCCTGGGAATCAAATGTTGCTGATTATATCCGTGTTGCAATGCAACGTTGGTACGCCCCTCGTTTAGCTAATAATAAATACATTTATGGCAAATATTTAGACGGACATATAAATGGGGATAGGCTGGAAAAGGATGATTTTCTACAAATATTCCTTGAGCTTCAAATGATGTACAACGCTGCGGTACTTGGAAGTAAAACAAATCGATATTTTGTTAATGATATTCAAATTCGTAATTATTTTGAAAATAATAAAGTGAATAACGCGGGTCGGGTAGTATTTAAAAAATTTACTAAAAAGGAACTGGATATGTTGGCACCAACAAATGGTCCCAGTCCTTTTACATGTGTAAATGAAAAAAATCCTATGATTGAGCAAAATGCTCCGTTAATGGCTTATGCGAGAAGACCGGGAATGATTGTCAATTATGAAACAGATGGCGAATGGTGCAAGGGACTTGGAGCAACAGAAGAAAATGAGTATTTAGTGGCTATTTTTGTGCCAAATTCCGATACGAAATTACTGAAACCAGATAATGATGTAGTGGATTTAGAAGCGTATTTACGAAAAAGTGAAATGGCAGATCACACCTCTTGGACGGACATTATTATTAAAAACAGGCCGCTTGATATTGTTGAAAAAATACGTTCCCAAGTACAAAGAAAAATTAAAGCGTCATATGAAAAAAAGGAAGAAGTAAAGGAAAAGCAAGGTATCAATATGCTGGCACGCAATGTAGGAAAGATGCTGCTGCCACCAACAGGATTTGGCCGTCGTGCTTCCAGTCGTAATCAGGCTGGAAGTACAAAGAATTCTGCAGAAAGAAGCAGGGTTCGGGGTAATAGTTTTACTATTATATCTCAAAAATATTTAGATACTGGGGCTTTAGAAGTGGATTTTCAGTTGAAGCTGGCAAAAGATGTCGCTGCTTTTACAATAGAGTTATTTATTGCCTCCGAGGGTGGAAGGATCTCGGCAGATGATTGGGAATCAGAAGATAGTGTAGGAACAGCATTTCCGGTTCAGGTTACGCGGATTTCAATTCCTAACACGATTGGTCTATTTGGCAGATCTGCGGCTCAAAAAAGTGAAAAAAAAGTGCTGTATGCTGTACGTATTGAGAAAAAGGCAGAACCTGTCCAATGTTCAGGCCAATTAGTATTCACATGTACGGATCCTCATGTGCAAGTGGAAATACTGATGAAGCCAGAAGGAAGTGGAAACATTGGCTAATAAGGTTAGCATGAATCGGCTTTACGATGAGGCTATGGAAGAGTTGGTAAATGTCGATACAGATTTTCACTTTTATTATAAAGATAGTGGGGGTTTAAATCACCCGCTTAATCAATATGAAGACTATGAGTTTAAAACATTGTTGAGTAATGAGGATGATAGTTGGGACTTTGTAGAAAAAGGTTTTGGGATATCAGGAAATCTAAAATTAGGTAATCCAACAAGTATGTTTGGACCAACGCAAATGGTCAATGCTGATGCGGAGATAGGGATTGCATTACAATGGATGTCCAAGCAATCTTCACAACGCGGTGTATTCCCTATCGAGACCATTACGAGTTTAACACCAAAGGGTATAATTATCCCTATTGATTACTATTTTCAACAAAATAAATTATTTGGAGAAGTACATATTTCACTTATTGTTTATTTGAAAAAGGCTAGCCGCAATAGTATGCGGGGTCAAGCAAAAGTGCCTGGAACTATTTTAGGTAAGTTAATAGAATGGGTTGTCATTTTAGATGGCTCGGGTTCCACTTTCCCTATTGTTATTGTTAATGAACCGGATAAACCTTTGTGGTATGTAGATTTTAATTATTCTGACCCGCTTATAGAGCCCTTTGATAAAGAATATATTGCAATTTACTTGAATCAGGCCCATCATGCATTCCCATCGATTCAAAAACCAAAAACAAAGATCGATGAAGCATTATATATAGAATTTTTAGCTGGTGCCTTACAGCTTATTTTGCATAATTTGATGGAATGTTCAGAATGGAAAGATATCCAGGACGGGACCAATTGCGAAGAAGGTTCTATTGGACAAGTTATACATTATTTTAAATCAACCTTAAATTGGGATTTTGACACACCGGAAAAACTGGCGATGTCGATACGTAAAGATTTAGAAACACGAGTAAAGACGGGTGAAATGTAGTGTGGCAAAATGTAGTTTATACAAAAGCCCAGGCCAAATTTAAATTTCAACAAATTGAGGCTGACCCGGAAAAATGCGCTCCACGCCAAGTGAGAGCGCCTTTTGATCGGCTTCGTGAAATTATGATTGATGAAAAGGAAAAATTTTTACTTGATGAGATCAAGAAAATTAATTCCTACGGATTTGACCTGCATATGGGATTAGTATTGTACCGTATATTGAAAGAGGATTTTGATTTTAATGAGAGATTGGCAGCACAGGATGAAGTGTGGCGATATTTGTCATTGGAAGTTTTTCCTGATTTAGTATATGAACGATTTGGTATAAATGACCAACGTTTTTATAAAGGAACTCGCCGTATATGGCTGAAAAGCATTTGGTGGTATATACATCTGTCCTGGCAGGGAACAGCGGAGGAGACATTCGAAACGCTAAGAAATAATTCTTCAGATGAAATCAGTCAATTACTTGATCGCTCAGGGAGTGCGGGTTATCGTGTAGAATTAACACGAGAAATTATGAGACAGCACAAATTACTTGCGGGTAGAAAAGTGCCGCAATTATTTCGTAGAGTGTTAAAACTAAACACCGCAAGGTTAAATACGATTGAACCAAGTTTAGTAGAAGGCGGGATAGAAACATATGTATCGGAGTTATATAGTTATTTCTTATAAGCAATAACAAATTGGAGAGAAGAGAGTTTGTTACATGGAAACAATACAAAAAATTAGAAATGGTTTCGCGTATTTTCGCACGTCTGCAAAACATTCAATTACATTAAAAGAGCCGTATTATTGGATTGTTAAAATAAATAGTATGCAAGGTGTTGCCATTGAAATACCAACTGATAAACATGTAAATGAGCAGTTTGCAAGTATCTCCTATTATACGAAAGAATATGTACTTGGTGGTGAAGAACGGCACCTATTAATGCTGGTTTCTGACCACCAAACATTATACGATGACTTTGCTATAATTTGTGCAGGCTTTTTAGAAAAGGTACTTGATGCTGAGTCATATGAAGAGATCCAGGATAATCCAATATCCTGGTGGCTCACAATGAAAGAACTAATGGGGAATGCTAATGTTGAAAAAGCAGCCTATAGTGTACTGGCAGAAATGTTGAGTTATTTTTATTTGTTGAAACAAGAAAAAGATGTTTCTTGGGTAGGGCCATTTGACGGTTCCGTTGATTTCAATTGTACCAATGGGAGCTATGAGGTGAAATCAACAGTAGCACGTTATGGATCTGAAATTACCATCAATAGCCAATATCAATTAAAAGCAAACTACCTATTATTTTATCGTTTTGAGCCCTCTATTAATGGTGTTTCTATTCAAGATATGGTCCTAGCACTTATAGATCTTGGTGTTGAAGAATCGAAAATCGAACTTGTTCTTGAAAAACTGAAATATCCAAAGGATAGTGAAGTTCGTAAAAAATCATATCGCCTGCTTGAAGTAATGAAATATGAAATTGATGAAAATTTCCCGAAAATTGTACCTGAAAGCTTTAAAAACGGTCATTTGCCAAATCATATTAGTGGGCTAATTTATAAATTAGAACTAAGGGGTTTAAATGGGGACGTTATTAATGTAAATGAATTTCCACAGAAGCTCAAATGTTAAAATAATGATTCCGCTTTGGGCATAGGATTCGACTAAATACTGAATTCTAACTGCAAAAGACTTTACTTTTTAAAGAGAAATTCTAAAGTGATAGAAAGGGCATTTAAAGAATTTAATTTTAATAAGCTCATGCTCTTCACTTCGTGGTCTCTGTATAAATTTCACAATATTTGAAAGGGAGAATCAATCTGAAGCTATTATTGATATTAGATTAATACTTACTATGTATCACAATTATATTAAGAGGGGGCAGCCATGAAATCTAACAGGTTTTTTGACTACTGGGTAGCCCGTAATAGTACTGACATTTTCAATTGTCTTAGGCTTAGTGGTTCACCAATTTCTGTAGAAGATTTAATTATTAGGGTTACCGGAACGCAAAAGCTGGAATACGATTTTCCTTTATATTGCAGGGCAGTGGAAACATTTTTACGAGCCAACAAGGATATAGGCAGGGATAATCAGGGGAGATGGTTCTATAAGAAAGCCCATCTTACCTCCGAACCAAAAGTCAAAGAAATAGATCAGTCGGATATACAAGCTACCGAAAAAGTACATTCAATTTCTTACACCGAACGTGTGAATGGATTAATGAAAGTTAAATTGTCTATTTTAGGAATTGACGGCCTTACGAGTCCTAATATTATTGAGGTTGTATTTGATGGATGTAAATATGAGTTTATTTGTTCAACTGTAAATGGTGAGGATATAGTCTACGGTAATGGGGTAATGGATTTTCTATCAGAGGCAAGTGTAATTCCCGGTCAGAAGATTCTTTTTAATTATAATAATGGTATTAACACTCTCAAGGTAGTTCCGGGTGAAAATATAGGTCTTGCAGCTTCAGATTATGATTTTAAATCTATTAAAGAACAGCTTTCGCAGAGAAATCAATATTCCGATTATACGATTCTGTATAAATTACTTTCTATTTATCCTGAGGGATTAACTCTAATCGAAATATATAACTATATTCTTGATTATAAAATAGTGACCATGAATGATTTAAAGAGTTTATTAAAGATGAACGACTGTTTTGTTTTTGATATCACACAAGACAAATGGACGGTAAGAGTTGATAAAATAGCCCGATATTATGTGGATGCATCAGGAAACTCCACAGAAAATGAGCTTATATACGAATGGGAAAGTAGAATTACATTTGATCATAAAGTTGTTACTTCAGACGGTACAACAAAAGAGCATGTTGAGAAAGTGAAAGAAATTGAGGAAGGCTCTGAGCGAGAACTGTCCACAGTTGATATCTTACGTATGTTAGACCAAAGTGCGGTACCTTACACTCAGTTTCAGCATGAGATAGAAAGAGCAGTAAAAGAAGCATTTCTTGCAGGAGATATGAATGCATTGTTAAGAGGATATCAAGAGGCAGACAAGATTGCTGATTATCTTTCCAAGTTTGAAAATCTTCTACGGAAATGGGGCGAATCAGAAAATAATGAGTGATATGGAATCATTACTTTATAGATATAGAACAATAGTTAATAAACACATGCTAGAGGTTCAAACTGTCCAGGCGCGGTTATTGGAAATTTATAAAAATGATGAAAAAAAAATTCTGGCTATAATGTCAAATCGCAATTTAGAACCTTCAAAAAGGTCAGCAAAGATGATCGGTATTATGGAGCACAGAGATCACATACATGATTTGATAGAGGATCTAACGGAACTTCTTAAATAAATTGACAGGCTACAGGTGACCAAATGAAACATTTTTACGAATCAAAAATAGCTCAATCAATAGAACCGGATCAGAATGTAATAGATGGAATCACTGCTCTTGAAAATGCCATCTATCATGAAGATATAATAGATGAGGCTGTGGAAACAATGACTATAGCTTCATATCACATCACTTACAAAAAAAATGGAAGTGATGTATTAATGGTACGGCCGTCAAAAGAGGACTGGAGTATTAAACTATATGGATCTGGATGGAATGTTAAGGCATTATCCGGCCTTACAGTTTTATTCGAATATGAAATATCGCCGTTGGGATGGTATCTTACGGGTATGGCAGATGAAACTAAGGAGAATATCACCGCAGGGATATTAAAGTCAGGCAGATCAAGTGAAAATGAAAGCATTATTTTATTTCCTCTAACAGTGCTATCAGGTTACTTTTGTAAAAATCCCCTGTTTTTTAAGAGCCCCGATGAAAATATTTTTAAACAAGTAATGTCCCATTTTTGGGAAGGTAGAATCAAAGAAATACAAGAAATATACGATTCTTTTTTTGGAGGAGAGAGAAGCCGACTGCCGGAATTTCTTGAGAAATGGTATGGGAAAATTAATACTGTTGACAGATTCCGTGCTGAACAACTGACAGATAGTATGAAACTGAGTGAAGATTCTGCCCAAAAAGTATTTTTCCATTTAGAAATGTTAATAAAACAATCTATAAAAAAGTATAAAAACTCTCTAAATAATATTTGGGACAGGAAAGAGTTAATGTCAGACCAGAAGGAATTTCAAAAGGAAATGGAAGACATTCGAAAAAATCTTCTAATGTCAGAAGATTTTGAAGAAGACTTACTTTCCCTTAAGAATGAATTTAGTCCAAGAAGTAACGATATTATCGAAAAGGAAAGAGCAACTAATACGATAGACCAAAAACCTGTTGAAGTTACTGTGACGAAGAATAATGATTACTCGGATGAGAAGACACACAAGGAATACAAAGATTGGTTTGACTTTCTTATCAAGAGCAAATCCCTTTCTGCAAGTGAAATTCCTTTTCAGACTAAACAGGACTTCACTGGAGAACAGTCATACACAATTTTTACAATCAATCAAAGTAGATTAAAAAGCTTATCAGAATAAATTGCAAAAGAAAAAAAATCAGTAAAAGAAATCATGTTTTTGATTACTCTAATATTAGAGGACAGTAACGAAGCCGGTTATGTAATAAAGGATCAGCTGAAGGAAATGTTTGTAAATGAGTATTACAAAGACCAGGAATCCCTTGCTAATTATTGTAAACGCTATGGAGTAAAAAGTCTCCTGGCCAAAAGCAGAATGAAAAATCAGTTTCATACCCTTATTGAACTGCTTAAGAAAAAAGGGGTTGTAAAGGAGTATTATAAGAATACTGGATTGGAGATTTACTGGAATTATGTCATTAATATTTTTAATGACTGAATAAAAATTTTTCTGTTATAAGAACAGAAAGAAATTGTAGAAAACCAATCAAATTTCTATTTGCTTCTTAATAAAAATGTAGAGGAACGAGAAATAATTATATTAGTATAACTCCATTTACTATGAATGGGGTTTTTTTGTGATAAATGAATGGGGAAGATAAAAGCTTGGAAAATATAAAATTTTTTTAACAAAATATATATTTCCCCAGAAAAATCCATTAAAATAAAAAAGATGTCAAATGGGGTATTTTTTAGGGGGGAATTTATTGTAGAAATGAAACGAACATCCAGCGAATAGAGAAATAGAGGAAAACAAGAGATTTAATCATAAAGGAGGCTATACTATGAATGAAAAGGATTTGTGGAAGTGGATTCTAGAGAATTTTTCGGATAAAGGATTAGCAAATATCGGGAAGACACTTGGAATAAAGATCCCGGGTTTTCGACAGATCAATCCGATGCAGAAGAATTTTACTGTGCTCCGTCCAAAATTGATACAAGAAGCGCTTTCGCCTAAAAAAATAGGCGATTTAAAGGATTTTTTCAATACTGTTACAGAGAAAAATGAAGAAGCTCTTAAGTATAGAGGACAGAAGCAGGTGGAGCTCATGCCGACGATAGGGACAGTAATTGTTCCTTCTATTCTGTTGAGTGCCTTATTATCCAGCCCGGATGAAGATGATGTTAAAACAGCGCTGTACATCTATACCTCTCTAAAGGAGGAATACAGGCTTGAAGAACTGGAAAGGCAGGCAGAGGGAACGTTAAATGAAGAAAATGACAGTGAAGTAATGGATGTTGAAAGCAAGGCTGTGGATACGGAACAAGAGCTGAAACAAGCTCATGAGAAAATAAATTCAGCTGAAAAAAAATTGAAAAAGTCGGAGCAGAAAAATGAAAACCTGAAGGCACAGCTTGCTTCCATACAAGCCTCTTATGATGCAGAGAAGAAGCAATGGAAGGAAGAAAAGAAGAAGATGACAAAAGACATTCAAACCCTCAGCAGTGAAAATGGGAAGACAAAAAGTGATGCTAGAGCAGCACTTGGTGAAAAGGATGCCGCTATAAAAAAGCTGGAACAGCAGCAGGATGCTATGAAGAAAAAGGATGATGAGATCTCGAGATTAAATGCACTCATTTTAAAACTCAAAACAGACCACAGTAAAGAAGTTCAGCCGCCTCAAAACAGCCATGAACCAGTCGTCGCAACTGAAACAGTCACAGATCAGACAAAATCAACCTTTGAGTCCCAGGGAAAACGGATTCAGGTAGCTGTAATCGGAGATCCAAAAAACTCAAGGGTGCAGCGTTATAAAAGATTCAGTCTCCATATTATTGAAGCCTCAGAATTGGACGAAGAAAAGACCCATGAACTGTTTGATTCAGCCGATAGAATCTGGCTGCTGACCTATAAGACTCCACGGGGAGTGCAAAAGCGCATCAAGACGATGCTAAAGGACAGAGAAATACAGGAATTTACTACATTTATAGACTTAGAGAATCATATGAAAAAGGGGTAGATTGACTTGAATAAATCTTGGAACAGTGATTTAGTAGGTATCCTGGCTGATGAGGATTATGTCCTAAATACGATAGATAAACAGGCAATTTATATCAACAGCCAAAATGTTATTCAGTTTTTTGTAAAAATCATTTCGGAGGAACCGGAAAGCTTTCCAAATGTTAAGCTAGTAACCTGTTATGCGACCGATCTCGAAAGATGGGGATTTGAAGACAATTATAATGACCTGCAGCACTTTAGGATTCGCGCGCTGCAGGATTTTCTGCAGGATAATCTTGTAGTTTTTAAACCAATACGGAAGGTTCTTTTCGATCATACAGAAGTGTTTGTGGGCCGAGAAATCAGATTAATTCCAAAAGCCGAAAGCTTCCAGGATGATGTATCTCTGATTCCTCTTCCGATATTTAGTGAGGATGAACATGGAAGCTCTTATTCAGAGTTTGTGTATCGGCTGCAAAATCGAAAATACATTGGGCGTGTTGACAATATTTCCAATGAACCAAATGATACTCCTAAATATATTCTGTGGAAAAACAATAATGAGGAATATAGAGTGTTTGGAGAGTTCAGTGGTCACCACTACGCACACGGCGGCTTTGCTCTTTCAGTACATGAACCCTTAAAATCTATTGCCTTTAAGGATGAATGGATTGATGACTGTTATGATTATGGAGAAAGCATCATGTTTATAACATTTGATATCCTTTCTGCCATCTCTGAATTGGTTGCTGTGGGAGAAGATTTGGATGAGGACGTTCCAGAAATCAAGCCGGACGAAGCTCACATAGCTTCTCAAGAAGTGGCCGCTGCCATAGCCGTCGAGCCTCCAAAAAGTAAGGATACGGTTAAAGAAGCTATCCCACAGCAGCAAACGCAGGAACAGGAACGAAAAACCGAACCTATGCCGCTTACCGAGGTTGAAATATCAGAAGAGAGATTAATGGATGAGTTCACACATATCACTCGTGAACAAGGATTATTATACGATCAGGCTGATTTATATAATTTTCATACAGCTATGAAATCCTCCAACCTTGTAATTCTTGCCGGCATGAGCGGTACAGGAAAATCCAAGCTTGTACAAGCCTACGCCAAGGCTCTGGGGCTATTTGACAGCCATCAAATGACCTTTATCCCTGTAAGGCCAGCCTGGACGGACGATGCAGATCTCATTGGCTATGCGGATACACTTCACATGGTTTACCGCCCAGGAGATTCAGGACTCATCAATACATTGATGAGCGCGAAAGAAAATAAAAAGAAACTCCATATTATCTGCTTTGATGAGATGAATTTGGCGCGTGTAGAGCATTACTTCTCTCAGTTCCTGTCTGTACTTGAAAATGAATCTGGCCCTCGCCGTGTATTGAGGCTTTACAATGAAGACTTGGAAAATAGATTATATAATTCGGCACAATATCCGCCTATTATTCCTATTGGGGAAAACGTAATTTTTGTTGGAACTGTAAATCTTGATGAATCGACCTATCATTTTTCTGACAAGGTCCTTGATCGCGCAAATGTCATTTCACTTAATGTACTACCATTCAAAAATCTAAGGCTGCTATCGGAAGAGATGAAAAATGCAGCTGAGGAAAAGCGATGGCCGCTAAAGAAAGAAAAAGAGTCGATTACATTTGAAATGTATGAAAGCTTCCGGAATAATGACCGTGAAATTCAACTTAGTAATAATGAACTTGAGCTGCTTTGGGAAATCCATCAAGAGCTGCAGAGCGTAAATAAAAACATCGGTGCAGGGCCAAGGATTGTTCGCCAGATTGATATGTATCTAAAGAACCTTCCTAATAGTGAGATTTTATCGAGACAGGATGCAGTTGATTTGCAAATAGTACAAAGAATTATGACCAAGGTAAGGGGACCAGAAGAACAGCTCAAGAAGTTTCTAGGTACTTATGATTCCATTAACGGCACAGTCATAGACAGCAGCTTGGCAGATATACTTGATAAGTTTCATGAAGTATCCGAGTTTTATAATACAAGAAATATGATAATTCATAAGGCGAAAGAGTTGAAGATTAATGGCTATACCCTCTAAAGGCTTTGAAGTAGTTTTTACTCAAAAGCGTGGGGAGGCTTACCTTGAGTTTCCCATAAACGATTATTTCAACTCGGAAACGGATTTCTATGTAAAACGGGAAGAGAGCTTTGTCGAAATAAAGGAAAATATCGACCTATCGGTCACTTTTCGTTCGAATAATATAGACTCCAGATTTTATATGGATGGATTGGATACATTATCGGAGAGATTGCTTGAGGTGGATCCACTGGAAGGTGATGTATTTCTACCGCCATCAGAACAGCCTGTCACTCTCTTTGCAAATGGCAATAATTATTATCCGTTAATACCGGGGTACTACCGTCTTGTTGTTCATCATGAGGGGGAGCGGTATTACAGCTGGATAAAGGTAATTCCGAAGCAACTGGAAGAAGCACAGTGGGAAGTAATGAGGAATGAAGTTGAAAAAGAGCTTAGAGGGCTAGCACGTGATGTTATTCTGAAGAAAACGGGAATGCACACAGGCTACGAAGGTATTTCTCAGGGGCTGCTGGGCCAATTCATTGTTATAAAGAATCGATTTCCATCTGTTATGTCTGCCCTAAGTGATTTATACAGAAACGTGAACTATAAGATCACCAAGAATTATGTGCTTGTTCCCAAAGAAAAATCAAGACAAATCGATGAGAGAACAATCAGGCATCGAGTTAGCCATCCAGAAAATGAGAATGTCCTGAAAACACCCATAAGTAGCACGTTATATGACATTCCCGAGAATCGATTTACTAAAAAGATTATTAATTCTCTCTCCCACATTCTTTCAAATTTTATAGATGCTGTAGAGCGGATGGAATACAAGGTTAAAACTGAGGGGCAATTCGGTGAATTCCGAACTAAGAGGGAAAAAGATAGGACTTTGACTGAACTGGAGTCATTTAGTGAAATGGCGAGGAAGATGAGAGGGGCGATTCAGTGGATTAAGACGGCACCGTGGTATGAAAGCGTTGGGCCATACTATTCAACAGTACCGCCTTACGTAATGAACAGCGACCCACGGTACAGGGCCCTTTACCAGGTTTACCGTGAATTAAATAGTGAGCAGATCCAGCTTGTGATGGATAAGTCGTATTCATATCAATGGAAACGGACCGATAAGCTATATGAAATTTGGGGTTACCTCCAGTTCATCAAAGCGTTGGGAAGCAGGAAGGTAGGATACACAGCTGAAAAGGGCTGGGTCTTCAATGAACGTTTTGACGGCCATAAGCTGTTAGTACCCACTCTGCCGTCAGCTACAGAAGTCGTATTCAGAAAGGACAATGTTCGAGTACACTTAGTCTATGAAGCCTTACTTCCTACCCAAAGCAAGTTCACAACTATGGAAAGGCCTCTATACACACGCGGTACTCATACATGCCCTGACGGAAGAATAGATGTTTATAAGGACGAGATATTTATCGGAACGATTGTTTTTGATTTTAAATATCGACCAAGAAGGGCGATTTGGGATCAAACCCTGATCTTCTCAAACCAGCAGAACGGTGTCATGAGGCAATTGGTCAGCTACGGAGACAATCTTCAGTCACCATACCTGTTCGGAGATGTAAAAAGTTTATACAAGGGGCAATTCAGTCCGGTTTATGAGGTATGGGCAATCTATCCAAATCGCTATAGCATACCAGGTGAGCAGGAATTTCCTGATCACAAGCTTAACCTTATAGAACTAACACCAGGCTTTGATAACTCACATCTCGAGGATAAAGTGGTGGAGGCTATTGATCGGCTTATCCAGCTTAGTGAGCCTTTTTTGCAATTGCTGGAAGGACAACAGGTTTAAGGATACAAGTGCAGTTATAATAAAAATTATGTAAAAAAACAGTACCCTTTTCATTTGGGTACTGTTTTTTATACCTACTAAACTCTCTCTAAAACCTGCTGTGGAACTCTACCAAGGAAATATTCCTCGATATAATTCCAAAACTCTACTGTTTTGACTTCATTCTCAAAAAGGTACGTGAGCATCTCAACAGAAATTTTATGTCTTTTGTGGACATTGTTTAAAATGGTGTTATTATAATTGTCAGCGTTTTTAATGGTGTTTTCAATTTGTAGCTTTGAGTTGATCCGGACGAAAATTTCCGGATTATCTCCACCCTTTACTTCGTATAATAAGAGATCGAACATTTCCAGCAAGCCAAGAGAAATAAAGGATTTTTCTGCTTCAAAGCAGTTAGCTTTCGTTTCTTTACTGTTGCTTTCAAAGTTCTTAACAGACATCTAAATTCATTTCTTTACATGTGTGCTTAAGAATCTAGTAAGTTCATTGATTCCGGGAAATACCTGATACTTTTTGGCCTTTTGGTTTTACCTTTCAGAAATCATTTTAATCCCGGTGATTTCGATTTATATTAACTGTGCTTTGATAGTTAATTATACACTGGATGATCGATTGGAATTCGCTTCTGATTGGTAGCGTGATTTTCCGAATAACCCCTGTATGGCAAAGTAAGGAATTAAGAATTGCTAAAAATCTAAACATTATGAAATGTTTCCGTGAGAATGAAGTTAACCGATTTTACTAGCAACTGGGATCACCGAGAAAGATTATATAATCCCATTGCTATTAGTAATTTGGTTTTTAGCGGTATTTCATATGTATAGTTCATCGAGGTTTTTTATTAACAAAATATAACAAAGAACAACATTATATTTCAAAAAAGAAAGAACACTACTAAATTCGACAAAAAACGACAATTTCTATAAAAACCATGTGGTAAAATTTTATTATTTCCAAATTTGCTTAATTAAGTTTAAATAGTTAAATTGTCTCAAAGTTTTAAGGGCTTTTTGGCAAAAGTACTAGGATACAATGAAGGAGTGATAATTCTATGACAAAAAAATCAGGTTCAATTGAAGATGAATTCGAGACTATTAATCTATACAAAGTAGATACATCAGATGAAACTCCAAAAGAGTCAGAACAAGATGATGATTTTAATGATGGTTTGGACGTTTACGAATTTGATTTAAGCAATGATGATAGTGAAATAGAAACTGACCTAGAAAAGACTGATTATGTATGGGATTCAGATAATTTAGATGCTAATATTGATTTTGAATTGTTTGAAGAAGAGTCGGCCGATAACGATGAACATGATGCTCGAGTTATAGATGAAAAAGAAGGAAACGTTCACAACTATAAAACAGTTGCAGAGGAATACGAAGAACTTGAAGATATCGTGCTAGACATGACTGATGGCCGTGAAATAGGAATTGACCTTGGAACTACTAATTCAGTTGTAACCTATTATGATGGTGGGTCAGTAAAAACGTTAAAATTTGGATCTGAATCCATTATCCCAAGTGCGGTGTATTTTGAAGAGCCAGGAAAAATTGTATTTGGCAAACAGGCAGTTAACAAACGCATTGTGAACCCTGAAAGTGGAATCCGCTATTTTAAAAGAAAACTAGGAGATTTGAAGGACCGCTATTTCCAGGTGAAATATCAGAAGGCTAATTCTGAAACTAAGCCAACAGACATAGCAAAAGCTACATACGTAGTCGATACCAATGTGTTCATCGAAGTTCCTGAATTAATCAAGCAGTTTCTGGATGAGGATGATGTTTGCGTACCTGTTACAGTATCAGAAGAACTTAATTACCATATCGAAACAAATCCTTCTACTAAATTTCAGGCCGAGAAGGCTGTTGATTACTTAGATAAGCATAAAAACCGAATTCGATATGAGAGCTCAGATTTAACCTTGTTACCGGATGATTTCTTTAAAGGGACCACAAACAACGATAAAAATGACAACAAAATATTGTCTATTGCCTTAAAACTAAACAGTGAGAATCCGATACTTATTACGAATGACCGCGGATTACGGCAAAAGGCAAACATTGTTGATGTTAAAACCCAAAATTATGATGAGTTTCGATTAGAGATGACCATGAATAAGGATCGCGAGGAGTCAACGTTCAAAGTGGCAGCGGAAGAAGCTACACAATTGTTTTTGCGCCATTTGAGGGAAAAGGCAATGAAAGAACTAGGTAATGTCACAAAAGCTGCAATCGGTATACCGGCTTCCTTTACCCCACAGCAAGAAGATGCTACACGCCAAGCTGCCTATGCTGCTGGTTTTGACGAGATCCGATTAATTCGTGAGCCCTTTGCTGCTGCGATTGCCTATGGATATGATTCGAGTGTTGCGAAGAAGATTCTTGTCTACGATTGGGGCGGAGGTACGTTTGATGTTTCCATTATTGAAACGGAAGCAGATGGAAAGTACCGAAACCTTGGCGATGACGGGGATGTGAAATTAGGTGGCGAAGACATTACCCGGACGATTGTGGAAAAGATGATGGATATGTTTGAAGATGAGCATGACCTTATTTTGGATGAACCTGATTTCTTAGGTATCAGTGATGAAGAGCATCAAAAAAATAAGACTGCCATGTATAAAGCAGCAGAAGAACTGAAAGTACAGCTATCTGAATTTGATTCGGCTTCTTTTCTTGTTTCACTATATATAGCACCAGCTGAGAAAAGGCCATTTGAGTTTATTGTTCTACGTAAATCTTTTGAAACATGGATTGCAAGGTTTGTTCAGCGTACACTGCAAAAAACTTCAAATGCTTTGCAGAGAGCAGGTTTGCAATATAGCGATATTGATATTACTGTTCTTGCTGGAGGGACTTCGTTAATTCCTTATGTTCAGCAACAAGTGGAAGCAGCATTTGGCTTTAAACCAAATTATGAGAAAAATGCAGCTATAGTCATTGCGGAAGGGGCAGCTATTTATGCTGCTAGTGAATTTGGCCGCAAAGGGGGTATTACTGACAAACCGAAAATCTTTGATAAAACAATGCATCACTTTGGCGTGTTGAAAAATCGAATTGATTTTCAGATGGTCATTCCAAGTGGTTCAGAACTTCCAGCACGTGAATCTGTAATACTTATGCCCTTACATGATTATGCGGAAACCCTTGAAATAAATGTCTATCGTGGGGATGTAAGCAGCCGCTGCCTTTATACGACAGACGAAGATATGATGCATATAGAAAAATTGACCATTTCAAACATTCCGCCTCGTGTAAGAACGGATGTTGATGTAGAAATCACTTTTGAAATGTCTAAAAAATACGGGTTAAATGTAGCAGCTGAAGTGAAAGACAAAATGACAGGTAAATTGTTATCACATGGACATGTCACGAAACATAGTGCAAAGTAGCTGGATTTCGTTATCAGTTTAGAAAGGAGATGCTTATATGACCGATCAGTTAAAGAATATATCATTAGAGGATATGCATGAGGTCTTGCTTAAAGGAAGAAAGCTATTTGAAAAACGAGGGATTATTCTTATTCGTACCCCGTATCCAGAACCCGAGGGAGAGAAACCGGAGGAACTACTTGAAACAAAGGGACATGTTATTGAACAAATGCATATCGAGAAGAATGAGATTCCAGCCCTTTATGAACAAGTAACAAACGGGACTATGTTTCTAAAACTTGCCCAATCCATAATTCAAAAAGATACGAGAGAATTATTGACTAAGATACAAAGTGTACTGACTCAGGAATCAATTCCTGATGATGTAAAAAGAAATATACAAATTCTCCCTAAATATGTAATTCAATTTCAAAAACGACTGCAAATGGCTTTAAGGACATCATTTGATGAATGTAATGATGTAGATGAAGTCCAGGAAAAAGTGAAAGATGTCCTTCGAAAAGCATTTGGAGAAGGGCTTATTTCGCATGTTATGCCTGCGTTACTAGAAGGCTTAAAGAGTAGTCCAAACTACTATAAGTGGCTTGTTAACTTTTTTAATGAGTTTATCGCACAATATGGTATTTTTACAAAAATATACAAAGTTAGCCAAGATGTGGATTTTGACCATTTAGAACTCATTCCAGAAAGTACCGATAATCAGGCTCTTCATGGGAAGATTGCTGATTTAGTCATGCTCCCGTATTTCTTTAATGATAAGCGTTATAGTGGCCAGGTACCAATATGTACAGGGCAATGTTATGTATGGAAATATGAAAAAAAATAAAGAGGGTGAGGACCAATGTCATTATACATAGGCATTGATTTTGGTACATCCACTTTATATGTAACAAAGTGGGATGAAGAGAAACAAATAGCTTTACCTGTACCGAATTTAATCCCATCTGAATATGGTTCCGGTAACTACGTTGATAATGTCGTTTACTACGAAGAGTCATGTAACTTGATTATGGGGAAAAAGGCTGTTAAGCATTGTCAATTAGACCCTTGGAACGGTGTAAGTGAAATTAAAAGACATTTGGATGACGATAGATGGTCCCGTGAAATAAGAGGGCATAAGAAAACGGCTAAAGATATTATTACCGATATTTTTACATTCATAAAAATGCGGGTTGAAACAATTTACGGAGGCCAAGAGATTACGGGGGCAGTTATTAGTGTTCCTTATGCCTTTGAGCCTAAAGAACGGAAAAAGATCGAGACAGCAGCGAAATCAGCGGGTGTGCCAGTGTTAGCGTTAATAGAAGAGCCAGTTGCAGCAGCGCTGTCAAGCGGATTATTTGATGAATTAAGACCAGGGTCGAAAGAAACTGTACTTATCTTTGATTTAGGCGGCGGAACATTTGATGTGACATTATTTGATGCCATACTGGGCAATGATGGGAAAAAAAGTGTCATTGTAAAAAATACCGATGGCGAGCGTCTTTTAGGAGGCGCAAATATCGATCAGTTAATTGCCGATAAATTTTTATCCATGATGACTGCGGGCTCAGGGCCTTTACATGATGCTAGATTTCGAAATGAACTTTTTGAGGAAGCTCGTCAAACGAAAATTGGACTATCAGATATGCAAGAGTACGAGATTTTTAAAAAGTTTGAGATAGTCGATAATCCGTTAGAGGAAGTTATTACACGAAGCCAACTTGAAGAGTGGTTAGAAGGCAGCTTCTTATACAAGATTGATAACGTTCTAGACCGTGTCCTAGATGACATATCTGTGCAAATTTCAGAGATCGAACAAATCATCCTTGTCGGAGGGACAAGTAATATACCAATAATAGCTAAAAGAGTAACGGACTTCTTTGGAAAACGACCGAAGATGATAGATGATCCTGGTGAATTAGTGGGAAAGGGAGCAGCTATTTACTGCGGAATAATTACAGGGCGAAGTGAGAAGATCGATGTAATCCGTCGTTCGAGTCACGGATTCGGTGTAAGGGTTACGAATAAAACGATTAAACCAATTTTAATTCGTAACGAACTTTATGGGCAATATTCACCATTCTATGACTTCTCCCTCCCAAAGGATAAGCAGAAAGGCAAAGTTGTCATCTATCAAGGGAATTCTCCATTTATTGAGCATTGTAGCGAAGTTGGTTACTTGGTTGTGAATCAGCAAGATTATCCAAATGGGATTATCCGCATGCAGCTTAAAATGTCTGACAGTGGTTTGGTGTGTTACCGGACGTTTAATGAAAAAAGTAAATTTGTTAGTGAGGGCGAAGTGGCCCGAGTTTAATATTTTGGAGGGGAAGTTATGTCAGAAAAAGTTTATATAGTCCTACAAGATTTTTCTGTAGAGATTATTAAAAATAAAGGTAAAAAGAATAATACCAACATAAAATTCACAGTTGGCGAAAAACCTTTTACGTATGATCCCAATAAAGAATATAAACCTTCTGTTAATGAATTAATAAGAACAGGAAAGATTAAAGAAAAGGTAGAAAATGAGAGTGTTCATGCGATACAAAACGAACAATCGGATGATAATGAACAAAGAACTTCTAAGTCATCTTTCTTGAGTTTGAATTTATTGCGAAAAGATGACTCTAAAGAAGAAAGAGGCAATTGGGTGAAAAATAATCAAGAATTATTACGATTAATAGACGGATTATTAGAGGAAAAGTTAGGTGACAAATTCAGTGAGTTATACGAAGGCTACCAGGAATTAAGGGAACAAAATAAAAATCTTAAGGGAAACCTTGATAGGTTGGATAATAATCATGAGTTTGCAAATACTAACCAAAAAATTGATGGAATTGCACAATTAGTACAAAAGTACCCTATGCCGGTAACGTTAAATGATTTAGATAGCTTTTTAAAGCCTGTTGTTACAGAAATGCCGGAAGCAGCAAAGAATATGGATTATAAACTTAACCAGTTACCTAGAAAGATTAAGTCGGATTTTGAAAGTGTAGCTGAAAATAATACAACAAAAATATTATCTTCTGTCAATAAGAATTCGGAACGTTTGAACCAAATTTCTAATACTACAACTTCTTCCATTTCACAGATGGAGTCAAAATTAGGTCAATTGCCAGGGAAGATTGGAGATACCGTTACACTGCATTTAGAAGATACATCTAAAAACATCAGCCGCATCAAAACAATGGTAAATGAGACAAAAGAAACAGTAGAAGAACTGCTAGGGAAATCAAGTGTTTTAGATGATTTGAAAGGTAAGCTAGACAAAGTGAACTTTTCACAAAAGTTAGAGCCATTTAATCGTGAAGATGATGTCGTCATTGAATTGGCTGAGCAAGGTCAACTTATTCTCGAACAGCTCACATTAGCATCCCGACACTATGTTGCCCAGAGAAAAGAAATGGAACTTTTAAAATTAGAAAATGAAAAACTTAAGCAAGAACACGAACAGATTGAAGCAATGACAACGAAGAAAGTAGAACAAATGGTAAAAACTGAAGTCACCAAGCAATTAATATCAAAGTTTGCAAGAGCATTTGCAAATTTAGATGACTTATATACAGATGGGAAACTAAATGGGGTGCAAGCTTTTTTCACAAACAATGGACTAGTTAGAAGTGAAGAACTGAAATTAGGGGAACAAATCACCATTACCGATGAGAATCGTAAAGATTATGAGGCTGCGGTTACTTTTGAATATGAGGATGAAGGTCAGTATTTAATTGAAGAATCACAGTTTGTCTGGAAAGACACGAATCAATCCTTTAAAAAAGCCAAAGCTGTTAAGATTCCTAATGAGAAACTGGTTGAGGAAACAAATAATTCATTCCAAGATAGCACTAAACAAGTAGGAGTTATGGATGTTTCCAGTGTACTTGAAGACAGCTTAGAAACGGGTGCTGCTCATCATCAAAATCTAACCAACGAAACCAATGAAGCTGCTGAAAATGAGCAGCCGACTGAAGAACAACAACCAACAGAACAAAAACAGGAAAGCAACGATGTGGTTGAAGAACTACAAAAAACAGACACTCTTTCAGCAGAAATAGTGAAGAAATAACTACCATAGAAGAAACACAAGAAAACAATGAGCACCAATAGAAATGTAAGTAAACTGGACAATACTGGGGTAACTAAGGGTTCCCCCTTGTTTTCCAGGACTCTCTGTAATTCATAACTATGATTCTTGTGTAACGAAAGGAATGACCACTTTTGGCGTATTTTGTGGGAATAGACTTAGGGACAACAAACAGCACGGTATCTGTGATCGAGTATAATGATTTTTTGGATAATCCAATTGAAAAGCTAAAAACACTATCAATCTATCAATATGACAAAAATCATTCACCTAATTTAAACGCAGTAGAACTACCTTCAGTTCTTTACTTTGACTTAGATAATGAAACGGTTTATACAGGGGAATATGCGAAAAGTATTTATGGCGGCGGATCTCGTCCAATGCAGACAGTACGAGGAGTCAAAACAAGAATAGGTGGAGAATCGGCAGTCGAAATTCCAAGTATTAGCGGGAAGAAGTCATCTGAATATTTCGATATGAAACAATGCTCGGCTTTGTATTTAAAAACCATCAGACTCTCATTGGAAAAACAATTGAATGAGGAAATTGATGAAGTGACAATTACCATTCCCGCAGCTTTTAATAATGATGAACGGATAGCGACTGAAAATGCCGCAAGACTGGCTGGATTCAAAAATGTTAACTTACTTGATGAGCCAACCGCAGCACTTTATTGGCATATTCATGATCCTGAGGCATTTGTTGAAGAACAGCTTTCAGAAGAAGGAATGAATGTTCTTGTATACGATATTGGCGGAGGAACGCTCGATGTGAGTATTGCTAATATCTCACAGGATCTAACAGGGGATGTTGATATAAATATTATTGCGAGATCGCCACGGATGGATCTGGGAGGAAATAATTTCGACCAGCTGCTAGGAGCTTATTTCCTTTCAGAATTTGAAAGGGCCCGCTCTTCGATTACAGATCGTGCAATAGAGGAGCAGAATCGAATCATTGCCCGTATTGTTTCCGAAGCGGAAAAGGCAAAGATTGAATTTAATGATCGAATTTCTCAATATATTGATAAACCTAGGCGTCGCGATAGACAAGAGCAGGCTGTGGGGTTTGAAGTGATTGATGGACAAAGTACCTTAACAACGATAACCTATCCGATGCTGAATCAAATTTTCAGTTGTTATACAGATCGTGAGGGCCGTGAAACTCTTCTTGCACCAATTAAACAGACACTTTCAGAAGCTAATATTAAGCCTGAGGACATCAGTGAAATTTTATTTACAGGCGGTATGTCCAATTTTTATTTAGTTGAGGAAACAATTCGTCAATATTTCACAGATATTGACATGATCCAATATAAATTTATTGATCCGGTTTCGGCTGTTTCCAAAGGTGCGTCCATTTACCAATTTGCCCAGGAGGAAGACCACGTTGAAATCAAAAAATTAAAATTACAGGACCGCATGGCAGATGATATTTTAATCAAGATTGGTTCCTCCTACGATGTTATGATCCCAAGAACGGTCAATCCTGGTGAACAGGGAGTTTTTGAATATCAAGTACCAGAAGAAGAAATGATTGATATTCCTATTTTCCTCTATTATGGACTTGGGAATGACCCATCAGCCTATACACCAATTGATGGACGATTTTTCAAGTTACAAAAAGCAGTTGATAAAGATGATGTAATTCGGATTGAATGGTTTTTCGACCGAAACAAAACTGTTCATTTAAAAATTCTGGAGCATGGTGAATTAACTATTGAGGAGAAAACTGTTTTACTATCGCCAAGTGAAGCGTTAAAGGATCCGATTCACCGTTTGAAAGTGAACGGTTCTATCTTTGGGAGCTAAATAGGTGATTAAAGGAAAGAAGGGGTATGAATGAGCATAGACATTGCTCTTGATTTGAATAAAATCCACTTGGCAAATCGGCGTGTTGAAGATGCTTTGAACCGTCGGTTTGAAAGGGATGCCGAAATGTATATCAGCAATCAGGATATTGCATTTATAAAAGAATGTCTCTCTAACGGTGAATTTGAATTAATGTACAGCAAGTACAAAGCAGAAAACTACCATCCGGATGTTTTCTTTAAAACGGTTCTTCGGAATGCATGGCTGATACGAGATATGAAGCCAGTACATTTCTCCAAAATCATCCGGCCCATTATAAATGAGGTTCATCCTGAATTTAGCAAGAAATTGTTAAATGAGGTGGCTGAGAATAAATTAGATGTTCCGGAAATTTTTAGAAAAAATCTGTTGGGACACTATGCGCGAACGGTTGATCCATTAGAAGCAGAAGAAATGATTGAAAACGGAAGTAATTTAGGATTAAAACGACTTAAAGTCCTTGTCCAGCGTGTTTTAGGGTATTATGCAGGCTCTCCACTGTTTTTTACCAAATGGAATAGCTTTCTGAAACAGTATCCCGTATTAGGTGGAGATGATTATATTTTAAGTGGCATGCCCGTAGAGGAAAATAAGCTGAGTAAACATCTAGAGTTAATTGTGGAGCAAGTTGATAAGACAGAGATTGCACCACGATATATGCTTGCAGCACTAAGAAACGGGAAAATCACTGCTTTTGATATCGTGCTTACGAAAGCAAATATATCCACGGAGAAAGTGGCAAGGCAGCCAAGAGGTGTGCGTGACAACCTCGCCTTTCAAAATATGAAGAAATGGTTGAAAATACTTCGGACAGTATTGGATCAAATCTTTATGGATAAAGGGTTGACAGATGAATATGACGGTATTTATGAGGAGTTAAGAACGTTTTATGAAAATATATATCGAATAAATCCCTTTCAAGCTGGTCAAATAATTCGTCATTGTTTTGGAAAACTGAAAAATGAGGATTTGAAAGGCAGGTTTTCGGCATATTTCGAAAAGACTAATTATCATATAAATTATGTGGACGATGTACATTCTATTAAAGAAAAGGTGTTCCTGTCTGAATTTGAGGATGTTGAGGGATTAATGAATGCGTTAGAGGATACGGATTCAGGTAACTTGAAGAGACTAGAGTATCTAGCAATTTCTTTTTCAAAGCTGCGGAATTTTGATTACCAGATGAATATGCTTCTTAGTCAGATTGATATGAACAATAAGACACATATTAATTTTCTGACCGCATTGCTTAGAGATCGTAAGCGGCTTATTTGGACAAAAGTATTAGAGTATGCGGAACGAAATTCTCAGATGGACAAGCTGGTTTTCCATATTGTATGCACAAATGTCCCGCAGAATCCTGCTGTAAAGACATATATGCATCGCAACCATTTTCAAAAATATAGTGAACTATATGGCGTATAGAGTAGTAATTCTGTATGGGTAATAATACTAAAACAAAATTTTTGATTGACACGAATAATAGAATAAGGAGTGTATCAACCTTGTTCTTCTTTGTAAGGTGGGAAAGGTGAATGGGTATATATCTAGGTATTGACTTCGGAACATCTACTTTATGTGTGACACGTTGGAAAGAGAATAATAATCAAGTAGAGATGGTTCCACCGTTGGTTAGCACAGGTTATGGCAAGTCTGGGCCGATTGAAAATGTCATCTTCTATGACAGCGTGGAGGAACACTTGATTGGTGCCCCAGCTATAAAAAAAATGGAACTAGATCCTCATCAATTTGTTAGTGCAATAAAAAGAGAAATTGAGGGGAATGGCTGGCAGAGGACAATCTTTAATCAATTGAAAACGGCTATTGATGTCGCAGCAGATATTTTTTCTTATATCCGGGAAAGGGTAGAGAATATGTATGGTGGCAATGAAATTGATGGTGTTGTCGTCAGTGTGCCTTTTGCCTTCGGACACCGTGAAAGGCAGAAAATTAAGCAAGCAGCTCAATTAGCCAGGTTACCGGTTCTTGCCTTAATTGAGGAACCAGTTGCGGCTGCGTTATCCTGCGGTATTTTCGAAAACAAGGAAATTCATGATGGTGAAAAAGTACTGGTTTTTGACTTTGGTGGTGGAACACTAGACATTACTATTTTTGAAAAAAAGTTTGAGTCAGATGGGACGGTTTGTATAGAAGTTATTACAACAGATGGTCATAAAAAACTGGGTGGAAAAGATATTGACCAAAGGATTATTGATAAACTCATCTCTCTGTTAAAGATTGATCTGTCGACCAAACCTGCCGATAAACGCTTGGACAACTTCCGAAATAAAATTCGTCATGAGGCAGAAGAACTAAAGAAAGCCCTCACTTATGAAGAAGAATATCCCCTGTTCTTTGAAGATGAATGGGGCGGAGTATACGATGAGTATATCGAAAGAGATTCATTTAACGAATGGATTGAGCCTGATTTACTTGTAAAAATAAGAGATAAGCTTGAAGATACGCTTGATGATATCGAACTAGAAGTAGAAGATATTATGCATGTTGTGTTAGTAGGAGGTTCAAGCCGAATCACAGCGGTCCAAGATCTTCTTACCGAATTTTTTGATAAAAAGCCGATTATGCCTCAAAACATGGAGGAACTTGTTGGATTAGGGGCTGGTATGTATTGCGGTATGCTTGTGTCAGGAAAGTCCCCGTTTAGAGTGATACAAAAAGTTAGTCACAGTACGGGCATTAATGAAGGAGGCCGAATGAAAGCCATCCTCCCAAGAAACTCTAATTATGGTAAATGGTCAGAGGATTTCTATTCAATTAATAAACCAAGTGTCGCGGTTTATCAGGGGAATTCTTCTCTTCTAAAGAATTGCTCTCAAATTGGAACAATCGATGTTGCTTCATACATTCCCGATGTTATAGAAGATGCAGCATTGAAATTAGGAACGAATGAAACAGGAGCCATCTTATTTCGAATATATCAAGATGGCGAGTTGGTTGTTGAGGATGAGGTAAGAGAAGACTAATAGATTCGGAGGGATTATAGTGTTAACAGTGGGGATTGACTTAGGTACAACCAATTCAGCATGTTGTACGTTAATAGATGGACGATATGAATTTATTTCATTTGGACGTGAAGAAGTATTGCCATCTGTCTTTTTATATCAGAGTGGTAAAAAGGCATTTGGTTCAATAGCGAAGAGAAAATCAGTTGTTTATGCAACGAATTATATTAGCTCTTCCAAAACGTATATGGGAGATTTGGAAAAAGCATGGAACATTGACGGCGAGATTTTCACACCAACAGATGTAGCAACCGAACTGCTTTCTCACATTTATAAAAATGTTCAAAAACATTTTGGTGTTGATGATAGTGCAGAGATTGAAGCGGTCATTACAGTACCAGCTTATTTTACATCAAATCAAATTGATGAAACAAAAAAAGCAGGAGAACGCGCAGGGTTTAAAGTAAAGCGTATTGTTACAGAGCCTGTTGCAGCAGCTATTGCGTATGGGCATGAAATTATGGGAAGCGATGAGCAGTTGTTCATATTCGACTTAGGTGGAGGTACGTTTGACGTTTCGTTACTTACCGTTAAAGGAACAGGTGCCAGCCGTTCGTATGTGACTAACCAAATCGGCGGGGATAAGAAACTCGGCGGTGATGATTTTGATGACGTTTTATTAGGGATGATTTTTTCAGAACTTAGGAAAACTCAAGGCATAAATTTGGCCAGTCAAGCCCAATCCGGACTCGATGCCTCCCTGTATGCGAATTTACGTCAAAAATTATTACAGGCTGCAGAAGCGGCAAAAAAGGAATTAAGCCAATCGGATTCTGCTAATATCGTTGTAGCCAATTTATATGAAAAAGATGGGGTTCAACATAGTTTAGATATGATTGTGACACGAGATCAGTTTGGAAGTAAATCAGAAGAACTGATTGATCGTATTGAACGAGAGGTGAAAATGCTACTAAATCGTTCTGAGACCTCAATAGATCGGATATCAAGGGTGATTTTAGTAGGAGGAAGTTCCCAATTACCATTTGTGAAAGAGTTTATTAAGAATTATTTCAAAAAAAATCCTTATTCAGATATCGATCTTTCAAAGATAGTCGCTATGGGAGCTGCCCAATTGGCTTATAATACTGCCCATGGTTTAGGTGATGTCGTTCAAGATATGATATCTCATTCTTTAGGAATAGAAGTAACGGGTGAAGAATTTGAACCGATTCTTCTAAAAGGGAGCTATTATCCTACCAAAGAGACAAAGGAATTTACAACGGTAATGAATAACCAAACCTCGATAGCTATTAATGTGTTTGAGGGGGAAAACACAGAAGATGTCAATCAAAATGAATGTTACGGAGGATTTACCCTTGACAATATTGAGCGAGCACCAAAAGGGGTGCCGCGCATTGAGGTTACTTTTGAGTTTGATGAAAGTCGGATATTAACCGTAACTGCTACTGATAAGAAAACGGGGTCTAGTAAAACAGTTGTAATGGAAAAGGGAAAGCCAATTGAAAAGCCAACAGCAAAACCGGTTCATGTTTACTTTGTCATTGATACGACAGGGAGTATGGCTCCATATATTGAGGGTGTTAAGCAGACCTGTCATGCTTTTGCAAATGAAGTACAACGTTCTGGTGCTAATCTGAAACTCGGATTACTGGTTTATGGGGATGAATGTTATGGCGAACAGCCAGTGCTATACGGCCTGACTCAGAATATCGATCAGTTTAAACGTGAGGTCACCAACTGTCCTAGATATTATGGCGGGGATGAGCCAGAAACTACCTTTGAGGCGATAATGCTTTGTGCGAAAACATTTAAAAAATCGAATGAAGATGTCAATCGTGTGGCGATTGTAGTCACAGACGCGTCAGCCCATACATCAGCTGGAAAGGGGAAATACAGCGCAGATGAAGTATTGAAAGAATTGAAAGGTGCGGAAATGACAACCTTTGTCGTATCGCCCAACTATAATTATTACCGGAACTTTGCTACTTCTACAGGAGGAAAGCATTATTTAATATCTGAATACCATCGTTTTGTAGAAGTTATTAATGAAATAGCAGAAGAGGTTGCATCATTGGTTGCAGTTTAGTAGTAGAATCAAAAGGCTTAGCGGTAAAAGCACAATTCAATCATTTTTATAAATTGATTTTTTGTGCTTTTTGTTTTTCTTTTCTATAGATGGAAGGAGATGTGGAATGGGATTTTTTCATACTGGAGGTTATGCTTTTGGACAGGCTTCTGGCTATGTCCTGGGAGAACCAGTCAAATTTTTTGGACGAATAACGGGGAGTGAGTTTTTTCAGGAAGTTGGCACGGATATTCAAAAGGTATCCATAAGTACCGGGCAATCGATTGGCCAATTGGGCTCTGGAACAGTCAGTACCGTAAAAGGCTTGCTTACCAATAATAAGCATGTGCGAAATGAAGGATTAAAAGAGCTATATGCTGTAATGGAAAGGACAGCAAATGGGCTTGAAACTATGGTTATCCATACTGCTCAAAACGGCAAGGATATTGTTGTTGGTGTAGTAGACAGGGATTCTCGGAGGCTGCTTAATGGAACAAAAGGAATTGCTAAAACGATGATTGTTGGGAGCGTAGCAGTGGGGATTGTGGATGTAATAGATGGTATCGTCGAGCATGCAGCAGAGGTAACAGAAACGGTAGATTCAAATGAGTTATTCTTTCATAGTATCCATGGGCTACAGGAAAACGAAGGTTTATATTTAACGGATGACTCCTCTGATGAATACGTCATTCAAACAGTGAATGCTGATATTGAGGGCGATGTCCATGATGAAACAGGAGTTCCTTATGAAAAAGAGACGATTGAACTTTCAAACGGTCAGCTTGTTACGGGTGTATATCCTGATTTTCAAGAGACAGCAGCTGTTTCTATTCCTGAGGATCTTTATTTAGAAAGTGATTATGTCCAGTTCGAAGCAGCCAATAGTTACCTTGCCAATCAGCTTGAACTAAATCCGGAATTGCGAGGGGAGTTTTCATCTGAACAGTTGGATCAAATTCGAATGGGAGAGACACCAGACGGGTATGTCTGGCATCACCATCAAGTTCCCGGAAGATTAGAACTGGTCCCTGAGGGAATCCATGCTCATACCGGGCATACAGGAGGCAGGTTTATTTGGGGAGGCGGAACAGAATATCGTTAGGAGATGTAATGTGTGAAGCTTGAATGGAATTTTGTGAAAATGCCATTAGTAATTAAAGATATCGAAAAACTTGAATTTGATTTTCAAATAAGTTTTCCTTTAGCCTATAAAAAAATTCTCTATCATTATCATGGAGGAAGGCCAAACAAGCGAAGGTTTATTACATATACCCGAAAAGAACGCGTAATAAAATCCTTTTTGCCGATTAAACAAGACTATACAGTTAATGTTTATGAAGTGAGAACATGGCTCAAGCTTCCAAAAACGATGTTCCCTTTCGCCAATACACCATCTGGAGATTATCTTTGCTTATGTAGTGGTGAAGGAGAAACCGAGCCAATCGTAGTCTTATATCACCATGAAATTGATGGGGTGGAGTACGTCAGTAAAAATTTTCAAACGTTTATAAATGCAATTTACTAAATAAGAACGGAGAGATGGACGTGAATCAAAAGCAAACATATGTACAAACGGTTATGGAAATTAAGGAAATAGCGGTTAATCATCATCTGCCAGAAGAAATTCCTGCGTCTTTAGATAAGTTGGCTTCAGAAATGGAGTCGTTTACAGTGAAGATGCCTATTGTTGGAGGGTTCAATGCAGGAAAGAGTACACTCATTAATTCCTTTTTGGAAACCGAGCTATTGCCAGTAGAAATTACACCTGAGACAGCTATTGCTGCAGAAATTAAATACGGAGAAAATAAAATTGTTGCTCATAAACAAACGGGCGAAACTCAGATTTTCCCACTTGAGAAAATTAAGGAAATAGATGCAACTACCTTTCGATTTATTGAAGTTTATTTAGAAAACGAGAAAATCCGGGCATTAGGGGATGTGACTCTAGTTGATATGCCTGGCTTTGACTCAGGAATTAAAGAGCACAATAAAGCCATTTTTCAATATTTAAAAGAAGGAATTGTTTTCCTTATTGTCGTTGACTCTGAGGATGGTTCAATTAAGTCAAGTGTACTAAATTTCTTATATGAGCTTGATCTATACCAATTAAATTATGCAGTCATTGTAAACAAGATTGATCAAAGGACAAAGGCGGAAATGGGGAAAGTCGTTGACAATGTAAAAAGTGTGGTTGATGGAATCTCAAAAGGGGTTATGGTTGAGACGGCTTCTGATCGGATAGAAAATGGAAATGCTGGTTTTTTAAAGGCAATTCAATCTTTCCAAAAGGATGATTTATTTAAAAAGAGATTTCTACCGGAACTGCTTCAATTCATAGCTAGAGTAAAACTGAATCTTGATGTTATTGTAAGAAACTCAGATGTTGATACTGATGAGATTACTGCCCGTATTCATGAAATTGAAGCAAAAATTAAGGGTTTAACTAATAAATTTAAACAGGAAGAAACACAAATTACGCATAGAATAAGAAATGTTGTGAAGGAAAATATTTTAAGTGATGTACAGAATGTACTAATGAATGAGTCTAACTCGCTAGCTCTAAGTGCAAAGGCAGGGGAAACCTCATTTAATCAAAAAATAAATGAACTCGTCCGCCCAGTTCTAATTTGTTCAACTAATCAACATTTAGAGCTCACTTTTTCTGATCTCGTTGCTTCCATGTCAACAGAATTATTAGATGCTAATCAGATCGCCCAAGGCATAAATGTATCATCACAAAAAGTAGGAGCTGCGATTGAACTTGTTCAAGAGGGGCTTAATAAGCTTGCAGAAAATGCAGAGTTTATGAAACGCTTTGAAAAGATATATAAAGTTTCTGTTGGTGGATTGGCTATTATAACAGGTGTGGTGGCCCCGTGGGTTGAGTTAATTATATTTTTCCTGCCGGATATTTTAAAAGTACTTGGTATTGGCAGTGAGGAACGCCAACTTGAGAAATTGAAAGAGCAGGTTGAAACGCAAATCATCCCCCAAATTACTAATAAAATTCGTGGGAATATCGAAGACAATTTAGAAAATGTAAAGAATGAATTTTTACAAAAGTTTAAGCAAGAGATGGAAGAAGAAATGTTAAGTTTATCGTCAGCGCTACACCAATCAATTAATAGTAAAGAGAAAAAAGAGAGTGAATTAGCTGAATATCTTAATCAGTTAAAATCCGATATTCAAAGGCTAGAAAGCATTAGACAAAACTTAGCTTAGGATGTGGTCGATATGGAACACAATTATGAAATTATGATTAATAGATATGAGGAAATCTCAAAAAAATATGTACCAAAAACAGAACTGATTTCTGATCAGGTACTTACTGATTTGCATGTCTTTTCGTCTGAATTCCGTGAAAAAATCGAGGGAATTGTCCGTGGAGAAAAATTGCTGAAAATTGGTATTGTTGGGGAAGTGAAAGCTGGAAAGTCCTCTTTTATAAATGCATTCCTCTTCGAAGGCAAAAAGATTCTGCCGGAGGCACCAACACCGATGACAGCCGCTTTGACCAAAATATCCTATTCTAGAAATCTAAAGGCGGAAGTTTTTTTCTACAGCCGTAAGGACTGGGAAACAATTGAAGATCTCTCCCATCAATATGACCTAGATTACGAGAAGTTCAAAAATGAACTAATTGCGAAAAAAAGAAGTGAAAATTCCAATCCTTTTTCTTCCTTACGATTAAGTTTAGAAAGTTCTAATACAGCAGAAAAGGTCAACATTTCTGCTGAAGAAATTAAGAGATATGTAGAGGAAAGAGTGCCTAAAGAAAAGTCAGGCTGTAAAGAGCTTACTCAACTTGTGTTGAAAAACGGATTAGATGTTGATAGTTACCTTGGGAAATCGGAAACAATCATTGGAGTTGAAAATATTGATGATTTAGTTGGCCGGCTTAGTTATTACGTGGGGGCAACTGGTATACTAACACCTATTGTAAAAAGCACCAATGTTTATCTAGATGTTCCAAGTTTGAAGGATTTAGAAATCATTGATACACCAGGAACAAACGATCCTATCGTTTCTCGTGGGATGGTTACAAGAAAATATTTAGGACAATGCGATGCCATCTTCCTATTAAGCCGAGCTAGTCGTTTCATGAGTAGTCATGACGTGGAGTTTATTGTAAATACTTTACCGACGGAAGGCATTCGTAAAGGCATCATTCTTGGAAGCAAATTTGACAATGCATTACTAAACCTAAAACCAGGCGGGGTATTGGAAGAGGGGTATTTGGAATTAAGGAATAAACTGATAAGACATGCCCTTCATATTGTCGATGAAGAATTAAAAAAAAATCCAAATAATAAAACGCTCCTCTCCTTGAAAGAATATATGCCGCCACAATTCATTTCGTCTGTTTTATACAGCATAGGTCATAAAAGATTGAAGAATCTGGACGAGCTTGAAGGCCATGTTGTCGAGCGACTAAAGGTAACTTTTCCAGCAATGAAGAATGATCCAGAGCTGTTTAAGTACCTTTCAAATATCGATCGAATCAAAGAGAAAGAATTTCCATCTATACTCAATGATAAAGAAGATATCCTAAAGAATAGATTAAAGGACACACTTTCTGGTCAAAGCAAACGATTTAAACAGATTCTTGAAACAATTCAATCGGAGACAGTTACTCGGTTAGATAATATCACTAACTATGATCAAAAGCAGCTAGAAGAAAAGTATAATCTAATGACATCTAAAATTAATGCTTCCAAAGCAGATGTTGATTTTATCTTCCAAAAGGAAGCCGTCAGTTTCCAGAGGAAGATAAGATATTTACAGCAGGATTTAAGGGAAGCACAGGCGCATCATCAAAATGTTGATATTACATCGGAAAACAAAAGCGAGTACTCGCACTCTTCAGGCTGGTGGCTCTGGAAGAAGGATCATTATCAAAATGTAACTTATCACTATGCCAAAGTAAATCAAGTTATAGATAATGTCCGAAATTACTCAGTCGCTATTCAAAGGCATGTTATCGATACGTTTCATACCATTATTAATATTGATGGATTACGCAAGGAACTTAAGAAAGCTATTTTAGAGTTGCTTGATTTAAAGAATAGCAGTTTAAGGGAAAATGAGATGTTAAATCCAATTGAAATTTTATTAAACAAGTTAACAATTCCAGAATTTAATTTGGATAGCAGCAAATATGAGGAAATGATTTCCGATGCCTTTTCTGTAAGTGTCATTCAAAATGATGAAATACATAAGCTTGTGGAAAAACAGAATAAGGTTATGTCTCTTGTGGTGAAAGAAACAATTGAGGCTTTGGAGAATGAAATTAGAAAGGTTTCCAATCTATTATCTGAGGAAGGGAAACAATTTACGGACAAAGTTGCAAAGAATATGAACAATGTATTAGGAGAAGTTCAAATTCAGCTAGAGTCAAGAGCAAAGTACGTGAAGTATTATGAGCAATTACTAATAGATATTAATGCCGATATTAAAAGGGTTATGGTCCTTGACTAAAATAGGAAAAAGGCTGGAGAAGAAATGAACTTTTTGGATGACATAGATAAGGATGAAGGATATAAAAAATCTAAGGCTTCAAATCGATATTTAGATAATCCTGAAGAAGCGCTCATTTTAATATCTAACCTATTGAAAACAAAAGAGATTTTACCTGACTTGAAAAGAGCAATGTATCGTTTAGAACGTCTTATTCAGGATGATTTCCGTAAGTTTGCAGGGAAATTTGATATGGTAGATGAAATAGCGATCTATCAAAAGTTGCTCCAAATTGTTGATAAGATTAAAGAAATGAATCGTTTTCAAATATTGGATGGTAAAAATTTTATTGCAATCGGCGGGGGATTTAGTGCAGGGAAATCAAAGTTTCTAAATTCAATCATTGGATTGGAGCTTTTGCCAGAGGACCAAACACCAACTACCTCCGTACCGACATATATAATGAAGGGGAAAGAGAAGCTAAGCGCTTATACCTTTAGGAATCAGGTGCTGGATATCGGTAAAGAAGCGCTTAAAGCTTTGTCCCATGAATTTTACAACCAATACAAACTAAGTTTTTCTAAACTAATAAAAAACATTAATGTGCAGACGCCTTTCTTTCCATATGAGAATCTGATTCTATTAGATACACCTGGGTATACGAAAGCTGAGTCGTATAAGCTTGAGAACAATACCGACGAACATATTGCCAGAGAGCAGTTGAGGATTGCAGACTTTATCATTTGGCTTATGGATATAGATGATGGTGTGATTACAGATAAAGATTTAGACTTTATAGCGAAACTTAGAGCGGATGTACCTATTTTATTTGTGTTTAATAAAGCAGATATTAAGCCGGAATCTCAAGTAGAAGAAATTGTCTCGAATACGAAAGAAATTATTTCCAAAAGGGGATTAAATGTATTTGGTGTAACGGCATATTCCTCACTTTTGGAAAATGAATATGCAGGAGATTATATCCAAGCTTTTTTTAAGTATGCAAATAAGCCCCTTCGAAAAGGAATGACATTTAAGGATGAATTTGAAGATGCAATTAAAGAGTGGGACATTTATTTTAAAGATACTGGTGCAATGTTATTGAAACAACAAAAAGAAGTCGGAGAATTGTTATCTTATACGAAGCAAGTCACTCAGTTTCGAGATCTTGCAGAGCTTTATTCAAGTATTCATGCTCGCATATCTGAACAGAATGTTTTGCATGAGGAGTATGCTTTTTTAAAAACTAGTTTCTCAAGGCTTATGAATAAGATTGATTCTCTTACTTTAGCAGCTGAACCATAGGAGGGAGGTGTAGGATGAGGGAGATAGGAAAACAAGGGACAGAAATAGAACTGCTTTCGAAGGTTTTTCAAACCGAGGGAGATAGTCACATTTGGGATGAGACCTTTAAACAGTTACACGATTTAATAAAACAAGAGTTAGTAATGATTATTGATGACTCTAAGTATCCAGAAAAAGCATCTTTTTTGAAAGTAATCGAAAACTTTATGTCGCAGCTTCAGCTTTTTATTACAGTTCCTGCATTAAGAGAAAAAACGGTAATTGGTGTTATGCACACTTCAGTGGCGGGAAGGCAATTATTTTATGACAAGATTATTCAGCCTGGTCGGAATAGTGAGTTTTTGATGAAGAAAAATAGAAATATCCCAATTATACATTGTCACAGTGAGGATGAGAGGATTTATTTGTATAATGCCTTTCATAACCGAGAGGAAATCAGCAGGCTTGATATCAGAGTTTTACTGGATACTTTAGCTCGGAAATATCATATGGATTTGCGGAATGTTATTACTTATTTTTTAAGTGAGACTCCTTTCATTCATGAACATATAACCTATATTGATTTTTCCCTAGCATCTAATAACAATGAAACTTTTTGGGATTTTCTTGATAGGACAGACGCCCTTCTTGTGAATATTGATATTAAGAGTGGTTGGGATAAGCCTATTCGCTATTTAAATACGATTGGTTATAATAAAAAGATTTTGCTCCAAGTTCCACATGAGGATAGAGATAATTTGCTAGATTTATTAATGGACATGAATCTCAACTTTGCAATTATGGATGGAAATCTTTTTGAAGCTCTCCAAGAGTTTAATGTTCCGAGCAGCCGAAAGGATTTGTTCCGAAAGACTGAGCAGTTGATTCAAGAGGTGTCTGCATATATCTACCAGGAGCGGAACAAAAGTCTTCATGTTATAGAAAAAATCAACAGGACTCTGCTGATGTTGGAGCATTACGATAAAAGCGGATTAATCAAATTGCGAACTGGAGTTCAGGATGAAATTGATAAAGCGACATCTTCTTTTGAGAGATTACAAAATATACTAACAAAGATACAATCTATTTTGAGTGACATTAAGGAAAGTATCATAGGTAAATCTGAAAACGGAGTACTTAGAACTCATCAATTAGAAACTCTTTATAGGTTGAGTAAATCTTATATAGGACTTGAAAAGTTTGAAGAGGCAGAGTCTAGTGCTGAAGAACTTCTCAAAGCTGGATATAAAAAAGCCAATCTATTATTACTAACTATTGGTGAAAAAAAGGGTGAGAGTCCTTCCAAATCCCATCTGGATGCTATTCATTTGATGGATCCAGAAGATCCTGAAGTATTGGAAGCGAAGATAAAATATAAAAAGGAACTAGGGTTTCAAAAGCTACAGGTTTACAATTTTGTATTAAAGCTCAAAGATAGTGATGATTCTGGTATTCTTTTTATATTGGGTCAGTATTATGAAAATCAAGATTATGAAAAAGAGGCTGCTAAGTTTTATCGGTTAGCACTTGAAAAAGGAAATAAAAAGGCAGGTGGCTCTTTATTTAGCCTCTACCAGTCTAAGAAAATACTTTCTGTGGAACATTTAACTTATTTAGGCAATTATCTAAACAGGGATGCAAATTTTCAACTCGGAAGTATGTTACTAGCTCAGGGAAAAGAACAGGAGGCTATTATCAGACTTTCACTGGCTGCTATTTATGAGCATTCCGAAGCTATTTTTCAACTGGCAGAACTTTTTTATCGAAAAAGGGATTATAATCGGGTGATTGATTATGCTAAGGCGTATTTGGGATTAGATAAAAAGGAGAAAGGTCAAGAAATACAGGAGCTTCTTGGTGTTTGTTATTATAACAATAAGGATTATGAACAGGCATATGAAACTTTGTGTAATTGTTCAACAGGAGAAGCTTATTTTTTGATTGGTCAAATGTATGAAACTGGCGCAGGCAAAATGAAAAATATGGAACTAGCTCTCCAATATTACTCAAAAGGATCAAAGTTGGGACATAACATATGTAAAACCCATCATATTAAAATTACTGCCCGTTTAGAGGAAGAGAAAAAGAAGAAAGAACAGGGATCCACTACTAGTTACAGTTCAAGTAGCAGCTATAGTAAGTCATCTTCAGGTTCCTATAGCAGCAGTAGCTCGTCGAGGTCAGGGTGTTTCTTGACTACAGCTACTTGTATGGCGCTTGGGAAAAAAGACAACTGTGAGGAGATACTGGCTTTTAAGAAATTTCGTGATGAGTGGTTAATTATGCAGGAGGAGGGTTCAGGATTAATTCAAGAGTATTACCATATGGCCCCAGCTTTAGTGGAAAAAATTGATTCCCGTAAAGATGCGCTCCAAATCTATCAGTATATATGGAATAAGTATATCCAAAACGGATACAAGCACCTCCTTCAACAGGATTTTCCAAAGGCAAAAGAAATCTATGTTCAGATGGTACTAGAGATACAGCAGCAATATTTGTAGCCTGCCGTTGTTAAAAATTGATTTGCAGTTAGTAGAATTATTTGCATTCAGTCTATCATTTCCTTTCTGACAAGGAAAGGGAAGAGTTATATTTGGAAACGCTCTAGGCGATTAAAGCGAGAGGGAATGACTCCATTTAACATTTCTTAAATTTTTTACAGAATGATAAAACCCAGCTTCTAAAATGGAGCAGGGTTTTATATTATATTAATTGAACACGGAAGGAAGAAAAGATGTTTGTTATTATATACAATTTACGTATCCTTTAAAGCGGTTTTTACACCCCTTTATCCATTTATTGGAAGAAATACCCTGCCTATTTACCAACCGGATACTTCTTCCCATTCTTCACAATCTTTTCCTCTACTATTTTTTTTACATTTAACCCGAGGTCAGAACATAGCATTAATGAATAAATCAGTACATCCGCAATTTCCTCACGGATGTTTTCTTCATTTTCTTTAAGTGCTTCTTCATTGCTGATCCATTGAAAGTCTTCCAGTAGCTCTGCTGCTTCGATGGAAATGGAAATGGCAAGGTCCTTTGGGTTATGATATTGTCTCCAGTTTCTTTCGTCTCTAAATTCATTGAGTTTGTTAATTAAGCCTTGAATATCGCTCATGATTGTTTTCCCCTTTGCAGTTGGAGTAGTCTCTGTCTTAACTTAGGATCTGTCGCATAAATGGTACAGGCCATGGATGACCGTTTCATCAGGACATTGATGGAATTTAAAATAATTTCTTGGTTCTTTTCAGAAGATAAATCCGTTCTTGAAATAAATGCACCTGTATCTTAGTATTTTGAAGGATCAATGACTAGCCGGTCTTAACCTTCATCATAGCTCACGGAAGGGCCAAGGACAACGTTTTTGGAAGGACGTTTGTTTCAATAAAATAATAGCATTTTAGCGGAGCTACTTTCATTAAATAAAAAACGGGCCATCCAGAATATCTGGATGGCCTTATTTGCATGCTGGGTTTTCTCGCCAAACTAAGCTGACTCTCGTTGGTTCCTTCTTGCCCTGCTTTCCTTGTTAACAGATTTGCGATTCCTTTTTGTTTTGGAAATTCTAAAAAACATCACCAGTCCAGCACTGCCAATCAGTACCCACTCAAGTGCAAATTGATTGCTGCTGAAATAGATCCCCGCTGTGGGGAAGACCAGCAAAAGGATGCTTTTGATATAATAATTTGACTTGGAATTGACCATCATCAAAACGGATAGTATGACAAGAACTGAAGGGATTAGGTGGCTCCTCATCAATAAAGTATGATTGGTATACTCACCATAAAGATAATATAGAAACGATGCTAACACTGCGAACAGAGAAAGAAAATACTTAATCCGGGACTGTTTGGCAAACAGAATCCAGACTGCTGCAAAGTTGATACCAACTGATATTGCCAGCTTAATCACCAATTCATTGAAAGTAAAGATGGCGGCCGGGTCTTTCATCAGACCTAAAATATATCTAACGTTGATGAGAACCGCAATGACTGCTGCGATTTTTATAACAAGATTGAGCTTCACTTTGGGCAGTTTCATATTTATTCCCTTAAGGGAAGGTCTGGATTTGGGGACGCGCTTGGAGCTTGTCATGCTTTGCGGAGTAACTCCCACTGTGTCCTCTGAATCTGCCGGTTTGTTTCTCCTCTCCATTCTTGAGTGACTGACCCTGCTTTCCCTTGTTTCCCGTGGATCAGGTCCCCTTTGGTCCGTCTCCCATTCTGTCTGCGGTTCCTCGGTCCGTGTTTGTTCTCTATATTGTTCGCCTTCGACTTTTTCTGTATGCTCGGAATCTGAATATAAGCCCAATGCATTTCACCTCTAATGTTTTTTGTTTAGGCTGTTTTAGCAAACTTTATTGCTATTGGAAGTGGAATGTGTTTTGTCAAAGAAGTTGGTTGAAGCGGAAATCAACTTATCCTCTTTTAAAAACAACAATTAGAAAACAGCTTTGTTTAACACTACCTAGAGATTATACAACTTCATCCGCAGAGTTTCTACCTGTATAAGATTAAAAAAGGTAAATAGGAAAAAATAGCAGTCCGTCGTTTTATTGAAAATGAAAAGCTCTCCACCCTATTTTCATTAAAGTCTTTTTGTTTTAATGGAGAGATGAAGCACTAGAAATGTTAATATAAACAAAAGGTTTAATGGAAAAGAGATTAGTATATTTAATGTAATATCATGGGAGTGAGGAGTGGCAAAATGAACAAATCCTATTTTTATTTAAAACTAGAAACACATCATTTACATATGTCCTATAAAAATGAAGAACGTCGCGTGCGTGTTTTATTGCCGAAAAATTATGATATAGATGAGGCTGAAAGTTATCCGGTCGTCTATATGCATGATGGACAAAATGTTTTCTACAGCAGTGAATCCTATAGCGGGAATTCATGGAAAGTAATTCCGGCAATTAAACAAAACCCCGATCTGCCGAGGATGATTGTTGTTGGGATTGATCATGGAGGGCAAGAGCGAATTAATGAATATACGCCCTGGAAAATTACTGAAAGCCCGCTTCCTGAAGAGTTTGAGCTGGGCGGGAGAGGCGCGGAGTTTGCAGAGTTTGTCATGACAGTGGTGAAGCCTTTTATCGACCAGCATTACCGAACGAAATCTGATAAGTATCATACTGCGATGATTGGCAGTTCCCTTGGAGGAAATATTTCTGCTTTTATGGGAATTGAATATAAAGATCAAATTGGCGGGTTAGGAATTTTTTCTTTAGCCAATTGGATTACAAGTAAAGCCTTTGACAGTTATATTGCAAGAAAAGAGCTGGATCCTGAACAACGCGTGTACATCCAGGTTGGGACACAGGAAGGTGATGAAACCGATCGGAAATTGATGTATGGCAATATGAAGCAGGCATATATCGATGGATCGCTTAAGTATTATAACCAGCTGCTAACAGGATCTGTTCCAATTGAGAGCATTCGTTTGAATATTTTTGCGGATGAAGAACATAATGAAAAAGCCTGGGCAAAACACTTACCAGAATGTTTACGTTTCTTAAGTGAGAAGTGGTCTTGATTGAAGTGAATCATTATATTTAATTGATAGTGAGAGGAAACTCTCACTCTTTTTTTGAATATATTCGCATTTAAATTGATTTAATATTTAAATAACTGTATCATTTGTAAAAACTAAGATTCTTGGATTCTAAGAAAGGAGCCTTTTTTTATGAATTATATTTTGATCTCGCCATATTACCCAGGTAATTTCCAGCCGTTCGCTCATCGTTTAAAAGAAGCAGGTGTCAATGTACTGGGAATTGGCGAAGAGCCATATTACCAGTTAGAATCCAAATTACAAAACTCTTTAACAGAATACTATCGTGTAAATAATTTAGAAGATATAGATGAAGTGAAACGGGCAGTTGCATTTTTATTCTATAAACATGGTCCAATTGACCGCATTGAGTCCAATAATGAGCACTGGCTGGAGCTTGATGCACAGCTGCGTGACCAATTTAATGTGTACGGCAATAAAACGGATGAGTTGAAAAAAGTTAAGTATAAATCTGAAATGAAAAAACTGTTTAGAGAAGCAGATGTACCCGTTGTAGAAGGAAGAGTTGTTAAAAGTAAAAGTGATTTATCTAAAGCTCTTGATGATTTAGGACTGCCAGTTATCGCTAAACCGGATAATGGAGTGGGATCAGCTGCAACCTTCAAATTAGATTCAGAAGAGGCAGTACGACGTTTTGAAGAAGAATGGGGAGAAGCACAGGTATACTTCTTAGAACCATTTGTCGAAGGAGGCGTGCTTTGTACATTTGATGGGCTGGTGGATCAAAAAGGTGATATTGTTTTCCAAACAAGCTTTACATATAATGTGCCAACTCTGGAACTCGTTAGCGGCCAGCTTGATATGGCATATGTGATCCAAAAAGAAATTGATTCAAAGCTCGAAGCATATGGAAAGGCGATCGTAAAAGCTTTTGGCATGAAAGAACGCTTTTTTCATATTGAGTTTTTTAAATTAGAAGATGGGGATTATGTTGCACTTGAATACAATAATCGCCTGGCTGGCGGCTACACGATTGATATGTACAATGCCGCGTACTCTATTGATCTATTTGCTCAGTATGCCTCAATTGTGACAGGAGGAGAATGTAAGGAGTCCAAGGCAGAAAATCAGTTTTGTGTCGGTGTAACACAGCGTGATGCGCATGAGTATAAGCATGGCATGAATGATATTTATGAACGATTTGGCGATCGTGTAAAGTTTGTTCAGCGCATTCCAGATGCGTTTGCGGTACTCCAGGGGAATCAAATTTATGCGATTAATGCAGATTCGCAGGAAGAAGTGGATGAGATTATCCGTTTTGTACATGAACGAATAAATGAGGGATAGGAGATTTTCTATGCATATTGAATACTTAAGCCATTGGAGCGGTGAATTAGGACGTGAAATGCTGTTGAACAGATATGGGCACAGCGGCATGCCGATCCTGGTTTTTCCTTCATCTGGAGGGAAGCACACTGAATATCATGATTTTGGAATGATTGATGCTTGCCAGGATTTTATTGAAACCGGAAAAGTTCAGTTTTTTACATTGTCCAGTATAGATAATGAAAGCTGGCTCCATGATTCAAAAACGCCGCATGACCGTGCTTTGGCTCATGAAGCATATGACCGTTATGTAATATCCGAAGCTATTCCATTTATTAAACATAAAACAGGCTGGTTTGATCCAATGATGACAACAGGGTGCAGCATGGGGGCCTATCATGCATTGAATTTTTTCTTGAGACACCCGGATGTGTTCCAAACAACCGTTGCACTTAGCGGTATTTACGATGCGCGATACTTTTTGGGGGATTACGGAAATGATCCGCTTGTATATCAAAATTCACCGAGTGATTACATATGGAATCAAAATGACGGCTGGTTTATTGATCGCTATCGTTCAGCAACTATCATTATTTGTACAGGGCTGGGTGATTGGGAACAGGATGGGCTGCCTTCATACTTCACATTAAAAGATGCCTTTAATGAAAAACAAATTCCGGTATGGTTTGATGAGTGGGGCGAAGATGTTTCGCATGATTGGATTTGGTGGCGGCACCAAATGCCGTATTATTTAGGGAAAATACTATACTAAAAAGTCAAAAAACATCAGAGTTGAGTGCTGGTGTTTTTTTGTCAATTGCATGGTTTTACCGCGTTTGAGAGAAGAAGGGGGCAGTTGTAACGAGCTGAGGAAACCCAATGTCTCTAAGATTGGGAAACTGATATTGAAACTGTAGAACCCATTTTTTAATTGTATTATGGGTTGTTCCATATATCCTACTACGGATCCCGTAACCGCCTTGATCAAATTTGAACAATTTCTAATTTCTTTTCGGCTGTAAATTTGGCTATAAAACACCCCGTAAATGTTACGAGGCAGTTCAAATGCCCCTGCTTTTTTCCTTTCCTTTTTTATGATTCATCTTTCAAAAATATGAGAGACCTTTAATAATTACATGTAGGTCCGGCTAGACCCGTACTATTATTTTCCTGCAATTCATTCACATCTATAAAAATATCTTTTATGAAAGGTTTCAAAAGATGGTCATCTGGTATCCCTAATTTTTGATTCATCCTCACAATAAAAATTTCCCATTGCTCCTGAGATGACGGACCTTTTACGGTTTCATCTCCAATAAAATAGATCATGACCAAAAAGGCAGGGACACTGTTCATTACCCTTAAAAAATACAAATGGGCTAGCCTGTTTGCATATTGATAATAAGTTTCTGTCCAAATATCGCTTGGCTCGGCACCTATATATTTTTGTGTTTCCCTTAATGACTGAGCGATAAGCTGCTTGGAGATGGGGGCTACTGAAGAGGATGGGGTGATATGAGCTCTTTCAGGTTTGCTTTAGCTTCAATTATGAAAACTCCATTTTCCCCGTATTTGGCTAATGCATCCCATCGGGGACCATTTGTCGGCCAAAACTCCTTTAATTTACTTGCCACTTTTCCATCTAGAGCGACCCTTTCAATAAAATCAACATCACTATATTCGGCATATTCGTCTTTTTCAAGAGGAGAAACCCAAATTATGTTTTCGTCTGTTACTAGTGAAAGTTTTTTGTTGATAACATGCACATGCTCATTAATTAAGGTTTGAATTAGTTTTAGGCTGCCTTTGCCGTCACTTCTTTGTTTATACCGACCCATATTTATCCCTCACTTATAAAAGAATATAGTTCTCTTTTAGTTATAACTTTCCTTATAAAATTATCTCTTTAGAAATAATGTTTTGCAGTAATTTGAACATTTAGAAGTAAAAGCTAAGTTGATCTATATTGCAGCTTCTTTTATTAAGTTCTGTTTAATTTGGAAGGGGCTGGATAAATCTTATTAATCTGGTAAATGTAAACCCATCTTTTAAAGTGGTTATAGGATATATCAAGTGTTTTTAATATGGAATAAAGAGTAAGCGCTGCGACTCGCTAAAAGGAGGAAGTCATTCAAGCTCAAGTTTCTTTTGTACATAAGCAGAAGCACAAGCAGGAGTTCCGCTAAACGATATTCGGGCAAAGGGGAATAAGTAAATGATATACCGAAAGCTGATGGAATCGAATTTGAAGATTGTACATGATGAATGCCCTTTTGTAGTGGTTTTTTCAGAAATCCTATTGTTCCCATAACTTTTAATCTTCAATACCTATTTCAGATCCAAACATGACTAATGTAATTTTAATGTCTAGATTAACATTGATCTATCAAAATTGTAATTCTAAATCTTCAATTTCATCTTTGTATTTTTTCAAACGTTCATAAAAAGAACGCCGGGATATACCTAACATTTTTATAGCATCTGATCGATTATGGTTTGAGCGTTTTAATGCTTCTTTCATTAATTTTATTTCTAATTCAGTGATATTTTGAGAAAAGTCCAACGAAGATGGTAGAGGAGAAAGGCTTGGTACTATTTCTTCATTGTTTTGCTGTGGTTCAGTATAAGGTAAGTCTTCAATATCCTTATATAGGTTTTTGGGTAGATCCATGATTTCTATTACATTTGTATCTGTTAAAAAAATGGCCTGTTCTAATACATTTCTTAATTCCCGTACATTCCCAGGAAAAGAGTAGTTTAGCAGAACATCAAAAGCCTCCTGGCTTAGTTTTATATCCTTATTATATTTCCAGTTAATTTCCTTGAGAAAATGGTGAATAAGAACCTCAATATCCTTTTTTCTCTTGTTCAAAGGGGGAATTGTTATCGTGAAACCATTAATTCTGTAAAGCAAATCTTCACGGAATGTTTCACTGATTATCATAGCTTCTAGATCACGATTAGTGGCTGCGATAACTCTTACATTGATTGGAATAACTTCACTGCCTCCAACTCGGATAATTTCTTTTTGCTGCAGAACCCGTAAGAGCTTTGCCTGTAGGTGATAGCTCATATCCCCGATTTCATCCAAAAATATCGTGCCGCCATTAGCCAATTCAAACTTTCCTTTACTGCCATTACGCTTGGCACCTGTGAAAGCGCCTTCATTATATCCAAAAAGCTCACTTTCTAATAATGATTCTGGTATAGCTGCACAGTTAATCGCAATAAAAGGTTTTGATTTTCGATTTGACCAATGATGAATGCTTTTGGCCATTACTTCTTTTCCAACTCCGCTTTCTCCTCGAATTAAAATTGAGAGATCCGAACGTGAAAGCTTTTTTACTTTTTTAAGATCAGCTGCCAGCTGGCTGTCTTGTGAAATGAAAAAATCATTTTCAGCTGGAGGAAGGGAGGGATCCAAGAGTAATTCATTATGTAAGTCATGACCATTCTGTTGGAAAGGGAAGTTAAGGCAAATTTTAAGTGCAGTTATGTCCTCTTCGTCCCGGTAAGTTGCAATAGCGCCAATGATCTTTCCGCGGTTCTCTATAGGGGCAGCATCTATGAGGAAGTCTTTCCCTATTATTTTGCTAATCCTGTTAACCTTCGGGCTTTTAGTAACCAGCGCCTCGTAAATGACTGAATTAGGAACGAAGCTTTCTATATGCTTTCCAATCCATACATTCAATGTAAGGTTCATTTTTCTTTGAGCAGCCTGATTAATGAACACGAATTTTCCTCTTTTATCTATTATTACTACTCCGTAATTCATAGAGTTGAAAATAATATCGAGATTATCTGGATCCAAATCACTTGTTTTGAGAACCGACAAAATATCACCACCTCTATTTTTGTTATCAAAAAAGTATTATAAATTTTGAATATTGTCAATATTGGCACATTTGTCTATTTTTTAGACAAAAAATGTGTTTCTTTATTATACAAATACTGAAATATCTATTTTGTATACAGTATATCATCTACGTTGTCTTGTCTTGAAAAATTGAATAAAAAAATAAAAATCCCTTAAACCAAAGTACTTTTACAACAATTTATAATAAAATTTTCCGCTGAATAAGAGTTGGCATGGTTTTTGCACTTTAAAAAGGTGAGTAGTCGACAGATTACAATATTCAAAATGATACAGGGGGTGATGAGTCGGACATGCATCCGGTTAAACGAGTTGACCCGCTTTACCAGCAAATTTATAAACGACTAGAGGCAGAAATATTAGAAGGGAAAATCATGCCCGGCGAAAGATTGATCGACACAAAAATAGCATCCGACCTGGGTGTGAGCAGAAGTCCGGTTAGAGAGGCATTTAGAAAATTGGAACGCGATGGACTTCTTGTTAATGATGAAGGGAATATTTCAGTTTTTACTCCTACTTTACAGGATGCAAAAGAGCTATATCAAGTCCGAATTGGATTGGAAGCAATCGCGGCGTATTGGGCTGCCAAAAACATGAAGGAAGATGAACTCGAATGCTTAAGCCAGGTATTAATCTGGACAGAGCAAGCTATAGAGCAAAAAAATACGCAAAAAATTATAGCTCTCAATACAAAATTTCATGAATCGATCATTACTTATTCAAGAAACAATCAGCTCAAAAAGATGATGGACAATATCCGTTCATTAATTCAAATTTGCAGAAACACCATTATTAAACAATATAACCGAAGTGATAGTTTTTTAGCAGAACATTATAGTATTTTCCGGGCTTTGAGCATTCATGAGCCAGAATTAGCTGCAAAAAAAATGGAACAGCATATCCAGCGTGATATGAAACATTTTGAGGATTCATACATTTGCCAAAACCAAATGGAATCCATAACAAACAGAGGAGGTTTTTAAATTGACTACAATAACAAAAACGGTTTATCAGCTGCCTTATACTGAAGTAAAAGATTATAAAATGTTCATTAATAACGAATGGGTGGAAAGCGCTTCCGGAAAAAGGCTTGAATCTGTCAACCCGTTTACAGGAAAGGTTTGGGCAACAGCACCAGCAGGTGAAAAAGAAGATATTGATCTTGCTGTAAAGGCAGCTAAAGCGGCATTTGAGACGGGTGAATGGTCTACATACACAGGTGCCCAGCGCGGTGCATTGCTCCGCAGACTTGGTGATTTGATCGCAGAAAATGCAGAGCATCTGGCTATTAGTGAAGTAGTTGACAATGGTAAATTGATTCGGGAAATGATCGGTCAAACAAAGTCCCTCCCAGGCTGGTGCTACTACTTTGCTGGTATGGCAGACAAAATTCATGGGGAAAGCATTCCGGTTGATGTACCCAATATGATTAATTATACGGTTCGCGAGCCTCTTGGTGTCATAGGCGCAATAGTTCCATGGAATTCACCATTGCTATTAACCCTATGGAAATTATGCCCGGCTTTAGCAGCAGGAAATACGGTTGTTGTTAAACCATCAGAAGTAACTCCTGCATCCCTATTAGAGTTGGCAAAATTAATTAAAGAAGCTGGCTTCCCGGCTGGAGTTGTAAATTTTGTCACCGGTTTTGGCCAAACAGCAGGTGAGGCATTGTCCAGGCATCCTGATGTTCGTAAAATAGCCTTTACTGGTTCTACAGCAACTGGCAGACTGATCACGAAAAACTCTGCAGACCACTTTGCCCGTGTAACATTAGAGCTAGGCGGTAAATCCCCAAATATTATTTATGAGGATGCCGACCTTTCAAATGCAGTCAATGGCGTTTTAGCGGGTGTATTCGCAGCTTCTGGCCAAACCTGTATGGCTGGGTCACGAGTGCTTGTCCATGAAAATATCTATGATCAGTTTGTCGAAAAGCTTGTTGCTAGAACAAGCCAAATCAAACTTGGAAATCCGCTTGATATGGAATCTGAAATGGGAACCGTAGCTTTTAAGGGACAATATGAAAAAGTCCTTCGTTATATCAAAATTGCAGAGGATGAAGGTGCTACTCTTCTGCACGGAGGTAACCACCCAGCTGCACCTGAATTGAAAGACGGATTCTTTGTAGAGCCCACGATCTTTGGCGATGTGACAAATGACATGAGGATTGCCCAGGAAGAAGTTTTTGGCCCTGTTGTAGTTCTAATCCGCTTTAAAGATGAAGCAGAAGCCATATCCATTGCAAACGATACGGAATTTGGTTTAGCGGCCGCTGTTTGGACAAAAGATGTTCAACGTGCCCACCGAATGGCTTCTAAAATTAACGCGGGTACTGTATGGATCAATAATTATCGAAAAGTTTCTTATTCCTCACCGTTTGGAGGATACAAATCCAGCGGTATTGGAAGAGAAAATGGCTTTAATGTCATGAATGAATATACACAGGTTAAGAGTGTCTGGGTAGATACTGGCAACATCATTACAGATCCATTTAAAATTTTGTAATGGATAAAGGAGGAAGAAAATGAGCCGCTTTGATCTTTTCAAAGAAGCAGGGAATCCAATGTTTAATGATAATCAGCTAAAGCTGGGCATATTTGGCCCAAATGTAAATAACTCCTGTGCTATGACTCTGGCAGAAACTTCGTTTAAGCCCAACTTCGAAACCAATGTCAAGATTGCCAAAATGATGGAGGCTGCAGGCTACGAGTGTATCGTACCTGTAGCCAGGTGGCGCGGATTTGGCGGGCCAAGTAATTTTAATGGGGAATGTATGGAAACCTACACATGGGCAGCTTCGATTGCTGCTGTTACGGAAAAAATTTATCTCTTCTGCACATCCCATCTGCCGACCATTCATCCGATTGTTGCATCTAAAATGATTTCTACTATTGATGGCATTTCTAAAGGCAGAATAGGATTAAACACTGTTAACGGCTGGTTTCCAAATGAGATGGGAATGTTCTCTGGAAAGAAACTGGAGCATGATAAAGGATATGAATTCGCAGCAGAATGGCTGAACATAGTCCTGAAAATGTGGTCCGAACAGTTTTTTGATCATAAAGGAGAATTCTTTGAAATTAAAGATGGATGGCAGGAGCCGAAACCAAGCCAGAGCCCTCGGCCTGTACTGATAAATGCGGGCTCGTCAAAAGCAGGAATGAATTTTGCAGCAAAATACGTCGATTTCCACTTCTCCTTCATTGAGTCCATGGAACAGGCCAGGGAATGGACAAATACCATGAAGAAGCTTGCCTGGGAAGAATACAAGAGAGAAATTAATACGTTTACAACCAGCTTTGTAGTCTGCCGTCCTACAGAAAAGGAAGCGTGGGAATATTACAATTATTATGTGAGGGAAAAAGGCGATGACGAAGTAACGGATATCATTTGCCGCCTCTTTAATATCGATACGGCCTCTCAATCTGCTGATTTCAATAAGAAGTTCAGGGAAAACTTTATTGCTGGCTGGGGCGGTTATGCATTAGTCGGAACACCTGAACAAGTAGCCGATAAGTTAATAAACATCTCAAAGTCTGGAGTTTCTGGAACTCTCCTGTCATTTGTGGACTATCTTGAAGAGATGCCATATTTCAACCAAACTGTACTGCCTTTGCTTGAGCAGGCAGGTGTACGTAAATCTATGAAGTCTTCAGAAAAGTCAGCATCAGAACAGATTGAGGCACAATCTTTAAAAGAAACGTCAGAAGAGGCAGCCGTACTAGTATCATCCGTTCGCTAAACTGCGGTCGGTTATGCTCTAATGGCAATCCATGGAAGAAGGAGAGAAATGTATGGACAAATGGGTGTTATATAGCAAGACAGGAAATCCTGCTTCAGATATTGCAAAGGCTTGGTTAAAAAACAACGGGATACCTTCAGAAAACTATAGTATTTTTCAAATAAAAAGAGAACAGATTGATATACTGGCCGACCTCTTGCCCAGTGGCGCTAAGGACCTTGTATATCCTAATACCTTTTCATTTAGTATGATTAACCCCCAGAAAAAAACCGAAAAAGAATATATTCATAAAATTCACAGCGGTGAATTAACAGAAGAAGAAATAAGAGATATTCTTGCAACTTTTCCGGCATTGGTGATATCCCCCATCATTACAGATTATAAAACAGTTTTAGTCGGCTATGATCTGGAAAAAATGGTCTCAACCTTCCGTTATGTCAAAGTGAAAGATATTAGTATGGCATAAACATTTTGTAATTCATGTATCAGTAATTTAATAAAAAAGCAGGGAGCGATATAATGAGCCGGTTTGATGCTTTCAGAGAAGCAGGAAATCCAATGTTTAATGATAATCAGTTAAAGTTGGGGATATTTGGTCCCAATGTTAGTAATTCTTGTTCAATGACTTTAGCAAATACATCATTTAAACCAGATTTTGAGACCAATGTAAAGATTGCAAAAATGATGGAAGATGCGGGATACGAGTGTATTGTACCGGTTGCACGCTGGCGTGGATTTGGCGGTGCCAGTAACTTTAATGGCAACTGTATGGAAACGTATACGTGGGCTGCCGCTATGGCTGCTGTTACTAAAAAAATCTATCTATTCTGTACTTCACATGTTCCTACTATGCATCCGATTGTGGCATCCAAAATGCTGTCGACAATCGACGAAATTTCAAAGGGCAGAATTGGGCTGAACACGGTTACAGGCTGGTTTCCAAAAGAAATGGATATGTTTTCTGGAAAGAAAATGGAACACGACAAAGGATACGAGTATGCCACTGAATGGATGGAAGTCGTCTTGAAAATGTGGTCTGAGCAATTCTTTGACTATAAGGGTGACTTTTTTGAGATCAAGGATGGATGGCAGGAGCCAAAACCATCCCAAAGTCCAAGACCGGTATTAATCAGTGCGGGTACCTCTAAAAAGGGACGTGAATTTTCAGCTAGATTAACAGATTTTAACTTTGGATATATTGAATCCATGGAACATGCCAAGGAATGGACCAATCATATGAAAAAACTAGCTTGGGATGAGTTTAGAAGAGAAATAAATACGTTTACAACTGGTTTTGTTGTATGCCGGCCGACGGAGAAAGAGGCAAAAGAATTCTATGATTATTATGTCCGTGAACAGGGGGATTGGGAGGTCGCCAACATCATTTGTGATATGTTTGGCATTGAATCATCCTCAAACTCTATTGATTTCTTAACCAAGGCCAGAGAGAATTTCATTGGCGGCTGGGGCGGCTGGGCATTCGTCGGAACTCCTGAACAAGTAGCAGATGAGATGATTAAGATTTCGAAAACAGGCATTTCTGGAACATTAGTTTCATTCCTTGATTACGTTGAGGAAATGCCATATTTTAACGAAAATGTATTACCGTTATTAGAACAGGCTGGTGTACGTAAACCAGTTAAACAGGAAGAATCCCCTGAAGAAGCTGAAAGGATCAGTACAGAATTATATTCGCCTGTACAGGTTTAAGTTTGACTAGCAAAGAATAAATGGAATGGAGGCAGGACATATGGATCGATGGGTAGTGTATGCAAAGTCAGGGAATCCATCATCGGATATTGCCAAAGCGTGGCTGAAAAATAATGGTATACCGTTTGAAAGTACTAGTGTTTTCCGTTTAACTAGAGAGGAAATTGACAGGTTAGCCAATCTGGTACCTGGGGGAGTACGAGAACTGATTTACCCGGATGTGTTTTCGTTTTCCATGATCAATCCCCAGAGAAACTTCGAAAGACAATATATTGAAAAAATGAATAGTGGTCAATTGACTGAAGAAGAAATACGGGATTTGCTTGCAGAGGTGCCTTCACTTTGCATTTCTCCAATCATAACAAACTATAAAACTGTTATTGTTGGTTACGACCTAGAAAGTATGGTCTCTGCTTTCAGGTTTGTGAAGGTCAAGGATGTAACCATGGCTTAATTCAGGAATGGATGCAGTAACGAGTAAATAATTTACTAGAGGAAGGAGGGAGATAGGTGCAAATACTTGGTATCTGTGGAAGTTCTGCTTCCAGCAGACGGACACGGGCATTGGTTGAAAGCGCTTTAGAGGGTGCGCGGCTGGAGGATCATGAAGTAACCATTGATGTTGTTGATTTATCCCAGCACGTATTGGAGTTCTGTGACGGGAGAAAAGTAGAAGAATACGGACGTGATACCCAGGAGGTGTTAGAGAAAATTAAAAGGGCTGATGCCTATGTTTTTGGATCCCCCATGTACAGAGGGACGATTACTGGGGCATTGAAAAATTTAATTGATCTCGTCCCTGATGATTTTATTAAGGGAAAGACAGCAGGTCTGGTCGCTACGGGCGGAAGTGATCATCATTATCTTGGTATGGATCTTGGATTTCGGACAGCGATGGCTTTCTTTAGGGTACATACGATTCCAGGTGTCCTGTACCATTCGCGCTTTACAGTGGAGGAAGGAAGAATTGTTGAAGAAAATATAAGAAATCAGGCAGAAAAGTTTGGTTATGACTTGGTCCAATTGACAAAAGTGACTCATGGAATGGTTCTGGGTCCATCATTATATTAAGGGGGTTATGGGGTTGACTAATCTAGAGACAGTAGACACTTTCAAGCAGATTATGGGAAGTTATCCAACTGGCGTGACCATAATTACTACAGTAAATGAAGATGGCAGTCCTGTTGGCCTTACTGTGAACTCATTTGCTTCTGTGTCATTGGACCCGTTGATGGTTTTATGGTGTCTGGATCGTAAATCCACACATTTGAACGCCTTTAAAAATTCTATCGGATTTGCTGTTAATATTTTGGCAGCTGATCAATGTGAATTATGCTGGGCCTTTGCGGGGAAGAGTCTAGACCGTTTTTCAAAAGCAGATTGGTCATACTCTGAGAATAATTTACCGGTCATCTCAGAATCCTTAGGAGTAATGGAATGCAAAACTGTTCAGACAATCGAAGCCGGTGATCATATCATTTTCATTGGCCAAATAATAGATATCGTGAAGCGGGACAAAGAACCGATGCTGTATTTCCGCCGCAATGTGGGATTAATACCTGAGGGCTGGCCTGTTTAATTATAAATTACGGAGCGGATAGTTAAAGTATTAACTATCCGCTCCCTATTCTAGAAAGGAATAGATGTTTATGAATTTTTCCGGTGTTGTCGTATTGGGAAAAAGGATAGGCAGACAAATTGGCTCCCTACAGCAAATTTAGAACCCAATAGACCATATCCAGTTTAACTAAGGCGTATTTGCAGTTTAAATCTACCAAAATGGAATAGTATAGAGGTGTCAAGAATATCGCGGTCAACTATTGAAAAAACGAGTAGTTCAATAAAAAACAAAACGATAGAAGTTCACATTCTTAATTTAATATGGGGATAAGCTGGAAATACAATACTGAATTTAATTTGAAAAGAATATTTAATAAGTTAGAAGAATTAAAGGTCCAAATCTTAGCAGACATCGAAACAGCCAAGGGAACTTCCCCTAAAAATTTCTCAGATATCCTTATGTAAGCGCTTCGGAATGAAAGTAAGGGAAGGGTATTGATTTTAACTGTCGACAGCCGATTGCCGTCTGCAATACCTCTTGATACAGAGGTATGCATATACGCTATGCAGGTTCTACATGAAAGGAGGAACAAAATGAATCTTTATACTGAATTGGTCCATTTACCAGATTTACTCTTTCATCAATACTGTATTAAACAATTTGGAATCAATCGAGGAGTCTATAATACCATTGATGAGTGGTTTTTTGACAAAGGAAACAAAAACATCCTAGAACGAAGACAAAGAATCTTTCACTTTCTAAACTGGTGTTTGCAAAATGGATTAGCTGCTAACGGGAAAATCAAGTTTGGTCCTGGAAACTTATCCAAAAATTTAATGGATTACTCGGAAGGTAATTTTTCATTTGATGTTCCTCTATTCATGCAGAAAGATCAAGCTTTAATTTATAAGATCAGCATGGAGGGATAGTATATGAAGCAAAAACCGTTAACAGGGCTAAAGGTATTGGAAATGGGTCAATTAATTGCTGGTCCTTCAGCAGGAAGGCTTTTTGCCGAATTTGGAGCAGAGGTAATCAAAGTAGAAAATCCAACTGAAGGCGACCCTATTCGTAAATGGAGAGTAGTGGAAGATGGAACAAGTTTGTGGTGGTATGTGCAGGCACGAAATAAAAAATCCATTACCCTCGATTTGAAGCAGGCAGAGGGTCAGGAAATCATCAAAAGGTTAGCGTTGGAAGTCGACATTATCATCGAAAACTTTCGTCCCGGAACGTTGGAAAAATGGGGAATTGGCTATGAACAACTTAAAGAAATCAATCCGGCACTGATTATGGTCCGTATTAGCGGGTATGGCCAAGATGGACCTTACAGGGATAAAGCCGGATTTGGTTCCATTGGAGAAGCAATGGGAGGGTTACGGTACCTTACAGGTTATCCTGACCGCCCGCCAACAAGGGTAGGGATCAGTATAGGGGATTCTATTTCCTCCCTTTACGCTGTCATCGGTGCTTTGATGGCCGTTTATCATCGGGATTTAAAAGGCACTGGACAAGGACAGATTGTTGATGTTGCTTTATATGAATCTGTTTTTAGTTTTATGGAAAGCATGCTTCCCGAATATGACAGGACAGGGGTGATAAGAGAACGGACGGGGAGTACCTTACCCGGAATTACACCTTCCAATACGTATGAATGTAAAGATGGAAAATATATTGTTATCGGTGCGAACGGCGATGGAATATTTAAGCGTCTGATGGAAGTTATCGGACATCCGGAATTTGCAGTTGATCCCAGATTTCAGAACAATGCAGCTCGTTCGGAGCATGCGGAATTCTTGGATTTAACGATCGAGCAATGGACAAAAAAACTTAATCTTGCAGAGGCGGTAAGAAGGCTTGATGAAGCAAAGGTACCTGCAGGGTCCATTTATTCCATTGAGGATATTGTGGCTGATCCTCATTATCATGCACGGCAAATGATTGAAGAAGTATGGGTAGATGGAATTGGGAAGCTAAAGGTCCCGGGAATTGTTCCAAAGTTAAGCGAAACACCGGGCGGCATAGACTGGGCTGGACCCAGACTGGGACAGCATAATGAGGAAATCCTAGTAAACACCCTGAAATTGGAGCAGAAAGAACTCCATTCTTTTATTGAAAAGGGAATAATTGGAGACATAAAAGAAACGAATGTTAAAAGTTAAATGCTTGAACACATCGATATAAGTAAGGCAGTCTGTGAATAAAGGAGGGATTATTGGGATATGGGGATGACGATGTCTGAAAAGATCCTGGCCAGGGCCTCTGGAAGGGCCGAAGTACGGGCTGGAGAGATTGTTAGAAGGCAGAATCATCAACCATACTCAAACTGATGAATACAAGGGAACAAAGTTACCGGAGCATTTAATTGAGATGGTGGAACTCGGAGGGCTTGAACCATACTTAGCAAAAAGATTACTTAGTTAAAAAGGAGAAAATCAGTGAATCTACCAAAAAAGGCTGAAATAATCGAGGTCGGGCCAAGGGACGGTCTTCAAAACGAGTCAGAGTTTATTCCAACTGATCACAAAATTGCCCTTATAAATGCGTTAAATAAGACAGGAATTAAGAGAATGGAAGCAACATCTTTTGTTCATCCAGCCTATGTACCTCAAATGAAGGATGCAAAAGAAGTCCTTCAGGGTATTGTACAGGATCCTAACATTCAATATATGGCCCTTTTACCCAACGAAAAGGGATTTGATAGGGCAGTAGAACAGGGAGTGCAGGCAGTTTCTCTTGTAGTAGGAGCCAGCAACAGTTTTAATCTGAAAAATGTAAAAATGACTAGAGAAGAATCAATCAACCAATTGGAAAAAGTTGTTTTAAAAGCCAGAGCACAAAATATGTTTGTCAGATACAATATTGCTACCGCATTTTGGTGTCCGTTCGAAGGAATGGTGGATGACAAACTGGTTTTAGATATGGTTAAAAAAATTAATCGTTTAGATGTAGATGAAATCGTTTTATGTGACACCATCGGCCGGGCAAATCCTAAACAAGTGTACTCGCTGTTTAAAAGCATTTTGGAGATTCAGCCAGATGCAATGATTACAGGCCATTTTCACGATACTTACGGAATGGGCCAGGCCAATGTGTTAGCTGCCCTCCAATCAGGAGTAACACGGTTCGATGCTTCCATTGGAGGTTTAGGCGGGTGCCCATTTGCACCGGGTGCGGCGGGAAATGTGGCTACGGAGGATGTAGTATTTATGATGAATGAATTAGGGATAGAAACAGGCATCGACATGGAAGCACTGCGATTCAGCTTAAATTTGGTTAGAGAAATGTCCAATCGAAATTTGATGAGCCACTACAATATGATCCTTGAACACTCCTGTGTTTAAAACAAGGGAATTTTCTATTTTGAAAAAATCAAGCTATACGATCAACCAGGAGGGGTCTAAATGGGCAAACTTGGAGAAGTGAAAGAGCATTTAAAAAAAGGGAAGCTGGCAATCTTGGTTGATGATGCGGATACCCAAACAAGTTATTTAATGGGGTTAGCTGAGACAGTGACTGGGCAGCATGTTAACCTTATGGCGAAGATTGGGAAGGGGCTAGTGTATGTTTGTTTAAACAATCGGAAAGCAAAACAGCTCGACTTGCCCCTCATGACTGGGAAGATGAATCCAAGTAAAAATTTCGCTATTTCTATTGATCACCATACCACTACAACCGGAATATCCGCATTTGAACGCGCTATTACGATAAAAGCTGTTGCTAATGAAGATTCAAAACCTGAAGATTTTAGAAGACCTGGCCATGTATTCCCACTTGTATACTCTGATTATGGAATGCTGGATTATATGGGTGTTGTTGAAGCATCGGCGGACTTAGCAAAAATATCTTCAAGTTTTTCAGATACTACTTATTTATGTGAGATTCTTAATAAAGAAGGAGGAATCGCTGCTGATCAAGATGTTGCAGAAATTTCACATGAGTTTGGTATTCCTTCTATTAATATCACGGAAGTTTTTAAATCCCTCTATAAGGATCCCATTTGTACCATAGACGGGCAGGTTATTCATGGACAAAAGCTTGGAAGCAAGCTTGGATTCCCTACAGCAAACCTGGAGTTGTCCACTCCATCTGATTCCTTAAGAAATGGTGTTTATGGTGTAATAGTGAATTGGTGTGGTTCATCCTACTTTGGTGTCATGAATGCAGGGGTGAAACCCACTATTAAAAATAATTTGAAAAAAACTTATGAAATTCATCTCTTAGATTTTTATAATGATATTTATGGAGAGAAAATCAACGTCGAGGTTAAATTTTTTATAAGGGAAGAGAAAAAATTTAATTCACTAAACCAGCTGGTTCAGCAGATAGAAACAGATATACAAACGGCTAAACATAGGTTTGAATTGCAGCAAACGGTTAAAATTGGGTGATCCTGATTGTTGGCTTGGACATCAGCACCTTATATCTGATTGACCGGATCAGCCTGCATTTCCTTTCCGAAAAGAATCAGGAAGAGTAATATCTGGAACCATCGAGGTGATTAAGTTAGAGGGAATGACTCCGTATTATATTTATAAATGATAAAACCCTGCCTCAACTTGGAGCGGGGTTTTTTATGATTATTTTTATCTCACCTATTCGTCAGGGCTCTACATAGGTATTTATGTACATGGATCTATCTACAATTATTTAGCAGCTGAGGATGGTTAATAACCAGGTGAAACATAGAATTTCGTATTTTGGTGAGTTTTATAAAACAAAGGAAAACCACAAATAGGTAAAAATTTCATGTTCTCATTCAAAGGTAGAAAAGTAATATAAAAGATTTTAATAGATAAAGGGAAGGGGTATACTCACTCATCCCTTAAAAAGATTGAAAAAAATATGATGAATTGTGGGGAATTTGAATCAAATCCAAGATGAAATTCTTTTAAATGTAGACCTTTGTCGAAATTAATGGCATTTTTGGTATAATAAGGTTTCGCTAAGACGTATTTTGTCTGGAATGCCTGAAGTGGATTTCTCTATGAATCTATAATCATTACAATAGGAGGAATGTATGCAAGAAGATCAAACGCGCTATTCCAGGCTGGCTAAGATAACCCAATTGATGAATTCAAAGCTGGAATTAAAGAATGTGTTAGAACACGTCGTACTGGCCATCTCAGAAGAGATTATGCGGTGTGATTCGGTAGGCATTTATCTGCCCCAGGAAAATGGAACCTACAGAGGATATGTTGGGAAACCAGACGAGATGAATGGAATCACATTGGACATGCTTGTGATTGATCCCAAGGAGGATCAGCTGGCAAAAGAGGCACTGGAAACCAGAAAAGCGATTTATATACCGGACACGGCGCAGGATGACCGGCCTGATCCAGGTCCGATCCGGGCGTTTCAAATAAAATCGTTATTATGCGTTCCGATTGTAAAAGAAGACTCCATATATGGATTGGTTTATTTATTCGACTATGGAATTCCTATGAATCTCACACAATCCGAAATTCAGTCAGTCGAGGCTTATGTGAATATGGCCGCTGTTGCCATAAGTAACGCAAATACCATTACGAGAAAAGAGAATTTAATCAAAGAAAAGCAATTGCTTTTGGATGTGAATCGGGACCTCTCGCTATGCTCGACCATGCAGGAGGTGCTGGAAACCTGTTTCTCCTATGTCGGCAGGGTGTTGAATAATCCTAACGCTGCAGCTCATATTTTGGATCCCATTGCGGAGAGGAAAATCAAACCGGCAAGCTTAAGCAAAACCAGCAGCTGGTCCGTCGAGGATTGGAAGAAAACGCATGGAGATAATAGCTTCGATCATAATAACGATCCTCTTGTCCAGGAGGTAATTAGGACAAGGGAAGCCATATATGTGCCTGATGTTTATTCAGATCCAAGACCTGATCATGAATTGTGCCGGACGTTTGAGATACAAGGTCTTTATATTATGCCGCTCAATGCAATGGGGAAGGTGCTCGGGACAATACCTGTGGCAAACTTTAATGAGAGTGACAGCAAATATACGAAAGCGGACAGGCAGCTCGCTCAGTCCGTAGTGGACATGACAGCTCTGGCTCTCTCTAATCACCTTTTTTTCGAAAAGCAGGAGCTGATTATACAGGAAAGAACGTCTGAATTAAAAAAGAAAAATGTCGAGCTGGAAAAGGTCGTGCAGAAGCTCCGCCGTCTAAGCCGTGAAAATGAATTAATCTTAAACTCAGCAGGTGAAGGGATCTTCGGCCTGGATTTGAATGGGAATTTCACCTTTTGTAATCCTGCTGCTGTTACCATGCTGGGTTACAGCGATAAAAATGATTTGATCGGCCGGCCATTCAGCGGGATTTATGGAAAATTAAAGGGCAGTAAGGATGGGAAGAAAACGTTTTTCATTCCTAAAAACAAACAGATGACCGACGAATTCTTCATGAAAAGGGACGGAACCAAGTTCCCGGTTGAATTTTTCTCTTCTACGATCAAAGAGAATAACCGAAATGTTGGATATGTGGTTACCTTCAAGGATATTACGCATCGAAAGCAAATGGAAGAGGAGATCAGGTATCATGCGTATTACGACAGTTTAACCGGGCTTCCAAACAGGGTGCTTTTTCAAGACCGACTGAACCAGGCATTAACAGCTGCTTCAAAGCATAACGAACAGCTTGCGGTCATGTTTTTGGATTTAGACCGATTTAAAAATATTAATGATACCTTAGGCCATAGTGTGGGCGATCTCCTCCTGCAGGAAGTAGCGATAAGGCTTCAAAGAATTATTCCAGACGACTGCACGGTCTCAAGGCAGGGCGGGGATGAGTTTACGGTGCTGATTCCCAATATTCAGGATGAAGAAGAGGTTAGAAGTCTGGCTAATAGAATAATTGAGGATTTCTCGCATTCAATCGATTTGAATGGGATTGAGGTATTTATCAATACGAGCATCGGAGTCAGTCTTTTTCCTCGTGATGGAAATCATGCAGACACATTGCTCAAGAACGCGGATACCTCTATGTATAAGGCTAAGGAATCGTTTGGGGGAAATCTGGAGTTTTACAAGCAGGGAATGGAATTCCGGACCCTTGAGAGTGTTAAGCTGGAAAACGACTTATACCGGGCTTTAGAGAATGATGAATTCTGTCTGTACTACCAGCCTCAGATCGATGCGGTTGCCAATAAAATCGTTGGGGTGGAGGCGCTGATAAGATGGGACCATCCGGCAAAAGGAATGATTTCGCCAGGGGAGTTCATCCCGATCGCCGAGGAAACGGGGTTGATCTTCCCAATAGGAAAGTGGATTCTTGGTGAAGCCTGTACCCAAATGAAAAAATGGCTGAATGCAGGATTCCCGATTGAAAAGGTTTCCGTTAATATTTCAGCCCAGCAATTTAATAGAAGAGAATTGATCGAAACGGTAAAAACAACATTAGACGAGACCCATCTGTCACCCAAACACCTGGAATTGGAACTTACAGAAAATGCCATCATCCATAATACAGACGCTACACTGTGCATCATGAAAAAATTAAAGGAATTGGGCATTCGGATTTCCATTGATGACTTTGGGACAGGATATTCTTCGCTTGGTTATCTGAAGAATTTCCCGATAGATACGTTAAAGATTGACCAGACCTTTGTCCGGGACATCATCTGCGATCCCAATAATGCGGCCATTACCAATACCATCATTGCTCTTGCCCGTAATTTACATCTCGACGTGATTGCAGAAGGAGTAGAATCGGAGGAGCAAATCCGCTTTTTACTAAACAATCACTGTTACTACATGCAGGGCTATTACTTCAGCCGTCCAATCGCGGCCAGCGAAATTGAGGCTAAGTATTTTCTAAATGTATAGAGGAGGAACTATAAATGAAAGCGGTAAGACCAGTTCTGCAATTTCTCCAGGGCGGCGGGGTTGAATACATATTTGGCATTCCTGCCGGTTCGGTGAATGCGTTCTTTGATGAATTATATGATATGCCTGATATCATGCCCATTATCACCAAACATGAAGGCGCGGCTTCTTACATGGCAGCCTCCTACGCGAAATATAAGAACTCTCTGGGAGTGTGCATCGGAAGCAGCGGGCCTGGGGGTACGAATCTAGTGACAGGGGCAGCGAACGCTATGAGGGAGCATCTGCCCGTACTCTTTCTAACAGGTGCTGTACCGGTAAGTACAGAAGGTTTAAATGCATCACAGGAGCTGGATGCTGAACCTGTGTTTAGATCCATCACGAAATATAGTGTGACCGTTCGGGAAGGGAAGGAATTGGTGAAAGAAGTAGCCAAAGCGGTGGAAATTGCGCTGTCCGGGGTTCCAGGACCGGTTCATGTTGCCATGCCGATCGATGTTCAGCTTGAAAGCATTCCGGAAACGGAAATCCCTCCTTATCCAAAAAGGGTGCCGCTCGTACCGGAGACCAGCACAATAAAGAAGGCCGCTAAAAAGCTACATGACTCTAAAGATGGGTTTATTTTGGCCGGCCAGGGCATAAGGGGCTCACAGGATCAGCTGCTGCAGCTGGCTGACATGCTTGGATGGCCGATCATCACCACTCCCCAGGCTAAGGGAAGCATTCCTTCAGACCACCCATTGAATGCGGGTGTGTTTGGCTTTGCAGCTCAAGAGCCGGCTTCTGACCTCATCAACAATGGTTCGGGCGAGACAATCCTGGTTGTCGGCTCAAGCCTCGGCGAAACAGCCACAAGCAATTATAGCAGCAAGCTGTCCGATAACCGGTCTATTATTCAGCTTGATTTCGATGAAAGTGTTTTTCACCGCAGATATCACACCGACATCCCAGTTTTAGGGGACATCTCTCTAAGTCTGGAAATGCTGACTAATGAATTAAACGAGCTCGGAAGAAAGCAAAGCTCATTCACGCTTAAACCAAGCGAAGAGGTTAAGGTTAATCAGGAGTTTAACACCCAAAATATCCTTTTCAAGCTGCAGGAATACCTGCCTTCGACAACCCGCTATACGGTTGATATCGGGGAATTTATGTCCTATGTCATTCACTATATGAAAGTCTTCGAACAAGATACGTTTGATATAAACGTTCATTTTGGGGCGATGGGAAGCGGAATCAGTGCTGCACTTGGTTCTAAGCTTGCGGACCCCGAACGTCCGGTAGTCTCTATTACAGGCGATGGCTGTTTCTTTATGCACGGCATGGAATTGATTACCGCAAAAGAATATAATCTGCCGATTTTATTTATTGTGATTAATAACGCCAGACTTGGAATGGTGTACCATGGACATAACCTTCAGTATAAGCGGTCACATGCAAGGTTTGAACAAAACCCGGTGAATATTTCAGACATGGCCAGATCAATGGGCATACCATCTGCCAGAGTGGAAAGTCTCAAAGATATTAACATGGACCTTCTTGCCCCTCTGCAGACTAATGAAGGCCCTGCTCTTATTGAAATTGCCTTAGTGGATAATAATGTTCCCCCGATGGGAGACAGAGTCAAGTTTCTTTCGTCTTTTGGGAAGTAACTCTTAGAGAACGAGGCTCTGATTCACGGTGTTTGAAAAATAAGCAGAAAAATCCGTTTAAATAAGAAATATGCATATTCCCTTAAAAATAAAGGGAGTTTTTCCGCTTATGTGATCTAAATCCATGGGTTTGGTCTTAACTAGAGCAAGTTAAGCGTAATTCTCCGCTTACTAATAAATGATAACAGAGCCTAGAATTAAATAGCCGAGGAGCTGCACTTTTTATGAAATCAAATGAAAATGATCGGACAACGGCAAAAGTGAATAGAATGGATTGCCGCTTACCCGCAAGTCCATCAGGAAGCGATATTACCAGAGTGGTCAAAGATATTTTTGAGATTGATTTAGACAGAATTTCTTCAGAATATCACGGAAGTGTGGTCTTGAAATACCCTGAAGAGATCATGGAAGGCATCCTTAAAGAAATAGGGACGGGGTCTAATAAAACCGAGATCGATCAGAAAATCATGGCTATGAAAAAAGCAGAAGCCATGGATTTGTTTTTGAGATCAAGACAGAATAAGCTAACGGGGCCAGAAATCAGGAAGGTCATTAATGATATCTTTGGCATCAATCTCGATGGGATTTCCTCCTTGGAGAACGGCCGTATTTCTTTATATTCTAAAGGGCAGTGGATTCTAAGGAATGATAACGATTTATTTGTTGTGTGGACCGGAAAAAATGATAAGGATGCAAAAATCTATCCAACTGCTGCCTTTACTACAGAGACAGGTTCTAACACAATTCCTCAATCACTAAAGGAAAAGCTTTTCGATCTTGGTTACCAATACAAGGAAGACGGAAGCTGCTATTATGAAGATCCAAATGATGAAACCGTTCCTGACGCATTTAAAGGGAAGACGATGGGAATCCTCTTAGATACAATAAAATCCCTTTAATGCATGAGTCTTATGTAACGTTCTGTATACTATAGACAAGCCAATGGTGATTTTTCACCGTTGGCTTTTATTATGACAATGATACCTATTACATATCACAGGAAAAAAGTAGACGCATTTCCATGGTAAGAATTTGGGGGTGATTTGAGCAGTGCTCTCATGTTAGCATGTATGGAGTAAATCTTATGCAAGGGAGACGAACGATGAGAATAAAGCAAAGCGCTGCTCTATTTCTTGTAACGGCCTTATTACTCACGCTGACGATCCCAGGTTCATTTAGAGGGAACTCCTCGAGTCAGGAAAAAACAGTAATGGCAGTTGACCAAAAGAAAAGAGAAGCTTCAAAACATACACCTCGTAATGCGGCAGAAAAAAAGAAGGCCGCTGCCCCTAAAAAAGCTGCACCCAAAGGACCAGAAATCAAACTATCCGTGCCAGAAAAAAAGCTTCTTGAACGCCTTGTGCAAGCAGAAGCTAAAGGGGAACCCTATAAAGGCAAAGTGGCTGTAGCGGAAGTGGTGATTAACCGTGTCCAGAGCGGCCAATTCCCGGATACAGTAAAGGAAGTCATTTACCAGAAGAAGCAGTTCCAGCCAGTTTCAAACGGACAGATTAATAAGCCGGCCGGACAGGATGCCAAAAAGGCAGTGAATGAAGCTCTTTATAGCAATTCAAAGATTACCACCGCATTATATTTCTTTAATCCCGATGCTACAAATGATGGATTCATGCATTCTAGGCCGGTTGAAAAGAGAATAGGAAATCATCTTTTCACCTCCTGATAAATAAAACCATTTCAACTTAAGGATAAAATAAGGAACAGGATATATTATATAGAAACACTCGATACTCTCTATGTAGAGCCCGTCTAATTTTTGGATGGGCTATTTTTTATACCTATATAAATACGGCTTCGAACCACTAAGGATTGCTGTAGCGTGGCTCGTATTTCTAGAACAATGACTGTATCATTGTTTGTATTTGATTATTATTTTCATCTTTTTTACCTATTTTACAAAAACTACATTCTACAGGCCCGAGGAGTGAGGGCGTATCTCGAAGCCGTACATCCACCGCAAATGCATTCACTTCTAAACTTAATATTTACAAGTTCTTCTCTTTTCTCCCCATAGTAAACCCTTAAATCAGTATTACCTTATCCCAGCTGAGACAGAAGCACGAAAGAATCGATTTTTTTAGTTAAAAGGGATAATAGGAAATATTTAAAAGTGATATAGCAAAAATTTAAAACCAATGAAAAGATATATCAAATAGGATAAAATTAATTAGAAAATTTTAAAAAGTGAGATAAATTTAAAAAAGATAAAATAAAAAAATGAAACCGCTGTCAATCTATGTTTATTAAGATTTTGTTAGGAGGAGAGAATGATTGGCTGAATTGCTTATTGTTGATAATGACCAAATGGCGAGGCAAGAGGTAAGCTGCAAAATAAGGGAAAGTAAATATCATTTTCTATCCATTTATGAAGCAAGTACCGTTCAACGAGGATCGCTGCTTCTTAAGCAAAATCAGCCAAGTGCCCTAATTATGGACTTATCTTTACCTGATATGGATGGGATTCAATTTGGCCGGACAGCTCTCCAATTGTATCCTACTTTACCCATTATCGTTCTCACTCAGTTGAAAATGTTTGAATTAGTACAAAAGGCAATGAACTCTGGTTTTTCTTCTTATTTATTGAAACCGGTTTCAAAAAATGAACTAATAGAAACGTTTGACAGGGTCCTTGCGCCAGAAATCAGCTCTCAGGTTCATTATGGGATTAATCATTCGTCGGGAGAGTTTGTAACAGATTTAAAGAATCCGATCGACAGTGCTATCCAATATATACAAATGAACTATGGAGAATCTTTAACGCTAAAAGCCATCTCTAATAGGGTATACCTTAGCCCATCTTATTTTAGCAGGTTATTTAAGGAAGAAACGGGAATGACCTTTGTTGAGTATGTAATGTTTGTAAGAGTTCAAAAAGCCAAGGGGATGCTTCGTTTGTCTTCACTTCCAGTTGAAGTAATTGCCAATAATACAGGCTTTGCCAATTCCAGTTATTTTGCCACTGCCTTCAAAAAATTAGTGGGAAAAACGCCCACAGAGTACCGGGAACAATTTCATTTGGATCCTAGTGTGACAATTACAAGCTGAAAGGGAGGTGAAAAGATGAACTCCATTTACAAGGAGTTACAAAGATGTAAACGTAACGGTTTAAGAGGCGTTGTTGGGACTATTATTTCGACAGAAGGATCAACCTATCAAAAAACCGGGGCCAAATGCTTTATTAGTGAAGATGGAGTCTTAACAGGCCTTTTAAGCGGGGGCTGTGTAGAAGGGGACTTACAGGAGTACGTACATGACATACTGGCGTCGGGGCTTCCAAGGATTGTTCATTATGATTTTCAGGATGATGGGGATATTGTGTGGGGATTAGGCTTAGGCTGCAACGGAAAACTCAATGTTTTTTTGGAGCCTTATGTTCCTGAAGAAAACAAAAGCAGGGCAAATATAATAGAATCCTTTTTTTTAGCTGCTCAAACGAAACCCATCCACAGAATCACCATAGTGGAGTGTAACGACACATCGCTGCTTGGAACATCTTGGATGGTTGAACCTGCAGCTAAGGAATTGCCCGCACTTCCATTCCAGGAAATCCTGCAGGACTACCAGAGCAGAAGACAAACAAAAAAGAATAGCCTTGCCACTATTGCGGGCAATTCCAAGCTTCTGGTTTTCTATGAGTTTACTGAACCACCCCCTAATCTAATCATCTTTGGTGCCGGCCCTGACGCCATTCCGTTAGTGAAAATAGCGAAAACATTGAATTGGCATATCACAGTATTAGATTATAGAGCAGCGTTTGCTAATAAAAAGAATTTCCCCGAAGCGGATCGGCTGATCGTCTATCCTTCGGGAGAGATTCCGGAAATCGAAATCAACCAAAACTCATATATCATCCTAATGACACACAACTTTCTGCAAGACCAAGCCATATTAGAGCGCATTTTAAAAATGGCACCTGCATATATAGGCGTGCTAGGGCCGAGAAAAAGAACAGATCAATTGATTGGAACCACTATGACTCCTGGAACATGCCCGGGTCTGCATGTGATTCATAGCCCGATTGGTCTGGATTTGGGTTCGAAAACCCCAGAAGAAATTGCGTTAAGTATGGCAGCCGAAATAATGGCTGCTTACCGTGGCGGGACTGGCCGCAGATTGAGCGAAGTAAAGGGTGCACTTTTTGGTGTTGAGAAGGAGCGTGAAGTCCTATCGATATCGTAACAAAAAAGATTTGGGGAATTATTCTTGCGGCGGGATTTTCCAGACGAATGGGAACCGCAAAGCTATTACTTCCCTATAAAGGCAAATCCATATTGGGCCATGTGATGGAGCAGAGCCTAAACTCGAAGTTGTCCGGAATCTCGGTCGTAGTAAATCCTCAGATCCCTGAATTGGTAAAGGAAGCTTATTTACCAGGTATCGATAAGGTCATCTTAAATGAACAGGCTTCAAAGGGACTTTCAGCTTCCATAAAGTCAGGATTACTCTCGGTACCGGCCGATACTGCGGGGGTCATGTTCTTGCTCGGTGATATGCCGTTAATAACATTACATGAAATTAACAAAGTGATCGAAGATTACTCTGCACAGAAGGATGCACCATTGATCGTTCAGTCAAGCTATAAAAATCAAAAAGGACACCCGGTTTTATTTGATAGGCGTCTGTTTCCTGAATTTTACTTTGTAGATGGTGATGAAGGCGGTAAATCCATTATCAATAAGTATAAACGCCAGGTTTACTATTCAAATATGGAAACAAGCATGGCTTCTGATATTGACACAGATGTAGACTACCAAAAATTACTTCGGGAGGAGGTCTGTTAGATGAAGAATGTTATTGGCAGCTCGGTAACCCGAGTAGAAGATGCAAGATTGCTAACAGGGCAAGGGACGTATATTGATGATATTGGCGTACCCCCAAATACAGCTCATGCAGCAATAGTGCGCAGTACGTACCCCCACGCCATCATAAAGTCCATCGATGTGTCGGAAGCCTTATTGGTGCCTGGGGTTAAAGGAGTTATAACTGGCAGAGAAATCGAAGCCTACCTGAATCCCTTTAGTGTCGGTGTCAGTGCACCTGTTAACTATTATCCCATTGCCATAGATAAAGTAAGGTATGTGGGAGAACCAGTTGCCGTCATCGTGGCAAAAGACAGGTATGTAGCTGAAGATGCAGCCGAATTGGTAAGAGTAAAATACGAGCCGCTGCAGCCAATAGTTGATATAGAAAAGACGATGGACCAAGATGCGCCTTTGCTGCATGAGAATGTTGGTTCCAATATCGCAAACCATCGTTCCTTTCATTATGGAGATGTCGACCGTGCATTTAATGAGGCCGACCTAATCGTCAAACATAAATTCCATTTTCCAAAATATTCGGCTACTCCTGTGGAAACGTATGGGATCATTGCACAATATGAAAATAGTTCAGACCGATATACCATTCATGCCAACTTTCACGGACCGTTTATCATTCAGTCCGTTATGGCAGGAGCTTTAAAAATCCCTAGTAATCGGCTTAGAATCATTATTCCAAAAGACATCGGCGGAAGTTATGGAATTAAGGCAGGTACCTTTCCGTATATGGTTTTATTAGCCGTTGCCAGCCGGATCGCCGGATGCCCTGTCAAATGGATTGAAGACAGACAGGAACATTTGTCAGCAAGCTCCAGTGGAACAGACCGGGTGACCTATATCGAAGCTGCGGTGAATGAGGATGGGAAAGTTCTTGGCCTTAAGATGAAGATGATGGATAATGTCGGCGCCTATATTCGTGCACCAGAACCAGCATGCCTTTACCGGACCCATGCAAATACCACCGGTGCATATGATATTCCTAACCTGAAGATCGATGGGTATGTAGTGATGACAAATAAATTGCCGACAGGATTGATTAGGGGATATGGAGGCCAGGAACTCTACTTTCCATTGGAACGGATTATGCAAATGATAGCGTTTAAACTACATTTAGATCCCGTAGATGTCATCCAAAAGAATTTGATAAAGACCCGTCAATTTCCCTACCAGACGGCATCAGGCGGAATTTATGACAGCGGGGATTACGAGAGGGCGCTTCAACTGGCGCTGGATACCGGCCGGTACAAGGAATTCAGGAAAAAGCAGGAAGAAGCCAGAGGTAAGGGCAGGATTTTTGGGGTAGGGCTCGCTTGCATTGTAGAACCTTCAGGCTCAAATATGGGGTACATTACCATTGCCTTAACCCCTGATGAACGGGCCGCGTCTCTGCCGAAGTCCGGCTGTACCGAAGCAGCGACCGTTTCCATGGATCCTATGGGATTTGTAAATGTCAGAATCAGTACGGCGCCGACAGGCCAGGGCCATGAGACGGTGACCGCCCAAATCGTAGCGGATGTGCTTCAGATTCCGAAGGAACAAATTAATGTAGTAGCTGAACTCGACACATCTACAAGTCCGTGGTCCATTGCTTCTGGAAGCTATTCCAGCCGTTTTGCATCACTTGGTTCAAGTGCTGTTTATCTGGCCGCTCAGAAAGTAAAGAAGAAATTATTACAAATAGGTGCTCATCATCTCCAGGTACCTGAAGAGGACCTTTACTTTGAGAATGCTGCCATCCTATCAAAAAGTGATTCTTCCATAAGGTGGCCATTGAAAAGAGCAGCTGGATCAGCGCATTGGAACCCTTTGTCCCTTCCTGAGGGAATGGAACCCGGAATCTATGAAACGTACTATTACACCGCAAAAATAGCTGAACCACCGGATCAGAATGATTTAATAAATTCTTCTATCACCTATGGATTTGTTGCGGATATGGTCACAGTAGAAATAGATCCAGAGACAGGTCAAGTGGAAATCCTGGACTATATTACAATCCATGATGCAGGTAAATTGTTGAATCCCTTAATTGTGGACGGGCAGATATATGGAGGGCTGGTCCATGGACTAGGCGGGGCGCTTTACGAAGAACTTGCCTATGATGAAAAAGGTCAATTCTTAACAGGCACCTTTATGGATTACCTCTGTCCAACTGCACCGGAAATTCCGAATATTACCATTAGGCATATTGAAACTCCATCTCCGGTTACTCCACTTGGAGCAAAAGGGCTGGGTGAAGGAAATACCATGAGTGCTCCTGTGGCAATTGCTAATGCGGTAAGCGATGCATTGAAACCCTTTGGCGTAACGATTGATTCACTTCCACTAAGCCCAAATAAAATTTGGAAATTACTTTCTGAACAAAAGGCTGCCAATACATTAAAGAGGTGAGGATATGAATGGACAAGGAACATTAAAATTAGATGCGGGAATTGAAAAGTCATGGGAAATATTACTCGACCCGCATGTCTTAGAAAAATGCATAATGGGCTGTAAGAAGCTCGTATTAGTTTCGGAAAATACCTATAATGCCGAGCTTTCGATAGGGATTGCAGCCGTGAAAGGAAAATATGAATCTACGATTGAGATTGCGGATCTTGAGGAACCTAAGCATTACAAGCTTATCGTCAAAGGCGAAGGCGGGCCTGGTAATGTGGAAGCGACCGGGATTATCGATCTTACCCCTATTGATGAATCCTCAACTGAGCTTGCCTATTCGTATGAGGCAGAAGTTGGTGGAAAGGTAGCCATGATTGGCCAGCGTATGCTGGGTGGAGTGGCCAAATTAATCATTCAGGACTTTTTCAAAAAACTGGCCAGAGAGTTAAAGCGAATTGAAGCGTAAGCGAGAAGGGAGGATTCTACTTGAAACCAGCAAAATTTGATTATTACCGTCCTACAACAGTTGAATCTGCACTTTCTCTGCTCGATGAATCCGGGTTTGACGGAAAAATCATCGCTGGGGGGCAGAGCCTGGTTCCCATAATGAATATGCGGCTCTCCACACCTGATTGTTTAATCGATATCAATCATTTAAACGATTTGGATTTTATCGAACTGGATAACGAAAAAATCAAAATTGGAACTCTAACGAGACAAAGCCGTGTGGAAGCGTCTGCAAAGATAAAGGAAAAATGCGGCCTTTTGAGTGAAGCTGTCCCTTTCATCGGTCATGTTCAGACGAGAAACAGGGGCACCTTTGGGGGGAGCCTCGTTCATGCAGATCCAAGTGCAGAAATACCCCTTTCTTTGATGGCTTCAGGCGGATCCGTGCTGATCGCCTCTAAGGACGAATCAAGAGAGGTGAAGGTGGAAGATTTCTTCGTAACCTATTTGACGACAGACCTTCTGCCTACTGAACTTCTGACGGAGGTCCATATTCCAGTCTGGGAAGGCAGGATCGGTCATTCCTTTCAGGAAATATCCCGCAGGCACGGTGATTTTGCTTTGGTTGCTTCTGCCTGTCAGCTGTGCTTAGATGACCAGGATAAAATAAGCAGAGTCAGGCTTGCCCTGGGTGGTGTGGAAGCTGTGCCCCTCTTAGTGGAAGAGGTAAACCAAATCATGGCGGGAGAAAAGATTTCTGAAATGCTGCTGGATAAGGTGGCGGAAATTGTAAAATCAGCGGTGGATCCAGAATCCGATCTTCATGCATCGTCGGAATATCGAAGACATCTCGCCACCGTATTGACAAAACGAACCCTGCAAACCGCTTACAATCGGGCAAGGAGGTCAATGTGATGGGCGTACACCAGGTTAAACTTACGATCAATGGAAAAACGGTTGTGGAAGGAGTTGAATCACGCACCCTTTTAAGTGACTTCATCCGAGATGGCTGTGGGCTTACAGGGACCCATGTAGGGTGTGAGCATGGTGTATGCGGTTCCTGCACCGTCATTGTGGATGGTGCGGCTGTTCGAAGCTGTTTAATGTTTGCCGTACAGGCAGATGGTCTTGAGATCGAGACGGTAGAAGGACTTAGCCAAAATGGAGAGCTGGGGCCGCTGCAGAAGAACTTTAAAGAGTGCCACGGATTGCAATGTGGTTTTTGCACACCGGGAATACTCATGTCTGCAACTGACTATCTATCGAAACATCCTGAACCAACCACCAGGGAATTGAAAGAAATGCTATCTGGACATCTGTGCAGGTGCACGGGTTATGATGGAATTCTAAAAGCTATCCAAAAAACCGTTGAGGAAAATAAAGAGACAATCTCTTAGAAGGGAGTTGAATCTATGAACTTATCAACCATGTTTGATTTTGTGGTAGAAAGGCATCCAAACCGGCTTGCTCTAGTAGAAGGACAAAAGAGATACACGTATAACCATCTCAATAATGAAATCACAAAGGTCGCGGCGTCCCTGCAGCGAATGGGGATTAAACAGCAAGATCGGGTAATCATTGTCTTAAAAAACAGACTTGAAAACGTCGTGATATATTGGGCGATTCAAAAGCTCGGCGCTGTGTACACCCCTATCAATCATAGACTATCGGCTAAAGAAGTAGAGTATTGTGTGAACGATGCAGAAGCAAGAGCGGTCGTCTACGAAGTCTCCAGCCAGGATGCTGTCCTGAATGCATCCTTAGAAGGAAATCCCATTTTAATAGGATTAGGCGGCGCAGAGGGTGCTGATATTTATTACGAAGAGCTGGTGGATCGAAGTCCAGGCAGCTTTAAGAAACCAATGATTTATGATGAAGACATCGCTCTGATGCTTTATACCTCAGGAACAACAGGCCTGCCAAAGGGTGTCCCAAGAAGCCATAAGAATGAATACTCGGCCGCTATTGCCCATATCATTCAAAATCAATATACCGATGGGGAGAGCACATTAGGTACCATGCCCTTATATCATACGATGGGGATGCGTTCCTTGCTTGCAGTCGCCTTTTTGAATGGGAAATACGTAGTGCTGCCCGATTTCGATGCAAAGGAGGCTCTGGAACTGTTAAGCGAAGAAGAAATAACCTCTCTTTACCTGGTTCCCACTCTCTATCATGACATCTTAAGCCATGATGATTTTGAAAGCTATCCTTTAGACAAGCTTGAGAAAATTGGGTATGCCGGGGCTTCAATGACGACCGCGCTTACGGAAAGATGCATGAAGTTATTAAAGCCTAAAGTGTTCGTCAATCATTATGGAAGCACGGAAATCTATACGTTTACCATTTGTCCTTATGTCGAAAAGAAACCAGGCTGTGCTGGGAAACCCGGCCTGCACCAATGTGTGCGGCTTGTTAAACCCGATGCCGGGGGGAATTCACTGCCGCATCATAAGATCGGTAAAGGGGAAATTGGGGAAATCATCATAAATCTCAATTCGGATGAGGCGTTTAAGGGATATTGGAATAAACCAGAGGCGACCCAAAAGGCCATACGTGAGGGCTGGTATTTTACGGGAGATCTCGGGGTCATCGATGATGACGGGGATTTGTATGTGGTCGGAAGAGTGGATGACATGATTATCTCAGGAGGAGAGAATATTCATCCGCTTGAGGTAGAAGATGTTCTTTCCAAACATCCTAAGGTTTCAGAGGTTGCCGTTGTCGGAGAAGAAGATGACCGCTGGGGACAAATCGTAGCTGCCTTTATCGTGCCCTCGGATCCAACGATCACTGTTCAGGAGCTGGATGAATATTGCAAAAGCGATCCAAGTATTTCCAATTTTAAAAGGCCCCGGAACTATGTGTTCTTAAAACAGATTCCAAAAAGCCCAGTTGGTAAGATTCTTCGTCGAAAGATAAGGGATGGAGAATTTGAGTTATATTTTAATAAAAATCAAATCGTAGGATAAGCGAAAGGGGAATTCTAAATGGAAATTACAACAAAATATGACCATATCAGAGTTGAAAAAGACAGGGAGAAACAAATCGCTACCATTGTATTCGATCGTCCCGAAAAAATGAATTATATCAGTATGACAGCCCGAGGACAATTCTCGGAAATCTTCGATGAATTAAATAAGGATGAAAATGTAAGGGTTATCATTATTAAAGGGGAAGGAGACAAAGCTTTCAGTGCCGGGGGCAGTATCCCGCAATTCATGGAAACTCATCCAGAAGAACTATCCCGTTTACGAATAAATGTGGCAGCACCAGAACGTTCTCCTAAACCCGTTATTGCTCAGCTTCAAGGCTTTACCTTTGGAGTTGGATTTGAAATCGCCATGGCATGTGATTTCCGGATTGCTGCAGATGACACACTTATGGGTCTGCCAGAAATGAATCTAGGCATGATACCAGGCAGCGGCGGTACTCAGCGCGTGGCGAAAGCAGTCGGACTAACGAGAGCCAAAGATATGATTATGAGAGCGAGAAGAATTCCTGCTGAGGAGGGATATCAATGGGGACTGCTGACAAAAGTCGTTGCGAAGGAGGATCTGGAATCAGAAGTTCAAAAGCTCGCGGAGGAGCTGATAAGATTTTCACCATTGGCCCAACGAGTTTGTAAAGAAGTATTAAACGCAGCAGAAGAAGGTCCGCTCAGCACTGGATTAGAAATCGAGGGCAGGGCATATGGAATGCTGAGAAGTACTCATGATTTTAAAGAGGGAGTAGATGCATTCGTCGAAAAGCGGAAACCACACTTTATTGGTAAATAACTACTTGACAGATACCCCCCACGCTGCCTGTGGGGGATTATCATAAAACACTATCCGTTACGGGCTTTAACAGAACATCATTAGTCTCTAGGTCGTTGAAAAAAAAGTATGGAGGGAAGAACTTATGTCCAACTCGATCCATTCAGAGGTTGTAGCAAACGTGCCCATTCAAAAGGGCAATAACCGTCAACTTGTATCAGCGACTATGGCATCACTTTTAGGGTGGTCCTTTGACCTTTATGATCTTTTCATTCTATTATATGTAACCCCTACCATTGGATCTTTATTTTTTCCGAGCAGCAACCCAACCCTATCGCTTGCTGCCGTTTATGCTTCCTTTGCTGTTACATTGCTCATGAGGCCGCTCGGATCAGCTATTTTTGGATCTTATGCAGACAAAAATGGAAGAAAAAAAGCGATGACTGTAGCCATAGTCGGTGTCGGAGTGAGTACCGCTGTCTTTGGACTATTGCCAACTGTACCTCAAATTGGCGTATTCGCGACCATCATCTTCCTGGTTCTGCGCCTCTGCCAGGGAATATTTGTTGGAGGTGTGGTTGCCTCAAGTCATACGATTGGAACTGAATCTGCCCCTCCTAAATTAAGAGGTTTAATGTCCGGCCTGATAGGCGGAGGAGGAGCAGGTCTAGGCGCGTTGTTCGCTTCTATCGCATTCACGGTCGTTTCATCTTTTTTTCCTGGTGAGGCATTTAGTGAATGGGGATGGAGAGTCATGTTTTTCACCGGTATATTGGGAGCTATTGCTGGACTCTTTGTCTTCCGGACCCTGGATGAGTCACCTCTATGGAAAGGGCTCCAGGAAGAGAAAAAAGGTAAAGCTGTGAGTCATACGATCGAACAAAAGCCAGTAAAGACCTTGTTCACTACCTACTCTAAGGTTTTATTGGTAAACTTGATGATTGTAATTGGCGGTGGCACCGGTTATTATCTCACAGCAGGTTTTATACCTACCTTCCTGACCATCATTAATGATGTATCGCCGGGTACGAAGTCAGGAATCCTGATTGCTTCAAGCGTTGTAACGATTATTTCTGCGCTTCTTGTAGGACATCTAAGTGAAATAATCGGGAGAAAGAAGACGTTTCTTGCTATCGGTGTAGTAAATATCATCGGGCTACCATTCTTCTACCTTTCATTAGCTGATGCAGCAACTACTCCTTCCATTTATTTCTACACCATGTGCGTAGTATTCCTTGGGAATGCTGCTTATGCTCCTGTTCTGATTTTTCTAAATGAGCGTTTTCCCACTTCCATTCGATCAACCGGTACGGGAATTTCCTGGAATATGGGGTTTGCCGTGGGAGGTATGATGCCTACTTTTGTAACATTGGCAAGTGGGTCAGTAAAAAATATTCCACATACTTTAATGTATTTCTTTATCGGTATTTTCCTGCTTTATCTAATTGGAAGCGCTGTCATTAAAGAAACCAAGGGTAACTTAAATTAGCTATGTAGAGGAATAAAACCCATTCCTTTCGTATTTATGGAGTCCAGTTAGGAGGAGGAGAAAAATGACTGCTGTGGTAGATCAAAAAACCCCCGTTTATTACAACTATATAGGAGGAAATTGGGTTGAATCTTCGTCGCATGAGAGGATTGAATCATTTAATCCTGCAACGGGGGAGCTGGTAAGCTATTCCCAAAAGTCAAACTTGCACGATGTGAGGGAAACGATCGATTCTGTGCACCAAAATTACGTTACGAGTGATTGGTCCGTCAATCCAAAGCGCCGCTATGAAGCCCTGACTGGTTTGGCTCAAAAAATGACAGAGAAAATGGATGAACTGTCACGAATTTTGACATTGGAGCAGGGGAAAACCATTCGAGAGTCCCGGGTCGAGATATCCAGCTGTATTGATACCTTAAAATATTTTGCCGGTGCGGCCCGTACTGTTTTTGGACGATCCATTCAACTGGAGCCCAATAATCTTGGAGTCATCGTGAAAGAACCCATCGGGGTTGTGGGAATCATCTCACCCTGGAACTGGCCGGCTCTTTTAATGGTGCGGGAACTTGCACCTGCGCTTGCAGCTGGTAATGGCGTGATTGTAAAACCTGCAAGTTTGACTCCATCCATATCGGTGGAAATCTTTAAATTGATCGATGAGGTTCCTGAATTCCCAAAAGGGATTGCCAGTATCATTACAGGCCCTGGCAGCTCAATAGGGGCTGCAATGGCGATGAGCGAAAAAATTGACATGATCAGTTTTACCGGGGATACATCAACTGGAAGAGCCATCATGGAAATGGGCGCAAAGACCATTAAGAAAATTGCACTCGAGCTTGGCGGCAAGTCCCCAAATGTTGTATTTGCCGATGCAAATCTGGATAAAGCCATTCCGATCATTGGCAAGTCTATTTTTATTTCCGCAGGACAAATTTGTATGGCTGGGTCAAGAGTGTTAATACACGAATCGATCAAAGATGAAGTAATAGCCCGGCTAAAGGAATATGCAGAAGGGCTCCGGGTAGAAAACGGGATTTTGGAAAGTGCAGATATGGGACCGCTTTCTTCAAAAAGCCAGCTGGAAATCGTAGAGAAGTATTGTGAAATTGGCAAAGAGGAGGGCAGAATCATAACAGGCGGTTATCGATTGACCGGAGGGGACTATGATAAGGGATACTTCTTCAGCCCGACGATCATAGATGGACTTCCTGCTGATTCCCGAGTCGTAAAAGAGGAGATATTCGGCCCTGTCCTTGCGGTCCAAACTTTCTCGTCAGATGAAGAAGCGCTGAAAATAGCGAATGACAGTGACTTCGGGCTGTCAGCAGGTGTCTGGACCTCGGATTTGAATCGGGCAGTGAAAATGTCCCGGGGGATTAAGGCGGGTACTGTCTGGATCAATACGTACAATAAAAATTTTCCGGAAGCTGAATTTGGCGGCTACAAGCAAAGTGGTTTAGGGCGAACCAGAGGGATAGATGGACTGATGGAATATTGCGAAACGAAACATGTTCACATCGAAACGGATTAAGAAAGGTGGAAGAGTATGAGTGTAAGCGGCACATCTAAAGCAATAGATGTTGAATTCTCCTTTCATCTCCCGACCTTGATTGAATTCGGGTTTGGCAAAGCTTCTCTTCTTGGAGAGAGGCTTCTGAAATTAGGTGTGGGGAATGTGTTCTTGGTCAGTGATAAGGGAGTCGCATCTGCCGGGCTCCTGCAAAAATTAGAACAATCCTTACAAACGTCGGATATACATTTTAAAACCTACTTAGAGGTTGAGCCCGACCCTAGCCTGGAGACCATCGATCTGGGTGCGGAGGCTTTTAACTCAGGCAAGTATGACTGCATCGTGGCAGTCGGCGGTGGAAGTGCCATCGATACGGCAAAAGGAATCCGGGTAGTAGCGGGTAATGGCGGAAGCATTGGCGACTTTGCAGGTGTTGATAAGATCGGTAAAGCACCTCAGATTCCGTTGATTGCTGTACCGACTACGTCAGGAACTGGAAGTGAAGTAACCATTTTTGGAGTCTATTCCGACTGGGTGAAAAATGTGAAGGTGACCGTTACCAGCCAGTATATGGCGCCTACCATTGCGCTGGTTGATCCTGAGCTTACGATGAGATTACCTCGGAAGATGACAGCGGCATCAGGGATCGATGCACTGGCACACGGAATTGAATCCTATTTCTCATTGAGGTCCACATCTGCATCTAGAGCTCTGTCTTTAGAGGCAATAAACATAGTAGGAAACCACCTTCGCCAATCGGTAGCTAACGGGGAAGATAAAGAGGCCAGGTGTGGAATGTCTCATGGAAGTCTGCTTGCTGGAATGGCTTTTAACAATGGGTTTCTTGGTCTGGCCCATGCCATTGGAAGTGCGCTGTCAGGCCATTGTCATGTTCCGCATGGAGTCGCGATCGGTTTATTGCTTCCGCATGTGGTGGAATTTAACTCGTCCGAGTGTCCTGATCAGGCTGCTGAGATTGCTAAAATACTGGGAGTAAAGGCAGAGGATGAAAGGCAGCTGGCAGAACAAGCTTCTCACGCTGTCGGTGATCTGGTTAAAGACATTGGTCTTCCAACCCGGCTGAGAGATATGAATGTCCCCGAAGAAAAACTGGCTGACATTGCACGGGATTCCTTTCAAAGCGGGATGATGAAATTCAATCCGCGCAGAGCTTCCGAATCAGAAGTGCTTGAGCTGTTACATCGTGTGTATTGAATTCTCCAAATCATTATAGGAGGAATGGAATATGAGCGAAGAATTGATTAGTGGACTTGATAAAAGTACAGCCGAAGTGGCTTGGAATCTATATCGGAAGGCAATCCGTTTTGGAACATGGGATCCTGCATCTATCGATTTAAATCAGGATAAAAAAGATTTTGAATCACTCGACCAGGACTTGAAGGATTATCTCATTCATTTCTGTACAGGGTTTCTGGATGCCGAAGAGAACGTTGCTTTAAAGTTTTGTCCATGGATCATGCTCGGGGCCACTACGGAAGAGCAGGCGTTCCTCAGCACGCAATTACTGGAGGAATTTAAACATACAGAGTTTTTTATGCGATATTTCAGTGAAGTATTGGGCCGCGAGCGCATCCCGGGTGTTAAAAATCTGGTACAGCAGAAATTAGACAGCCGTGCAAGACAGATGCTGGATGCACTCGAAGCAGGAGAGGAAGAACGTGAAGCAGCCCTTGTGGAAGGACTGACTCATTATCAGGGAATCATCGAAGGTGTCCAGGCTATGTCAGGATATGATGTCTTTGAAGCGGTTTATGGAAGCAAAGGATTGTTTCCTGGACTGGCTGAAGGATTTGCGAGAATTAAAGAGGACGAGGGACGACATGTTGGTTTCGGGCTTCGCATGTTAAAGCTTTTGGCTAAAAATCCGAAGCATGCCGAGAGGATCCGTGCCATTTACGATGAATACCTGCCATTTATCCTGATTCGTTACGACCAGGAAATCGTTGTGGATGGCCGTATTGTGCCAACACCGCCAGAAGTCAGGGGCCGTGAGCGGTTGACCAAGTTATTTGACAGACGTTTGAAAGATATATTTGGCAGTAGTCTGGTAAACAGTTAGGAGTTGATGTTATGAGGGCAAAGTCACTTCGCACCTGGCTTGAATATCTTCAAAAAACCGGCAGACTGGCAGTCATCGATAAAGAAGTCAGTCTAGAGTTTGAGGCTGCTGCACTTACGAAAAAACTCGATGGAAAGCAGGCAGCCTTTTTTACAAATGTTGAAGACTATGAGATTCCTCTTGTATCTGGTATATGTTCAACCCGGGAGCAATTTGCAGAAGCCCTCGAGACCGACCAATATGAAATCCTCTCCAAATTTTCCCGGGCGGTCGCTTCCCCTGTTGAATGCCGTCATGTAAAAAAAGAGGCTGCCCCGGTAAAGGAAAACATTATATTGGATGAGATTGATTTAAATATATTTCCTATACCAGTTCATCATGAAAAAGATTCAGGCAAGTATATCACGGCTGGACTTTTTATCGTTCGGGATCCTGTCACAAGGAAACAGAATGTTTCTATACACCGCCTTCAGATTTCGGGGAAGGACAAATTAGGGGTCCTGCTTTTACCACGCCACACGTACCACCTATTTAAACAGGCAGAAGAGGAAGGCAGGCCGCTTGAGTGTGCGATTGCTATAGGTGTCGATCCCGTTACGCTCCTTTCTTCACAAGCCAGTACACCCTTTGGAGTTGATGAGCTTGAAGTAGCAAGTGCACTCCGAAATGAACCGCTCGAACTGGTCAGATGCGAAACAGTGGACATTGATGTACCTGCCTATGCTGAGATTGTGCTAGAGGGTAAGATTCTGCCTAAAGTACGCGAACCGGAAGGGCCGTTTGGTGAATTCCCAAAATACTACGGCCCAAGAGGGGATAAAGAAGTAGTACAAATTACCGGGATTACGCACCGGAACCATCCGATTTTCTATACGATTGTCCCTGCCGGGTACGAACATTTGCTTTTAGGAGGGATCCCTCGGGAAGCGAGCCTCATCGAAAGCGTACGCCAAACGGTTCCATCCGTAAAGGCAGTGCATATGAGCCTTGGAGGAACATGCCGGTATCATGCGGTCATCTCCATTAGAAAAAGAAATGAAGGCGAGGGAAAAAATACGATAATTGCTGCATTGGCGAACAGCTTCGATATAAAGCACGTAGTCGTGGTCGATGAAGAGGTTGATGTATTTAATATGGAAGAAGTGGAGTGGGCCGTCGCCACACGTTTTCAAGCAGAAAAGGATTTGGTCGTGATTAAAGGTGCCCAAGGTTCCAAATTGGATCCCTCCACTGACGAAGGATTTGGATCCAAAATGGGGTTCGACTGTACAATCCCTTTAGATAGCGAGCTTATGAGATATCAACGCATTCATATTCCGGGTTTTGAAGAAATGGACATTCATGACTATATAAACAAAGATGCCTCAGGATTACAATCGCAGCATTTAGAAAAGGAGATATAGTTCAAAGTTCAATAAAGATCGGGGGATATGAATGAAAATTATTGTGGGAATATCAGGGGCAAGCGGTGCGATTTTTGGGATCCGTATACTTGAAGCTTTAAAGGAAGTACATATAGAAAGCCACCTGGTTCTTAGTGACACTGCAAGGACGACTATTCCATACGAAACTGATTACAGCATAGAAGAAGTAATAGAACTGGCTGCGAAAGTCTACGACAATAAGAATCTTGGAGCAGCTATATCCAGTGGATCGTTTAAAGTGGATGGAATGATTGTAGCACCTTGTTCCATTAAGACACTTTCCGGCATTGCTAACAGCTATAATTCCGATCTCCTCACCAGGGCAGCCGATGTAAGCTTAAAGGAACGAAGAAAATTAGTCTTAATGGTCAGGGAGACTCCTCTTCACCTGGGACACTTAAACCAAATGACGATAGTTACACAAATGGGCGGGGTAATTCTCCCGCCTGTACCCTCATTTTACCACCTGCCAAAAACAGTTGGCGACATCATTGACCAGAGTGTCCAAAAAGCTTTAGATCAATTTGGCATCGAGGTCAACCTTTTTAATAGGTGGGCTGGTATTAGCTATTAGGCAATAACTATCTCTAATGAATGAGTTGCATGGGAAAAAGGGAGCGTTTAAAATCGAGTACTCAGTTTTCTCGAGGGCTAATATTAGGGGTGAATTGTCAAAGTACTTCCTGACATCACTTAGAAGATGATTATCCATTTAAATACACCCAAGTCACCCATGGAATCCAAGATACTTAAGAAATCTAGGTGTTTGACAATAAAAAAGCTGGGGTTACGCAGCTAACAAAGTACGTGATAAGCGCTATATGATGACTTAAAAAAGATAGGCAGCTTCTTGGACCATGTGGTTCTCGAGGCTGCCTGTATTATTTTCCTTCACTATTTTTTCATTTTTTAAGTGTAAATTACCGGGCAAACAAAGTATCGAGCAGACCAAACAGAGAGATTCGTATGTAATGAGCTTAAAGTTAATCAGTTCATTTATCCAGCAGGGATTTCAATTATAATTTTTGCTCCTCTAAGTTTGAGTACTATTTTTTATACTCATATTATTAAAGGTCTAGGTCCATCTACTCATACAAACAGCAATGAGGCATGGACGCTAGGTTTATCGTACCGTTTCATCGACAATCAACTAGTTTTTGGTATTAAAAGGAAGAGGTATATGCTAATTTACAGAAAAGTCAGAATACTATATTTAAGGAGGGAATTTATGAAAAAAGTATTTCAAGTAACGTCAATCGCCATGGTACTTTCCATTTCTGCAGGACTCGCTCAACCGTCTTCCGGCATCATAGGCACGTCATCGGCTGCAGAGTTCGTCCCCTACTATGGTACAGGCCCAAGTTATGTTCAACCCGAAAACATCGGATACCTTTTCCCGAAGCCAAATGTCATGTTCAACACTCCAGCATTTCAGGAAGGCCGATTACCATTCACAAGCCAGGAAGAAATGATGAACTTTTTGAAATCTCTCACCAAAAGAACGAAAACAGCCAAGCTGACGGTTCTCGGTAAGTCTATTCAGGGCAGGGATATTCCGCTGCTGCTCTTTAGCGAGAACCATGATAAGCTTGGAAAAAAGAATAGGAAAAAGCCGCTGGTTTGGGTACAAGCTCAGATCCACGGCAATGAACCGGCAGCAGGAGAATCTGCACTCGTCCTTGCCCAGAGGATTGCAGAGGGCAAATTGGGGAACGTTCTCGATAAAGTGGATATCGCCATCGTGCCACGCATCAATCCTGATGGTTCGTACGATTTTAAACGAACAGCAGCCAATAATGATGATGCTAACAGGGATTACATGAAGGTAGAGCTTCCGGAGGTACAGACCATACTCCGTGCTGTTAATGAGTATAAACCGGATGTCGTGCTCGATGCCCATGAATACACGGTAAACTCCTCCCCGCTCAAAAATTTTGGAGAAAAAGGATCATTGCCATCCTATGACCTTCTCATATCTTCTGCCAAGAACTTGAATATTCCGGAAAGGATACGTGAGACATCTGACAACCTCCTGCTTTCCAAAGTGCATAAGTCGCTGGATAAAGAAAACTTAAGCTATCACGATTACTATACATTAGCCATGCAGGGCAGCGACCTTGTTGCCACAGAAGGAAGTACCGAGACCCGGATCGGACGGAATGCACTTGGAATGAAGAACACGTTAACCTATTTAATCGAAACGCGAGGGATCAACATCGGACGCGCTGATTTTGAACGGCGCGTATATGCACAGGTTGCTGCTCAGTCTTCCTTTATTCTCCATACCGCCCAAAATGCTGGCAAGGTCTTAGATGCAGTTTCCAAGGCACGTTCTGAAGTAGTAAAAAAAGGAATAAATGTGAATGATGATGACAAAGTGGTCGTGACTAGCGAAAACAAACGGATGGCGGGACAAAAACTTAAGGTCGTGGACCTTGCAAAAGCAGTTAAAACAGATATTCCGATTGTCTGGGAAGATTCCACGGAGGCATATGCAACTCTGGAGCGGGAAAGACCTGCAGCTTATATCCTTCCTCCTGGACCTCAATCGGATGTGACGGCAAGCAAGCTGAAACTTCTCGGTGTACAGACGGAGAAGTTAAATAAGCCGGCTGCTATCAAAGTAGAAAGCTACAAAGTAAACAGCAGTACAACTCAGGACGAATTGAATACAGTCACCACCAGCGTTACAGAAAAGACGCAAACTTTCCCGTCTGGAAGCTATATGATCTCTATGGCTCAGCCAAACGCGAACTTTGCCGTCCTTGCTCTGGAACCTGAATCAGTAGACAGTTATGTATCCTATAATTTTATCTCTGCCAAAACAGGTGAAGAGCTTCCTATATATCGGTATATGGGGAATAAACACCATACACACGACCGGAACCAACATTAAATAGATACAAAAAGAGGGATGACCCAAGCCATTGGGTCATCCTTTGTTATTCATAGGATCAACTATACTATTGTTTCCGAGAGATTCTCCACCTGGATTCAATCAGATGAAGAAAAAGAAATAACACGAAAAAAACTATTTAAAGAAGAGAACCCTTTGAAGCTTACGGATACAGTAATGATTTATAACTTGATAAATATATGCTTGCAAAGACCAAGCAAACGGTGCTTCTTTAGAAAATAGTTTCTAAAGCGAAAGATGTAGTAAATGATAACGAACCTTCCGAATTGCCATAATATGTACAGCTTTATTCCTAGACTTAGCTGCCCTTAAAAGGCGGCTTTTTTAAATTTTTGGAAAAGACGCTAAACAGAACTCGATGTGGGCCTAATCCTATCTTTATTTGAGCAAGTAAGAAGAGAATACTCATAATTTTACCTATTTAGAGCAAATTAGAAACAAAATTCCCTGAAAACGAGGAGACAGAGTACAATCATGAAAACCACCAGGTCGATTTTCGTTTGCTTTATTTTATCTGCTTTTCTTACTGGATGTGATTTGGTCGTTCTGGATCCGAAAGGACCACAGGCAGAGACACAGGCCGATGTAATTTGGCTATCGATTGGTATTATGTCGGTCATTGTCCTTGTGGTGTGTGCCATATTGGTTTATGTCCTGGTCAAATACCGGGATTCTAAGCTGCCGAAGGACTATGAACCGCCTTATATTGAAGGTAATCATATCGTGGAGACGATCATTGTTGCGGTACCTGTTCTGATTGTCATTTTCTTTTCCGTTGTGACGATTATCACGAATAATAAAGTGGAAGCAACCCCAGAGAAGTATAAAGGGCAGGATCCTTTAATCGTTTATGCGTCCTCATCCAATTGGAAATGGCATTTTAGCTACCCCGAGTACAATATTGAAACCGTGAATTATTTGTATCTTCCAACGAAACGGCCGTTGGAATTTAAACTCTATTCGTATGGGCCGATTACGAGCTTTTGGATTCCGCAGCTGGGAGGCCAGAAATATGCGATGTCTGATATGGTGACGACCCTGCACCTGGCCGCCGATGATGTAGCGGCCATGGAGGGTAGAAATGCCAATTTCAGTGGGGAAGGCTTCGCCGAAAATACCTTTTACGTCGAAACCATGAAACAAGTCGAGTTTAAGAAATGGGTCAGGGATGTGAAAGGAAGAGCAGCTCCTATTACAGAGAAAACCTTTAACAAATTATTAAAGCCCGGCCATCTTGGACAGCTGACGTATACGGGCACTCATTTAGGGTTCTCGCCGCCTCCGATGGAACACTCGGGGCAGCCTAATGATGAACATATGTCGGATAGTGATGCAAAAGGTAAGCATCTCGATCATCCTCATAGTCATGAATGAAGTTAACACAATGCTCGAGACGGACCCTCTTGTTCGGGCGGGAAACTCCGAGTAACAGGCATCCAGACTATTTGTAGAAAGGAATCAAAAACAAATGGGTTATTTCTCTAGATTTATGGTCCCTCATGCCAGCCCTGCGATTTATGCGTCGATGGTTGCGATCGCTGTGACAATGTTCCTCCTGGTTGTGGGTCTAACGTATTTTAAAAAGTGGATTTATTTATGGAGTGAATGGCTGACAACCGTCGATCATAAAAGAATCGGGATTATGTATCTGATTTCGGCTTTGCTGATGCTATTCCGCGGCGGGGTGGATGCCCTGATGATGCGTGCGCAGCTCGCTGTTCCAGAAAACAAATTATTGGCTTCACAGCATTACAATGAGGTTTTTTCAGCGCACGGGGTCATCATGATTATGTTTATGGCCATGCCGTACATTATCGGCTTTATGAACTTCGTGGTGCCCCTGCAGATTGGGGCCCGGGATGTTGCATTCCCGAGGCTGAACGCGATCAGTTTTTGGCTGTTCTTTATGGGGGCCATGCTTTTCAATCTTTCGTTTGTCATTGGCGGCTCGCCTGATGCAGGCTGGTCTTCTTATTTCCCGCTTGCCGGAAATGAGTTCAGCCCGTCTGTCGGAACCAATTTTTATATGATCAGTCTTCAGATTGCCGGAATCGGTACCTTGATGACCGGGATTAATTTTATGACGACCATATTGAAAATGAGGGCCCCTGGCATGACGTCAATGAGGATGCCCATGTTTACATGGTCCATTTTTGTCACGAGCGTCATCATCATTTTCGCTTTTCCGGTTTTCACCGTAGCCTTGCTGATGGGGGCCCTCGACCGCCTGGCTTTTACGAAGTTTTTCACCATCACGGATGGCGGGATGGACATGCTGTGGGCCAATCTTTTCTGGGTCTGGGGACATCCTGAAGTGTACATATTGATTCTGCCTGCGTTTGGTCTGTTTAGTGAGATCATCCCGACCTTTTCGAAGCGGAATATTTATGGCTATAAATCCATGGTAGCTTCCATGATAATCATCTCTCTTTACTCCTTCATGGTTTGGACTCATCACTTCTTCACGATGGGGCAGCAGGCTTATGTGAATAGTATTTTCTCCATCACCACGATGGTCATTGCCATTCCCACCGGGATTAAGATCTTTAACTGGCTGTTCACGATGTGGAGAGGGCGGATCCGGTTTACGGTGCCGATGCTCTATTCGCTCGCCTTCATCCCTCTCTTCACCATCGGGGGAGTTACCGGGGTGATGCTCGCCATGTCGGCGGCAGATTATCAATATCATAATACGCAATTTTTGGTCGCTCATTTTCACAATGTCATCATACCGGGTGTCGTCTATGCGGTGCTGGGTGCGTCGACCTACTATTGGCCCAAGATGTTTGGATTCACGCTGAACGAACGGATCGGGAAAATGGCATTCTGGGTTCTGAATGTTGGCTTTTGCCTCGCTTTCTTCCCGATGTATATCACAGGCTTGGATGGGCAGGTACGCCGGATGTATACCTATTCCGCGGATACAGGCTTTGGGCCGTGGAATTTCGTTTCGACGATAGGCTCGGCGCTAATGGCCCTCAGTTATGTGCTGATCGTCTATATGATTTACTACAGCATACGCCACTCCCCGCGGGAGGGAGCCAGCAGCGACCCTTGGGATGCACGGACCCTTGAATGGGCGACTCATAGTCCCGTTCCGGAATATAACTTTGCTATCATCCCGGAAGTGAACTCGAGAGAACCTTTTTGGGATGCCAAATATAAAGGTCTTTCCATATTCAAAGGAGAGTACAATAAAATCCATATGCCTAATAACACGGGTGCCCCGTTTATTATGTCCTGTCTGTTCTTTGTGTTTGGCTTCTCGCTCGTCTTTAGCATGTGGTATGTGGCTGGCGCTGCGCTGATTGGTATCTTTGTTTGTATGGCACAGCGTTCCTTTCAGATCGATCACGGACATTACATTCCTTTAGAAGGAGTGAAAGAAACAGAAGCAAACTATGGAGGAGGATCAGATAAATGAATATAGATCACAGCAAACCTCTTGAATACAGCACAGAACAAAACCGGCTGAATATCCTGGGCTTCTGGATTTTTCTCGGAGCCGAGATCATGCTGTTTGGCACCCTTTTTGCCTCCTTTTTCACTCTGGTGGACCGCATAGGAAGCGGTCCTGCCGGAGAGGAAATATTTGAAATGGGGCCTGTCCTTCTGGAAACCTTCTTTCTACTGACAAGCAGCTTTGTCATCGGTCTTGTCGTTCACGCGATGCGGATCGGAAACAAGAAAGCGATGATCACATTTTTTGTGATCACCCTTCTTCTCGGTCTCGGATTCTTATTCTTGGAAATTAATGAATTCATGACCTATTACCATGAAGGAGCCACACTCCAGACAAGCGCTTTTACATCGATCCTGTTTACCACACTAGGGACGCATGGGGCCCATGTGACGCTGGGAATTTTTTGGGGGACCTTCATCATTATTCAAGTCGCAAGGCGGGGTTTTACTCCCGAAACGGCCAATAAGACCTTCATTTTCTCTCTATATTGGCACTTCCTGGATGTTGTCTGGATATTTATCTTTACCTTTATCTACTTGAAAGGAATGACAGGAGTATGAGGCAATTGTTCCCGGCTAAACAAGTAGGGGGCTATGTGTTTTCACTGGTTTTGACTTTGCTCGCTTTATCGGTTTACTACTTTCATATGTCAAAAACACTAGCCATGACCATTTTTCTCTTGACCGCATTCATACAAGCAGCCGTCCAAATTGTCCTGTTCATGCACGCACGCGAGATCGAAGACAGCAAATCTGTCTTCGCCACTCTCTACTACGCGATTTTTATCGTATTGATTACGGTATTCGGTACACTGGTTTGCATGGTTTGGGGAATGGCCTGACCACCGCTTAGATGACCGCGATTGTTCGATTTGAGCAGTCGCTTTTTAAGCATTAGAACGGCGTTTTGGCTGTGTGGGATTAGGCAAAGGCTGAAGCAAGAATGGACTTTGGCTTAGCAAAAAAGAGGGTGCTGGAGCAAAAAAACAGGGCAGCAGAGCAAAAACCCCTGTGGTCTGAGCAAAAAATTGGATGCTGTGAGCAAAGCCAAGGGCTGGAGCAAAAAAGAGCCTCGGCTGAGGAAAAAGTGAGGATGCTTGAGCAAAGAACCAGGGAAGCTGAGCAAATAACTGGGTTTTGTGAGCAAAACCAAAGGCTGGAGCAAAAATGGCTATTGGCTGAGCAAAAAAAGAAGTTGCTTGAGCAAAAAACCGGGGCAGCGGAGCAAAAACCCCTGTGCTCTTAGCAAAAATTGTATGCTGTGAGCATAGCCAAGGACTAGAGCAAAAAAGAGCCTCGGCTGATCAAAAAGTGAGGAAGCTTGAGCAAAAAAACGGGGAAGCAGAGCAAAAACCCCTGAGGTCTGAGCAAAAAACTAGATGCTGTGAGCAAAGCCAAAGGCTGGAGCAAAAAAGAGGCGTGGCTGAGTAAAAAAGGGGGATGCTCGAGCAAAAAAGGGGAACAGCTGAGCAAAAAACTGGTTCCATGAGCAAAACCAAAAGCTGGAGCAAAAAAGAGCTGGGGCTGAGCAAAAATCAGAATATATGAGCAAAAATCCCTGTGCCTCGAGCAAAAACTGTGATCCCATGAGCAAAACCAAAGCTGAAATAATGCTGTTGGCTGAGCAGAAAAGCTGGAAACCAGACCATTTTCACATAAGAAAATAATCAATGGAATACGAGATAAGAGGGGGGCGATGCTTTGAAATGTTCGCAATGCGCGTATGCAAATCCTGAGGCTGTGAAGTTCTGCTTAAACTGCGGCGAAAAGTTCTTCAAGACTGGCAAGCAGGAGGATGACACGAGCTATTTTTATGAATTTGCTCATTATGTGGATATGGTTCCGAAATTCGAGAGATCAGTGGAGCCGAAATTTCAAAATATTTTTTCACGTGTGTTCCGCAAACACAGTGAGCTGGAAGCGGAACGGCTGTTCATCGTGGGCACAGCCCTTACGACGCCGCAGCTTTCGGAGGTGAAGGATACCTGGCCAAAACCGTGGCTGTTTGCGAGGGTGTTTATGATTACGCTCCTTGCCTTCGCGGGTCTTTACATGGGTGTAAGTGTTTTTCAAAATGCGAATTTTATCCCCGGCCTTATTATTGTGGGTGCGTTTGCAGTTCCCATTGCCACGCTGATCTTTTTTTGGGAAATGAATGCGCCGCAAAACATTGCCATTTATCGGGTGATGTACTTCGTATTAATCGGCGGAATTCTTTCGCTGCTGGCCTCACTGGTGTTTTACGATTTTCTAAGAGGCCATATCAATCCATTTACCATTGGAATTGCAGAGGAAATGGCCAAAGCCATAACGGTGTTAATCTTTGTCCGCAAGAAAAAATACAGATATATCCTGAACGGCCTTCTGATTGGTGCTGCAGTCGGGGCGGGGTTTGCCGCCTTTGAAACAGCTGGATATGCGTTCAGGGCACTGTTAACCGATCAGGGAGCGGCATTCTACAACACGATCCTCTGGCGCGGCATCTTTTCTCCTGGAGGGCACATCGCCTGGGCGGCTCTGACAGGTGCCGCCATCTGCCGGGTGAAAGAAGACAAGCCCTTAACCTTACGCATGCTGTTCCGTTTTAAATTTTTGCGTGTGTTTCTGTTAGTAGTAATCATGCACGCTTTGTGGGATACTTCGATACCTGGAATCATGCCTTTCGGTTATATATTTCTAATGGCCGCTTCCTGGGTTGTTGTGTTCCTGATGCTCAGGGCTGGTCTTAAGCAGGTGGGGGAGAGGAAATTACAGATATAATAGTGGGTGGGAGAATCAATGTGAAAAAATAGCGGCCAGGCTATGGCCGCTATTTTAATGTATAGGACGGCAGCTTCCTTAGAGAATATCACTAAGCTCCGTATCCGAATGAACCGAAATCAAAATTACCCCTTTCTCATCCCCAATATTTTTAACGAAATGCGGTACGCTTGCGTTCCAGCTGAAGGTATCTCCTTCTTCGACGATGGCAGAGTCTTCGCCTTGTTCTGCAAGGAATTTCCCCTCTAACACGAGGTGGCACTCCTCTCCTTCATGGGCATTGGCTTCACCCATTGAGGCACCGGCAGGAAATTCTACCAGCATCATTCTTAATCCGCCTTTGGACGTTAGGTGCTCAATTTTTAGGTTGTTATAGGAAGAGTACGTCCTCTCGGTCTTTCTTATCACTTTCATATGCTGCTTCTTGTCTAACAATAGGTAGGGCAGCGGAATCCCTAAAAAGCTTGCAATGGTTTGCAAGGTGTTGATGGAAGGGGAGGTGTTGTTGTTTTCGACATTGCTGATAAAGCCCTTTGACAATCCCGTCCCCTCACACATTTGGGCAATGGTGATTTTTTTTCGATTTCGTATCGCCCGGATTTTTGTTCCTATTTCCAAAATAGTCACCTCTGAAGTTTTCTAATACAAAACATATTTCTATCATAGCAAATAAAAAGTTGACATTCTATAGGATAACTTGTTACTATATACAAAACAATTATTCGTATGAAGAAACAAATTGATAAGACTAAACGTCTTTATTTTTTTACCATTAAGTTTCTTAATATGAATCTATTGTTTTTATATGTAAACAAAATGTTAGGATGATTCAAATGGATTCAACCCTGATCTACGAGCTTCGCCGGCCGAAGCAGATCGAGCCGGATAAAAAATACACCGCTCTTTTCGTCATGCATGGAATGGGGAGCAATGAGAAAGACATGCTGTCTCTAGTGAACGGGCTGGAAGAGCGGTTTTTCATATTCAGTATCCGCGGTCCTCTTGAACAGCCGCCTGGATTTGCCTTCTTTAGGATTCAAGGGTTTGGGAAACCGCACCGAGAATCATTTGACCAGGCTGTTCAAAGACTAACTGGTTTTATAGATTTTGCTGCCGAAACGTATCCTATTTACGAAGGCTCCATGTATTTACTCGGCTTTAGTCAGGGAGCCATTTTATCCATGACACTCGGCTTGATGCTGGGTAACCGGATAAAGGGTATTATCGCTCTCAGCGGGTACATTCCCGATTTTGTTAAGGATGAGTACAGCATAAAACCGGTTCATCAACTATCCCTATTTATTTCCCATGGAGAAATGGATGGGGTCCTGCCATTCGAATGGGGAGTGGCGAATAAGGAGCTTTTTCAAAAACTAGGTGCATATGTAACGTTCAAAACATATCAGGAAGGTCATACCGTATCACTCCAGAATTTCCAGGATTTTAGGACATGGCTGCTAGATTTCCCTGGAGGACTAACACATTAAAAGGAGAGGTTTTCATGCATCCGTCTTTATTTATTGCTCATGGCGCTCCATTACTGGCCATTGAAAATAATGAGTATACTCAGTTTCTAAATCACTTAGGGAAAACATTGCCACGACCAAAGGCGATTGTTTTATTCTCTGCTCACTGGGAGTCACATGTTCAAAAGGTGGGCAATGTCCAAGAATATAGCACCATCCATGATTTTGGAGGATTTCCCGAAGAGCTGTTCCGCATTCAATATCCAGCCAACGGGAATGAGGAATTGGCGAAAAGCATTCAAGAGTTGTTTAAGCGGCAAGACGTTTCTTTCGATGTGGATACCGAACGGGGCTTGGATCATGGAGCATGGGTCGTTCTTAGACTGATGTATCCGGATGCTGATATTCCTGTCATTTCAATGTCGGTCAATCCTAATCTTTCTCCAGCCGATCAGTTTAAGATTGGAAAAGCTTTAACAGCATTGAGGGAGCAGGATGTATTAATCATCGCCAGCGGCGGAACGGTCCATAATTTAAGAGCATTGAATTGGGCAAAGGATGGAACCGGGGAAGTAGATGACTGGGCCCTTCATTTCGATGAGTGGCTGGCAGGTAATATGGAAAAGTGGGATATAGAATCACTGTTCCACTATGATTCATTAGCACCCGGCGCACAGTTCGCGGTACCGCCATATGGAAAAGAGCACTTCATTCCGCTTTTCTATGCGATGGGTGCTGCAGATGACGAGAGAAAAGCAAAGCTGTTACACCGCAGTTTTCGCTATGGAAACCTCAGTCACAGCGTTTGGCAATTTGGTTAATAAATAAGGAGAGGAATATAAAAATGAAAAATAAATTAGAAGTAAGTACACTGCTTTTGAGATTCGTATTAGGAATTAGTTTCTTTATCCACGGATTTGTGAAGTTCCATGATGGAATTGGAAATATTGTTTCATGGTTTGAAAGCATGGGGCTCCCCGGCGGTTTGGCATATGTCACGGCAGCCATTGAAATGGTCGGAGGAATCGCCATTGTCCTTGGTTTAGGCACTAGAATTGTATCCATTTTACTTTCCCTCTTAATGATCGGAGCCATCATCAAAGTAAAATTAGCTGTCGGCTTCTTAGGGAATGGACAGATGGCAGGGTATGAACTGGATGTGGCTTACCTGGTCATAGCGGTATTCCTTGCGGTTAATGGAAGCAGATTATTGGCTCTTGATTCATTGTTTTTCAAAGGGCAGTCGGTTCCAGACGAAAACAATGAAGCAGCCTAGATAGATTGGAAGAAAGCATTACTTCTTTAAGGAGTAGTGCTTTCTTTTTTTGATTATTACTCAAATTGCGAGCACACTTTTAACAAAAAAGATGTCAAAGTTGATATACTTAAGGTCTTGTTAGTTGAAAATAGTCATAGAGGAATGTTTATTTGGACTTATTAGGTCTATTTACATAATATACAGCATGGGCAAATGCTTTTAAATATTTGTAGGAAGCAGTTACTGTACAGAGATTTAGGAGGAAGTTTATTGAGCAGTTTCATCGTGATGCAAGGCCATACATATGAAATCGATCGAGATTTGGGGATTATCTGGATCCCGAAAACCGATAAGGGTGGAAATACTCCTCATTCCTGGGGACGGATGAAAGAGGTCAAAAAAGGGGATCAGATTTTCCACTATGTAAAAGGAAACATTGTGGCGATTAGTATTGCCAGAGGAGGGTGTATAGAAGCTGTAAAACCCTCTACGGAAGATGAAGAAAGCGGGAATACCGATGGATATTTAGTTCATCTCAGCTACCATGAATTGGAGAAACCGGTTCATGTACGGGATCATTTTGATCAAATCGCTCCTTTATTGCCCCTCAAGTACTCACCTTTCCAGCCAAATTCGGACGGAAACCAGGGATATTTATATCCCTGCCACGAAGAGTTAGCCATCAAGCTTCTGGAGCTAATGAGCGAGCTGAATATTTATCTGGTAAGTGATGAACAATTGGAGTTTTCGATAGAAGAAGTAAAAAGAACGGAGCATAATACGTTAATTCCCGTGCTGGCGGAAACAGAATCGGAAGTACAAACGAAATTAAGGCTAGGGCAGCAGAAATTCAGACGAGACTTAATGCCGCTGTGGAATGGCCAATGCGTCTTATGCGGGATAAGCCTGCCAGAATTATTGCAGGCAAGCCATGCAAAGCCTTGGAAGGATAGTACGAATTCGGAACGAATCGATCCATACAACGGCGTGCTGCTTTGTTCGAATCACCATGCATTATATCAGAACGGCTTTATAGCCTTCGATGGGCAGGGGCGTTTGCATATTTCTTCTGAGATCAGCGAGGAGGATTATGTCACTTTTGGGATAGAGCCGAAGACAAGGATTAAGATTTATCCGGATAATAAGGTGTACGTTAAGTGGCATAAGAGGAATGTTTTTAGGAAATAGAGAGAAGAACTTTGCCCTGAATAATGGCTACTTTAGAAAAGTTCCTTATTCAGGGTTTTTCTATGTCTATATGTAGGAATCCGTTATAATTAATGCAAAGATATGAGCAGAGGTAATCAATTGAGGAAGAGGGATTTTTAACCTGAGCAACTGAGATTATTAGAGGCAAACCACAATGTGATAAATGTTTCCCAAAAAGCGATCAAATAAAATAGTATTGGAGGAGGAGCGTAAAATGAAGGTGGGAAATAAACACAATTATTGGCTGGTTAAAGAGGACGTCATTGACATAAGTCGAGGCTCAAAAAGCTCTGTAACTATATCGGTTGAAGACAATAAACAATTGACATTGGATCCGTCCCGAGCAGCATTCATTATTATTGATATGCAGAATTTCTTCTGTTCTCCTGTACTAGGGAGATCTAAAGAGGCTCTCAGTCTTTCACCAGCCATTACTGGGGCTGTGGATAGCTGTCGTAAAATAGGGATGTCGATTGCCTGGGTGAATTGGGGGAATCGCTTGGATACGGCAAATTTACCGCCAAGCTTACTATATGCATTCAAAGGAGGAAAGGAGAAACAACCGGGAATTGGTGAATTGCTGCCTGATAATCTGGGGGCATCTCTGGTTAAAGATTCGTGGTCAGCTGATGTGATAGAAGAGTTAAAGGGATCTATTCAACCCGAAGATTGGTGGATTGACAAATACAGGGTAAGTGGTTTTCCAGGGACAATTCTGGATCAGACTCTCCGCGCAAATGGAATCAATACACTATTTTTTGCTGGGGTAAACACAGATCAGTGTGTAATGGGAACGATTATGGACGCCGCATTCCTAGGCTATGATTGCATTCTTTTAAGAGACTGTACAGCCACCACTTCACCGTCCTATGCGTTAGAGGCAACCTTTTACAATATGAAGGCGATAGGCGGGTTCATAACCAGTTCAAGCAATCTGGAACCTGTAACCAATTCATAAATGAGGTGAGTATGGGGACACTTTTTATAGGTTGATAATAGCCAGGCATCTGTCTGGCTTAGCCTCTGGATACAGATCAATATTTTGACGTATTTCTTCTATATAAAGATGTAAGCATAAGCCCCTGTTTACTGAAGGGACTATACATTTTAATCAGCATCTCCATGATTAACTTGAAGATGCAGCTTTATTTAGTATACGTTCACCAAAAATTATTAACCTGAATACATGGGCATATTCCCATCGTGACCTGTTCAGTGGGAATCCCCTCCTGTGAGGGAGCAGGTACTGCCAGGCAATAAACGAACAGCCTGGTGCCGGTCTTTTTAATTCTTGACCTTCATGTATAAAAAAGGTGTTGACTTAGTTAGTCAGCCCGTGATACTATTAGAAAGCTGTTCGAGAGGCAGTGATGATCAACCAGACAGGTTAAAAAAAGATATTGACTTGTTCATTCGAACATGATATACTAATTAAGTTGTCGTTGAGACATTGACTATTCTTGACCAACACGAACTGCTCTTTGAAAACTGAACGAAACAAGACGCCAACGTTATTTTCTTTCGAGAAAATACAAAAACAAGTTTTAAACACTTTTATGAGCTACATCAAACATTCTTCGGAGAGTTTGATCCTGGCTCAGGACGAACGCTGGCGGCGTGCCTAATACATGCAAGTCGAGCGGATCGATGGAAGCTTGCTTCCTGAGATCAGCGGCGGACGGGTGAGTAACACGTGGGCAACCTGCCCCTAAGATCGGGATAACTTCGGGAAACCGGAGCTAATACCGGATATGACTTTTCTTC
>NZ_KE387240.1:270212-384195 GCF_000430765.1 Peribacillus kribbensis DSM 17871 | reverse complement strand
CCTCCAGCGTTTTAAACAGCGTTTAGGCTGTTCCTTTCCAATCATCTCTAAATCAAAACCCTGTTCAATAAAAATTTGAGAGGGAGTTTTCCCACTTTTGTATTCAGATACGGCCTTCATCTTAAATTCTGGACTGTAGGAGATGGATCGGTCAGACGCACTTAAAACATTCGGGTTTTTCTCCAATTCTTTGATTTCAAAATCATTATAGATCTTCCTATTCATACAAATCCTCCGCCCACATGTATTAAATCTATTGAAACACAAAAAACCCCGGATAGGGGCACTTTTTTATCAGTGTCCGCTATCCGGGGTATAGTTCAATTGGCCAGGCTTTCTTTTATTTATCGTCAATATTTCATGGCTTCCACTTTGTTTCTTACTTTTTCAATGCTCGCCATTTTGTTGTCCCAGCATTTTTGGCTTAAGTCAACAGGATATTCCTGCGGGTTCATGGTCCGCAGATACTCTTCCCATAAGTAATCCAGATTGCCGAGTGAGTATTCCTGGATCTCTTGGATATCCGGGAGATTGTATACAACTTCACCGTTTTTAAAGATATCGTGATGAAGCATCCTCGCTTCGAAGTTGTCTACATATTTTGAAATGTACGTATGAACCGGATGGAACATTTTGATCCTATTTTCTTCTGCAGGTTTTTCAGAGGTTAGGGTGATATAATCTCCTTCAGATTTACCGGTTTTTTTATTTATAATCCGGTAGACGTCTTTTATGCCAGGCGTCGTCACTTTTTCAGGGTTGGAGGAAATTTTGATGGTATCCTCCATTTCCCCATTGCTGCCTTCAATGGATACAAGCTTATAGACAGCTCCCAGTGCGGCCTGTTCATAGGCCGTAATCAGCTTGGTCCCGACTCCCCAAATGTCGATTTTAGCTCCCTGCTGCTTGAGGTTGATCATGGTATACTCGTCCAGATCGCTTGACGCTACGATTTTTGTTTCTGTAAAGCCGGCTTCGTCCAGCATTCTTCTGGCTTCCTTCGAAAGATAAGCCATATCTCCGCTGTCCAGTCTGATGGCCTTGAAATTTATTTTATCTCCCAGCTCTTTGGCCACTTTTATCGCATTGGGAACCCCCGAGCGGAGAGTATCATAGGTATCTACAAGGAAGACGCAGTCTTTATGTCTCTGAGCATATTTATAAAAGGCTGTATAGTCGTCCTGATAGGCCTGAACCATGGCATGGGCATGAGTACCGGAGATTGGCAGCCCAAACAGCTTTCCTGCCTTCACATTGCTCGTACCATGGAAGCCTCCAATGTATGCGGCCCTTGTCCCCCAAAGAGCGGCATCAAATTCATGTGCCCTCCTGGTCCCAAATTCAAGCAGCGTTCCATCTCCTGCGACATGTTTTATTCTGGCTGCTTTTGTCGCAATCAGGGTCTGGTAATTGACAATATTCAGCAGCGCCGTTTCAATCAGCTGGGCTTCCGCAAGTGGGGCTTCGACCCGCAGGATGGGCTCGTTCCCAAATACAAGCTCTCCCTCCCTCATGGATCTGAGGCAGCCGGTAAATCTTAACTCCTTTAGATACGCAAGGAAATCATCCTGATAGCCCTGGTTTTTCAGGTAATCGAGATCCCATTCAGAGAACTTAAAGTCCTTTAAATATTCAACGATCTTTTCCAATCCGGCGAAAACCCCAAATCCATTTTCAAAAGGAAGCTTTCTAAAATATAAATCAAACACTGCTCTTTTGTTATGGATTCCATCCGCCCAATAGGTCTCCGCCATATTAATCTGGTATAAGTCTGTATGTAATGCAAAGCTAGTATCCAAAACCAGTCACCACCAAAAAATTATTAGATTGTACTGCCTGCTTTATGTATCCAGGCATTTTTACTGTATCCTCTTTTTTCCCAGTAACCTGCATGCTTATGGTCAATCACTTCAATACGATTCAGCCATTTGACTCCTTTATAAGCATACATTTTGGGAACAATGAGCCTCACTGGCCCGCCAAAATCAGGAGAAATCGGCCTGCCATCCTGAAGGACGGCCACCATCACATCATCCAGCAGAGCCTGTCCTATGGATAGAGAATCTGTATAGACCCCATCTCCGGAATATAATTTCACCTGAACGGCTCCGCTTTTGATTCCGGCTTCCTGTAAAATATCCTTCAAGAGGATTCCCTCATACGTAATATCGAACACGCTCCAGCCTGTTATACAGTGAAAGTCGCTCACCTGGACCTTTCTTGGTATTTGTACAAATTGTTCCCAGTTATAGACCCTTGGATTCATGACGAGCCCATCAATTTTGAAACACCAGGTTTCTGACGTGAAGACCGGAATTTTTGTCACCGTATAGGGGCGGAAAACACCCTTCGCTCCGCCGCCGATTGGTTTTAGCGATTCTTTGGAAGGGACAGGTGCTGGAATCATTGCGCACTTCTTCCAGCCCATGTTCAAGTCCTCCCGGATTAAACCGACATTCCTATATTACTCTTATTACCTGCAGGAAAGAAACTGAATTGCTTACTTCATTTTTACCAACAAAAATACAGACTTATAAGGGATTCTGTTCCGCATAAAAGCATATGAATTCTGCCTTTATGGAGAGCAGTTCCCTTGTAAGCCTGCTTTTTACATATTATTCTAGCTGCCTGCGGTTTGTAAAGCGGTTGAGGACTCGAAACGGACTAAAACACTTTCTTGTTCCTCATCCTCTTGTAAAATCGTGAAGGTCCAGAGGCTTGTAATCATGGAGGATATTTCAGGAAGCCATTTTTTTTTCAATCGCACTCTATCAATATACGTTTGATGGAATTCCAGATCGGTCCCATTTCTCAAACCATATTTAAGTATAAGGAAGTTTTTTAGTCCCCTGATAGTCAAAAATTTGAAAGAGTATCCATCCCTTACAGCAGATAGGCATTCTTCTGGTTGACTTTCTGCATAATGGAAGAAATAAGAGAGATCGGTTTCATTGCCGCCTCTAAAAACAAGTTCATTGTACTGATTTTTTTTTAAACTCAAAATGAGTTCCTCTCTCGTAATTCCCTGGGACAGTATCGCCTCCAGCCGGAGACCCACTGGCAGCGGGAGCCTGGCAGCAGTCATTGTACACCTCTTTACCATATGATTCTATTATTATAGCAGACTATGGAAAATTATGTACGAACAATTACCCATCGAAACAGGGTTCCTTTTAGGAGGTATACCTAGCTCCGATGGGCCGGCTTGTTAAGTGCACCTAATAATCGCTGGCTGTTTTTCACAAGGCTATCCAGCTTTTGATCAGATGCGGCACGGGATAGTTTTTTTGGTGTTGATGCCACCAGGACGGACTTATTCTTTTTCAACATCCAACCCTCCAATTAAATCGGCTGCAAAATCCAGATATATTCTTTCTTTAAGTATAGCAGAAAAAATTTCTTCTTGTAGTGCAGCCACTTCATTTGAAGACCAAAATTCCTGAAAAGGAAAATGTGCACATAGGACCATCTCTCCAATCCTCTTCGTTAAATATAACTGATGCTTCTCTTCATTGAAAAATAGATATTCCACTTCTCCATTTAAGATATACGTTTTGGAAACATATGCTTCCTCATCAGTCAAAGAAAACTCTTCTTTTGGAGTGATGCTTCCGAAATGTGAGACGTACACCATTTTGTTTCCTTTTCTACGGTAAAGGGATATTGCGGTGCAGTCATTGAAGGAAGCGATTTCTTCTTTTACATAATACCCCTTTCGGTTATAAATATTCGCACCTTTTAAAACTTGTGCAAGCTCATTAAGGATAACCTGAAGATCAGGCACCCCATTTTTAAACGAACGGATGAGCTGAAAAGAATAGTCTTTATATTTTTTTAATTTCGGTGCCAGATTAAGGCTTTCTCTGGTTTCATCTTCATTCTTTAAATATTCTATGCCCTTGTGAAGGTAATTACTTAAATAAATATTGACAGTTTTGCACAGCTCATCAGCGTTCGCCAGAACAATGTCGTATAAAAACGGACAGCTTTGATCGACATCATATAAAAAGGCCCAGACAAAAGGGTCGATGTCTTTAATCCTCCGGTACAAATATTCACGGGTCTGCTCAATTTCTTTTACCAGCGGTTCCACTATATCATAAATATGTCCGGGAAATCTGTAGAATTTTGAACGGAATTTATAAAGTTCTTCTGTGATGAGCTGCTTCATATCGCTAAAATATATGCTTTTTATCCAGTCATTTACAAAAGGAAGGATCAGTTTCTTCTCTTTTTTGGCATAATGAAATTCAACATATGTGGCGGTCACACGAGGGTCTCTTTCTGTGAAGCTCCCGCTTTTCTCTGAAATGAAGAGCAGGAAGAGGTCGGATTCTTTTACTTTATTGATGCAGGTTTCTATTTTATCCTGGCCCCATACACCGAAATTCTCCTCAAATGCGAGCGGAAAATGGCCGGCCAGCTCCAACGACTCCATCAGCTTTTTCCGTAAGGGCTTTAGTTCATTCTCATAAGCAGAACTAATAAAGATCTTGGTACCTGTTTGCATTTCTACACCTCCAAAAAATTAGTCCTTGGACGGTCCGCAAAAGAAAGGTTGCAGCAGAAAGTGCATAGCTGGCCTTTACAGGATGTTTTGTTAATTTTTATTATTCTATTAAAGTTATGTATTTTCCTTTTAGAGCATGCCCCATTTAGCTGGCTTTCTTATAAAATGAGAGAAAACACCTAGTTTTATCAATGGCTTGAAGGCCGAATGGGAATGTATGTGCGCCTCAGGTCCTATTACCATTTTCTTCATAAAAACTTTTATGGCAAAAGTATTTAACTCGAGGATTTAGGGATATGCTGATGATGTATGATTCAAAGTGCCAAATTATGACTCTGTTAGAGCACAAGTAATTCATTGGATTGCCTATTACAATGCTGTACTCATCACATTATTACATTCACCATAAAAAAAAGGTCTGGATATAAATTCCAGACCCCTTTTTATAAATTTACCTGGAGGCTCCAGGCATTTACATACTATTTACCGCTGAATGTATCTTTTAAATCGCCAATTTTATCCTGCAGGCCGCCTTTGGCTTTATCCGCTTTCCCTTCTGCCTGCATATCGTGATTGTCTGTCGCATTTCCCAGCTGGTCCTTTACTTCGCCTTTTACTTTGCTAACGGTACTTTTAAATTTATCAGAGTTACTCATGTCAGCATCCTCCTCTTAGTGGTATACTGTATGTTTACCCTGTCAACCGGGATGCAAACGTCTTTTGCCTCCCCGGTCTGTAAGTACACTGCTGCCAAGTTTTCACAGCCACTTGACCGCCACAACGACAGTCCCGCGGCCGACTTCTGAATCAATGCTGAATTCATCCATAAGCCGTTTTACTCCTGGAACTCCTGCCCCAAGCCCTCCTGAAGTGGTATAACCGTCTTCCAATGCGAGCTTAATATTTTCAATGCCCGGGCCCTGATCGGCTGCAGTGATTTTTAGTCCATATTTATTATTCTCGTGAATTTCTTCTACTATAATATTTCCAGGCATGGCATATAAAAAAATATTTCTGGCCAATTCCGAGATCGCTGTAGTGATCCTGGCCTGGTCTACGGTTCCAAAGTTCATCTTTTTTGCAGCTTCTCGTCCTGCCTGCCTCGCAGCAACAATATCCCATTCACTGATGATAGGAATATTACTTTTTATGGTCATTGCACACCACTTTTGCCCAGTATTTCGATACCTTTTTCCAGATCGATGGCAGTATTGGCGTCATTCAAATAAATTCCAAGTTCGACAAGAGTAATGGCGACAGCAGGCTGTATTCCAGTAAGTACCACCTTGCTGCCCATCAGGCCTGACATGCTGACGATATCACCAAGTACCTTGGCAATAAAGGAATCAATCATATCCAAGGAAGTAAGATCTATTACAACACCGCCTGCACTCGTCTGATGGATTTTTTCCAGGAGATCTTCTTGCAGCTGCAAGGCGCTTTGGTCATCAAGTTCAATTTGTATTGAAACTAAAAGTAAATTATTCAGCTTTAGTATAGGAATTCTCATATATTTCCCCCTCGCTTACCTATAGAGTATTGTACTATACTTTTTGTAAGCTAAGTAAGATGGTACCAAAATTTCCTTGTGCGGTAAAGGAATCTTTCCTTTACCCTCTGAGAACTCTTGGTATGTTTTTGGATAAAGCAGGAGGGAGAGCGGGATATTATAAAAAAAGGAGTTCAGTGATGTGGGATTTTCCATTGATACAAACCAACTTCTGGGACGGAGTGGCGGCAGTTCCGATCATTCTTGCGTTTACGCAGCTCTTTAAGATCCTGGTGAGAGTGCCCAGGCATTATGTACCCTCAGTTGCCCTTATTTCAGGGCTTGCAGTATCCCTGTTTTTCAGTCATCCTCATAACTTCTGGGGAGCTTTGTTTATGGGTTATTTTTATGGATATGGAGCAATCGGATCTTATTCTTCCCTAAAATGTTCCCTGCAAGCACTTCGAAAGGATAAGCATATCTATTCCTCCAAGAGATAAAGATATCTATTATTTAATTGAATTATACTTTACCCAAATTCGGAATAATCCTTCTATAATATCATGGATCACTTCCTGGGAAGTAAAGTAACCGTTATGGGAGAGAGGATTCCAGCTTGTAAAAATAGTACCGCAATTTACCTCTTTGTCCTGGTCAACAGCTAGGGCATAGCTTGGACTGATGCTTTTTAGCGGAAACGAAAGGACATCATCCCGGTCATAAAAGTTGATCCATTCCCCTTTCATGTCAGGATGTTTCTGTTTCCATTCCGGGGATGGGATGGTGATGGGACGGTCAAAGTCATGATACCTAAGGCTCCAAAGCGGCATCGGTGTTCCCAGTGTATAAAACAGCGAAAGAGTCTCCCCTTTTTCCAAGGGGCTGGACGGGTTAACATCATCTGCAGCTTCTGTCTTAAACTGCAGATCATAAAAATAATTGCTCGCAATCACGGTTCCAAGACTGTGTGCGATCACACATAACGGGGAGTTGTCCCCTGCTTTCTCTGACAGTTGTTTAAGTCCGGAGGCGACCTTTTCATGCACTCTGTAATAATTATGTTTAGCCGTTTCAACCGGCTGATAGGCAATGGCATCTCCAAAGTATGAAATCACAAATTTCCTTAGCTGTTTGAAATTCAAATCATAACTTGCCACTGTTTGGTCGTATAATTCTTCCTCACCCTTTGAAAAAACATCTGCCCAAAAAATCGGTTTAATGATCAGCCCGGCTGACTGGTCCCCACATCTTTCTTTAAACCTTTTTTGGAGCGCCTCACTGAGCTTGAAAGCATAATCTTCGGGCTGGTTTCCCATACCATGAATAATGGCAACCGCTATTTTCTTCAATTTTTCCACCTGCCTTACTTTATTCCCTCCTGATTCATTCTCTTAAATGTCTCACTTTCCTTCTGCCTCTTTAACATTTTCATATTTCTTTTTTATGCAGTTATAGCTGTCTTCAGCCCATAATTTCATTTTCACCCGATTATTTTTGTTCATTACAAAGTATGCAGCTGTCCCGGCAGCCAATGCAGGCAATAGGAAATTCCGTTTACTCATTCATCCTTCCCCCTTTTTGCTTTTTCTTTTAAAGTAATTCCCCTGCTAGGGGAAATCAAACTTGCTAAAAAGATCAAGATTATATTCTTTTTCTTTTTTCTCCTAATGTGTACTATTAAGAAAACCGTATAAACTTTACCCCGTACTTTCAGAAAGGAGCAGGTGATTGTGTTCTCCCTTGACCATATTGTTCATTTAGCAAAAGATAAGGTGTCCGCACAAAAGCAATTCCATCAGGAGGGGTTTACTGTATTTCCTGGGGGAAAGCATGATACATGGGGAACAAGCAACTTCCTCTCTTACTTTGGGCCAAGTTATATTGAATTCATATCCGTCGATGAGCAGGAAAAAGTTCGGGTCAGCGATAATCCGCTTATCCAGCTTGTTCATAAAAATAACAGAAGAAATGGAATTATCCAAACTGCCATAAGAACGGATCATATAGAAGGAGATGCGGTAACCTTCAGCAAATTGGGACTCCATGTCACAGGCCCCATTGAGGGCACCAGGATCACAGAGCAGGGAAAACGTTTATCGTGGAAAATGCTGTTTGTACGCTCAGAACGATCTTCCTTTGAACTGCCGTTTTTTATAGAATGGAATCAGACTGTACCGGAAAGATTACAAGACCTCACGGATAGCGGCGTCCAGCTTGAACATCAAAATGGGGCCCAGGCAGTAAAGAATGTTTATTATGCAGTTAAAAATATCGATAACGTTTATACCCACTGGAAAAAATGGTTTAACTGTAAAAAAATTAAATCGTATGCAAATGATCAATGGAATGCTATATGTACAGAGATCAAGCTTGGAGAAGCATTTTTCACCTTTTTTGAACCAAAGGGAGAAGGACCCGTTAAAACGATTTTGCAGGAAAACGGAGAAGGCCCTTTCGGTGCAGAGCTGATCTGCAAGGGTTCAAGCGGCCATACCCTTTTAATCGATGGCGGTTATTATTCGGTAATCTCTCCGGATAATCCGGCATAAAAAATAGAAAGCCTACTGGAAGCTGAGATGCTTCCAGCAGGCTCCTTATATTGGCTATTCTTCCGTAAACCGGCTAAACAGCTGGTAAATCGCGGATAGGCCGATCAGCCAGTAAATGGTCTTCACTAAAGCAGGTACGGATCCAAATAATTCTGTAACTAAATTAAAATCAAAAGCTGTGAAAATCCAGTTCAGACCGCCGACGAACAGCAGAATCCAGGTAAGATTGTATAAAAATTTCATATAGCAGAGTCCCCTTTCCTCCGAAATGAAAGCGTTGTCTGTATACTATATTCTCCTTCATTAGAACGTGACAGCCCTTTTTGCAAATTTACCGGGGGGGAAAAGCACAAATCGCTTCAAAGCAAAATCCCCTAAAAGCCGGCTCTTAGATTGGGCTGACTCCAAATAAAAAGCATCCCTGAGGATGCTAAATAAGATTGACACGAATGAATACTGAGTCAGATTGTAAACCATGATCTCTAAGCTCAAGCTTGCCATCCACCTCTAGTTCTTTGGCTAGCTCTACTACTCGCTCACCTTCCCCGATGGAATCAATCGGCAAAATTAATGTAATACTGCTTTCCCCCATTTCGAGCAGCTGGTGATATAGGTTGTTTGTTTCCATAGAATCCTCCCCTTTTTCTAATGTTTTCTATAGATTCTTTCTATAAAAGGAAGGCATTTTCCTGTTTCCTGAAGGTTATTTCATCAATTTATTTAACCATCCTGTGAACGTCATTTTCTATAGCGCACAAAAAGGCTGTAGGTAAACCCTACCTCATGGTTTTGCCTGCAGCCAAAAGAATTTCGTTCTTTAATTATTCTTTCCATCTAATGACTTTGTGCTCTTCCTGATGATGATCTCCGTCGGAACCGTAATGCATTTAGGAGAGCTGTTTTCATCTTCAATCAATTCCACCACACTGCGGGCAGCCTCATAGCCCAGCTGATAGATATTCACTTCCACTGTTGTAAGGGGCGGGGAAGTGAACTCAGAAAAGAACAAGTTATTAAAGCTGACTACGTTCATTTCATTCGGAACGGAAATTCCTTTCTCATTCAGGGCATTCAGGATCCCAAGGGCTAAAACGTCATCCGTTACAAATATAGCGGTTGGAGGTTCTTTAAGGGATAAAAGATCATTTACCGACTTTTTCCCTCCGTCCATAATGAAATCGGTATGCTTGATATAAGTTTTCGGGACAGTGATCTTTGACAGAAGCAAAGTGTCCAAAAAGCCGGCCAGCCTGTTTTTGGTCACCAGCAGTTTTTCATGCCCTCCAATGAAGGCGATCCTTTTGTGGCCGAGGGAAATCAGAAAGCTGGTGAGTTCCCTTGATACTGCATAATTATCATTATCTACATAAGTGATATTCTTTATATCTTCGGGAGGCTTTCCTACAAGTACAAACGGAAAATTTTCATCGACCAAATACTCCATGACCGGATCATTATCACTGGAGTATAATAGGATAATTCCATCCACACGCCTGCCTTTTACCATTTTCATCACATCAGAGTAAATTTCCTCCTCAGCTTCCCCAGTTGTGATATAAAGAGAGTATTCCTCTGAATGGGCAAAGGCGCTAATTCCTTTGATTACATCCTGAAAGAAAGGATTTTGGAACGTAAGGTTTCCCTTGCGGACCGAAGCCGGCATAACGATCCCTATCGACTTAGTCGCCCGGTTAGCCAGATTCCTCGCATGGAAATTAGGATAATAGCCAAGCTGGTCCATGACTTTCCTTACTTTCTTCTTCGTTCTCTCTGTTATTTTGGGACTGTCGGCTATGACTCTTGACACAGTAGAAGGTGCAACCTTTGCTTCCCTGGCAATATCCTTGATTGTTACAGCCATACTACACCATTCCTAAGGTTCATTTTTATTGTACAGTTTATAACATCATATAATAGTTTCAAGATACAAAGCTAGTAGATTTTTCTATTAAATCCTTCTGGATACTTACTAAATATTCATATTACTGGAAGTTAATAGGTTTTATCCTAAATGTAATCGGGAAATGCTGTTTTATATCCTCTGTCCAGGTAGGATTCCTATCTTTAACAGAATTTTTTATTTTTGCAATTATATTTTTCTTAGTAACACGACTCTCCGAAGGTTTACAATTTTTCCATAGGTTTACAAAGATATTTTTCATTGGCCCTATTTAAAAGGAGGAACAGTCATTGTTTAAGGAAGCCATTTACCATCGTCCTAAGAATAACTTTGCGTATTCTTATGACAACCAGACACTTCATATTCGACTAAAAACAAAAAAAAATGATTTAGAGAGCGTGGACCTGATTCATGGGGATCCATATGTATGGAAGGATGGAAAGTGGTGCATTGAAAAAACTCCCATGAAAAAGAGCGGTTCGACCGACCTCTTTGATTACTGGTTCATTGCCATAAAACCTCCTTATAGGAGACTAAGATATGGATTTGAATTAAATGACGGAAAGGAAACAGCCATCTATACGGAGAAGGGGTATTTTAAAGAAGCTCCCCTCGATGACAATGCCTACTATTTTGTCTTCCCGTATCTTAATAACATAGATGTATTCACCTATCCAGAATGGGTTAAGGACATTGTCTGGTATCAAATCTTTCCTGAAAGATTTGCGAATGGAGATTCTTCCATTGACCCTGATGGGACGCTTCCATGGGGAAGCGCTGAGCCAGAGAAAGATAATTTCTTCGGAGGCGACTTTCAGGGCGTGATTGATCACCTGGATTATTTAGAGGAGCTTGGGGTTAATGGGATTTATTTCACCCCCATCTTTATGGCTTATTCCAATCATAAATACGATACCATCGATTACATGGAAATCGATCCCCAGTTTGGAGATAAGGAAACGTTGAAGCTGCTGATCGAGGAATGCCACAAGCGCGGAATAAGGGTGATGCTGGATGCTGTATTCAATCATTGCGGCTTCTATTTTCCAAAATGGCAGGATGTCTTGGAGAACGGCGAAAAATCCGCTTATAAGGAATGGTTCCATGTATGGGATTATCCAGTGGAGACAAAGCCTGCCCCAAATTATGATACATTTGGTTTCTTTCCGGAAATGCCTAAATTGAACACCGAAAATCCTGAAGTAAAGGAATACCTGCTGGGGGTTGGCAGGTACTGGGTGCAGGAATTCGGCATTGACGGCTGGAGGCTGGATGTTGCTAATGAAGTCGACCATGCTTTTTGGCGGGAATTCAGGAAGGAAATTAAGGCCATCAATCCAGATGTCTATATACTTGGAGAGATCTGGCATGACTCCATGCCATGGCTTCAGGGCGACCAGTTTGATGCCGTAATGAACTATCCTTTTACAAACTCGACCCTGAAATATATTGCCGAGGACAAGATGACTGCATCTGAATTTAAGACAGGCATTACAGAGCTTATTAATATGTATCCTCAGAATGTGAATGAGGCGGCCTTTAATCTGCTGGGCAGTCATGATACACCAAGAGTACTCACGACTTGCGGCGGAAATAAGGACAAGTTAAAGCTCCTGTACGTATTCCAGCTTTCGTTTACAGGGACTCCCTGTCTCTATTATGGGGATGAAATCGGATTAACCGGCGGCCAGGATCCAGGCTGCCGCAAATGCATGGAGTGGGATGAAGATAAACAGGATCGAAATCTATTTTCATTTATCTCCAGGCTGATTGCATTGCGTAAAACGAATCCCGCCTTTGGCAATCAGGGAGAATTTGAGTTTCTTGAGGCAAGTGATGAAACTAATTCGATTATCTATACAAAATCGTATGGAGAAGATAAATTATTATTTATTCTCAATAACTCCAAAGAATCTATCAACTTGACTCTGCCAGAGGAGTTTAGGGGCCGCAGGCTGTCAAATTTGCTGACAGAGGAAGCTGAAGAATTTGGAAATAACGAAATCCAAGTTCCTGCCGAAGGATTTTATATTTTAGGTTAAGAAAATAAAGGAAATGGGCATGCCCATTTCCTTTATTTTTTGCGGAATTCTCTATTTTTAGAAGGTGGTCCAGCTGCATCGGCAAGGGTATCAATCTTTCTCTTGTTTCCTGTTTCGTATTGTCCATCCATTTTAGCCTCTTCGTTTCGCTTGGCCATTTTACTGCCTCCTCGTTCCAATTTTGAAAGCAAAAAGAGATGTCCCATAATCCCAGGCGCGGGCCCTATGAGACACCTGCTTTAAAATGTGATTTTTAGCTCAGTCTGTCTTCAACATGACTGCAAACTTCCTCGGCCGAAAGCCCGTTTGCTTCAATCACAGATCCCTGTATAGAAGTGTCGGAAATTCCCATCATATTTGAATCCAATCCTGTAACAACACACGCATCACAATTTTGGGCATCTGATTCCTGCTTCAGTTCCACAACCTCATGGCCCCTGCTCCGTAATGCTTCAGAAACATTGGTCAAAGACTCTTCTACTCCAATTCTTGCCATGATCACACCTCCTTATTTATGTAAATTGTCCCGTAACCGCACTTTCTATTCCTTTTGAATTAAAACCTCCGCTTTTAGGAGAAAGTATGCCAAGGAGGTGAAATCTAAATTGAGTAAAATTAAACAAGACCCTTCCACAGCCGGACTGGGCTCTCCTAATGTTGAGGGACAGGGCACAACAAATAGAGAAACAGGCAGCTATCAAAAAGATTCTTCCCGAAAGAAACAAAAGCCTCATTCAAACTGAACAGGCAGGGCCCCCTCACCTTTATACACATATCCTTTGATTTCTGTGTATACTGGTATTACTTGTGGCTGGGGGGATTACATTGCCAAAAGAACATATCGATGATTATTTACAGCAGGGAATTCACGGGGTCAAAGAGATAAAACCGGAAGAAAAACGAAAATTTTTAGGGACTTTCCGAGAGAGAGTGATCCTGGCCCTAACAATCGGCCAGGTGAAAGAAAAACTGGTTTATCAGCAGGTTTTAGAAGAAGCAAAAAAATACCCAGGCGCCACCGTTTTATTGAATGGATCCATACCTTATACGTATCTCAGCAAATATTCCCATATGGCCAACAAAAATGGGATACCCTATAAAGTGGTTCATAACTTGGAACAGACTACAGACATTGGCCTTGTAGCTGCAGCAAAAGACGCTGTCGATAAGGAGAAAATTTACGTGATGGAAGAGACTGTCAAGAAGCCTCTCATGGCGGGCAGCCCTTCTAAGAAGAAGACATTCCCGCGGATGATCAGAAGAGTTTTTTCTTTTTGGAAAAAAAAAGAGCTTTGATTTTTTTCAAAGAAAAGGAAATAAGCATGGCGGACTATTTAATAATAGGTTGATCTATAGTCCAGGTGCAAAGACTCCTATTCTGCTGATTGACATATGACCCCTGGTTCATTGGCAATCAGCCAATGGGAAGGAAAAAGCAGGTGGAGAAACTTGAAAAGGTTTCTCCCCTGCTTTATTTTTAAGGACTGACAACCGTTTTACTATGCCTGGTTTATCAATACACTTACACCCATTTCAGCTTCACGCCTGAAGAGCCTTGAATAGACTCCATCCTCGGATTGGAGGAGCGTTTCATGAGCACCCTGATTGACCACGGTCCCATTTTCTATAACAATGATTCTATTGGCGGATAGGACGGTTGAAAGTCTGTGAGAGATAATAATGACGGTCTGCTGGGTCCTTCTCCTGGCAATGGCCTGGTTGATCTGTGTTTCCGTAATCGGATCCAATGCAGAGCTTGCTTCATCCAAAAGTAAAAATGGAGAATTTTTCACCAATGCCCTGGCTAGGGACAGCCTTTGCTTCTGCCCTCCTGAAAGCAGACTTCCTCTTTCACCAACGGAGGTTTCAAGTCCCTGCGGAAGATTTTCATAAAAGTCCTTTAGGCCGCTGTCATACAGGGCTTGTATCAGTTCCCCGTCAGACGCTTCAGCATTGGCTATCCTTAGATTTTCAGCCAGCGTCCCGTTCCTGAGCTGAATATCCTGGGAGACGATCGCAAACTGGGAACGCAGCCATGAAGTATCAAGGTCCTTAAAATTGATTCCATCCAGTAATATTTCCCCATGATCTGGTTCATACAGGCGAAGAATTAAATCCACGGTTGTGGATTTACCTGAACCGCTCGGCCCGACTAAGGCTATAGCTTCTCCTTTTGAAACAGAGAAAGAAATATTTTTCAAAACAGGATCTGTTTTTCCTGGATATGTGAACTTTACTCCCCTAAATTCCAGGCTTCCCGTAAATTCTTCCAATACAAGGCCTTTGGTGCTTTCTGCGTCTGAAGCATTCTCAGAAAGCAATTTCTCGGACCGGTCAAGTGCCGGCCCGGTTCTTCTTACTGACAGCCAGTTTCTTAGAAGTCTTTGAATTTCATTGGCTGCGATGGTCACAAGTCCGCCTGCTGTCAGCATCTGCCCTGTAGTCAGCTCTTTGTCCCAGATCAAAAACAGGCTGATGCTGTATACAGCCGCAAGCACAAAGCCGTTGAAACTCCCTATGACCACCACCGATTTCATTCTCGCAAACAATTCCTGTCGTGATTCTTTTACGAAGGACTGCCTGATTTCTGTGACACTGTCCACCTCAGAATCGGATACACCTAAAACTCTGGATAGGTGGATTCCTGTAACCGACTCCCTCAGCCGTTCCAGATATCTTGACGCTTCCTGCCTTGCATTTGCAGAGGCAGATCTCATTTTTGAACCAACGAAATTGGAAGCTAAATAGAAAAGTACACCGAGAACAACACTTGCTATCATCAGATAGGGGTGGATAAAGAACAGTACAATACTGTACAGGATAACACCCTGGACAGCCGCCATAAACGTAGACCCTTCCCATGCGAGAAAGTTATGGAGGGTGTCTGGATCATCAGAGACCCTTGCCAGAAGTTCACCTGTCTGGCTGTTATGAAAGAATGAAAACGGTAAAATCTGCAGATGCCGGAATAATCTAAGCTTCTGCCAGTTTGTAACCGTTTTGGCCACCTGATGGCAAAAATATTCATCGAGAACCATTAAAGATAAATCAATGACTGCAGATAAGACCAGCAGCCACATCAGTCCCCAAAGAAGACGGTGGGATTCGTTGGGAAGAATATGGTCAACGAGCCAGCTCAGCGCAAAGGTTGGAATCAGGGCTGAAAAAACCTGGCTTACGGCTATGACAAAGGAGTCGGCAAAGACCCATTTTTTATGGGGCTTTAAAAATTGGAGGACTCTCCTTCCGTCCCCGGATTTTTTGGAGGCTGTAACAGTCCGGCTGCTCATACGGCACTCTCCTTTTCCAGCTCACTGTACTGAGCCATGTACAATTGATAATACTGACCTCTCATAGCAAGAAGCTCTTCATGAGTTCCCTCTTCTGCCACGATTCCTTTATCCAATAGCAGAATTTTATCGGCCTTCCTGACGGTGACTAGTCTATGGGCGATTGTGATCGTAGTCCGCCCAGGAATCAGCTGTTCGAGCGAGGATTGAACACGTTCTTCTGTTTCTCCATCCAAGGAAGAAGTCGCTTCATCAAAGATCAATATCGGCGGGTGCCTTAAAATGGCACGTGCAAGGGCCACTCTTTGGCGCTGTCCGCCCGAGAGCTTCAAACCTCTTTCCCCTACGATCGTTTCATACCCATCCTGAAGTGAAGATATCAGGTCTGTCAGACCTGCAGCTTCGCATGCCCGGTTGAGTTCTTCCTGGCCTGCCTCCGGCTTACCGTACAGAAGGTTTTTCCTAAGAGTACTGTTCAGCAGGAAGGTTTCCTGTGAAACCACTCCCACCTGCTGACGGAAGGAATTCCGATTATAGGCATATAAGTCCCTGCCATCGATATGTATGCTGCCTTTATCCGCATCAAAAAGGCCCAGGAGAATCTGAATAAGCGTGCTTTTGCCTCCGCCGCTTGTTCCTACAATTCCTATGTGGCTTCCTGCTTCTAAATGAAGATCCACTCCCTTTAAAACATATTCTTCCGTTCCCGGATACTTAAACCAAATATTTTCCATACGGATATTCCCTGAAGTCTTCCCCATTACCGGCAGCTGTTCATCATGCTCAAGCGGAAGATCAAAGTATTCGTAAATCCTCTGCAGCGCAGGTATCGCCTGCTGAATCACCAAAGCATTCTCGGCAAGCGATCTGATCGGCTGGAACATAATGGGGATGAAGCTTAACGCCGCAACAAGGGTCCCTACCGAAATCTTCCCCTGCCAGACTGACAGGCCGCCGACCAGCATAACAACCCCCGGCGCTGCTATATTAAATAAATTTCCCAGCCGCCAATTCACCTTGCCTAAAAGGGCAAGCCTTATGGAAAATTCTTTCCACCTGGCCATCTTGCTGGTCTGCACCGCCATCTCCTGATCCTGAGTCTGAAAGGTTCTTACCAGTCTGATCGATTCAATGCTTTCCTGAAGGTGGCTATAAATGTCTGCGCTCATATCCCTTTGAATGGCACCCATTTTCCTCACTTTTTTTCCAAGTCTGAAAGATGGGTAAAGATAAACGGCAAATACTCCGGCCATCACGACTGCTGCCGGCCAGTATAGGGAAATAACCGCAGAAAAAGCGGCAATTGCACTGATCAGCTGCTGTATGAATCTAGGTATCACGGTATTATTTAAGTTTTGCACGGATTCCACATCATGAGTCAGCCGATAAAGCATATCCCCCCTGGGCGTGGTCGTAAAAAAAGACATAGGTGTCTTATGCAGCCGCCTGAACGCCCGCAGCTGCATATCAGTAATCACATCTAGACCAATTCTTACCTGGATAAGCTCCTGTAGAGACTCGAATACCGACTTGAATAAAAAGGACAGCATCACACCCAGGATCATGACAGCAATGACTTTTCCGCTGGAGCTTTTTACAATTCCGTCCACGATCCTCCCGGTCAATACCGGAGGAAGGATGGTGAAAAGCCCTCCGATCAGCGAGCAGCCGAATGCAAGAAGAAGTCCCTTCCAGTATGGCTTAAAATGCCTCAAAGTGATTTGTAAGATGTTCAAAAAATGGACCCCCTTTTCCACAACAGCCTATATTTTACATTAAATTTCAAAAATTATCACTATTGAAATAATCATCCGTACTATCTATGAAAAAAATTTAGAAACGCTTGGAAAATTGGACTATAATGGGAAGAAGAAAAAGAAGGGGGGAAATCTCATGAAAGGCATATCCGCGGACGATTTATACCAATTATATTCTGTTACTGATCCTCAATTGTCACCCGATGGAAACAAGACAGCATATGTCCAAACCATTGCGGAAAAAGAACTCCGTACATACATTTCAAATATTTATATCCTCAATATGGAAAGCAAAGAAACCAAACAATGGACATTCGGCAGGGATCGTACGTTTTCTCCCCGCTGGTCTCCTGATGGCAAAGGCCTTGCCTTTCTTTCAAAGAGAGACGGCAAAGCACAGCTCTATCTTTTAAAAACAGCAGGTGGAGAAGCCCGCTGCTTAACGGAGGTTCCCCATGGCATTGAAAAATTGATCTGGTCCCCCTGTTCCGGGAAGATTTTATTCTCAGCCCTTGTGGATTCAGCTGAAAATGGCAGCAGTGAAGAATCCCGTCTGAAATCTGGAATCTACAAATCACTTCGATTCAAATCAGATGCAAGAGGGTATCTGCAGGAACAGTATCTTCAGTTGTTTATTCACGATTTAAAAAAGAATGAAACAAAACAGCTTACACATGGAGACTATGACTGCACACCAGAAGACTGGTCAGCGGACGGCAGCTGGATTGCCTATACGGCAAGCGCAGATAAGGACCGCGACTTTCAAATAGTCTCAGATATCCATATTCTAAATCTGGAGAGCAAAGAAACGCAGATTATTACGGATGGTAAAGGTCTCTTTACAACAGCGAGCTGGTCCCCGGATCAGAAATACCTGCTTATTACCGGGCATCGCAAAGATTTCATGGGGGCAACTCTCTCAAAAATCTGGCTGTATGACATGGAACTGGCACAGCTTTCTTGCTTAACTGAAGAGTGGGATGTTTATGCAGGTGATGCAGCCATCGGGGATTTTCATGTCGGCGGCTCAAACGCCAGCCCTCAATGGACATCAGACAGCCAGGGTTTTTATTTTATTATGACCGACTATGGAAGTACAGGTTTGTATTATGGGAATATTGAAGGAGCCATGTATACTTCCAGGCAGGAGCAGGAGCATATTTATGGATTTTCCATCCATCCTTCAAGTCATACTGCTGTGGCTGCAGTCAGCTGTCCAGAGAATCCCGGTGATTTGTATGATCTGAATTTGATGAATGGTGAGTTCAACCGATTGACTTCTGTGAACGAAGAGGTCCTCAGTACGAGGAAAATAGCGGAGACCGAACCTATTTCCTGGACCGCACCTGACGGACTTACCCTTCATGGATGGATGATGAAGCCTGCAGACTTTGATCCTGGTCAATCCTATCCCCTCCTTTTGGAGATTCATGGCGGGCCGCATGCGATGTATGCCAATACCTATTATCATGAGTTCCAGGCTCTTGCAGCCCAAGGGTTCGTGATCCTTTATACCAATCCCAGAGGAAGCCATGGATATGGTCAAACGTTTGTGGATGCTGTCAGGGGTGATTATGGAGGGAAGGATTATCTCGATCTTTTATCAGGTGTCGATTACCTTCTTAACACATACCCCTATTTGGACCAAAGCCGGCTTGGGGTTACGGGAGGAAGCTATGGAGGGTTTATGACCAATTGGATCATCACGCATACAGACCGCTTTAAGGCGGCCGTTACCCAGCGCTGCATCAGCAACTGGATCAGCTTTTACGGAGTCAGCGATATTGGCTATTACTTTACAGAATGGGAGCTCTTAGGGGATGCCATCCATGATCCTGAAATTCTATGGAATCACTCGCCGTTAAAATATGTTTCTAATGTCAATACTCCTCTCCTTCTCCTTCACGGGGAAAAGGATTATCGCTGTCCCGTCCAGCAGGCAGAGGAATTTTATACAGCCTTAAGAAGGCAGAAAAAAGAGGCCGTACTCATTTCCTATGAAAATGAAAATCACGAGGTTACCAGAAGCGGAAGCCCAGCCTCCCGGATCGATCATATCAAGCAGATAAGAGACTGGTTCCTGAAATATGTAATGTAAGATAAAGAAACCACACGCCTCACACACCAGGCAGGTGGTTTTCTTTTTTTAATCTAATATAAAAACTCAGAAGGATTCAGGTTCAGCACCCTGCAGATATCCGATACCATCTGCTGTTCTTCGTAAGAAAAGTGGCCGTCTGCATAACCTACCGCAACACAATACCTCACGACCAATCGAGCCAGATCCGGCTTGCTTCTCAGCTTATGAAGCTTTCCAAGCGCTGCTTCCTTCCCCCGATACGGATCACGCGTGATAGTGGCCACCGCCGCTTCGAACTTAGATAGAGCCTGTCCAGGTCCAAAAGAATTCAACTCAGGGTTTTGAGTAATAAATTCCTGGACCTTCTGTCTTTCAGCAGGATCCAATACTCCGTCCGCCATTGCGGTCAGTGCAAGGCCTGCTGTGATGGCGTCCAGCGAATCAGATGTTTTGTATTTCTGAATCAGATTTTTGGCTTGGTTCTTCAGTGTGTCTGTAACACGGGAAATTTCAGATTGTCCCGGTTCCCATGAAAAGCTGCAGCTCACACATGTCAGCTTAAGCTTGTTTCCGCCAATAAAACCACCCAGGAGACCAATTGGCCCTAATACCAGTCCACCGATTGCAGCCTTTCCGAGCCCAAATCCCTTTTTACCCGTCATGATATTCTGCGAAGCGCAGCGGGGGCAGGTAAAGCCTGAGCTATGCTGTCCTGCTCCGCCAGGTACAGGGCTGCCCATGGGCTGTGCTGCCGGATAAGAAGGGGAATAGCTGGGCTGTGAGTAGCTTTGCTGTGCAGGCTGCCCGTAGCTTTGCGGATGCTGGGAGTAATTCTGCTGTACAGGCTGCCCGTAGCCTCCATTATTCTGCATGCTGTTCATTTGGTTTGCGCCAGCCGAAACAGGAGGGCTTTCTACTTCGATTCCAAAGTTATGGCACAGGGCTGCCAGTCCGCCGCTGAATCCGCTGCCGGTTGCAGAAAACTTCCATTCTCCTTTATGGCGGTATAATTCCGCAACTACAATAGCGGTTTCCACTGAGAAATCTCTGCCAAGGTCATAATGCACCTGGACCTGCCCGCCATTTTCATCAAGAACACGTACATATGCATTTTGGACTTGTCCAAAATTCTGCCTTTTAACCTCACCATCATGTATGGTAATCGAAAAGGCGATTCTATGTACATGCTGAGGAACCCTGCCAAGATCGATCCTGATCTGTTCATCATCCTGTACTCCCTGGCCGCTCCTGTTATCTCCGCTGTATATAACAGAGCCCTGGCCTCCCTGCGGGTTATTATAGAAGATAAAATCCTGTTCTCCCGTTACCTTTCCATTTTCACCAAGCAGAAAAACAGAGGCATCCAGATCCATACCTGCCACCGAAGGATCCCATCCAAGACCCACCAGCAGATTGTTCAATCCGGGATGGCCTTTTGTTAAATCGACCTTTTGGCCTTTGCTTAAAGAAACAGCCATATTTCCAGCTCCCTTTATAAATTCATATTTTCTACTTTACGTACCAGCCTTATAAAAGGTTTCATTTTTCATCTTAACTGCCATTCCAATATATGTCCCGGGTCCCTTCCATTAATAAATATCTTTTTTCGTAAATACAGTAAAGGAAACAATCATGGCCAGCAGCCACCACACCGCCAGGACCATTAATGAAAACGTCAGGGTCATTCCAGAGATAGGAGGCGGGCTTCCATTCAGGTAATCTGTCAGCCGGAGATTCAGCATGAACAGATATTTAGCCGACGTCCAGGAGGAAACCATATTGCTGAGAATAGCCCCAGCAATCAAGAGGGCAAGGATGATTCCCATACCGGCAGCGGTACTTCTTACAAGGACAGAAACCATAAACGAAAGTGTCCCTACTACCACTGCAGCAAACCAAACCACCCCAAAGTCCATCAATAAAAATCTCCACTGGGGAATCACATTAGCGGCGCTTGTATCAAAGCCCGTATCGGTGATTTTAAATCCAGCAAAGACAGGTGCTGTCCATCCCTTATAGCCAAATACAATCCCGGATATCAGATATGAAACCACTCCAAGCAGCGCAAGGATGACTGAGATGGCCAGCAGCAGGGTGATGTATTTGCTGAGAAGGATCTTCCAGCGCTTAACTGGCCTTGCAAGCAAGAGCTTGATAGAACCTATGCTGAATTCGGAGGAAACCAAATCACTTGCAATGACCATGATAAGCAGAGGAAGAAGCAGATCAATAGAGTTTTCAAGAAACTGCCTCGTGAAACTCGGGGCACCGGGAACAGCAGGATTAATATCATTATCCAAATAATATTGCTGCTGTTTTACACGCACTTCCAGCTCTTCCTTAAAATCATCCGGGATCCTGCTGTTCGTCATCCGGTTCTGGGCATCCACGATCTGCTGCTGAAGGGCTGTCCTCCAATCTGTTGTCCCGAGCTTTTTCAATTGAGTCTGGACTGTCTGAAATTGAGCGTAAGTAAATAAAATCACCAATACAGAGAGGATGATTCCCACTATAACCAGGCGTTTTCTCGCAAGAAGCTTCAGCATTTCATTTTGTACGAGGTTAATCAATAGAATCACCGCCTGTCAGTTCCAGGAATAAATCCTCCAGCGCAGGCAGCTTCCTGTTCATTCCAGTAACCCGAACTCCAAGGGAAACAAGCTCCCTGCACCATTCAGCCGCTTGGTCTTCATCAAATTCCGTGATGAGCGTTCCTTCTCCCCGGGTAACTTCTGTATATTTGGAAAGAATCTCCTCCCCCTTATCGATCGGATTGAGATTCCATATCATTTTTTCCTGGGAGGAAAGAAGGGCCTCCACCCTGTCGGTCTTAATGACCGTTCCCTTCGAGATAATGGCCACACGGTCACACAAAAGCTGGATTTCGCTCAAGAGATGGCTTGAAACAAGCACACTCAGCCCTTCCCTTTCGGCCAATTCTCTAATGAACTGTCTCATCTCACGAATACCGGCCGGATCGAGTCCATTTGTCGGCTCATCCAGGATCAACACCTTCGGGTTTCCAAGCAGGGCCTGGGCGATCCCCAGCCGCTGCCTCATTCCGAGTGAATAGGTCTTGACCTTATCATGGATCCGTTGATTCAGCCCTACGAGTGAAATGACTTCATTCATCCGATTATTTTCAAATCCAGGTATCATTCTCGCGAAATGAACCAGATTCTCATATCCTGTGAGGAATCCATACAATTCAGGATTTTCCACGATGCATCCCATATTCATCATCGCTTTAGTAAAGTCTTTTTTTAAGTCCCAGCCGCAAATGGAAATGCTTCCGGAAGTCGGTTTAATTAAACCGGTAAGCATTCGTATGGTCGTTGTTTTCCCTGCTCCATTGGGACCGAGAAAACCAAAGACTTCCCCATCATACAATTCAAAATTAATTCCCTTAATAATTTCTTTTTTCCCGATTCTTTTTCTTACGTCTTTGACAGCAAGTGTGATCATGAACTACCTCCTTACAAGGAAACTAAGCTTGCGACACGGTCGGCAATCAGCCGGTATCCTTCCGCATTTGGATGAAAATGGTCTGAGTAGAGATATTCATTGGTTTTAAATTCAAAAATATCAAAAGTAGGCACAAATAATAGATTTTTCCGTTTGGATGCTGCTTCAGCGCTCTTGAAATTCCATTCCCGGACAATCCTTGAGGTTTCTCCCCCATCCGCCATTTCAATAAAAGGATTATAGAGACCGACAAAAAAGATCATGGAGTCCGGGCTTGCTGACCTTATATACGAAAAAATCGAGTCCAGATTCTTAAGGTATTTTTGTTCGAGGGAACGGACAGAAGCGGCATCCAGATTCTCCAGCGTCTGGCCGCCCTGAAACAAATCATTTCCGCCAATTGTCATAAAAATATAATCTGCTTCTTTTAGCTCCCTTTTCACGGATGCACCCTGAAGCTGTGCCAAAAGACCTTCTGAACGCAGACCGCTGATTCCGAGATTTTGCATCACAATCTGCTTGTCGGTCTTTTTCTTTAACTGGTCCGATAGGTATCCGATATATCCTTTACCGGAATTATCTCCAACACCTCTAGTAAGGGAATCTCCTATAGCAAGCATTTTAATATCGCGTGTTTTCCCTTCCCGTTGAGAGTCATCTGCCATGCTTGGCCGTCTATCTTCCTGACTTTTTCCTGCAGGACGCAGGTTTGCATCCACAGCATAGACGAATCCTCCAAGCCAGACTAGCAATAGAAGCGACGAGACTACAATCATTGCATTTTGAATAGGCCTTTTCAGTGTAATCACTCCATTAGAGAATTTCCTTATCTCTTATTAAAGCACAAACTATAATAGGAAAAAAATTTAAGGTGAATGATGGGACAAAAAAAATTCGGAAAATAAAATTATTCCGAATTTCTTTTTTACAGAAGAATTAAAGGGATTTTACTCAAGATTCCCAACATTTCATTCTCCCGTATTATGCCTTTGCTTTTCTGCTGTTGAGGGCTTTCTTTACGATTGGGTAAACAATTGGGGCCCATTTAATTGCTGTCTTGATGAATTTTCCCATGGAAATGCCTCCTTCATTTTGACGAACAGCCTTTTGACAAAAAACAAGATGGCTTATTAAGGCTAATTCCCTTTTGGAAAACAAAACAAACTTGTTATTCACTCATGCCTTTTTTCTTCATCAGGGCAGCCACCTTTTCCTTTGGGACCCAGCAATTGAATTGATACTTGGGATGAGTCTCATAGCAAAGTCTTGAGCAATAATACTTCATACCTTTCTCTGCTTTTACAGCCCTAAAATGAATACAAGAGGCACAGCAATGAAATTTTTCCATTTTTTACTCTCTCCAATTACACGGTACTGTACTATATCATTCTCCGTGAAAAAGTGACGTGTATCAATAAAAAGTTTTTTCTAATCTTGACGATCAATTCAGCTTTTTTTTACATCCAAATGATTTAAACGAGATAATAAAACTGCAGACAACTCCATCATGAGCAGCCTGCAGCCTGAGAAATTTCGTTATTGAAAGGTTTTAATCCCTGTCATTCTCATTTTCAATGGTTCCGTCCTCATAATAATCGACAACCTGCTCATGAGTTTTGGCAAGTCCCTGATCGGTTTCATTCTTCTTATCCTTATTTTCGGGACTAAAGGTGGTTCCAGCAATCTGGCTGGATTTTGTTTCTTGGTTTTCTGCCATAAGAATCGCCTCCCTTTATGATATTCTTTATGTACCCTCTATATAGGAGGATAATCCTTCATGAGTACCAGATATCAGGAGCTGGACGAAATGACCCTGAAGTCCTGCCACAGTTCCGGTAGCATTGCCAGGTATTTCTTTGTCAGATATCTGTCATCTATCAATAGGATCCGCCCGCTGTCATTCTCTGAGCGTATCAGCCTGCCACCTGCCTGGAGTATTTTATTCATGCCTGGAAAGACATAGGCATAATCATAGCCGTTCCTTCCCTGTGCAGAAAAATAGTGTTTCATCAGATCCCGCTCCAGACTTATTCCGGGCAGTCCGACGCCTACGATCGCCACCCCGTTCAGCCTGTCTCCTTTTAAATCGATGCCCTCTGAAAAAATGCCGCCTAATACTGCAAACCCGGCAAGGCTTTCATCAGAAACCTCTTGAAATGATTCCAGAAAAGCTTCCCTTTCCTCCTCTGACATATCAGGATTTTGGACCAGGATCTTCCCCTCATAATGTTCAGCTGTTAGAACAGTCAGGACATCATTCATATATTTATAGGAAGGAAAGAAAATTAAATAATTTCCTTTTTTTGCACCAATAAAGCGGGTGATGCTGCTAGCTATGGGCTGAATGCTTTTTTCCCTGTCCAAAAACCTGGTGGAGACAGGATAAATGGATACTGCTGCCTGCTCCTTCGCAAAAGGAGATGGAATGGAAAGGATAAAGTCTTCTTCATTCATGCCTAGCATGGAAGTATAAAATTTCATAGGCTGCAAGGTTGCTGAAAAGAAGATCTTGGATTTAAAGTTTTTTCCCATTTTCATTAAGAGATCGGACGGATCCATGCATAGCAGCTTGACAAATGTGTCGCTTTTTTCTTTATAGCTAAGAAAAATAAAATCTTGGTTAAACAGCTTGGTTATACGAATAAAGTCCGCAGCAGAAAAATACGTCTGCAGCAATGCTTCATCAGGTTCTCCAGTTTGCCGGCCGGCCAGAACTGCTTCAGCCCTCTCCAGGAAGTCCTCCAGCAGGATAAGTAAATCATCATTCATTTCCTGCATGACCTGAAAACCGCTCTCAGGAAGCTCTTTTTTTATACGGATGAAAAAGTCATTGATATCCTTTGCGCTTTTATAGACAGAAGGATTCCGTTCTTTGTATTCCCTTTTGATCGATAAAAAATCAGATTTATTGATCTGTGCGGAGAACATGCTTCTGGCTCTTTCGACGAGATTATGTGCTTCGTCCACCAATAGGACCGTTTCCTTTTTCTGCTCATCCACCAGCCGCTTTAAGTTTACCTTTGGATCAAAAATATAATTGTAATCGCAGATGACTGCATCGCAAGCATATGCAAGATCGAGGGAAAACTCAAAAGGGCATACTTTATGTTTAAGGGCATACTCCTCAATGGTTTTACGGCCCATCCTGGTCTCGTTTTCCAATATATCTAATACGGCTCCATTAATCCGGTCATAATATCCATTCGCAAACTCACAGTTTTCTTTATTGCAGGAGAGTTTCTCATTCAGGCAGACTTTTTCTTTGGCCGTGATTGTGACCGCATAAAGTTTCAGTCCGCCCTTTTTCTCAAGAATGGCAAGGGCATCCTCTGCCGCCTGTCTGGTAATTGTTTTAGCAGTCAGATAAAAAAAACGCTTTGCCTGTCCTCCTCCCATTGCCTTTAGTGCAGGAAAAACAGTGGAAATGGTCTTTCCTATACCTGTAGGAGCATCCGCATATAAATTTTTCCCTTCTGCTATCGTTTTATAGACAGCCCCGGCAAAATGCCGCTGCCCCTTTCGATAGGATTCAAAAGGGAATTCCATTCTTCCAATGCTTCCATTCCTTTCTTCCGTATGCTCCAGTCTCAATCTCGCATAAGGCAGATAGGTTTTAATAACACTAAAAATAAACCCCTCAAGATCCGCCTTGCTGTATCGTTTCCTAAATACCCGCTGCTTTCCTTCAGGAAGCTGGACATAAGTCAACTGAACTATTATCCCGGGGAGCTCACGGTCTTTTGCATACATATACGCATAGCACTTTGCCTGCGCCCAGTGCACTTCATAGGCATCCTCCTCCAGCAGACCGATATCCTGCTTCGTGGACTTTATTTCATCTATAATGACGGTTCCATCCTCCTGCAGGATCCCGTCACACCTTCCATCCAGCTTAAATGAAATCCCTCCGCATTCGAGCTCGGTATGAAGATATACCTCTTTCCTATCCTGCTCCTGGTAATTTTTCTGAATCTGCTGATGGGCTTTCGTTCCTTCTGTCATGGAAGCAGATGAACGAAACCCCGTCTCTATACTGCCGGTTTTGAATACATATTCAACCAGCGGCCTCACCGAAATACGGACTTCATCAAGCATTTAATCACCGCCAAAATCTAAGGATGTTCCAGTGGATTACTCGATCACCTGAGGAGCAGGCTCACCGGACTTTTGCAACAATTCCATTATGGACTTTGATGTAACCGTGACGAAGGATGTCCAGACCATTTTCATAGCAATACAGACCCATTTGTTCAATGGTCATAAGCTCCCGGTAAGTATGATTCATGATATCAGCCATGATTTCATAATAAAGCTTGGAACGTAATTGTGCACGTGGCGTGGTCATAATAACATATCCCCCGGGCTTTAGAAATTTCCTGTGCCAATCAATAACTTCAGATTTCAACTCATCCGGAAAATGTTCGAGAAGCCCCACACTGAGCACAATATCGAACTCATGGCCAAAAGGAAGACTGCGGATATCGTCCACCACATATTCTATATGAAGATCGTTTTTGTAATAAATTTTCCCCCCTCCTGTGGCAGGACTTCCCCCCAGGAAGGGATAAGATTCCGGGAATTCCCCGAATCGGGTATCCCTGCAATATGCATCATAATCTACCAGGCAGATCTCACTGCCAGGATATAATGCTCCCAGCTGCATGGCTTCATAGCCTTCTGCCGCTCCAAGAAAAAGTACTCTTGGCTTTTGAACATCAAGTCCTTCAAACAATGCACGCTTTCCGCGCGGATCCCAAATGCCATCCTGTATTCTGTGAACATAATTCCAAAGATGGAGCCTTAAATACTCGCCGGCAAGCGCTTTCGCTTCTGGGAGTCTAAACGTCCTCAAGCTTTTAAAGAGAGCCTTTTTTGAATCTGACAGCTCCTGCGGAACATCCTTGATAAACCATTCGTGAAAGGATTTATTAAACAATTCCCATGACGTATGAACAGGGAGGTCCATCCCGTTCTCCATTTCCCAGTGTTTTTTTTCTTTTGCATAGGTTGTAACCTGATAGGGTCTTCCTACAGCTTTCCAATTCAGCATGGACCAGTCCCGTACGGGATTCAGACATACAAACTTATTGTATTCCTTTTCTGAAAACCTCCTAGTATCCACCCTAAAAGATGGCCCAACCATTGTTTCCTCTTTCACTTCATTCTGCCATTCCATCTCCATCATTAGACTGCCAGCTCCTTTTTTAGCCGCTATTCTTTTAGAGAAAAATAGATATACTTATAATTCCATACCGCAAGGAAAAAACCTTCATTCACTGCCGCTAAAAATGGAAAAAGGTGCTGCCCTGAATCAGGGAGCACCTTTTTTATACACGCTAGTTCATAGTAAATATTTAGGTGAGAGTAATCAACATTTCAAAACCTAAATATGAAAGCCCTACCTCTCTTCCATCCTGCGACTCCTAGGTCGCGCCAGTTGAAAAATAAGGTTTTGACTCTTTCAGCAAAATTTTATATATGCGGTAATACCGTCTAATTGTAATATTCGAAAGCTAAAAATTATAATTGATCATTATGCCTGTCTAGGAGCAATAGGTATTACCCCGGCTTAATAAGTGCGCAGCCAGCACCTGGGTTTCTATTAAGCGGAAATATCTTTCTTGTAATTAAAATTCTGCTATTTAATTACCCTCGATATTTCATTTAATATCGCAACAAATATAAATGAAACAGAAATTTATTATAACCTTTAGCTTATCATTTGTCAACACTAAATCTTTCTGAAAGAATGATTACCCTCTGTTAATTTGTTTGATAGTAATATGTTCCCCGCAGCTGCCTTGATTAAACCCGATAATTACTCATCCTTAGATTTTCAAATGTCTGTTCTTTCCTTTTAATATCTCAAAAAGTCCGTAAAGAATGAAGCCGGCTGAAATCATCGCAAGAAGAATCCTGCCATGAGGCTGCTCTAGAATTTTTTCCAGAGCACCGTCAAGACTTTTAGGATGATTCGGGTTTGCTTCAATGGCCATTTTCATAATGAAGAATCCCAGGACTCCAAATACTGCACCGCGTGAAAACAATCCAATTCTGCCTGAAGTTCTGGCAGCTGTTATTTCCTTCTCGCTCATGTCCGCCGTTTTAAATTGATCCATATATTTTTGCTTATACCCTGAATATATTTCGTGGATTCCGAAGAGGAGTATCCCGGCACCAATTCCTCCAATCAGCCATTGACCGGCCTGGTATTGCAAGATCCTGGCCGCCCACAGCTCCTTAGCACCGCCTGAATGCCCGCTATGAATGGCTAGGGACACCGCCTTTCCTGTCAGCACTATATAAATACAACACGATATGGAAGCGCTGCTCCTTTCCGTCCATTTCTTTCCCTTTTGCGGATGGAAACAGCGGATGATCTGCCACATACTGAAACATGCCAGGCCCAAAGCAATCATCCATAAAACGACTTCTCCAAATGGAGAAGAGGAAAGGGACGCAAACACACCATTTGTTCCCTTTGCTTTGTGCCCCACACCGAGGGACGCTAGGAAGGAAAATATTCCAACTAAGATGAACACACTTCCCTTGGCCATAAATCCCGCACGCGCAGACCTTTCAATCCAAGGTTTCACGTTTTCAGCTGCTTTATAGGCATGATCCTTCACTGACTGTCTGGTATTATAATCAATCACAAGAGGCGCTCCTCTCTTAGCATACTGCCTTCCATTTACCTTTCCCGTTTATGACTTAACAGAAACACAGTAGGGCAATGTGGCAATCTTTACATGCATTGGAGAAGATATTCACTGACATCAGGATAAAAAAAAAGGACTGGCATATCGCCAGTCCTCTGATCATTTATTTTATAACAGTTACCTTCACTGTTTTTGTACCCCAGGCAAGCGCATTTTGCTGGTCTGGGATAAACACGTCAATCCGGTTACCCTTGATTGCTCCTCCAGTATCATCTGCAGTGGCATATCCATAGCCTTCTACATATACTTTTGAGCCCAGCGGGATAACCTGCGGATCAACTGCAATTACCTTTGCCCCCGGATTATCCTTAATATTCACGCCTGTCGCTGTAACGCCTGAGCAGCCTTCGCAATTTGCTGTATATGCTGTAGCCTTCACACTGATCACCTTGGAATTTTCCTGTGATGCAGGCTGAGCGGCAGCGGTTCTGACTGCAGGTTTAGCTGCAGCAGGCTTTGCTGCTGCTTGCTTCTGCACTTCTTGTTTTGCAGGTGCCTGCTGCTGCGGTGCGCTATATGACCCTGAATTCACCTTAAGGCTTTGCCCCGGCTGGATGATATCAGAATGGAGATTGTTCCATCCTTTAATATTATAAACGGATACACCATATTCTTTTGCAATCTTCCAAAGTGTTTCACCTTTTTGAACCGTATGTCTTCGATCTGGAGAAACTGTTAAATGCTGCTCTGGATAAATAACATCACTTTTTAATTGATTCCATTCCTTAAGATCTGAAATGGAAGCTCCATGATTCTGTCCGATCCTCCAAAGGGTATCTCCCTTTTTCACTACTATTTCTTCCGCATGTGCGTTTGCTCCCACCGTACTCGTAAGCGCCGCCGCAGCGACTAATGAGAATAATGTCTTCTTCATATGTATTTTCCTCCCTAGTGCTTCTTTGTTCGCTCTTGTACTTTATGATAACAGAAAAAGTAGCGTTATAAAGAACAGGGAGATATTAATTCAATGACTTTATTAACATAAATATAACGAGAGTTTTACAAGCTGTTTGAATTTTCAGATATCTTAATTTGTTATTTTAATATGAAATTATCCTATTCTCCATTTATGAAATTGCTGATTTCAGACTGTTGAGGTTCGCTGGAACTGCAGTTGCAGCGGCTTTTAAGTTAGATGAAAGGATGTGCAGACCCTATGATCTGATACCGGCTGTAGACAGGTTTTTTTTGCCTAAACCTCCCAGGTGACAGTAAAGCCATATCCGTGTGCTTCAGAAGTCTTTATAAAAATAATATGTTAGTTTGGATTTACCTTCCTTCCCGGTTCATCAGCTGATTTTACATATAATTAAGAAGATAGTAGTCATATTTATAATAAATGAAAATAAAACAGTAAAGAGACAAGCCTGGTTGCCCTTATGTTCAACTATTCCGGAGGTGGAAGCATGAGACTGATTGCCATTAAAAAAGAATGGCTGATAACAGCACTGTTTATTGTTATTTTGTCATCACTTGCCCTTTATTACTTTGCTGCGGGAAGAGCGATGGATATTGAAACGGTCATGGGAAATCCTGAACAATTTACGATTCATATGGTAACAGGAGAGTTGAAATCCAATGTGGATGGAAAAGAAATCGAAGCCTACCGCTGGGATCCCGGTACGATTATCATTCCAAAAGGCAGGCAGGTTGCTTTATCCATCCGGGGAATAAATGGAATGGAGCATCCATTTTATATTGAAGGAACGAACATAACCGGAAACGTAAAAAAAGGAAAAGAGACTGTCATTCATTTCACAATGAAAAAGGAAGGAATCTATCGTCTTATCTGTAATTCCCATATGGACGCAGCCCATAACGGGCCGATGATTGCCTATCTTGTGGTGAAATAACCTTTAACACGAATGAAAGGAGGCCGATAAAATCAGCCTCCTTTCATTAGCTATACCCTGTTTCTTCCCCTGCCTGAAATCATTTTAATAATGAAAACCACAACAGCGACAATAAGGAGAATGTGTACAAGTCCGCCTGCAATTTTAAAAACCAAGCCAAGGACCCATAGCAAAAGCAAAATTCCAATAATTGCCCACAGCATACATGATCACCCTTTATTATTATTTATCTTACAAATCCTTTATTAATTTTCCCTGAATGTTCTTTTTATAAACTTGTTTTCAAAGTAATGAAAATGGAATGTCATAAAAGAAACAGAAGTACATACACTACCCCTATCAACGATTTTGAAAGCAGGCCGTAAAGTATCTGCTCTGCTGTAATGAAAGGAGTCCTTTATGGATACAATCAACCGGCAAGACCTGAAGTCCGGGGATGAAGTATTTGTGATCTATAATAATCCCCACGTTCCTTCCGTTTCCAATATCCGTCCTGCTGAAATCGTCCAGCACCCCCATAATCCAGGTGAACTGGCACTATTTTTGAATGAAACCTTCCATGTAATCGAGGATGATGATGCATTATTTTCGACCGAAGAATCTGCAAAAGCGGCTTATGATGAATTAATTGATGAAGAGCAGTTTTATTAAGACAGGGGCCCCCTGTCTTTTTCCATTATTTGCACTTGTGTAATTCTTCCTATTTTTCTTCCGCACTCTTGCAAGGAGAGAAGCGAAAGATTACAATCACTCGGTACTACAAAAAATGGATAGATTATACATGAGGGAGAGAATGCAGTAATTGAGCTTTACATCTAATGAAAAAGCCAGCCTATACAATGGGCTGGCACAGACCATTTCCACTAATACCGTCAATGGCTATATACCTTTACTGGCTCTTGGAGTCCTTGGGGCAAGCAATCAACAGATGGGATTGATCACTTCCCTTCCATCCATTATCGGCATGATCGCCTTGCTGCCTGGAGCCATCTGGCTCAACAGAGCCCGGAGCAAAAGGAATTTCACATTAGCCACTACCTTTGCCACACGCTTCTTATTTATGCTGATTTTTTTCGTCCCCTTCTTTTCAAATGCGGTATCAGCCTGGATCTTAGTTGGATTGATTGCCCTTCTTAACTTTCCGGGGGCACTCGCCAATCTTTCCTGGCAGACTATGATAGGAGAAATAATTCCTGAGCAGAGACGGGGAGATTTTTTCAGCACCCGTAACCGTGTAAATAACATCGCAGCCCTCATTGTCACCTTCGGAACAGGATTTTATTTGGAACAGTACAGCAAGCATGATGCGTTTCCCTACCAAGCCCTTCTTCTTGCCGGCTTCCTTTTTGCCCTGTTTGAGGTTTATTACCTGGCGAAGCATAAAGAGCCGGAAAGAATGGTAAAACCTGTACAGATTAAAAAAGTAAAAAGCAAATTATCCTTTGATGTTTTTAAGCACAAGCCTTATGTAACTTTTTTGGTGTGTGCTATCTTATATAATTTTTCTGCCCAAATGGCCTGGTCGCTTTTCAGCATCTACCAAATCAAGGATGCCCACGCGACTGCGCTCTGGCTCAGCATCTTTTCTGTCACCAGCCAGGCCGCTCAAATAATCAGCATTAAATGGTGGGCCAGACTTGCAGACAAATATGGAAATTCTATTGTATTATTTATTGCCGCCGCAGGGATGGCCACAGCACCGGCATTAAACATGCTTTCCACGAATTTATTTTATATGACGGGCATTAACTTTTGGACAGGATTTTTCGTATCAGGCACCAATCTGCTCCTGTTCAATCAGCTTCTGAAAGCTTCACCGGAAGCCAACAGAGCGAACTATATCGCCAATTATAACTTTATGCTATCGATCGTAGGTTTTGCCGCTCCCCAGCTGGGTGTCCTGATTCTAAACGGCTGCGGAATGCACGCCGCAATGAATATGATTTCCCTGATCCGGTTTGGGACTGCCTTTTCTTTTCTGGCAGTGGCCGTTACAATCGAGAAAAAGCGAATTCAGAACGTGTTTAATTTCAGATAACAATCTATCTTACCCTCCTTTCCAAAGGTATAAACTTATATTCTTTTAGGTATTCTAAAAAATAATCTGTCTTACTTGATTTGATTAGGAGGGTCAAAGATGAATCCGCAAAAAAATAATGAATTTTTAACTCAGGCACCTAAGAAAAAAGAATTTACCATTGAAACTCATGACACATTTCCAAATCCCAAAAATTACCCAGGTGATTCTGTGGAAGAACATAAGGAACTGGAACAGGCAAATTCGATCATCGCAGCAAAGGAAATCGGCCAGCAAAATGAGAATTTATGATAGGCCGCCATTCATGATGAGTGCCGATCAGGACCGTTTCACTTCCGCAGGAACCGATATTGAAGAAGTAAAAAAACTCAATGCCGAATCTGGCTTGACTTATAATGAAGTGGAAGAGCTGCTTGCCAGGCAATATCAGAAAGAAAAACTGGAGCAAAAACCAGATCTTTGACATTACCTTACTGCTGGATACAGAATCCTGTCTATCTGCATTTTAAGAAATGTAGAGAATTTAAATCATTCGTGGTAAAATAGAAGCTAGTATTTAGACTTTTAAATGAGGGATTGCCTTATGTGGGATAGTATTCTAGAACTTGATCACCATGTATTCCGGATGGCCATTCTCTTAGGTTTATTATTGACCATCGTCCTTCCTTATGCAGCCCTCTATTTTTCTTATAAATTGGACAAAAAGCTGGATTCCTGCCCTACAGTTTCCCTGCATGAGCAAGGAATTTCAGCTATAAAGCTTAAGATTTCACTCTGTAAATGTTTTATCACACAGATCATCAGCTTTATCCGAAGAAAATTAGATCCTGGGGATTCAGAGGAGCCAATTTCCTTACTCGTTAGCTCATAACCTAATAACGAGGAGGAAATAAATTGAATAAAAAATATTTGGGTTTACTAAGTTTGATTGTTGTCATCGGAGCTTTATTGACCGGGTGCCAATCACAATCCGGCGGAGGTTCGATTTTCCATAATCTCCTGATTGCACCCATGACTTCCGCGATTGAGTTTTTTGCCAGCATCACCGGCGGGAGCTATGGACTCAGCATCATTTGCATGACTTTACTGATCAGGCTAGTATTAATGCCGCTTTTCTTAAAGCAGTTGAAGACGCAGAATGCTATGAAGATGAAGATGGAAGCTTTCAAGCCAGAGATGGCTGTATTGCAGGAAAAAATGAAAAATGCTAAGGACCCGGCCAAGCAAAAGGAATATCAGCAGGAAATGATGCGGCTGTATCAAAAGCACGGCGTGAACCCGCTGAACATGGGGTGCCTGCCAGTACTCATCCAGATGCCGATCTTAATGGGCTTTTATTATGCGATAAAGAGTTCTCATCATATCGCTTCCCATACTTTCTTATGGTTCAGTCTTGGACATCCGGATCATATCCTTGCCATCGTCGCCGGAATCGTATACTTCCTGCAGTTTAAGGTTTCACAAAAGAACATGCCGAAAGAGCAGCAGAATACGATGAAATTCATGGGGCTGATGTCACCGCTCATGATCTTAATCTTTTCCTTCAATGCACCTGCAGCTCTGCCGCTGTATTGGTCAATCGGAGGATTATTCCTGATGCTTCAGACGGAAATCGGCCAGCGTATGGCTAAAAACCATGCTTCTGCTGATAAAGCGGAAAGCGTACCAGTAAAATAAGATATTTTTCAGAGGGTGTCTCGTGTCTGATATCCGGCCTGGAACTGTTTCCATATGAGGAACAGCTCCCAGCCTGGAAGGATGACCGAGGCGCTTTTTTCCTTTTCCAAAGTTCGTGAATCTTTAAGCAATTCCATTGACCTAAGTCATTAATCTACTATACAGTTGAGATGAATTACGTTTACAACAGAGTGGAGGATCAGCATGTCTAACTTAATCAATATTATAGAAGAAAGACGTTCGGTAAAAGTATACGACCCGAATGTAGAGATTTCCAGATCAGAACTATCCGAGTTGCTTGCACTTGCGGGAAGGGCGCCATCTGCATGGAACCTTCAGCACTGGCACTTTATGGTCTTCTCTTCTAAAGAATCCAAACAGAAATTATTTCCCCTCGCTTTTAATCAGGCCCAGATTGTTGAATCATCTGCCGTGATTGCTGTACTGGGTGACAAGGAAGTTCAAAAGAAAGTTGAACCTGTTTTCGGACCTGATGTGGAAGCTGGACGTATGAGCCCCGAAGTTAAGGATGTCCTTGCAGGACAAGTGAATCGTGCCTATCAAAACAAAGAGAAAGCCCTGACGGCTGCTTATCTCAATGCTTCCCTTGCCGCTATGCAGCTAATGCTGGCTGCAAAAGCTAAAGGCTGGGATACTTGTCCAATCGGCGGTTTTAATTCTTCAGGCCTTATTGAAGAATTCGAAATAGAATCCCGATACGAACCAATCATGCTTATTACGATTGGAAAGGCATTACAACCAGGAAGAGAGACTACACGGCTCGATGTAAAAACCATTTCCACCTGGCTATAATAGTAAAAAGGCTGTCTTTAGGAAGTCAGGTTTCGCTTTTGAATGAATCTATCTTTAGCAAATCAGACTTTAAAAGGCAGCCTCTTCATTTGAGAATACTTATATACTATCTGTTAACTTATGAAATGTTGGTTTCCGCTGTTCAAAGCTGGTAATATATTCAAATCCTGCCTTTTTTAGAAGGCTGTATCCTATCTCAAGATGTTTTCCTACAAAATGCCGGCTGTGTGCATCCGTTCCGACAGTAATAATCTCTCCTCCCGCTTCCTTATATAATTGAATAAATGGCAGATTAGGAAGAGGACTGTCAATCCGGTATCTGTATCCCGATAAATTCACTTCGATTCCCCTTGAAGTCTGGATTAACGCCTTAAAGGTATCCTCAATGATTTCGTAATAAAGGGACCAATCTACTTTTTCCCAATGAGAATTTACATAATGAAGATAGCGTTTAATAAGCGTTAAATGGCCAAGGACATTAAAATCCTGATACTCTTTAACATAGGTATTAATGGTAATAAAGTAGGTCTCAAGCGCCTCTTTGAGGCTTTTTCCTTTAAAATAATCTCCGTTATGCAAATCTAAATTATCGGCAATATGAACAGATCCAATGATAAAATCAAATTCATTTGTATCAGTGAATTTTTTACTTTGGAGGTAAGTATAAGGGTGTATGCCTATCTCCACGGCCTTCCGAATAGTTAATCTGGAGCCATACCGGCCTCTCAGCAGATCCACCATTCCTGAATACTCCCCATAATCGAATTCGAATGTCAAATCACAGTTAGGATAAAAATAATCCATATGCTCAGTGAAGGCAATTTCCTTCACTCCAGCTTCAATGGCAGTCTGGCAGGCCGTATCCATCGGCATCTTTGAATCGGCTGAAAAGCTCGTGTGTACATGATAGTCAAACATAACAAACCCTCTTTATCTAAATTTCCAGCTTGGATGTATTCATAATCTTCTCTATTATTTTGACACTCTCCCTGTTTTTTGGCAACTGGATGGTATTTTCCATACAAACATGCCTGATCTTTTAGATAATAAAAAAAGAACAGCCCTGGCTGTTCCTTTTGTCATTTGTATTGACCAATCAGTAAAAGTTATAGCTTTTTTTCATTTGCGGCAGTTCTCTTACTTCTTCTGACATATTGCTGCCGCATAGCGGACAGGTCAATGTATCAGAGACGAATTCTTTCCTCATCCAGCCATTGCAGGATTCCCCGATACAGGAGTAAACATCTGTACTTTCAATTATCGGTTCCAATTCCAGAGGCGCTTTTTTGCCATACATATAAATTCCTCCCAGAGAGTACCGGCAGCCGCTGCTTCTCCTGCCTGTATCAAATATTGCACTTAGGATATGTGAAACCTGTTTTTTTATACAGAAGAAAAAAATTGATGGCATAATAGAGAATGAAGAATGGAATTTTAAGGTATAAACTGCTTAAGGGATTTTATAGGGGGAGTGCGGAATGGAAGCAATCAGCAGATTAGTGATCAGGCACAGAAAGTGGCTGGCGGCCATATGGATTATTTTTTTACTGGGATTAAGCACATCAGCCCTTAAACTGCCTTCTCATCTAAAGGGTGATGGATTTGAAACAGATGGAGAGTTTAAACAGGTGGAGAAAGAGCTGAATCGGTATTTTGATTTTTCTATGACGACGATCCTGGTCGTATTTGAACGTCAAAAAGGACAGTCCGAAACAGAATTCAGGCAGACCATTTCAAGGCAATTGTCGAGGGCCGAAAACTTAAAAATTGATAACGGAATCCAATCGCCTCTTACCCAGCCGAAGCTCTTCAAAAAAAACCTTGCGTATGCCGTTATCCAGTTTAATAAGTCCAAAGATGAAGTGAAGGATGAAACAGACAAAATTAAAGATTTATATTCCGGAGTAAAAGGAATATCGATAACAGGAACGCCGGTGGTTGTTGAGGATATGAATAAGGCGAGTCAGGAAGATTTGAAAAGAGCAGAGCTGATCGGACTTCCGGTGGCATTGATTGTCCTCTTATTCGCTTTTGGCAGTCTGGCAGCATCCCTCATCCCCATTATTGTAGGCGGAATCACAGTTGTTATTTCCTTCGGTATTTTATCCCTGCTTGCAGGTGCCATGCAGCTATCCGTGTTTGTGTTAAATGTGATTCCCATGATCGGACTTTCCTTAAGCATTGATTTTGCTTTATTATTCATCAACCGTTTCAGGGAAGAATTAACAACAGGGGATAAGAACAGGGCGATAGAAATTACAATCAGAACGGCGGGAAAGTCGATCCTCTTTTCAGCATTATGCGTATTTATCGGCTTAGCTGCCATGATGGTGATTGATATTGCCATATTCAGGACAGTCGCAATCGGCGGAATGGTGGTTGTCGCAGTCGCAGTCTTATCGGCACTGACCCTTCTTCCTTCTCTAATGGTCCTGCTGGGTGAGAATATCAATAAATGGAATGTAATTAAAAACAGGCATACTCAATCTAAGTCTTGGAAACGCTTTTCAGCCATGATGATGAAGCATCCCCTGTTAAACAGTCTGCTTGCCCTGGCCGTGCTGCTTATTGGCATTGTGCCGGTCCGCGGGATTGTCCTAGCCATCCCTGAAGTCGATGCTCTTCCCGCTCATTATGATTCAAGGCAGGCGATGGAGAAACTCAATGACACTTTTCACTTAGACCGCGGCAGCACTGTGTATGTAACGGCTGACAAAAAAGGCGGATGGCTGGACAAGGAAGGGCTTGCTGAAATGAAGCATCTTACACAGGAACTTCAGGATGATCCCGCAGTTTCCTATGTAGAATCACTCTATTCTGTCTCGGGGATTGAGTCTCCGCCAAAACTCTTAGCTGCATTTCAGAGCCCGGAGTTTAAGAAACAGGCTGGACCTTATATAAACCAATTTATAAAAAATGACAGGATTCTTCTTACTGTCACACTAAAAGAGGAAGAAAAGTCAAAGACTGCGAAGGACTGGGTCAGGAAATGGAGTGAAAGAAAATGGGACTATCCTTTGCATTTTGGAGGAGGAGTTAAATTTTATCAGGAAATTTTTGATGAGATTTATGCCAAGGTGTGGATTGGTTTGGCCATTGTCCTGCTATCCACATTCTTCATCCTAATGGCTGCCTTCCGTTCCATTATTATTCCTTTTAAGGCCATAGCGATGAATATGATCGGTCTGACTTCCACCTTCGGAATTCTCGTCTGGATCTTTGAGGGAGGCCATTTCGGACTGGGCAGTGCGGATATCGCTTTAATGCTGCCTGTCTTTGTCTTCAGCCTGGTTTTCGGATTAAGCATGGATTATGAAGTATTCCTTATATCGCGGATTCAGGAGATTTACCTGGAAACTTCTGATAATGATCTTGCTACAGTGGAGGGGCTGGCTTCGACCAGTAAAATCATTACATCCGCAGCTCTAATCATGATTGTCATAACAGGGGCTTTCGCTTTTACAGGGGTTATGCCAGTAAAACAGATCGGTGTAGGAATTGCGATCGCCATTCTGATTGATGCCACAATCATCAGGCTTATTCTTGTGCCATCCTTAATGAAGCTTCTGGGTGATTGGAATTGGTGGCTGCCTTTTTCCTCCAGAAAAGGAATGAAGCAGAAAGGATAAACAAAAGCCCATCGCGCCTTTTTCAGGAGGAACGCGATGGGTTTTTTCCCCGCTTAATTTTGAACAGCCTCCTTAACTTCTGAGGAAGGATCAACCGACATTTCATTTTTATATTCCAGGCGCCCGATGTTGCAGCCCGGGCCAATCCGTACATCATTTCCCCTGACTGTGCCTGCGGATGTATATTCCAGGTATATCTGGTCTCCTTCGATACTATCAGAAGTAAGCATGCAGGATTTGGAGCTACCCAATAAGCTCAACAGCCTGCCCAGAATTGGAGCTGAGCTGTCTCTCCTCACTTCAATTTCTTCTCCTCCCATTTCTTTAATAAAGCTATCATCTATCAGCTTTATATCAATGGAATCGGCATTCAGCAGTTCACTGATATGAATCGTCCCCCTCGAGACAAAGTCTTCCGCTTCACAATTCCCCTCAATGACTGTTTTTCCCTTTGAGACGAAATCCTCCGCTGTCACATTCCCAAAAAGCTTAAGGTTCCCATTTACCTTTATATCTCCTGCTTCCAAGGCCCCTTTCACTTCCGCTTTTCCATTCACCTCTATTTCATCTGCCTTAACACTTCCCTTTATATCTGCTTTGCCATTAATGGTGATTTCTCCTGCTGCTTTTATATTACCAAGGACAGAGGAATGACCGTTGATATGAAAGGAATCACAATTTACATCACTCGTGATTTTTCCCGATCCATTGACATGCACATCTGTAAAGCTTCCCCCCGGGACAGTCATTGAACCATTGATTTTTAACGGATATTTTGTTTCTGTAACCATTCGATTCATCTCCTATTGAATTTTATTTTTGATGCTCTCTCCAAGCTTTTCCAGATCCACATTCACGACTATTTTTGTTTCGCTATCGGCCGCCATTGCTTCCGGATTCTTTATAAGAAAACACGAAGTTACACCCATTTTTCTTGAAAGGACAAGGCTGTATCTGCCCTCTTTTACCAGTTCCAAATGTCTGTCAAGGAATTCTACTGCCATTTTTCCTTCCTGGATATGAACATCTCCCGACAACAGTAGTTGATTCAGAATGGAAATAAACACGATATCAAAAAAGGAAAAGCTGGATTTCCCCGGCAGGAATTCTAGGTAACGCTGTACGCTTGCTTCAGATACCCAATTTCTCTTCAATAGCTCTTCAGGTAGGATAGCAAAGTCTGTCTGTCCGGGTGCCAATAAATCCGCAATATCATCCAGGGACAAATCTTCCTTCATATTTTGGATCTTAGAAATCCGGCCTAATATTTGGCTCTTTGGAAAAAAAGTCTCCTGTCCTGTAAAAGTGGATTTTCTCACAAACCAATCTTCTGGGATCAGATTTTTTCTTTTCCATCTGTACAACTGCCCATACGATATCCCGGTTAACTCAAGCAGATCCTTTTTGGAAATTAATTGTTCTTCCATGATTAATCCCCCTTCCTTTTTAATGTAACATAACACTGTTACGTTAAAAAGCTTTTTCTTGGAAAATTTTTAACAAATCAAAAAGGGCCTGAAATGAAGGCATTCATTTCAAACCCTTTTTACCTTGAATTGATCCGATTTCTAGTGTTCTAAGTCAGACCTTTTGGAAGGTTCCGGTCCATTGCCTGTACGGTTTCCAGTTGTAGCCGTATATCCCACACGATAATGAAAGTTCTTTTTTTCCCTTAATAGTTCAGGCATTCTATATTGTTTTAAATCGTCCTGCCCTTTTGTCATGGAATCAACTCCTGTCTTTATTTTGAAAGAATTTATTGCGGAGCCGGCTCCGGCCTTGTCATCGATTTGTTATTTTTTCCTTTTGGCTCTCTAGGTGACTCATCCTCTACCCTGATGAATTTTTTCACCAGGAACACCAATACCAGGGATCCAGCAGCTGATCCGATAAAGCCCCAGAATGGGCTTCCCTTCAAGAGAAAGGCCATGAAAGGAGGCCCGACCGCAACTCCGATAAATCTTGCCGAACTATAGAAGGACGTAATGGTGCCGCGTTCTTCTTTTTCTATGTTTTCGGTGATAAGCGCATCCAGTGTAGGTAGCAGCAGCCCGACTGATATACCAAATATACTGGTTGCTCCAAGCAGGAGATACATATTTTTAAATGTACTTGTGAAGGCGACTGAAACAGCAAGAATGACCAGCGCACCATAGATGATTTTCTTCATCAGCTTCTTGTCGCCTTTAATCTTTCTTCCTGTTATAAAGGAGGACAAGCAAAGAAAGGCAAGAGGGACAGCCAGAAGCAGGCCTTTTTTGATACCTTTTAAATCATATTTCGTTTCTAGCTCCTGAGATAAATAAAATTGGACGGCAAATAAAATAAACATGGCGAAACAGCCTGCAATGAATATGATATACAGCCATCTTCCTTCATTTTTGAATATTTTCTTCGTATTCGTTATGAATTCTTTCATGGCCTTGGGTTTTTCCATTTTCTTTGGGGCTTTAATGAAGAACAAAACCATGAGAATCGAGATCGCACTGAATATCGAGATTGAAAAGAAAGGCAGAAACCAGAACCAGGCTGCGAGCAAAGAACCTAAAATCGGGCTTAATACCTTTCCCGCTGTGTTGGATGTTTCAATAATTCCCAGGCAGGAGCTCGCGTCTTCTTCTTTTTTATATAAATCCCCAACAAGAGGCATGACAATTGGTGCAGCCCCGGCAGCTCCAATCCCCTGCAGGACCCTGCCGATGATGATGGTCCAGAATGGCGACGCCATTTTCCAGCAGGCCCAAGCAGAAACGAGGCCTCCTGCAAGAACGATAATAAGACTGGGAACGATAACCTTTTTCCTGCCGATTCGGTCCGATAGGTATCCAGCGACCGGAATTAAAAAGATCGATGCTAGTGAATAGCTGGTAATGATCAGACTGGATTGAAAAGGAGTGATATGGACTCTCTTTTCAAGGATTGGCAGAACAGGAATCAGCATCGAGTTGCCCAAAGTCATAATAAGGGGAATCGATGCCATGCTTATAAGGCACCAATTGCTGACCTTTTGTTTATCTTTTGTTTCCTTATTAGCCATACAAAAGCTCCTTTTCAAAAATCTCAGGATATTCCTGCCTGATATCCAAGCTGGTTACATTCCGTCTCCTTTAGTATGGCCTTCCTCTGATTTTTTCTTCTGGCAGCCCTTTAAATTTTTTCTTGTATTTTTTAGCAGGATGGGAAAGATATTACAAAATGAAATTTTGAGGGATTCCAATGATCAAACACATTTGCTTGGATGGAAAATATATGTATTACGAGGAAGAAGGAAAAGGAGTTCCTGTCCTTTTTATCCATCCTCCCGGCATGGGGAGAAAGATATTCCGTTATCAAACGCTGTACCTGAAGGATAAGTTTAGGATTCTGGCACCTGATTTGAGCGGGAGCGGGGACAGCCCATTAAGAGAAGATCCCCCTTCTATCCTGCGCAGGGCGGAAGAAATTGCTCAGTTCCTTGATCAGCTGAATCTTCAGCAGGTCCATTTAGCTTCTTTTTCCTCTGGCTGTGCGATCGCTTTGACCTTTGCCGTCCATTTTCCTGATAAGATTCTGTCCTTAATAATGCTTGACGGGTTTTCAAAGGTGGAAACAAAGCTGCAAAGATTCTTTTACCAGGCAAATATAAGGATTTTGAAAGAAAATGAAGAATTAGCCATACATTTGGCTGCTTCCCGTCTGACAAAGGACCCGCATATGAGGGAAGACCTAAAAAATCACTTTAGAAAATCAAACATCGCAAGCTGGATTTCGGATTATAAGGATATTCTCTTGTTTAATTTCACCTCCAGGATCAAAGATATCCGCTGCCCAGTACTGCTTCTTACGGGGACTCGTCATGCCAGTCAAATATATGAACCCTTCCGTTCCCTTCCTGACTGTAAAATTGTAAAACTAAAAAAAGCGGGAAATCCACCTTTGATAAAAGATTGGGACGAGGTCAATAGAGAATTAATTGCGTTTATAAAAAAACAGAAATTCAAAAATAGCAGGCACGAAAAAAGAGAGCCTCAATAGACTCTCTTCCTTTGGTTTCCCAAAAAAGCAGGTCCTTCGCCTGGTCCTGTAATATGCTGCAGGATTTCCTCCACTAGGAGCGAAAATCCTGGATGCACTCTCTGTCTCGGTCTTGGGAGGGGGATATATTGATCTAATTTAATGCTTCCCTCTTCGATTAGGATGACCCGGTCAGCAAGCGCTACTGCTTCCTCGACATCATGTGTGACCAATATAGAAGTGAATTTCTTTTCGCTCCAAAGCTGTTCAACCAATCTCTGCATTTCGAGCCGCGTTAGGGCATCCAGCGCACCAAGCGGCTCATCAAGAAGGAGGATGGCAGGATTATGCACCAAAGCCCTTGCAAGGGCAACCCGCTGCTTCTGGCCGCCCGAGAGCCTTGCCGGCCAATCGTTTGCCCTGTCTTTCAGACCAACCCTCTCGAGGGCATTCAGGGCTCTCAGCCGGTGGTCCCTTGGAAGACCCATACTGACATTCTCCATTACTTTCTTCCATGGAAGCAGCCTGCCGTCTTGAAACATCAGTCTCGCATTTTTATTTAAAGAATTAATTTCCTCACCGTCTACGAGAATGCTCCCTGTATCCAAAAACTCCAGCCCCGCTAGAAGGCGCAGCAGTGTGCTCTTGCCGCATCCGCTTCTTCCGACAATGGCTACAAATTCTCCCTGCCTGATGGTAAGATTTAATCCTTCCAGAACACTGCGGCTGTTATAGCCCTTCTTAATATTCTCAAGCTTGATATGAGGTATGCCTGCAGCCTCCATTCTCCACCCTCCTATTGATGATTATCGATTCCAGTTAAGCCACCTCTTCTCCAGCAGCTTCGCGATCATATCGGACAGCTTGCCAAAGAAAGCATAGAGCAAAATAGCGAGGACAATAACATCCATTTGCATAAATTCCCTTGCGTTCATCGCCATATAGCCTATTCCGGAATGGGCTGATATCGTTTCCGCTACGATCAGTGTCATCCACATTACACCGAGCGAAAAGCGGAAACCAACCAAAATGGAGGATAATGCCCCAGGAAAAATGACGGTTTTAAACAAATAAAATCCTCTTAAACCATACGCCTTTCCCATCTCGATCAGGCCTTTATCCACAGATTTAATTCCATGATAGGTGTTTACATAGACCGGAAAGAGCACTCCCAGTGCGACCATAAAAATTTTGGAGGTCTCGTCGATGCCAAACCAAAGAATGACCAAAGGAATCAGTGCTAAGTGAGGAATGGTCCTTAGCATTTGGATGGAGGTATCAAATAAAAGCTCCGATAGTTTAGACAACCCGTTGAACAATCCCAGCAGAAAACCAATGCTGCCCCCGATCACGAACCCGGATACGGCCCTTCCCAGGCTGACCATTATATGATCCTGCAGCTCACCAGTTTTTAAAAGGCCGACAGCTGCCTTACATACATCAAAAGGGGCAGGCAGAATTCTGGCGGGGATGGCACCAAGAGAGGCAAAAAGCTGCCAGCCAGCCAAAAGCAGAAAGGGAATGATCCATGGAATAGCGGTCTGGATGGCGTTGGTTTCTCCCTGTTTATCCATAGCAATCTCCCTTCATTATTTAATAAACTGGCTGCCATCAACAGCATCTTTTACCTTTATCTTTTTAGGGATGATCTTAAGATCAAAATACGTGTCTGCAATTTCCTGCTGTTCCTCAACAATGCTTGGGGTTATGGGCTCTATACCATACTCTCTTCGTTCAGCGGAAAGCAGCAGCGATTTTTCATCTATTTTTAATAGTGGGGATAGCATGGCTGCCAGCTCCTTATGATGAGCATTGGCCCAATTAGAAGATTTTTCGATTTCATTAAAAAGAATGGAAAGGACTTTCTTGTGTTTTTTGGCAAATTCCTTATTCGCCAGGAAAAAATCCCGGTCTGTCGTAAGATTCTTCCCATTTACCAGCATTCTGGCATTAGAATTAAGTTCTGTATCTGCCGTAAAGGGGTCCCAGATGGCCCATGCATCAATATTCCCCTTTTCAAAAGCTATCCGCGCATCTCCAGGCTGGAGAAAGCTTGGCTGGATATCCTTATAGGAAATTCCCGCCCTATTTAGAGCTTTTACAAGCAGATAATGGGAGCTTGATCCCTTGGCGAATCCTATTCTCTTTCCTTTCAGATCCGTAAGGCTCTTAATCGCTGAATCCTTTGGCACCAGTATCCCGCTTCCCTGATACTTGGTTTTTCCGGCTGCCACATACACAAAAGGAGTATCTGCGGCCTGGGCAAATATCGGAGGCGAATCGCCGGTTCTGCCAACATCGATGCTTCCTGCGTTCAATGCTTCAAGAAGTGCAGGCCCTGCCGTAAACTCTCTCCATTCTACGCTGTATCCCTTCTTTTTCAGGCTCTTTTCAAGAGTCCCAAGCGATTTCAATATGACCAGCGGACCGTTTTTTTGATAACCGATTGTAAGGGTCAAACGGCCCCTTTCATTTGAAGCAGAATTATTTGTGCTTTGGCTTGAGCAGGCACTAAGCAGCAGGACAGCTGATAGAGCACAAATCAAAACCATAAACATTCTTCTGTGAATTCGCATTCTCATCACCCTTTTTTCTTTCGCTTCTTCCCAGACTATGTCATCAAGGGGGCTTAGGTTCCTGCCCCTGCAAACAGGCTGGGGATCTCATCAAGATTTCTGTTTCAGCGGCCATTTTTATGTTAGAACAAAAACCGGGGTGCATATTTCGTCCGAGCTTAGCAAGAATACTAATAGATTAAAAAAAGGAGGATTAGCTACATGGGGATTTTAAACGGAAATCCAAAGGATGAGCCTCTGCACTCGGGTGAGGTTTATTATCTTTGGAACCATTTATTTGAAACGAAGGCATTCCTTGTATCACTGCAGGTGTTTATTAATCATACAGGGGACCACGATTTAAAGCTGTTTTTAGGGGATTTAAAGGATAATTGCCTTCAGCAGGGGGCCCAGCAAGTGGAAGTTATCTTGAAAGAGACGGGCATACGCCTTCCTCCTGCGCCGCCTGACCGTCCGAATGTCGAAGTGCAGGATATTCCTGCCGGTGCCAGATTTAATGATCCCGAAATTTCGGCGATGGTATTGAAGGAAGTTCATGCCGGTATGCTGACTGCCTCGTTGGTGATGGGTCTCTCGGTCCGTAAAGATATAACTGAAATGTACGGAGACCTGCACAACCAGCTGGCAGAATATGCTGCTAAGCTTTTGGATGTTAATAAAGATAAAGGGTGGATCGTTCCACCGCCTTTAATGGTGAAATAAAAAGAAACTAGAAGGGATGTGCAAAAGAATGTCCTCATCCAGCAAAGGCATGGCGGTAGCCGCAATCGGGTCAATCCCTTTAATCATGACGCTTGGGAATTCCATGCTCATACCCGTGCTCCCGGCTATGAAGTCCGCACTAGGGCTGACAGCCATGCAGGTCAGCCTTACCATTACAGTATTTTCCATTGCGGCAGCAATTTTCATTCCGGTCCTGGGATATCTCTCTGACCGGCTTTCGAGAAAGATAATCATCATCCCTTCCCTGATTATTTATGGCATAGGCGGTTTGCTGGCTGGATTTGCATCTGCCTCACTATCAAGTCCATATGTCCTGATCATGATCGGCAGGATTCTTCAGGGAATTGGAGCGGCAGGTACTGCACCGATTGCGATGGCATTGACCGGTGACCTTTTTAAGGGCGGGGAACAAAGCAGGGTGCTTGGGGTCGTTGAAGCATCGAATGGATTTGGAAAGGTCCTTTCTCCTATTTTGGGTTCTCTTTTTGGAATTCTTGTATGGTATGCACCTTTTTATGCTTTTCCGATTTTTTGTCTCCTTTCCATTCTGCTTACAGCCTTCTTTATCAAGGAAAAGAAAAACAAAAAAGCTCCCCCGCCCTTTGCCAAGTACGCACTGGGAATCAAAACGGTTTATAAAAAAGACTGGCGGTGGCTGCTTGCCACCTACCTTGCAGGCGCAACCTGCTTATTCACTTTATTTGGGATCCTCTTTTATTTGTCGGATGTATTGGAAAAAAGCTATAAAATTGATGGAGTTACAAAGGGGCTAATTCTTGCTATTCCTCTTTTAGTGCTCTGTACAACATCCTATATTACAGGAAGCAAGATTGCGAAAAACCTGGAACTGATGAAAAAGCTGATTGTAATCGGATTTTTATCCATGACCTTGTCCTATGGCCTGCTTGTCTTTTTTGAAAAAATCGTCCCCTTCTTATTTGTATTGGTGATCAGTTCATTTGGGACCGGTCTTATTCTCCCATGCGTGAACACCCTGATCACCGGTTCTGTGGGTATGGAATTCAGGGGATTTGTTACATCGGTCTATAGCTCGGTGCGTTTTTTGGGAGTGGCTATCGGCCCGCCTATTTTTACACGGCTCATTGAATGGTCCAGGACAGGGATGTTTGTCTCCCTTGCCATCCTTACCCTTGTGATTGGAATGGCCGCATTATTCATGATTCATGTAAAAGGAAAAGACGGTTCTCCCAATACAAAAACAGTGGTCCGGTATGATTATATCTAAGCTACTTTTTCCGCCAGGTAATGCTGTAGCTGTGATCATTATGAATTTTTCCCAGGAGGTCCACAATCAAGGTGGATACAAACTGGCTGAATAAGGCCTGAAGAATGATTTCCCATTTGATAATGGAAGCAGTCAGTATAAAGATACTTCCGTTTATGAGGAAAAGCGGTTTTCCAGGCAGGGTATTCCTTGCCTGTGAAATAATGAGGGCAATGACCCCTACCCCTCCGTTAGATACTCCTTCCCTCAGCAGGATGCCGACTCCGACTCCCAGGAAGATGGATCCGAGGCATACGTCTACCAGTACATTGCTGTCTGGAATATGAATGAGCGTCTGAAACAGGTAAATCGAAAGGGACGTAACTGTAATGGAAACTATGGTCCAGATCGTGCTGCTGCTTCCCAGGTAATTTACAGCCAAAAGCAGCATGATCAGGTTTACCATCCATAAAGCAAATCCCGTATTCAGGTGAAACCAATAATTGAGAAGTACAGCCAGTCCGCCTGCCCCTCCTGAAGGAATCGCGTGAGGAAACAAAAACACGCCCATCCCGAAACCCTGTATAGCGGCTCCTGAGACCACCAATCCGTTCTTCTTCCAAAATCTCCCCATTTAATCCTTCCTATCTATGTTTAACTTCATTAAATACCGGCATGTTTGTCCATCCCATACAGAGTATTCAGGTTCTGATCCATTTAGTACGCTTGTCCAGCAGTTGGCCAGCCTGTACTATTTTTATATTCTCGTTCATATACTGAGGGAGAATATTGTTCCTGGGAGGGTCAAATGGTTGTATTTATTGAAAAAGCGCTTCTTTCCATTATCATGCTTAGGCTACTATCCGGATCTATTGAAATTACAGCCGCTGTTTTAATGTTTAAATATAACAGCCTAGAAAAAGCATTTTATATCAATACCATTTTGGCATTAATCGGCCCTTCTGTTTTAATTTTGACCACTATAATCGGCCTGGCTGGTTTATCCGGAAAAATCTCATTTATTAAGGGACTTTGTATATTGATGGGGATTGGGTTTATTATTTTTGGATTAAAGAGCAAATAGAAAAGGGCTGACTCATGCCAGCCCCGGGGTCTATTTTCGATCCATGGAATAGGTCCAGCCTTCTTCCTGGTAGATCTTTTTATCTTTCATCAGCTTCCCAAGCGCCCGTTTAAAGGAAGCCTTGCTGAGTCCAAACTTTGCCTGAATATCCTCAGGCCTGCTTTTATCGCTGAAAGGCATCGCCCCTCCGCGGTCCATAAGGTATTCATAAAGAACCTCCGAATCATCATCCAGTCGATCCTGTTTACGGGGCAGGAAAGAAACATTCAAACTTCCATCCTCTTTTACATCAATAACCCTTCCATCGACCAACTGACCCAGGCGTGGTTCTTTTTTTCGTTCACTCTCATGAATGAATCCCTTGTAGCCTTCATCCGTTAAAATGAACGTACCTACCTTCAACAGGCGGTATACGGTGCCCTTCACATCCCTGTTTTTCATATTGAAAAGGGCTTTTTTGCTTATGCCTGCAATCACATCTTCTGTCGCAAGCTTTCCAAACAGCCTTCCCTGGCGGTCTGTTTTTAGAGAAATGTACAATTTGTCCCCAGGTGCCGGCCAGAGATTTTCCAATAACGGCAGGTCGTCAAGCGACACAAGTATATCCTTCGATATACCAATATTAACAAATACACCCAGATCGTATCTTACTTCAACCACTTCGGCCCAGGCGTATTTCCCAGCCTGCGCGTCCGGGATTTCCATTGTCGCAGCAAGGCGTCCCTGCTTGTCCTGATAAAGGAAAACCTCTACAGAATCGCCGAGCTGAATCTCACCTTTTATTTCTGATTTATGTAACAGGACACTTTCATCCTCCTCATTGGTCAAAAAGAATCCAAAAGACTCTTCTCTGTCAGCCCTTGCTTCTCTGTCTACCTGAAGAGATACTACTGTGCCAGCTTCTAATCTTTCCATATATTCCAGCCTCCTTACCCTTATTTTACACATTCGGCTATTTTTTGAACCCTCATTGCACCGTTTTTTAATCTATCATGTTTGAGGCTGGCTGTATAGCAGAACATTGTAAATGCCGCAAGAACGTAAGGCTGAATATAGGCCATTTATTGGATCTCTCATACTAATAGCACCCAAACCCCTGAATAAGCAGCCAGGGTATGCTTGTCATTTCTATTTCCCTGTCAGTCTAAGAACTTTGCAAGTGTCCGCATGACTTGTTCAGCCTCTGCGACCATCTTGCCCACGAATTCTGCCGCACTCAGCTGTTCCTTTAGAAGTCCGGCTGCCTGCCCGGCCCATAACGACATAAATTCAGGATTGCCGGTTCTTGCCGCTTCTTTTCTAATATCTCCTGTCAGGGTATTCTGAACAGGATATCGTAATGGAGCTGCGCCGCTCTGTTCAAAGTGTTCAATAAATTGATTTCTGATTCCTCTGGCCGGCCTGCCCGAAAAGCTCCTGGTTAGAACAGTGCTTTCTTCATTGCTTTTTAAAACTGCTTTTTTATAGGAAGGATGTGCCGCGCTTTCGCTGCAGCATAAAAATGCTGTTCCAAGCTGGACACCCTGGGCCCCCAAAGCAAACGCGGCTGCCACACCCCGGCCATCTGTAATTCCTCCCGCGGCGGCTACAGGTACGGAGACCGAATCAGCAATCTGCGGAACGAGAGAAAGAGTTCCGACATTGATTCCGTCCTGCTCAAGGGAGACGTCAAACGTCCCTCTATGGCCTCCTGCATCAGATCCCTGGGCTATGATGACATGAACCCCTTGTTCCTCTGCCAGCCTGGCTTCCTTTACACTAGTCACCATTGTGGTGAAAATGACTCCCTTTTCGAGGGCCGCTTTAAAATGGTCCTGCGGCAGAAGGCCAAAGGCCGTGCTGATAACAGGAACTCCTTCCTCCAGCAGGACTTGGAATTGATCATCAAAAAGATCCTGCGTGGAAGGAACTCTGTGTACTTCAGGAATCCCCAGCTTTTTTCTCATTACATTTAAGATATCATTTACCTCTAAGCTTCCTGTAAAATCTTCCGTAAACTTCGTACTGAACAAATTCACAGCAAAAGGCTTTGATGTTTGCTCTTTTATTTCCCTGACTGCTTCCCTTAAATCCAATGGCGCCATATATCCTCCGCCCAGGGTCCCAAGGCCCCCCGCCTCGCAGACAGCTGAAACGAGGGCTGGTCCTGCAGGACCCCCAGCCATGCCAGCCTGAATAATCGGCAGCTCAATTTCCAGCTGCCTGCACAATTCCGAATCCCACCTCATGCAAACCCTCCCTGTATGAACCTGCTTCCTTTGTTATACGACTGAAATTCTTTCTGTGTAATCAAGTACCAGCCCGTCTTGTTTAAAACAATTTTAAATTAAATTAATCTATCATTTTCATTGTTTTAGAGCAGCTCACCTTTTCCATCATTATACTCTAAAATTTTATAGTATTGACTTTTGATCAATCAATGAATACACTATTTTTAATTAGCAAATAAAGGCAATGAAGAGAAAAAGTAAAATGATCATGTTTTCCACAGAGAGCTTCGGGAGCTGAAAAGAAGCAAAAACATTCATTTGAACAATGGTCTCTGAGCTTCGTACCGAACGTGCCCCTGGTATCAGTAGGATACGGCGAGATTTGGCACTCGTTATCCTTGTCACAGTATAAGAGCATTCATTTTTGCTCCGTACTTGTTGAGGCGAATAGTGTGATCTATTTGCGAATTAAGGTGGTACCGCGTGGAATTCAAACCCCGCCCTTAACTATTACAGTTAAGGCGGGGTTTTTTATTTTAAAAGAATAATAAGAGGAGGTTTTTTCTGATGAGTATTTTTATCGGAGGAGCTTGGGCTTATGCGAATGGCTCCTTGCATTTAGGTCACATTTCCAGTTTACTGCCCGGTGATATCCTGGCAAGGTATTACCGTTTAAAAGGAGAACAAGTCCTGTATGTTTCTGGAAGCGATTGTAACGGGACACCGATTACTGTAAGGGCAAAACAAGAAAATGTTTCTCCCAAAGTGATTGCTGACCAGTATCACCAAGAATTCAAAGATTGTTTTGCTGGATTAGGGTTTTCCTATGATATTTATACACGAACGGACACAAGGCACCATCATCAAATCGTTCAAGAGATTTTTCTAAGCTTGCTTGAAAAGAAACTCATTTATAAAAAGGAAACGGAACAATCCTATTGCAATCATTGTCAGCAGTTTTTGCCTGATCGTTATGTTGAAGGTATTTGTCCTGTTTGCAGAGAGCCTGCCCGCGGCGACCAGTGCGATCATTGTTCTACCATATTGGAACCGCTGCAACTGCTTGAAAGAACATGTAAAATTTGCGGGAATGAACCTGCTTCAAAGTTTGCGGAGCATTTTTATTTTTCTCTAAGCTCTTTCCAAAATGTTTTGGAAAACTATACCCAGGAAGCTGAAGATAAGAATCTTTGGAGGAGAAATGCTATTTCGCTTACACAACGCTATTTGAAGGAAGGTTTGCAGGATCGGGCCGTCTCAAGGGAACTGCCTATCGGAGTAAGCGTTCCAGTTGAGGGATATGAAGACAAGAAAATTTACGTTTGGATTGAGGCTGTTTCTGGATATTACACAGCAAGTAAACTTTGGGCAAAAGAAACAAATCAAGATGATTCAGCTTTTTGGAATTCTTCGGCTCAATCTTATTACGTTCACGGAAAGGATAATATCCCATTCCATTCCATTATCTGGCCCGGGATTCTGGCTGGTCTTGAAAATGATGCATGGCCAACGCATATCGTATCAAATGAATATTTGACTTTAGAAAAAAAGAAATTGTCCACAAGTAAAAATTGGGCTGTCTGGGTACCAGATCTTCTGAAAAGGTATCATCCAGATTCCTTACGATACTTCTTAACGATCAACGCCCCAGAAAACCGGGATGCGGATTTTTCCTGGAAAGAATTCATTTATAGCCATAATGGCGAGCTCTTAGGGGCGTATGGGAACTTTGTAAACCGGACCTTAAAATTTATTGAAAAGTCATTCCATAGTGTATTACCTGAACAAGAAATAACTATGAATATCCAGAGTATGGTTAAACGATTATATAATGAAGTAGGGCATTGCATTGAAACCACTTCCTTTAAACAAGGATTGGAAAAAATATTCGAACTGGTTAGATTCTCGAACAAATACTTTGATTGCCAGCAGCCCTGGAAGCAAATAAAGGATACTCCTGTGTCCTGCAGACAAACTTTGGCAGATTGTGTTTATCTGCTTTCAAATTTAGCCCATATCCTTACCCCTTTCCTTCCATTTTCCAGCCAAAAAGTCAAGGATATGATTAACATATCAGCAGCAGAATGGAAACCATTTGTTGTTAAGTCCCTCCGATTATCCAAAGTAGAACCCTTGTTTGAGCGAATCGACCCTGTAAGAATTGAAGAAGAACTCAAAAGGCTGAATGAACAATTGGTAAAATAGAAAAGAGCCAATTAAAAATCTCATCGGCTTAGAAAAGTCCGATGAGATTTAATTGGATTACATCAAACCTGCACGTTCCTTCTTCTATAAATTGTATGTGGGTGACTTATACCAAATCGGATTGGATGTAAGCCAGCACAAGCGCCCCAGTATCGATAAGAGAGGAGATATGGGTCCTTTCATAGGCGTGGGAAGCATCGATTCCCGGCCCTATCAATCCATGTACGATATCATAGCCTGCCCTGATAGCTGCTGAAGCATCTGAGCTGTAATATGGATAAATATCCACTCTGTAATCAATATCATGGGTTTTGGACAGTTCCACCAGATGCTGTCTCAAGCGGTAATGATACGGGCCGCTCGAATCTTTTGCACAAATCGACACACTGTATTCATCCGTTGCCTGTCCGTCTCCAATCGCCCCCATATCCACCGCCAGATATTCGACGGTTTCCGGAGTAATATTGGAGTTTCCACCAAAGCCGATCTCCTCATTATTAGAAATTAGGAAATGGGTGGTATATGGCAGATCAATGCTGTTTTTCTTGACGACATCCATGATATGCAGCAGGATCCCGACACTTGCTTTATCATCCAGATGGCGGGATTTGATAAAGCCGCTTTCCGTAACTTCTGTTCTTGGGTTGAAAGAAACAAAGTCTCCTACCGATATGCCCAGATTCTCCGTCTCTTCCTTCGATTTTACCACTTCATCAATTCTTACCTCGATGGAATCTTCATCCCGTTTAACTTCCCCGGAATTACGGTATACATGGACGGCGGTCTGATGGAGCAGAATCGTTCCGGTATACGTTTTTCCTTCTGCGGTATGTATGGTACAGTATTCCCCTTCCACCGCATTCCAGTGGAAGCCTCCTACCATGGTCAGCTTCAGCCTTCCGCTTGATTTAATTTCTTTAACTATTGCACCTAAAGTATCCACATGTGCGGTCAACAGCCTGTGCCTGTTAGTATCCTTTCCCTGAATTGTTGCAATCAAGGCACCTTTATTCGCAATTTTGTACTCAACCCCTATTTCCTCCAAAAACCGTCCAGCATGCGCTATGGCTTCCTCCGCATACCCGGATGGGGAAGGAATCGCTGTCAAATCTTTAATATGGTTTAATAGTTCCTTTTCATTAAGCAGATTCTTCATTACAATTCTCCTTCTATATAGCTTCATTTTTAGTTTATAGCATTATTATGAAAATTAAAAATTGCTAGGTTCTAAGAAATAATAAATGTGTGATGCTGAATCCACAATTGGGTCGAAAGTCAGGTTTCCGTAATTGGGCGATTCATTAGCAATACCCGCATAAAAAGTAAACTTCTTACCTGACACACTTTCAAGTGTTGTACTTGCTGCAGTCGCTCTGCCGCCTTTCGTTTTTACAATGACTTTAGGCTTAGTTGGCTGCCAGCTATACTTATGATTTTTCTTCACTAGATTAGCCGTTCCCACACCCAGGTCCCCATCTGAGCGAAACTTATAGATAACAAATGTTTCCCCGTTCACTTTAGGTTTCCCTAAAATATCATCTGATTGTATATCTTCTTCCTTCACACCGTAGTTAATCGCCTGTTGCTCGGTTTCGAACCATTGAACGGAATCAGATTTTGAAGAGAATCCTATCCATCCAACGAGAAGTACCGCCGCTGCCAGAAAAACAAAGATCAAAGTCCTTTTCATATACACACCTCACCTTATTTTCATATTTAAAACCATTTCTATGAGTATTATATAAACTCCTGCTATGCGATGTTTGGGAAAAATCCATAAAAAATGTAAACAACTCCCATATACCTATTATGTTCATAGAACCCTTTTTCTTAGACCGGAGCACATATCCCAATATTGTAGTAAATCAAATTCTCTTCTGATATTCTAGGTGTAGATTGAACTATGAATGAAAAGAGGAATGAAATATCACAGTGAAATTATATTATACAAATCCGGAAGTATATGAATGGGATACAGTCATCACTGAAGTCGTCGAGGAGGGAGATCATTTCCTGGTTCAGCTGAAAGAAACCGCCTTTTATCCTGAAGGAGGAGGACAGCCTTCCGATCTTGGATATATAGGCGATTTGAGAATGCTGGATGCCACTGAGCGCGGCAATGCCGTTTATCATAAAGTTTTATCAAGGCCAAAGCAGATGGAGGTACACTGTAAAATAGATCCCGCCAGGCGTTTGGACCATACCCAGCACCATTCAGGACAGCATCTTCTTTCGGCTGTCTTTATGGAGCTATTCGATATACCAACTCTGAGTTTTCATCTGGGAGAGGAAACGGTAACGATTGACCTTGATACCCCGGGGCTTGGATCGGAGCAGCTCCTGCAGGTGGAAAACAGGGCTTATCAGCTCATCCAGGAAAACAGACGTATCACGACGTTTTATGTAAATGAAGAAGAGCTGAAGCAGCTGCCATTGAGAAAGCTTCCTAAAGTGACAGAAGATATCCGTATCGTGGATATGACGGGAATTGACGTTTCTGCCTGCTGCGGCACTCATGTGCAGGGAACCTCACAGATCGGCATGATCAAGATTGTGAAAACGGAGAAGTATAAGGGAAAAACGCGGGTATACTTTCTCTGTGGCAGAAGAGCATTTTCCTATTTTCAGGAACTCCATCAGGTTACAACAGGATTAGCTTCTAAATTCAGTACAAATATCCAGGGTATCGCAGGACGAACGGAAAAACTGGAAGAAGAATTAACCGTTCTCCGAGAACGCAGCGATGCACTGGTGAAGGAAAACCAGCACTATTTGATTGAACAAATCACCAAAGAACAGCAAGGGACTGTCATCGAGCTTGAAACGGAACTAAATCTAAAAGAAGCTCAGCAGCTCGGACGCTCCATAGCTGAAAAAATCAATAAACCAGTCATCTTAATCAATATTCCCGAACGAAGAACAGCAGCCGTCCTGCCATCTGGGCTCGATTTCCAAGCAGGAAAGTGGTTCAAAGCTTCTCTGTCCTCTCTTTCTGGCAAAGGCGGAGGCAGCGATATTCAGGCGCAGGCTACTTTTTCAGCCAAAGAGGATATGGAGGCCTTTATCTCCCAGCTGAGAGAAGCACTTTCAGAGGCAGCTCTTCTGAGGTAACGAAAACCCGTCCTTAGGTATTCCAAGGACGGGTTTTTCAACTGGACCTGCTAGTTTTCTGGTATATGGATCAGTCCCCGGGTTCCGTTTTCCTCTAAAGACTTCATAATGGTGGAAGAGAGCTGGCTAAGCTTATAAGGCTTTATTAGATAGTCCTTGGCACCATGTGATATCCCCTTTTCTTTCTCTTCAAGAGCCGAAGAAACAAATATCGGAATATCTGTATACGCGGAGTTCTTTTTTAGGGTTTTCATAAAAGTCCATCCATCGATGGAACCTTTCTCCAGCATAATATCCAGTACAATCGCATCAGGAATGTGTTCCCTTAATGCAGACAGCGCTGCTTCTCCGTTCGTAAAGCTCCGGACATTCATCCCTTTTTGGAGCAGTTCTTCTCTCAGCAGCTCAGCAAGGCTTTTGTCATCCTCGATCAGCATGACCTGTATTGTTTCTTTGGCGCTCTCTATATGTGTTCCGTCTTCCCCGGTATCTGATTCGCCGGCTGCAAGAGGGAGTGACACCCTGAACAGGCTGCCTCGCCCATATTCTGATTCCACACTGATTTCCCCTCGATGGGCTTTGACAATTTCATTTACAATAGCAAGGCCAAGGCCTGTACCGCCAATTTTTCTTCTATCACTATTATCTATCCGGTAAAATTTCTGGAACAGTTTATCAATGGCTTCTTCGGGAATTCCCAACCCTTCATCTTTAACCTCTATCACGAGCTTCTTCAAGTCCTGGTGGACAGAAACTGTAATCCTCCCTCCATTTGGACTGTATTTCACAGCATTGCTCAGTAAATTGGTGAAGACTTGTTCGATTTTTCCCGGATCACAAAATACTGCATGCTTTTTCACGCTGTCCAGCTCGAGAACAATATCAATCATGGAAGAAATGCCGATCTTTTGGTGTTCGATCACTTTCATCAGAATCGGATCAATTTCAGTATATTTCATTTCATAGGTTTGACTCCCGGACTCCATTCTCTGGACATCAAGGAAGTCATTAATTAGGGAGGTTAGCCGTTCTGCCTCTTGATAAATGGTTGTCAGGTATTTCTTCTGCCTCTCCGGCTTAAGAGTCCGATTTAACAGCAGCTCTGTAAAGCCAAGCACGCTCGCAAGCGGTGTCCGCAATTCATGGCTCACCGTACTGACAAATTCTGACTTCATCTTATCAATCTCAAATTCTCTTGTGATATCTCTGTGGACAAGGACCGTCCCTACTTTCATTCTGTTATGAAAGACATTTTCACAGTAAACCTTGATAACCTGACTGTTGTCTTTCACTCTATAAGTGAAGGAATTCCCCTCGTTTTCCCCTTGATTCTCGCATTTTAACGAATTTTGAAGGAATGCCAGAAAGCCGGGGAAGTCCTCGACTTCTGCTTCAAATAATTCCGTCCATTTTTCCCATAATAATCCCTCTTGCTCTGTTTTTGGGAAAAAGCGTTCTGCCAGCTGTCTATTGATTTGAACGATATTTCCCTTCTGATCGAGGAGCTGAATCCCTTCCTGTACAGAATCAATAATGTCCTGATTAAGACGCCGATCTTTCTCTGATTTTTCATATATATTGATTTTTTCCAGGGATAGACCAATCTGCTTGGCCAGAGCCGTAAACTCAGCCCGCTGTTCCTGGAGGAAGGGAGAGCCAAACCTGCTGAACACCATAATGGCCATCACGGTATTTTCTGAAGATATGACAGGAAGATATAAATCATAGATATAGAATATTTCATCGTGAAACCCTTTTTCAGCTGGCTCCTGTTCCCTCTTAATCGTATAGATTTCCCTTGAGGACAGAAGCCTGTCATTCAAGCCATTATAAATATTCTCCCTGAATTGACTGACGCCTCTATCCGAAACACCAAATGATGCATATTCACTTGAGTCAAGCAGAGTGATGATCCCCTTGTCTGCAGAAATTAATTGGCACATGGATTTCACAATGCTGCGGAGGACTTCCTCTTTATCCAGACTGTTGGATATCTGATGGATAAGCTGGTTGCGTCTGTTCAGGTTCATTTCATTCTGCCTTAAAATATCAAGTGTATGCTGCAGTTCATCCTGCTGGGCATGTAATTCATCCTGCTGGGCAGACAGTTCCTCATTCTGGGCAAGAAGATCCTTCTCTTTATCCTGAAGGGACAGTACCATTTTTTTAAAGGCGGCACTGAGAGCGCCTATTTCATCCTCTCTGTTCACAACAGAAAGCTCTGCTTCTCTGCCCGCAGCAATTTCATTAGCAGACTCAGCAAGAAAGGCAAGCGGCCTGCCCGCACTTTTAAACATGATGCGGAGAATAAGATACACTGCCAGAAGGACAATCACCATAAAAATGATAAAAACTACCTGAAGGTTTCTCTGGCTTGCCATAAGATCCTTAACTCGGTTATCCAGACGGTTATTCACATTTTTTTGATACTGGTCCAATGAATTCTGAAAGGAGTTTACTTTGGCTGTGCTTGTCGAAGCTGCCAGTTTTTTTACCAGATCCTTTCTCCCCAAGTTCACGTCCTTCACAACCTTGGGGAGGGTTTCCTTAAAATAATAGACGGAAAAATCATCAATAGAATGAGCCATACTATTATCCTCTGATGTTAAAGCCGCCTGCTTCACCTGCCGGGACAAGTTATGAATGATGGCTTCCTGTGCCTGCGCGCTCTGCAGCAGGGATTCATTATCCAGGGCAAGGTATCCCCTTACATCAAAGAAAGCTTTGTTAAACGCACGGTTGATTTCGACCGAGCGCTTTTCAAGATAAACCAGCTTATCTCGATCGGCATTGAAACGACTGTTCAAATAGCTTTGAAAAAAAAGCAGAAGGCTTGAGCCTGCAATGAAAAACGCTAAAAACCCCGCCATCAGAACGGCAAATTGGCGTGATAGACTCTTCTTAAAAGGATGCTTATGCTTCATCTGCAATTTCCTCTATTTTTTCAATCAGCTTTAATGGACTGAAGGGCTTGGCCATAAAATAATTTGCTCCTGCTTCAAGAATCCGTTCCTGCTCATACTGCTGGCTTTTTGCAGAAAGCATCATAATTTTCGTCTTGTCGTTTCTAAATTCCTTCCTGATCTTTTCGATGACCTCCAATCCGCTGTATACCGGCATCATATAATCCAGAATGACAAGATCATATTCGTTTATCTTAAATAGCCTCAGCGCCTCTCCTCCATCTGCTGCTTCATCGATCAAAAAATCTGAATCCTCAAGTGCATCAACAATTAGCATCCTCAGGACTTCTTCATCCTCTGCAAGCAAAATCCGTTTCATGCTGTTTCCCCTTCCTCTTTGTCTGTTATCTCTCTGAATAAGCTTCCTTCATGATATAGTAGGAATCCTTAAGCCGTTCATAATATGCCGGCTGTTCCCACTCATTCCAGCTATAAGAATAAAATGCTGGATTCACAGGGGATTCCCGCATATCAGGCTGTTGGGATGCGGCCGCTTCTGAGACTTTAATTTCTTTTATGGTCTTTTTTGCTGCCAGGCCATCTTTCCACATATCCCCCATCACTTCTTTCGTACTCGGATCCTTTACATTAAGCAAGGCCCAGGGAATCCTCATTTCTAAGAATTTCTTATCTCGGCTAATGTTGATATCGGTCAGGGAATCGAAATCTTTACTTGCAGGATTTCCGTTTCCGAATTGAAGCTTTCCCGCTTCGTAGGATTTAAACGGAACACGCAGATTTCGATCCGGGATCACTAATTCTTTATTTAAAGCAAGCCTGATTTTATGAAAGATCTCATTATCTTTTTGTCCTGCATAAGAAGCTTGAGGAATCATGTGCAAAAGATGGCCGTATTGGTAATAAAACGAGTCGTAATAGCTATCCACGAGTAAACGCGCCTCTCCCCCGCTGTCAATTTCAGCCATAAAATCCACTCCATTTACGGTGGTGCCCGTGCTATCCCCGAACCTTATCTTCGTCTTTCCCTGTCCAGGGATTGTATCGAAAAGGAAATAAAGCTTTTCCTTTTTAAAATTGATCGGCCTGCTCAATGTTTTGCCGATGTATAGATAGCCTTCATCTGAATACATCTGCAATGGTTCTTTGCGGCTGCCATATGTGCTGGCTTTCGGTCCGAGCCTCTGCCAATCTTCCCTGCTTCCATCTATATAAATGGAACTGTCCGGCGTACCCGGCTCAAAACCGAGGAGACCAAAATGCTGCTCATTGGTCTGGGCATTATTCCAGTACGGCCGCCGATCAGGATCATCCACATCCATCGTATTCCAGGTCCTTTTGAACCACTCGTCCTGCCAGGTGAAAACAAGTCCTCCCGCAGAGCCCGTCCTGATAATGGAGTTGAAAAGCCTCTTATCGATTTCTCCCTGCTCTTTTTCTGAATGATTTCCCTGATTCATGCCTTCTGCATTTTCATGGGTAAGCCCGCGCGAGGCCGGCACTCCGAATTCGGCCACAAGTACAGGCATGTTGTGCTTGGAGATTAGATCGGCCAGATATCCTTCGTAATTGTTTAAATTCCCATCCTTGTCCTTATAGGTCACGTATTTTTCTTCGTAATTCAAAAAATCCGGGTAGTAAGGATAAACATGATAAGACGCAAACATCCCGGCATTAAACTCGGGTTCCTTTACGATATGGTTGGGATCGACCGATACCATATCCTCTTTTTTGGACGGCTCCGCAGGGTGGTGGAGCAGGTCTGTAGTGACCCAGTTGGTAAAGCTTAGCGAATGCTGCCATTTATACTGTTTTTCTTCATAGTCCGCTGTATAATTCATCATCTGCGACATCCAGATTTCAAACGGGGATGCATTCCGGGAACTGAAGTATGTTCCTTTGAAATCCTTCATGCCGTGATTTTTTTGATTCGTTGAATGGACCGCATCAGGATCCCATTCAATTCCGAGGATATAGCCGATTACATACTTCGAAATATCATATTTGTATTCACCGGAAGCATGCCCGGCCCGCGGTGATATGCTGGCCCTTCCATGGACAGCGTCCATAATTTGACGGATATTTTCTTCGAATTGCCGGGTTTGCCCATCTGCGAAGATGTTCTGGGTCTTCACCAGCTTTTCTTCTTCTATCCAGATACCATGAAAGAGGTATAATGGTTTTTTGGCTCGCCTGTTATATTCATAAAAGGCTTCATAGAAAGCCGGCGGATGAAGAGTATACACCCGTATGGCATTGGCATTCATATTTCCGATCTGTTCAAACCAGCGGTAATATTCCGCTTTGGTTATTGCCGTCTCCCCCGGAAAGTAGCCTGGCTTAGCGATCCCCATATTTACTCCCTTTATGGTGATATTCTGCCATTTCCCAGATTTATAGATTTCAAGCTTTGAGGCGCCTGTTTTAGAATTGTATAACACGCCTTTCCTGCTGGCTGTCTCGACCGGCTCCTGCCCGGCTGTTTTTTTCAGTCCATTCTTTAATACAGCTTTCATAAAAGGGACGTAGGACTTCCAATAAAAGGAGCCTGCATTGCCGAAATGCATCCTCCAATCAGATATTCCCCTTGTCTGATAAATCTCAGGTATTTCTTTCTCATCCGCATAATCCCCCGCAAAGTAAAAAGAATTATAGCGGGCGTTTTGCTGCTGCACAATAGCAGGAAATTCTGCCGGGATATGATAGGCGTCCAATCGTTTTTTCGCACTTTCTTTAACGGGGAGAGAATACCCCGCCAGCTCCTTAGTACCTGCCCTTGGAGTGATGACATCAAACCAATACCCGTATTTAGACTTGAGGCTGCTGCCTGCCAGTTTTCTGCCTTCCTTGGAGAGACTGAAATTCAGGCCGCCTTTTTGAGTAAGCTCATTTTGTGTCAGGAGTAGAATCTTCCCGCTCGAATGAACAAAGACAAAGCCTTCACCTGTTCCCTTCCACTTCTTCTTTGTTTCCTGCTGATAGTTTGTCTTTACCCATGATGGCACCTCACGGCTGGAAAAATCACTGAAATATCTGCCGATCCAGCCGTTCCAATCGATTCCAAGCAGATTGGACATGCTCTCCCTGGCTTCCGGGTCAGTTGGACTGGCAAAGGTATTGAATTCAGCGATAAGAGTTTTATTATGTTCGTCCAGGGTATTTTCCAGCCGCTCTGTTTCAGCAGAGGTTAGGCCGCCATCCAGCAGCTTATTATTTTTTTGTTTTCTTCCGAAAAAATCATCGTCATATACACCATATTGATCGGCAAGATAAATCACATCATATTGATCCATTTTTTCCGGCAGTCCTGCAGTTTTATAGGTTTTTTTATCCTCAGGCTGAAATCCTCTGTAATCCTTTGAATAGTCATAAGGCTTTCCATCCGGCTTTACATACTTTTCATTATTCAAGACCCAGGTAAGCCCCTTATGCTCCCGATAGGATGAATCAGATACCGTTTTATCTAAAATCAAGACATTCAGCGGATGCGCTCTCTTGATCTGCCAAAGCCAAAAAGGACTGGAAGCCGCTATGAGGAATGCCAGAATGTATAAAAGTAAAATCAATGGCTTCCTGGATGTTCTTCTCATTGAGAAACCCCTTTCCTCTTCATTTCCCCCCAGCTCTCATCCCGCTTCAATAGCTGAATGATCCCCTCAAAACGCCAGAAGACTGTCAGCGGGCGGTACCAAAGGCTCTCAGTCAGCGAATATAGAAACAGTTTCAGAATGTCGGCTACTCTCGGGTATTTCCTTAAGCTCCATTCTTCCAGCAGAACAGACGCCATGGAAAAAATCGATCCATAGAGGCAGGACAGTAAAAATAGGAGAATGGCAATTTCGATATAGACACCGCCGAAGAATAAGGAAAGAATCATAAATAAATAGCCTGAGAGTTCCACAATCGGACCTAAGAATTCAACGATCCAAAAATAAGGAAATGATATGAACCCAATCGATCCATACTTTGGATTAAGAGTCAGCTTTCTATGCGTCCAGAGGCTTTCAAATAATCCCCTGTGCCAGCGGCTCCTCTGCCTTCTTAAATACTTCATTTCCTCAGGGACCTCCGTCCAGCACACTGGATCAGGTATATAAACAATTTTCTTTTTAAGTCCCCTCTCCCTTATCATTCGATGAAGCCGGACAACCAGCTCCATATCTTCCCCTACTGTATTTTTTTTATATCCGCCGGCTTCCAGGACCCAGCGCTTGGAAAACACACCAAAAGCTCCTGAAATAATCAGCAGCAGGTTATGCCTGGAGAGGCCGATCCTTCCCATCAAAAAAGCCCGAAGGTATTCGATAATCTGCATGATAGCCAATGGATTGCTTGAGATCCCGATTTTTTTAATATTTCCATTTTCAATTACACAGCCATTGGCGATGCGAATGCTTCCTCCAGAGGCAATCACTTCCTCCCCGGATTGGATAATGGGCTTCATTACCTTCCTGAAAGCATCTCTCTCAAGAATGGAATCTCCGTCGAGCGAACAAAAATACGGATAACTCGAAAAGTTCAGTCCCGCATTCAAGGCATCCGCCTTTCCTCCATTCACCTTATCAATTAAAAAAAGATGAGGCAGAGAGGCACTTTGATAGATACCTAAAACCTCATTTGAAGGTGCCTGCTGCCGTACGACCCTGTCAATTTTCTTCATCTCATAATGCTGAAGCATTTTCTCCAGAGTATCATCCTTGGATCCGTCATTTACAACAATGACTTCAAACAGCGGATAATCAATGCTCAGCAGTGACCGAACGCTCGGAATGATGCCGGCTTCCTCATTATAGGCTGGTACGATAATGGATACCGGCTTCGTAAAGTTTTCATCGGAAAACTCCTCATAAGCAAGGTCCGTATCCAGGTTATATTCTTTTCTGAGGTGTATCATGGAAATAAGTAAGATAATGGAATAAAATCCGATTACCAATACCATAAAAAATGCAATGAATAGACCAAACGAATAGCCGATGCCGGACCAGATTAATTCCAATTTACGTAACAGCTCCTTTATTCACCCATTCCCAGGCCATGTCTCTTGCGAATGGATCTTGGTCATGATGATATATACTGCTTAGTATTTCGTCTCCCTGCTTGAAGGATTTCAAGGACTTCCCTGCCTGATATCTCACCCACCAATTTTTATCACGCAATAATTCGACTAGCTGCGGCTTCAGCCTTTCTTCCTTCACAATGCCGAACAGCCTGGCTGCAAGCATCCTTTCCTGCCATTCCTCTGACTGAGCCAGATGAAGATAGGGAGAGATATCCTCTATAAGGCCGATACTGGCAATCGCCTTTAAAGCTCTAAGCCTGATTTCCCCCTTGTTTTTTTCAGCTGTATGTTCCAGGAAAAGAGCATAAGGCATTCTCTTTTGAAGACCCATACAATCTAATACAGCCAGCTTAAGAGAATCCGGACAGAGGTAAAAGCCCAGGACCATTTCATCAAATCTTTTTTCGGAAAAACGGTATAAGATCTTTCGATATTCAAATTCCGGCATTTCCCCGGCTTTTTTTAAGAGATCAATAATTCCCGGATAGTCTGCCGAAGCAAGGATGCGCATAGAATAGGAGGCTTCAGAAGAGGACTTATTTCTTCCTGCAAGCCTTATCAGTTCCTCCTCCAATTCAAATAATGAAAATTTATCCAGATGGTAAAGGGCATTCATTCTTGCACTCCAAAGCCTGCTCTTTAATTGCTTTTGATAAAACGGAATCAAAAACTTCCTGGCCGCTGCTGTAATTCGTCCGGCACTGTTTCCGGAAAGTACGGCAGAAAAACTGCTCAATATCTCTTCAAGAGCTATTTTTTGCGGCTTAGTATCTGCCTGAATATGCAGTTCTCTGTTTTCATCCAGTAGATAGCCGGCAAGCAGTGGTTCTAACCGCTTCTTGATGTCATCGATATTCTTCCTTTGATGGTTCTCATATGCCTTTCTACTAATAAGGTAGGAAAGCATTAAAAATAAGAAAATACTAATAAAACCAGCTGCGGATACAAGAATCCATATTTCGCGGTGGAGCATCTTAATCCATCCTTTTTAATAGTCTTTCTATTCTGGCCTGCAGCTCTGTGATGCTGAATGGTTTAGTCACATAATCATCTGCCCCGAGCTTTAAAGCCCTTGCAATGTCTGTTTCACTTTTTCTCCCTGTCAGCATCAAGACTGTCAGCCTTCCTATCACTCTTTCTTTTTTTACTTCTTGGATGACTTCAAGTCCGTCCATTGAGGGCATCATCCCATCCAGGATCAAAAAATGATGGCCCTCTTGTTTGAGCCTGCTTGAACTGATAAATTTCAGGCCATCCTCAAATGATTCGATATCTGCTTCATAGTTTGGGAAATCGGCTGCTTCCATCATCTTGACCAGCATGGTACGGATAATGGCATCGTCATCAATAATAGATACCAAAAGCCTTTTCTTCGGTAGTTCTTGCCGGCCATTTTCAGATACTTCTATCCTGGCCCTCCCATTTTTCTTTGCTTCATAAAGGGCACTGTCGGCATGTTGAAGAATGGACTTCTCTTCAAGTGAATGATCAGACACCGTATAAACCCCTGCTGAAAACGAAACAGTATAACCCTCTTCCCCAGAATGGAAGGTCTTCCTGCTGAAATCATGAAGAACGTTTTCCAAGCGCGTTTTAATCTCTCTCGAAGTTGAGTGTGGAAAAACGATGATGAATTCCTCTCCGCCGTATCTAGTTACAATATCAGAAGCACGGACACTTCTCTTTAAAAAGAAGGCGAATTCTTCCAGGACCTTATCCCCAGCAAGATGCCCATAGGAATCATTGATTCTTTTAAAATAATCTAGATCCACGATGGCCACGGTAAAGGATTCACTAGTCCGTTTAAGTTCTGCCAGGCTTCTCGCCAGTATTTTTGTGAGGAATCGGCGGTTGTAGACCTGTGTTAATTCATCGACAAGCACCATTTGATCGAACATTTGCTTTTTTCCAATCTGCCTTTCCACTCTAAGTAGGAACTCCTCCAAATCCAAGGGCTTTGAAATAAAATCATCTGCCCCAAGCATAAGGGCCTTTATTCTATTTTCTTTTGTATTTTCACTGCTGAGCATCATTTTCGGCAGGAAGTACTTCCCATTTTGTTCCCTGATATCTTTAAGTATCTGAAATCCGTCTTTTTCTGGCAGCTGTATATTCACAATCAAGCAATCTGGATTGAAATCGTAAAATTGGGCCATGGCTTTTCCAGGATCTGAATTGGCGATCACCATCCATCCTTTTTTCTCCATCTCATCTTTAAGCAGCATCAGCATGGAAATATCATTATCGATAAGATAGACAAGAGGAATGTTTTCTTTCTGAAGAACAGGCTCTAAATCTTCTTCTACCGAATACTCGGTTTCATAGGTTCTTCCTAAGAGCTCAAATAAAAATTCCCTTAACTCATTTGTGGTCCATGATTTTTTTCTTCCTTCGATTTTATCCATCAGGCTGCCTGCTGTAAGGGCAAGCTTTTCCAGCTCAAGTGTTCCTGCGGTCCCTTTGATGGAATGAAGAAATCGATAAACTTCTTCCGAGGGTATTTCATTTCCCCGCTCCTCTTCAAACCATGAGACGAGCTGAGCTTTCATATTTTTAAACAAGGCATGTTGATATTTTTCCAGATTCATGGCGCTCCCCTTTAAACGGCTGTCATTCATTTATCCTTAGTTAATTTGTAAAAAAAACAGCATGGGTGCCAAAGCATTGGCAGCTATGCTGTTTGAAACAAATACAAATCGTAAATAACTATGGTAAAGTATAGTCATTCTATAGTTAAAATTCAAACAAAATCGACAATAACTGGCAAAAAACAGGGCTAATTATTTACCTTTTTGGACATTATTCCCACTATTTTCCTAGTTCTCTATTAATTATCAGGCCCTCAACATGCTTCTTTTCCATAAGCTGCTCCGCTTTCCGATTTTCCTTTGAATCAAAAATGATTCTGAAATCGTAATCCTCTGGATATAGCTCCTCCGATTTAATATATAGCTTGATCCGTTTATGGTTTACGCTCCTTTTTTCTCCTTTTACCTGAATCGTATAATTCCCCAGAGAATCCGGGCCTTTGCAGACTATCCCATACTCTCCTGTGGATACGATTAACACGTTGTCACCCATTTCATAGTGGGTTGCATGGCCTAATGCCTTTTGCTGCAGCTCCTTTCCTCGATGCTTGTTAACGGCAATCTGCTTTTCCCAGTCCTTCTTCAGTCTGTCATCCGGGGCTTCCACGCTGTATTTTTTTTCATCTTTATACGTAATTTTATGAGCCATCTCTATCAGCTTAGGATGCATCCCGAGCTTAAGAGCAATGGTAAATGCCTGGCTTTCCCCTCCCTGTCCGATCAACAGCCGATATGTCGGCTTCAATGTATCAAGATCAAATTCCATCGATCCATTTATAAAGCCCTCCTGCTTATAGGCAGTATCTTTAATTTCGCTGTAATGTGTGGTTGCGATCACATAGGCTCCTTTTGAGTGAAGCTGATTTAAGATCATTGCCGCAAGGCCCATCCCTTCTCCGGGATCTGTTCCTGATCCCAGTTCATCCATTAGAACCAGACTTCTATCATTTGCTTCTTTTAAGATTTCAATGACACTTTTAATATGAGAGCTGAATGTGCTCAGGGATTGTTCAATGCTCTGGCCATCTCCGATATCGATCAGTACCTTATGGAAAATGGGCAGAACGCTGCTGCTGACTGCTGGAACATGAAACCCGCTTTGAGCCATTAAGGTGAGCAGTCCCACTGTTTTTAGAGCTACCGTTTTCCCTCCCGTGTTCGGCCCTGTAATGACAAGAACATTCGTCCCCCTGCCAAGCTCAATATCCAAAGGCACGGCATCCGGCCCAATCAGAGGATGTGTTGCCTGCTTCAGGAAGATCCATTTCTCTTCGCTCACCATAACTTCATTTCCTGAAATTGCCCTGCTGTAGCGAGCTTTTGCAAATAAAACGTCATAGTGGATCATCGTTTCAGCTGCCTGAATGATTTCTCTTTCATGCCTTTCCACAAGGCCAGTCAACACTTGCAGGATTTCCTCTACTTCTACTTCTTCCTGGCTTTTTAAGATGGACCATTCTTCCTGAAGATATTGAAGATCAGATGGTTCCATAAAAACGGTTGATCCGGAGGCACTTGTATCCAGTACCTCTCCCTTTATCTTATTTCGATACTCCCTTTTGACTGAAATTACGTACCTTCCGTTCCTTTCGCTGACATTCTGATCCTGAAGATAGGTTTTATACTTATTGGAACGGACTATGGACAGCAATTTCTCTTTAATCTTTTCCTGCTGGGCAGCAATCAGCCTTCTGACTTTGGTCAGGGCCCTGCTTGCATGATCATCGACCCGCCCGTTCCTGATGCAGCGCTGAATCTCTTTGGCCAGATCTGAAATATCCTCTATCGCCTCCGAGTAGGAAGCCACCCGCGGTGCTAAAAACTGTTTACCCTTCATAAACCGCTTCAACTTCTCACAGCTGTCCAGAAAGTCATATAACTTTGACAGTTGATCCTCTCGCAGTGAAACTCCCTTATTGAGGCCTTCGAGAAGACGGTATATTCCTCCCATGGAAGTAAGGGGCACACTGGAGCTTTTCTCAAGAATCGCCACTCCTTCGGTAATTTCCTGAAGCCATGCCTCAATCTGTTTTTTATTATAGGAAGGAACCAGTCTCCGTACCTTCTCTTTAGCCTCCTCTGACATGGCATATTGGGCTGCTTCTTCTTTAATCCTGGTAAAGCCTAAAAGATCAAAAGTCTTTTCATTCATTTTGGATTCTCCTTTTATGTTTTAGATATTAAATAAAGGTGGATGATTGGAAGGCAAGCTTCCCGCATTAGTCGGCTTCCAGCTCCGAACTGACATCCTCGAGTCATAAGCCATTCGCCATCAAAAGGCAACAACGGCCTTTCGCTGCCGCCCGTCTTATGCCTTTCAGGTGTCTACTTTTCAACAAGTTTGTAATCTCGATGAGATTGCAGATCATAGTGCTTAAATTAATTTAATTTGAAAAGCACCGTTCTCCGCTTTAGGCGGCTTCCAGCTGCAAGCTGAGACCCTCGAGTCATAAGCCGGACCGTCTATGGGAAGAAAAGCGCTTCCCACAGCCACCCCGTCTTATGCTTGTCGGGTCTCTGCCTTCTAACAAGTTGTCTTTGAACCAAATATTCTGATTCATAGTTCTCAAAATAGGTTTTGATTTGAAGGCACCGCTTTCCGCATTCGTAACAAAAAAGCCGCAATGAACAATGTTCATTGCGGCTTAAGTGTTAAACTTATTCCTTTCGCCTGATAAGAGGGTAGACTGGATTTTTATTAGGGTGCACTTTTTGGGTGCTTAAAATCTGTCTCCATATATCAAAAAAAGCTATGTCCTTGGACATAGCTTTTCACGAAAGGCTTGTGCCACTGGCATTATTCTTAACTTGCATTCAAGACATAATGAAAGAAACCCGGCATTGGGTTGAAATCTTGAATACCCGTATTAAATTACGGTTAGTTAAGAACGACACCAGACATAAAACAAACCCCTTTTTATCAGAAATAAGGTTATATAATTATAGTACCCTTTACTATATGTATTAGGATATATAATTGTTAAAAAATTGTCAAACAGGAAATGGGAGGATTTACCCTTCCTTCAATAAAAAGCTTTCTCTGCTGCTTCCAAAAAAGTAGAGGCGGTGGAGTGGCCTCGTCATGGTTACATATAATAGTTTAACATCCAGATCATTTTCCTTGTTGAATACTTCATCAATCGAGACTGCCAGGACCGCATCAAATTCTAATCCCTTTGATAAATACGAAGGCAGGATTACGGCCTGGTCCTTTGGAATGGATTCCTGCTCTTCCAGAAGTTTAACCGCATGTTCTCCGTCTTTCAAAAGGCTGTACAGCTTTTTACTGTCCTTCATGGTTTTGCAGATGAGTGCAAATGTTTTATAGCCTTCTTCTTTAAGCTGTGTAAGTTTTTCTGTTATTTTATCTCTGTATTCATTTTCATTTAAGACCTCTTGATATTCAGGAAGTTCCCCATGCCTGACGACAGGCTCGACCTGAGGAAAAGAATATGGAAGAAGTTCAAGCAGTCTATTTGCCTCATTCATGATCTCTACCGTGGTTCGATAGCTTTTTTGAAGCTCTGAGTATATAGCACGCGGAAACACCTTTTTCTGTATCGTCTGCCAGGAGTCAAGCCCCCGGTATGAATGGATTCCCTGTGCAAGATCGCCGACAAGGGTGAACATATCGGTATCATTTGCTGTTTTAAGTGACAGCAGCTGCATAAAGCTGTAATCCTGGGCTTCATCAATGACAATGTTCTTCGCCCGTTCTTCCTTTTCCACTCCATATAGCTTGGAATGGAGATATAAGATGGCCCCCAAATCTTCGAGCTCATGTGTTTTTTTCGAAAATAGAGCCTGATTATAACTGCAGATCATTTCTGCCTGCTGTAAGGAAATCTCTCCGCCGCTGTATGAGGAGAGGATTTCAGGCTTCTCAAATAAAGCATGATAGTACTGCAGCGTGCCTTTCTTTTCAAACTGCTTCATATACTCCTTTAAAGAGGTTTTAATGCTGTTCTGGATTTCAAGCAGGCGCGTTTGCTTTTTATCGAGGGCATTTGAAACAAGTTCTTTCCGCCTCTCAGAGTCAAGCCTGCTGTATAGTGCTCTTTCCAGCCGGTCATCATAGAATTTTTCAATTCCTTCTATCATGTGTTTTTTATTCGCACGGACCTGATTTTGAAGCAGATTCTTTAATTTATCCAGCCTGCTGTATAATGGCAGATACCAATACTCTTTGTTTAAGAGGTAATTAAACTTCTTCGCCGAATAAATTCGATATTTATCCACATAAAAATCGGATTTCGTATTAAATCCTTTAAAAATATCCAGTAAATAGGCGTCGAGAATTTTTTTGTATAGCGGAGAACCTTTTACCCCTGCGATAAAGGCTTCTTTCTGAACATTCTCGCCTTCAAGCTCAAGAAGGCGGACAAGCTTATCATCGGCTTTCATTTTGAGTTTTTTTCCAATCGCCCTCTGAACGTACTCGGCGAAGGTGAACTGTTTTACTTTTTCAACTCCGAGCTCAGGAAGGGCTTCAGATATGTAGTCGATAAATAATCGGCTTGGTGCAATGATCATCATATTCCTAGGGTCAAATTGATCTCTGTAATGGTAGATGAAATAGGAGATTCTATGAAGTGCGATGGTAGTCTTTCCGCTCCCGGCCGCTCCCTGTACAATGATCGGCTTATTCAAGTCTGCTCTTATAATGCGGTTTTGTTCTTCCTGAATGGTAGCGACAATCTCTGTAAGCCTGTTGCTTGAGCTTTTTGCCAAAGATTCCTGCAGGAGCTCATCTGTGGTCGTCAAGTCGATATCCCTTATATCCTCAAGCAGGCCTTCCTCAATCATCAGCTGCCTTTTAAGAGAAATATGTCCAGAAAACTCCTCTCCTTCAGCCTGGTAGCTGACATCGCCTATTCTGCCTTCATAATATAAATTGGCAATCGGAGATCTCCAGTCAACGATAATCTGTTCCTGATTTTCCCGCTGATAAAGAGAGGTCTTCCCAAAGTATAAGACCTCGGCTAGTGGGTGTCCTTCTCTTGTAAAGTCCACTCTGGCAAAATACGGCTTTGTTTTTGCTCTCCTCAGGCTTTCGAGCTCAGTCAGGGACATATCAAAAAAGCTTGCATTGGTAAGAATTTCGGAATATCCGCCGGCCTCAAGCCAGTCGGCATCCCCGAACACTTTTTCCATATTCTTTTTAAACTGATCTTTGCTGGTTTGGGCGGTTTCAATGACTACATCCATATATCTTTTTGTAAAGTCGAGGCGTTGAAGTTCTTTTTGAAAATCCGGATGCTGCTCCATTTTTCATTTTTCTCCCTTCAGGTGTGTTTCCCGCATGCGGAGAAAGGAACTTTATTGATGTAACGGTGAAATGGCGGAAATTAATAGTATCAGAAAAAAAAGCTCCGTGCAATTCTTTTCTGTAAACATTTCGAAATAGAGGTATAATTGAAAATATTCTAAATTCATAAGGGAGGAATCTGGATGCTGAAACAAATTATCGCATTAGGAGGAGGAGGGTTTTCGATGGAACCGGAAAATCCAGCCCTCGATACCTATATCCTGAACCAATGCTCAAAGAAGACGCCGAAAATCTGCTTTGTCGGTACCGCGAGCGGCGATGCAGAGAGTTATATAGAGCGTTTTTATCAGGCCTATAATGCCTTCGACTGCATCCCTTCCCACCTTTCCTTATTCAAGCCGCCGTCCGGTGATCTAGAAAGCTATGTCATGGACAAAGATATCATTTTTGTGGGAGGGGGAAGCACCAAGAATTTAGTGGCTTTATGGAAAGAATGGGGTTTGGACAAAATCCTTTATAAAGCATGGAATGAGGGCATCATCTTATCCGGCATCAGCGCAGGGTCGATTTGCTGGTTTGAAGAAGGTGTAACTGATTCTTACGGTGACCTGACAGACATTAAAGCATTGGGTTTCCTGCCCGGCAGCAACTGCCCCCATTATGATGGAGAAAAAGACAGGCGTCCCGTTTATACAAGGATGATAAAAGACCAAGTGCTGTCCCCTGGATATGCTGCGGATGACGGAGCAGCCCTTCACTTCATCGGGACAGACCTCCATGCAGCGGTTAGTTCAAGGCCAGATGCAAAGGCTTATTATGTCCGGCCGGCAGACGGCGGGTTTCAGGAAGAGGAAATTGCGATTAAAAATCTCCAGCCTTAATTTATTCTTATCCGAAAACATGATATAATGAGTGATATTGTCTTTTTGGAGGTATCCACATAAATGATCACTGTTAATAATGTCGGCTTGCGTTATGGAGACCGCAAGCTTTTTGAAGATGTTAATATAAAGTTCACTCCCGGAAACTGCTATGGTTTAATCGGTGCAAACGGTGCCGGAAAATCCACTTTCCTAAAAATTTTATCCGGCGAAATCGAGGCGCAGACTGGTGACATTCACCTTGGCCCTGGAGAACGGCTGGCTGTTCTTAAACAAAACCATTTTGAGTATGAAAATGAAGAGGTTCTGTCTGTAGTGATCCGCGGCCATCAGAGGCTGTACGAGATTATGCAGGAAAAAGATGCGATCTATATGAAAGCTGATTTCACTGATGAAGACGGCATCCGGGCTGCAGAGCTTGAAGGAGAATTTGCAGAGCTTAACGGATGGGAAGCTGAATCAGAAGCTGCCATCCTTCTAAAAGGCCTTGGAATTCCCGAGGAGCTTCATACAAAGAAGATGGCTGAGCTGACCGGGGGAGACAAAGTGAAGGTCCTTCTTGCCCAGGCCCTTTTTGGCCAGCCGGATGTCCTGCTGCTGGATGAGCCGACGAACCACCTTGATATCAAAGCGATTCAATGGCTGGAGGAGTTCTTGATCAATTTTGAGAACACCGTAATCGTCGTGTCCCACGACAGGCATTTCCTGAATAAAGTCTGCACGCACATTGCCGATTTAGACTTTTCCAAAATCCAGATCTATGTCGGGAACTACGATTTCTGGTATGAGTCCAGCCAGCTTGCTTCAAAGCTGACACAGGAATCCAACCAAAAGAAAGAAGAAAAAATCAAAGAGCTTCAGGCATTCATTGCCCGTTTCAGTGCCAATGCCTCAAAGTCCAAGCAGGCAACCTCAAGGAAGAAGCTGCTCGATAAGATTTCACTTGATGATATCAGGCCTTCTTCAAGGCGCTATCCGTATATTCACTTCACTCCTGAAAGAGAAATCGGCAACGATCTCCTTAGAGTTGAAGGACTGACAAAAACCATTGACGGCGTGAAAGTACTGGACAATATTTCCTTTATCATGAATAAAGGAGATAAAATCGCTCTTGTGGGAACAGATGAGATTGCAAAGACGGCTCTCTTCAAAATCCTTACCGGCGAAATGGAAGCAGACAGCGGGACGTTCAAATGGGGAGTTACTACCTCCCAGGCCTACTTCCCTAAAGATAACTCGGAATACTTTGAAGGCAATGAGCCGACTCTTGTAGAATGGCTCCGCCAGTTCTCACCGAACGATCAGAGCGAAAGCTTCCTGCGAGGTTTCTTGGGAAGAATGCTGTTCTCAGGTGAAGAAGTGCTGAAAAAACCAGGAGTGCTGTCAGGAGGAGAAAAGGTCCGCTGCATGTTATCCAAAATGATGCTGAGCGGCTCCAATGTCCTGCTTCTGGATGAACCTACCAACCACCTTGATTTGGAGTCCATTACGGCATTGAACAACGGATTGATCAATTTTAAAGGATCTCTTGTCTTCTCTTCTCATGACCATCAGTTCATTCAGACTATTGCCAACCGCATCATTGAGATTACACCTAAAGGCATAATCGATAAGCAGATGACATATGATGAATATCTTGAAAACGGGGATCTGCAAAAACAAGTCAAGGAAATGTACAGCTGATTATAAAAAACTGTGCCCAGCGGCCGGTTCATACTGCAGGCAGGCTCTTTGTGAAAAAACGGAGTTTGCCTGCAGTTTTTTTATTCCATTCAAGATCGTGAAGCAGATGCCGTTAATCTCGGGATAGCAAACCAAAAAAAGGATTTGGAATGAACTTTCATTCCAAATCCCTTGCTTTTGGCTAAATGGACAATGGATTAGATTAGTATGGGTATCCGAAACCAGGATAGCCATATCCATAGCCATAATACGGATAACCATATCCACCATAACCATACCAAGGATAAGCAAGCGAGCCCAGGGCAAGACCGCCTAGAAGTCCCGCACCAAGACCCCAGCCCCAGCCTCCTCCCCAGCCCCATGGGCGCCCAAAGCCCCAGCCGCCCCAGCCCCACGGGCGTCCGAACCCGAAGCCTGGTCTCCCAAAACCTCCAAAGCCAAAACCTGGCCTTCCAAAACCTCCAAAGCCAAAGCCCGGCCTTCCAAAACCAAAACCTGGCCTTCCAAAGCCAAAACCTGGCCTTCCAAAACGCTGGTCGTTTTCATTAATCTCATGGTCAAGTAAGTGCTGATTCAAAATAAAGCTCCTCCTCATTTTTTATCTTTTTACAGTTTTAAAATATGTATTTGCCCCTGCAGGTGTATAGGCCATTATCCAGGACTTAGTAAATTCAACCAAATAGCGAAAAGAAAAACCAGCCCATAAGGGGAAACTCCCCATAGAGGCTGGTCTGATACTTAAAGAATATATGGCCCTAATAAAAACATCAAAAACAAAACATCCATGACAGCGAAATAGAAAAATTTCCCCGGCGGGTTCACATCGTTTATTTTACTAAGCTTCAATATCCCCCATGAAAGCAAGGCGATCAATATAGGCCAAATTATAAAGCTGCCAGGGAAGGTCAAATATCCCGGAGCGACCACAAAATTCTCTGCTCGGAAGCTGGTATTGAAGGTATAAAGCTGTGAGACTGTCAGAAGAACGGCTGGAACCAGAACAATCCATTGCTTTGATTCGTCTTCAAATAAGTTTCCTTTGGAAAAGAAAAGCACGGCGAAATAAATTGTGGGAAGAATCACCCACATCATTGCAAACAACAGAAAGATAAAGCTTCCAAATAATACGGTCACCGTATTAGAAGCGGCATATTTCAGATCTTCCTTAGAAACCTGCCTGCTTTTTTCGATGGCCATTGGAAGGGTTGATGCTGCATGCAGGGTATATTCTTTGCCGGAAAATGCCGTCCAGACAGCGAGGTCATTTCCCAGCCAAGAGGAATTCACCGGCAGATCTCTGGTTGTGCTGATTCTCTCAGCTTCCCATTTGCCGTTTTTCTTAACCGCTTCATATAAATTGTAGCCTTCGTTTTTTGAAGTTCTTCTCCCATACTCTGAGAAAAGGATGTTTTCACCCTTCCCGGTTTGTCGGAAGTTTATATTTCTGGGATTGGGGTAGGCTTCATCAGTCTTGGCATCCCGCAGCTCAATCTTTTTCATCTGGACCGGCGCTTTCATATCAGCTGGGTTCATAACCATTTCATATAAATCATAATTCTTATTTCCCTGTGACATCCTCATCGTATTCAAGAGGATGTGCAATTCACTTCCTGAACGGAAATAATTCAACCCTTCCAGACTCTCATTATTTACTAAGGAAACCAGCGGAAGAGAAGTACTTTTGTACCCTTTCCCCTGTTTTTCAAAATAGTTGAACTGGAATTTGCCGCTGTCGACCGACGCCGTCATAAAGGAATGTTCTTCAATGGCTGTGTCCATGATGTTTTGATTGAATTTCTTTACAAGCTTAGATGTTTCTTTCACTGGATCAAAGACATAAAGTTCATTTTCCTTCCAAAAAACAATCCAATCCTTCTCTATTCTTGCACTTGTAATGCCTTTTTCTTTTTCCTCTGCCTTTTTTCCATCGAAGACATAAAGTGAATCATTGTCTTGATATATGACTTTTTGATCCTTCGCCCAAAACTCAGAATTTCCCGAAAGTGAAATCCCGGATATCTTATTTTTAGTGCATTTGAGAGTATCGCCACATTCGACTTTTGTGACCGAAGAGTCTCCAGCAAAATATATACTCGAATCTCGGACATAGGGCTTAACAGGATAAACAGCTTTTTCATTTAAATTGTAAGAGCGGCTCCAGCCAGGACTTGGCAGTTTTAATTCTTGGCGCAAGTTCTCGATGAAGAGCAAAACCAGCAAAACAAGTAAAATAAGAATGGGAAAAAAATAAGCTTTTTTAGTCAACATACATTCTCCTCTAGATGATCCATTTTACGGTTTCTCAAGGGTTCTGGTCGTTTCGCTGCGATTGATATGATAGTAGTTTCAGAGACCATATAGGAATTATTCTCTTGAATAGCTGTCAGCACAGTCCCCCGGAAAAGAACCTAACTACTATTTTATTCCTTTTTCTGGAGGGTGAATACCCCTAATTGGAAAAAAATGCATAAAAAAAGCCGCAGCTATACAGCTACAGCGAAAAATCTTTAAATTTAGCCTTTACCAGCCTGAAAGCCCGGATATTTTGTCATGCCTCCATCTACGTAAAGTGAAATTCCTGTTACATAACTAGATTCTGAGGAAGCCAGCCATGCAGCACATGCCGCAACTTCCTCAGGTTTCCCGATATACCCCATCGGGATTAGCTTTATAACCTCTTCCTTTTTGACCGGATCAGAGAGCTTCTCCGCATTGATAGGAGTATCAATGGCACCCGGGGAAATATTATTGACCCTGATTCTTTGTGGGGCATACTCTAAAGCCAGGGTTTCCGTCATCATCTTCACTCCGCCCTTACTTGCTGCATAGTGAACAAAGTGTGGCCATGGAATCTTGTCATGTACAGATGCCAGATTGATTATTGAACCTTTTATATCATTTTCTGACATATATCTTATAGCTTCCCTGCTCCCCAAAAACATGCCTGTCAGATTTACATTGATAACCTTATTCCAATCTTCCAGGGAAAGGTCTTTAGAAGGAACTTCATTTTCTATCCCGGCATTATTCACCATGATATCAAGGGAGCCAAAATGGTCAACGGCGGCGGCAACCAGCTTTTTCACGTCCTCTTCCTTGGTAACATCGCCTTGGACAGCGACCACACTGTCCCCGCGGGATTTCAACTCCTCTATAAATTCATTTAATTCGCTGCTTTCAGAGTGATAATTCACCACCACTTTGACTCCTTCATCAGCCAGACGTTCCGCAATGGCTTTCCCGATTCCCTTTGAAGCACCGGTTACAATGGCCACCTTATTCTTCAAATCCTGATACATATTCATTCTCCTTATCTTTTAACTCGATTTTCCTATTTAAAGGCTGTATTTTCATTCTCTCCCTTTACTCCCTGCTTAAACATCCAGCGAGAAAGGAAGCTCTTGAAACGGCCTAAATCCTTCAAGACGTTTTCTACTTTACCCCGGAATCTTAACATTGCAAACCTGTAAAATGATAGAGAAAAACACTTAATAAGGAAGATCATGAAAGGAACGGAAAAAGACCCCTTATTAGGAGCCTTATAAAGCAGCTGATTTTGTTATACATACATCTCTATAGAATGAAGCAGGGTTTTCCTGCTTTTAACCCGGTTTTCTACAGCGTCCAAAAAAGTCTTCTGCTGATTGCTCATGTTTAGGTGATCAAATTTTTTATATAATACCGATAGAAGGGTAATGTCTCTCAGCCGGAAAAACAATGGAATATTCTTGAGCAAATCTTTAGGAAGTGTGTTTTCGGACTGATATCCACTCAGAAAGTGTGCCAGAAAGGCCCGCAGGAAACCGCTCCTGTTATCCTTTGTTGAAAAATCCCGCTGCATGATCAAATAATATATGGGCATTGCGATGTCGCTGGCAAACCAGTGAAAAGAGCAATCGTCAAAATCAAAAATATTGATCCTTCCTCCCTCATATAAAAAGTTACCTGTATGAAGATCCGAATGAATCAAACCATATGTATCTGTGTTTTTTGGAAGGGACTTTAATTCAGCTATCATTTCTTCTCTATAACTGAGCAAATCAGGCTCAATATCAGGTTTGAATAGTTCGATTCTAAGCAGCTCCTCTTCTTCCCAATGCGGCCGCTTCATTTCTTTATCACTTTCATAAATCTTTGTGAGACGGTTTAATTGTCCGATCCCCTTTCCCCATGCGTAAGCGATATGGCTGTCTTGTTCAATATCCTCCCAGCTGATCGACTTGCCGGATAACTTTTCAAAACAGCTTGCATAAAAGCAGGTGCCATCCTCTGCAGGCAGTATTTCTACGAAGTTTTGATGAATTGAGAGAAAATGAGTATAGACAGAAGCCCCCTTCTCAGCCAAAAAACCCACCCAGTCCACTTCCGCCCGGATCAGCTCAAGGTTTCTATGGGAGGAGTGTACAAACCTGATGATCCGCGGTATCCCATGTACCTCCACTTCATAGATATAATTTTCAAAGTCTCCGATTTTTTTAAGACTCGAGATTTCACCTTTGAATAATTCCGCACCTTCCTCCACAATCTTCGAGGTAAATACTTTTTCAACACTTGCTTCCATCCTTTACTTCCCCCTTTTATCCGTCTCCTTTCATTGTATTTTTTTACAATGGAAAAATAAAGCAGAAATTTAACTGGATTTTCTGGATATTTTTTATGGAGGAATGAATATTTATTCATGCTGGAATAGAGAGCCTTCAGGCAGATAACAGCGAACCACCAAAATGGCAGCCGAATTTTAAAAGTAATTACTTATAACCCTTTTGTCAATCATTCATTCCTTTTCAAAACTGAAAGCTGGCCATTAGTTCCTAAAACTCCAACCTTTACTTCATTCAAATCAAATATTCATTGCTGGCCGTAGAGCAAGCTCTAATTCCACTCTTACCTATTATTTACTAATTACAACAAAGGTGTCTCCTTGCTTTTCCAGAGACCATCCAAGTATATCAACTGCAGACTGAAGAGGAATATAAAATAAAAATATTGGAGAATATACTACAATCTTCAATTCTTATAACAAAGAAAGAACCAAAAATTTGTTAGATCAGGAGAATTTTAATGCAAAACCTTAAGCTAATGCTTCAGAATGTTCCTTTATTAACCATTACTTCTTTAGGAGGCCTTCTTTTATACACTACAGGAATATCTATAGCCTGGCTGTTGGGAAGTTTGTTTACAGCAAGCATAATTTCGCTTTTTTTGAAACCTGGAGGAAAGGCTTCCAGGACAAACAAAGGCATACACCCCTATTGGAGGCAAATCGGACAAGCTATTTTGGGTATACAATTGGGACAAAACCTTCATTTTTCCAGTTTAAATATTTTTGAGGATCACTTCATCCTCATTTCCTTAATGTTACTGATGTCGATTGCTGTGGCACTACTCTCTGGAATGATGCTGTGGCACTTCAGCAAAGCAAGTATGATTACCTGCCTCTTTGGAACGACACCCGGGGGAATGTCCGCGATGCCAGCAATAGCTGAAGAGGCTGGCGCTAATGCTCTAGTTGTAAGCTTAATCCAGACCATCAGGATTTTATTTGTTATTGGAACCGTTCCTTTTATTGCAGGAAAAGTGAATAATCAACTACATATAAACCTGCCGGGTAGTAATCATTCATATCTTGAATTTTTTCCCTTGCTATGGACCTTTCTGTTAATTATAGGTTCAATTATAGGAGTTGAAATGGGAAAAAGATTAAAATTGCCTGCTCCCTGGCTCGTCGGAAGCATGATCGGAGCGTCAATATCCCAATTATTTATTACTTATTTTTATATGAATGACGCCTCCCCTTTCTGGCCGCATATTATAGTCATCCTGGCACAGGTTATGATCGGAGCCAGTATCGGCTTTCAGGTAAAAAAGGAAATGTTCAGGGGCTTAGGAAGGATTATTTATGGCGGGCTGGCAACTTCGTTCTTAATGGTTACAATCATGGGCAGCTGTTCTATATGGATTTCAAAGATAACTCAAATACCATTGGTTACCTGCATCTTAGCTTTTGCTCCTGGCGGGATAGCAGAAATGGCATCCACTTCTATGGCCCTCAATGCTGACTCTACTTTTGTGGTTACCGTCCAGTCCCTTAGATTAATTGCCGTTTTAATTATTATGCCCGCGATGTTAAAGTTTATCAGCCTTCAGGCCCCTATTAAAACAGATCAATAGATGATATGACCTTTTGCTTTTTTGTAAGAGCTAGGTAAAAAGGAAAAGTATGACGCTGGTAAATCCAACTAACAATTGATATTTTGTTTGTAATATATAATCAGTAAAATTCACATGATGATTCAGCGTGTACTATAAGAGTCGTAGTTGAATGGATAAAACAAAAAAGTTTTAGATATAGCAGTAAGTCGTTTTAGTTAGTAGAATATGTACAATAAAAAAACCAGTTCATACAGAACTGGTTTTTTTGTGGCTTCTGGCAAAAGGTGATTTATTGAAAATTATGAAATATTAGCGAATGATTGCTCCAGATAAAATATAATTAGGTGACACAAGTCTGCTGATTTCAGCGTCCAATCGGAAGCACGTAATATAGAACTGCAAAGAAATGGGCAGCCGTTCCACCAAGTACAAAAAGATGCCAGACTGCGTGATGGAAAGGAAAGCCTCTCCATACATAGAATACCGCCCCGAATGTATATAAAATTCCGCCGCCTGCAAGAAGCTGTATTCCTTCAGCCGGCAGAGCAGCTGTAAGAGGACCCCAGGCAACGACTATCAGCCAGCCCATGACGATGTATAATATGGTTGAGATAAATAAGAATTTCTTAACAAAGAACGTCTTAAATACTACTCCAACAACGGCGATTCCCCAAACGATGCTGAGAAGCGACCAGCCCATCGGCCCTTTAATTACAATTAATGTGAAAGGTGTATATGTTCCAGCTATAAACAAATAGATGGCCGAGTGGTCAAATATTTCAAAAAGATCTTTTGCCCTGCCTGCAGGAAAGCTGTGTACCAGGGTGGACGAAACATAGAGCAGCACCATGGTTACGCCAAAAACAATAAACGAGACTAAATGCCAAACCGTTCCCTTCGCCGCAGAATCAATAATTAAAAACACCAATGCTGCAAGACTCAGCAGTACACCTATTCCATGAGTGATTGCATTCAATAATTCTTCTTTCTTTGTAAATACATGGGTATCTGCCATTCAATTTCCCGCCTTCCATTTTCCCGTATCTCTACCTTAACAAAATAATATCGAAATACAAAGGAATGACTTGTGTTTTCATAATAATTAGACTATTGTCAAATTAGATAGTCATCAAACTAAAGGGGAATTTTTCATGCAGCTTAATAAATTGGTCCAGTTTAATAGGGCTCTCTCCGATCCAAACCGTGTCAGGATCTTAGCTATGCTTTCAAGCGGTCCTAAAAACGGCTTGGAAATAGCGGATGCTTTAGGCCTTACGCCGCCTACTGTCACCCACCACATCAAAAAACTTAGAGACATAAATCTTCTAACTGAGAAGAAAGAAAAAAACTGCATTTACTTCTATATAAAAGAATCTGTTCTAATGCATTATGCTAATTCTATTACATCGACAATATTGAAAGGCGGGATTAATACTATGGAAGAAGAAAAAAACTCTCTGGAAGCAAGAATCAAACATTTTTTTACTGCAGATGGCAGGCTGAAAAACCTTCCTTCCCAAAGGAAAAAGAAACTCTGGGTCCTCTATTTTTTGGCTGGAAAGTTTGTGCTAGGGGTAAAGTATTCAGAAAAAGAGGTGAATGAATCTATAAAAACCTTTCATGAAGATTATGCCACCATCAGGAGGGAATTTATCATTACAGGTATTATGCACAGGGAAAATGGGATTTATGAACTCAATCCTAAGGAAATATGGGAGGTTATTCAATAGATTTAAACACACCCTCAAGAAAAATAGGAAAAGGAGGATACTGAAAACGGCATCCCCCTAAACTTCTCGTTATGACATTAAGCCAGATAGGCTTCTCTTACTTCATTATTTTTTATTAAATCCTTCCCTAAGCCTTCCAGTTTAATGGAACCCGTCTGGATTACATAGCCTCTATCCGCAATTTGGAGTGCTTGATAGGCATTCTGCTCGACCAGCAGGATGGTAATGCCTGCTTGATTCAGTTCCTTAATAATTTCGAATATCTGTTCAACAATGATAGGAGCAAGTCCCATCGAAGGTTCGTCCAGCATAAGCAGCTCCGGCTTCATCATCATGGCCCGGCCAATGGCGAGCATCTGCTGTTCACCGCCGCTCATTGTCCCGCCTTTTTGATCCAGGCGTTCCTTGATTTTTGGAAAATACTGAAATACCTTGGACATGCGCTCATCAATTTCCCTTTTATCCTTAACCGAGAATGCCCCCATCAGCAAATTTTCCTTTACGGACAATTTGGGGAAAATCCTTCTTCCTTCAGGAACATGGGCGATACCGGACAGTGCCGTATCGTGCGGAGGCTTTTTGGTAATATCTTCATTTTTATATATGATACTGCCTTTTGCAGCCTTCACAAGCCCGCTGATGGATTTCAGGGCGGTGGATTTTCCAGCTCCATTGCTTCCAATCAGGGTGACAATTTCTCCTTTTTCAACATTTAGAGTAATGCCTTTTAAAGCTTGTATACCTCCATAAAAGGTTTCAATATTATTTAATGCCAGCATATGTTGGGAACTCCTTTCTATCCGGCATGGACTGCCCCAGATCCCAGGTAAGCTTCAATGACTTTGGGATTGCTGCGGATTTCCTCTGGAAGTCCTTCTGCGATTTTAACTCCGTGATCCAAGACGAAGATTTCCTCGGATATTTCCATGACGAGCTTCATATCATGTTCAATAAGAATGATGGTCAGGCCGAACGTCTCTCTCATATCCTGGATCAATGCGGTCAGCTCTCGTGTTTCCTTAGGGTTCATTCCTGCAGCTGGTTCGTCAAGAAGTATAATATCCGGCTTTGCGGCGAGCGCACGTGCAATTTCCAGCCTTCTTTGGGCTCCATAGCTCAAATTTGCAGCTTTTTCATTTAAAAGCGATTCAAGGCCCACATATTGAAGAAGTTTATAGGCTTTTTTTTCAGCTTCTCTTTCTTCCCTTCTTACTTTGGGAAGATTTAACAGGATGCCGAAGATATTTGCCCTTAGATGTGTATGCATGCCAACCAATACATTTTCGATAACAGACATCTCGCTGAACAGGCGGATATTCTGAAAGGTGCGTGATATCCCTTTCCGTGACACTTCATGAGGCTTCAGTCCCTGGATTTTCTCCCCCTTTAACAAGATAGATCCAGAAGTCGGCTGATACACACCTGTTATCATATTAAAAAAAGTGGTCTTCCCGGCCCCATTTGGCCCAATTACAGCTGTTATGGATCCCTGTTGAAAAGTCATGTTAATATCCTGGTTCGCGGTCAGCCCGCCAAACGTCTTTGTTAAGTTTTTAACTTCTAATATCGTCACGTCTACGAGCCTCCTTAACCTTCTGCACTCTGTTTTTTTTCTGTCAGCTGAATCACATTGCCCGAGCTTAGATCCTCCATCTTATAGACAGGATTTTTTGCTGGAATCAATCCCTTCGGCCTATAAAGGGCAAAGATGATTAACAATGCCCCAAACAGCAGACGCTGCATTTTAGCTGGAGAAACCGCATCTGGAATCACAAAGGTACCGGAAGTGCTTAATTCATTCAGCCAGTTTGTCAATTCTGTAAGCACCTGCAAATTCAAGATCGTCATGACTGCGGCGCCCAGGATAACACCTGGCACACTGCCCATCCCTCCCAGAATAACCATGACTAGAATTGTTATGGATTCTAAAAGCGTAAAGCTGGTCGGGTCTACGAAGGTTTGCTTGCCTGCAAAAACGACCCCCATCATTCCAGAGAAGGAAGCCCCCACTGCAAAGGCAACCAGCTTGGTACGGACAAGGGGTACTCCCATGGCCTGAGCAGCGATTTCATTTTCCCTGACAGCTTTCCAGGAACGGCCGATTTTAGAGTGCTCAAACCTTCTTACCGTAAATATAGTAAAGATAAGGATAACGAGGACCACATAATAAAATTGGCTGGCATTGACCAGATCGATCCCGAATATCCGCGGCGGAGTAATGGATGGAATCCCCATCGCCCCTCCTGTAATATTCACAGGCTTATCAAGGTTGTTGAAGATAATTCTTATAATTTCCCCAAACCCAAGAGTCACAATGGCCAGATAATCTCCTTTAACCCTTAATACCGGGATTCCCAGAATGATTCCAAATAAGGCTGCCGCAAAACAGCCAAGCAGGATGAACACCCAGAAGCTGTTCCCCGATAAAGGATAATGCCCGAATGGCATGAAATTTGCTGCTTGTCCGGTTGCAAATATTCCATAGGTATAAGCACCTACTGCAAAGAAAGCCACGAATCCCAGGTCAAGGAGACCAGCCATCCCTACAACAATATTCAAGCCCAGGGCCATGGATATATATATCCCTACCATAGTGGCAACTTCCATATAGGATTCATAGGCATCTCCTCCGCTGGCAGACAGAGGAAGCAAAACAACGAGGACCAAGAGGCCTGCGCTCCATTTGATGGCATTTGAAAATTTCGTATAATATAAAAGCAGAAGTGAAGTAAGCAGCAGCAGGAATGCCACAACAGACTTCTGGGCCAAATACAGGCTCAGAGAAGTAACCATAATAAATAACAGAAGGAATAGTCCCTGATATAATTTATTTTCCGAGTATTTTCTTAACCATATCTTCATCCTGTCCACCTACACTTTCTCTGCCACTGGTTTACCCAGCAATCCTTCAGGCTTGAAGATCAGAACGGCAATAAGGACAATAAATGCGAAAACATCCTTATATTCAGCACCAAAGACCCCGCCGGTCAGGAGTGACAAATTGGCTGATGCAAACATTTCCATTACTCCCAGGAGAAGGCCGCCGAGCATGGCTCCCCTGATATTTCCTATCCCGCCAAGTACCGCAGCAGTGAACGCCTTGAGCCCTAAAATAAAGCCGATGTACGGATCGATTGTTCCATATTGGACGGCGAACAGAACTCCTGTCGCACCTCCCAAGGCAGAACCAATGAAGAATGTAAGAGAAATCACTTTATTTACATTTACAGACATGAGTGAAGCTGTATCCCGATCCTGTGCTACCGCCCTCATTGCCATTCCCCAGCGAGTCTTGTTAACAAAAAAGTCCAGGACCACCATCATGATCACCGCAGATACCAATACAATGATAAATGAGGTTTTTATCGAAGCATCATTAAATATAGAAGAAATAGAAGATGTATGAATCTTGATTTGGTGAGTAAAAAGGCTTGGACCAGTAACTATGTAATTTCCCTTTTTCAACTCCGCTATGAATCGGACCAGATCCTGAAGCAAAAATGAAATCCCGATTGCTGTAATTAAGGGGATCAGCTTAGGCGCATTCCTCAGCGGCCTGTAGGCCACCCTTTCAATCCCCATTCCCAAAAGACCTGTTAAAAGGGCTGTTAAAAGCAGCACTGTGATCAAGAGGACGATGGCAGGAAGCGCGGAAACCCAGCCAAATCCCGTTAGTAAGAGCAGCATCGCCGTTCCGATGAATGCCCCTGTCATAAATATTTCTCCGTGTGCGAAGTTAATCAGCTCCAGTATTCCATAAACCATGGTGTATCCAAGCGCTATTACGGCATACACTGTTCCAAGCGTTAAGCCATCGATGGCAACCTGCGGAATGGATTCGAGTATATTGTTCAGCATTCATATTCTCCTTTCATATCTTGTTGTGAAAGAGGCAGGCACCAATGTCCTGCCTCCCCCCCGTTTTATTTTTTCGGGATTTCTGCGTCAAATACTGGAGGATATTTTGCATCATCAAACTTATACACGAAGAACTTTGCAAAATCATTGTCTCCCTTGCTGTCAAAGCTTACCTTCGTAACAGCACCCTGGAAGTCCTTTAGATTTCTGACAGCTTTCATAACCTGCTCGCGGGTAGGCTGTTTCTTTCCGTTTTCTTTAATCGCATCCTCAAGTCCCTTCAACACTACGCCCATGGAATCATATCCATAGACGGAGTAGGACTCGATGTTTTTATTGAATTTCTTCTTATAGTTTCCAGCGAATTTCTTACCGGTTTCTGTTCCTTCGGTATCGCCTGCAACAGAAGTGATAAATACATTCTTAACCGACTTGCCTGCGATTTCAACAAGGGTAGAGGAGTCAAGGCCGTCTCCGCCCATAAACGGAACATCAATCCCTTTTTCCCTTGCCTGCTTGATAATCAGGCCGCCCTCAGAATATAATCCCCCAAAGAATACAAGGTCAGGCTTTTTGGAAAGCACCTGGTTAATGACTCCGTTGAAGTCTTTTTCCCCTACAGTGATTCCTTCATAACCGACAATTTTTGCCCCTTTTTCTTCTGCAGACTTTTTAAAGGCATCTGCTAATCCAGTACCATATGCCGTTTTATCCTGGATGACAAAGATCTTTTTTGCTCCAAGTTTTCCAGTGGCATATTCTGCTCCCGCAGGGCCCTGGTAATCATCCCGGCCGCAAATCCTGTTTACCGATTGCAAATTGCGGTCCGTCACTTCCGTCGCTGTGTTGGCAGGTGAAACCATTGGAATCTTGTATTTTTCATAAATTTCAGAAGATGGAATGGCAACTCCTGAATTCAAATGGCCAACTACTCCGTATATCTGTTTGTCAGCACCGATCAGCTGTGCATTGGCTACCCCTTTTTTCGGGTCCCCCTGATCATCATAGGGCTGAAGCTTCAATTCATATCCTAGCTTCTTAAATTTATCCTTCTGCTCGTCAAGCTGCATTTGTGCTCCCAGCTTGATGGCCTCGCCAAGTGTGGCACTGCCGCCTGAAAGCGGAGTTTGTGTAGCAATCTTAATGACCTTTGAACCGTTTGATCCTTCACTTGAAGAACCGGACGAGCTTTTCCCGCATGCAGCTAACATGGTGAGCGCGAGCGACCCGCTCAAAAGTAATGACATGGACTTCCTCATTTTCATAAAACCTTGGCCCCCTAACCTTTTCTAAATATTCTGAATACTTTTTCGAGCTTTTTTACAATCTGTAAAACGCGTTAACGTTTGTTCAAGTATAATTTTAACAATGTGCCAGTACAGCAATTATGTAAGGATTTCTTACATACTTTTTTTGCAAGTTTGTCGAATTGTATATGAAAATGCATTATTTCTTTTATTGATAAATAGAAGACATCCTTATAAACTTTTAATATACGGAATATTGAAAACTCTCTAACGTTAAACAGGTGGTGAAAGATTTGAGCTGGAATGATTCAACCTTTAAGGATAAGAAAGTCATCACTATAGGAACCGTCAGCGAGTTAACCGGTTTATCAGAGAGACAGATTCGGTATTATGAAGAAAGGAAACTCATCTTCCCTTTAAGATCACAGAGTGGAATAAGGAAATACTCTTTTAATGACATAGAAGAACTTATAGAAATTGCCAACCATATCGAAGACGGGGTATGGACGAATGAAATTAAAAAGGAGATGCGCAGACGCGATGCTCTCCGTCCTTCATTGTAGTTCTCTTTGCTGCTGGAGTGGATTTTCTCAGTAATAGTGCTCTTTCCAGCCTGCTCACCAAAAAAAGCTGTCTATTAAAAGGAGAAAATCCCTTTCCAGACAGCTTTTTTCTATGTTTTTTTTATATCTGTGAAAAGTTTCCGGGAACTAACCTGTCCCTTTATTTTTTTCAAGGCATGGGGAGAAAAGCTCCAAGGCGGCGGTCCGCGCATTCCTCTTTCTTCCAGCAGTTAAATCTTCCTTTCAGCCATGGTATTTCCCCATTCTTCCCGAAGAATCCCCATGCGGAGGGAATCATAATACGTGCCGTTAAAATAGCGGCACTTCCGCATCCTGCCTTCCAGAATCATCCCGGCTTTTTCTGCACATCTAATCATTCCTTTGTTGCCAGACCAGCTTGTCAGGCCTACTCTTTCGATTTGGAGATGGCGGAATAAATATCCTGTAAATAATATCAGGGCTTCTGTTCCATATCCGCCGTTCCAATATTTACTGGAGAAAATGGTGATGCCAACTTCCAGCCATCTTGTGGCTTCATCCTCCCAATAGAAAACAATAGAACCGATGATTTTACCTTCCACAGTGATGAGGAGCTGGGATTCTGCTGAATGCTGACTGTCCAGCTTCCTTCTCTCCGCCAGCTGCTCCCTGAAGGCAGCCAATTCTACATGCTGCAATGGCCAATAGGGAGCATCCCACCTCTTCCATTCAGGATTGGCTGCGGAATATTTTAAGTTCCAGAGTGCCTCGGCATCGAGCTCCTCCAGGCTCCTCAATATAACTTTCTCTCCCTGTATCAAAACTGTCATCCAAAACCTCTATTCTTCTTTTAATATTTTGATATAATAATTTCTCGTTCTTGGGCCGTCCCATTCACAAAAATAGATGCCCTGCCATACCCCCAGAAGCAAATCCCCCTGCTCAATGATGACATATTGAGAGCTTCCCACAGCCACTGCCTTTAAATGGGCCGCTGTGTTGCCTTCCTCATGGAGGTCTGCACTGTTCGTCCATGGGTACAATTCGTCATATCGCCGGATCAAATCCTGCTTCACATCGGGATCAGCATTTTCGTTAATGGTAATTCCAGCCGTTGTATGCGGGCAGTAAATGACAACGGCCCCTCTTTCTACCCGCTGTTCCCGGATAAACTTCCTTACTTCCCTGGTAATCTCTATCATACTGTCACGCCTATCGGTATTTAAAGAGCATTTCTTTAGCAAAACTTAGTCCTCCTTTTAGATTGGATGATATAAAAATGATTGTAGAAAAGGCAGTTATGCCTGTTTCAAATGAGCGAGTTTCTTCATCTCCTGCCTGAATTCCTTTATCATGGCCTGATCGGCCATTTTTTCATGATATCGGACGGTACTGTAGGCTGCTATCAAAAACTCTTGATCGATTTTCTCTTCGCTTCCTTCACAGATTCTTGAAATCCACTGGGCAAAAGATTCTCCGCTATTCCGGCTTTTTGTTCCTTTAAGCTTCTTTTCCCAGGTAAACACACATTTTCTGATGGGATCCTGAGGAGGCCGCTGAGTCTTGACAAACCCGGTTCCTGCAAACTCTTGGATCTTCACATCTCCCATGTTTAAAGAGAGTCCCTTAAGCATACTTCTCTTCTTACCAATTTTATAGACAATAAATAAAATAAGAGCGGCAAAGAGAATACCTATAATATAGTAAAAGATCTGGTTTCCATCGGAGCCTGTATAATCCGTTACCTCAGGAGGCTTCCTTCCAAACACCTTCTTTATTCTTTCTTCTGCCCCTTTTGGGTCGGATAGGTGGATGAGACTGAATAAATACGCGAGCGGCCTTGCGATCATGTATCCTATACCTAAGGCGGCTAAGTGGAGGATACCTTTGAGGATACCTAAAATAAATGGGAGGCAATACACTCCCGCAAGTCCGGCTGCACCTACCCCCAGCACACCCATTACACGATGCATGCCAATTCGTCTGGTTTTGCTCGTATATAAAATGTGGACTATGATGACGAGACCCAGAAGAAGAAATTCAGGAAGAGTTGGAATCCTCATTCTAAAGTAGGAGGTTCCCAAGAATAACAGGCAGTAAAACACGAGATTCGGCACTTTTTTAAGCAAAAAAATAGATATAAGGTAATACCCGGTTATGATGCCTGCAAACCACAGGACATTATCCGTATTAAATAAAACAAAAAACGAAATGAACTGTACCGCAAGATCAGCTAATAGAGAGAACACGCTTTTCTCCTTCCTGGATTACACCGTCTTTATTCACAACCTTGCTGCTTCCCTTTTGCAAGTTTCCTTCCTTTTCTCCAATCCAAACCGTCATATTATCTGAAGCCCTCTTTGTTTGGATATATTCGTTGAAATATTCCTTGGTTAACAATCGGCGTTCCTCATTGATGAGGGACAGAGACTCAAGGCATCCAGCAAAGTGCTCCTCACCTTCATTTAAATACATATGGACTGGCTCATTCTGTCCATTGAGATTTATAAACAATTCATAGGGCATTTTTCTTTCGGTAAAGTATCTGCAGAGATAAGCTGCATATGAAATAAACTCTTCGATATGCGTATGGAAGTAAAAGGCTTTTTCAGCCGTAAGGTACAGGCAGAGTGTCACCCCTTTTTGGACAACCGGCTGATACCTCTTTGCAGCCATCTGTCCGCTCCTGGCTGAAGCTTTCCAGTGGATCTGCCGGAATCCTTCACCTTCATATGCCTTAATGCCCGAGATGGATAGTTCATCTCTGAAAAGAGAATACCCTGCAGCCGAATTTCCCTGCGCCATTTTATAAAGTTCCTCAACCCCGGCAACCGGCTTGAACATTGGATATACCAGGATTTCATGTTTAAGGCGCTTGATCGCTGGAAAATGAATCGAGGATGAGTTAAACAAGTCATAAAGGATTAATTCCACATTTTCCATATAGTAAATGCCTCTTTTTTGGGGGATTACGGAGCCTTCCCAGTATACAGTTTTACATTGTGGAAGGATCATGTAACGGGAAATTAGATTAAGATCGTTGGCGGTCTTTTGATCCTCTGAGAGTATAAGATTACGGTCAAGCGAAAGATTCAGCTTGGCCTGGGAAACCGGAAATTTTCCCTTATTGACAATTCCCACTCTTATCTGTGTTTCTTCTCCAGGAAATAACCGTACACTTCGGCTTTCATAGCACATCTCAACACTTCTCATAATCCTATTATTATAAAGTTTAAGAACTGCAGCGTATAAGTAATAGCACGTCAAAATAAAAAGGATTGGTGGAGATGGAAACAGCCAAATGACTGAAAGAGTTATAGGAACTGTTGCCGCAATGAATCCAGCCTGAAAGGGGTAAACCGTTTGGATTTCAGGCTGCTGTTTCATTTGAGAAGCTCCACGGGGGCATCTACTTCTTTTAATATTTCCTCGATAACTTCTGAAGGAGTGGTTCTAAGTGAGCCTTCCAGAGACAAAGCAATCCTGTGACGGGCGATATATGGGAAAGTAAAGCTGACATCCTCAGGGGTACAATAATCCATTCCTTTCAGAATCGAGCGTGCCTGCACACTCCTCATGAAGCCCAATGTGGCACGGGGGCTCATTCCCTGGCCGATCCAGCTATGGTTTCTTGTGGCAGAAACCAGGTGGAGGATATAATCCTCGATTGCTTCTGAAAGGTGAACATTCTTTGTTTTTTCCTGCAGTTCCAGCAGTTCCTCTGTGTTTATGCAGGATACCAGCTCATCGAGGGGCTGGGCATTCCTAAATTTCCTCATGATGATTTTCTCTTCCTCAAAGGATGGATATCCCATCGGGATGCACATCAGAAAGCGGTCAAGCTGTGCCTCCGGAAGAGGAAAGGTGCCCTGGGACTCAATCGGATTCTGGGTAGCAATTACAATAAAAGGTTCAGGAAGCGGATAGGTTTGTTTCTCAATTGTTATCTGCCTTTCTTCCATCGCTTCCAAAAGGCTGGACTGCGTTCTTGGCATTGCCCTGTTGATTTCATCGGCAAGTAAGATATTGGCTTGGATGGGACCAATCCTTGTTTCGAATTGGTTCGTCTTGGGATTATAATATTCAATGCCTGTCACATCGCCAGGAAGGACATCCGGAGTAAACTGGATCCTGGAGAATGAACCACCGATGCTCTTCGCTGCTGACTTCGCCAGTACCGTTTTTCCAGTTCCGGGAACATCCTCTAATAGCACATGTCCTCCGGCAAGGAGGGATTGGAGGATTAAATCAATAACTTCTCCCTTTCCTACTAGAACCTTTTCAATATTCTGTTTAAGACTCAAAAGCTTGTCCATAACATCCATCCTCTACAATATGTAATGGTACTCCTGTTCTCCTCCGGTTTACATGCTTTCATATACAGAGAGAACTTTACTATTACTTTACCATAATATTCTAATTACTTTGCAGTTTTTTATAAAGAGACAAAAATAGCCCGACAGTCCGCTAGCAGCGGATTGCCAGGCTATTTTTTATCAATCAGCCTTCTAAAAGAAGAGATTCTGGATCTTCCAGAAGGTCTTTCACTTTCACCAGGAAGCTTACGGCTTCTTTACCATCAACGATCCTGTGATCGTAAGATAATGCCAGATACATCATTGGGCGGTTTTCAATTGTTTCATTATCAATGGCCACTGGCCTTACCTGAATCTTATGCATTCCCAGGATACCTACTTGAGGAGCATTCAGAATAGGTGTAGAAAGAAGGGAACCAAATGTTCCGCCATTAGTAATCGTGAACGTTCCGCCAGTCAGATCAGATACAGCCAGCTTCTTGGTTCTGGCTTTATTCGCAAGATTGCCGATTTCTTTTTCAATCTCACCGAATGTCATTTTATCGGCATCTCTGACAACAGGTACTACTAATCCATCATCAGCCGAAACTGCAATTCCAATATCATAAAATTTCTTGATAACCAGCTCATCCCCTTGAATCTCGGCATTCAAAAGAGGGAATTGTTTTAATGCGCCCACGACTGCTTTTGTAAAGAACGACATGAAGCCCAGCTTAACATCGTTGTTCTTTAGGAAAGAATCCTTTCTGCGCTTTCTCAAGTCCATGATCGCGGTCATATCCACCTCATTAAAGGTAGTCAGCATGGCTGCCGTGTGCTGTACCTCAACCAGGCGTTTAGCGATGGTTTGTCTGCGGCGGGACATTTTTTCGCGTTCAACCGGCTTTGCTGGGTTTTCCTGGGGAGGCTGTGCCGCAGCTTGAGCTTTTGGAGCCGGCGCTGAAGCTGCTGACTTTGCTTCTGTCTGGCTGCTGCCGTCATAGGAAGCCACATCCTGAACTCTCACTCTGCCAAGAGGATCGACAGTAGGAACTGAATCAAGACTGATTCCTTTTTCACGGGCAAGCTTTCTTGCTGCCGGAGAGGCAATCGCCTTATGCTTGCCAGGTGTTTCTTCCAGTTCATTTTGTACCACTGGCTCAGTCTTCTGCTCTGCAGCCGGTTCAGCAGAAACAGGTGCAGGAGCTGCTTTTTCTGCTGCAGGTGCAGGGGCTTCTCCTCCCTCACCCACGACTGCAATCACTTCTCCAACTTTAACGGTATCTCCCTCTTCAAAAAGCTGCTGGGACAAAACTCCATCAAAATCAGAAATGATTTCTACATTTACTTTGTCTGTTTCAAGTTCAACGATGTATTCTCCCTTTTGAACCTGTTCTCCAGGCTGTTTCAGCCATTGGGCGATCGTGCCCTCTGAAATAGATTCTGCAAGTTCTGGAACGATAATCTCGGCCATGAATATTCTCCCCTTTAATGCTGATTAAAATCATTCATTTTATGAATCTGCTATTACCAGATTATTTGGATTGTGTAAGTGCTGTGTCAATGATCCTCTGCTGTTCTTTCTTGTGAACATTCGGGTCGCCCTCTGCCGGACTTGAACGGCGTTTGCGCCCGTTATAAGAAACCTTGGCTCCCGCAGGAGCAGCAGTAGCAAGGCGCGGCTCAACAAAGTTCCATGCCCCCATATTTTTAGGCTCTTCCTGTGTCCAAAGAATTTCCTTAAGATTAGGGAATCTTCCCAGGAATTCCTGTATTTCCTCAAATGGGAATGGATAGATTTCTTCAAGCCTTACGGCATGCAGCCAGTCCATTCCTTCTTTGTCCTTCAGGCTTTCCGCAATGTCGATTGCTATTTTGCCTGTACTGAAGGTAATCCGCTCTACAGCTTCAGGATTTTGACCAAGCAGCTCCTCTGGGATGAATGCTTTAAAGGAACCTTCTGCAAAATCTTTTGGTTCAGAGGATGTCAGCGGATTGCGAAGCAGGCTCTTTGGAGCCATGATCACAAGCGGACGAACCTCTTCCATTTTAAGAATGGCTGCCTGCCTTCTTAGGATATGGAAATATTGGGCTGCTGACGATAAATTGGCAACGGTCCAGTTATTTTCCGCTGCCAGCTGCAGGAATCTCTCGAGCCTGCCGCTCGAGTGCTCAGGCCCCTGGCCTTCATAACCGTGAGGCAGAAGCATTACGAGACCTGACTTTTGGCCCCATTTGGCCCTTCCTGCAGAAATAAACTGGTCAAAAATCACCTGGGCAACATTGGCAAAGTCGCCATATTGCGCTTCCCAAAGAACGAGTGTTTCAGGTGAGTAGATATTGTATCCGTACTCAAATCCTAAAACCGCTGTTTCAGTCAGCGGACTGTTACGGATATCAAAAGATGCTTGAGCCAGACTTAATGTATGAAGCGGAGAATGCTTGCTTCCGCTTTCATAATCATGAAGAACCAAATGACGGTGCGCAAAAGTTCCCCGTTCAGAATCCTGGCCGGTCAAACGGACTGGGGTTCCGTCTGCAAGAATGCTTGCGAAGGCCAGTGTTTCTGCCTGGGCCCAGTCAATCCTGCCGTTGTCTTTGAACGCGTCAAGTCTGCGCTTAAGGATTCTCTCCAATTTTTTCATCACTTTAAAGTTTTCTGGCCATTTCACCAGCTCATCATTAATTTTTTGCAGAGTTTTAAGTTCAACGGATGTATCAAGCTTTGGCAGTCCGTGCTCTACTGTTTCTGGAGGGTCCATTTCAGGCGAAGCATCTTTCTTATTCTTTGTATCTACCTTATCATATGCTTCTTTAAGCCTTGACTCTGTTCCTTCCTGGATGGATGAAAGTTTTTCTGCATCTGCAGCACCCGTTTGAACGAGCTTATTTCCGTATAATTCAACGATGGTTGGATGCTTATGAATCAGGTTGTACATAAGCGGATTTGTTACTAATGGCTCATCCATCTCATTGTGGCCGAAGCGTCTGTAACCGATCAAATCGATTAAGAAATCTTTTTTGAATTTCTTGCGGTACAGGTATGCTAACTCCACCGCGGCAATGCATGCCTCCGGGTCATCGGCATTTACATGCACAATCGGAATTTCGTATCCTTTGGCAAGATCGCTGGCATATCTGGTAGAACGGGAATCTTCACTTTCAGTAGTGAAGCCAATCATATTGTTTGTGATAATATGAACAGATCCACCTGTTTTATAGCCCTTTAAACCGCTAAGGTTAAGAGTCTCTGCAACGATACCTTCCCCTGGGAAAGCTGCGTCTCCATGAATAATGATGGCAAGGGATTTTTCATCATCCTGTTCCGGGTAGCCGGGATTAGAACGATCATCCTGTGCAGCCCTTGTGAAACCTTCCACAATTGAACCCGCAAATTCAAGGTGGCTCGGGTTATTTGCAAGGGTAATCCTTGCTTTAACCGTGCTTTCTTCTTTGATCTGGCGGTCAGCCCCCAGATGGTATTTTACGTCCCCGGTCCAGCCGAAGTTAATGCCGATGGATCCTTCTGAAGGTACAAGGTCCTTATTCGGCGCATGCTGGAATTCCGAGAAAATGATTTCATACGGCTTTCCTAAAACGTGGGCAAGTACGCTCAGCCTTCCCCTGTGGGCCATCGCAATATTGATGCTTTCTGTGCCGGACTGGACTGCTTCTGCTATGATCTGATCCAGAACGGGCACTAAAGTGTCAAGGCCTTCAATGGAGAAACGCTTTTGCCCGACAAAGGTCTTATGCAGGAATTTTTCAAAGCTGTCGACTTCGGTGAGCCTTTTGAATAATCCTACTTTTTCTTCATTGTTGAGCTCGTGGAAGATTTCCCCGGACTCAACCATTTCATTCAGCCAATACTTTTCTTCCAGATCGTTAACATGATGGAACTGGAAGGCAATTGTTTTAGAATAAGCTTCTTTTAAATACTGCACGGCGCTAAGACCATCTTTAATGTTAGACGGCAGGTAAGGACTCAGCAGTTCTGCCGGGATCGTTTTTAAATCATCTTCCTTCAAATCATAGTTCGATAATTTAATAACATCATTTTCTTTAGGAACTTCATTTAATGGATAAATATTCGCTGCCAGATGTCCATAGGCACGGATATTCTCCACCAGCTTCACAGCCGACATCACTTTTTTCATCATATCTGAGCTGAACGGCACTCCTGCTGTCCCAGTGCGGGCTGCAGGCAGTCTTTGGGCTGTATTGCTTTCAAGCTGAACAGCTTCCTCAGGTGAACCCCAGGTTTCGAATAATTCCTTAAGATCGGAACCAACAGAATCAGGATCTTCAATATATAGATCATATTGTTCCAAGACATAGCCCAGATTGGGTCCTGATAATCCTGTCCAAGGATTTGATTCCATTGATTTTTTGTTGGTCATTTTTTAAACCCCCAACCATTCCATTAAAGTTTATTTTTGCGCAATACCCTTGAAGAATGCATACCCATTAATGCTTTTTCCTAAAAAAAGTGCATGCTATATAGAAATAGTTTTGAATAAGTAATTATTCTTAAAATTCTAAGGATAAAACGGTTACAATGGTATTTTACACCTTTCGACATACAAACTCAAAGGAAAAAGTCATAAAATTATTGTTAATTTTACTATTATATTAAAATATGTTTCTCTTTACTAAATTATCAGAAAAAAGCAAGCATACAGGCCGCCCTTTTTGCTTGCTTAATCTCATATACAACTCAAAGCAAATCGATATATATCATTATTGGCATATAACAGTTTTATTCTGCCCCAGCACCTGCTTCAAGTCCACCTTCATCTTTCAGGATGAATGCGGAGGTTTCTTCTTTCAGCCACGCGGCGGCTTTCTCTATATCATAGGAGAAGATTCTGTCTTTTTGGATAGGAGGGATAAAACTTCGAACCTTTTCCAGCAGCTGTCTCGTCCTCGGAGCCATTTTTTCCGTTCCTCGATATTCGGCGGCCTGAATGGCACAGATTAATTCAATGGCCAGCACTCTTCTAGTATTCTGGATGATTTGATATGCGTGTCTTGAGGCTATAGTCCCCATGCTTACATGATCTTCTTGATTGGCTGAAGAAGGAATGGAATCGACGCTTGCAGGATGGGCAAGGGTTTTATTTTCAGAAACCAGGGATGCCGCTGCATACTGCATAATCATAGCACCTGACTGGAGTCCGGGCTCTGGACTCAAGAACGGAGGAAGGTCATTCAGCTGGGGATTTACAAGCCTTTCGATTCTTCGTTCTGAAATCGATGCCAGCTCGGCGGCTCCAAGCTTTAAAAAATCCATGGCAAATGCGATAGGCTGGCCATGAAAATTCCCTCCGGAAATCACCTTGTTTCCATTATCGAAAATCAGCGGATTGTCAGTCGCTGCATTCATTTCAATCAGCAATTTTTCCTTTACATAATCAAGCACCTGCCAAGCAGCCCCATGAACCTGCGGTATGCATCTCAGTGAATAGGCGTCCTGGACCCTGAATTCCCCCTGCCGTGTTGTCAGACTGCTGCCGGAAAGCCAGGACCTGATCCTTCCGGCAACCTCCACCTGCTGGCTGTACCCTCTTGCTAAATGAATGTCTTCGTCAAAGGCATCGATAATTCCGCGTAAACTTTCCATGGTGATGGCCGCAATTCCTTCCGACTGCCTTGCAAGCTCCTCCGCTTCAAGGTACGCAGCCACTCCCATGGCTGTCATGGCCTGAGTTCCATTAATCAGCGCAAGTCCTTCTTTTGCTTGCAGCGTTAAGGGCTGAATGCCATAATCTTCAAAAGCCTCATTCGTCCGGACTTTTCTTCCTTGTTCGAATACTTCTCCTTCCCCCATTAAAACAAGGGCCAGGTGTGACAGCGGGGCAAGGTCCCCGCTGGCCCCCAATGATCCCTGCTGGGGCACAACAGGGTGTATATGAAGATTTATGAGCTTTAAAAGAAATTCTATCACTGCCGGCCGTACACCTGAGTAACCTTTTAATAAGGCATTTGCCCTTAGCAGAAGCATCGCTCTTGATACAGCTTCAGGAAAAGGCTCTCCAATCCCGCAGGCGTGGGAATGAATCAGATTGGATTGGAGCTCCTCTACGTTTTGCCGATCAATCCACACTTCACTGAACTTACCAAATCCGGTAGTGATTCCATACACGATTCTTTGATTCATAACAATATTCTCAACCGCTTCCCGGCTTTTTGCCGCTTTATCCAAGGAGTTCTTGGACGCCGAAACCTCCTCCATACCAATTACCACTCTGTAAGCCTGTTCAAGGGTAAGTCCCTGCCCCTCCAAAATGACCATATACCTTCACTCCTTTAACAAAATAAAGGGGCTGTATCACGTTAAGTGATACAGCCCCTTTGACTCACTATGGACTGAATTTCAGTGCTTCTCCGGATTTTTCGTTTTTTAGGAGATTCCTTCATACATTCCACATTCTTTTCACTTGAATTTTTTGGTTATCCTACTTTCAGTGTATCGCGGTCAAAAATGTCCTGTCAAAGTATTTTTTCATCGATCGACGTTAAAATATCGAGCATCTTTATGTGAAACGACTAGGGCAGACACTGATGCTTCAGGCTCCATCATACATCCATCCGTCAGCCTTATGCCAATATCCCAGGGCTTAAGCAGACGGAATAATTTTTCCTGGTCTTCCAGGTTGGGACAGGCCGGATATCCAAAGGAGTATCTTTGTCCCTTATACTTTGCAGAAAAACGTTCTTTCATCGTCATATCCACGGAATCCGGGATTCCCCATGTATCTCTCATAACATGATGGATTCTCTCGGCCAAGGCTTCCGCCATTTCGAGTGCAGCTGCCTGAACAGCATGGCTCTTTAAAAAATCCCCCTGTTCCTTCCATTTTACTGACCTTTCTCTGATTCCTTTCCCTGCTGAGACAATAAAAAAGCCGATGTAATCCATTTCACCTGATTCAACACTTTTGATATAGTCTGCCAGACACAGGAACGGTTCTGTCTGCTGGCGGGGAAAATCGAATATCTCTAAAATGTCTTTACGATCGGCAGGATTGTAGATCAGGATCTTGCTGCCGCTGCTTTGTGCCGGAAAAAACTGATAAATGCCGTTCAATGTATAATCCGGGCTTTCGTCAAGCTCCCTTAAGAGGGTGTCTGCCAGATCATTTAAAAACAAGGTTTTTTCATCCCCGTTTTTAAGCAGCTGTTCTACCTTCCCTTTCACTCCCAGGTGATGCCCGATCAGCATCTGCTTATTCAGATAGGGAAGAACCTGCTTCATGGGATAATCCTTAAGTATATGCCGCTTTAGGTCTCTTGGAATCCTGACTGCATCTGCTTCCAGGACAGAGGATTTTCCCGGTTTAGGAGGCAGCTTAACCAGCGATGCTGCGGCTGCGGCATTTGCTTCTGCCTGCTGTCTTTTGGCATAGAGTTCCTCGAGGAACGCCTCTTTTTGTCCTTCATCATGCATCGAATTAGCCAGACTCAGGCCATCCATGGCATCTTTTGCATACAGAACATCTCCCTCGTATTCGGGAGCAATCTTAAAATCCGTGAATTTCCTGGATAAGGCTGCCCCTCCCACCATGATGGGAAGCTGGATGCCCGCTTGTTTTAAGTCCTGTGCAGTCAGCACCATCTGCTGGGCCGATTTCACCAACAGCCCTGAAAGTCCGATGATGCTTGGCGAATGCGCCCTTACCGCTTCAATGATCTGCTGGGAAGTCACTTTTATGCCTAAATCGACCACCTTATAGCCATTATTTGTAAGGATGATCTCGACAAGGTTTTTTCCGATATCATGAACATCCCCTTTTACAGTTGCAAGAATCACCTTTCCTTTGACGCTTGACTGCGCCTCTTTCTCCATTAATGGCTCCAGATGGGCAACAGCAGCCTTCATGGCTTCTGCGCTTTGAAGGACCTCTGCCACGATCAGCTGATTATCGTTGAAAAGTCTCCCTACTTCTGCCATCCCTTCCATTAACGGCCCATTAATAATATCAAGAGGTTCATCCCCTCTGACCAGGATCTCCTCAAGGTCTTCAATCAACCCTTCCTTCGTTCCTTCAATGATGTATCTTGATAAACGCTGGTCAACAGGAAGCTTTACCTGTTCCACTTTTTGTTCAGGTTTTTTGTCCCGGTAATACTCCACAAAATTCTGAAGCGTTTCTTTTGATGTCTGAAAAAGAAGATTTTCAGAGAGTTCAATCTCTTCTCTGGGTATTGAAGCAAACCGTTCAAGCTTTTCTGTATTCACAATTGCATAATCAAGTCCGGCTTTCGTGCAGTGATATAAGAAGACTGCATTCAGCACCTCCCGCCCTCTGGGTGGAAGCCCAAACGATACATTGCTGATTCCGAGAATGGTAAGTGTTTCAGGATAGGCTTCTTTGATCATTTTGATTCCCGAGACAGTTTCCGATGCTGCACCCATATATTGCTCGTCACCCGTCCCAACAGGAAAGACCAGGGGATCAAAGATGATATCGCTTGGGGCAATGTTATACTTCTGTGTAAGCAGACCATAAGTCCTTCCGGCAATTTCAAGCTTCCTTTCTGCATCTACAGCCATACCAAGCTCATCAATGGTCCCTGCAACGACGGCGCCGCCATATCTTTTGAGAAGAGGAAGCACTTTTTCCAGCCTTTCTTCTCCATCTTCCAAATTAATGGAGTTAATAATCGCTTTTCCCTGTGAATGCTTTAAGGCCGTTTCAATGACCTCTTCATCCGTTGAATCAATAACAAGCGGCACTTTTACCTTCTTTACCACTTCTTTTATGAACTGTTCCATATCTCCCAGTTCGTCCCCATCCGGATCCGCCAGGCAGATATCAATAACATGGGCTCCCTTCTTAACCTGTGCCCGCGCTATTTCGGATGCTTCTTCATACTTCTTATTACGGATCAGTTCTTTGAATTTACGGGAACCGATCACGTTTGAACGCTCCCCTACAAAAAGCGGCCGCATGGAGTCTTCATAGATCAATGGCTCTATTCCTGCTACTGCATGGCTCTTCAGCCCCTGGCCAAGCGGACGGGGACTTATATCCTTCAAGCTTTCCGCCATCGAGCGGATATGAGCCGGTGTGGTTCCGCAGCAGCCTCCTGCGATATTGATCCAACCTTTTGCGGCAAACTGCCTGATCTTTTCAGCCAGAGTTTCAGGGGACTCGTGATAATGCCCCTCTTCATCAGGAAGGCCGGCGTTTGGATAGCAGCTTACCGCAGAAGCGCAAACATCCGATAATGTCCGGAGATGATCCGTCATGAATTCTGGCCCTGTCGCACAGTTGAGTCCGACCGCAGCCGGCTTCATATGCCTGCAGGCCACATAAAATGCCTCTATAGACTGGCCGGCCAGAGTTGTACCCATTGGTTCGATCGTCCCTGATATGATGATGGGGAGTTTTTTGGCACAGCTTGAAAACGCAAGCTCGATCCCTGTAAAAGCTGCCTTAACATTCAGCATATCCTGAGAGGTTTCAACCAAAAGGAGATCGGCTCCTCCCTCTATAAGACCTCTTGCCTGTTCCTCATAGGCCTGAGAAAGTGCATCAAAAGAGACGCCTCCTGTTACGGATAATGTTTTGGTTGTCGGTCCCATGGCTCCTGCCACAAAGCGGGGCTTTTCCATCGTACTGAACTTGTCAGCCGCCCTCCGTGCAAGCTGTGCAGAAACCAGGTTAAGACGAAAGGCTTCAGGGGCAAGATCATATTCTTCAAGGACAATGCTTGTTGCCCCAAAGGTATTTGTTTCGATGATATCGGAACCTGCCTCAAGGTATGCTTCATGAATCCTTGTGATCGTGTCAGGGGATGTCAGGGATAGGTATTCATTACATCCGTCAAATTCCTCGCCTCCAAAAGCTTGTTGATCCAGATTTTCATTCTGGATCATCGTTCCCATGGCCCCATCCAAAATCAGGATCCGCTTTTTAAGCTCCCTGGTAAACTTACAGAGCATTCGCATTCACCTCTGCTTTCCTTGCCGTATCCACCTTGTCGACGAATTTTGTCAGTTCTTCGGTCAGTTCATATCTCATGAAAGGAGTAATGAGATAGATGCCATTAAATTTCTCCATTGCTTTTTCAACCAGGCCCTTTGCAATCGCAATTCCTTCCCGTGCAGCCTGAAGACGGTCATTGCCTGCCAGCGCCATCGCTTTTCTTACCGAGCCGGGAAGAGTAATTCCTGGAACCTCATGATGGATAAATTCAGCATTTTTGGTGCTGGTTAATGGCATAATTCCAATAAAGATCGGTGCATTAATATGACGGGTTGCTTCATATACTTCGTCGATTTGTTTTTCCGAGTAGATCGGCTGGGTCAGAAAGGATTGCGCACCAAACGTAATCTTCTTTTCCATACGTTCAACTGCTTTATGCAGATAGCGTACATTGGGATTGAAAGCAGCAGAAATGCTAAATCTGGTTTTCTGTCCCAGCGGCTGCCCTGAATATGACAGCCCCTCATTAAATTGTTTTATGAGTCCTATCAAATCAAAGGAAGATACATCATAAACCGATGTTGCTCCTGGAAAGTCCCCAATCTTCGAGGGGTCACCGGTAACCGCAAGGATTTCATTTAACCCAAGGGTCGCTAAACCCATTAGGTGGGATTGAAGCCCGATTAAGTTCCTGTCCCGGCAGGTGATATGGATCATCGGATTGATTCCGTTTGCCTTCAGCATCGTGCCAAGGGAGATATTGCTGATCCTCGGAGTTGCCAGTGAATTATCTGCCAGAGTCAGCGCATGCGCCCCAGCTTTTTTTAGAACTTCCGCTCCCTTCAAAAATGGGGAGATTCCCAGCTTTTTCGGCGGATCCAATTCTACTAAAATGGTTCTTTCTTTTTCAGCCTGCCGGGCTAATGGCATTTCTGCACTTGCACTTACCGGCTCCTGTTCCATCACTTCAATTTTCCGGGACTTTACTTTTTTCTCGCTAACCGGCTTCAGTCCGGCCAGAGATTTCTTAACCTGTTCTATGTGCAGGGGTGTAGTACCGCAGCAGCCTCCTATGATTCTTGCACCTTGCAGACGTAATTCAAGCGCCTTCTGGCCAAAGTATTCAGGATTCGCCTGGTAAACCAATCTCCCATCCTCATAATCAGGCAGACTTGCATTCGGATAAGCTGCCAGATATGAATGGGCAGGAAGAGGCACCTCTTCAAGTGCACGCACCATATGGTGGGGACCCAGACGGCAATTGATCCCGACTGCATCGGCCCCTTCACCCTCTAAGTGGCGGAGAGCTTCTGTAAGGTGCATCCCATTCTGCAGATATCCCAATTCATGAAGAGATACATTGGCAATCACGGGAAGTGAGGTTTCTTTCCTTGCCAATTTCAAGACTGCAGCAAGTTCCTCGAAATCGTAGTACGTTTCTAAAATCAATCCATCTGGATCTTCCAAAAGAAGACTATATAATTGTTCTCGAAAGCCCCGTTTAATTTCATCCAGAGTCAAATCTGATTTCCTAAAGCTGCGTGCTGCTCCAATGGTACCAAATACGAAACAGCCCTCTCCTGAAGCCTTCCTCGTTATTTGAATTCCTGCACGATTAATTTTACTGACTTCATCTTCGAGACCATACCGTTTTAGTTTAAAATAATTGGCTCCATACGTATTGGATTGAAGGATATCAGCTCCTGCTTCTGCATATGCTTTGTGTATTTTCTCTACCTGTTCCGGATTCATTAGATTTAATTCTTCATAACAAAAATCGATTCCATGTGAGTATAACAGGGTTCCCATGGCTCCTTCGCCAATCAGAATCCGTTTTTCCAATTCGTCTCTAAATCCCATACAAACCTCCTCTAAAACCGCCGAATAAAAAAAGCCTCTTATAATAAGAAGGCTTTTTAAAGACATCTCCTTATCTGCCAAGCGTGCGCTTGCTGGAATTAGCACCATGCCAGATTGGCTGGTTGCTGAGGCTTCTGCGGGCCAGTCCCTCCACCTCTCTTGATAAGATTATTTTCGGTTTTTTAATTATTCTAAATATTTATATAATATATAATATATTTGATTCAATAGCAATATGTTCAGTTGAAATATACGGATTTTTTCCGGTATTTCAAAATCTTTTTCTATTGTTTTTTATATTATTTCTTTTTGCTTTTGTTTGTGCTGTCCTGCGGTTCGACAATTACCCCGGCAGGAGCCTTACTCGGGTCTTTGCTATAATAATTGGGCACTTTTCCAGGAATGAAAATTCCGCCTATGCTAATTTTTTGTTCAACGAGAATTTTCTCCGAATTAGAGGGGATGACAATCTGGACGTTTATTTTAAAGTGGGCGAAAAGCTCAAGGTATGTATTATTAATCCCGGCATCTGTAAACTTCGTGATAAAATCAGGTTCAACATTCCCGATTACAGACATTTTCACAGGTATTTTCGGGCCCAGGTTCGCCAGCAGCGAGTTGTGGGTTACAACTCCCAGCGGGATATAGTACACTAAAGACTTAAAATTATCGGTATCCACATCCGAATTTGTTTTATAAAACTGCTGGTCTTCATTGATTCCCAGCTTGCTCTGGATATCCTTGGTTGTTGAGGATCGGATTCGGTTATACACTTTTGGATTGAAACTGATGGCGGGGGTGCTGTCTTCATTTTTATAATGGACAATGATTAAATCCTGCATGTTCTGCTTTGATATATTTTCATCAATTGAGTCATTTATCACCTCTGCAGAGACCCTCCTGATTTCACTTGAGGCAATATTAAGCAGGATAGGCTCTATCGCCCGGTCAATCAAAATCAGAGAAATTAAGCAGGTTATGATAAAAAGGATGAATGAGTACAGGAAAACAAGCCGCGGGGGAAGCGGTCCCTTCATCCTTGGCATCGTACGGCGGTATCTAAGCTGCATACAAAAAACCTCCTTTCCACTATAATTATGCTGATAAGGACAGCAGTATTATAGATAAAGGAAGCATAAATTCAAATCAAAACCACAAAGGAACGATCACAAGTGTTCCCCTTCTTTTTTAAGTCTGGCCGTAAGCCTTTTTTTCCAATCCTCCGCTAGTCCTTCTGCTGACAGGATAGCTTCAGTCCCTTTTCTTCCATCGATATTTTGAAGCATGACCCTATTTGCATACAGGATGGTGATCTCCTCCTGCCTGCGCTCTATCAGCTTGATCGTGGAAACCCCGCCTACAGCCCCCGGGCGAAGCACCCTGGCGAAGTATCCTGTATATCCTGTATCCAATATTCTCTTTAACAATAAGGGAACATTGTTCTGCATGGAGATGGTGGCACAAGGAATTCTTCCCTGTGTAATCTGGACCACCGCCTGCCCCAGTGAAAATATGTCACCTATAAACACATCCTTTTCCAGCATATTTTCCACTGTAATGTTTTCCCCAAAGGCCGGGACATCTAATTCTTTATCAAATTCTTTTTCCCAAAACGAATAATGCTCCAGCGGATAAAAGCATACGGCACGATCCGGGCCGCCATGAAATTTTAGATTTGCCACGCCGTCCCCGTTAAAGCCATCGTATCCAAGCTCGGCAGAAGGAGCAGGCTTTTTTGCTATGGCTGTATTCATGACCATATTGTTATACTTTCTTAATTCCGGTCTTCCTATATTAAGTGAAGAAATTGTCCCTATTTCCATTCCTTCCCCTCCATTTTTTTACTAGTCCCATCATACACCAACCAGCCCTTTCAGGTACACGGGGACCCTGACAGTTTACAAGCAGGAATTTAACTATGAAAAAAGAGTCTATCAAAAAAGGCCCCTCATACCAAGTATAGGAGCCATCCTTAAGTTGGATTAATTCCACCACTTTGTTGAAACACTGGAGGCAGAACCACTAAGCTTCTCTAGATAAAGTTCAGCCTTCCTGTCCGGTCCGTCAATAAAGCTGCTGATGTTATATATTACCTCATAAGTACCCGGAGAGTTCGGCAGCTTAAATGAGGCAATACAATCATCGGAAACAGGATCATCCTCCATGAGCCTGTATTTCCAGACTGTACCGGCTTGTGCTGAAGACTGGGTAATCCATATCCTGATCGTTCCCTCTCCAGAGGAAAATATTTTGGATTGTTTCTTAAATACCGCTGATCCCATAGCCGGACTAGCTGTAACCGGAGTGGAAGCTGATCTTACGGAAAAAATCTTGAAGATCTATTCTGCGAAACACTCCGATTCTGTAAAAATAAGAAATGATTCAAAAAGAATCCTTGCTTCGATAAATAAAAAGGATCTAAAAATAAAGGTGTTTCCAGGCGGAGAAGTTCATATTAGGAAAGTGACCAATGAAGAGATTGTGAATGAAAGGATCTTGAATGCGCTGAATTCTGGATTAACCCAAAAGAAAGAGTGGAAAGTAGAAAAAGCAGAATATGTACAAAACGCTCAAACCATCATTATCAAAACTTCTTTAACAGCAGGAAGAAAGCAAACAAAGATGGCAGCCAATAATATTGATAGAGATGTTCACGAATTTATCTCTTCTGAACAGTTTGCGGACAGAAAGCTGTCTTATCGATCGAAAAGGAAGAACATTAAAAAAGCATTCTGCAGGTAACTGAATCAGCGAAATACGTCTTTTTCCAGCTCATTCCTATAAAAGCTATTGTATACAACGAAATAATATGCTAGAATCATATCACCACATATAGACTGATTTTTTTATATTTGATCTATATGTAGTTCAACCTAGGCAGTCCTTTTTAAGTCGCCTTCCCAGTCAGGGGGGGCCTTTTTTATGCCATTATATACCTGTACTTCAGATTCCCGCCCCAACAAAAGGAATGGAAGGCAGTCTCAGTAGACAGCCTTCCACTTTTCAGAGAAGCCCTGCGCTTAAGAAGGAAGCACACTCTTCAAATCTTCCAGAAGATCTTCAATATTTTCAATTCCTACAGAAAGCCTTAACAGTTTATCGGTTACGCCTCTTGACTGTCTGATTTCCTCGGGAATATCGGCATGTGTCTGGGTATACGGATATGTAATTAGGCTTTCTACTCCTCCAAGGCTCTCCGCGAAGCTGATAATCTTCAGGTTTTTTAGAATAGCAGGAACTGTTTCCTTTTCTTTGACTGTAAAGGAAAGCATCGCCCCAAATCCTCTTGCCTGCCTTGAGGATATTTCATACTCCGGGTGGTCGTTGAGCCCTGGATAATAAACATGCTGAATGGCAGGATGATCTTTTAGCCATTCGGCAAGTCTCCCTGCATTTTCCTGCTGTCTTTCCAAGCGGACGCCAAGGGTTTTCATCCCCCGCAAAATCAGCCATGAATCCTGGGGACCCAGGATCGCTCCTGCTCCATTCTGCAGCTTCAGCACCTTTTCGGACAGTTCTTCCGATGCGGTAACGACCAATCCGGCCACCGAATCATTATGGCCGCCGAGATATTTAGTGGCACTGTGCATCACGATATCAGCTCCGTATGCAATCGGCTGCTGTAAATACGGCGTCATAAACGTATTGTCCACGATTGTCAACAAGCCATGTTCTTTTGCTGTTCCGATCATTAGTTCCAAATCCGTCACTTTCATCAGCGGATTAGTCGGAGTTTCAATAAACAAAGCCTTTGTCCGGCTTGTGATCGAGTTTCTGACATTTTCGACAGAAGAGGTATCCGTGTAAGATGCTGTGATTCCATAATGACCAAACACTTCCTCGAGGAGACGGTATGTACCCCCATAAAGATCATCAGAAACAATTAAATGATCACCGGGCTTAAATAAAAAAAGCAATGTCGTAATGGCCGCCATTCCGGAAGAAAAGGCGAATCCCTTATGTCCCTTTTCCAGCACTGCTATCGCTTCTTCAAGAGCGGCCCTGGTAGGATTTGCTGTCCTGGAGTAATCATAGCCTGTGCTTTTCCCAAGCTCCGGGTGGGCAAAAGTTGCACTCTGATAGATTGGAGTACTGATTGAGCCTGTTGCCGGATCCCTTTGTATCCCTGCTCTTACTAATAACGTATCAATTTTCATCCTTCATCGTCCTCACTTTACATAGTTCTGGCTGTCTGCTCCAAAATAAAAAGCGTCCTTCCGAAAGAGAAGAACGCTTTTGTACAAGCATTAATCTCTCATCGTTTAAATTTTACGATTTACTGGCATTAGCACCGTTCAAGCATTGCTTGATGGTTGCCGGGTTTCATCGGGCCAGTCCCTCCACCGCTCTAGATAAGAGTAAAGCTATTAAATTAAATTCATAAAAGAAATGATACCCTCCAATTGACTAATTGTCAATAAATTTAAAATATAAAAAATCTATAGTCAGTTGTTTCCTGTTCTTTTTAATAGCCTTTTTAACAAAAGTAAAACCTGGCTGATAGCCAGGCGGTGTGATTTTAAGCTTTTTTCTTCTCTTTTGCCGGTGAGGCTCTTTTCTTTTTGGCGGCAGGCTTTTTTGTTTCCACTTTTGTATTATCAATGGATGCCTGCAGTGCAGCCATGAGGTCCATCACATTGGTTTCAGGAACATCTCTTTCCTTTGGAGTGACTGTCCTGCCATTTTTCTTCGACTCTATAAGCTCCATAAGGGCTGTCCTATATGCATCATGATATTTGCCTGGTTCAAATTCAGTAGTGAGCTGATCGATCAGCATAACAGCCGTATCTAATTCTTTTTGTGTAATATTCTCCTCTGCAGGCACATTGGGAACATCTCCCGCAGAACGGACTTCATCAGGATAATAAATGGTTTCCATTACAAGTGTGTTCTGATATACCCTCACTACCGCAAGCTGCTCTTTAGAGCGGATCAGAATCTTGGCAATACCCACTTTCCTTGATTCCTCTAGGGCCTTTCTCAGCAGGCTATACGCCTTGCTTCCGCCTTCATTGGGAGATAGATAATAACTTTTAAGAAAATAAATCGGATCGATTTCCTCTATTTTCACAAAATCAACAATCTCCACTGCCCTGGCTTCATTTACCTTTTTTAACTCCTCGAGTTCTGAATCCTCGAGCACTACGAACTTTCCCTTTGTATACTCAAAAGCCTTGACAAGCTCATCCTTATCCAATGATTTATTGCAGACCGGACAGACTTTTTCATACTTGATGGGTGTATGGCACTCTTTATGAAGGGTACGAAGTGAAATATCTTTATCCTCCGTAGCGGAGTGAAGTCTGATTGGGATGTTCACCAGTCCAAAGCTTATGCTTCCTTTCCAAATTGTGTGCATATCTTCACCTGCATTTTTTAGTTATTAATGTGTACAACCTCGTTTTTATCATGCATGCAAGAAAATTTTTTTGTTTTTGGGAAACCATAAAAGCAGGCGATAAAGGAAATATTCCAAGAAAGGAAGAATCTGATGAAACCCATGCTAATTACTCCCGGTACGGAAATCCCACGCGGTCCGGAATGGTATTATGAAGTGAAGTATGACGGATTTAGGGCCCTCATGGATATAACGGAAACAGGCATTACCCTAACCAGCCGGAACGGAAAAGCCCTGGAATCACAGTTTCCAGAACTGGTTCGTTTTATTGAGAATCACAGGGGAGCGCTTCATCCCTTCCTTCCTTTGACTCTTGATGGAGAACTTGTCTGGCTGGAGAATGAAATGAAAAGTGACTTCAAAGCCATCCAGCTGAGAGGAAGGCTTAGAACGAATCCAAAGATTGAAAAACAAGCCCAAAGCTCCCCATGCCGTTTATTGGCTTTTGATATTCTCCTCAATAAAGGGAAAAGCCTGCTCACCGTTTCTTTTTTGGAAAGAAAGAAAATGCTTGACTCACTTTTCCAGACTCTTGGCTGGCCTCTCTCGCCCGATCCGCTTCTTGAGGAAGTCATTCAGCTGGTTCCAGCCCGCCAAAAATCTGCAGATCTTTGGGAAAACATCATCCTGCATAACGGGGAAGGTCTCATTGCCAAACATCGAGACAGCAGATATCTGCCTGCCAAAAGAAATCCGCAGTGGGTCAAAATCAAGAATAAAAAAACGGTGCATTGCTTTATTCTTTCTTTTCATAAGGCCAATCAGTATTTCACATTGGGATTATATAAAGATTCGTCAGTGATATCGATCGGATCGGTGAAGGATGGGTTTACTAAAGAGGAAAAGCAAACCCTAATATCCATCATCAAAAATAATTACACAAAGGAGGATCAAGATTTTTATTATTTGTCTCCCTCCATTTGTGTGGCAGTGAAATATCTTCATTTATATGAAAACGAACTGAGGGAGCCTCACTTTGACACTTTCCTGCTTCAGACGCATCCTGAAGAGTGCACCTGGCAGGCTTTTGTTGAACATTCCAATGTGTTTCCTGACAAAATAAAAATTTCCAATCCAGGAAAGCTTCTGTGGAATTCAAAGGAGATGACGGTTTCAAAGATTGAGTATTTGAATTATCTGCAGGAGGTTTCAGCACATCTGCTATTTTTTTGCAAAAGGAAGGCCATGACCGTCATCCGCTATCCTGATGGCATAGAAGGTGAACGTTTCTTTCAGAAAAACTGTCCTGACTATGCCCCTTCCTTTGTTGAGACGGTGACTATGGAGGATATTAATTATATCATTTGCAGCCGCCTTGATACGCTATTGTGGCTCGGCAACATGGCATCCATAGAATTTCATACGCCCTTCCAGGAAGCTGGAAGGGCCAATCCGGATGACCTGGTACTGGATTTAGATCCGCCTTCTCCCGGCCAGTTTCCATTGGCAGTAAAAGCCGCACTTGAAATAAAGAAAATAACGGATTCACTCCGTCTATTTTCGCTGATTAAAACTTCAGGAAACAGAGGTCTGCAGCTGCACCTGCCTTTGCCGAAGAACACTTTCACCTATAAAGACACCAGACTCTTTACCGACTTTTTAGGAAGTATGCTGACCCGCCTGTATCCGGATGAATTTACAACCGAACGAATGATCAAACAAAGAGAGTCCAGGCTTTATCTGGATTTCGTCCAGCATGCCCGGGGAAAAACCATTATCACCCCCTATTCGGCCAGGGCAAACAGCTTTGGCGGTGCTGCCACCCCTCTATTCTGGGAGGAAGTAAATGACAAACTCAGCCTTAAGGACTTTACCATTAAAACAGTACCCGGCAGGATCCGGGATTCCGGCTGTCCGTTCAAGGAATATGAAGGTATCAGAGAAAAACAGCCATTTAAACAGATTATCGACTATTTAAAACAAGGCGGGAAGATATAGCCTTCGATTTGTCAGGGTATGAAATGGACCCGGTCATTTAAATAGGAATCCTCAGAGTATGGCATGTTCGAAAGCTGTCCGATTGGGTACTGCTTTCGGACAGCTTCTTTCTTGTATCCCGGAAAGCTGTCCGAATAGAGAACCTCATGTCTATAAAAACAAGGAGCCCGAACATAAAACCCGGGCTCCTTTCATTTATTATAGTTCATTAAATGTATTCAAATACTGGACAACCGAATCCTGAAGCTGTAAGTAATTTTCCGCTTCAGCTGTAAACTCTGTTTTATCTTTCAAGGAAAATTTCTGGAAATCATCGTTTTCCAAATGGATAACTGCTTGATATTCATAGGTCGCGTTACCGATCAAATCTATTTTTGTCTCACCTTCCGACTGGTGGACAGCACATTTTACTTTCCCGCCGTTATTATAGACGGAAATTTCCTTCTCAGGTTCATTTCCTGCATATAGGCAGGTGACCAGGCTTGATGCTGACATAGCGGTACCGCATGCATTCGTAAAGCCAACACCTCTCTCAAAGGTTCTTACAAAAATATGATTTTTCTCAAGGAGTCTGACAAAGCTGACATTAACTCCATCAGGGAACAGATCATTTGGTTTATTAAAACCGATTGATAATTCCTCCTGAAGATCTGATTGAAGCACTTTTTGGTCAACCATCGCAATTAGATGGGGATTGGGCACAGCCACCGCGGTGAATTCCAGATCAGTATCATAATCCGGAATCTTTTCATTAAGCAGCACATCCTGTTCCAGCTGCATCGGAAGGTCCTTCAGCTGAAAAGAAACCGGGGAGATTTCAACTTTATAGGTCGGAATTCCCTCGAATACATCCTCTGCTCTTTCAACTTCCAGATCCGCCTTCATCGTTTCGATGACTAATTGGCTGCGGCCAAGCTTTTCGCAGGCATACCTTGCTACACATCGAAGTCCGTTCCCGCACATGGAAGCCTCTGATCCATCAGCATTGAAAACCCGCATTTTTGCATCGGCATGTTGGCTTTTCTGCACAAATAATATTCCGTCAGCACCTGCCTCGCTGTCCCGCGCACATAATGCCAATGCCATTTCCGCTCGTTCCTGGTCTGAAAAAGGAAGCCCCTGCCCCATTTCATCAATCAAAATAAAATCATTGCCCGACCCATGGCATTTCAACATCTCAATAATCATATTCATTCTCTCCCTGCATCATCATCTATTCAAAAGCATCATCGTTTACTTGTTGTTTATAGAATACTATTATAAAAGAAAAACGTCCCGGCGAAAAGGAAGTGTTACAATGAAGGTCTCCTCCACCTGGAAAAAAAATACGTATCTCTTTGACTTTTTCGTAGCTTCCGTAACAGCTTCTCAAAAAAATTCAGAAGAAAAAATGGCAGCTGTCACAACATCCGTCTACACACAAAACAAAACTCTTCTATGGAGCGGTGAAATCCGGGTAAAATTCAACCAATTCGGCATCTATCCCCTCCCAGAAGACCTATCAGCCATCAGCCTCCCTGAGTCTATCATAAAAATGCTCCTGGTAGAAATCAGAAGATATATCAAACCACAAAAAGCGTTTTTATAAATTAAAAAGCGGAAAGCGGTGCCTTCCAAACTATTTTCATTAGGGGCAGAATGTAGAGCAAAATTTATAGAAATCTTGTTACTGGACAGGAAGGCAGAGA
>NZ_KE387240.1:237994-269132 GCF_000430765.1 Peribacillus kribbensis DSM 17871 | reverse complement strand
TTTTCCTTCCCATGGACTGATTGGCTTATGACCGAAGGCGGCAGTTCGCAGCTGGATTCCACAAAAAATCCAGGCATACTATTCTGCCTGGACGGTACTTTTATTTTTGATTTTCGTATCCATTCACAATAAGATCCAGCTTTCCTGTCGCGGGGTCAATTACCATTCCATGGATTGGTATATCGCCGGCGATCAGCGGATGGTTTTTGATTAGAGATACGTTGTGAGCAACACTTTCGGTTACGTCTTTGAAACCTTCAAGCCATTTATGCAGGTCAGTGCCGGAGTTCTCAAGGGTTTGGATGACTTCGTCTGTAATTCCTCTTTCTTTCATCTTGTTCAGGGTCCTTTCCGGATCCATTCCGGACATTCCGCAGTCATGGTGGCCGACTACGATGACTTCGTCCGCTCCCAATTCATATACTGCTACGATAAGCGAACGGATGATGGAGCCAAACGGATGGGCGATGACCGCTCCTGCATTTTTCACGATTTTCACATCACCATTTTTCACATTCAGTGCTTTAGGAAGAAGCTCTACAAGACGGGTGTCCATACAGCTCAAGACGACCAATTTCTTCTGCGGAAATTTATCCGTCCGATACTTTTCATATTCTTTGTTTTCTACGAATTTTTGATTGTGTTCTAAAATTTGATCTAATAATGCCATAGCTAACCCTCACATTTATTATTTTACTGCGTCATTTTCTAATGGAATATGGTGTCCTAAGACGCAGTGTTATAAAAAAATTATAACAAAGCTTCAAGGAAATGAGTCAAGAAATGCTTACTCAATTTTTCCTGCTGCTATAGAGAGCTGTACAAATGCCCAGCGCAGCAACCTTGTCCTCTAATCCCGCTAGCTCATGAAAGTGCAAAATAGGTGTATTGACTTCAAACCGCTCTCCCCATTCTATGGGCATGATCCCGCATTGAAGACTCCCTATTTTCTTTCCTTGTCTATCCTCCAGACTGAACCCGCCCAGTCCTGTTTGAATAGATACCGGAATCCATGGCTTGTGATTAGAATCCGTCACCATTCCCTTCAATGCAAAAAGTGAATGATTGATGTTCTCTTTATATACTCCTATTATTTCTCCTTCTTTATTCTCCATGATTAACGTATTGGCCATTACGCCTTTCAGAATAAAAGCTGCCATCAAACGGCCCTTTGAATCAAACAGTCCGTATCTTCTGGTAAACATTGCCGCCAGCGGGCCTGGAATGAACCATAGGAAATTTTTTCCCTTTAAATCCTTAATTTCCCCAAGGCAGTTTCCTCCAGGTTCGAAAAGGAGCAATCTTAGTGTAGGGGCAGGCAAAAAGGAAAACAATATGTAGCTTTCTTCAAACATATTTATAAGCGCTGATCCATGGCATCCTGCATGCTTGTCTATTTTCGCTTCAAGCAAAAAGCACCGGCCAATGGAATACGTGCCAAATAATAAAAAAGGAGCTGTAATAAGAAAAATATTCCCATGGAGCCTGCCAAAAGCGTGAAAAAGAAAAAAAAGAGAAGCGATGAGAAGAGAAACCCAGGCTGAATGATGATGCATTTTTGAAGTTTCCCTATAATAGTTTTGAATATCCATTTAATAACTCCTTTATGTTTTCATATAAAGAGAAACATCGCTTACTCTATTTATAGCTGCCTCCTAGCGTAAATATGTAAATTTTTTATTAATACTAGGAAAACAGCTCAAATAAAAAGGCAGCTAATAAATCCGGTTAGATTTATCAGCCACCTTCAACCCGTCATAGTACTTCACTCTGTTTTCTTTTAGATCGATCACTTATCAATTTCAATATAAACATTTTATCCTGTAATGAAAGCATTCTCCAGCTCCCCGCTTTGATCACCATATCCAGCACTCCTTACATTTATATTTGTTGGAAACGCCGCATTGAAAAGTAAAATCCTGCCTACTACTATTTAATCCTTTTATACCGCCAATTCAAACAAATGAAACAACAAAAATTCCAACAAATTCCGTTTGAATTCGAATAAGGCAAGCGAAATAATAAAATAACTTTGACTCATTGCCATGCCTCTTGTCGAATCCAGTTCAAAAAAAGTTCAAAAACCTTGCCTCAACATGAAAATTGTGCGGTCATTCATTTATTTTTTTGTGTTTAAAGGAATTATTAGATGAAGACTTCATTTTTTAATTAAAATTCCAGAATACAATACTTCCATTATATTCCTTTTATTTTTAAAAAAATCCGGCTGCCGGGAGCAGAAATAAATCGATTGGACAAGCTATAATTTTTCCTTGCAATCCTTGAAAAGGCTTCACATCCTTCCTCAATCCCGGCTCTGCAGATTCTATAGAAAGAGCTAGAAAATTGACGAAAAAAATAGTAAAAATTCCTATTTCCTTTTTCACAAATTTTTAGTATTATACGTTCGTATAGTATATTTTTTAAAAATCATTCACAAAGTATCATGTCTGATAAAACTAGGGAAGGCAAATGGTGAGCCATCGGTAAACACCGGTTCTAGTGGGTTCGATTCCCACCCCGAAATTTTTTAATGCTGAATTTGTTGAAAAATTTCGAGGGTGGGCTCATTTTCCAATGAGCGAATTCTGCCCTCATGCGGAGGGATAAGTTCTATGTTAAAAAAGAGAGAGTTAAATGATTGCCACACTCTTTATGAATTGATGACCCATCCGGATGTTTTCCCGTTTGTCCGCCAAAAAGTTCAAACCTATGACGAATATCTTTTCGTTACAAAGCAGACTATTGAAGCAGAAGAACAGGGCGAGCTGATTTCCCGGACCATTCTTGACGAGTGGAGCAACCCAATCGGAACCATTTCGCTTTTTGACATTGAAGAAAACGCTGGATTTTTAGGCACTTGGCTTGGTAAAGAGTATCACGGAAAAGGTTATAACAAACTTGCTAAAGATGCCTTTTTTAATGAGCTGTTTTTTGAGCTTGGAATCGAGAACGTATTTCTAAGGATCCGTAAAGTCAATCAGCGATCTGTGAACGCAGCAAAAAAACTGCCTTATGCTGTCTTGGCAAATGAAACACGAAAAGCCATGTATGATTCGATTAATCAAACTGAAGAGATATTTGATCTATTTGAAATCTCCAAGGATTTATATACATTATATATCATGCGCCAAAATACACCGGCAGATGACGAAAATCATCTCCTGGAAGCATAGAAGTCAGGCCTTCAGTATATGAACTGAAGGCCTTTTCTCATTCATTTTCTTTTTTCATTTCATGATATAGGTTTCTGAGGATATGGATTCTATACAGTTCGAGTTTTTTTCTTTCAATTGGATGTTTCGAAATTCCCATTTCCTTTAACTCCTTAATAAACCAGCCCTTGGAATAAGTAAAAGCCACCTTTTTCTCCCCTTTTCCGTTCAATTTCTCCCCTGCTGTGGCAGACTTTGGCATGTACCTTTCCCATCTTATGTAAAGATTCTGAAAAAAATGTACCTTCTCCTCACAGTTCGTATGCGGGATTTATTTAGGCGGGGGCTGCCAACTTGTGCTATAATCTTGTTCATTGAAGAAAGTTGAGGTTCTCCTATGAAGCAGACATACACACTAAAACAAAAAGTCAGACAACTCATTTTCATTCTCCTGCCCATTTTTCTAACGCAGCTGGGGCTTTTTTCCATGACCTTCTTTGATACCATGATGTCCGGAAAATCCAGTCCTGCTGACTTAGCTGGAGTAGCGATTGGAAGCTCCCTATGGGTGCCTGTTTTTACCGGCTTAAGCGGAATCCTTCTGGCAATCACACCCATAGTAGCCCAGCAGATTGGGGCAAAAAAAAAGGAAGAGGTGCCTTTCTCTGTTACCCAGGGAGTTTATCTATCGTTTTTCATGGCCCTCCTCGTTATCCTGGCAGGATCATTTGTTTTAAATCCTATTCTTTCTTCCATGGATTTAGCGCCGAAGGTCAGGAATATTGCCCATGACTTCCTGTGCGCCCTCAGTATCGGAATGGTTCCCTTATTTGTTTATAATGCGTTAAGGGCTTATATAGATGCTTTGGGACAGACAAAGGTGTCGATGTTCATTACCCTGCTTTCTCTGCCTGTAAATGTGCTGTTAAACTACCTCCTGATATTCGGTAACTACGGATTCCCGAGACTCGGCGGGGTTGGCGCAGGCTATGCATCAGCCATTACTTATTGGATTATCTGTCTGGTTGCGGCTCATGTCGTTTATCATAACGCCCCTTTCACAGCCTATAAGGTCTTTCGCAGATTCTACAGCATTTCGCTGAAGGAATGGAAAAACATTCTGAAGATTGGAATCCCTATCGGATTCTCCATTTTTTTTGAGACAAGCATATTCTCGGCCGTCACCCTGTTAATGAGCGGATATAGTACGACTGTCATTGCTTCTCATCAGGCAGCCATGAATTTTGCCTCCTTTTTGTATATGATTCCCCTCAGCATATCAATGGGGCTGACGATCCTGGTAGGCTTTGAAACAGGGGCAAAGCGAATTAAGGATTCCATTCAATATTCCTTCCTTGGAATCTGCTTAGCGGTGGTACTTGCCTGTGTATGCGGTATGATTTTATTCTTTTTACGAGAAAGGATTGCTTCCTTATATACAAACGATCCAGAAGTGTTGAAGCTTACAGCCCATTTTCTGGTTTTCGCCCTGTTTTTCCAGCTTTCGGACGCCATTCAGGCCCCGATCCAGGGCGCTCTCCGCGGGTATAAGGATGTGAATGTTACGCTCATCATGTCGCTGATTTCCTATTGGGTCATAGGTCTTCCAATAGGATACCTGGCAGCCCATTTTACAAACCTCCATGCTTTTGGCTATTGGATCGGTCTAATAGCTGGACTGGCAGCTGGAGCGATCACACTTTCATACCGTCTTATTATCGTCCAGCGGAAAAAAATGAAAGAACTATATGCGGGTTAGTGATTGAAAGGAGATCGGGAAAGACATCCCGGTCTTTTTTATTCGTATTTAGATATCATCCAATAGAAAAACCTAAACAGAAGACTCTCTACATACAATGTATAAAGCCACATAAACAGGGGGCCTCTTATGAATAAAAATCCGAATAGCTTTTCGGGATGGGCAGGAAAAAAAGGCGGAGATTTACTTGGAGATCAGTTTTGGTCTTATTTTGATAACCTTATGCCAAGGGCTTTTCCTGCAATTGATCTTTTTGAGGCAGATGGAGAAGGGCATCTTTTTGCCGATATCCCGGGGATTAATCAGCTGGAGTCTCTGCAAATTAAAGCACAGGGAGCCCATTTGACACTTAATGGTGAGATACCCTATCCCTATAGTGTGCCAGAGGAAGTCCTGCTGCGCAAAGACCGCTATTTCGGGAAATTTGAACGGACCGTTCTCATCCCATTTTCTTATGATCCAAATAGCATAGCAGCTGCCTATGAAAACGGGGTCTTACACATTGTGTTCAAAAAAGTGGAGAAATCGAAGGATGTACAAATCAATCTGCAAAACGATTAATTCTGGCTTTCCTAACGTTTGTGACTTATGCTGCATATGATACAGGGGATATACTATGAACCGAAAGGAAGATGTGGTTTTGTTTCCCTGGAATATGCTGTTTCCTTTTGGAAAAAATACAGATGACATCATGAAAAAAATGAATTCAATGGAGTTTCAGCCATACATGGAAAAGTTTTTTTCTCAGTTCTTCCCTAATGGCAAGGGGATGGAGGATAAAGGATTCCCTGCCTCTTTATTTAAAGGGGGATTAAACACAGCTGGAGCCCCCTCACCATCCGGGATCCAGGTGTTTGAAACTCATGATTCTGTCTATGTAAGGGTCCCTGTCCGGGATTCCGCTTCTCTTAAGAGGCTGAAAATTTATCATACGACCAATCAGCTTATTTTGGATGGCTTTCCCGAAAAAAACAATAAGGAACTTATCACCCTGCCCTCCATTGTAAAAAAGAAAGGTGCAAGCGCCCTGCTAAAGGAGGACATTTTGGAAATCAGTATTCCAAAAGGAGAAGATATGCAATACTCTGAAATAAACTTTATGGAAAAATAAAAGCAAAAAAGACTAAGCCAATTTCGGCTTAGTCTGCTGTTTATTATTTAGAGATGAATTGTTGTGTCCAGTAGTTTCCATCCGCTACATAGCCCACACCAATATATGTGTATCCGCTGTTCAGGATGTTGGCACGGTGGCCGGCACTGTTCATCCAAGCATTGACAACTTCCTCTGGAGTACGCTGTCCTTGTGCGATGTTTTCACCAGCAGATTTGTAGCTGATTCCGAATTTCTTCATCATATCAAATGGAGATCCGTAAGTCGGGCTTGTGTGGTCAAAGTAATGCTTGTCATGCATATCTTGAGACTTCATACGGGCTACTTTGCTAAGCTCTGGATCTACTTTTAATGGTGTAAGACCTTGTTTTGAACGTTCTGCATTTGTTAATTCTACAACTTTCTGCTCATAAGCACTTAGAGTGCTTGCAGATGATGCTGGTGCAGCTGTTTTAGCCGGTGCTGGTGCAGCTGTTTTAGCTGGCGCTGGTGCAGCTGTTTTAGCCGGCGCTGGTGCAGCTGGCATAGCTTGAACAGGTGCTGCCTGTCCTGGGCATGGGATAGTTTTGTAGTTTCCAAGATACTTATTAAGATAGTTATTTAAATCCTGGTAATTGTTAAATTGAATGACTGTAGGCTTAACAGTTTCTTGTGTGATTGTTGCTGCATGTGCTTTATTTGTTGCCGCCCCGGTAATGGAAATTGCTGCAGCTGCTGCGATTGATAATAGGAATTTGCTTTTCATTCTATTATTTCCTCCCCTAGTTGCATTTGTATTTGTTTTGCTGACAAGGAAATCATAACATGGATTTCTCGTAATATTTGAGCCACAGTTTTCCATGTAGTTTAGCATGTATAAAACTTGGATAAGGAAACAGGACCAAGGTCTTAGAAAAATAAAAAAAGCCTTGCTGCTAAAGGGTGAAACTAGCGCCAGGCTTTAATTGGTTATTTTCGTAAAAAAAAGCAATTTTGGTACTTTCGCATCAACCCTTCCATAACCTGCTACCAAACTTGGGATTGACAGATTTTTAAAAAGTTCCTCTTTGTAATCTATATTTCAGTAATATTACAATTGTTAAGGAATGTTAATGATCGTTTACCTAGTGTAATCTTGCAAATGAGTGCGCTTCCACCCTTTTAAAGTGAATGAAAGATCTCCTTATATAGGTGTGACAGTAATTCTTTTAGTTCCCGGTTTAACCCTGAGGCCTCCAGCCTCATAAGCCCTGATTGTAATTTATCTTCCTTCGTCTTTCGGATTCTTGGGTGGGAATTTTCATCCAGAAGCTCCCTCCGAATCAATTCCCGCAGCGATAAACTGGCTTCCGCTTCTGTTTCTTCTTCCATTCCCCGGTTATTCCAAAGGGAAAGATACATTTGCAACAATTCTTTCTGAGTGATTTCCTTTTCCATTAAAACCTCCGCTTATTTTAGCTGTATGATAGATGGTGAATCTCCTTAAAAACCGTTTTTCTACATATTATATAAAGGATGGTGAACAATAAGTAAAAAGGAGGTGTGAACATGGCTATACCTTATCGCTGTCCAAACTGCAAAACCAATCGTTCCCGCTTTAATTTTATCCAGCAGGTACCAGCCTATATGAAAATCCATCCGGAAACCGGAGAAATTATAGAGGAATATACTAGCGAGAATTTGGAGGCTTATCATTTTAAATACAGTGGACCTCAGTATAAACTGCAATGCGGTACCTGCGGCTCAATTGGGGAGGAGCAGAGTTTCGCTGCGTTTGGGTCCATGAATCAGCCTTAACGGCTTCGTACACACTATTACTTCCAGTCTGCCAAAAGCTTTTTATAAAGCTCATTAAATAGAGAGAGCTCCTCCTCCGATAGGATGCTAAATTGAGTGTTGAAGTATTCAGCCCTCTTTTCGGCAAGCTTTACATATAATTCTTCACCTTCATCCGTAAGGGTAATTTCCACTACCCTGCGGTCGTTTTCTGTCCGTCTTCTTGTTATGTAGCCTTTTTTCACAAGGATATCAGTAACATTGGTGATATGGCTTGCAGATACTTTAAGTTCCTGAGAAATCGCAGAAGCCTTCTGAGGACCTTCATTATGCAGAATTCTCAGTACTCCAAATTCATTTCCGTTAATCGCACTTCCATATATCTGCTGTAAATCGCTTCTGATCGTTCTATAGAACTGCCTGTGAAAATTCAATAATTCAATAATCTTATCTTTTCTCAACTAAATCTATCCTTTCATCGTTCCGCTCGTCTCTTCTCTTTATATTAACAAAAAAATGACCCGGAATATACACCGGGCCATTATCATTTTCTCCGCTCATTTCCTCTCCTTTTTTTCTGAAGGATGATCATGGATGTATTCCTTCGCCTTTTTAATTGCAATAGGAATGGCCCTTCCCTCATCATACTCTTCCTCAAGGAGGGCGTTCGCTATTTCTATCGCTTTTTCTCTTACAGGTCCGTCCAAGTTCTTCATGGAATTCGGATAATCTTTTTTCGTCCAGGGCATGGGACGGCCTCCTTTATCATTGCTGGTCATAAGATTTGTACTCTCTATCATTTCTTCCCTGCAATACTGGTCCGCAAACCCCTTGCCCTGGCAGGCCCTTACTGCTCCATATCCGATAATTGCTGCGCAAGTCTCTGCTTGTCCAGCTGCTCGCCAATAACGACAAGCTTGAGAGGCATCTTCATTTCCTGGTTCATATAAAGAGGCATTCCATAGGAATATTGGAAGAGCACCGGCCGTGTATGTGATTTAAACGGCAAAAACCCTTTCATTCGGTATATGGATTCCGGCAGGCTCCTTAGCCAGTTTTCAAAATCTGTCTGGCTGATACTTCCCTTAAAATCATAGGTCAAAGCGGACAGCTTGAGCTGCCTGCCAATGTCCGCTTTGGAATGCTCCGTTTTTTCTGTCATATTGACAGTCTGCAGCTGCTTTATGGATACAGCCGCATTTTGGGTAAGCACAATTTCAGCAGAAGAATTAATAGACTGTATTTCAAATACAAAGGCAGCTGCTTCTATTTCGGCCACTAAATCCATCTTATTAAGAAGGAGAAAGTCCCCATGATATACCTGTTCATACAGGAGCTGTCTGACCTGGGGAGAAAACTCCTCCCTTCTTTTCCACCCAAGCAGATCCACAACCGTTATGATGCCTCTGTATTTGAGCTTGTCGGCGAGAAACGGGCTCATAATGCTGTCCAGAACTTCGACAGGATGAGCGGCTCCTGTTGTTTCGATATAAATGGCATCAAGCTCATTCTGGCTGAGGAGTTCCTGAACCTGGCTTTCAACTCTGTCCTGCAGCGTGCAGCAGATGCACCCGTCATAAAGCTCCTTTAACGGAATGCCTTCATCAATGAAATAAGAATCTAAAGAAACCTTCCCCAGCTCGTTCATAAGTACCGCTATTTTCCGGCCAGCCTTCTTTTCCTGGGAGATAATATTTGCCAGCATCGTGGTTTTTCCGCTTCCTAAAAAGCCGCCGATGATAAAAACATCTGTCATTTTGGTATCATCACCTTTTCCATTCTAAAAATACACCAGGACCTGCTTAAGGTCATGTCCATAAAAAAACCGGCCCCCTTTGGCTTTGCCCGTTCATAACTCTAAACTCTGAACATAATGCAGGTTTATGCCGGGTAAGCATGTAAGGGTGGCCAGTCTTTTATTCATCAGCTTATCTACTTATTTTGCTATTTTTCCTTTAACTGCTTCCTCTGCTTTTTCCAGCTGCACATCATGGGCTAGGATTTTTTCCCTAAGCTTGGTCATCAGAGCAAGCGTCGTTTTGCCTTCGATGATTCCAGTCTGCGGAAGCTTGCTGTCCTGCTGGAATTTTTTCACAGAAACCTGCAGTTCCTGATCAAAGTACCCGTCTGTTTTGCCTGGGTTATATCCTACGGCTGATAACATTTGTTCTGCTGTCTTAATTTCGGCAGAAGAATTATTTATAGTCAAGGCTTTATCAGGAGACAGCATAGGGAGATTCGCATATGCTGGAAGCTTCACTTCAATATCCGGGTTGATGCCTTTTCTATGGATCCAATTCCCTTTCGGTGTAAGCCACTTGGCCATGGTATACTTCACATTTGATCCATCCTTGAAATCCTCTGTGGTCTGGACGGTACCTTTACCAAATGTTTTCACACCGACAAGCGGAATATCTGCCGATTCCTTTAAAGCTGCAGCGACAATTTCCGAAGCGCTCGCGCTTCCCTCATCAACCAAAACTACTACCGGGTAATCAGGCTTTCCGCCAGTATTTTTCGATTTTGCAATCTGTTTATGCCCTTCACGGTCTTCAACCTGGAATACGATCTCATCCTTAGGAACAAAAAGACTTGCAATCTGCAGAGCCTGATCCAAAAGTCCTCCAGGATTTTGGCGGAGGTCGAGCACCATTCCCTTCATGCCCTGTTTTTTCATGTCATTGATGGCTTTTTCCAGTTCATCGCCTGTTCTTTCAGAAAAGCTTGTAATCTGGATTCTGGCAATTTTATCTTTGTCCATTTTTGCATAAACGGTTTCAATTGGAATTGTATCTCTTGTAATGGAGACACTTATCGGCTGAGATGTACCTTCCCGCTGGATGAGAAGATCTACTTTGGTACCCTTCTTCCCTCTGATGAGGAGTACAGCTTCATTGGCCGTCATGCCTTCAAGCTTCTTTCCATCTACACTTAATACAATATCATTTGGCTTTAAGCCAGCCTGTTCAGCAGGTGAACCTTTAATCGGGGAAACGATGGAAATCTGATTTCCTTTTTGCTGGACTTCTGCCCCAATTCCTTCAAAGCTGGATGAAATCGTTTCATGAAAGTTTTTGGCCTGATCTTCATCCATATAATCCGTATAAGGATCATCCAGGGAAGTTATCATTCCCTTAATGGCTCCATCAATTAATTTTTTTTGATCAATTTTTGTATAATATTGCTTATTCAAAGTATCATACGTTGAATAAAGCTTATTAAATTCCTGCCTGTCACGGCTGATCGGCTGCACCTGCTTCTTATCGCCGAACGTAAGAGCTGTCAATGTAATGCCGGCAGTAAGGAAAATCAGCAGAAATATTCCCATAATAAAAGGAAATCGTTTAATCCTGATATATCGGGAACCTGACTGCTCCTGCTGCATTTCTTCCCTCTTTCCTTCTTCTTCCATGTATTTCACCACTTTCAGGACACAAGTATAGTTTCCATGCACTGCTTGTCTTATTGTATCAATAATTATATTTTCTTGACTACTTTGAAGAATTCTTCCAATGTGTATCCTTTATCATGGATGATTTTCGCTGTTTTTTTGCCGACATATCTATAATGCCATGGCTCATATTCATACCCTGTAATTCCTTCTTTCCCCTTTGGATACCTCATGATAAATCCATAAAGATGAGCATGATCGGCAAGCCATTTTCCTTCGGGCTTTTCTTTAAATGTCTGCTCAAGGAGAAGATTCGCACTTTTACTCGAAATATCCATGGATAATCCAGTCTGGTGCTCGCTGGTACCGGGAACTGCTACTGCCTGCTCAGCCTGCTGTTTTCCTACCTGTTCAATCTCAGCATTCAAGAGAGCTACCTGACGGTCATAGGATCGATACCCCGAAACTGCGTATAATTCTATCCCATCTGCTTCTGCAGCCTGGAACATATTCTCAAGAGCCGTTGCCGCAGCGTCACGCATCAATGCTTTTTCTTCATTGGAGTCTCCAAAAGAAAAATTCACATTTGGCCTTCTGAGATCTTTTGGAGCATAACCGGCTGGCAGCAAGACGTTTTTGTTAACCAAAACCAAAAGGTTTTCCGGGTTTTGTATGACTTCCCTGCCATCCTCCTTCTTAATGGTGTTAAAGGATGATGCCGGAAGGGTAAGGCTGTCCTCAGCTTTTTTTGGCTTTTTGTTTTCTGTCTGGCCGTGTTGTTTTTGCCCGCTTTTATTATCATCTCCAAATTGGCATCCTCCCAAAAAAAGAAGAGAAGATAAAGAAAAAGCTGCTAGTTTTTTGTTCATAAGATAGGAACACCTTTCAAATTTCATTGCAATACTATTCATTTTAACACTTACAGCAAAAATGGAAACACTAAAAATGATTCTAACTCCGTCAAACCATAAAAAATATCCTGTACAAAGAAATACCCTGCCAGAAGGCAGGGATTTCTATTACTCTGATTTCTATTACTTTATAGCTGCTTCCAATGCTATTTCAATCATGTCATTGAAAGTCGTCTGACGTTCTTCTGCTGTCGTTTCTTCACCAGTGATGATATGGTCGCTGACCGTCAGCACCGACAGCGCTTTTCTTCCGAACTTGGCCGCCAGTGTATACAGCGCAGCAGACTCCATTTCAATTGCAAGGATATTAAACTTCGCAAATTTTTCAAGCTGAGGATTCTCTGAATAAAAGAGATCAGCGGTGAACACATTTCCTGCTTTAATAGCCAGGCCTTTTTCCACTCCAAGATCATAGGCATTTTTAAGCAGATTGAAATCAGCAGTTGGTGCATAATCGATGCTTCCTCCGAAAATGCTTCTTCCAATAGTTGAATCTGTAGATGCGCTCATGGCCAGAATGACATCGCGCACATTCACATCCTGCTGAATTGCACCGCAGGTTCCAACCCTGATCAGATTCTGGACATTATAGCTCTGCATCAGCTCTGTAATGTAAATAGAGATGGACGGGACGCCCATTCCAGTTCCCTGTACGGAAATCCTTTTTCCTTTGTAGGTTCCTGTGTATCCGAACATATTTCTTACTTCATTATATAATTTCGGATTTTCTAAAAAGGTTTCAGCAATATATTTCGCACGAAGCGGATCGCCAGGCAGCAATACCGTTTCCGCTATTTCATTTTCTTTAGCTCCAATATGTATGCTCATGTAATTTTTCCTCCTGTACTTAAAGGTCTGACGTCTGATATATTATAGCATAATTCAGCCCCAAGTCGAAAACGTTTACTTAATTTTTTCCAAAATTTCCGTTTTAAACGCAGCAGGCTGATTTCCGTTCCGCTTGATATAATATGTACAGATATTCCAATCCCATACAAACACCATGACAAAAACAAAAAGGCTGTTTACACACATGTTTAAATCATGCAATTGTTCCAGGAAAGTCACCTAGAAAAGAAGGCAATAAAAAAACCGCTCTCAGGCGGCACAGTCAACTGACTTGTATGTTCTGGATTTTTGCCCAGCCTCCAGATTGCAGCTTATAATAATATTTCCCACGCAGGCCGTCATCTATTAATAAAATATCTCCTGTAAATATATAGCGTGCTTTAAAATCTTTCGGCAGACTGTCGAGCACATTAAACATGGAAAAAACCTTATCCAGCACTTCCTTATGCGTAGCCCCGCTCAGCCCGAGTTGGTAAACCTGCTGATACCCCTTGTTTTCTCCTGAAAATGGCGTCTGAAAAATGGTTACGTCATACTGTTTTCGTCTACTGACTAATTGCAGCCATCTCATTCTTTCCAGCCCCTTTGTCCATTTATTTACTTAATAATTTACATAGATGCCTGCTAAATTCCTTCCTCGAAAAATAGCTAGTTTTGTCGTCTTGTGGAGTATAGAATATCGGCAAATAAATAAAAGCTTGAAGCGGGCATCCAGCCGCTTCAAGCTTTTTCTTTCTACTATATATGCCTGCGGATCATCTGCTCCATTTTTTGTGTCATACTGGCTATATCGTTTCTTGTGATGACCATATGAAGCTTTGTTTCATCCATATCCATAGCTTCTGCAAACAGACCCGAGAGACCCCTGGCTTTCCGGTCGATTTCCATAATAACGGTCGCATGATCCTCATTTACGGAAACAAAACATAGTTCCACTTCATCAAGAGCCCTATAAAAAGGACCTTTTGTCGGAATAAATTCAAATTCCTGTAAAAAAGGAGCCTGATGACGGTGATTTTTAACCGCCTCACAATCTGCTTTATGAAGCCTAAAACCAAGCTCGGTCAAGGAAAGGAGGCACGAGTGGACCAATTCCCCCGGGATCACATCAATATAATCTTCATCTGATGGATCGGCTGCATTCCTTATATCCAGCTGAGTCGATACCCACACTTTTGTACGGCCATAGGTCAATGGAGTTTCATAGGGAAGAATGAATGAAAAGTTGATGTTTTTTATTTCACCAGGTTCAACAATAAAAGGCTCGTTCAATTCCTTTTGATACAAAACCGCCTTGTGTGTGTATGTTTTATCATCAATCTCCTTGTTATAACTGGTGTTTAGAGTAAGATAAATTTCTTCTACTTTTTGCTGTACGGATCCTCCCCTGGTTTCAATGATTCCGTCCACTTTCCCGCCAGGCTGGAAGTGCTCAGCAGACAGTCTTGTATCCACCTTTGCGCTTCCAATTCCTACACTTGCCAATATTTTATTGAATATGGCCATAACGCTTCCCCCTTAAAAAAACACAGTGCTTCTCTACACAGACTGCTGCATCCGCCGCTGAAGGAAATGGAGGAGCGCCAAGCAGCAGCCTCTTAATAATTTTCTTAGAGTCTGGCTCAATGGAAAGCTCCGATTCCCATCCCCGCCCAGCCGATTTCGATGCTTCAAATCCTGAATATAATAAAAATAAAAGAAGATGCCCGATTCCATATAAATCACTTAAATGATTTTTAAATAGTTTGGGATGGGCATCTCCAGTTTCCGGATCAGGAGAAATTTCAGTACCAAGCCCAAAATCAAGCAGGTTGATTTCTGTCTCATCCAGCAATACGTTGGGAATCCTGATATCCCTATGTACAAACCCTTGTTTATGCAGGGCTTCAGCCAGCCTTAGAACCTTGCAGGTGATGAGAAAAGCTTCTTCTTCAGAAAATTTTCTGTTCTCCTCAAACAATAAGTCTTCTAATGAAGTCCCTCTCTTTTGTTCCATTCCAATAAAGGGCAGTCCTGCAGCTTCTCCCTTTATCACAAAATGCGGAAAAGAAGGATGATTGATCGATTGAAGAATCCTTTGCTCTGCGGCAAACGCATCCCAGGCTTCCCTTGATCTCCACTTCCGTTTTCTCAGCCTTTTCACTACCAGAAGTTTCTTGGTCCTTTCATTCTGCACGAGGTAAGCCCTGCCAAAACTCCCTGTTCCTAAAATGGATTGAACGGAGAGAGAATAATTCCTCCTAAGACCTTCAATGAACTTTTTTTCCCACATGCGTTCAGGAAGAAAAGACAGAAGCAGCTTGGATCTATGAATTGGCTGCACTGAATTAGCTGCTGAAGAAGCTGTGAGAACTGGAGTGTTTTTTACTTTTATAATGCTTATAACCGTAGCTGCTCTCTTTTTTGTAGGAATGCTTATGCTTCCACTTATCGCTCGATGAAAAATGGTGATGACTTTTCCTGCCGCCTAATAAGTGTTTCAACAACTTTTTTATCAAAAGAATTCCTCCTTATACCTCTAATACGAATCATTCTTTACTAGGTTTCACATATTTTCAATTCAATCATCTTCCATTCATCCAGGCATAAAGAAACGACGGAATCCCGCCGTTAGTTTTTCCATATCATTTTATTCCAGCACTACTGTACGAAAGATCCAGCATCAGCCAGGAGTATGCCTTTTCACATAAAGGGCGTTTCATTCTATCTCTTCATCAATTATCGATTTTTCAATAAGGTATTCAAATGTGATATCAGCCAGTTCCTCAAGCTCTTCTTGAGAAGGAACAAATCCTCTTTTCACCAGCTCCTGAAAAAAGAACTCTGCGATCTCTTCCGTATCGATAAACACTTCAATTTCACGCATTTGAACCGCCCCCCTTGTTTAAGATGTATGACAGGAAACCTATTTTATTCCAAAAATTTAAACAAGCTTAAAGGATTCCCGTCCTCTATGCTTTCTTATATAATTCATCGGCAACTGCCTGTATTTTCTTTAGGACAAGCTGCATGACCAGTTTATATTCTTCATCCTGAAAAGCATCATATAGGGACCGGTAGTCGTTATAAAGATCCAGAAGCCCGTCAATCAAAAGAACCTTCTCCTTTTTCCAATCGAGCCATTCCTTTTCTGTCTTCTTGGGAACTGCCTTTTTGGTCAGTTCAACTTTTTTCATCTTGTTAGAAATCGGATATAAAAATCCAAATTTTTGAATATAGGTATCTGCTGTTTCATAATCTGCAATCAGATTCAATTCATCTTCATGGGCCTCCAGCCATTCACCATCCGTAACTTTTGAAAGCTCGTAAATGACATCCTCCCACGCATTTTCCTTGTATCTCCATATTTCTGTCCTAAAGCCGATCACCTTAAACAAATCTGTACCATATCCCTCCACTTGCACTAAATCCCCAAAAAAATATTTATAAACGATATCAATCTGTTCGGATTCTGTAACAATTTCCCCCTGATAGGACGTGATATGTTCAAGAGAGGATTCCAGGTACAGACCTTCACTATGGTTAACCTCGTAGACATACGCACCATCCATCAGTTTTAAATCTGTTATTTTGCCAACAGTTCCGTAAATATTGATTACAACGGTGTCGCCAATCTTAAATTTAGGTTTTTTATCTTTAGCCATTGATTGAGCCATCCTCTCGGGAGACAGATCATTGTGATGTATTACAGTATTATATGCAGGTATTTGAAGCTGGTTATAGGTCTTTTTTTCAGCATTCCAAAAGAGATTTGGATGGCGAGCAGCAAAAAAACGGAAAGTTTCCGGTTAGATGCAGAATGGAGTTTATTTCGGGGATATAAGGGAGAAGTCTTGGGGCTATACCAAGCGAAATCTCTCACTTTCAAGTTTTTCGAGTCAATAGGCGGAATTTTACAGCTCGGGAGATTATCCTATCTGCGCGTGGACCCTCTTGATAGCAGATGAAAAAATTTGCAGCTTTGATCGACCAAGCTACTGTAAATCACAGAAGGTTCATCATATAAATGATGTCAATGGCTCTCGATGCATAAGAAAAAGACGTATGCCCGTTCATACGTCAATCCTTGTGTCTGTTATAAGGAAGAATCCGAATATGGGACCCTTTGATGGCATCTTCGTACTCCTCTTTGATTAAAGAGATCATTGGCCCTTGATCAGCTTTCGTCCTGAAGATAAAGATCCCAGGCCTGGTCAAAGATGGCCATATTGTTTAGATATTGGACATTCATTTCAAGATAAGTGCTTATTTCGTGGTAGTCCGCTGATTGCTTTGGAAAGCCATGATCCTTGTATGCCGCATTCGCAAAAGAGGTGATTTCATCCAGGTCTTTAGGCTGTCTGTATCTCATTAAGTAATGGTAAAAAGATTTCATACACATTCCCCTTGCTGATTAAATGTATTATTACTATAAACCAACCATATTGAGACGTCTAGCAGGGAATGTCCGCTCCAGTTATTCAGGGGAATTTCCTTTAAATCTTATGATTTCCCTTTTTCTTCTGTCACATTTTTTTGCTGGGCCAAAAATTTCTTTTCCTTCAGCTGGTCCCTTTTCTCCCTTTTATCTTTTAGTGTGGTATGTTCGGGATTGCTTTCGTAGGTTTTTCTCCGCCGGTTTCGATCAAGGCCTTCCGGAATGAGACTCCGGTTCTGGATAGAAGGTAATCACGCCTTCAAAGTTTCTGAGAACCGTCTTCTTTGGACTTTGAGACACTATATAGTTCGGCTGCAGCGATATCTTCCCGCCACCGCCCGGGGCATCGACTACAAAGGTCGGTACCGGATAACCGCTTGTATGCCCGCGGAGGCCTTCAATGATCTCGATCCCTTTAGAGACAGGGGCCCTGAAATGGCTGATTCCTTCCGATAGGTCACACTGATATATATAATAGGGCCGCACTCTGATCTTCACGAGATCATGCATCAGCTTCTTCATGATGGGGACGCTGTCATTGATTCTGGAACAGGTGAGTCCTCATCCTCATGCAGCGGATCCTCCATATCGTATTTCGTTTTAAAGATTTCTTTCGAAACGGGTACAGACTGCATGCGGATGGGACATCTGGGATCATCGGGATCCATTAATGATGCATAATAGGGAGTAATATTTAGAGGGATGGTTTTAGTGGAAATCATGACACCTTCAGCCTCATCACTTGTCAAATTTACGACCTTTTGTAAATCACCCAGGGTCCTGACGGTATTGGTCAACTGCCAGACCCAATTGTTCCACTGTTCATCTGTGACATCCTTCCAGAGCTCTATGTCCTTCCAGTTCCTTTTAGGCTTATGCAGGTTAAAATTCACTCCTCCTGCTTCCCCCTTGCATTTAGGCTAATGTCTATTCTTGCTTTTTAGCATTTGCAGGCAGCAAGCAGAATGCGCTTTATATGTAGGCCTGCTGAAATGAATTTCACAGCATGCCAAAGGCTGCCGTGAATAGGCAGCCTTAGTTTATTCGGTCGATATTAATAGGCTCCAGCGAAAGAAGCTCCTATGATAATCAATAGAATGAATAGTACTACAATTAATGCAAAGCCTCCGGCATATCCGCCGCCGCCATAACCGTAACCGCCATATCCGTATCCGCAACCCCAATACATTCCATTCAGCTCCTTCTTCAATCTAATTTCTATTTACATTGTTACAATATGTAGGGAGTTCTGAGACTGTATGTGCATACGCCCAGTTGAAGCAATTTTCTAAGAGAAAGATTCTATTTCCAACGGATAATATTCCCATTTCATTTTTGTTAAATTTCGTTTAAATTTACCTTTTAACTTGATGACAAAAGGTATAGTATAAGGTTTATATAAAAGACGCTTGCATCATGGACCATTTTATATGTGGAGGAACATCATTGAAAATTAGACCCTTACAATTGATTTTAATTATCACCCTAACTCTTTCCTTCCTGTCTCTCAGCTTCGCCTTTTTAAAACCCTCCTACGGAAATGAAAAAAACCTTTCTCTTTATGAAAAGATTGCAAAAAAAGAGGACCTTCATTATTTGGTGGTTGGAGACAGCATTGGGCGCGGCTCAGGTGCTTCGGCATGGAGGGACAGATGGTTCAGCCAGCTGGAAGCTTTGATGCTGAAAAAAAACGGTGTCAGAATGCATGGGGAATATCTTGTGCAAAGCGGGGCGACATCATTTGAAGGAATTTATAAATTGCAGCATGCTCCAGTCCAAAATAATATAGATCTTGCCTTTATTGTTTTTGGTGAAAATGATCGCAAATATATGGATGATTCTGATTTCAGCCCTCTATATGAATCACTTTTAAGGCAGATTAAAGCCCGGTATCCCTCTGCAGAAGTGATCACGATCACGGAAAGCAGCTTGAGGTTCCCAAAATTCGCAGAGCAAATCCGAAAGATTTCGTCTCATTATCATGCCTCAAACGTTGACATGAGGCCCGTATTTAGAGATACCGGTCTCGCCGACAGCGAATTAACAAGAGATGGGGTCCATCCTAATAACCAGGGATATACATTATATGCCGATGCTTTATACAAACAAATTATAAAAAATAAACAGGACGCTAAATCTATTTCCGAACTGGCAGATCCGATAAACACTGAGACAGCCTTACATGTAAAGGAAAAACAGGAGTTTTACGCTCGCAAAGGCTTTAGAGAGCAAAACGGATACTTAACTTCCATTCATAAAAATGACTGGATCGATTTTCGATTCAAAGGCCCTGTTGCAGGGGTCAATCTTCTCCGTTCCCCCGACGGCGGTAAAATGAATGTCTTTGTGGACGGAAAATGGGTGACAGAAATAAGCACATGGTGGCCGTTCCCAAAAGAAAGGCAGTTATTTATATCCAACAGCCTGGATTCGAAGGAACACACGATCCGATTTCAGTCTGCCGGTACAAAAAGCTGGCATAACACAGGACACTCCTCTGTTATCCGCATAAAATCACTTCTTTACGGTACGGAAGGCGGAAATACTGCGATCCAAAAATGAATGAAACAGCGGTTGGACTTCATACAACGATGACATCGGTTGTATGAAGTTTTTTTAGCTTAAAGGGCAGGCAATGTTTGATGCAGATCGGCCAGTCAGACTGTCTGCTTTAAATAGAAAAAGCGTCCGGACTGATGCATCCCGAACGCCTTTATATTTCACTATTTGCTCTTTAAAGTAAAAAGGACCGTTTCGCCCTGAACAGCCTGGTGTTCAGAGGTTTTTGCCAATTCCCCAAAGAGTTCGCCATTTGTTACAATGATAGGTGTTACTGTACTCTTTGCTTTTTCTTTAATTAAATTCAAATCAAACGTAATCAGCTTTTGTCCTTTTTTCACTTTGTCTCCCGCCTTAATAAAGGACTCAAAGCCTTCTCCGTTCATTGAAACAGTCTCCAGTCCAATATGGATAAGAAGCTCGGCACCAGAGGCTGTTTTCAGGCCCACCGCATGCTTTGTAGGGAAAACCTGAAGAATTTCTGCATCCACAGGGGCTGCTACTACTCCTTCCGCAGGTTCGATGGCAATTCCGTCACCCATCATTTTTTCTGAGAATACTGGATCTGGAACCTGTTCCAGGGAAACGATTTTCCCCGTAGTGGGAGATGCAAAAGTCTCCTCTTTATTGGTTTCTTCCTTTTTCCCAAAAAGCTTCTTAAACACACATACCAACTCCAATGACTTAATGATTCGTTCTTTCCCAAGGCTATCTGATGATTTTTAGTATAAGTGGATGGATCAATTATTGACCTTTATCAAAATAACTTAGATACGAGCCATATCCTTCTTTTTCAAGGTCCTTTACCGGGATAAATTTTATAGCTGCCGAGTTTATGCAGTATCTCAAACCGGATGGTCCAGGTCCGTCATTAAAGACATGGCCAAGATGAGAATCTGCACTCTTGCTTCTCACTTCAATCCGATGCATTCCATAACTGTGATCTTCTAGTTCCTTCACTTCTTCATCTTTAACAGGTTTGGTAAAACTCGGCCATCCGCAGGCGGAATCAAACTTGTCCTTTGAGGAAAATAAAGGTTCTCCGGATACAATGTCTACATACAGCCCCTCTTCCCGATGATTCCAATATTCATTCTGGAATGGCGGTTCTGTGCCGCTGTTTTGTGTCACATGATACTGCATGGGACTTAACTTTTTTTTCAAATCTTCCTGGTTCTTGTTCATCGCTGATTCCCCCAATTGTTTTCAATAAAAGCTGCCCGTCCTGACCCAATCCGGTATTGATTGTAATGCAGTGGTTGTTTTTTATAATAATCCTGATGATAGGTTTCAGCTGGATAAAACTCTTTAGCTTCCAGTATTTCCGTTACAATTGGTTTCTTAAATCGCCCGGAAGCTGCCAATCTTTCCTTGGATTCCTCAGCCAGCTTCTTTTGTTCAGGACTGTGATAAAAAATAGCCGTCTTGTAGGAATAGCCTCTATCATGAAACTGGCCTCCCGGGTCGGTTGGGTCGATCTGCATCCAGAAGATATCGAGCAGTTTTTGATAAGAATAAACCTCTGGATCAAATTCAATCTGCACGGCTTCATAATGCCCTGTTGTATCCGAACAAACCTGTTCATAGGTAGGATTCTTTGTATGCCCGCCGGTATAACCGGAAATGACGGAGTGAATTCCAGGCTGTTCATCAAAAGGGTGGACCATGCACCAGAAGCATCCGCCCGCAAATGTTGCTTTTTCCATCGTGTTTCACCTTGCTTTCTTCTATTATACTGGAAGGATATAAATCCCCATTTATAGTCTGGCTTAAGCAATGAATATCCTTGCTTCTGTGTTATGTAGTATTTTCCCCTTGGATAGAATTTTAAAGCCTTTTTTTTGCTTCGTAAATGTTTCTGCTCAGGAACTGGAAAAAGGCAGCTGGGCCGCCTTTTCCTTTTGTTACTTTTTAAAGCTTTTCGCCTCTTTTGCAATCTTTTTATGCTTGTTTTTTTCCTGTGCTTTCTTGGCTTTATGATTCTTCCGGGTCAAATATTCCTGCTCCCTCTGCAGCTTATGATAATTTGCCAGTCTTTCCTTCTCTAGGCTGCCATTCCGGATCGCTTCAAGAACGGCACAGTCCGGTTCATGCTTGTGTGCACAATCATTATAAAAGCAGCTATGTGACAGATCTTCGATATCCCTGAAGCTTTCGCTGAATCCCTTATCAGACTCCCATAGTCCAAATTCCCTCATTCCAGGTATATCAATGATATACGCCCCATTCTTTAAGGCAAAAAGCTCGCGGTGCGTGGTCGTATGTTTGCCTTTTCCGTCGTCGGCGCGGATATCGCTGACCTCCTGTATCTGATCCCCCAGGAGTAAATTAATTAACGTGGATTTTCCTACACCGGAGGAGCCGGCAAATACTCCTGTCATGCCTTCTTTAAGGTAATCGAACACCTGCATATACCCGCTGCTCTGTAGGGCGCTGGTTATGATGACCGGAACCCCCATACAGGCAGAATTTAATTGCTCAAGCCTGTGTGGCAGGTCGCCGCACAAATCCGATTTATTCAGTATGATTACGGGAGTTGCCCCGCTTTCCCAAACAGAAATGAGATATCGTTCAATCCGCCTAATATTAAAATCCTGATTCAGCGAAAGCACGATGAATATATAGTCGATGTTTACTGCAATCAGCTGCTGATTGGGCTCTGTCCCTGCACTCAGCCTGGAGAATTTACTTTTTCTTGGAAGAACTCCATGAATGGTTCCCCTGTCATTCTCGGGCCGGATGCTTATAGCCGTCCAGTCCCCTACTGCAGGATAGTCCTCCTCACTCAAACAATTAAATTTTAATTTGCCAGACATCTCACAAAGAATAACACCTTCTTGACAGGCAATCCGGTATACATGATTATATTGCGCTACTATTCTTCCTGGTTTATATGAACTGTAGACATCCAGCAGTTCATTTTTTGCACTTTCGTGAAGGCTTTTTAGTATATGGTTGTTCATGTTAATTCCTCCTGATATCCAAATAAAAATCCATGGGCCTTTGCAGCCCATGGATACGGTTAATCAGGATAAGGACATAACTCCAGAATTCAACAGTAAGATGGGCTGCCATATGAACGATTAGGTGATGGAACCAAAGTGCAGTTCGCCATAAAACATCCCGCCTTTCTAAAATATCAAAATATTCATACTTTAATTATATACAAGTGCAGAAAAAAAGCAACCATTTTAAGGCACACGCCTACACATGGATGCATACCTTAATCTAGCGAGTACTCCTATTTTCGGAACCTTTGTTTTCCGGCCAGCGGTTCCAGCTTCCTTCTGTTATAGGTGGATCCGGTCAGCTTTTTATTACATGTAATGGTTTTAGAGGAGTTTTCATGAGAGGAGAGATTATATTGGCCAAAAGAGATGCAGAACATTACTTTGAGAAGGCAGAAAGGTATGATCAGCTTGCCCAGTATTATAAATATTTAAATCCTGGCTTGCATGTTGAATACTATAATAAGCATTTACGCTATCTGCATAAAGCCGTACAGGCGGATACTCCCATACAGAGAGAACAGCCGGCGAGGGTGAGAATCATTCATGCTTCACCTGATGCATCAGCCGTTGATATTTATATTAACGGCGTACGCGCTTTAAGGGACGTGTCGTACAAACAGGCAAGCAGCTATCTGCCGCTCCCTGAAGGCAGGTATCAAATCGATATATATCCGGCAGGTACGATGGTATCCACTCTGATCAGCAGGAAAGTAACGGTTGAGGGCGGAAAGTTTTACACCCTTGCAGCCATCGGTCCGGCCTCTCACTTACGGCTTATGCCGATCCTGGATAATCCCTTTGTTCCCCACGGGGAAACAAAAATCAGGTTTGCCCACTTTTCTCCAGATGCACCCGCGGTAGATATCGCAGTGAAAAATGGTGAAGTGATTTTTCCAAATGTATCATTCAGAAGGATTACGGATTATATTCAGTTAACACCTATGACAGTCGACCTGGAAGTAAGGGCAGCCGGAACAAACACAGTTGTACTTTCCCTGCCGAATGTGCGGCTGAATCCGAATACAGCCTATACTGCGATTGCTATTGGACTCGCTGAGGGCAAACCTGGCCTGGAAGCGATCATATTAAGTCCTTAACTAAAAAAAGGGCTGGAGCAAAAGGCATAAAACTCCTCATCACCCAGCCCTTCTTTTATGATTTTCTGCCATCCGGAGGGATGGTGAGCCTGAAAATGATATCATCGTTCTTCAGGTCGAACTTTTTTGCTTTCACCTCAATATTGCTTTTTAAATCCATGTTTTGGAGGGATACATAAATCAATTTTTCATCAGGCTGGATGACCACCCATTCAGGTGTCTTATAATAACTGCTTACCATGCTTAAAACATAGGCAACTGGAAGCTTCATGCTTCCGACCGATACCGATTTTTGCTGAAGAAGAAGGTCCCCATTCTTCAGGGCTTTTGGCTTGAAAGTCATTTTCAGCTCAAGATCTCTGCCGAATACCGGCACAGTCCCATATAGCTCCACATCCTGTTTCAGCTCCACATCATAGCTTATCCCGCCTCTTAGTCCTTCTTGATCCAGATAGCGGTTGATAAGGACATTCAGGTCCTTTTTGTTTGTATGAATGGTGAATCCTGCATCATCCCCAGCAGAAGGCTTCTGGATATAGCGTTCATTGCCATTCGGTTTATATATAAGGATCATCAGGATCAGTACAATAAGAATGTTTAATCCTAATAAGGAAAAAAATAAAATCTTCCATTTATTTTTAATCTTCATGGCCCCTCCCATCCATTCAGCCTATTCACCAGCCTGGCGTTGACAGGGTATGTTCCCTGATTGACTGGTAAACTCTTTCTCCAATATACTTATACCCTTTATCATTGGGATGAAAATGATCATTTTGATAAAGAAGCTCTTCTCCAGTGTTTTTCATAAAAATATCATTAATGGGAATATAATAACTTTTTTCAAACTCCCTGACACCGCTCCTGGTTGCCTCATTCCATTCTTCAACAATCATGTCCAGTTCCTTGACAGAACCGCTCCACTTCATAAACGGATTATAAATTCCGAGCACATAGATATCCGCATGAATATTGGCGGCTCTTATTTTAGATAAAATCTGTGATAACCTGAATACATATTCTTTCCTTTCTCTTTCAAACATCTGCAGTTTGAGATTGGATAAATTTTTTTTTAAGATTTTCATGATATCATTGCCGCCGATGGTCAAAATGACAACATCCGCTGACCTTAATTCATGCCTGAACGACTGCTGGCTGATCTGCTGCAGAAGCTGGTCTGACCTAGAGCCTGTTATCCCATGGTTCACAATTTCTGTATGGATGGAATCTGCTTCGATACGCTCTTTTACATATGGGATATAGCCGCCTTCTTTCGAAGTGGATCCTACTCCTCTTGTAAGAGAATCTCCTGCTGCTATGATATGTAAAATTTGCGGTACGGGTCCTGCAGGAGAATTCTTTGCTGGATGGGGGCTTTTTTGAATTTCTGAGCCGGGAAAAAACATAAACCATGAGCTTATATACAAGATGCCAAGAATTAGATAGGTTACTGTTTTTTTCACAGTCTCACCTGCCTTTAGAATTATTTTATTATGCTGCGAACAAAATAATTCAATCCTTTGCCTTTACGTTTATTTGACCCTGCACTTTTATTGATTCCGTACAATTTTTATATCTTCTATGAGTTTTTTGAGTGGAAATCCAGTATTTCCTTTATACATTTGAATCACTTTCCCATTTTGATTAACAAGGGCAAATTCTGTCCCATGAATCACCTGATCCTGATTTTCAGGCTTTTTAACTAATGTGTGGAAGCTCTCCACAGAGAACTTTTCAATAAAGCTTTGTGAATACCCGGTCAGAAAATGCCAGCTGGAATAATCAGCCTCAAATTTACTGCCATACTCTTTCATGATAGATGGCTTGTCTATTTCCGGATCTATACTAAAGGAAACGAGCTCGACATCCTTTAGACCTTCCTTCTTTAATTCTTTTTGGAGCTTGGCCATATTGGCCGTCATGGGAGGACAAACTGTTGTACAGTTCGTAAAAATGAAGTCTGCCACCCAGACCTTTCCTTTTAGATTTTTGTTTGTAAACGGCTCATTTTCTTGATTAACTGCCTTGAACTCCTTTACCTGCCAGTTAAGGGCATTCGGCACTTCCTTTGGGGAGCATGCTGCAAGGAATAGAATTACCGTAAAAATGGCTGCAGCTCCTATATGTATTCTTTTCATGAAGTCCACCCTTCCTACATTATCTATTCAATTCTAGCAAATAGTGACAAGTGTTGAAACAAATGTCACTGAATTTTCAATAAATCCTAAGTCACTCCTTTGTAATAGTAAAGCTTTTTTTAGATAAAGATAAGAAAAAACGCAAGGGTGATTATAATGAGAAAATGGTTACTTGCCATTACTGCCGCTGCTGCTCAATGCTTTTCTGCCAGTGCAGCGGCAGTATCGTCGCCTCCCATGGATAAAAGCTGTCCCTTCCATCATCAGGAGCATCCACGGGAAGTCAGGGAACAAACTCAGTCTGCTGAAATCCTGCCTCATTTTCTTGACACTGTCGCCCCGCATATCAGAGAAATCTATAGGATGGCCGCCAAAAATTCTGCTTTGCTGAAATATATCGCCTGCTATTGCGGGTGCGGGGAGAAAGATCATCATATAGATACCCTCAGCTGTTTTATTTTCAAGGAAAAGCCGGATGGCAGTATCATCTGGGACAAACATGCTGCAGAATGCGGAATCTGTCTGGATACCGCCAAGACAGCTGTCATAAACTACCAATCAGGAAAATCTATTAAAGAAGTGCGAAGGATCATCGATGAACGGTATCAAAAAGGATTTAAAAAACCGACTCCGACTCCGCTGCCTGACTGAGTTTTTATGTAGGTTTTGCAAAAAAAAGCGGCTGCTTAGACAGCAGCCTCAGAATCTTCATTCCTAATCAAAATAATACATTAAGGCCATTGCCCCTGGACCTGTATGGGTACTGATAATTGGAGTTGTCTCATCAATCGTTATTTCGGCAAAGCCTGTCTCCTTTACGATTGATTCCTTTAATTTCAGAGATAGATCAAGAGACCCGGCATGGGCAATTCCCACACCTCGGATCTTGAACTTGAGGAAATCTTCAGAAAATTTATGAATTAAAAAATTTATCACCTGGCTGTGGCTTCTTGCTTTTTTCAAAGGATGAAGAGCCCCATCTTCAAAGGATGCGATCGGCTTTATGTGAAGGAAAGAGCCAATCAAAAAATTTGCCCGGCCAATTCTGCCGCCCTTCACAAGATTTTCAAGAGTATCCACCATGATCAAAAGTCTAGTATTGGCTTTGATTATCTGCAGCCTTTCGATAATTTCGGAAGCCCCGTACCCTTGCCTGGCCATCTCGGCCGCCTCGATGACTTGAAACGAAAGGGCTTTTGAGGTAAATCCTGAATCAAAGACCCTTACATTCAGACCCGCCATCTTGGCAGCGCTTGCAGCAGAGTGCACAGTTCCGCTCAATTCACCAGCCAAGTGGATGGATAGAATCTCACTGCCATCCTTTCCGAGTTCCTCAAACCTCTTCATAAAAGTACCAGCTGGAGGCTGCGAGCTTTTTGGAAGTTCAGATGAAAGCTTCATCTTTTCGAGAAACTGGGAAGGAGTAATGTCCACTCTATCTATAAAATCCTCACCATCAATGGAGATGGTTAAAGGAACCACGTCAATTTGATATTTTCTAATAATTTCTTTTGATAGGTCCACTGTCGAATCTGTAACAATTTTAACTTTGTTCAAATTATCACTTCCCTTGTTAATAAAAAGCTCAGTGATAATTATACCTGCTGCCTGCAGTGAATTAAACCTTTTCCTCATTAGTAAGTTTATATTTTACTATAATATGTCCAAATTAAGAACATCGTTGGAATCAAGAAAAAAGGATCCTCATGGGATCCTTTTTTAAGCGTTATTTTTCAATTGATCTTTTTGGAAAATCTTTTCATATAGGGGCCATTTCAATTCTTTTTTCAAATGTTCCCGAAAGGAATAGATTCTGCTCAGTTTTTTTTCGTGATAAACGGCCTTCATGTACATATTCAGACGTGCTGAAATCATAAAGTGAAAGGTATTATCTTCCTCCAATACAGGGATATCCACAATTTTTACCTTCTGTCCAATATCATTTTTGAACTCCAGGCTTTTGAATAGCAAAATATCAATCCTCTTTTTCAACCGTTTGACTATATTATACACGATTTTTCAAGTCTAATCATGTCAAAATATGCTAGGATGCAAGATAAATTTTCCCCTTGAAACAGCCTTACATTTAGAATGCATTTTCAGCCTGAATCTTTCTCTGCCTTTTCTTATAAACAATTTTTGATAAGGAAATACTGATTTCATACAGCAGCAGTAGCGGAATCGATACCAGGATATCTGATGTAATCTCTGGCGGAGTGATAACAACCGCAACAACGACAAGGACAAAATAAGCATATTTTCTAATTTTAGTCAGCACATATGGGTTGATGATCCCGATGGAGGTTAAGAACATGACCACTACAGGCAGTTCAAAAAGCAATCCAAACGGCACCGTCATATGCAGGATAAATTTAAAAAAATTTTCTGCGGTAAAGGTAGTGGTGACCATATTATCCGTGATATCCATTAAAAAATTATAAACCATAGGAAAAATGATAAAATACCCAAAACAGAGTCCAGCAATGAACAATAAGAAAAGGGCAGGAATATAGTTCAGTGTAATCCTTCTTTCCCGTTCTGTTAATGCAGGACGGACAAAAAGCCAGATTTCAAAGGCCAGGACCGGTATGGTTCCAGCGATCGCAAGCACCCCCGCCAGCGACATATAGATCCATATCATGTCACTTGGACCCAGCACCGTCAATTTAAAATCAAGATCTCTCACAAACCAGCTATAAATATCCTTAACATAAATAAAACCAATAATGAAAAATAGGAGGAAGGCAAAGGCAACCATAATAATGCGCCTTCTAAGCTCCCCTAAATGTTCAAATACATGCTGCTCTTTATCCTGCATTTTTGCCTGTCACGCCTTTCACCTGGTTGGATGGGATGCTCAACTGCAAAAAGGTGTAAGATGATCCAATCATCCCACACCTCGGAGGCTTTTAAGAACAAAGCCAAGACTCATACACTATGAATGCTGTTACACATGCATTGAGCCTGAAAGAAAGAAATGGAAATTACTTTTGGAGGTTTGATTCTTTCTTTATTTCATCCACAGCATCACTGGTAAGCTCACGTGTTGATTTTTTGAATTCCCTTAAAGAATCACCCAGTGCACGCCCGATTTCAGGAAGCTTTTTAGGGCCAAATATAATCAAGGCAAGAACCAGTATCAGCAATAGTCCAGGTACACCAATATTAGAAAACACGATAACATCCCCTTCTAAGTAACCGCTTTATTTTTTTACCCCATATGCAGGACTTCCCGGTAATATACCCGAAAAGCTCCTGCAGCGTCCGTGCTTCCTTCATTGTACCTGATATATGGAAGATATATCAATCTAAATCAGCAGGTTGAATAGATTACTATCTTTATTGATTTCTGTATAAGGAAAACCCTTCCTGTTTAATTTTTCAAGGAGGCCCTCATAGTCCTCTCTTGCTTTAAGCTCAATGCCTACCAGGGCAGGCCCGCTCTCCTTATTGTTCTTTTTTGTATATTCAAAGCGTGTGATGTCATCATTAGGACCAAGTACCTCATCCAGAAATTCCCTCAGCGCCCCTGCCCTCTGCGGAAAATTCACTATGAAATAATGAAGGAGGCCTTCATACAGCAAGGATCTTTCTTTTATTTCCTGCATGCGGCCGATATCATTATTTCCCCCGCTGATGATACATACCACATTTGCCCCTTTAATTTGGTCCCGGTAAAAATCAAGGGCGGCAATCGAAAGCGCGCCAGCCGGCTCAGCAACAATCGCATGCTCGTTATACAGCTCTAAGATGGCAGAGCAGATCTTCCCTTCCGGAACCGCAACAATGTCCTCTACATTCTGGCGCGCAATCTGATAGGTCTTTTCTCCAGAACATTTGACTGCGGCTCCATCGACAAAGGTATCGATGCTTTCAAGAGTCACCGGATGCCCGTGGTGAAAAGCAGCCTTCATGGAAGCAGCCCCCTCAGGCTCGACGCCGATGCATTTGACAGAAGGAAGAATGCTCTTCATATATGTACTGATGCCCGCCATTAGTCCTCCGCCGCCAATTCCGGCAAAAATAAAATCGATTCCTTCTTCACAATCATTCAATATTTCAACTGCAATGGTTCCCTGTCCTGCCATTACCTTCTCATCGTCAAAGGGATGAATGAATGTCCTTCCTTCTTCTTTTGCACATTGAACCGCTTTTTCAAACGAATCATCAAATGTATCTCCACCAAGGATGATCTCCACATCCTCTTTTCCAAACATGGACACCTGATTGACTTTTTGCCGCGGCGTAGTGGCCGGCATGTAGATTTTCCCCTTCACGCCAAGCTGTCTGCAGGCATAAGCCACTCCCTGTGCATGATTCCCTGCGCTCGCACAGACTACCCCATTTTCCAATTCCTCACGAGACAATGATTTCATATGGTAGAAGGCACCCCGGAGTTTAAATGAACGCACATGCTGCAGATCTTCCCTTTTTAAATAGACGTTGCATCCGTATTTCTCTGATAGCCGGTCATTTCTTTGCAGCGGTGTATGCACAACGATATCTTTTAAATTCTGGTGGGCAATCAGGATATCCTCTACTTGCAGGAATCTCTTTTTTTCAGCAGTCTGGTTCATGAATTTCTCCTCTTTTCCTTACTTTTTATTGCTTTAAAATATTATAGTTTCATTAATCCGTAAATTATAACATGCACAGAGGATAAATCAACGAATTTATCTAAAAATTTAAACAATTTGATTAAGAAAATAATAGAAAAGCTGAACCTTGAATATAATAACGATAAAATCCCGTGAGGAATTTCAGAGTTTTTCGGACAAGATTAGAAACGCGGACTTCTTTGGAGCTTCATACCACTTCGGGACTGTTGTTCCTGCTTGGGGAATAAGCCGGTACGGAGCTGCTTCCGGGCCCGACTACTTTCCCCGCTTTGGGGCTCAACCTGTCCGAAGGCGCACCAGGTTCCGACTGCTTTCCCTGCTCAGGGGCTCAACCTGTCCGAAGGTGCACCAGGTTCGGACTGCTTTTCC
>NZ_KE387240.1:162118-237437 GCF_000430765.1 Peribacillus kribbensis DSM 17871 | reverse complement strand
GCTTGGGGGCTCAACCTGTCCGAAGGCACACCAGGTTCCGACTGCTTTCCCTGCTCAGGGGCTCAACCTGTCCGAAGGTGCACCAGGTTCGGACTGCTTCACCCGCTTAAGCCACAAACCTGTTTGGGGCTGCTTCCAACCATACTCTAAATCAGAAACAAAAAAAATATTTAAAGAGGAGAGATGTTCCATGGAATTTTCACTAAAGGCCCTCGACGGTGCCTTTCCTGTAGAAGTAACTCTGGATCAGGATAATGGAAGATATATGATCCGAAAAAGTGATACGAGCGGGGAGGTTTTTAATTCTGCTGAAGAGATGATTCACTGGATTCAATCCAATTTTTCAGAGGAGTTGTTTTGCAGTCCAAAGGATTTCCGCAGAATGATTGAAGGTCTGGCTGCGTATACAAAGGAATAAAAGGTTCTAACAAAACCCCTCAGGGCTTCATCAGCCCTGAGGGGTTTCTATGCTTACACTGCCACAGCACCTTTTATTGGAGGGTGAGACTGGTAATTCTCGACCCGGATATCTTCCATTTCAAATTCAAATATAGACTTCTTTTTTTCATTCAGCCAGAGAGTTGGCAGCTCCATCGGCGTCCTGCCCAGCTGAAGGCTGATCTGTTCGATATGGTTGGAATAAATATGCGCATCCCCAAGTGTATGGATGAATTCCCCTGCCTTTAAACCACACTCATGTGCGATGAGATGTGTCAAAAGAGCATAGCTCGCAATATTAAAAGGAATGCCCAGGAATACATCGCCGCTTCTCTGATACAGCTGGCAGGAAAGCTTTCCTTCTGACACATAAAACTGAAACATCGTATGACAAGGAGGAAGAGCCATTTCCGGCAGATCTTCTGGATTCCAGCCTGATACAATATGCCTTCTGGAATAAGGATTGCGCTTTATATCCTCTATTACCTGCTTTATCTGATCGATTGTATCTCCTTTTGATGTCTTCCAGGCACGCCATTGCTTGCCATATACATTTCCGAGCTCACCATATTTTAAAGCAAAGACATCATCTGAAAGAATCCGCTGCTTAAAAATCTCCATTTGCTCTGCATACTGCTTATTAAAGGTTTCATCTTCCTGAGAACGAAGTCCAAAATCTCTCATATCGGGACCTGAATAATCCGGGCTTTCGATCCAGTTTTTAAATGCCCATTCATTCCAGATATTATTATTATGCTTCAAGAGGTATTGAATGTTCGTATCCCCTCTTAAGAACCACAAAAGTTCACTGGCGATCAGCCTGAAAGGCACCCTCTTCGTTGTCAGGAGAGGAAAACCCTCATCCAGATCAAACCTCATTTGATAGCCAAAAATGGACATAGTGCCTGTCCCTGTTCTGTCTTCCTTTTTTATGCCATGTTCTACGATATGCCTGCATAAATCTAAATACGTCTGTTCACTTGCATTCATAGTTTGCTCCTTGGAAAAACCGCCGGCATCTCCAGCGTTGTTTTTGTTTTATTTTATCAAATTCCTGATAGATTGATAGGTTTCAGGCGCTGATTTTTTTAGGTTATCCTGGGTTTCTTTGCTGTAAGTATACATAGCAAAGGTCTCTGCAAAATATTCCTCAGGATATCTTTCCAGATAATCGCTTCCCGGGAACAGCTTCCCCCTCTCCCTTTTCCATATTTTCTTAAAGGAAGATGAATGGGAATAATCTGAAAAAACCACCGTATCAATCGAATGACCCAATTCATGCAACTCAAGATTAACGGAACCGTGATCCATTCCCTGACGGCTGTAGCCGATCTTTACCAGTACCGTATCAGTGCCGCCTAATCCTGGGACATCATCCCAGGTGGTCTCTTTGTTTTTATATCCGCGAGGGGATTTTCCTTTTAGACTCTCAGCCGTAATATTTTCAGTCAGCCTTCCCGTAAACAGCTTTATTTTCACATGCCTGGCAATAAGCTTCTTCAGCAGTTCCGGGGGAAGTGCATCGATTCTCCGCACGATTTGTCCAGCTTCCTCAGCATTAAAGTTTCCGTATGGAAATAACATGATATTCTGAAGGAGGTCTTTTGAAGCAAGATGATGTTTTATGATTTGTTCCTGTTCCCATGGGAGCTGGCCCCAGTTTCTTCCTGTCTCTTTGGCCTCAGCGGATCCATAAAAAAAAGACCCGATAAGCACCAGCAGGGCAATGGAAGATATCAGTGCCTGCCATCTGCTGTTCAAATGGTTTCCTCCCTCTGTGCTTTTTTTCATTATAATTATAACAGGATGTTAATTAAAAAGGTTCCAGTCTCCCTGTGGGAATAAATGGACTTCATCTCTTTTTCTTTAAACTTGTAGCACCCGAACTTATCATGTCATATAAATGATTACTGAATGTTTAAAGGTGATGTTATGAGAATATATAATAAACAAGAATTGCTTCGTCGCCATCCCGACTTGATTTCCGATGTATTTGATGTATGGGGGGCACCCATCTTTATTTATCTTGATGTCTTTATGTTTTCTATTTTGTTATGTCTGATGCTGTTTGCTTCCGGCACCCCATATTCCATTACGGTAGGGATCCCTGTTGCATTCTTCCTTCTTTTTATCTGTGTCTATAAAGTTGTTTTTTCCGGGAATGAGAAGCCGCCTGCATGACGGAGGCCAAAAAGAAAAGAGGATAAGAGAACTAAAGACTGCAGGCCAGCACTGGTAAGATCTGGTTTACTGCAGTCTTTTTAATTTGTGTACATTATGAGGCCGCTGAGTTTATTTCTGGGAGGCACATTTCCCCTTGCATACCATCATGAGCAACTGCAGCACAGCATATTACCTGAAAAGCTTAAGATCCGGAATTTAGAATAAATGAGCCGATTTTTGCTCTTAATGATCCGAGAAAAAAGTTTAAAGATCTAAAGTGAATTTCGAAGGGGATGACCTTCCTAGAAATGGTCCAGCTTTATGGTTAATGATCCGGTAATCGTCAAAGTTGTCTAAATAGAGTTCAAACGATCCTGCCATAACGATTATGATCCCATCTGTCCGTCCCTACATGAGCCACGAATCACCGTTACGGACCCTGCCGCCAATACGTATGCCATCTATCGCCCATACATCCGGACAACCATAAAATAAACACAAAAAGGGGTCCGGAATAATTCCGGATCCCCTTTAATGCTGGAAAGGCGGTTTACCCCTATTGCCAAGCGTCAGTGTCTAATGAATGGTGCCTGTCCCCCAGGAAGGCGGAGTATTTTTATCCCAATAGATTTTTCCGAGATCGTGATGTCTGGCAAAGTGGTCTGTATTGGAATGATAATGAAAATTGAACCAAAATCCTTCATGAGGCGGATGCTCTCTTCTCACATGGAATTTTATCAGTGTCTGCCCCGACTTGCCGTCCTTGATATTAAACATTCTCTCCCCGCTGCCGCCCGAAGGATTTTCGGTAACTGAAAGATTTTTTAATTGTTCAGGAGCTAAATCCATGGATACCTGTTCAATGGCTTCTTCCATTTTTGGAAGGATGATCGCTTTAAATTCATTTTCAATTTTCGGTTTGATCTTGTCGCCAAATTTCACATAACTGATGTTTTCTGCCTGTACATAGAGGGAATGCAGCATCTGTTCTCTTGTCTGGACCAGTGCTTCCGTTTCTTGATGCTGGCTTTTTCCAAGCAGGTCATTATCCTGACTGGTGTTGGCTTTGACTTCCTCAAGCCAGTGAATTTCCGAAGGAGTGATGGCACCAAACGTCAGCACAGATATTAAGATAACGAGAGTTTTTCTGATCCATCGTTTCAACTGCATACTACTAACCGCCTTTTTATTGGTATAATTATAGTCACCCACATGGAATGCGCTTCCATTCTGTGTGGCAATCAATTAAAATGAAAAGAATACTAGTGAATGTTTTTTCATGTAAGGTGCTTTCTTGTTATCTATCATTATATACTAAATGAGAAGGAAAAAGGTTTCAAATTATGATGAAATGGTTAAAAATGAAAATATGACTGTTTACATTATAAAAAATACATAAAAGCCACTTTTTTACAGGAGGATACAATATGCACGCTGCCATTGCTGCTCTCAGCATCCTGATGCTTGCCTATTTCTGCTTCTTAGAAATTACTGACTAGATTAAAGAAAAGGGCATCAATAGGGGATACATTCCCCTTCATCGATGCCCTTCTTCCTAATCCAGCCTAATGACCCCAAAATGGAACTTCGAAGTTTTTCTTTTATGAACCTCGAAGCCTAGATCCTGGAACCGGCTGCTTTTATAATGATCCTTCAGCACAATTTTTTTTGAAGCGATCCTTTTGGCTTCCTCAATGCTCTCAAGGGTTAATGGCCTAAATAGCGCAAAGCCGGCAAGTCCCCTGATCCCATCGGATTCAGCAATCGTTTCCTCAAACATTGGATCAAAATAAATGACATCGACACTTTGATCCTTAAGTGTCTTAAGATACTCCAGGCTGTTCGAGTTAATGACGCTGATTCGCCTCATGGCTGAATCGAATTCCCCAAATCCGCTTTCCCATAAGGAGAGACCTCTTTTCACCAAGTAAGCCAGAAAAGCATTTTCTTCTATACCTGTAACAGTGCCCTTTTCACCTGTCACATAGCCAGCAACGATCGAATCCGACCCCAGCCCGAGTGTACAGTCAAGAAGGCTCATTCCCGGACCTAATCCAGCAGCCTCAATAAAGGGATCTGTTACACCATTTATCAGACGCTTCAGGCGCAGCATAGCGGCATTGGGATGAAAGAAAAAAGGAACAGAACTTCCGCGGCGGTACAGCTCGAGCCGCTCCCTTCCAACGACCAGGCAGTCATCGTTGAAGGTCATATGCATATCTTTCACAGAGCGTTTTTTTCTTTCCTCGTATGGTGAATCTAAATCCTTCGCAATCTGTATCGCCTCTTGTATGCATGCCTGATTCGTCCTGCCTCCTGTTGTCACAATCATCCTGCCAGCTCCATTTCTTTCATTACTTTTTCATATATTCTAAAAACCAAATCAGCAGAATTTCCGTCCGAGCAGATCTAATTTGTCCCATAACAATCTCAAAAGGCTTTAAAAAAAGAGACTGTCTCCTCAAGGATCCTAACTGCCAAGCTTGTATTTAGAGCCATCAACATCTGGTCTCCTAAATATAATCTGGTGAAAGTTAGTTTCCTCTTTAAGACAGCCTCTCCTTCAGCCAAAGTCATCTATTCCCTGATACGGAAAGGATTATTGACAGTACTTCTCAAACGCCTGGTTTAAATTTTCCATGATTTCTTCCACAGAATGGTCTTCAATATCATGGCGGGGGATGAAGTGCAGAACTTCTTTTCCTTTGACCAATGCCATGGAAGGAGAGGAAGGCTCAATGCCTGTAAAATAACTCCTCATAGCAGCGGTAGCTTCTTTATCCTGGCCTGCAAACACAGTAGCAAGCTTTGCGGGCTTGTGGTCAGACTGCTGGACAGCCTCCACTGCGGAAGGGCGGGCAAGTCCGGCAGCACAGCCGCAGACGGAATTTACTACAATCAGGGCTGTATCCTGATTTTCATTCATGAATTCTTCTACTGCTTCAGGTGTAAGCAGCTCCTCGAAGCCCTGGGTGCTCAGCTCCTCACGCATAGGTTTTACCATTTGTCTCATGTATTCTTCATATGCCATAGACATAAAAAATCCCTCCAAAAAAGATAATATCCTAAGGATACTATATTCTTTGAAGGGATATCAATGTATGTGAATCAGGATTTTAAGACTGGTTGATTCTGGACTCTGTCATCTGCTTCCAGACAGAGCCTTTCGCTTCCTCCCCATTTTCAATCCTGTCGATCGCCATCTTGATCTGGAGATCCACCTCAAATTCCGGATCATGTTCAGCTTCCTTCAAAGCAGGCAGGACAGACTCGTCTCCTGTTTCGTACAAGAACATGGCTGCTCTCCATCTGACGAGCTTGTTTTTATCCTTCAGCGCTCCAGCCATCTCTTCCATAGCTTCTGGGAACCCTAGATCGGACAGACAGTCTCCAGCGGTTCTTCTTACTGTTACAGCTTTATCCTTTAGAGCCTCATACAGTGCGGGGAGAACTTCCCTGCTCTCGATCATTCCCAAATACACCACAGCGAGCCTGCGGATCGACACTTTTTCATCCTGAAGGGCCTTTTTCAGCAGCGGGATATCTTCAGTTTGAGGGTCATCCATTTGCTCAAGGGCCCTGTACCTGTTTTCCCACTCTGGATCGTTCAGAATTTCGAGTGTTAGCTTTGTCTTTGGACGCCGGTTTTGAATTTCCTTTTTCTTTTCAGGATTCTTCGCAATTTCCACAAGGTCATTAAGCCGGTTCTCCGGATAGGCAGAGACCAGTTCATCTACGACTTCACGGCCAATTTCTTCAAGTTCTCCGTAACGGGTCCCGAAGTCCTTCCATTTCCTCATCAATACCACATTGTCTGATGGGTCCTGGGACGCTGCCAATGCCCTTCCAAACTGCTCAGGAAGGCCAAATCTCCGCTCACTTGCCGCATCTCTCAATTTCACCTGCATGGGTATATCCTTAAACATCTGAACCTGTACAGCAACTTCCCCATAAGCTCCATCGGATGCTGAGCCCGCTGACATTTCGCTGCCCCCGCCAAAAACGGCCCTTACCTTTTGAAGAATGTCTCTCCAGTCATACTTGGCATTCCTCTCGAGGGCAAGGAAATCTGCCACATGATAGACTCCCTTCACTCCATCTACCTTCAGGATTTTCTGGATGAGCTCTGGTGCATCTTCCGCATTCTGGGTTTTATAGTTATTGCTTTTTCCAAAAGGAAGCTCCTCGTCAAGGTTGATTTTCATCGTATTTGGACTTGGAGTTGGTTCTATGGACTTTATTTTCACTCTGGTTCCTCCTTCTTGATCAATCTTCCGCAAGCTTCTCAGAAAGTTCTTCCCATCTGGCGAACATCGCTTCAAGCTGTTCATTCAATGACTGTTCTTCCTTTAGAAGTTCATTTGCTTTTTCAAAATTACTGCCCGTGGATTCCATTTCTTTCTGAACCCTGGCAATGCTTTCTTCCAAGTCACTGATGTTATCTTCAATTCCGTCCCATTCTTTTTGCTCCGAATAGGTAAGCTTCTTTTTCTTGGGTTTATTATGCTCATTCTTTGGCTTACTAACGAGCTCTTCTTTCGCGGGAACCTGCTCTTGTTCAGGCTTCGTCTCCAAATACTCGCTGTAGGAGCCATAAAATTTCTCCACCCGTGCATTGCCTTGGAAAACAAAGAGCTGTTCCGTGACTTTGTCCAGGAAATACCGATCATGGGATACCGTAATAACAACACCGTTAAAGCTATCCAGAAAGTCTTCAAGAACAGTCAGGGTCTGGGTATCCAGATCATTGGTCGGCTCATCCATCAGAAGGAGATTGGGGGAAGACATTAAAATTTTCAGGAGATACAGCCTTCTCTTTTCCCCGCCAGACAGCTTCTTGATCAGTGTGCCATGCGAATTCATTGGAAACAGGAATTTTTCCAGCATGGATGCTGCAGTAATGGTGCTTCCGTCTTTCAGCGTGATCATCTCAGCCGTTTCACGAAGATAGGCGATCATCCTCATATTTTCATCCATTTCTTCATTCTCCTGCTGATAATAGCCGATTTTCACGGTCTGCCCGACATCCACAGTTCCTGAATCAGGCGTCATGGTTCCATTGATGATGTTAAGGAGAGTCGATTTGCCGGTTCCATTCTTTCCTACAATACCGATTCTATCACCAGGCTTGAATAAAAATGAAAAACCCTTTAGAATCTCCTGCCCGCCAAAGGACATATGGATATCTGACAGCTCTATGACCTTTCTTCCCAGCCGGCTTCCCGCCATGTCTATGGAAATGCCCTCATTCTTTGTGCGGCCCTTCATACTCTCTTCCAAATCCTCGAACCGCTGGATCCTCGCCTTTTGTTTCGTGGATCTAGCCTTTGCCCCTCTTCTGATCCAGGCCAGTTCCCTCCTGAACAGGTTTTCCTTCTTTTGGGCCTCCGCACTTTGATTTTCCTCCCGGACAGCCTTTCCTTCAAGGAACGAAGAATAATTCCCCAGATATTCGTATAAGTTTCCGCCTGCAAGTTCCCAGATTTTCGTTGAAACTCCATCAAGGAAGTAACGATCATGGGTCACGAATAAGACGGCCCCCTGATATTTGGACAGGTAATTCTCGAGCCATCTTATGCTTTCATAATCCAGATGGTTGGTAGGCTCATCCAATATCAAAAGGTCCGGGTTTTCGATCAGGGTGCGGGCAAGGGCTGCCCTTTTACGCTGGCCGCCGGAAAGCTCGCCCATTTTCCTTGAAAAGTCCGTAAGACCAAGCTTGCTTAAGATTGTTTTAGCATCTGCACTCACATCCCAGGCATTCAAAGCATCCATTTTTTGCTGAAGCTGCATGAGTTTGTCCTGAACACGGGCATCAGCAGGATAAAGCTGGAGATTCTCCAATGCCTTTTCATATTCACGGACCACATTGAACGTCTCAGACTGAGAGCTGAACATATAGTCAAGGATGGCTGCACCATCCTCATAAGCAGGATCCTGCTCAAGCATAGATATCACATAATCATTGGGATGGTCACTGATCCCGCTGTCAGCATCCTCGACAAAGCCGATAATATTCAACAGTGTTGACTTGCCTGTCCCATTTACACCGATCACCCCGATTTTATCTCCCTGCGTGATCGAAAAGTTTATATTTGAAAAGAGAAGTTTCTCTCCCTGATGTTTTGATAAGCCGCTGTATGAATAAACTTTCATTTTAAACATTCCATTCTTTGTAAAATACCTGGAGAAAATTCTCCATGAATTGATGTCTTTCCTCTGCTAGCCTTCTGGCTGCGTCTGTGTGGAGCAGATCCTTTAATTTTAAGAGCTTCTCATAAAAATGATGAATCGTGGAGGAATTGCCGCTGCGGTATTCCTGGAGGGTCATGGATTCTCTGACGGGCAGGTCAGTGTTATATAAAGGATGGCCTTTTTTCCCTCCATAAGCAAAGGTCCTCGCGATGCCAATTGCACCTATTGCATCCAGCCTGTCCGCATCCTGCACAATCTTAGATTCAAACGACAATTGAGCGGTATTGTTTCCGCCCTTAAATGGAACGGCACGGATTACCTCTTCAAGCCGGAGAACCGTTTCTTTATCGATTCCCTGCTGATTCAGCCAGTCCCTCAGTTTACGATATCCCGCTTCCTCGCTGTCGTTCAGCTTCTCATCCGGTATATCATGCAGAAGGGCCGCTGCTTCAATTAAACCAAGGCTCTCAGCCTTCTCCTCTGCAGCAATTCTCAGGGCAAGATTCCTGACCCTGTTGATATGATGCCAATCATGGCCGGTAGGATCATTCTGCAATTGTTCTTTTACAAATCCTTCACATGCCAGAAGAAACGTTTTATTCATATGATTCTCCTTTTATCTTTGTTTACTAGTTTAACACGAAAATGGGGATACCTTAAATAAAGCGGTGCTTAAGAGGCGGATAAAGAAGGCGGCAGCGTAGCGCACTATAAAAAGAAGCATGGCTTGCAAGGACTTTTATGTAGAAAAAAACAGGTTGATTCATCGCTCCATTTAAGGAGGGAGCGATGAATCAACCTGCTTGAAATCTTACTTTTGTGGTAACAGCCTTATGATTTACGAGTTCAGCAGACTCTTTATATCTTCTTCTATTTCACCCGGTTTCGTCTGGGGGGCATAGCGTTTTACCACTTCCCCATTTCTGTCGATCAGAAATTTGGTAAAGTTCCATTTAACTGCCTTTGACCCGAGGACTCCCGGGGCATTTTCGGTCAAATATTTGAATAAGGGATGAGCCGCCGATCCTTTTACATCGATCTTAGAAAACATCGGAAAGTTTACGCCATAATTCAGACGGCAGAAGGATTGGATTTCGAGATCATCTCCCGGTTCCTGGCTTAAAAACTGGTTGCAGGGAAAGCCAAGGACTGTGAAACCTTCGTCCTTATATGTTTTGTACAATGACTCCAAATCCTCATATTGCGGTGTAAAACCGCATTTACTCGCCGTATTGACGATAAGGAGAACTTGATTTTTATATTCCTCCAGCTTGATATCTTCCCCAGTAATACTTTTTGCTTCGAATGAATATACAGACATTTTACCTTCGCCCTCTCCTATTGATTTTAACTCCTTATTTATAAAGCCCCCTAATGACATCAATAGAGTATATCAAATGTTCAATCAGGCCATTAAAATCTGATATCTGCGCTTCTGTTACGAGTCTGCCAAATATGACTCTTGCTTCAATCTGACGGTCTTCGGCAGACGGATCTTTATAAAGCCTGCTTTCTTTTATTTCTACTTCTCTGTTTTCTCCCCAAAGGTTTCTGAGTGTATGAAATAAAGAGGTAATATAACTTTCTTCCGCTTTGTCTATATTAAAACGGTAGGAAGCCTCCAGCTGGCATCCGGCGCGCCCGCTTCCTTCACCTTCATTTAGGAGTTCAGCTGCAAGATTTCCCAGATTCGCTGCAAGATAAATCCTGCATATGACATCTCCGGGATCCTCAATGAGGCTCTTCTTTTTCAATTCAATTGAGAAGGTTCGGGTTAAAACCGCCAGATCAACGAGATCCGACCGGTCAGTGACAAGAATGCCGCCTTCCAGGTCTTTATCATAGACAATGCCTTCAAGTACGACCTTCATATTTTCAAAAGCTGTAGGATCAAACATACAACCACCCATTCTCTCCCATCATCTGGTGTTATAATCCCCGCCTGATGTCTCAAGCGGGGATTTCTTTTTAAAACAGGCCGGAAGCCCTCCCATTTTCATCTATATCCATGTTGAGTGCAGCGGGATGCTTTGGAAGACCCGGCATTGTCATAATGTCACCCGTCAGGGCGACAATGAACCCTGCCCCGATGGATGGTTTCAGATCCCTGATGGTAATCGTAAAGTTTTCCGGCCTGCCAAGCGCTGCAGGATTGTCGCTTAGAGAATATTGTGTCTTAGCCATACAGACAGGAAGACAATCCCATCCATGTTCAGCAAAAAGCTGCAGCTTCTTTCTCGCCTGCGGAGTAAATTCAGCACCCTCTGCCCCATATACCTTCCTTGCTATTATGGTTATTTTCTCTTCAAGACTGTGGGCTAAATCATACAGCGGAGAAAAATGGCTCTCACTTTTTTCTATCTGCTCCTCGATCGCCTCAGCAAGGGAGACACCACCTATTCCGCCTTTTTCCCACACTTCCGAAAGAGCAAACGGAATTTGTTCCTGCTCCATGATTTCCTTGAACACTTCAAGCTCCAGGTCTGTATCTGTTACAAACCGGTTAAGCGCCACAACAAACGGCAGGCCGAAGGAGCGGATGGTTTCGGTATGCTTCTTTAAATTTTGCATGCCATCTTTCAATGCGCCGATATCCTCAGCCTGCAGGTTATCTTTATCAACACCGCCATGCATCTTCAACGCCCTTACAGTTGCAACAATGACCACGGCATCCGGGCTTAGGCCCGAAGCCCGCGCTTTAATATTCAAGAACTTTTCAGCACCTAAATCGGCACCAAATCCCGCCTCCGTCACCACATAATCCGCCAGCTTTAAAGCTGTGCGGGTTGCTATGGCACTGTTGCAGCCATGTGCGATGTTCGCGAAAGGACCGCCGTGGACCAATGCAGGTGTATGGGCAATGGTCTGCACTAAATTGGGCTTAAGGGCATCCTTCAGCAGCAATGAAAGTGCCCCCTCTACACCCAGATCCCTTACAGTGACAGGAACTTCATCATACGTCCACGCTACCACCATTTCGGACAGCCTCTTCTTCATATCCTCCAGATCCTGAGATAAACATACGACGGCCATGATTTCTGATGCAACCGTAATATCGAAGCCATCCTCACGCGGCACCCCCTGCGCAGGGCCTCCCAAGCCTACCACCACGTTCCTGAGCGCACGGTCATTGATATCCACAACCCTCTTCCAGATAATCCTGCGGGGGTCAATCCTTAATGCATTCCCTTGGTGAAGATGGTTATCAATGATGGCTGCCAGAGTATTATTTGCAGCTGTAATGGCATGAATATCACCATTAAAATGGAGATTGATATCTGTCATGGGAAGTACCTGGGAGTATCCTCCCCCGGCAGCTCCCCCTTTAATGCCCATCACAGGACCCAAAGAAGGTTCCCGCATAGCAATCATGGCCTTTTTCCCTAGAGAAGCAAACGCATCCCCTAATCCGACCGTCACGGTTGTTTTTCCTTCTCCCGCTTTAGTGGGATTAATGGCCGTTACGAGAATCAGCCTGCCATCTGGTGCATCCTTCAGTCTCTTTAAGACATTCAGCGAAAGCTTTGCTTTGTGCCGTCCGTACTGTTCCAGCTCCTCTTCTTCAATATTCAATCCTGCTGCAATATCCTGTATCGGCTTTATGTATGCTTCTGAAGCAATCTCAATATCACTTTTCATTTTTTTTATTTCTATTTCCAATGTACAAATCCTCCTGTCAGCATTAATCAGGCGTTTTCCGAAAAAACGGGATCATGCACTCCCCATATTTTATGGAATTCCAGGAACCTGATTCTTTATTCTAACATTTCAAGAAGAAAATATATTGCATGATGAACTAAATTGTTTTTATAATGGAAATATTCTTTTTTTAGGAGGACGACATGCCGATTAAAATACCGCAGCAACTGCCCGCTAAAGAAATATTAGAAAACGAAAATATATTCGTTATGGACACAAACAGAGCCGATCAACAGGATATCAGGCCTCTTAATATACTGATATTAAATTTGATGCCTGAAAAAGAAAAAGCCGAAGCACAGCTTCTGAGACTCCTGGGAAATACCCCTATTCAAGTTAACGTCTCTTTTCTGACCATGGCTTCCCATCAAGCTAAAAACACAAGCAGGTACCATCTTGAACAATTTTACACCACCTTCCAGGATATCAAGGACAAGAAATTTGATGGACTCATTATAACAGGCGCTCCTGTGGAGCTGCTTCCCTTTAACGAGGTGGATTACTGGGAAGAGCTGCAGCAAATTATGGACTGGTCCACTTCCAATGTGACTTCCTCCCTGCATATCTGCTGGGCAGCACAGGCAGCCCTTTATCATCATTATTCGATCGGGAAGGTCCCGCTTCCTGAGAAATGCTTTGGCATCTTTGCCCATACTGTGCTGCATAAAACAGAGAAGCTTGTAAGAGGCTTTGACGACTTGTTCCTTGCCCCTCATTCAAGGCACACAGATATAGAGACCCAAAAGCTTATGAACCATCCGGACCTGCTTGTCCTGGCACAATCGGAGGACGCCGGAGTCTTTATGGCAGCATCCAAGGATGGAAGAAGGATTTTCGTCACGGGCCACCCGGAATATGATGCTGATACACTCTGTCAGGAATATACACGTGATCTAAAAAAAGGAATCCCGGTGTCTCTGCCTGTTAACTATTTCCCGAAAGATGACCCAGCCAATCCACCTGTACACAGCTGGAGAAGCCATGCCAGCCTGATGTTCTCTAACTGGTTGAATTATTATGTATATCAAGAGACGCCATTTAAGTGGAATTAAGAGAAAAAGCTGTTTCATAAGGGACCGGTCCCTTATGAAACAGCCTCTTTTTATTCGTCCCTTTTCAGCATAAAAACCCACATAAAAGTAAGCGCTCGCTTCAGCTCCTTTGACAAAGCGGCCAATAAAAAACAAAGGCTCTGTTCTAAAAGATTGTTGTTTTTAAAGAGTTCTGAGAGAGATCTCATTGTTAAATCAACTACCTTGTTCCAAAGCAGCAAAGTTTGCGAAAACAGCCAATACAAAAGAAAAAGCCGCATATAAGCAGCTCAAGAGTTCTCTTCATTTCTATTCTGAATTTCTTTTAAATCATCAATAATTTTGGGGTCCTCTTCAAAGAGCTGGATGAGATCACCTATGCGGTCAATCGAATCCCAGCTTAAATGATGTTCAATTCCTTCAACATCCCCATAAATATTTTCTTCCTTTACACCAATCATCCGGAGAAGCTGCTCTAAAAGTTCATGGCGGTAAACTAATCGTTTGCCCACTTTCTTACCTTTAGCGGTCAAAATAAGGCCCCGGTATTTTTCGTATATTAAATATTCCTCCGTATCAAGCTTCTGCACCATTTTGGTGACTGAAGAAGGATGGACCGCTAGCATTTCGGCTATATCGGACACCCGGGCGTAGCCTTTATCTTCGATGAGCTTGTAAATTGATTCTATGTAATCTTCCATGCTCGGTGTTGGCATTCATAGTCCTCCAAATCACACATTCAATAAAATTTTACTATACCAAAAGAGGAGGTACAAGAAAAGAATTTTAGCTTTTTTTGGTAAAAAGGCCGGAAGAGGGATTGCGGCGGCCCGCTTCCAGCAGGGTATACTCCTGTTTCGAACCATCACATGGATAGCAGCGAGATTTATGATATGAACCTTCGTTATGGATTATTCTTCAAATTCCATCTTCCAGGAAAAATACGGATTATCGGGATTTTTCTCATAACTTAAAATCGCATTAAACTTTTTTCCTTTTTTGCTTGTCAGTCCTTTTACCGATGCCCTTCCATTTTTCAAAAGAGATTTCACCATTGTTTTGGTAGGTTTCTTTTTCATGGCCGCAAGATATTTGTCATTTTTCCAAATGACGAATTTACAGCCGCTTTTCCAGTTTGAACAGCCAAACCCTTTCTGGCCTTCAATAATGGCATGTCCGCAGACCGGGCATTTCCCCAGGACTTCCATTTCCGTCTTTTTATTTTCAACCGTGCTGATAATTTTGCTTTCTTCCTGTTTGATTTTCTGCACGGTTGTATACGTAAATTCTTTTATGAACTGCAAAAATTCCTGCTTTGTATACGACTTTTTTTCAATATCATGCAGCTTTTTTTCCAGTCTGCCTGTAAAGTCCAGATCAAAAAGTTCATCTACAGGAAGCGTTTCGACCACCCGGCGTCCCAAATCCGTACAAATCAAATTTTTATGTTTGTATTCAATATAGCCCACATCAATCAGCTTTTTAATGGTTTCGGCACGGGTTGCCGCTGTACCGATACTGTATCCGCTAAGCACAGATTTGACACTGTCTTCATCCTTATCCTGCTTTTTCCCGCAGGTTTCCATGATTCTGAGGAGAGTACGCTCAGTGTGCGGTTTAGGAGGAGTTGTTGAGTGTTCAGTAATCTCATGATGAACCAGCTCTACGGGTTCCCGCAGCTGCACCTGCGGCAGGATGACTTCTTTCATTTCTCTCTGTTCAAGCTTTTTCCATCCTTCTACCAGCTGGACTCTTCCTTTTGAAAGAAAGACTCCCGGCCAATCGCTTGAGCGGATACCTGTCGTTATTTTTGTTTCCTCATATTCAGCCACTGGCATGAATTGCATAAGGAACCGGTTTTTTATGGCTGTATAGACAATCAGTTCATTTTCAGAAAGCTTTTTGGGCATCAGATAGGTTGGTATGATCGCACTATGGCTTTCCACCTTGGTGTTATCAAAAATTCGTTTGGAAGCGGTGAATGTTATTTCTTGTTCAAATGGAGATCCCTTTTTGACTGCTTCAAGTACACGTGCGGTCCTGCTTTTCAGGCTCTCCTCCAAGGCGATGCTTGAGGTCCTTGGATACGTAATATGCTTCTTTTCATACAAGGACTGGGCGGTTTTAAGCACCTTGTCCGAGGTCCAGCCTTTATATTTGCTGGTAATATATCCTTGAAGGCCGGACAAATTAAATAAATAGGGAGGGAATTCTCTCTTTTTTTCTACTTTTTTATCAAGGATTATGGCGTTCTTTTCGTTCTTCAGCCTTTCATCCAATTCAAGCAGCTGGTCCTTTGATTTGAATTTTTCTTCTCCGTCCTGATGATAGATGCCCTCGTATTTCTCTTTGGTTCCTGTCTCAAAAGTACCGGAAAGCTTATAATACGTTTCTGGAACAAACTTATCAATCTCCTTGTCCCGATCATAAATGATTTTAAGAGTGGGCATCAGGACTCTTCCCACATTCATGGCTTTGCCTCGTCCTGATTGGTATTTCAGGGTGGCTACCGAGGTCAGGTTGATTCCGATGATCCAGTCTGCCCACTGCCTGCTGATACCAGCATCCTTCAGCGGCGCCATTTCCGAGTTTGGTCTTAGGCTGGACAGCCCTTTTAGGACCTCTTCCGGTGTCCACTCATTTAATAACAGGCGGTAGACCTTTTTTGGAGTCCTCAGCTGATCGATGATGGTATCTCCAATAATCTGTCCTTCCCTGTCATAGTCACAGGCGGAAATAAGACCATCGACATCCTGCCTTTTGATCAGGCTGGTGATGGTTTTTAACTGTTTAGCCGCTCCCTGGTCTTTATACTGCCTATTAGAGCTGCTTTTCACTTTATATTTGAATTGGCCCGGGATGAATGGGAAATTTTCCATTTTCCACTTGGCCATTTTCTCATCATAATCCTTTGCATCAAAAAGCTGAAGAAGATGACCAAAAGCCCAGGTAATAATATAGTCCTGTCCTTCAAAGTATCCGTCTTTTTTATTCTTAATTTTCAGCGCATCCGCAATATTTTTAGCTACAGACGGCTTTTCGGCAATAATCACCTTAACCATTCCAGCACTCCTTGCTCTTACTCGTTTACTCTACTATTTTATCAAAGTTTGAAGGATTTCGTAAGCGGTGAGGGGGAGAGTCCCTGTCTATGAATCCATTAATCTAAAACAAAAGGGACTTGGAATGACAGCTTCCAAGTCCCTTTTCACCCGATATTCACATTTTTATTCCGTCATCCTTTTGTTCCAGATGAGAGGTTTGATCCTTCAATAAAGAAACGCTGGAAGATAAAGAATATCAGTACAGTCGGAAGAAGGATCATGACTGACATGGCCATGAGATAGTTCCACTGAGTCTGTACGGATCCCTTGAAGGTTTGAAGACCGAGCTGGATCGTATACATGCTTTCATCATTCAGATATAAGAGCGGGCCAAGCAGGTCATTCCAGGAGCCATTAAAAGAAAAGATGGCTACCGTGATAAGTGCGGGCTTTGTCAATGGAAGCATGATATGCCACCAAATGCGCAGATGGCTTGCCCCATCCATGACCGCTGCTTCGATGAACTCATTCGGAATGGTCATCATGAACTGCCTTAGTAAAAAGATGAAGAATGCACTTCCAAGAAAGGATGGAACAATCAGCGGCAGATACGTATTCACCCAGCCAAGCTTAGAAAACAGCATATACTGGGGAACCATCGTCACAAAGCCTGGCAATAGCATGGTGGCAAGAACGATGACAAACCAGATATTCCGCCCTTTAAATTTCAGCTTCGCAAAGCCATAGGCAACGAGTGAATTGATCAGCACACTTCCAATGGTTGTGACAACCGCAAGGAACACGGAATTCAGTGCCCATCTTGTAAATGGTCCTGTTGACCAGGCCTTTATATAATTGGAAAAGTGGAATTTTTCCGGAATGAATGTAGGCGGAAACTGGGCAATTTCCTCCGGTGATTTCAATGAGGTGGAAATCATCCACCAAAGCGGTGTTAATAACGCTGCACTTCCTGCTAATAAAATCAATAAAATAAAACCGTTTTTGACATTCCGCTTGAATTTCATTGTTTGGTACAGCTTGGGGGCACCAGTCATCTTCATTTGTTGTCACCGCCTTCGTAATGTACCCATCGCTTGCCGAACTTCAAATTGATCAGAGTCAGGATCATGATGATGATAAAGAGAATCCAGGCCATCGCAGACGCATACCCCATATCAAAGACTTCAAAGGCGTTATTCCACATATGGAGATTATAGAAGAGCAAGGAATGCGCCGGCCCTCCGTCGCCATCCTTTGACATGACATAGGCTTCCTGGAAAACCTGGAAGGCTCCAATGGTGCTCGTAATTATATCAAAGAAAATGATGGGTGTGATCATTGGCAGAGTGATATGGAAAAATTTCTGGAACATGTTTGCTCCGTCCAGATCCGCCGCTTCATATAAAGACTCCGGAACCCCTTGAAGGCTTGCTAAGTAGAGGAGCATACCTCCGCCCACACTCCACAATTTCATGATGATTAGAGCCGGCTTTGTCCAGCTTGGATCAAACAGCCATGCCGGACCATCGACACCAAACCAGCTGAGGACGAGATTGACCAATCCGGTTCCAGGGCTTAAGAGCTGCATCCAAAGAAAGTAAACCGCTACGCCGGACAGGACAGCAGGCAGATAGTAGATTGTCCTGAAAATCTTCATTCCTTTGATTTTTGTATTTAGAAGAACCGCTACAAAGATAGCCCCTGCTGTTGTTAAAGGCACTGAGAATACGACGAAATAGATGGTATTCCATAAGGACGTCCAAAATAAATCGTCAGCCGTGAACATTCTTTTATAATTATCCAAACCGGTGAAATGCATCTTGGATGTTATGTTGTAATCACTAAAACTTACGATGAGGGAAAAAACAAGCGGGCCTGCGGTCAAGAAGAAAAATCCAATCAGCCACGGTGATATAAAACCATACCCTATTAAATTCTCTTTAAAAGTTTTAGATTTTGCTTTTTTTGTTTTCATGTGAGTTTTGCTAACCGCTTGATTGTTCATAGCGGCTGAATTACCAGAGACATTTGTCCCCCGATCGTTTATGCCATGCAGCAACCTTTCCCTGGCACTTTGCTGTTGCATACTATTCCCCCCTAGACTTTTAAAAAGAAGGAAGCTGTTAAGCTTCCCCTCGTAAGATTATTTTTTTATCTTTTTAACATCTTCTTCTGCTTTCTTCAAAGCTTCCGGCGATTTTTTCTTACCCAGCATGACAGCATCAATCTGTGGATCGATTCTGCTCTTATAGTCCGGATAGTTCAGCGGCACAGGTGCAAGCTGTGTATCCTTCAGGTTCTCGTTCGATGTTTGATAAACATCTTTTGCCATTCCGCTCATTTCAGCAGCGGCACTTTCAGCAGCCTGCTTATTGGCGACATTGTCATAGTTCTTGACTGCCCAGTATTTCTGAGCTTTAACATCTGTTAGATACTTGATAAAATCTGCGGCTTCTTTAGGGTGCTTCGATCCCTTTGGTACCTCAAGCACAAAGCCCCCGCCATCGCTCCAGTGCCTTGTATGATCTGTATAAGAAGGGATAGGCGCTACACCAAAGTCAAGATTTTTTCCAGAATCCCTGATTTGGGTATAGAATGTGCCTGTATCAACATACATGGCAACCTTTTCCGCGACAAACGGATTGGTTTGTCCGTTTGCAAAATCAGCATCCCAGCTTTCGATGGTTTTCTTGCCGTATCTCTTTTTCCAATCAGCAAGCCATGTTAAAGCATCCTCTTTTGCCGGTGTATCGATCGCAAGCTTGTCTCCTTCAATAAAACCTTTTCCGTTATCAGCATTTCTCATCCAGCCTGGGGCTCCATAGCCTCCCCAGAGAGGATAGAAACCAATTCTTTCATATGTGCTTCCTTTTTTAACATCCAGTTTTTTGGCATATTCTTCAAGTTCAGCCCAAGTTTGAGGTGGTTTGTTAGGGTCCAGTCCTGCTTCCTTAAATGCTTTTTTGTTGTAGTAAAGCAAGCGGGTATCTGTATTAAATGGGGCTCCATATGCTTTTCCTTTATAAAGGACGGTATCCCATAATTGAGGGTAAAATCTATTTTTGAAGTTATCATCAAAGTATTTCGAAAGATCTGTACTCTGGTTATTCTTCGCTCGGTGCGAAACATCATTAATATCTGTGACAACCACATCAGCTGGATTTCCTGCTGCTACAGCTGCAAGGTTTTTTGTCCAGATATCACCCCAAGGAACGAAGGTGTGCTTCACAACTACTTTATCCTGGGATTTATTATAATCATCCACCATTTTTTCAATGATTGGCCTGCGTGTTTCAGAACCCCAGAAAGTCCAGAATTTCAGTGTTACTTTTTTGCTGTCTCCTCCTGCTCCAGAGGCCTTATCTCCTGAACAGCCTGCCAGCAGCATGCTGAACAGCATTAGTACTGATAAAAAAATCGACAATTTCCTTTTCATCTTCGCCATAATCCCCCATCAAATAGTATCTTTTTCTACACGCACGTGTTACTACTTGTTAATTACCCGTGAAAATTGACGATAAACCTCGTATTTTAAGGAAAAGGATTAATTTTTATATCTCGCATACTATTCCCATATGCAGGGAAAATGAAATAATGAGAAGATTAATATCTATTAAGGAGGAACAAAATGACGGATCATGCTTTTGATCGATTTATCCCGATGACCACGATATCAAGCGGTGCCGTTCAGGAGGTACTGCCGGATTTATTACTATATACCGACCAGGTGGTAAATTTATTTTTTATCCGGAAGGATGGCGGCGGCTGGATCCTGGTGGATGCTGGCATGCCGCGCACAGGAGATAAAATTTTGGAAGAAGCGGAAAGACTTTTCGGGAGCGCACCGCCGGAGGCCATTCTCTTGACCCATGGACATTTTGATCATATCGGCGGGATGGACAAGCTTATGGAAAAATGGGATGTCCCGATTTATGCACACACATTGGAGCTTCCATTCTTGACCGGCAAAAAGGATTATCCAGAGCCTGACCCAACAGTGGAAGGCGGAATGGTCGCAAAAATGTCAGGAATGTTCCCAAATGAAGGAGTGGATCTTTCACCGAGGATTTCCTCCCTTCCAGAGGATGGCAGCGTCCCCGGACTCCATGATTGGAAATGGCTTCATACCCCCGGGCACAGTCCCGGCCATATTTCCCTTTTCCGCGAAAGGGACAGGACCTTGATTGCAGGAGATGCCTTTGTTACCGTCAGGCAGGATAAACTCTTTAAGGTGCTGACACAGGAAAAGGAAATCAGCGGCCCGCCAAGATACCTTACCACCGATTGGAAAGCCGCAGAACAATCTGTATCAAAGCTTGCCGGCCTTAAACCCGAGACAGCAGTAACGGGGCATGGCCTGCCTGTTTCTGGTCCCGAGCTGCAAAACGGCCTTCAGCAGCTGGCGGAGAACTTCCAAAGCCTCGCAGTCCCAGACCATGGAAAATACGTGGACGGAGATTGAAAGCTGTAGTTTCCTGTTTAACCGCTTGAAGGGAAAGCAGCCTAATGAGAATGGGAGCGGAGTTTATCCTAAAGGGCTCTTTTTTTAGTTCATTGTAGAAACAAATAAAAAGACATATGCCTATTCATACGTCCATTCTTGAGACAATTAATTAAAAAGTTCCCGGAAAAGGGAACTTCTTTTATTGGCATGACGATACTTCCGCTGGTGCCTGCAGCAGGGCAGCTCCCGGCCCTCCCCGCGGAGCGCGAAGCACCTGGCTGGAACGAAAATCAACAGCCAAATTAAACAGTGAATGTATGTTTATAGTTCAAGAGAAGGACCAAAAAATTCGTAATGGATGTTTGAATCCTCGACTCCTATTTCTTTTAAGGCGTTAATCATTGATTTCAGGAAAGAAGCCGGGCCGCATAGATAAAATTGGCTGTTTGCCGCTTTTACAATTTCTCTTAAATGGCTCTTCGTGATTCTTCCATGCCTATATAGATCCTCATTTGCCATATCTACGCCGGCAGCATCTCCATAGAAGCAGTAGCTTTTAAAGTTCGTGAGCTCTTTTTCTGCCTTCTGCACTTCATCAGAAAAAGCATGGACCAGCTTATTCTTAGCTGAATGGATGAAGACAGTCTCTCTCTCGGGACTCACTGTTTTCATGCTGTTCAGCATGCTTATGAATGGAGTGATCCCTACTCCTCCACTAATGAAATAGACCGGTTCTTTCCCATCCAGATCCAATGTGAATTCACCTGCAGGGGCTGTCAATTCAATCTGGTCTCCAACATTAATTTGATCATGAAGGAAGTTCGAAACTTTGCCATCCGGGTTCTCTGATCCTGTTTCCCTTTTTACAGAAATCCGGAAATAGTCCCTGCCAGGAGCATCTGATAAGCTGTACTGTCTATTAAACAAGTATTCTTCTCCTTCGATCTGGAGCCGAACGGTCACATACTGTCCTGGTTTAAAGTCAGGCAGGGGCTGTCTGTCGGTTGGCTTGAGATAGAAAGAGGTGATAACATCACTTTCCTTAACCTTGTCTGCTACAGTGAAGTTTTTAAAGCCATCCCATCCGCCGTCTTTTTCTGCAGCAGACTTATAAAGATCTTTTTCTACACTTATAAATACATCTGCAATGATGCCATATGCCTCTCCCCAGGCATGGAGGATTTCATCTGTCGCCGCATCGCCAAGGACTTTTTTTATGGCTTGCAACAAGTGTTCTCCCACGATCGGATAGTGTTCCGGCTTTACCTGCAGGCTTCGGTGTTTTTGGGCAATCTGCTTTACAGCTGGCAGCAATGCCTCCAGCTGATCAATATGAACGGCCGCTGCATACACCACATTTGCCAGCGCAGTCTGCTGCCTTCCTTGTTCCTGGTTCGTATGGTTGAAAATATGTAGCAATTCTGGATGGTTTTTAAAGAGATTTTTATAGAAAACTGTAGTAATTTCTGTCCCTTTTACGGCAAGAACAGGTGCTGTTGATTTAATAATATCAATGTTTTGTTGTGATAACATATGGAATTCCCTCAGCTTTCTTTAAAGAAGTATTTCTAATACACCTTTATAATATGCCTGCTTTCGGTTTAAAGCAATATCTGAAATACATCTTTTTGTGACAAATATGTTACTATTAGATATAGATATAAAGTAATATGATGTTACCAAAAAAGAAGAGGGGAGCACGATTTATGCGTCTAACCAACTATACGGATTATTCCTTAAGGGTTTTGATTTATCTGGCCTCCCTTGAAGATGGAAAACTGGCAAATATCCAGGAAATTGCGGATTCCTATAAAATATCCAAAAATCACTTAATGAAAATCATCCATAACTTAGGAAAGAAGGGATATATCTATACGATCAGGGGGCGAAATGGGGGTATTAAACTGGCTAAGACGCCTGCGGAAATCAATATTGGCGAAGTGGTCCGAAAAACCGAAGATGATTTTAATATTGTAAATTGCTTCGGGGACAGTCCGGAAAACCATTGTATATTAGCTCCCGTATGCACGTTGAAAAATATTTTAGGCCAGGCACTGACTGCATTCATTGAGGTTTTAGATCAATACACACTTGAGGATATTTCGCATAATCCAGGAATGGTTTTTCGGATGCTCAGGGGATAAGATTCATATAAAAATACTAAGGCTGTCTCATGTAAGCAGGATCCACCTTTGCTGAATTTAGGGTCTGAATACTCTAAATTCAGCAGAACGGTCTGGGTTTTCCACTTTTATGAGACAGCCTTAGTATTTAAGTACGCATTTCGAATTACTTTACCGCAAGCTTTTTTCCGTAATTTCTAAGTTCTTCCCCCACCGTACACTTTGAAATACAGAATTTGTGGGCATATGCTTTCCCTTTTTCTTTCCTATGAAAAGTCTTAAGGAAGCAGCCTTCACAATAGGAATCCAGGATTTCATCCACTTCAGTATATATTTTCTTTCGATCCATCTCATTTCTCCTTATCTGTTTATATAATTTCCAGCCTGCTGGATATGAAATTCTGGTCCAATGCCTGAGAAGCTAATTTGTCTGCCTCTTGATTCTCTTTTCTCGGTATGACCATATAATTTGGCTTTATGTTCAGCTCTCTTAATTTTTCTTCTATCCTGTCCATCCATTTATTCAATCCTTCTTCAAAGCAAGGCCATTCGCCGGACAACTGATTCAGTACGACCTGTGAGTCCCCTTTAAATGTGCATGGAGTATTTTTTACTCCCAGCTCCTCCAACTGAGTAAGAGCATAATATAAAGCAGCATACTCCGCTTCGTTGTTAGAATCAAGAATTTCCATCATTTTATTTGAACGGATCCTCCAGTTCTTTTTGTTCTGTCTGTAATAAAGAGCAACCCCTGCACTGGCCAATCCTTCATCCTTCTGAAACCCGCCATCAAAATAAACCGTGATGTCCTGTGGCTCATCCATCACTTCTTCTAGAAGTTTTTTTAATTCCTTCTTCGTCCAGGTTAATCCTCCTTCATCCTCAAACTCTATATGAAAAGCTCTGCCGGTTTTCTCAAGATCCGCTGTTATAAACAGAGCTTCTTCTCCCTGGATAAATTCTGAATGAAAAATAGTGCCTGCCTTTTTAGGATGCCTGTATTCCCAATGCATTTTGACTCGCAATGTGATTCCTCCTGTTTTAGGAACTCTTATTGTTTTAGTGTCTTACATTAATATATCCTCTTCCTTTAAAGTAAAACTTTATGTCCATTCACACCAGTGAGCCGATTGTCATCCTATCATAAAGGTATGCTTAAGGCGGCGGCTCATTCATGGATTACTTTCTCTTTTTTATTATGGTACACTCTAATAAGATTTGATACAGGAGGGAAAGCCATGGTTGAAATTTTTATAGATGGCGCAAGCGCAGGCAATCCTGGTCCCAGCGGGGCAGGGATTTTTATAAAAGAGAACGGAAAAGCCGAGAGCCTCTCTTTCCCCCTCGGAACGATGGAAAATCATGAGGCTGAATTCTGTGCGTTCATTAAGGCGCTTGAAATTTGTATAGAAAGAAAGTACACCGTAGTCTCCTTTAAAACGGATTCCGACCTGCTGGTGCGTTCTGTAGAAAATGAATTCGTCAAAAATAAAAGGTACATGCCATTCCTTGATAAATCCCTTCTTTTGATCAAGAATATTGAGTTATTCTTTATTAAATGGGTGCCAAGGAAGGAAAACAAGGCTGATGGACTTGCCCGAAAGGCCATTCAAAATAACTAATCAAGCTTCGATGAGAGCCACATGAAGGAAGTATGACATATGAAAAAATCTTTATACGCCGACGCCGGCCTGCTAATGGTCGCGCTGATTTGGGGTGTATCGTTTGTATTAGTGCAAAATGCCATCGCCCATTTAGAGCCATACAGCTTTAATGCCATCCGTTTTCTTCTTGCTGCCCTGATATTGGCAGTATGGCATCTGTTAAAAAATCCTTCACGATCAGGTTTTAGGCCGGGCTTGCTGAAGGCCGGGATGAAAATGGGGCTCTGGCTCTTCCTAGGATATGCCCTGCAGACCATCGGACTCTTGCATACAACTCCTGCAAAAGCAGGGTTCATTACAGGTCTAAGCATTGTCATTGTACCCCTGCTGTCTCTTCTGTTCTTAAAGCAGGCCCTGACTCTCCAGACTGCATTTGGGATAATTGCTGCAACTGCTGGCTTATATTTGATGACCATGATTGGTGAATCGCGATTTACCGTCAGTGATTTGCTTATATTAATTGCTGCCTTCAGCTTTGCAATGCATGTCGTAATGACCGGTAAATACTCCCAAAAATTTGAAGCTCTTCCTCTTACCATTGTGCAGCTTACTGTCGTTTCTCTCCTGTCTTTTGCAGGGGGATTCGTATTTGAGAATCCTGCAGGCAGCTTCAGTTTACACACCCTTTTCCTTCCTGATGTTGCTGCTGGACTCTTGATTACTTCCCTATTGGCCACTGCCGCTGCTTTTCTTATTCAGACTTCGCTGCAGAGGTTTACATCTCCTGCAAGAGTGGCTCTCGCTTTTTCAACCGAGCCTGTTTTTGCCGCCATCACCTCTTATTTCTGGATAGGCGAGACCTTATCACCCTATGCCATGGCGGGTTGTGTTCTGATATTCGGGGGAATCATCCTATCTGAAATCCCTGTCAAAAAGCAGCCGCTCACACTGGAAAAATGAGGAGGAACCCTATTTACATCGGGTTCCTCCTTTTTTGTATGTATATTAAATTAAATTCTTCTCTTCTGCAAAAAGAGTAGCTTTTTTCTTAGACGTTATTTCACTCTGCATCAGCGATTCAAGCAAGGAAATATAAAAGCTTCCATCAAATGTTTTTTGAGCCTTGAGCGTCAATTCGATCGCTATATTGACAAGATGATCGCTTGCATTTGTATAGTGCTTTCCAAAGTATATAAATCCTATAGCATCCTCTTCAAAGCAAAACCCCTTTGCTTCAAGATAAGCTAAATATTCTTCTACTGTCTGCATCTTTTCCTGAACCCCTTCGTGAAAAATATGCCATATCCCCTGATAAAATCTCTTTACTAAAGGAATAATGAAGATGAGGAGGTGGAATGGCATGAGCAAAACCAATAACCGCAATCGGGGCAAAGCAAGCCTTGGAGTGACTCCGCAAGGATATGCCGAGGATGAACGCGCCCACGATCCCAAAAGCCAATTAGAAAACAAAGCTAAAAAAGATAACACAAGAAGATAATAGATTAGGCCGGACAGGGGGAATCCTTCCCTCCTGCCCGGCAGGCCCAATCAAGCCATCAGGCGTTGCAGCCCTTTGATCTCAAATTCATTCAGCATTTTGGACACTCTGTCTGAATCATATTCAAATTTCGCTGTATCCAGCGGACAGGCAACAGGAACATCGCACTTGATTTCCGCGAGTTTCCTTGAGAGATGAAGCATTTCTACTGCTGCCTCAATTCTTTCCCTTTGCACTCTGGTAAGTGAAACCAGATTCTCAAGGATTCCTTCGATATTTTCATAAGCCTGAAGCAATTTAAGAGCCGTTTTTTCTCCAATGCCTTTGACTCCCGGATAATTGTCAGAAGGATCCCCCATCAGTGCCTTAAGGTCAATCATCTGCTGCGGACTAATTCCTTTCCATTCAAAAAATGTCTCCGGATCATGCACTTCATAGTTCCCAAAACCTTTTTTCAGGAGAACAACAGATATATTTTCTTCAATTAGCTGCAGAAGATCCTGGTCTCCTGTAAGGACATACACATGACTGGATTCTACCGCATCCTTCGCAATGGTTCCAATGCAATCGTCTGCTTCAAAGCCACTCAGCCCTATATTCGGGATATCAAAAGCTTCTACAGCTTTTTTTACAGCCTCAAACTGGGGAATAAGCTCTACAGGAGCGTCCGGCCGGTTCGCCTTATACTCTTCAAACATTTCGGTGCGGAAGGTTTTGCTTCCCATATCCCAGCAGACGGCTATATGGCTGGGCTTAAAATGATTCACCGCTGTAAGCATATGTTTCAGGAAGCCCTGGATGGCATTCGTTGGCATTCCTTTTGAATTAATCATAAATTGACGCGTAACTGATGTTGCATAAAAAGCCCGGAAAAGCAAAGCCATTCCATCCACAAGCATCAGCGAAGACTTTTCGTTATCAATACGATTCAATTCCACACTTTTCACCCCTGCTTTTCTCCCTAAGGAAAATTTGTGTTTAGCCCTCACTTAAAAACTGCCTTTTATCCATCATTCTCTGATGAAAAAAAGGCAGTTTGACTGTCTGTTTATAATCATTACTTATTTATTTTAACACAAATTGACAAGAAAAGGGGAGGGAAAATCCTGTCTATTCCCCGCTTCCGGAGATAGGCATTTCCACGTAGGAAATGTAATCACTGAAACTCCCGATATAAAGAGAGACATTTTCGAATCCTGCCATTTTCAATGAAATATAATTGGGTGCTGCTGTCACACCAGAACCGCAGTAGACGACGATTTTCTTATCTTTGGGAAGGTCTTTAAATCGTTCCTGCTGCTCTTCTGGAGATCTGTAATGTCCATCCACAAGCCCCTCAGCCCAGAATTTGTTTAAGGCTCCGGGAATGTGACCAGCTTTTTTATCAATTTTTTCTTCTATTCCCTTATAACGAATCGGCTCACGTGAATCAATCAGAACAAGGTCTTTCCCTTGTTCTACAAACTGCTTTATCTCGTTAAACTCTGTGAATATCTCGGGTTTCAAATCAGGGGTAAAGGTCGTTTTTTCAAATGCAGGAAGCTCCCTGCTAATAGGATTTCCAGCTTCCCTCCAGGCTTTAAAGCCGCCTTGAAGCAAGAATACCCCAGAATGCCCAATATACTTCAGCATAAAATACAATCTTGCTGAATAAGAACCCTCTCCTCCATCGTAAATGACAATAGTTGTGGAGTTTTGTATACCTGCTTCCTCTAGCCTGGATACAAATTCATTCATCGGAGGGAGAGGGTGCCTGCCGCCATGCTCCTTGACAGGCCCGCTCAAATCTTTTTCGAGGTCAAGGTATACGGCATTGGGAATGTGTCCTTCGTTATAGCGTTCCCTGCCTTCATCCGGTCTGCCGAGCGTAAACCGGCAGTCGATGACCCTCAGATTTTTTTCCTTAAGTTTTGGCAGAAGCTCATCTACCTTCATAAATATATTCATCCATATCCTCCCATCAAGCTTTTCGGATTTCAAGGAATTTCTGCAGCAGCTCTTCCATAGTCTGAAGCTGGTTTTCCCCTTCATAGGCACTGAGATATCCATCATAAATCTCTTCCATTCCTCCGATGAAGGCGTTCTTTATTTCCTGATAGGCAGTTAAATATTTTTCCCTGTAATAGTCATTAAGCCCTTCAGCCTGATCTGCAATATACTGATCAGCAGGAGTATCGAATGCTTTCTGCAGAGCAGCATTCATCTTGACTTTTTCATTTTTCTCAAAAAAGCTCTTAGGATTTTTAAATAGTGAAAGTTCTTTCCTAAAATCCTGGGATTCCAGCTCCTGCATCGGCTGGCTGATCTGGGGCACAGGAAATGAATAGCTCTGGATTGGGGTAATTTCCAGCTCAGCTCTAATTTCCTTAGCTCTATGCAGCCAGCCATTATATTCCTCAGAGAGCAATTTATTAAGATAATTCTCCGAACGGAGAGAGGTCGCTCTCATTTCCTGTGCCAAGTCAAAACCCAGGGACTGTTTCAGCTCATTCAGCGCCAGTTCAACTGCCTTTTTCAGATCTCTGCCATCATCCTTAAGCACAGCAGGATTGAAAGCTTCCTTAAAGAAATCATTAAACCGGAGAAAGACTCTCTGTTTGCTATAAAAAGCCAGTTCTTTTATTTCCTTATAAAGGCGTTCTGCTGCTATTTTGGCTTCACTGTTTTTTACAAGTTCCTGAATTTTTTTGAGCTCCTCTTTTAAAGCAGCACTTTGAAGCTTTTTGGTTTCTTCATCGGTATCAGCAGCAGCCAGCACTTCTGCCAGTAATTTTTCTGCACGGATTAAGAGTCTCTCAGCTGCGGACAGCACAAGCCCTTTTAAATCATGCTCCAGAAAATGATTAAATTCTTTCTCAAATAATGAGATCCCGCTGTCCTGTAAAAAATGGCCGGCAAGAGGGACTTCTCCTGTCTTTTCCTGTAGGGCTGCCTTGCTTGAAATCGGATAAAGCCTTGGATACCTGATCTGAAAATTGCCGAGCTGCCCCCTGATATACTCCATGACCTGGGTAAGCTCCTCTTCAGAGCTGGCAAGATCCACTGCGTTAACCATGAAAAACATTTTATCCATTGAGAATGAATCCTTCACCCTTCCAAGCTGGATCAAAAATTCCCTGTCTGCCTTGGAAAAAGGATGATTATAATAGGTAACAAATATCACTGCATCTGAATTTTTAATATATTCAAAGGCTGTCCCTGTATGTCTTGCATTTATAGAATCTGCTCCGGGAGTATCTACAAGAATGACACCCTTTCTGGTCAATTCGCAGTCATAATAGAGTTCGATCACATCCACCAGGCAGGATTTTGCCTCATTTGCCGCAAACTCCCTGAACTCATTCAAATCGACGATCAACTCTTCGCCCATCCTATGCTTGAAAGCAGGATATCCTTCATAAAAAGCGCTGAGGAACGACCCTTGGGTACTCTGCTGTCCTCCTTCAGCAGGCTGCTTAAGGAGACCGCTTACCCGCTCCAGGGCTTCATCCAGAGATGAGGCTGAAAGACCGAAATGTCCAAGGGCCGCCAAAACATCCTCCAGTATCATTTCATTCGTTTTAAGTTTGACTCTCGCGGTCCCATGAGGGTTCAGCCCTGAAGGCGGACAAATCTTATTAATCGCAGCGGTAGTAGGATTAGGTGAGACAGGCAGGACCCTGCTGCCAAGCACTGCATTTGCAAAGGAAGATTTCCCTGCACTGAATGCTCCAAACAGCGCCACAGTAAATGTCTGGCTTTCCAGGCGTACCGAGCTGTTTTTCATTTCTTCAGCCAGATAGCGGAAGCCTTTTTGGTCTTTTAACAGCTGGGCTGCTGCTGCCAGCTTTCTGGCTTTCTCTAGAACGGTTTCCTTTATTGGGCTGGCTTCCAATTCATTGATTTCAACCTTATACTCCGTTTCTTGCTGCTTTTCCTGCTTTTCATTTTGAGACCATTCAAAGTCGTCTGTAAGGACGACTTTGAAATCGTTCTCTTCTCCATCCCAGCGGCGGAATAAATCTCCTATTGTCCCACTGTCTGCTTCACTGCCTCTGCCAAAAAGCAGGTCTTCCAGCAACCCCTGCTTTTTGGCAGTTTTCTCACTTGTTTCACGGACCGATTGGATAGCGTGCTCCAGTTTCTCCAGCTTTGTGATCTCTTCATCCAATTTCCCAATCCTTTTCGATTGCTCGATCCTAAGTGATTCGGCCAGCACGTCCCCAAATTCTTTAGCGGCATGCCTGGCGTCCCGCCGCAAGGCTTCCGCCACTGTGCTGGTATAAGATAAAACATATTCCCCTGTGATGCTCACCTGGCTTTTCACGGAATCCGTCATAATCGAATCATCCCAGTTTAATAGAATGGACTCTGCAAGATTTTCAAGCCTGCTGTCAGCCAGTCTGTTTTCCTTCAGAGTCACAATGGCCAATTCCTTAATATGCCACTCCAGCTGGTTTTTCATCTTTTCCTGCAAATCTTCTTTTAATTTTTGAAACCTCAGCTTTTTTTCCGCTTCTGTTTTACCTCTTGAGAAAAGAAGCCCTACTTTAAAGTCCGATTTGGTTGATTCCAGGTATTGCCTGGCAAGCTCCCGGGTATCTGCAGGCATTAAGTAAGCATTTTTCAAAATGGTTTCTGCTTTTGTTTTGAAATCTTCTAAAATACGGGAAATCGATTGGTCTGCTTCTTTCCTTTCATTCTTCAGCCGTTCAATTGATTGAAGGACTTCGTCAGGCCTCTTCTCTTCTTGCTGTTCGAGAAGTTTTGTGTTTTCCTCGTTCTCCTCCTGATATTGTCCCTTCAGCCACTCCACATGATCGAGGATAATTTGTTTCGCGGCTGCCCGTGCTTCCAGAAGCCCAGATTCAGGCTTTTCCTGTGAAAAATCACGGATCAGCTTCTTCAAGCTGGAAAACTCATTATGAGCAGAGTCTTTCTTCTTTAAGGAGGTGTAAAAAATTCTTTCTGGCTTTACTCCCCAATTTAAGAATCCATCCTTAACAGATTCGGTAAATTCTTCAAAGCTTAGCTCAGAATCATCATGCTTATCAATCTGGTTGACCACAAGGAACAGCCTTCTGCCTGAAGAAAACAATTCCTTAGTGAAAAGGAAATTCACTTCTGATTGGACATGGTTATAATCCATCACATAAAAAATAATGTCTGCAAGATGAATCGCATCTTCGGTCGAAATCCGGTGTGCATCGTCCGCAGAATCAATTCCCGGTGTATCCATTACGGCTGCATTTCCCTCAAGCGGGAACCGAGCTGTGCTTATTTCTATAGAATGGATAGCATCTCCATCTTTACAATAGCTTTTTACCAAATCATAATTATAAGGAGCAGGATACAAGACAGGTTTTCCCTGATAGAAGTATACCTTTGCATACTCTTCTCCCTTTTTGACTTTCACAATATTTGCACTGGTTGGAACAGGGCTTGAAGGCAGGAGCTCCTCACCTAGGAGCGCATTGATCATACTGGATTTCCCGGCAGAAAAATGCCCGCAAAAAGCAATCAGTTTTTCTTCCTGCCTGACTTTTTGAATGAGCTGCCTGATTTTCCGTGCGTGAACTTCATCATTTGCCGCAGAAAGGTGCTTATACACTTCAGCAAGCGCTGTTAACAAATTTTTTTGGTCTGTTAGAGTCTGGTTCATCTGAATGTCCCCTTGTTGATATCTTTAAAGCATTTACTTCTATTTTAATCGATATTTTTGAAAAAGGGAGAATAATAAGATTAATTTTAAACAAAATAGAGTTTCCATTTCCTTGCATCTTTAGAAAAGAACATAAAAAAACCAGGTATGATCACCTGGCGGGATGGGAAGCGACAAGTCTTCCGTTATTATCGGTTATTATTTCATCTTTGATGATAATTGAAGTCACAGGCTGGGATTTGGTTACGGTATGATTTAGAACATGCTTCATGATCCCAAAATATGTAGCAGCAGTCGCAAGTATAAACAGCCAAATCATAAATGCAGCTCCCCACTTGGTTTTTTTATTGAGAATAATATTCATCCTCAATAGAAGCTTAACAGAATTGAGAAGCGTTTTCAATGAATTATAAAAAATTATAGCGCATCATTCTGCTTAAGGATGATTCTTGCTTGAAAAGCACCGTTCTGCGCTTTACTGTATGCCAGCTCCAAGCTGAGACCCTCGAGTCATAAGCCAATCCGTCTATGGGGAGAAGACCGCTCCCCACAGCCGGCTCGTCTTATGCTTGCACTAAAGCATAAGTGCGACTAAGCTTCTTTATCGGGTCTCTACCTGCCAATTAGTAAATGACTTTAATTGAGTAAATTATACATTGGGTAACAACATAGGTAGATTGGGCAGGCACCGCTTTCCGCTTTATTGGTTCCAGCTCCGAACTGACACCTTCGGTCATAAGCCAGCCGCCATCAAAAGGCCAAAAACGGGCCTTTCGCTGCCGTCTTTCTTATGCCTTTCAGGTGTCTGCTTTTCAATAAGTATTTTTTCTATAATTATACGTGCATCATTCTGCTTGAGGATGATTCTTGCTTGAAAAGCACCGTTCTGCGCTTTACTGATAATTTGTTAATTTTTTCAGTGCTTTTTCTTCTTCAGGTATTCTTGTGAGCATCATGAAGATGTTTAGCAGTGTAAACAGGCACGCTGTTATGCAGGCATTGAAAAGGAGCGGGATGACGATCAGTTCCAATGCGACTATGATGTAATTTGGATGTTTGATGAATTTATAGGGTCCTTTTTTTACTGCTTTGGCATCTGGCAGGACGATGATTTTGGTATTCCAAAACCGGCCGAGCGAGGTCAGTGCCCAAATTCTTGATGCCTGAAGAATAAGGAAAAGTACAAGGAAAACCGGCCAATATGCCGAAGGATGACCACCCCTTTTGTATACTTCTATGATAAACACAACAAAGAAGGCAGCATGCATGGCCACCATCCATGGATAATGGGAGGAGCCAAACTCGATTCCGCCCTGCTGTTTCATCCAAGCTTCATTCCTCTTTGCAACAGCCAGTTCTCCCAGCCTCTGAGCAATGACAATCAGAAGGAACAAGATAAACATCATCATCATGTCCACCTCATCAAGAGAAGTTCAGAAGAAAAACCAGGTCCTAATGCGGCTGCAAGTCCTAAATCGCCTTTTTCCATATCTCCTTCCATAAACCTTCTTAATACATAGAGAATGGTGGCAGAGGACATATTCCCATGCTCCTTTAATACATCAAGCGATATTTTCGTTTTCTGTTCTGTGAAGCCCAGCGATTCTTCGTATGCCTGGATCACTTTTTTTCCGCCTGGGTGCGCGATGAAGTGATTGATTTCGTTCAATGAGGTTCCTCTGTCTGTTAAAAATTCTTCTACATTCGGCTTCAGCCAATTGCTAATCAATGTTGGAATATCCTTGGAGAATATCACATAAAGTCCTTCATTTTTAATATCCCAGCCCATGACATCCTGTGAATCGTGTAAAAGAGTGGATTGTGCAGCTTCTATCAAAGGAACCAGGTCCAATGCACTTCTGTTACGCATGGAGGACTTTTCCCCGCAGAGGAGGGCACAGGAAATTCCGTCTGCAAATATGGAAGTGCCGATTAGATTGCTTTTCGAACGGTCATCCTTCTGAAAAGTCAGGCTGCACAGTTCAACAGACAATACCAGCACATTGGCTTCCGGATAAGCCTTGCAATAATCAAATGCACGCGATAGGCCGGCAGCACCTCCTGCACAGCCAAGGCCCCAGATGGGAATTCTTTTTGTATGGGGAGAAAATGGAAGGAGGTTCATGATTCTTGCTTCAATAGAAGGAGTAGAAATTCCCGTGCTTGATATAAAAAAGATCGCATCGATCTCTTCTTCATGGACCTTGTTTTTTAGAAATGACGCGTCGTTCAGACACGTTTTAATGGCTTCCGCACCAAATTCAACGGCCGTCTCTATATATTTCGTATTCTTTTCTTCAAAGGTATGGGTTTCTTTAAACCATTCCAGGTCACTGGCGAAACTTCTTGTTTCTATTTCTCCATTAATAAAAACTTTTAACAGTCTGTCAATATCACGGAATGAAGATCCAAACATTTCCCTTGCGAATTCCATGGTATCCTTCTGGTTGAGCCTATAGGGTAGAGGAACCTCAGAAATTGATAAAATATGTGCCATTTAATCACCATCCATTAAAAGTAATTTCTCCTTAGAGCCTGGTTTTATGTCATATACTGAACAAAAAAAGGTAAACCGAAGGCTGCTGCCCTTTGGTTTACCCTATATCCTTTTATTAAAACCCTTGGATGGTCATTCCGCCATCGACGAATAATGTTTGTCCTGTTACATAGTTGGCAGCATCGGATGAAAGAAAAACAGCAGGTCCGACCAGCTCTTCCAATTCCCCTATTCTCTTTAACGGAGTAACGCTCAGGATGTCATTTACATACTCTTGATCTTGCAGGAGTTTTTCCGTAAGCGGAGTTTTAAAATACCATGGCCCCAGACTGTTCACTCTCACATTATACTTGCCCCATTCAAAGGCGAGCACCTTCGTCATTTGGATCATCGCGGCCTTTGTGGAAGCGTACACGACTCCTGTGCGCAGGGCTACCTGTCCTGCGACGGAAGCAATGGATAAGATGGAGCCCCCTTTATTTGCACCCGCAAAATATGTACCTGCTTCCTTTGACATAAGGAAGGCGGATTTCAAATTGGTATCCATGATTTTCTGCCATTCTTCCTCCGTTACCTCGAGAGCTTGAGAGCGGATATTCATCCCGGCATTATTTACAAGGATATCCAGTTCCCCCGCCTCTTTGATTACTTTTTGAACCGCTGACTGTATTTGATCGCCCTGGGTGAGATCGGCAGCAATCGGAAAGGCTTTCTGGCCAGTCTGTTCGACGATATGGGCTGTTTCCTCTAAATCCGTTTTAGTTCTGGCCAGAAGTGCTACATCTGCCCCTGCTTCAGCAAACCCAATTGCAATAGCTCTTCCGATTCCTCTCCCCGCCCCTGTTACAATAGCCGTTTTCCCTTCCAGCCTGAACGATGGTAAATACATACGATAAATCCCCCCATCATCTGTTTCGTTAATTATGTCTATTACCAAGCTCCCAAGTGGCAAAGCTTATCATTACCATACGATAGAAACGGCCATTTTGGCAAAAAAATAAGGATGAGTCAGGGGGGTTGCTGAGTCATCCTTCAATTATTCGCTTTTTTCATTTTTTTGATATTGCACTTCAAAGATAATTTCTTTCAGCTCGGATTTTCCACAATTCACACAAACACTGCCTTCCTCCACGATCGTCCTGCAATGAACGCAATATTTCTTTTTCAAATTGCTTCCCATCTTTCCAAGTATAATTATACTATTCTATTCAGTCATTTCAGAAAGTTGCATAGAAACGGAAAAATTGGGGTACATTCCTGAAAGAATGGACTTTTTCAAATGGTGCAGACTAAATAGTAATAGATATTTCCACAGGCTTGTGTTACCATTTAATTTTACATAAGCATGCATACTATACGGGCTGAATGCTCCAGTATGGACCCTTACAAAATCAGAGGACGTGAAAGACTTGATACAGATTCAAATACCAGAACCCAGTCTAACTTTGACAAAGCCGAATCGGCCGAACCCGGAATTAAGCAATATCTACGGATTTGAGGACTTCCACCGCATTCCCCGCGACAAAGGCGGTATTTTTATGTTTTATAACATAAATGATGAATTGCTTTTTGTCGGCAAAGCCAGAAAGCTTCGCCAGCGAATAAAAAAGCATTTTGAAGATAATGTTTCACCTCTAAAAAATCATCGCGATGAGGTTTATTCCATTGAGGTATGCATTGTAGAAGAACCGATGGATAGGGAAATATACGAAACATATATCATTAACACACTGCAAGCAAAATATAATATTGATAAAGTTTTCTATAAATAATCAGGTAATGATTTTTAAAAGGCTGGCTTATAAAGGCGGTGTCCCGAATGTGCGGGAGCCTTCCTATATAAGCCAGCCATTTTCTTTTTCTTTAGGACGCTTTTTGTCCGGTGAGTCCTGAAGACATCAGCCTTTTTTGTTTTCCAGGAAGGATATTGAAAATAATATTTAAAATAATAGCAGTAAGACTTCCCAATACAATCCCGCTGTCCGTCAAAATTTTTAATGATGGGTTGATATGGCTGAACATATTAGGCACTACCGTCACACCCAGACCCATCCCAACCGAACAGGCTATGATCAGAAGGTTCTCCTGATTAGCAAACTCAATACGGCTCAGCATTTTAATTCCTGATGCAATGACCATACCAAACATCGCAACCATGGCCCCGCCAAGGACCGATGAGGGAATGATCGTGGTCAAAGCTCCTATTTTGGGAACAAGGCCCATAAAAACCAGCATGGCTGCAGTCACATAAATGACTTTCTTTGTCTTAATCCCTGACATCTGGATGAGACCAACATTTTGAGAAAAAGTTGTGTAAGGAAATGCATTGAAGATACCGCCTATGATGCTGGCAAGTCCCTCTGCCCGGAAGCCTTTCGATAATTGGGCTTTGGAAATCTCCGTATTTGTAATATCTCCAAGTGCAAAATATGTCCCCGATGATTCTACTAAGCTTACCATAGCCACCAGACACATCGTTAAAATGGGCGTAAGTTCAAAGGAAGGAGCAGCAAAGTGGAAGGGCTCCACCATATGAAACCATGAAGCCTCCCTAACTGCGCCGAAGCTAACTTTTCCCATAGCTGCAGCAGCAAGAGTTCCGCATGCAAGGCCGATCAGAATCGATATGGCACGGATAAAGCCTGAAAAGAATTTAAATATAATGATGATGAGAAGCAAGGTACCAAATCCAAGCACAATATTTTCATATGATCCAAAATCTTTGGACCCCTGTCCTCCTGCGAGGTTGTTCATGGCAACCGGTATCAAAGTAATTCCGATGATTGTCACCACAGAACCTGTTACAACAGGCGGGAAGAACTTGACCAGCCTTCCAAAGAAGCCTCCTATCAATACAATAAATAATCCAGAAGCAATCACAGCCCCATAGACAGCAGAGATACCATGTTCCCCGCCAATGGCGATCATAGGACCTACTGCAGTAAAGGTACATCCCAGCACTACCGGAAGTCCGATTCCGAAGAAGCGGTTCTGCCAAAGCTGAAGGAGTGTGGCCAGTCCGCACATCAATATGTCTACAGATACAAGATAGGTCAAATCAGATCCCTTCATCCCCATTGCACCGCCGACAATCAAGGGAACAATCACAGCACCGGCATACATGGCTAAAACATGCTGAATGCCTAGAGAGGCAAGTTTCATAGCTGATTTATTCATTTATATTAACCTCCTTTTCGGAAAAGACGATTTGATTATTTTCCAAAGATTCCAAAATGGCCAGAGATTCTACCCTAACCCCTCTTTCCCGAAGGATACTTCCGCCTTCCTGAAATCCCTTTTCAATGACAATTCCAACTCCGGCGAGTTTTGCTTCTGCTTCTTTGATTACATTAATGAGACCGATGGCAGCCTGACCGTTTGCCAGAAAGTCATCAATGACGAGAATATGATCATCAGAATCAAGAAATTTTGCAGACACTGCAATTTCATACTGCTCCTGCTTTGTGAATGAATAGACCGGTGCGGTAAGAAGATCTTCAGTCAGCGTAAGTGACTTTTTCTTCCTGGCAAAGATGAGCGGTACGCCAAGGTACAGCGCGGTCATTATTCCAGGTCCGATTCCTGAGGATTCTATGGTCAGCACCTTTGTAACAGGTTCATCCCGAAATCTGCCCGCAAATTCCTTCCCAATTTCCTTCATCAATTCTGGGTCCATCTGGTGATTTAAAAAGGAATCAACCTTCAGGACATTTTCGGAAAGGACGATACCATCGTCACGTATTTTGTTCTTTAGAAGCTCCATCGTATTTCCTCCCGGTGGTTAAAACTCGATTTTTTTAAAAAACAAAAAGGCTCAAGTGACTGCTTCATAGAGTGAAGCAATGCACTTAAGCCTTTAAATTAACAAAGCAAAAATAAGTACGTTCATTGCCCACTCATAGTCAGGCCATTTACGGCAGCCTGGTAGAAACTCGCGGGCCATATCCCCGCTATTATATGAGGGTGTTTCTTGTATTTGATTAACTTGAATTATACCATTTACCATGATTAACTCAATAGTTTTTTCTTTAAATCCGAATGATTTTTTAATAGACTATCTCATCATTCGTATATAGCGCCATTTTCATAAGGATCATATGGGCACAGCCCTTTGACAAATGGCTTGCTAATCATCAAAACTTGTATTTCCCTAGTATAATGGAGGATGCCCTATTTGTAAAAGGACAGTTGAAAAAGGAGAGTAGCTTCTGCTCTCCTTTTCTTCAGAATTCCTTATACCAGCTGATATACACTGCCGTATTTGTCTGTAAGATATTTGATCAGGTGATCGGCATTCAGCCCTTCACCAGTCGTCTCTTGAAGGATTTCCAGCGGTTTCTTTGTCTTTCCGAACATATGGATTTTTTCGATCAGCCAGTTTTTGATTGGCTGGATATCACCGGATTCAAGCAATGCATCATAGTTTGGAAGGTCCTTCAGCATAGCCTCTTTAATCTGGGCTGCATATATATAGCCAAGAGCATAGGATGGGAAATACCCGAAGCTTCCGCCAGCCCAGTGAACATCCTGGAGGACTCCATGAGCATCTTGATCAGGGCGGATTCCAAGGTATTCCTCATATTTGTCGTTCCACACCTGCGGCAGCTGAGCCACTTCCAATTCATTATTGAACAATGCCTTTTCAATTTCATAACGGATCATGATGTGAAGCGGATACGTCAATTCATCAGCCTCGATACGGATCAAGGATGGCCGTGATTCATTGATGGCGCGGTAAAAATCATCCAACTCTATATTTTTGAACTGTGTTTCCGCATAAGTTTGGATGAGCGGGTATTGCTTTTTCCAAAACGATTTATTCCTTCCGATAAAGCTCTCAAAGAATAAGGACTGAGATTCGTGAATCCCCATGGAAGTGCCTGAACTTAAGGGAGTTCCTGTTAATTCAGTGGAGATATTCTGCTCATAGATGGCGTGGCCGCACTCATGAATGGTGCCAAATACGGCAGTGCGAAAGTCATTTTCGTCATATCGCGTTGTGACTCGGACATCACCTGTATTTAAGCCGATGGCAAACGGATGGACAGTTTCATCCAGCCTTCCTGCTTCAAAATCATATCCCAGCTCCTTTAGTATTTCGAGGCTGAAGGATTTCTGGTCTTCTTTCGAAAATCTATGATATAAAAAATCGGTCTCAGGCTTGTTTTCTGATTCAGCGATTTGTTTCACAAGAGGAACAATCGACTCCCTCAGCTTCCCAAATACCTCATCCAGAACTTCCACGGTCACTCCCGGTTCGTACATATCCAGAAGCGTATTGTATGGATTGCCTTCATATCCCCAATATGTAATAAATCTTCTGTTGAAATCCACTATTTTTTCTAAGTAAGGTTTGAACGTATCCCAATTGGACTCTTTCTTAGCTTCCTCCCAGACAGATTCAGCCTTTGATTGCAGGACTACATATTCTTTATATTCATCTGCCGGAATTTTTTTATTCCGCTCATAATCCTTCTTGCATTCTAAAAGTACTTTTTTTGTAATAGGACTGAGATGAGTGTATATCTCCTCATCCGAAAGCCTTGCAATAAAGGCAGCCATCTGTTCACTGGTAGAAAGTGTAAAGACTTCGGAAGAAAGAACGCCAATTACTTGTGAACGCTGTTCTACCGCTTTCTTCGGTGCACCTGTCCTGAGATCCCAAAAAATAAGACCCAGTGCTTCATTGTATGCGGATATTTTTTTTACATAATCTAAAAATTCTCTTTCTAAGGTTTGAATCTTTTCTGACATCTCATGTCCCCCTTTTAGCAGACATCGGAAAGCTGAACTCCTGATTTAGCGCCTGCTTTTCTATCATCTGTATTTTATCATATAATGCAGATATACTTAACTTTAAAGTATGAATTTTCAAATAAAGGAGCGGGGAAAATGGAGCTGATCGGCTGCTGCCGGCATTGTCTAAAGGAAATTTACTGCCGTGATGGATTTTTGGAAGGCTATGTCGATAAAGACGGCGGAATCATATGCTTTTCCTGTGAACAGAAAAACGTGAGCAGCAAGGATTGAGTCCATTTACTTTCAAGTAAAGGAAAAGGATCCGGAATGAAGCCATCCCGAATCCTTTTGAGGGAAGAAGGCCTTGCCTGTCTTAAGCTGTTGCAGGCTTTATCGGCAGAATTCCCTGGATTTTTTCGTATGTTCTTGTCTCCAAGTCTTCCGGAAGAAGGATGTGAACGGTCCCTTTGTCTTCATGGGTCCTGATCAATCTTCCTATCCCCTGGCGAAGGCGCAGAAGCATATAAGGCAGATCTACCTCATTATAAGCATCTTTTACTCCCTGTCTTTTCGACTCAAAGACAGGATCCTTTGGCGGGAAAGGAAGGGAGTAAATCACAACATTGCTGAGGGATGTCCCGGGAATGTCAAGCCCTTCCCATAAATGATACGAACAAAGTACAGCTGTTTCATCATTCTGGAACGTCCGGACAAGCTCACTGATTTCAGAATCTCCCTCAAAATATATCGGGAAAGGAAATGCTTGATTTGTACATTGCTCTTTAAACCAAAGAAGCTCTTCCCGGGAATTAAAAAGAACGAGAGCCGATCCGTTCGATTTCCGTATCGCATTCCATGTATACTGCAGTTTTTCCTCTTTCTCCACCATTACCGGAGTATGGATGCTCATGGAATCCTCATAATCAAAGGGCGACGTGACTGTAAAGCTTAAATAGTCTTGGATCCCAAGACTTTCAGCGATATAATCAAAGGATTTATCCTCAGATAATGTCGCTGACGAGAAAATGTAGGGAAGCTTATTGGAAAATACCTGCTCACGCAGAATATCCTTAACCAGTCTCGGCATGATGACAAGTGTTTGAGAAATGCCGCTTGTCTCAAACCAGATCACTGCCTGCTTTTTCCCAAGCAGGAGTGAAAGAGAATAGGACAGGCTTTCCAGATATTCTTCGGCAATTTTCAGCTGATAATCATTAATGGTATACATTTCAGCATCAAACACAAGGTTTTCCTCAAGCTCCTGAATTTTTTTGTTAAGCTTTTCCCCAAGGCTTAGGATGCTTTTATTTATCTTAATCGCTTGGCGTTCTGATCCTTGTACAGCAGAAGCATTTAAATTGAGATTTCTAAAGAATGCCTCGTTTAATTCAAGAATTTCGTCGATCACGTATAGAGTTTCATCCCTGACATCATTGGCAGACAGCTGCTCTAATACTGTACTTAAGGTGTTTTCTGCTATTTTATAAGTCAAGGCCTTCTGTGCCGCAAATTCAAGCAGATGTCCTTCATCAAAGACTACACAGCTGTATTCTGGAAGAAGCGGCAGCTGCCCCTCTCTTTTCCTGGATTCCTTGGTCCATACATGCTCCATGAAGAAGTCATGGGAACAGATAATCAGGTCACCTGCTTTACGGTATGAATCCCTGGACAGAGTCAAACCGCAGCGGTGCCTTTTTTCACAGGTAAAGCAGCTTTGCAGGGGATCCCAGTTGATTTTATTCCAATCTTCATCATTTACGTAAGAATATAACCGGCGGTCTCCGTAGGCCGTATAGGCCGACATGGATGAACCTTCTGCCACGAACTTCGGAAGCTCATCATACACTTGATCGATCGCCTCTGAAGATGGTCCATTGACCGCGGAATCCAATTTATTCAGACAAAGATATTGATCGTGGGACTTGGCGAGCCGTACATCAACCTCAATCCCCAGTGCTTGTTCCAGCTTGGAAATGTCTCCTTCCTTTTTTACCAGCTGCTCAATTAAAGTTTCATCTGCACATGAGATGATCGCGGGTCTGTTGAAGTATCTTGCATAAAAAATTGCGTACAATAAATAACTGATGGTCTTCCCAGTGCCGACCCCTGCTTCTGCAAACATGATTTTTTTGTCCCGGAAGGCTTTTTCCAGCTGAAAGGCCATAAATACCTGCTCATCCCGCAGTTCAAATCCCTTCTCTGGGAGAATGTCATAAAACACATCCCCGATCCATTCGGACAATCTATCATAAAATGTATCATTCTTTGTAATAGTAAATGGGAACAATTGCGCCATTGGTTTTCTCCTTTTCCTATCGTCCGATTCTTAAAAGGGCAAAGAAAAAAATGCGCCCTGAGCGCACTTTTTTCTATTTGCCTTTTTTGGTCAGAAGCATAAAATGCAGGAACTACATGTATAATTGCAGGTGATGTGTCAATGCCTGATTCAAATTTTTCTGTGCATCCATAATCTCTTCCATGCTTCTGCCATTGGTCATTCCCTCTTGCTTAAGCTGTTCATATGCTGACAGAATAGCTTTGGTGATTAATGTAAAGTCAACACAAGGTTCACGCACTCGCGGACCCTCCTCCGGATAAAATGAACGATATTCTCATTCTATGCAGGAGGGGCCAGTCTTATTCCTTTTTCCTTGGAGGACGCGGACCAAAATATTGATAATAATCTGTACGGATAAATCCGTTGAAAAGCTTTCTTTTCTTGGTGGCCTGCCTCCCAAAATACTTTTCGAAATCAGGGTGTGAGGTAATGAGGTAAAACGACCAAGTATCCAATCCGCTGAGAGCCTGGCCCATTTCACGGTACATTTTTTCAACCATAGGCTTATCTCCAAGCCTCTCTCCATATGGAGGATTTCCTACAATCACGCCATATTCCTTTTTAGAGGTGATATCCCGGACCTGCATCTGCTTGAAATTCAGCATTTCCCCAAATCCTGCTTCCATACTGTTCGATTTGGCAATTTCTATCATTTTATGATCAATATCAAAGCCTGAAATATCAAGCGGCTCATCATATTTAGCCAATTCTTCCGCTTCGTTTCTCACGTAGTCCCAAATATCCCCTGAGATCCACCCCCAGGATTCAGAAACGAATTCCCGGTTGAACCCTGGGGCAATATTCTGTCCAATCATGGCCGCTTCAATAGGAATCGTTCCTGAACCGCAGAATGGATCAATAAACGGCCGATCGGGGGTCCAATTCGTGAGCTTAATCAGCGAGGCAGCCAGGGTTTCCTTTAAAGGTGCTTCCCCTTGTCCTGTTCTGTAGCCTCTTTTATGGAGGCCGGCACCGCTAGTGTCAATGGTAATGGTCGCAATGTCTTTAAGCATGGACACCTCAATCTTGAACAGCGGGCCATTTTCCTCAAACCAGGACACTTTTTTATAATTTGAGCGCAATTTTTCTACGATGGCTTTTTTGACGATGGCCTGGCAGTCAGATACACTGAATAGAGTAGATTTCACAGATTTTCCCGATACCGGGAATTCTGCATCCTCTGGAAGATAATCAGCCCAGTTCAGTGACTTGGTATTTTCAAATAATTGGTCGAAAGTTGTGGCCTTGAATTCTCCAACAATGATTTTTACTCGATCCGCCGTACGGAGCCAGAGATTCGTCCTGGCTATCGCCCTTTCATCTCCCCAGAAAACAACCCGGCCATTCTCCACTTCACAATCATAGCCAAGATCCCGGATTTCGGATGCCACAAGGGATTCGATTCCCATGGCTGCCGTTGCGGCTAGCTTATACTTGCTCATTTTTCACCATCCTAAACAATACTTGCGGTAGTTAGAAATTTTAATATCTATAATATATGTAGAAGCAAGAAAACTAACAAAGAACTCATTCTTGATTCAAAAATGATTAAGTATACCGCAGTTTAAAAAAGCCCTCCCAAAGAAAGGAGAGCTTTTGTTAAATTTTTTATTTAATGATTGCATGCAGTATGATAACGTTCTGTAAGCCATGTTTTGTTCCTAGGTACTATAGCGACCGTAGTCTCGTACCAGGGCGGTAATCATCTATCTACGGCCAAATAATGGCCGTCCTTCTCTCTGTTCATTTCCATTGAGAAAGTTCCCCTACCTAAATTTGGGTTTCTCGCTCGTGGGGTTTACCCTCGTTCCACCCTCTCCATTTCTGGAGAGGCTACGTCACTGTGGCACTTTTATAGGTACCGGCACCATATCCAGCGGACTTAGGTGCTTTCCCAGCCGTCAGCCATTTCAGGCTGCCCTAGCTTATGACTTCACTAGGCACGAACACTACAGGCATCGCAGCCTGTGCGAGCATGGACTTTCCTCTACAGCATGGCAGAAGCCGCTGCAGCGATTACCCGAACGTCATCAAACATGACAATAGTTATTATATACGTATTTGTCCCTATCTGCAATGGTAAATAATGCTTACCAAGCCTCAATCAAATAATTTATTGCCAAAAACATGTTTCTCAAGGTTCGATAGCCTCTTTAAGATATCAAAATTTGTGGTACCCGGTCCCGGAGCTGCTGCTGCCGAAGATGCAGGCGTCCTTCTGGAAGAGTCCTCTGACAGTTTTTTCAGCCTTAGGTTTTCCTGCCGCAATTCTTCAATCTCCTGATGGAAGATTTCATAATCCTTTATAATAAGATCTAAAAACTGATCCACCTCTTCCGGTTTATAACCGCGCATGGCCGTTTTAAAATCTTTTTCCAAAATATCTTTTGCTGTTAATTTGATCTTATCTGATAGCATAAGATTTCACCTCAGAACTTTCACGGAGCATAAATTTTCTTATATTTTTTCAAAAATATTACGGTTTGTCAATTTAAATCATGAAAACAATTTTATTGATTTTCCCATTGTTCTTCTTCAGCGATCTGCTGCAGGTCATCAAAGGTTATTTGAATGATCGGATAGTGATGTGAAGCTGCGTAAGTCCTGGCATCCTGATACACATACATTGGAGTTCCATCTTTTTCTTCATCAAATAAAATGACCATCGCATCGCTTTTCATGATTAAAAAAGCATTTTTTGCCCTTAACTGCGCGGGTCCCTCATATTCTTTTCGTGAAATAGAGTCAATAAAATCCGCCTGCGCCAAAACTTCTTCATAATATTCCTTGTTTGCATCATTCCAATTGGCTTCCTGATTCAAGTATGGAGTTAACACGGCAGTCTTCAAGTCCGGGTACTCTTCTTGAAGTCCATACACCGCTTCGGCCGCCCAAAGCTCGACACCAAGCTGGCCAGAAATCAGCACCCATTCCAGCCCTTCCTCTATTAGGGGAACTAACCGGCTTACAAGGGCTTTTTTTATGTATTTTACACCTTCGTGCTCCTTTTTAAATATCCCCAATTCGAATGCTTTATACCCGGTAATATATACTTTTTTTATCAAACTGTGACCACATCCCGGTTAATAATTTTCCTAAATAAAAAACTAAGGGCCTAAGCCCTTAATTCTTTTAAAACCAGCATCCTGGACGAGGCGGACATGGCGGTGGACATGGCGGCGGGCAAGGAGGCGGTCCATCGCAGATAAATTCCTGATTCACACATTGGTTGACTACATTCGCTGTATGAGGAAAAAAATGTTTATGTTTAAAGACATGAGTATTCACAATAGTAGTGTTGGTTGGATGAATATGCGGCACGATATGATTGATCACATTTTCCTGTACATTTTGCACCGTAGGGCTAATTTGCGGAGGTGCCACAGTAGTCGGTCCTATTGCTGCCGGAGCTACCTGTGTTGGAGGTCCTGGAGGCCCCATTGGTCCTTGTGGCCCCATTGGTCCCATAGGTCCCATTGGACCCATTTGTCCTGCTGGCCCCATTTGTCCTGCTGGCCCCATTGGTCCCATTTGCCCCATTGGTCCCATCTGGCCTGCTGGTCCCATCTGGCCTGCTGGTCCCATTGGCCCTGCTGGTCCCATTGGCCCCGCTGGTCCCATTGGCCCCATTGGTCCGGTAGCTGCTGGACTTACCTGGGGCGTGTAATATTTTTTCTCCATAAGAAAGCTTCCCCTTTCGTCATTACTGATCTTACATTATCAGAGTATGACGGCCGGGAGATTGTTGTACTGGTTAAAAGCCCCATCTTATAACAAAAAGGTATAGAAGCTGCCCTTAAGAGTTGTAAAGACAAATGCGGTCAGGCATACGACGAGAAAAAACAAAAACAAAACGGCTTTATACATAGTTTTAACGTTCCTCACTCTTCTGTAATAAGAAATTCCCGTATTAATTTTACACAAACCGTGCAGGACCCTACAATATATTTTTAAAAATTTTGCCGGCTTTTCCACTGGTAATATCCGCTAATTCCATCCCCCGGTTTTAAGCTTTTTATCCAGCCTCTTCAGTCTGTGCAGTAAATCTAGTTCCATGGTCTCTCTTTTTTTGGAATTCCCAAGGCCAGACAATATACCAAGCGCAGAATCTGCACATTCCCTTGCCTTCGAATATTCTTTTTCTTGATGCTCATATATCTTGGAGAGCTCGATCAAAGCTTCAATTCTTTGCTCGGCCTTCCCTTTTTTTGAAACCTCCAGCCATGCATTAACCGCCTTTCCGAATTGTTTCTCTCTCTTCCACTGAAAAGCTAGAGCATGGGCGGCCGCCATTCGTTCTTCTGCATTATTTCCTGCAAGTACTCTTTCGTAGGTCCGGACAGCCTTTTCTTTTTCCCCCAGCCCCATATACCACCGTGCAACCTCAAGGGACTTGCCAGTCGTTTCCTTTTGGAGCAGCTGCTTTGATAAATGGGCATATAAGGTGATAAGAGTCAGAACATCCAGTTCATTATGCCGGATGATCCCCAGAAGTCCCTCAGGGTCCTTTCTTTCCACAAAATCAAAAAAGATATAAGGGGCCAGAAAACCTGGGACGTCATCCTTCCTTTCAATACCTAATATATTTTTTTCGACATTGACTAATTTCACTTTATCCATATCATCTTTCCATAACCTTCTCGAGGCATGGTATAAATCAAAATGTCCGTAATCAGGCAGCCTTGGCACATGATCTCTGATCAAAGTATGCCTGGTTTTCAGCTGCGGCCAGTCAAATGCCTTCCCGTTATATGTGACAAGTGTATGATAATTCACCTTTTCGAGAAAACTCTGATATAAAGGGATCTCAAACCCCGGCTGCGGCAGAATATGCTGTCTGACCGTTACAGTTTTTTCATGAAAAAAAGCATATCCCAGCAAAAATATCGTATTGCCCACTCCTCCTCCGAGGCCGGTAGTCTCGGTGTCAAAGAAGAACATGTCTTCTACTCTCAGCCCTTTCGAAGAGAGCGGGTGTGTGTAACTTACAGCATTCCACTCTTCTACAGCTTTCCTTGCCTCTTTCAGTGTGTAAATTCCATGCTGGTAGTCCACAGGATAATGGACTTCCCTGATTAAGCAGAATTGGCCGTCCATTTTATAAGTCCCGGTAGAATGTTCCGCCCAAACCTGCTCAAAGGGTATGGATGCCCCCCCCTCCTCTTTCTCTCGAACCGGATTGGAATTCACCGGCTCAGAAGGAGCTTCTGTATTTAACGTCATATGGCCTTTAAGCCGGCCGAGCTTGGATTTCAATGACATCTTTCCACCCTCTAAAAGCACAGCCGTTCACAGCCGCTTAAAATAAATCAAGCAGCTGGATACTTCTTTGCTTAGCGTTGATTCCCTCAATTTCTGTTCCGATACAAGACGGACAGCCGTCATGGCATGGGCATTTTCGAATGAGGTTTTTTGCAGCCGCCTTCACCTGATCGAAGCGTTTATACACGTCTTCGGCTAATCCAATACCGCCAGGATAATGATCGTACAAGAAAATAGTCGGGAGGCCGGTATGATTGGCCTTAATCTGCGAAACTACATGAATATCATTTCGGTCACACATCACATGTACCGGCACTACATGCTGTAATACATTTGAAATTCCAAGAAGCAGCTGCTCCAGCGTTTTTTCGCCCAGATCTGGGTCAATTTCCTTTAATTCCAGCCAGGCCGCACTGGTATGAAGCTCTTCTTCCGGCAGGTAAATCGGCCCTGACCCTATATTCTCAAAAGTGGTCAGTTTGATTTTCTTAAATATAGAAGGCAGAATATTGATCGATACGTCGCCATAATTAATAGACGTTTTTTGCCTGGCTTCTGTCCTGTCTATTTCTAATACTTTAAGCTGCACTGCAAGGTTTGCATCTGTATAATACTCTACGTCTACTTCCCGTACATAGGCTTTTTTGTGGTCCCAGTCCAGCTTCTCTACCTGATACTGCACTCCTTCATGCAGATATATGGCTTCATCATGCAATAAGGTCATGGCGCTGAAACGGTCCATTTCTCCTATGATTTTATGATCACCTGTATTTGATTGGTCGATAATAACGACGTTTTCCTGGGATGCTGACCGTAAGCTGATATTTCCGGCTGGAAAAGATTGATTCGCCCAGTAAAACGTTTCTCCGTTCTGGTGAATGACTTTTTCTTCTACGAGAAATTCTAAAATATCTTTTACGTCTAACGGCCCGAATTCTTCACTTTCCTTAAAAGGCAATTCATACGCCGCACATTTTAAATGATCGACAAGAATAATCAAGTTTTCCGGATTGATCCTCGCCGATTCCGGCGACCGATCGAAAAAGTATTCCGGATTTTGCACGATATACTGATCGATAGGCGTAGAACTGGCGACCATGAGGATAAGTGCTTCGCCATGCCTTCTGCCTGCGCGTCCTGCCTGCTGCCATGTACTGGCCACACTTCCGGGATAGCCGGTCATGACACAGACTTGCAGCTGCCCTATATCGACGCCTAATTCTAAGGCATTGGTGCTTACAACTCCTAGAATTTCACCCTCCCGCAGTCCTCTTTCGATTTCGCGCCGCTGCTTCGGAAGATAGCCTCCGCGATATCCCCTTATGGACTTTGTGCCGATCTTATCTTTCACCAGTTCCTGTATATGGCTTAAGATAATTTCAACCCTTACCCGGCTTCTAGCGAATACGATTGTCTGAATTTTATTTTTTAGAAATTCTTTCGCCAGGTTATTTACTTCTACAGTCGCGCTTTTTCTAATATTTAAAGGCTTATTTACGATCGGCGGGTTATAGAAAACAAAGTGCTTTCTTCCTCTTGGTGCCCCGTTATCGTCAATTAACCGCATAGGGTTTCCTGTAAGCTGTTCTGCTAATTCTTTAGGATTTGCAATTGTGGCAGAAGTACATATAAAAATCGGGCTGCTTCCATAAAATTTACAGATTCTTTTCAGCCTTCTAATTACATTCGCTACATGGCTGCCAAACACTCCGCGATATGTATGCAATTCGTCTATGACTACATACTTTAGATTTTCGAACAGACTCACCCATTTTGTATGGTGCGGCAGTATGGCAGAATGAAGCATATCAGGGTTAGTGATGACAATATGGCCGGCCTTCCTGACTACCTGGCGAATAGTCGGGGAAGTATCCCCGTCGTAGGTATAGCTTTTTATGTCTATACCCATTTCGTTTATGATTTCATTCAATTCGCTTTTTTGATCTTGGGCCAGGGCCTTTGTCGGGAAGATATATAAAGCGCGGTTCGCGTCATTTTCGGTGATGGACTGCAGTACGGGCAGATTATAACATAGGGTTTTACCTGAAGCGGTCGGCGTTACTGCAACAATGTTTTCACCTTTTTGAAGGGTTTCATATGCTGTATATTGATGACTGTATAATTCCGCAATCCCCCTTTTTTCTAAGGAACTCTTTATTCTATAATCCACACTGGCAGGCATTGGCCTGGTTTTTGCTTCCTGTGGTTCAATCTCATGCCAGTTAATGATATTTTCATTTTTCCTCAATTCAGCTATTAGTTCAGAAAGTGATTTTTTACCAATCAAATTGCTGCACCTCTTTATTCTCTTTCTTGTTTAAGGTTCAGCTATAGTTTACCGAATATTTGTTTGGCTGGCTAGAAGTAAGACGTGACAAAAGCTGGAAAACCCTTTATTTTTCCAACACGTTAATCAATATTCATTGATAACAGAGCCAGTTTGTTTTCGCAAAATGGGTTACTTTGGAACAAGGTGGATGATAATGGGATTGCCTTTAAAAACAACAATCTTGAAAAGAGCTTTAAAAAAAGATTCAGAATAAGAAAATCCTGAATCCCTTTCATCAATCTACTTTTTCATTTGAGACAGTCTGACCCATTCCTTAATGATCCGGGATAATTCCTTGGGGTACTCTACCATTCCCATGTGCCCTGCTTTTTGAAGGATTCTTGTGGTAATGTGGCTTCCCTGTGCGGAAAATACTTTTTCCTGGGAAATAAGCCTGTCCCGATCCCCCGCAACGAGAAGAACAGGCTTAGGTGTATCCCGCAGAACTCGGTTTCTATCAGGCCTGCCTGCCATTGCCCTTAATGCTCCATTCACTCCATCAAGACTCGTTCCATAGCCTATTTCTTTCATTTCATTTACTTTTTCTTTTTCGGCAGCAAGCGTTTCTTTCGCAAATAAATTAGGGATGAGCTTATTGACTAAAGCCTCAACCCCTCTTTCTTCAACCAAGGCTATATTATCCATTCTTGCTTCCTTTGCTTCCTCCGAATCAGGGAATGCTGTTGAATGAATCAGACTGAATCCTTGGAGCTTTGCAGGAAACAGTTCCGCAAAAGCCAGCGCAACATAGCCGCCAAGAGAATGGCCAAACAGATAAATATCATCCAGCCCCTCTGCTGACAGGAAGCTGTATAAATCCCTGGCAAGATCTTCAATCTCGAATGATCCTGCCTCCAATCCGGAATCTCCATGTCCTCTAAGGTCCATGCATATCACTGTATAGTCATCTTTCAGATAAGGAATTAAATAGTTCCAATAATCCGCACTGCCGCAAAAGCCGTGGATAAATAACAAAACATCGCCTTGTCCCTCTTTTATATATGAATACTGGTTATTGTGGATTCTTTGATAATTTCCCATAAACTGCACCTCAAATGTTTTTCCACTACTTTTCCCTTCCCGTAAGCCCTATAAACTCCGCAAACTGCCTATGATATTTTAATCACCTTGAGAAGCAGATCCTCATAGCCTAGATATAGAAGACCATAATGGAGTTCTTAGATGAAAGGAGTTAGTTTCAATGACTTCCCCTGAAAAACCGGTCCCCCGGCATAAAAAAGAATCTTTTTTTGACTTACGGCAGGCTTTTGACAGCTTCATGGGCGAAAGGCCCATAAAGGGATTACTGCAGTCTATGGATGAATTATTCACGTTTCAGTTCGCAGACAGACATCATTTTCCTGTGGACGTCAGGGAAGAAGAGAATCATTTTCTCGTCTCGGCAAAGCTTCCTGGAATTCCGAGACAGCAAATTCATATTGAAGCCATCCGGCAGTCCCTGATGATCACAGTTACACATAAGGAAGAAACCGAAATGCGCAGTGCAGGCAGCCGATCCTATTATCGCGGACAGTCTTTGAATACCTCCTCACGGACCATTTCGTTCGCAAAACCGATTGACGAAAAGAATATATCAGCCAGTCATAAAGACGGGCTTTTAATCGTAACTGTCCCAAAGATCCGAGGCAAGCGGATCACGATCAGTGAATAAAGTAAACATTTTAAAGGCAGACCTAAGCAGTCTGCCTTCCTCATTTCAACAACCTAGTGCTAATCATACAGTAGTCTTAAAGAACCCGCCGAAGCCTTTTACAATGGAAGAAACTTGATTCATCGTATTCATCATTTGTCCCGCTGTTGACATCATTTTATTAATATCAAATGATCCGTCCTGGGTTTTAAACTGATTCAGTATGGATGAAAAACTCTGTGACTGCTGTTTCACTATTGTATTTTGTGCAGGATACGGGTTGGCTGGAGCCTGGCCCGACACCTTCGGACCATAGGCACTGCCCTGCTGCAAAGGATTTTCAAACGGATTCACATATCCTGGATTCATGGGCATCTGCTGGTTCATCTGAATTCCATTCATCTGGCTGTAATAAGGATTCATTCCCTGGAAACTTTGTTCACCCATCATACTCCCAAACGGTGTGTAATAAGAATCAGCAGGGCTTCCGTATTGATGAGCACCTGCATAAGGCGTATTCCCCTGCTCCCCCTGACCGTAATATCCCTGGTAGCCGGAGCCGCTCATATCCTGGCCGGCTTGGTACGGAGGGACCTGCTGCATCATATGGGGATTAGGGGTATGATAGCTGTAAGCTGGCACAGTCTGACCGGCAAACCTCGGATCAAAGCTGTACGGACCGACATAGGATCCCATCATCATAAGCCTTCTCATCCTCCTCGTGACATTCGCTGATATATAAGTATGAAAAAAAGCGGAGAACGGTGCTTTTCGAACCAAACAAATTATATGCTGAGTGCCCCAGGAGCCCATTTAAAAATAATCACTTTTTGAAAAGCAGCCGTCTGACAGGCATAAGACAGACGGCAGCGAAAGGCCCGCTTTTGGCCTTTTGATGGCGGCTGGCTTATGACCGAAGGCGGCAGTTCGCAGCTGGATTCCCCAAAAGCGGAGAACGGTGCTTTTCAAACCAAACAAATTATATGCTGAGTGCCCCAGGAACCCATTTAAAAATAATCACTTTTTGAAAAGCAGCCGCCTGACAGGCATAAGACAGAAGGCTGCGAAAGGCCCGCTTTTGGCCTTTTGATGGCGGCTGGCTTATGACCGAAGGCGGCAGTTCGCAGCTGGATTACCCAAAAGCGGAGAACGGTGCTTTTCAAACTAATTCGTATTCAGTGCAGATTGTCACAGAAGCCCAATTTTAAATATAATCACTTTTTGAAAAGCAGAGACCCGACAAGCATAAGACGAGCTGGCTGTGAGGAGCTGTCTTCTCGTCATAGACGGATCAGCTTATGACTCGAGGTAAATTTCAGACACGACAGGCAAAAAAACAGTGACTTCAATTGTAACTATCTTTCTTGCTGCTTCCATTTTCACCCAGACCTATACAAAAAGCCCCTCCTAAGAGCGGCTTATGCTTCAACCTGTTTCAGAACTGTCTCCATTGTGTAACGGATGGACTGCAGCTGGCTTTTAAATCGTTTAAGGCTTGTCTTAGGGAAAAAGGCCTGGATTGAACTGGTACTTATCAGCTCTGCAGCCTGGTCAATTTGCTGGACATGAAGATGCTTGGGTCTTTTATTCTCTATAAACTCACTGGCTGCGGTCTTCCAATTTGAAGATAATTCAAAGGCGCGATCTGCAAAAGGCTTGATTGTTTCATAAAAATCATGCTCGATCTGCTCTGTTTTGGTCGTATTAAAAATTTCTTCTATTTGATCTGTCAGCTCTATCAGCTGCTTCGTTTGTTCTGTCAACAGATCTTCTTTCAAAAAAAAACCCCCTCAGTCTTATATTCTAACTATACAACGAGAGTACTCCCAGGGGAAAGAATATAGACATTGAAGATTTTTTTCATCCTTTAGTAAAGAGCCTCATCTATAAAACAAACTAGAGGGAGACCCTTGCCAGGCTGAGACCGGCCGCCGGTTCCTTGGTCCTCCACACGCTGCTGTCACGGTGGTTAATTTTAACGAGAAGCTCTTTCGAATCATTCAGTATAGACTGAGCCTTATTTAAAAGCTCGCGCCCCTCTTCTGCCTTGACCCGCGCTTCTTTTTCAGCTGTAATACCAAGCGTTTCTTCCAAAACCTCAAGCTGGTCATTGATCTCAAGCAGCATCTGCAGGATTTTATCTTTCGGCACTAATTGATTGGACATATTAAATACCTCCTAAATCCATCTTTATGAATAGTATTCTTTCTTTCTTGCCAACTTCCTTCATCGTTGACAAAACTAGAAATGAATCGTCAAAGTAATTGGGTGTATCGAGAATTTAATCAGGCGATTCGACATATTCGAATGAAATTCGCCTCCTTGCAAATGATATCCCTGAGGGAGGTGTACAGTAATGAAAAAGCAAGAAAACAAAAAGTCCGGAAACCAGTCAAAGGCAAATGCTCCTGGCTATGGAGACAAAAAGCTTACCGGTTCTAACCGCCCTTCTGAGTGATCATTCAAAGCAATCCCCGTGAATACGTCCGGGGATTTTTTTTGTCACTCCCACTCACATGATAACCTTCCCTTTAACAGATCTGACGGAGAGCCTTATCGCTTCATGTATTTTTCCCCGTTCCAAAGACCAGTCTCTTTACAAGGATTCCAGCTTGGAGCTGCAGCTGTTTATCCTTGTACCATCCCGTCAGTTCTGGATTAAAGCTGTTTTCCAAACTCTTGTACCATTTTTTTTTAATTTTCCTTTTGTCTTCCCATGCCCCCCCCTGCCCTCTGCTGTGCTGGATCGCGGGATATACGGCTCTTAAAAAAGGCGTCTCCCTGGTTTTTTTATACGGGAAAAACCTTTCATAATCGTGCCTGGATCCGGTATGCTCCACATTTTGTGAAAAGCGGTGGAACTCCTGGAACAGCGTCTGAGAGAAGAGGATCTCAGCCAGTCTCTTCCCCATTTCGATTCTTGCATCGAGTTTTTTGAAATGATAGGTGCTTACGCCATATAAACGCCCATCCATGGTTGGAAAGAGTACTGTACTGAAATGAAACCAATCCTGTAAAAGAAACGCAGCTGATTGAAAAACCCTGCTGGTATATCCCTCTTCAATAACAGGTTTTTGAATTAGATTCTGTTCGTTGATAATTAAAGAATAAACCAGTCTTTTCTTCTCTTTATGCTTCCAGAATCGCATCCATTCCCTTTCGATGAATTCAGAAATGTTAAACTTTCTAAATAAGTGAAACAAAGGACGGCCGGCTTTCGTCGAATAGTGATAGAGGAGAAGCTGCGGGTAAGCATCATCAAATATCAGCCAATTTGCCCGTTCGTATGTAAGGAACAGCAAATGGCGATACTGCCTCGTAAGGACTCGAGGAAGCCAGTATCCTTCCAGGTCTCCCATATTCCAGCCAGCATTCCTGGAGACCATCCCCGCAAGAAAGGACCACTGTATTTCAGGATAGGCTTGAAAAAAACGATGATATGCAGCGGTTCTTGAAATATTATCCAAATTATATTGATCGGTAAGTTCTCTTACCCTTCTGATTATATTTTCTTCTTCCGCAGCAGAGGTCTGGCCTTTTAAATCTGCCAAGCAGCAATCACCTCACAGGAAATATCTTTTTTTCCTTAATTATCTTGCTAGTTGCAAAATGGTTTTATTCCCCCCTTTACAGTTATTTTTGGTATTATATTATAGGTAGTTAAGGAGGGGATGTATTGGCATTTCATTATCCTAATGGCCGGAGGTTTATTTCAAAGCCTCTGGAACAAGCTGCAAGACCGGTAAAGAAGATGAATTTCAGCAATAGGGGAATGACTTTAGAAGATGATATCAATGCATCGAATGAATACTATTTAGCCAACGGAACAGCGGTGGTCCACAAAAAACCTACGCCAGTCCAAATTGTAAATGTTCACTATCCTAAACGAAGCGCTGCCGTTATCAAGGAAGCTTACTTTAAGCAGGCCTCAACTACGGATTACAACGGAGTGTACAGAGGCAGGCATTTAGATTTTGAAGCAAAGGAAACGCAGAATCCTTCTTCCTTCCCCCTAAAGAACTTTCACACTCATCAGATCGAGCATATGAAAGGCATCCTTAAACAAGGGGCCATCTCTTTCATTATTCTGCGTTTTACAGCAACTGAGGAAATCTATCTCATGAAAGCGGAGAATTTGATTTCTTTTTGGGAAAGAATGAGTGAGGGCGGAAGAAAGTCTATAACAAAAGCAGAAGTGGAAGCATGTTCTCAAAAGATTCCTCTTGGTTTTCAGCCAAGGATTGACTATATTAAGGTAATAGAACAGCTATATGCACACTTTTTTAGCTCGGGTATTTAGAAAGGCAGGTAGCTATTAATGGCTCAAAATTATACAACTCGTGAAGAGCGCCGAAAGCAGAATCAGGCGAAACCGAATAAAAATGGAAAAGGAAAAGGACAAGCCAAAAAACGCGGACTGTTCAAGCGAATATTCCTTTTGCTTGTAGCACTCGGTATCGCCGGGATGGTTCTTGGAGGGGCTGCATTTGCGTATTTTGTCAGCACCGCTCCCAAGCTAAGCGAAGGAATGCTTAAGGATCCAGTATCATCCAAGATATTCGATAAGGATGGACATCTAATCACAGAACTTGGAAAACAAACAGATAGAGAATATATCCCGTATGATGAAATACCGCCTTTGGTTGAAGAAGCAACTCTTGCTACAGAGGACGCAAGATTCTATCAGCATCATGGTGTAGATATCAAACGTCTTGCCGGTGCAGTATTTGCCAACTTTACTCAAGGATTTGGCTCACAGGGCGGAAGCACAATTACCCAGCAGCTGGTAAAAAGATCGTTCCTGTCACCAGATAAAACCATTAAGCGTAAAGTTCAGGAAATGTGGCTGGCCTTTCAGCTTGAAAGAAAGTATACAAAGAAACAAATCTTTGAAATGTATGTAAATAAAATTTATTACGGTGCTGGTGCATATGGGGTTGAAACAGCTTCAAAGGCCTATTTTGATAAGCCTCTAAAGGATCTGAAGCTCCCTGAAGTAGCCACTCTTGTCGGTCTGCCGCAGAGCCCAAGCGCATACTCCCCGTTCCAGCACCCGCAATTGGCTGAAAAGCGCAGAAATATCGTGCTTAAGCTTATGAACAAGCATGGTTATATAACAAAGGAACAAATGGCAGCCGCTGAAAAAACCTCTGTAAAAAGACTGCTGGTCAAGACTGAGAAAAGTCAAAAGAGTACAGTAGCTTATAATGCATTCATAGATACAGTAATAAATGAAGTTGAGGCATCAGGGGATTACAATGTGTTCTCTGATGGACTGGATATTTATACAACCATGGACCGTGACGCACAAAAGCATGTGTACGATATGGAGTCATCCGATAAGTTTAACTTCCCGGATAAGGATTTCCAGGCCGGTATTTCCCTTCTTGATACTAAAACCGGGGAAATCAGGGCCATTGGCGGCGGAAGAAACATTAAGGGCAGCCGTACCTTTAACTATGCGACCGATATAAAAAGGCAGCCTGGTTCTACCATCAAGCCTATCGTAGACTATGGACCGGCAGTGGAGAATTTGAATTGGTCCACTTATGAGCAGATCGTGGATGAACCGTATAAGTATTCAAGCGGAACACCCATCAAGAACTTCAATGGAAGAAATTATGGCCAGATGACCATTCGCGAAGCCCTGGCCCGTTCTCTGAATATACCAGCCTTAAAAACGTTCCAGGCGGTTGGTTCGGAAAAAGCCTTTGATTTCGCGGATAAGCTTGGACTTAATCTGGATAAAGATAAATTCTTTGAAAGTGCCTCAATTGGCGGCATCAATCCTGGTATATCACCGCTTCAGCTTTCAGGCGCATACAGTGCATTCGGAAATAATGGTATATATAACAAGCCTCATGCTGTAACCAAAATTGTACTCAGGGAAAATAACACTGTGATTAAAACAGCTCCTGAGCCGCAGGTTGCCATGAAGGACAGCACTGCGTTCATCGTCACAGATATGCTGAAAAGCGTTGTGAAGGACTCTTACGGAACTGGCCAGACAGCAAATGTCCCGGGACTTCCCCTCGCAGGTAAATCCGGAACGACCAACTTTGATAAAGATACAAGGGAAAAATATAATATTCCATCATCGGCAGTCCCTGATGCCTGGTTTGCAGGCTATACCACCAATTACACAGCGGCAGTCTGGACTGGATATGGAGACGGAAAAAAATATATTCCAGAAGACTACGGATATCAGAAGATTGCCCAAAAGATGTTTAAGGACCTCATGGGCTATATGAGTGAAAAGAAAAACACATCAGATTTCAAGAAACCGAAAAGTGTAGTAGAAGTCAAAATAGAAAAGGGATCGAACCCTCCAAGACTCGCGAGCGAATATACTCCTGAGAGCAAGGTATCTTATGAATATTTCGTAAGAGGCCATCAGCCTACAGAAGTATCCAGGGACTATGAAAAACCAAAAGGGCCGCAGAACTTGAAGGCGTCGTATGATCCAGGTTCTAAACAAATATCCCTATCATGGGATTACAGCGATGACCAAAATCAAAACCCAGATTTTGAAGTCAAAGTTTCTCAGGATAGCGGATCAGATCAGGTGCTTAAAGTAACCAAAGCAAAAGAATTAAAGGTACAGAATCCTCAGCCTGGCGGAAAGTATACGTTCACCGTCACTGCGATTGTAAACGGCAGCAGAAGCGATTCTGATTCAACGCTCATTGAAATACCAAAGGAAGAAACTCAACCAGCTCAGGATCCAAATAGCGGAAATAATCCTGGTGATAATTCTAACTCTGCCAACGATAACCAGAACCAAGATCAAACAGACAAGAATGGCAATGGAGTTCCGGACAATCAGGAAGGCAACACCCAGAATCCGAATCAGGGAGGCACTACTCCTGGACAGGATAATAGGAATGGAAATGATACCGGCACAACTCCGGACGGCGGCGGAAACGGTACAGATAATGGAACCAATAACGGAACAAACAATGGAACCAATAATGGAACCAATAATGGAACCAGCAATGGAACCAACAATGGAACCAGCAATGGAACCAGCAATGGAACCAGCAATGGAACCAGCAATGGAGGAACAACCTCAGGCGGTTCAACAGACGGAACTGGCTCCACGAATGGTACGACAAATGGAACCACAAACGGAACAGGCAATGGAACAGGCGGCACCAGTCCTTCCCCGGGAAGGCCGAACCGCTGATAAAAAAAACGTCTAAGCAATGGGCTTAGACGTTTTTTTATTGCTTTAAAAACCAAAGAATTCTGTGTCATCCATATCGTGTAACCATCCCTGGTTTGGCGGCCGGGAATAAAAAAACTGCAGGCAGACCCAGCTGTACCAAGTCTGTCTGCAGAATCAAAGCATCCTTGATGCTTTTTTTATAGCCATGTGTTTAAATAATATTTTTTCCAGCTCAGTAAATAATTCTGAAAGTTGTGCTAATGACTGATAATGTCCAGGTGTATGTAGTACAAATTCCAGACGTTCCATACCATTCATCGGAATCCTTTCAAATCCCCCTGCTTTATCCTTCCATTTAAAGAGATGGACAGGGCTGTTATTCAGCCAAAAAAAAGCAGATACGTAAAGCGCTATGCCTTTTTTCATCAGGGGAAGTGCTTCCCTTCGGTTTCTTTGCCTAAAAAGATCCGAAAGGCCGCTTTTTTGTTCCTTCCAGAGAAAAAGTACATCGTGAATGACCGTGAAATCTCTCCAGGGCTGAAAACAATTGATGCCGCTGTAGAAACAGCTTTCATACGGAAAATAGAAGAAATCAAGGAGAGCAGGATTCCATCGGTCCATTTGATCGGGTAGAAGGTCCAGATGCTGTTCCTTCAAAGTTTGGTTCGTCAAAAAAACAGGGGTAGTGAATTTCATGGCATTCAATACCCCTTTACCCTTTTCATTCTTTTCTTCCCTTCTCGGCACAGATCAAGAAGCGGGCAGATTTCGCATTGAGGCGACTGTGCTTTGCAATGGTAGCGGCCGAAAAAGATCAGCTTATGATGTGTATCTGACCACTTTTCTTTAGGCACCCTTCTCATGAGGGTCTGCTCCACTTCCAATACACTGTCCTTCCACCTGCAGATTCCAAGGCGTTTGCTGACACGTTCTACATGTGTATCCACAGCGATGGCCGGAACTCCAAATGCAACTGAAACAACGACATTGGCTGTTTTTCTGCCAACACCCGGAAATTTAGTCAGTTCATCCCTGTCTGCCGGCAGTATGCCACCATATTCATCAATCAGCATCCGGCACAGCTTTTGGATGTTTTTGGCCTTATTCCGATATAACCCGATGGATTTAATATCCCCTTCCAGTTCTTCCAAGGGAACATTCAGATAATCCTCGGGCTCTTTATATTTTAGAAATAAGCTTTTCGTTACTCTATTTACCAATGCATCGGTACATTGAGCTGACAGTGCAACAGCAATTACCAGCTCAAAGGGGTTGGAGTGATTCAATTCGCAATGCGCATCAGGAAACATCTCCCCTATTTTATCTAAACAATAATTAATCTGTGTTTGATTTAGCATACTCTAAGCTCCTTGCACTTGCATTGTAAACGTATTTTACTGCTCCAGCCAATTAAAGAAAGGAACATTCTTGCTGGCAGTCTGTACTTCCTGCTTTCTTTCCCTTTTATTCATCCGGAATTTCTGGCCGTGAGTCTTAGCCTGATCGGGTGTCATAATGCCGTTTCTCTTCCATTCAAACAAAATTCGATCTATGTATCGAAAATTCAGCTTTCCCGAAATGACGGCTTCTTTAAGCGCTGCCTTGATCATAGTTGAGTGATGGTCATCTTCCATCCACATCGCAAGCGTCTCACATTCAAATGGCGAGAGCGGCCTTCCGAACTCTTTCTCAAAAATGGTATAAAGACTTTCTTCTGTTTCAGCAGGAACCTGCGGCTGGTTCTGCACCTTTATAAAATGCTGTACAATCTTTTCATTCAGCGGGTCTAAAGAATAGCGTTCAAACAAAATTGAATCCGCTGTGTATTCTTCTTGTATTTCAAGATAGCCTTTTTGAATCAGCCTTCTCAAATGACTTGAACAATCCGTGATGTCCAAAGTCATCCTTCCGGAAATTTCATCGGGCGTGGGAAATCCATTTCCCTTTTCTATAAAAAGCTGTATCTGAAGCAAAATCATAAATTCATATTCATTTAATCCCATTTCCTTATAATGAGACAAAAGAAAAGAAGGAATGGAAATACTGCCTTCCTTCATCCAAGCTAGAAATTGATCTTTTACCATATATGACACCTCTACAATAGTATACCATGAATAAAATGTCGAAATGAGAAAAATACTCAGGGTAAAATTTACATATTTTCTGTATTCGATTGCAGAGATCTTTTTGCTATAAACGATCATCCTGGTGAACATTCATCGCTGCTCTCACTTATTCCTGTCAATATTTCACAAAAAATACGATAAAAAAAAGCGGCGAAAAATGCCGCTTTTTGCCTTATTTGATTCATTACTACTCTTAATTCTGCCTGCTGGAAACAAACTCCGAAATCCGTTCTACTGCTTTTTCCAGCTGTTCCATGGACGTGGCATAGGATAGCCGGATATTATCAGGAGAACCGAATCCAGAACCCGGGATTACAGCGACCCTCGCTTCTTCAAGCAAAGCCTTCGCAAATTCATCTGCGTCTTTCAGACCTGTCAGTTCAGCTGCCTTTTTCACGTTCGGATAGAGATAAAACGCTCCCTGTGGCTTTATGCAGGAGATCCCTGGTATAGAGACCAGCTTTGTATAAATGGTGTTTAGGCGCCCTTCAAAAGCGTCCCTCATTTCTGCCACAGCATCCTGCGGGCCTTCATAAGCCGCGATGGCCCCATATTGGGCTGTAGTAGTAGGATTCGAAGTACTATGACTTGCCAGATTTGTCATGGCTGAAATAATTTCCTTGCTGCCGGCGGCATATCCAATTCTCCATCCTGTCATGGAGTGAGATTTGGATACACCATTAATGATAATGGTGTTTTCCTTTAAAGGCTCTGAAAGCTCAGCGATGGAAACATGGACATGATCCCCATATACGAGCTTCTCATAAATCTCATCCGAAATGATTAAAATATCATGCTCCAGGCATATCTCACCCAGTGCACGCAGCTCTTCACTTGTGTAAATCATTCCTGTCGGGTTGCTCGGGGAATTAATGATCAAGGCTTTTGTTTTTGGCGTTACAGCCTCTTTCAGCTGTTCCACCGTTATTTTAAAGCTATTTTCTTCTCTGCCATTGATATAAACAGGCACTCCGCCTGCAAGCTTCACTTGTTCAGGATAGCTCACCCAATAAGGGATCGGGATGATGACTTCATCCCCTTGATCAAGTATCGCCTGAAACAGAGTATACAGAGCATGCTTTGCTCCGGAAGCGACCATAATTTGAGACAATCCATAATCAAGACCCTGGTCTTTTTTTAATTTGTCTGCAATCGCTTTTTTTAATATAGGAAGTCCTGCAGAAGGAGTATATTTCGTATGCCCTTCCCACATGGATTTCTCTGCGGCTTCAATTATATGCTTTGGGGTATTAAAATCCGGCTCACCTGCTCCAAGGCCGATCACATCGATTCCCTGATCCTTCATTTCCTTTGCTTTAGCTGTAATGGCCAGTGTAGTCGATGGTGTTAATGCTTCCACTCTTTTTGCTAGCTTCACGCCAATTCCTCCCATTAAATGCTTCTATAATATTTAAGCCAATCCCCTGTGTTAAAGTCAAAGTATTCATAATTCAGCCGGCTGGACCCGCTCTTATATACTACTTCCCACAGGGGAACATTGTTCTCCATGCCAAGTTTAACAGACAAAATGTCATCTGGATGAAGCTCTTTATTCACTTTGCTGATGATGGATTCCTTTGACACGCCTGCTGAATCCTTCTGCTCAACGACTCTTTTCCCTTTTTCGGGAATCCAAAGAATCCTTTTGACGCCCTTGCTGTCTTTGCCTGAAGCAATATAATACGTACTAGTCCCATAATAAAGATAAAAACTGTCTACAGCCTTCAATCCATGATCCTTCGCAGCCACTTCCGCTTTATGGTAGGCGGTTTTTTTGGGCTGAACGGCTTTTGAGTAAACAGCGCCTCCTGCAGCGGCTGCTATTACTAAAAATAGAATAACAAGGATTATCCATTTTTTCATTCTTCTGCCACTCTTTCATTATGTACGGTAAATTGTAAATACCGCTTTTTCTTTATTCTCTGGATCCAAGGCCAGTCCGAACATAAGATCATTTTCTTTAAGAGTCCGGTTTAAAGCATCAACTATTTTATATAAATCAGGAGTACTTTGTACTCTCACCGTTGATATGACTTCAATTTTGCTTTCCATGTCAATTTCCTCCAGCATTCCACATTATTTCTGCAACATAATCCTGCCCCTCGGGAGGCATACTATGATTACAAGTAAGATTCACTAAACATTATATCAGGTATACCTCAACTATGGCATCAATACATTAAAAAACATTCTAGTCCTCAACACTCACCTTAAAAAGCAGCTTTATGCTGCTTTTTTGGCCTTAATCAAGCCATTTTCTGACGGATTGTCCCAGCTCCCCAATAGATGCCTCTTCCAAGTATACCGGGGGGACCGCCTCTAAAAAGGCCCGTCCATAAGATGCCGTAAGGATCCTCCTGTCCATGATAATCAATACACCTTTATCACTTTCTGATCGGATCAGTCTGCCAAAGCCCTGCTTAAATCTTAATATGGCCTGCGGGAGAGAAAAGTCAGAAAAAGGCTTTCTTCCTTGGTCGGTCAGATACTTACCCATTGCGGCATTTACCACATCGTCAGGCGAGGCAAAAGGAAGGCGGACAATGACCAGGCAGGATAATGCATCCCCTGGAATATCCACTCCGTCCCAGAAGCTCGAATTTCCTAGAAGTATTCCCTTTTCGAAGCCCTGGAAACTTTTTAAAAGCTTCCATTTGCTTCCTCCCGTAATTCCCTGGGCTAAGAGTGTATACTCGGCAAGAGCTTCCTCCTTCTTAAGTTGTTCATGGGTCAGTTTAAGAAGCTCTTTTGATGTAAATAAAACCAGCATCCTTCCACGGGACCCTTCGGCAGCCACCCTGATATGGCGGGCAACTTCTTCAGCATACAAATCGATCGGAGTTTTGCTGATATCAGGCATTGAAGATGGAATGATGACTTTCACTTTTTCCTTATAATTAAAGGGTGAAGGATAAACCGCAGTGTCAACATCAACAGGAATGCCAAGCTGCTCAGAAAAAAATGAAAAAGTACCTTTTATTTCCAGTGTTGCGGAAGTGAAAATAACAGAAGAAAATTTTGAAAGATAAGAGTCCCATAAAGTTACCCGAGGTGTTACTGGCTGCGAGCAGAGCATAATGGAAACATTATGTCCGCTTCTCGAAGCCTCCGTCCAATAAACGGAATACGGATTGTTCATTAGGAAGAATTCTCTCAGATTGTTTTTCAGTTCCTTCATTTCATTCAGTACATTTCTTGCTTCCGATACATAATACAGATGGCTTTTACCCAGGAATTCCTCTCTTTCCTCTAATAGCTGAAGCCTTTCTTCTGCAGCAGATATAGAACGCTGCAAAAAATCAACTGCTCTTTCCGCAGACATCCTGACTGCCTTCTGTTCCCTTGATTCTCCATTTGCATCATAACGAATGATTGTATTTTTCTGCCCTTGGGCTCCTTTTGACGGCCTCGAGAGAAAGTGGAACAATTGATCCGTCTCGTAGAGAAAATCATGAATATGACGTTCGGCTTCTCCCAGTGAAGTACGAACACTCCATTCTTTTTCCCGGATCGTCTTTTCAAGACGGTAAAGGATCATTTTTTGACTGTAAAGTCCCAAGCGGTTAATCAGTGTCCTGATTGCCAGATAACTGATCTGGATTCCTGCTGTTTTGCTGTATGCGCCAGGCAGATGGTGTGCTTCATCAAGAATCAGTGCTGCGTTTCTGGGCAGTATGGGCTGTTTTTGCCTTTGATCCTGAATCAGGTAGGAATGATTGGTAATGATCATATCTGCTTGAGCGGCAGCCTCCCTGGCGCGTTCAAAGAAGTCCCTTTCCTGCCAGGGCTCCTGCAGCTTGGCAGGAAGATCGCCCGTTGTCTGGAGTTTATCCCAGAATCCTTCTCCCCCGCTTGACAGGTGGAGCTCTTCTTTATCCCCGGTATTTGTCTGGGTCAGCCACACCAGGATCTGCATCTTTGTCAGGGACGTATCATAATTATCGTCCTTCTGCCGTAAAACGCGTTCAAACCTGGCCAGACTCAGATAATTGTTTCTTCCTTTTAATGTATTCACCCGGATCCCAAAAGGCAGGATCCTGTTCAGTGCGGGTATTTCCTTCTCTAATAGCTGGTCCTGCAGATGGCGGGTATACGTGCTGATGATCACCTTCTTTTTACTGCTGTGCGTGTAATAAGACGCTGGATATAAATAGCCAAGTGATTTCCCAATACCTGTACCTGCTTCAGCAATTAAGCATTTATTTCCCCTGAGAGCCTCGTATACGCGATCCATCATTTGCAGCTGTCCCAGCCTTTTCTCTGCAAGGGGAATTGCCTTTTGAATCCTGCTGAACCTTGACTCGAAGCTGTAATCATAGTCCCCATCTTGTTCCTGGGTTCTCTTTTTTTGTTCAGAAGGAACTTTTATAGCGATCCCCCTGAAGATCTCCAAGCCATCCAGCGGCTCAAGCGCCTTCTTAGCTTTTTCCTCCATAAATAATCCGATCATATCTGATATTTCACTTTTCAGCGAGAATGACAGCCGGAATAACTGCTTTAATGTAACTGCCGGCAGACGGCCCATTTTTTCTTTAAGCCGCAAGAACAGCATGGCGGTTACATAAGCATCACTGTCTGCCTGATGCGGCCTCTCATGGCTGAGCCCTTCTTCCCTGGAGAGGCTGGACAGCTTAAAGCTGTCAGAGGAAGGAAGCAGAATCTTGGCAAGCTCAACCGTATCTATGGTAGAGCCGTAAAATCCTTCGAAGCCTGCAGCTGTTAATTCCTCCTGTAAAAAGGACAAATCAAAAAGGACATTATGTGCCACAAAAACAGCACCGGCAAGAAGAGAGTTAATCTTCTCAGCTACCTCACTGAATGGGGGTGCATCCTTTACCATTTCATCACTTATTCCAGTCAATTCTTCTATAAATGGCGGTATCGGTCCTGATGGCCGTATGTATGTGGAATATTGATCAATAATTGTATCCTCTTCTATTACTACACAGGCAAATTGAATAATGGAGTCGCCTTTTTTGGGTGAATGCCCGGTTGTTTCGAGATCCACGACTGCATATCGCTGTTTCATTTATTAACACCTCAGAAATCATTGTGAAGCCTCAATGATTTAAAAAATACATTTCTTTCTTATTTCTGCCCCTGGCAAAAAGAATATCCTCTTTTTTTATACCATACAACCAATTAAAAAGAAAATGAATGGATATAGAAAAGCCGGCTCGGGAACGGATCCCGGGCCGGCTTCTCCCCCTATAGAACGGTTGCTGCAGGTTCTTGCCCGATCATTTCTTTGATGCGGTTATTTTCATCCATTATGGCTACACGAGGGCTATGGCCCTTTAATTTTTCCTCCGCAATCATGGCATACGAGATAATAATGACAATATCCCCAGGCTGTACCAGACGGGCTGCAGCCCCATTGAGGCAGATCACGCCGCTGTTCCTTGGGCCCGGTATAATATAGGTTTCAAGGCGCGCACCATTATTATTGTTCACGATATGCACCTTTTCATTGGCCAGCATCCCGACAGCATCCAGGATGTCCTCATCTATGGTGATACTTCCGACATAATTCAAGTTTGCTTCCGTAACAGTTGCACGATGGATTTTTGAATTCATCATAGTCCGGTACATGGAGTTTTCCCCTTTTCTTTTCAAAAAAATGTTAAACCGTCAAAATCTTATTATCAATAAGCCTAGCCCTGCTGAATTTTACAGCTGCAGCCATAATGATGCGGCCTTTGATTTCTTTAAGAGGCTGGAGGTCCGGATAAGACAGAACTTCAATATAATCGATTATGCCGCCTGAATTGGACTCAATCTCAGAAATAATTATATCCCTGATGGCAGCTGCCTCCCTTTCTCCTTCAGAAATCGCTTTTTCAGCTTTCTCCAAGCTTCTGAATATGGCAGGAGCCTCATCCCTTTCCTTTTCCGATAAGTATACATTCCGGGAGCTTTTTGCGAGCCCGTCTTGTTCTCTTATGGTTTTAACAGGCACAATTTCCACAGGGATATTAAAGTCTTCCACAAGGCTCTCTATGACGGCCACCTGCTGGGCATCCTTGAGGCCGAAATAAGCACGGTCAGGCTGAACGATATTGAATAATTTGGTAAGGACCGCTGCCACTCCGTCGAAATGCCCGGGTCTTTGTGTTCCGCAAAGGACCCCTGCCCTCTCATGGACATGAAATGAAATGGAAGGCTTCTTAGGATACATTTCCTCTACGGAAGGATAGAAAATATAATCCACTCCTGCTGCCCGAGCCACTTTCTCATCACGTTCGATATCTCTCGGATAAGTCTCAAAGTCTTCATTTGGACCAAACTGAAGCGGATTAACAAATACACTTAATACGACAATCTCATTATCTTTTCTTGCCTGTTCCATGAGGGATTGATGCCCTTCATGCAAATAGCCCATGGTAGGCACAAAACCGATTGATGCTCCGCCTCTTCTATCCTCTTGCAGGACGGATTTCAATGTTGTTATGTCCGATATCGTTTTCATTTTCTTCCTCCATACAGCGCCTCGACTTCTTCATCGGCCATTGTGAAAGAATGGCTTAATTCGGGGAAGGATCCTTCCTTTACATCCCTGAGAAATTGACTCAGCGCTTCTTTAATGGATTCTCCGGCATTCATGTAAGCTTTCGCAAATTTTGGCAGGCGGTCTACTCCAAAGGTGATTACATCATGATAAACCAATACCTGTCCATCGGTATGCATCCCCGCTCCAATACCTATTACGGGAATGGATAGAGACTCTGTGATCAGCTGTGCCAGCTGGTATGGAACACATTCAAGGACCAGAGAAACCGCGCCAGCCTCCTCACATGCTTTTGCATCCTCCAAAAGCTGTCTGGCAGTCTCCAAATCCTTCCCCTGCACCTTATATCCGCCAAGTACTCCAACGGATTGGGGAGTCAGGCCAAGGTGGGATACCACTGGGACACCTGCCCTTGATAGGGCAGAAATCTTCTCCAATACATCCCCGGCTCCTTCCAGCTTCAAGGCATCACAGCCTCCGTCCTGCATGATTTTTGCTGCATTTTTCATGGTCTCATCCATTGATACGTGATAGCTCATAAAAGGCATGTCAGTTACAATAAATGTTCCGGGAGCTCCCCGTTTGACAGCCTTTGTATGGTGCACCATATCTTCGACCGTGACAGGGAGTGTGGAATCGTATCCCAATACTACCATTCCCAGGGAATCTCCTACCAAAATCATATCCACCCCAGCTGCCTCCGCTGTTTTTGCAGAAGGATAGTCATAAGCAGTCAGCATGGTGATCTTTTCACCCTGATCCTTCATTTTGGTAAAATGAGCAGAAAATTTCATAAGCTTCCTCCTTTGTAATAGAGGAGATGAATCAAACCGGCTGTTTTTGAATAATGAATTCGATATTCAGGTTAAAAACCATTACATACAGCCACTTATACAAAAAGGATCCTTCTATACGCAGAAGGATCCTGAAGCAGTCCAGTTGATTATCCCTCTGTCCTAGTCCATACATGGATCAAGGCAGACTTGCTATTCTTAAAAAGTGAATCAAAATGGTTGCAGGTGCAGTTTTCTTTCTGAAATACCGCCCAAAAACATTATACAGAATTATGATGTAAATATCTAAATTTTTTTCATCAGCCAACTTCAATATCAGCTGAATAAATATGATGGATCTCCCCCTGCTCGTCTTTCAGCAGTAACACTCCTTCATTCGTAATCCCCATGGCCTGCCCGTATAATGTGCCTGAAAGAGTGGTTGCTTTAATCTGCCTGCCCAGGCTTACAGCATAGCTCTCCCACAAGAGCTTGATGGGGTGGAAGCCTTCCTTCAGGAACAGCCTGTATAAAACTTCAAATTTCTTGAGAAACGACTGGATCAGAATAGTCCTGGAAAAGGGGGATGCAGCCTCAATGGAAAGGGAAGAAGCAGTCTTCCTGATTTCATCCGGGAAATCATCCAGTGTCTGGTTCACATTGATTCCGATTCCAATGATCACAGAATGTATGCGGTCTGCCTCAGCCTGCAGCTCTGTAAGGATTCCTGTAACCTTTTTGCCATTTATCAAGATATCATTCGGCCACTTGATGGACGGTGACAACGGTGTCACTTCTTCTATAGCCTGCACGATGGCAACTGCAGACAGCAGCGTAAGCTGGGGAGCCTTTTGCATCGGGATATTGGGCTTGATGATCAGGCTCATCCAAATCCCCTTCCCCTTAGCTGAATGCCAGCTTCGGAGCAGGCGGCCTTTCCCTTCGGTCTGTTCATCTGCCAGCACAAGTGTCCCATCTGCTGCACCGCTTCCAGCGAGGTCATGAGCCCTCTTCTGGGTAGAAGGCAGTGACTCAAAATATAAAATATTTTTACCAATTATATCTGTCTGAAGGCCCATCAAGACAGAGTTATCGGATAATTTCTCTGGGCTTCTGCTGATTTTATAGCCCTTTTTTCTGACAGCCTCTATTTCATAGCCATCTTTGCGAAGGTCCTCAATGTGCTTCCAGACAGCAGTTCTGGAACAGCCTAGAGAATCTGCCAGGTTTTGGCCGGATACGAAGCTGCCTCCCGCCTCATGGAAGGTCTGCAATAACTTTTTCCTTAAATCAGATTGCAATTTGCAAGCAACTCCCTCAAAGAATTCTTATCATTTTCTATCTTTTGTTCCAGAACCTGTTCCAAAGCTGTATCGAGGGCGTTCCTGATCCATGGTCCGCTGTTTCTGTCCGTCCACTGCATGAGGTCATTCCCATTTACCGCAAGTTCCTTCGTATGCCGGATTGGGAGGCTTCGGTATGCTTCCTCCACCTCTTGAAGCCCGCTGCTCTCATTTATTCCTTTAACAGACATAAAAAGCTTTTCCGCGCTTAAGGCGGTTTGCATTCCTGCCTGGAATAACTCCAGCTTCCGCAGAGGGGCATTCAGTCTCTTTTTAAGATATGATCCTATGCTCTTTATATTTTTGATGTCCTTCACAGACATTTTCCAGCTTCTCAAAAAAGAGTCTTCATCCTTGAGTGAGAATAAATAAAGCAGAAGCGCCCAGTTTTCAGACGCATCAGTTAGATTGCCTGTATCAAGTTCAGCGAAGGCTATTAAAGCTTCATGGCTGCCATGAAAACCGGGAAGAAATGATGACAGGCCAGAGTCCATTAACAATCTAATGGCTTTTTGTTTATTTCTTCCGGACAGCAGTTTATTAAATTCCATCAATATTCTCTCTGCTGCAATTTTCTCCATTAGATATGCGTTCTTTCTCAGCCCCGCATAGGTGGATTCTTCAATATCAAAAGTAAGCTGGCTGACAAACCGTACAGCCCTCATCATCCTTAGGGCATCTTCGTGAAAACGGTCATTCGCCTCGCCCACCGTCCTAATGATTCCCTTTTGGATGGCTTCCCTGCCCTGGTAAGGATCAATAATCGTAAAATCCTTATCCATGGCAATGGCATTCATCGTAAAGTCTCTTCGTTGTAAATCTTCAGTCAAGGAACGGATGAATTCAACTTTTGCAGGTCTGCGGTAATCTGTATAGCCGCTTTCCGAACGGAATGTCGTCACCTCGTAAGGGATTCCCTGATAAATCACCAGAATCGTGCCATGTTCGATGCCCACATCCACCGTCTTTTTAAAAATTTCTTTCACTTCTTCAGGGGATGCACTTGTCGCTATATCCACATCGCTGATCTTCCTGCCCAGGAGATGATCCCGTACTGCGCCTCCAACAAAATAAGCCTCATATCCTGCCCTCTCAATTGTATCCAGCAGGGGCTTAGCCTGCAAAAAAAGCTGATTCATTGGCCATATCCTTTCATAAACTTATTCTGACAAAAGTTTGTCATACATGTCCTCATACTGTTTAACAATTCCAGCGGCACTGAAATTCTTACGTACAGAGGCAATTGCAGCTCTAGAAAATTCTTGATGCAGAGCAGGATCCCCAAGCAGACTAATCGAAAGCTCTGCCGCCTTCTTATAATCGCCGACCTCACAGAGATAACCATTTACGCCATCCTCTATCACTTCCGGTATCCCGCCAATCCTGGTTCCAATCGCAGGAACTCCGCAGGCCATCGCCTCAATCAGAACAAGTCCGAAGCTTTCTTTCTGCGAAAGGAGGAGAACAAGGTCACTGATTGAATATAATTCCTCAAGATTATCCTGTTTGCCGAGAAAAACAATTTGCTCCTCTATCCCAAGCTCTCCTGCAAGCCTGCAGACAGTCCTCATTTCAGGACCATCCCCTACCAGGAGAAGCTTGGCCGGAACCTCCTGCAGGATTCCATGAAAGGTCTGGATGACATCCCCTACCCTTTTGACACCGCGGAAATTGGAAACATGGATCACCACTTTTTCGTCTTCTGCAATTCCATATTCCTGCCTTAAGCGGCCCGTGTCTGTTTTCCTATAAATTCTTTCATCGATAAAGTTATAGACAGTCTGGATTTCTTTATCCGGCTGGATGAGCTGGTGAGTCTGCTGGACAAGAGAATTGGAAACGGCTGTTACGATATCAGACTTTTCAATTCCGAATTTAATGCTTTCCGTAAGTGATGGATCATAGCCAAGTACCGTAATGTCTGTACCATGCAGGGTCGTAACGATTTTCACATCTGTCCCTGCCATCTGTTTTGCCAGGATTGCGCAGACTGCATGCGGGATTGCATAATGAACATGAAGGATATCAAGCTTCTCCCTCTTTGCTACTTCTGCCATTTTACTGGCGAGTGCCAAATCGTATGGCGGATATTGAAATACGGAATATTGGTTCACTTCTACCTGGTGGTAAAAGATGTTCGCATATCTCCTCTTCAGCCTGAAAGGCATACTCGAGGATATAAAATGAATCTCATGACCATTTTCAGCCAAAAGCTTTCCGAGTTCGGTTGCAATGGCACCTGAACCCCCGACCGTGGGATAACAGGTAATGCCTATTTTTAATTTCATTTCTACTCTCCTAATAGTTCTGCGGAAACGAGGATGGGCTTCTTAGACATAAACCCTTCAGCGTATTCCACTCCAGTTTCCTTTCCAAACAGCCTTTCCCTGGCCTCCACCGTTTCAATATACCCATTTACTAGAGGAGTTTCATAGGATTCCCCCGTCTTAATGAACTGGCTCTCGTAAGCCTGCAGACTCTGAATTTTTTCGTTGATATGACCCGTGATATCCACTGCAAATGATGGCGTATGAAAGCCGTTAATCATATAAAAGAAGACATTTGATACCCTGTGGGGCACTAAGTCTTCTGGATCCTGATATCTTTTAATACCCGCAGAGAACACGGCCTCTTGAACAAGCCGGGAGCAGTTCCCATGGTCTGGATGACGGTCCTCCCAATAGGGGGCAAATACGCTCTTCGGCCGGTATGTTCTAATAATAGAAATCAATTTCCCAATATTTTCTTCTGTTATGTATAACCCTCTGTCTGGCAGATCAAGGGTAACCCTTTTTGAAACACCGAGGATGGAAGCCGCATTTTTCGCCTCCTGAAGCCGCAGTTCAACGCTTCCGTTTGACGAAAGCTCAGCATGGGTAATATCACAGATTACGATATTTTTCCCTTGGGAGGACAGCTTTGCGATGGTTCCACCCATGCCGATTTCAACATCGTCAGCGTGGGCTCCGAATGCCAGTACATCAATATTTGTCATTTCAGCCATTCTCCTCTATTAAACCATTTTTCTCCATTCAATATCGCCCCGCTTTAATCCTTTTACAAGAACCTCTGCAGTACCCATATTTGTTGCAAGCGGAACAGCATATACATCACAAAGCCTTATTAAAGCAGATACATCTGGCTCATGCGGCTGGGCTGTAAGCGGATCTCTGAAGAACAGGACAAGATCCATCTCGTTTTTAGCGATACACGCGCCAATTTCCTGATCTCCCCCGAGCGGGCCGGATTGGAAGCGGTGGATGCTGAGTCCGGTCTCTTCCTGAATCCTTAGTCCTGTTGTCCCTGTAGCGAATAGTTCATGCTGTGAAAAAATATCTTTATAAGCAGTTGTAAACCTGATCATGTCTTCCTTTTTCTTATCATGGGCAATCAATGCTATTTTCATATCTTTTCCCCTTATTCTATAATGTTTTCCAGCCCATAAACCAAAACATTGATTTTCATCGCTTCTTCGACAGCAAGCTTTACTCCTGACATAAAAGAAGCCCTGTTAAAGGAATCATGCCGGATTGTAAGCTGCTGTCCTTCCATCCCGAACATGACCTGCTGATGTGCCACCAGTCCAGGGAGCCTTACACTATGGATCCTCATTCCATCCATGTCAGCGCCCCTCGCCCCTGGAATCGTTTCTTTTTCTTCATGGTGTCCCTGCTTTTTATATTTCCGCACCTTGGAAATCATCTCAGCTGTTTTAACCGCTGTTCCTGAAGGAGCATCAAGCTTTTGGTCATGATGGAGCTCGAGGATTTCAACATCCTCAAAATACTTGGCAGCCATCTGTGAAAATTTCATCATTAAAATGGCTCCGATTGCAAAGTTAGGAGCGATAATGCAGCCGAGTTCTTTCTCTGCCGTCAGTCTTTCCAGCGTTTCCAGGTCGTTCTTTGTGAAGCCTGTAGTGCCGACTACTGGACGGATATTATATTCCAGTGCCTTGACGGCATGCTTCATTCCGACCACAGGTGTAGTTAAATCAATTAATACATCCGCTTCTGCGCTTGAGAAGCACTCATCAATATCGGTGAATACTGGAGCCTCAATCCCTGTAAATCCTTCGATTTCTGATAAATTCATACCATTATATTTTGTATCAAGCACAGCTGAGAGTTCAAAGTGGTCTGTATTATGTACGAGTTTAACGGCTTCATGTCCCATTCTTCCCCGCGGGCCAGCTACTATTACCTTAATTTTGTTCATCGTTTGATTCCTCTCCTATCCGAGTCCATCTATTCTTATCTCTCGTATTAAATTTATTCATTACCCGGTCATGGGCTTCTTCCAAGTCAATGCCGAGTGAATTCGCAAAACAGATAAGCACGAAAAGGATGTCTCCGAGTTCTTCTTCAACAGCCTTCTCGTCCTCTGTATCCTTTTTTGGTTTTTCTCCGTAATAATGGTTGATTTCCCTTGCCAGTTCCCCCAATTCTTCCGTCATTCGGGCCATCATGGCAAGAGGGCTGAAATATCCCTCTTTGAACTGACTTATGTAGCGGTCTACTTCCTGCTGAAGCTCCTTAACCGTTTTATGCTGATCCATTGTCTATCACCCTTCGTTCGTTCTTCTTACATGTTAGCTAAAACTTTGCCCTGTGACAACTCTTTCACTTAGGCAGCAAGTTGCCCGACACTTGATATTCTTATATAATATGGGCACTATGAAATCTTGAATGGACAGTGGGGGTTTACCTAGATGGCTTTTGGATTAAGAATTAAAAATATTTTGTTCATCCTGCTTGGTTCAGGAATCTTCGCCTTTGGCCTGGTGCATTTCAATATGCAGAATCACCTCGCCGAAGGTGGTTTTACGGGCATTACTCTCTTGCTATACCAGGTTTTTGGTATTGATCTATCGATTTCAAACCTGATATTAAACATTCCCGTCTTCTTTGCAGGCTGGAGATTTTTAGGAAGGACCACCTTCATTTATACCATCATCGGCACGGTTGGTCTCTCCTTATGGCTGAAGGTCTTTGAGATTTATCAGTTAAAGTTCCCTCTCAATCATGATCTGATGCTGGCTGCCCTCTTTGCAGGAGGCTTCATCGGAATTGGTCTCGGAATCATCTTCCGGTTTGGAGGTACAACAGGGGGAGTGGATATCATCGCCCGGATTGCAGACCGATATTTCGGATGGAGCATCGGGAGAACCATGTTCATTTTTGACGCAGCAGTCATTACGCTTTCCCTGATTGTCTATTTAGATTATCGGCAGGCCATGTACACCCTGGTGGCCGTCTTTATTGGAGCACGTGTGATCGACTTCATGCAGGAAGGTGCCTATTCAGCAAGAGGCGCTATGGTGATCTCAGATAAAAATGATGAAATCGCCGATAAAATCATGAAGGAAATGGATCGCGGGGTAACCATGCTGAAGGGCTACGGCTCCTTCACCAGAACAGAAAGGGAGGTCCTATACTGCGTTGTAGCAAGAACCGAGCTCGTAAGGCTAAAAAACGCAATCACCTCCGTCGACCCGCACGCCTTCGTCTCCGTCACCATCGTACACGACGTACTAGGAGAAGGCTTCACACACGACGAAAACAAAAATCCTATTAGTAGATAAAAAGCGGAGAACGGTGCTTTTCAAAAAAGAACTTTTTTAAGCAGAATGATGCTCAGATAAATAAAGAAAAATATGCTTATTGAAAAGCAGCCATCCGACAAGCATAAGACGGGCTGGCTGT
>NZ_KE387240.1:0-160951 GCF_000430765.1 Peribacillus kribbensis DSM 17871 | reverse complement strand
GGAAGATCACAATGTAAATCATAAATATACAGAAAAATACAACTAGTTGGAAGGCAGAGGCCCGACCAGCATAAGATGAGCAGGCCGTGGGAAGCGCCTTTCTTCCCATGGCCTGGAACGGTGCATTTCTATACAAGTAAACGGCTGTGGCGGGGTTACCTCTCACAGCCATTTTCATCTAAAAAACTAACATTCTTTTTTATAGTTGAACAGCCTTTAGCCCTGATAATAATTCATGATGCATCTTAAGAAGCGAGCTCACTTCCTGATCATTGAACTGCTCCAGTGCTATCATCATGGCTTTATAGGAATAAGCATTTTCCTGCGATTTCTTCGATAGTTCTTCTCCTTTTGGAGTCAGCTTCAGACTGATTTCCCTCCTGTCCGTTTCAGACAGCGATCGCTCCACGAGACCGGATTTTACCAATCCGTCAACGCTTATACTTCCAGTACTCTTTGAAATAGAAAGTTTTTCCGTCACATTTTTGAGCGTTGATCCAGGAAAAGAGAACAATATATTTATGATAGACATTTGCTGCAGGCTCAACCCTAAACTTTCGGCATTCTGCCGGGAAAAATCTGTAGTAGTTTTGATCACATTCAAAAATGATTGGATCAGTTCAGCAGCTTTTTTTACCTTTTCATCGTTAAAGTCCATTCTTCATCCTATTCCTTTCCTATATAATTAGTTTAATATTGAACAATTTAACATTGAACTAAATATACACCAGAAAAAACAGCCAGCAATAGCTGACTGTCCTTTTGTAAATTTTATTCATCTCTCGTCATGCCGGTATAAATGAATACCAAACGCAACAGCTCCAGCACTGCTACAGCAGCTGCAGCGACATAAGTCAGTGCTGCCGCGTTCAAGACTTTCCTTGTTTCCCTCTCTTCATCTCTGTGAATCAGTCCCAGCTGTACAACTTCATTCATTGCACGGCTTGATGCGTTGAATTCCACTGGAAGAGTGACGACCTGGAACAACACTGCCAGAGCCATGAAAACAATCCCCAGCAGCAACAGGCCTGATAAATGGGCAAAGATGCCGATCAGGATTAGAATCCACGAGAAGTTTGAACCAATGTTTGCTACCGGAACCAAGGCGTGACGGAATCTTAGAAAAGCATAGTTCTGCTGATCTTGGATGGCATGGCCAACTTCGTGGGCAGAAACAGCGGCACTGGAAAGAGAGTAGCCATGGAAGTTGCTGCTCGAAAGGCGGACCGTCTTGGATCTAGGATCATAATGGTCGCTTAAAAAACCGCGTGTTTCCTCTACTCCCACATGATAAAGGCCGTGGCTGTCCAGAATGGACCTCGCCACTTGGGCGCCAGTTCGGCCGGAGGAATTATGAACTCTGGAATATTTATTATAGGTGCTCTTTACCTTAAATTGTGCGTACAGAGGCACCAGAATTATGAGAATGAAGTAAATTAACATGCTGTTCCCCTTTCATCATAATGAATGGTTTACTATATTTTAATTTTCCCTTCTTGTAGTGTCAATCGTTCCGCTCTTTTCGAGTGTTTTCCGATTCTTTGCTTCCTATATACTTTCTCCAGCCGACATATGAGAGGGTCAGGATGATAATACTCCCTGTAGATATCATTACCCACCAAAGGGATGGGTCAGTCTCATCTTTCTTAACTTCTTCAAAAATGGATTTTAAATCCCCCCGGAGAGCTTCCATTTCTTCAGGAGTATTTTCTGCCTCCATCGCCAAAGGATCGTACTGCTGCATATAACTAAATTTCGCATCCACCTTTTGAATTTTCTCAGGTGCAATATCTACTTGAAGAGAAGGGTGAATCAGGCTGTATTCGGATAACAGCTGGGAGAAGTCCTCCTCAAATTTCTCTCTATCGTTTTTCCTTAAAGCTTCTTCTGCACTGTTGAAGGTTTCCATCATACGTCCTTCCATTTCTGTCCACATCGGCTGATGGTTGGAAGAAATCGCATCTATTAAAAGTCTGAAAGTCGTAACGGCGCTGATTTTATCTTTTAGAGGGGTGGAAGTGGATTGAACAGTCCTCAATGCTTCCTGTTGAGAGACTGTAATGGTTCTTTGCTCGTCCATGCTGAAGGGATAATCCTTCGGTGTCATAGACAGGAATTGGCTTGAAAAGTACTTTAAGACCGAAGCTGTTTCAGGAATGCGGTCGCTTTTTACAAGCTGCAGGGCTTCGTCTGCAATCTGATCCAGTTTTTCAAGTGATCTGCCTTCCGCAAAGACGTTCGAGACAGGTAAAACTAAAAGAATGGCTGTAAGCAGAAATTTTACTCTAAACATAAATGCCCCTCCTCATATACTAAAATTTATGTAAGGAGGGACATGTATAGAACTTTCTCATCAGATCTGGTAGGTTTTTCTATTCATGCGATAGCCGAGAGCATAGGCAATAAAAATGGATAAAATACTAAGCCAGAAAGTGAAATATCCGATGTCCTGCATATATCTCATCAACACTCCATAGTTGGGCATCTGATAAAACACATAATCAATCATTTCATTATGCAAGGTCCAGATGGCGGCTACAGCAAAATGCCATTTTTTAATCTTATAGAAGGGAGAATACAACACCCCTTCGATTGCCATGGCTCCATGAGAAGCCATTAGCATATATCCAGTCCAGTCGAGGGTCCCCTGTACTTTTAAGAGGAAAAGATTCATGGCTACTGCCCATATTCCATATTTAAACAGAGTCATGATTGCCAGGGCTTGGAATAAGCCCCAGTTCCTTTTTAAGATAAAACCCAGCAGGACCAGTACAAAAAACAAGCTTGCTGTTGGACTGTCAGGAACAAAGGGAAGAAAAATGGCCGGAGTCTCTGCCAGCTGATATCCATACCAATAATATCCATAGGCCGTACCCAGCAGGTTAACAATAAAAAGGAGCCATAATACATTTTTATTCGCCAATATAGAATACAGATACGCCATAAAAATCCTACTTTCGTGATTTAATTTCAAGTCCCCTTTTCCAGAATAAAGAAAGGAGCGGGCAATTGGGAAAAATCATCTCCTTCCTGAGTATACGGTTAGAAGACTTAAATAACAAAGGCTCTTTTTTGATCAATCCCATTATTTAAGACTTTTATGGAGTATTAAACAGCTTTAAGCCTGAACCGGCAAAACAAAAAGCTGGCGCAAAGTGCCAGCTTTCATTGACTTACTTTTTCAAGCTAGAGATAAAGGTAGCAAGTTTTTTCAAATCTTCTTCGCTGCCTTTGTATTGGTTGGGCGGCATGGACCCTTTCCCTTTATGGGCAATTTGGGCGATTTCCTCAGGCTTCAATCCGTTCCCAACCAATGAAGGTCCTATTCCGCCTGTAAGTTCCTTCCCATGACAGCCAATACAGCTTTGCTTTTGGTAAACTGCATATCCAGGATCACTCTTATCGAATTTAGCAGGCTCAACAATCTTACCCTGCTGTTCTGCTTTTTTCCAATCGTGCGTCGCAACTGAGAACCAGGTAAGGTAAACGATAGCTGCCAGCGCCAAAAGCATGAAGCCTGTAGCGACCGGACGCTTGGAAGGACGCCTATGCGGGCTCCGGTCAATGAAAGGAGCAAGCAGTAAGCCTCCAAACGCGAGGCCTGGTATGACCAGCGCGCCGATTACATTATATGGGCCTGAGGCATACGTATATTTCAGTAATTGGTATAAGAATAGGAAATACCAGTCCGGCAATGGAATGTATCCAGTATCGGTCGGATCTGCAATTCTTTCAAGCGGTGATGGATGAGCAATCGTCAAGCACAGATAGCCAACTAGGAAAACCGCGCCGACCATCCATTCTTTTAATAGAAAGTTCGGCCAGAAGGCTTCCGTTTTTCCAGGATACTCCGAATAATCTTTCGGAATATTTGGTTTTCTTACGGCGGAAACACGTGAATCTCCGACGAACTTCATGCCTTTTCCACGATGCATGTGAGTCCCCCTCCCTTAAAATAGATGTATACGCAAATTCTTTTACAATGGTCCTGAGATACCCTGCTTACGAATCATTAAGAAATGGGCAGCCATTAATCCAAGCAGAACTCCTGGAAGGAAGAACACGTGAATGGCGAAAAAACGGGTAAGTGTTTCTGCTCCTACAATGGATGGATGACCTGCAAGCAAAGTTTTTGCATATGGACCTATCAATGGAATAGAATCAGCAATCTGAAGACCTACCTTGGTCGCAAATAGCGCTTTCATGTCCCATGGCAGCAAATAACCTGTAAAACCTAAACCAAGCATAACAAAGAATATTAACACACCAACGATCCAGTTTAATTCACGAGGCTTTTTATATGCTCCCTGGAAGAAAACACGCAAAGTATGTAAGAACATCATGACAATAACCAGGCTGGCGCCCCAGTGGTGCATTCCGCGGACAATTTGTCCAAAAGCAACTTCATTTTGGAGATAATAAACAGACTGCCAGGCATTTTTAATATCCGGCACATAGTACATGGTTAGAAACATTCCTGAAAGAATCTGGATGACAGTGACGAAGAAAGTTAATCCCCCGAAACAGTATACAAAAGCTGAGAAGTGGTGTGCGGGGTTTACGTGTTCAGGCACTTCATGGTCTGCAATGTCGCGCCACAGCGGCGTAATATCTAACCGTTCGTCAACCCAATCATAAATCTTGTTTAACAATGATTACGCCTCCTTATGCGGAACTACAGCCCCAAGATAAAGGATTCCATCTTTTACTTTGTATTCGTACATATCCAAAGGCTTAAGAGGTGGAGTCCCTGGTACATTTGTTCCATCTTTGGTATAACGCCCAAAATGGCAAGGACAGAAAAACTGATTAGGATGATCCTTATTGGTATTCCAGTCCACTGTACAGCCCAAATGCTTACATGTTGGGTTAAGGGCAACAATTTTTCCATCATTGTTTTTGTAAACCCAAGCAATATTGGTCACGTCAGACTCGTACCAAGCATCCTTTTGAGTGAATGAAAAATTCACACGGGTCGGCTTATCCGTAAGATCGGCAACCTTCTGCTTGGTAGCCACAAAATTCCCGCCTGCAGACGCTTCCAATACAGGGTCAACTGCAAATCGGAGCATCGGCATTAACATTCCCGCCGCCATGAAACCGCCTACACCAGTAAGCGTATAATTCAGGAATTGACGTCTTGAAACTCGATGTTTGCTCATACATTTTCCCCCCTCTATCCGAAAACTGGGTCTTTAATGACCAATCAAAAAAGTAAAAAGCTATAAAACTAGGACATTACAATGATATATCAATATTTCCAATCGGTCAATAATCTGGTAAATGATTAAAGATATACCAAAGATTTAATGTTCACAAAATTTTCTATTTTTCAACTAACCATTTTTGTGCAAAAACATTTGCAATCTGACTGACCTGCCCGCTCATCAATTCACGCTTATAATGGTCATCAAGACCCTCGAGCGGGATGGATGGGATCCATATCAAGGAACCTCCGAGTTCCCCTTCATTCCCCCGCCATAGGCTGTCGCATGTGATAAAGAAAACATGCTTGAATCCTTCTTCAAGGATGCTATTCTTCCATGATAACGCAGAATGTTGAAGAGTGAGAGAATCTGAAGGGGGCCAGTATGTAAACGGCGGCAGCAAAATCATTCTCCCTTTGAACTGCCTTTCAATTTCGGAAGCCAGGATGGCGAGGAACTCCTGCATCTGTGCAGACTGCTTCATGCCTGTTCCCATATCGATTCCAATCATGGGAACCAAGACTGTATCAATATGCTCTCTTGCCTCCTGAAACATTTCAATATCCTTTTGTACCCATTTCATGTATACCACTCCCGATGCTTTCATTTTCAGGCTGGAATCAGCCTCTTGATTATGTACATTGTAACATGTAATTTTTACATTGAGCATTAAGAATAAAAACAGACTTTTAGTCTTCTAAACTCTCAAAGCCACACCTGTGCATTTCGGATTGCGTTCAAAACCTGTCCTTTTAATGCGCACATATCAAATGGATAAAATATGGACGGCAGCTGACTTATTTACATATAGAAAAAGGGTTTCAGAAAAATATTCTGATACCCTTTATCTTTGATATTAATGTTTCTTTAAATTTTTTAATTGGGCAGACAGCCGGTGAAATTCCTCTTCATTCTGCTGGTCCAATGCCCTGTCGATGAGTTCCATCAGTTTATCCCTTTGAAACATTGCCAGGGAGGTTTCCAGGAACTGCTCAGCCAAAATTTTGTCCTTCTCGTTGGAAAGGGAGTTTTTTGGCATGAAGGGGTTTTCCTCTAAAACAGCTGCATATTGATGGGAGGAGTAAGCTGCCCTGAAATTCAGCTGGATGTAAATCTCCTCATCGCGGTTCAGCCTGATATCATGAAATGACTTCTCAGCATCGGTTGTCATAATATTAGCCTTGTAAAATCTAAAAGGTGCTTCATCCACGCAATGTGTCGACATAATCAAACCTCTTGGACATAAATTCGCCTGTTCCACAAAATGAACTTTTTTCATCAGCTGATCATGGCTGATTAAATAATTTAATATCCAGACACATTCCCGTCTTTTCAGCTGATAGTGATTTAGAAACCAACGGATAAATTCTTTTTTCTCGTTAACAGAAACAGGGGTGTGCATGTGATTCCCTCCTCTGTAGCTAATATTTTTACTTGCTATGCCGATTCATTTGGCTCATGCCCGATCAGTAAGACCTTTTTCCTTATTTCATTTATTGAGTTTCCTTTAGCGGAAAAGGATTTCTTAAAGCATGCTCTCATTCAATCGTTCCAGGGTAAGGATGTATTCATCATTTGCCGGCTGCAGGCTGAGTAGCTTACTAAATATTTCGGCAGCATCCTTCGTTTTTCCTTCTTCTATTAGAAAATATCCGTATTCTTCTAAAAAGTCCTGATTATCTTTAAAAGAAGAATAAGCCTCAGTGAAATAATCAGCAGCTTCTTTGTAATTTTCCAGAGCCAGATGGCTTGATGCCAGAATCCAGTCAAATTGGGGATCATACTCTCCATACTGTTTTACGGAATCGACAACTTCCAATATTTCTTCGTATTTTTCCTGGTGAAGATAAAGCTTTAAAAGGTTAAGCGCGGTTTCCATATAACCGGGGTCGAGTGCCAACGCGTTTTTAAAGAAGTTCTCTGCCTCATCTTCATGGCCCTTTTTCAAAGCCATCATGCCGGCAAAGTGGCTTAGCTCTTTATTGAATTCATCCTGCCTGATCCCTTCCCTTGCAGCAGATAATGCTTCGTCCAGGTCATTCATATGCTCGTGGGATTTTGCCAGATACAGATACAGTGAGTGATACTCAGGGTCAAGATTCTTTAACTCTGTCAGTTTCTCTGCAGCCGTCTTGTAATTGCCTGCCTGATAAGCTGTAAATCCATATTCAAATAGCAGGTTGATTTCCAGTTTATCCTTCAGTGCTTTTTCAAAAAACGGCAGGGCCTCTTCAAATTGTCCGATCGAGCCTAAACTATCTGCAATTCTCTGATTGATATTCACTCCTGAAATCTCAGTTTCCTGCTTTAGCACGGTTTGATAGCTTTGTAGTGCTTCATTAAACTTTCCTTGCTGATAGAAAAGCTCACCCAGGGCAAAATCAATAATGATTTCCTCAGGAAGAAGTTTTTTCGCTGTCAGCAGCTTCCTTTCACTTACTTCGTCCATACCCTGCATCTGGTACAAATCCGCTTCCAGAAGAAGGGCACTTGGGAAGGACGGATCTTCCGGGCTGACTTTTTCAAGGAGCAGAAGTGCTTCATCTTCCTTATCCAATTCGGTAAGGATTTCTGCGATGGACACGATGAGCTCCCCTTCATCTGGATACAGCTTTAGCAATTGTTCATATAACTCTTTTGCTTCCTCCATAAATCCAAAGGCTGTACATCCTTCTGCAAGCTCCAGAAGTTCATCCTCGCTGCCGTGGTTTTTTATATCATTTATATGTTCTTCTATGTGGTCCAATTCACCATCTTTAAATTTTCGCAAAATTCCTTGAACATTCATCTTTATTTCCCTCGCATTCGAAAAGCCATTCCGCTACGACCCGGCAAAAAAACCTGAGTTCACTGCAACCGGTTCATTGCCCTTAACGCCGCTTAGATCAGTATTACCGGCGGCTCGAATTATTTTCTATTCAAAACTGTAACCACTAGTCTATCATAATTCTGCACTTCATTTCCATTTGCAAATCCTGGCCCGTTTATCAGGAATAGTTTAAAGCTTAATTCTCCGCCTGTAATGAAATATCCTTTAAATAGCATACATCAAAATCAACTCTAAAAAGGTTTATAAGATATGCTATGCAGGGATGGACAAACTATATGCCAAAAAACCTCACAAAAACCGGCAAAAAGACCAGCTTCAAACCGCCGGTCTTTCACAAAACTATTTATTACTGCCTGCAAGTGAATTTAGATGCTCAAAAAACTGAGGGTATGAAACATTAATGGAGGCCGGGTCCTGTAAAACCAGTTCTCCCTCTGTAATAAGTGAAGCAACTGAAAGCATCATGCCAATTCTATGGTCTCCATGGCTTGAAACTTCGGCTCCTGACAAAGATGTCTTACCTTCAATAATCAATCCATCTTCTGTAGGAGTAATCTTGGCACCAAGCTTTGCCAGTTCTCCGGCAACGGTATCTATGCGATTTGTTTCCTTCACCTTTAGCTCGGCTGCATCCCTAATGATTGTTTTCCCCCTCGCCTGAGTAGCAATAAGGGCGATGATCGGAATTTCGTCGATCAGCCTTGGAATCAGGTTCCCGCTGATTTCCACACCTTGTAATTCGGATGAGGAAATTGTTATATCCCCGACAGGCTCGGCAGCTTCGCTTTCTGTCCGGCTGATCGTCATCTTTGCACCCATGCGTTTCAGAACTTCAAGGATACCGTCCCTTGTAGGGTTCAGACCAACATTCCTCAAAACAATCGTGCTGTGGGGTGTGACAGCACCAGCTGCCAGGAAAAATGCCGCAGAAGAGATATCTCCAGGGACATGCACGTCTGCCGCTTTTAATACCTGTGGCCCATTTAATTTAATGACTGTTTGATCTACATCGATGGCACCGCCGAATTGCACGATCATTCTTTCCGTATGATCCCTGGTTTTGGATTTTTCGATTACAACAGTCTCTCCCTCGGCCTGAAGGCCCGCGAGCAGAATAGCTGATTTTACCTGGGCACTTGCTACAGGAAGCTCATACCGAATTCCTTTCAGTTTTGAGCCATTGATCGCGAGCGGGGTATATTCTCCCCCGCTCCTGCCTGTTATCACAGCCCCCATCTCCCTAAGAGGGCTCACGACTCTGCCCATCGGCCTTTTGGCAATGGAAGAATCACCAGCCATGACGGAATGGAACGGGAGTCCCGCAAGAATTCCAAGCATAAGCCTGGTTGTAGTTCCTGAGTTTCCAGTATCAAGCAGTTCCTGGGGTTCGAGCAATCCTCTAAATCCGTTACCCGTGATGGTCACATTGCTTCCTTCCTGGTGGATGCGGACTCCAAGCTTTCTAAAGCAGTCAATAGTGCTCAGGCAGTCGGAGCCAGGAAGAAAATTCCGGACAGTGGTCACTCCCTCAGCCAGCGACCCAAACATTACAGCCCTGTGCGATATAGACTTATCGCCGGGTATTTCCACTTCTCCCTGTAACGAAGCGCCCGATAAACTTAAAGTAATGCTTTCCATTCTGCTCCTCCTTTCAATAAACATACTTAGGTTAAAAATGTTTCATAACTGGTATGATGACGGATGCAATCCTCGGCTAATTTCCGATCATGATCGCTTTGAAAGCTCACCACAAGCGCTCCATAAATTTCCTCCCGGGTTTCCAGGATCCTAATATTGGTGATACTGATCTTTTCTTTCGCCAGATACCCGGTTATCTCTGAAATGACCCCAGGATAATCGGGTACATCGATATACAGATCATAAAAAGCAGGGATGGCTCCTTGTGAGCCGGCAGGAAGATCATCTCTAAACTGCTTGGCCACAGCGAAATACTCAAAGAGCCCTTTACTGTCACCTTGTTCCAGGGCTGATTTTACTTGCCCCATTTGATTCAGCCAATTTTCCATTAACTGAAGCAGAACCCTTTTGTTATGAAGCAATATGTCCCGCCACATCTCAGGAGAACTGGATGCAATCCGTGTAATATCCCGAAAACCTCCGGCAGCAAGGCGTGTTACTAATTCATCTTTTTCTTCATAATCCTTTGCCTGATGAACGAGTCCCGAAGCAATGATATGAGGAAAGTGACTGATCACCCCGGTAAGACTGTCATGCTGTTCCGGGGATACAACTAGAAAATTCGCCTTGGTCCCGGCAAGCCAACTCTTGAGACGGTCAACAGACTCCTCTGAAGTATCTTTGTAAGGAGTCAGCAAGTAAAATGCATTTTCAAAAAGATGGGGCTTGGCTGCGATTGCTCCGCTCTTATGGGAGCCTGCCATCGGGTGGCCCCCAATAAAGGTACAGCCTTTTTCTTTTAAGCAGAGGGCAGTTTCGGTGATTCCCTTTTTTGTACTTCCCACATCCGTAATGATAACATTCTGTTTTAATTCATAACTGCAGAGCTTTTCTATGATGGCTTCCGCCTGAATGACAGGCGTCCCAATAATAATGAGATCCGCAGCTTCGGCCCCTTCTCTGATTGAGGATGCCTCGCTGTCTATAAGGCCGAGTACCTTGGCAAGGCGAAGGTTCCGGCCGTCGATATCATAGCCGGTAATAAAAGCTTTCTCATGCTTATTCCGAATTGCCAGGGAAACAGATCCGCCTATGAGACCCAGCCCTATGACAAATACATTTCCCTCCATTGACTTAGCTCCCTTTTTTGAATCGGCATCCGGCGTACCAAAAAGCTTTAGCGCTGGACAAAAGATTCATTGATTTTTGCTGTTCAAGAAATTCTTCAATTCATCAATGACTCCTTGATTTTGTTCCGGAGAACCTACAGTGACCCGGATGGAAGTCGGTGCACCGAGAGCATTTCCGGAACGGACAATATAGCCTCTTTCTAATAAGTATTGAAAGGCTTCATCGCCCTGGCATTTCACATCTATTAAAATGAAATTCCCTTGGGATGGGTAATAGTCAAGGCCCTCTTCTTCACAGAAGCTGTAAAATTGTTCAAGTCCTCTGCGGTTGCTGTTATAGCAAGAATTGATAAAGTCTTGATCCTCTAAGGCTGCAGCTGCCGCCATCTGCCCCACGGTATTGGTATTGAAAGGTTCTCTTGCGGGATCCAGTTTCGCAATCGTTTTTTCATCCGCAATTCCGTATCCTACTCTATAGCTTGCCAATCCATAGATTTTAGAAAAAGTTCTAAGGATGATCAGATTTTTATATTCTTTTAACAGTTTGATAGTATCAGGGTAATCTTCAGCATGAGCATACTCATAGTAGGCTTCATCCATTACGACAAGAACATCAGAGGGTACCCGTTCTAAAAAGGCAATCAAGCTTTCCTCGCCGATATACAGGCCGGTCGGATTATTCGGCGAACATACCCAAATCACCGATGTATTTTCGTCTATAGCCTGGAGCATGCCCTCAAGGTCATGTGCCCCATCTACAAGCGGGATTTCTCGTATTTCAGCTCCTTCAATAACGGCATTATGCCTGTATTGAGGAAAGGTCGGCGCAGCCATGACCGTATTGACACCAGGGTATAGAAGGCTCCTTGCAATAACCTGGATGATTTCATCAGAGCCATTGCCGAAGATAAGCTCTTCCCTGTTAACATCTAAATGCTTTGCGACCGCATCCCTTAAAACCGTGGCATATCCATCCGGGTAGAGGGCAAGCGAAGACGGGAAACTCTTCATTACTTCTAATGCTTTCTCTGAACATCCAAATGGATTTTCATTGGAAGCAAGCTTCACTATATGATCCAGATTATAGGCGAGTTTCACTTCGTCAATAGATCTCCCAGGCTGGTAGGGCTTAAGATTTAGTACAGCTTTTTTCCATTTCATTACAACCACTCCCGCTTTCACAAAATTAAGGTGCATTCTACACGAAAAGGTCCTGCTTCGTTTATATAGACATTTTCTTTCCTGTTAAATCGGGCCTTAAAGCGACCGCTCCCTCTAAGTATACATGATGAATATTCTCCTGCTCTATTTTTGTATTCACATGCATCATCACCCTTATACACATGCCAAGAGACTGCGGGACTGGTATTTCCCTCATGCACATTACCGGTACATAGGTCCAGCCCTCTATTTCCCTAAGCCCCCTGGCTGGAAACGCCGCATCAATATCATCCGTAACAGAGATCAAAACCGATGCCACATGATCAGGCTCAATGGAGTTTTCTTTGATAAGGTCCCTGACCAATCTTTCAGCAGCCCTGATAATCGTCTGTTCTTCATTCTTTTCAACCGTTATGGCTCCCCTGATTCCTCGGATCATGTTTGTTCCTCCTCTGTATTAGCCGTTTTCAGCCATATATGATAATTCGGTTAAAATATTTTTGTCTGATATTTCTTTAATTACAGGCTCTCCAATCTCTTTCAAAAGGACAAAGGCTGCTTGATCACCCGTTGTTTTTTTATCCTTTTTCATTGCAGCCAGCAGATCTTCATGCTGTACTGTATCAGGCAGGGAAATGGTATATCCCAGTTTTTTCACCCACTCAGTAAAAGCATCTAAATCAAAGTCCAGGCCTGTATATTTGATAGATAATCTGAGGGCGAATATCATGCCGGTCATGACTCCCTCTCCATGTGTAATCCTTCCATAGCCAAGGGTATTTTCTAGGGCGTGGCCCAGGGTATGGCCAAAATTCAAATAGGCTCTTACTCCATTTTCCAGCTCGTCCTGCTTTACAATACTGCCTTTGATTTTAATTCCTGACTCAATGGCACTTACCAGGCTCTCCTGATCGATGTTCCCGAGATGATCCACTGCCGCCATCAGCCATTTCAAAAATTCAGGCTCCTGAATAATGGCCTCTTTAATGATTTCAGCAAAACCTGACCGTATTTCTTTGGCAGGAAGGGAAGACAGACATTCTGTATCGTAAAAAACGGCCCTCGGCTGGTAAAAGGCTCCTATCATATTCTTACCTGCTGGATGGTTGATGGCGACCTTTCCGCCCACAGCACTATCATGGGCAAGGATTGTGGTAGGAATCTGGATGAAAGGGATCCCTCTCATAAAAGTAGCTGCCACAAACCCTGCAAGATCTCCTACAGCTCCCCCGCCAAATGCCAATACCAAGGATTTTCGGTTAAGTTTATTTTCCAGTGCAAATGTCTGGCATTCATAATAAACATCGAAGGTTTTAGCTTTTTCTCCTGACGGAACAGTCTTGACCAGAATTTCCATCCCTGTTTCCTTCAAGATATTTAAGAAGGGTGTTAGATAAAGCTTAGCAACCGTTTCGTCCGTAATAAGAAGAAGGGTTCTGGAAGAAGGAAAATGTTCGTTTAAAAAGGCCGGCAGCTGTTTCAGTACGTCCCTGCCAAGATAAACCGGGTAGCTTGTGTTCGCTGTTTCAATCTTTAGAGTCTCCATGTCAAAACTCCCTTGCGAAAGCCCTTTGATCTTCAACCGACTTTACCAAGGATTCCATTCTATCTGAATTGAATTGATCCAAAAGTGCAGAAGCCAGTTCCCAGGCCACCGCTGCTTCTGCCACAACAGCTGCAGCGGGAACCGCACAGCTGTCAGACCTCTCTATGCTTGCAGTGAATGTTTCTTTAGAGTCAATGTCAACGCTTCTAAGAGGTTTGTACAAAGTAGGAATCGGCTTCATGACTCCACGTACCACAATCGGCATCCCGGTCGTCATTCCTCCTTCAAAGCCTCCAAGATTATTGGACTCCCTATAGTATCCTTTTGAAGGATCCCAGGCTATTTCATCATGCACCTCACTGCCAGGCTTGTGGGCCGCTTCAAAGCCAATGCCGAATTCTACTCCTTTAAATGCGTTGATGCTGACAACCGCAGCTGCAATTTTAGCGTCCAGCTTTCTATCATAATGAACATAGCTTCCTACACCTGCAGGCATTCCTTCCGCAATAACTTCTACGATCCCGCCGATCGAATCTCCATTTTCCTTTGCCCGGTCTATTGCTTCCATCATTTCTTTTTCCGCCTTGGGCTCCAGGCATCTGACAGGGGACTCCTCGGAAACCTTCTGGATCTCCTCGATGGACATTGGTTTAGACTCTGCTTTTACACCGCCAATTTCCACAACATGAGAAGTGACTTTAACACCGAGAAGAGAAAGGACTTTTTTAGCTGCCGCCCCAGCGGCCACTCTTACTGTGGTTTCACGCGCCGAGGATCTTTCCAGGACGTTTCTTAAATCACGGTGACCGTATTTCAGTCCGCCATTCAAGTCAGCATGTCCTGGTCGGGGTCTGGTAATTTTCCTTTTAACCTCGCCGCTTTCCTCATCAGCGAGTGGCTCACTGCCCATAATCTTAGTCCAATGCTTCCAATCATTATTTTCTACCACCAGGGAAACGGGTGAACCGAGGGTATATCCATGTCTGACCCCGCTCGCAATAAATACCTGGTCTTTCTCAATCTGCATCCGTCTTCCACGCCCATAGCCTTTTTGCCTCCGGGCAAGATCAAGGTTAATATCCTCAGCTGTCAGCTCCATGCCGGCCGGAAGACCTTCAATAATCGTAGTTAATTGTGGGCCGTGCGACTCTCCTGCTGTCAAATATCTCATCGTCATCCACCTTCCTCTAATCCCATACATTATGTAGTTAAATCGTATTTGTTTAGTTTAAGTTCTATTTCATAAAAAATCCATACTCTTTAGCGCTTAAAAGCGTTAAAAGAAGTATAACACTTTACTAAACGCTTTGACAGTCTTTGAAAGAAAAAAATGAATATTTTTAGCAGTAATAGCAAAGGCTGAACTATGTCAGCCTTTTGTTTTCAGAATATTAGCCCAGCTTTTTATAAAAAAAAGTATCCTCGGAAGCAAACCCATAATCCTGAGGATTAAAAATCTGTTCGGTGCTGCCTACAAAAAATATGCCGCCCTCTCTAAGCGAGCTGCTGAATTTTCGGTATAAGTCCCGCTTTGCGTCCTCAGTAAAATAGATTAATACATTTCTGCAAATGATTAAATCAAAGTCTGTTTTAAATGCATCATGCAGCAGATTATGTTTTCTAAATGTAACTGCCTGTTTGATTTCACCTGAAATATGGTAAGATTCTTCTTCTTTGATGAAATAACGTTTTTTGATTTCATCAGGCACTTCATTTAAAGACCTTTCAGGGTAAATCCCAAGTCTCGCCCTTGCCAGTATATTCTCATCTATATCTGTAGCCAGGATACTTACCTGTGACAAAGGAACATACTTAGCAAGCAGCATAGCAATTGTGTAAGGTTCCTCCCCGGAAGAACAGGCAGCACTCCAGACCTTCAAACTTGGGTTCCTTTTCAGTAAGGAAGGCAGCAGCTTGGTCTCCAGCACTTCCCATCTTTTAAAATTACGAAAAAATTCGGAGACATTGATGGTCATCCGGTCCAATAAATCAAGCAGCAGCTTTTCGTCTCTGCTGACGGCCCTGTAAAATTCATCAAAGCTCTGGTATCCTTTCCTTTCATACAATGAAATAAGCCGTCTTTTCATTTGGGCTTCCTTATAAAGGGCCAAGTCAATACCAGTTAATTTTTTTATTCTGTCAGTAAATTCTATGTAATCCTGATGCATCATTTCTGCTCCCTCTATGCTCTGCGTATTATGGACTATTACCAGTATAAAGCTTTTCAGGCAGAAGAGCTTTAGGTTTATCCATTTTTCACCGTTTCTCCGTTTTCCAAAGGAACATAGATATCGAAGTTCGCCTGCCGCGAATTCCCTCTGAAGTCCGCCCCGTATACTTCTAAATGGCAGCTGTCCCTGTCAGGTATCCATCTGCTTTTCTTTACCCACGCATAAATCTCTTCATAAGTCCCGATTACCTGCCCTAATTCTATGGAGTGCCGATGTCTTTTTTTCGCATAATATCTAGCCGGTATTTTAATAGAGATCATGTCTTTTGGAATGAAAGCAGGATTCTCCACCTCTACAGTTATGTAATACGAAAAGTCCTTTTTTCGGTATTGCCCCAAAGCTGTTTTTATTATAGGCTGTTTGGCGGATTGGATTTCACGCACTCTGCTGAGAAGGCGTATCCATAAACGCGGGGCAAGGATTTCTGTTTCCTCTTTTGCACTGTAGGGAGAAGTAAATTCATAACCGATATAGCAGGATTCAGGTTTATAGATGATATCGATTGAACCATCTTTCGTATCCTTATCCAGAAGCCTATAACCGCCGCCGCTGCCTGGTTCAGCATAAAGTGCGATGCCGAGTGCCGAAAGTTCCTGAAGATAGCGCCACATGGTACGGTATGATACTTCGAATTCATCAGCCAGCTCGCTGACTGTAAAACTTCTTTTTTGTTTAATGATCTCTATCAGCTGCAGGATTCTTTGTGTTTTACTCATCATTATCCCTCGTAAAATTTTCTATAAAATGAAAAAAAATCGTCTAATATGTCAAGAATTGTCCAGGTACAATTGTATTATAAAAGTGCAAGATAATTTTGACAATGAGGCGGGAGAGAAAATGGAGTTATTAAAAAAGGAAGCGTTCAAGGCGGTAGGAAAAAAAGTGACATGCAGCTGGACGGAATTACAGACGGAAATGCCCAGGGCATGGCAGGAAGTAACGGAAAGAAAAGATGAAATCAAATGTAAGACTTCAGAGGATCTGATGGACATCTGCCTTCAGGTAAAAGATGGAGTGTTTACACAGCTGGTTGGAGCAGAGGTCAGGGATTTCAGCGATATTCCGATAGGGTTCGAAGGAGTATCCATTCCTGAACAACAATATATATACTCCCTTTATTCAGGGGATGTAAAAGACATGGCAGCCCATTTTGAGAAGATGCAGGAATGGGCGTCCAGCCGCAATTATCAATTTGATCCGCTTGATTTTAAAATTGAGCAAACCATCAATAACGGAAGGCTGGCAGGGCTCTATTTAAAAATTCTATAGGCTGGGCAAAAAAATAAGACTGGCTGGATGCCAGTCTTTGTTTTGCCTATTAATAAATCCATTCATTAATAAGTTTAGTGTATTGATTCAATTCTTCTTCTTTGAAGAAAAGACCAATTTCACGCTCTGCACTTACAGGAGAATCAGAACCATGAATGATGTTCTTGCTTACTGTAACTCCGAAGTCCCCACGGATTGTACCTGGTGCAGCATCCTTTGGATTTGTAGAGCCCATCATTTGTCTCGCTGTCGCAATGACGTTTTCGCCTTCCCATACCATAGCGAAGACTGGACCAGAAGTAATAAAGTTCACTAGTTCACCGAAGAATGGACGTTCTTTGTGCTCTCCATAATGCTCTTCAGCCAGGCTTTGTGGAATCGTCATAAGCTTTCCTCCAACAAGGTGAAAGCCCTTTCTTTCAAAGCGGGATACAATTTCCCCAATCAGGCTGCGCTGAACCCCATCAGGTTTTACCATCAAAAATGTTTTTTCCATGATTCCAAATCCTCCAGTTTATATAGGTTCTGCCGAATAAAGGCAATCCACGAAAATATTATCATTTTTTATCTTATTTAGCAACAGAGCTCTTTAAAATTTTCTTTTCCCGATAAATTTCGCCAGTTCCATCAATGCTTTTCTCGGCTTTCCAGCAGGCACTTCTTTCAATATATCTAATGCTCTGTCCAGATATCGATTGCTGATATCAATAGATTTCTCTATCGCCCCTGAATGCTTAACCGCTTCTATAACAGCAGCAAGCTTCGCATCATCAATATCTTCCGTAACACTTGTGATCAATGGCTTTAATGAGTGATTTTCCATGGCATACAATACAGGAAGTGTAATATTGCCCTGTTTCAAATCGCCTCCGGCAGGTTTGCCAAGTTCCTTTTCAGTAGCAGTAAAGTCAAGAATATCATCGGTTATCTGGTAGGACATCCCCACAAAGTAACCAAATTGAAACAATTTCTTATGGATTTCCTCTTTAACTCCAGCAGCAACGGCTCCCAATTGACAGCTTACAGCGATCAGCAGTGCGGTTTTCCTCTTTATTCTACGGAGATAATCCCTTAAATTTTGGTCGAAGCGATATTTATCTTTGATTTGTTCTATTTCCCCTATACATACTTCTACGATGGTTTTAGAAAGAATCTGATGGGCAAGAGGCTCCCCAATTTCCGACATGCATTCTAGGGACCGGGCAAAAATGTAGTCGCCCGTATACATGGCGACCTTATTATCCCACTTGGATTTAATTGTAGGAACACCCCGTCTGAGATCTGAATCATCAATCACATCGTCATGCACAAGTGAAGCCATATGGATCAATTCCAAGGCCTGTGCCGCATGCTTGATTCTATGTATATCATAATTTCCAAACTTTGCTGCCAATAAAACAAAAACTGGGCGAATCCTCTTTCCGCCTGCCTTCAATAAATGCAATGATGCTTCTCTTAAAACAGGTGAGTCTGCCTGGATCGTATGTTCAAGTTCTTGTTCAATCAATTGGATATCTGAATTTAAGTATGAATACATCATTTTTAACTTCATTTATTTCACCCAGCTCTTATTCCTGATTTCCTTAAATACTCATTTATAGCCGATATGAGTGGCTGCCACTCCCCCAGTATGGGGCGTAAAGTCCACATTTTTAAAGCCCGCTTTTCTGAACATATCAGCAAGTTCCTTCATCCCTGGAAAATCCTTGGCGGATTCCTGAAGCCATGAATATTCCTCATAGCTTTTTGCAAAGACCCTGCCGAAGACAGGCATTATATATTGAAAGTAGAAGAAATACAACTGCTTGAACACAGGCATGGTCGGCTGAGACGTTTCTAAGCAGACAGCCATTCCGCCTGGTTTAAGTACCCTGTTCATTTCTTTCAGCACCTGATTGTAATCCGGGACATTTCTCAGGCCAAATCCAATTGTAACATAATCAAACGTATTATCCTCAAACGGAAGCTCCATCGCGTTCCCGTGTATGAGTTCTACCTGATGGAGGCCGAGGTGCGATACTTTCTCTTTTCCAACCTTAAGCATGTTCTTGCTGAAATCAAGTCCTTTTACCATTCCCTGCGGCCCGGCCGCCTCTGCCAAGGCGATCGTCCAGTCTGCAGTCCCGCAGCATAGATCCAGGGCTTTGGAGCCCGGTTTTACTTTCATCTGCTTCATAGTCCGGTTCCGCCACTTTTTATGCTGCTGAAAACTGATGACAGAATTCATCTGATCGTAGTTCTTATATATTTTTTCAAAAACATGATGCACTCTTTGTTCTTTTGATTGCTGCATGAAAAATCTACCCTTCTTCCGCTGCCGCTATTTTGCCCTCTGCTCCAATTTTGATATAAAATCCTTTTTGGCCTCAATATCGAATGATGAACTATGTAATTCCTGGATAATCGATGCAGTGGTACTGTCTAAAAACTTTATGATATCTGCTTTTTCTGCTTTATTTCCAGAACCTGAGGCACCAAGCAGTGTTTCCAAGTGCTGCAGGGCATAGGAGCCCTCGTCCTGCAGGCAAAGCTTCTTTTCTTCGATGAGCCTTTTACACAAAAGGATTTTGGACAAAAATGCTTTTGTTGAAGATTCCCCCAGAGCATCGGCAGCCTGCAGCAATATTCCGGATTCAATCATTTCAAGGGTTTTTAGAAGCTCGCCAGGTTGATGAAAATCAGCCTGGTAGAGCATGATTTTATGTTCATTTATATCTTTAATGCCGCCTGAAAGGTATTTGATAAAGGAAACCTCTCCAATTCCGGCAAGAATGCTGTAATATAAACCGCTGAAGTAATCTCCAGCCAGAATCGTCAGCTGCCTGCTTTTCAATTCCATTGGATCCTCTCTGACCGATACAGAAAGAGACACTCGTTCGTGTGTATCCAAAGCAATCTGGACAAGCATAGCCGCAAGGATCGTATCTTTCTTTTTCTTTTCAGGCAGATCCGATTTTGTGAACAGCTCCAGGATCAGACTAAGCTTTACTTTGTCGATCTCCGGCTTATCTATATAGTTGAGCAGATAAGGATGATGAACAGCTTCCTCAATAAGCTGAATTAATTCTGTTGTTTTATTTTCAAGATTTAGCATATTGATCACCCTTATGACTGCAATTTTCTTATCTAATATACGAAACAAAGTACATTATACCATAATAATATAAAAGCAGCGGATTTTAAAATGATTTGTTTGAGATCTGTCCAGCTTTCCGCTTATGATTTTGGCAGTTGAATTAATGGGGTTGTTTTCCACTCCAGATGCTCGCTTTCCGGGGGGCGGGCGCTGAGCCTCCTAAGAACCGCCTGGGGGTCTCAACTGTCCCGCGCCCCCGCAGGAGTCTCGCACCTTCCGTCCCAAACAACCTGTGTTGCTAAAAGGGACCCTCACAGAACGATCTATTAAGCAAGCTGCTAAGAGATTCCGAACTGCCGCCTTCGGTCATAAGCCAGCCGCCATCAAAAGGCCAAAAGCGGGCCTTTTGATGCCTTCTGTCTTATGCCTTTCAGGTGTCTGCTTTTCAATGGGTGCTTGGTGTTATATCTTATATGATAGTCACTCTGCTTTAATTTAGTTCTATTTTGAAAAGCACCGTTCTCCGCTTTTTATTAATCCAGCTCCGAACTGCCATCCTCGAGTCATAAGCCAGGCTGTCTATGGGAAGAAAACCACTTCCCACAGCCACCCCGTCTTATGCTTGTCGGATGGCTGCTTTTCAATAATTCTAATTTCTAACCTTGTGTGAGCGTCATTCTGCCAAAAAATATTATTGTTTGAAAAGCACCGTTCTACGCTTTTTATTAATCCAGCTCCAAGCTGAGACCCTCGAGTCATAAGCCAATCCGTCTATGAGGACAAAACCGCTCCTCACAGCCGGCTCGTCTTATGCTTGTCGGGTCTCTGCCTGCTAATTTTGTTTGATGTATAAATTATATTGTGTATCAATGTGTTTTCAAAAAGGCTTGTTTAGCAGGCACCGCTTTCCGCTTTTTATTTTTCACTATGGATTTCTCCATATGGTGTGTATATTTGTGCGTTTCCGCGGATTTTTATGGCTGAGGTGTGTTCGGTAAATTGGGCTAGGAGGACTTCTCCGGCATCCAGTTTTTCTGAGTGGTGGAAGCGGGTGTCTGTTCCTCTTGTTAAGCCTATTACGTTTACGCCGTCTTCTTTTGCTTTGATGACTACAAAGTCGGGATTAATGGTTTCTTTCACTATGATTCACCTTACCTTTATATTAAAAGCGTTACTTGGTTATTAAAGAAAGTACTTCAGCTCTGGAACGGTCATCTTCTCTAAAAACGCCACGTACTGCAGAGGTAATGGTCTTGGAGCCTGGTTTTTTGACGCCCCTCATGGTCATGCACATATGCTCCGCTTCAACGACCACCATCACACCATATGGCTTTAATTTTTCCATGATCGTATTTGCCACTGTGGAGGTAATTCTTTCCTGGAGCTGCGGCCTTTTTGCTACCGCCTCCACTGCACGGGCAAGTTTACTTAAACCGGTAACTCTTCCGTTCCTCGGTATATAGGCAACGTGTGCGTGCCCAAAGAAGGGAACCAGATGGTGCTCACATACAGAATAGAAAGGAATATCTTTGACCAGGACAAGCTCTTCATGTTCCTCCCCAAAAACCGTATCAAAATAATGGCCAGGGTCCTGGTTAATTCCTGTAAAGATTTCTTCATACATTCTTGCTACTCTTTTCGGCGTTTCCAGAAGGCCTTCCCTGTCCGGATCTTCTCCAACCGCTTCCAGTATCATTCGTACAGCTTCTTCGATTTGCGCATGGTTAACTTCTGTCATTTCATTTCCTCCTGTAAACCCTAAAACACGAATATACGGCATGTGCTGTATATCGCTAAAGATATCCCCATCTTAACACATTTGCATTTTTAATAGCAAAAAAGGACCACGGAAAACCGTGATCCTTCCTTAGCGCAAAGTACATAATGTTCATATGTATTACTTTACTGCATCTTTAAGCGCTTTTCCTGGTTTGAATGCAGGAACCTTGCTTTCAGCGATTTCGATTTCTTCGCCAGTTTGAGGGTTGCGTCCTTTACGGGCAGCACGCTCACGTACTTCGAAGTTACCAAAACCGATTAATTGTACCTTATCGCCATTTTTTAATGCATCTAGTATTGAATCAAAAACAGCATCAACTGCTTTTGTAGCATCTTTCTTAGAAAGTTCGCTAGCTTCAGCAACTGCGTTAATTAGATCTGTCTTGTTCATGCCATTCACCTCCTCCCAAAGGGCATTCGCTTTTCCTGCCAGTAATAAAAAGGCTTATTACCTGTCTAAGCAAATTATAAAAATTCTAAACCTATAACTTGAAATTCTATGCCAATTTTGGAGGCGATTGCCTGAAAAAGGGGCCAGAATCATTGAAATAGCAACGTTTAGAACATTTTCTGTATGTAGATTATCACAATCACTAACCCTTAGCAAGTGAATTCCTCATTTAATGGGAATGTTTTCTTGTTTCCATGCATACATTAATAACTTTCGAAAAAAAAAAGGTTCCTGCCCTGCAGCCTCTATAGAAAAGCGTCTTACCGCTTTCCTTTTGGCTGTACAGGCAGAAGCCCATTATGAATGTATGGATGATCCGGCTATAGAATGATGGCAATTAAACCGCCAGATCCTTCATTGATAATTCTCTCTAGTGTTTCTTTCAGTTTATATCTCGCGTTCTCCGGCATGAGCGAAAGTTTAGCCTGGATTCCTTCCCGGACAATCGAGCTCAGGCTCCTTCCAAAAATATCCGAATTCCAGATAGAGAGCGGATTATCCTCAAAATCCTGCATGAGATATCTAACCAGTTCTTCACTTTGTTTCTCGGTTCCAATGATAGGAGCGAATTCTGATTCGACATCCACCTTAATCATATGAATGGAAGGAGCGACTGCTTTTAATCTTACACCAAATCTGGAGCCCTGACGGATGATTTCCGGCTCATCCAGGCTCATATCCGCAAGAGATGGAGCTGCGATTCCATAGCCTGTTTGCTTCACCATTTTAAGGGCATCCGATATCTGATCATATTCCGATTTTGCATGGGCGAAATCCTGCATCAATTCCAGAAGATGGTCCTTGCCCCGAATCTCGACTCCTACAATTTCCTTTAAAATTTCATCATAAAGCTCATCTGGTGCGTATAAGTCAATTTCCGCTACTCCCTGGCCCATTTCCATACCTGCAAGGCTTGCGTGGTCTATAAATTCAAAATCATTAAATTGATGGACGACTCTGTCTACATCCCTAAGCCGTTTGATATCCTTTACTGTTTCTTTGACCGCATCCTGATAGCTTTCACGCAGCCAGTGATTTTCCCTTAGCACCATGACCCAGCTTGGAAGGTTGACATTCACCTCTAGCACCGGGAATTCATAAAGGGCTTCTCGAAGCACATTCATGACATCTGTGTCACGCATACTTTCAACACTCATCGTTAAAACAGGGATATCATATTTCTCTTGCAGCTTCACACGCAGCCGGTCTGTTTCAGGATGGTGGGGCTGAACCGAATTAACAATCATGATGAATGGTTTTCCCACTTCTTTCAGTTCATTTACAACACGTTCTTCCGCTTCAATATAATCCGCACGCGGAATCTCACCGATTGTTCCGTCTGTTGTGATCACAACACCCAGTGTGGAATGATCCTGAATCACTTTCCTTGTCCCTATCTCTGCTGCCTCATGAAAGGGAATCGGCTCCTCATACCATGGCGTATGAATCATGCGGGGACCGTTTTCGTCCTCATAGCCCTTTGCTCCCGGAACCGTGTAGCCTACACAATCGACCAGACGAATATTCACTTCAAGCCCTTCATCCACTTGAATGGAAGCGGCTTGATTCGGAACAAACTTCGGCTCTGTCGTCATGATGGTTTTTCCTGCTGCACTTTGCGGAAGTTCATCAAGGGCACGCGCCCTGTCTGATTCACTATTGATGTTTGGAAGCACCACCAGTTCCATAAACTTTTTAATAAAAGTAGATTTACCCGTACGGACAGCCCCTACCACTCCCAGATATATATCTCCGCCTGTACGCTCGGCTATATCCTTGAACACATCAACCTTTTCCAAGAGATCCCCTCCCGATCTTTTCCCTATATAAAACCTTCAAATCAATTTTTAAAACCTGGACATTATATATCTATGATGTTGTCCAACTGGTATATTCCAAGTTTTTTATGATTTATCCTGCTCGGGCTCAGCAAAAAACCTCTCCTTTATTATATTTTGCAAAAGGGGAGGTATTCTTACCTGCACAACTTTTTTTACACTTTTTTCCTATATACCTCCCTGCCGCGTTGAAAAAGTCTGCAAAAACGAAAAAAAATGAGCCCGGCAGGCTCATTTTCACTTCATAAATATAATTTTTCGTGTTCCTTTCTCTATCGTATAAGGAAGTGAAAAAGCGGGAACAAACATAGATTCCTTGGCAAGAATGCCCCTTATATCCTCTCCCGGTTTAAAAGATTCCTTCCTTTTATTCAAGGCCTCCTGAAGATCAGGTGTATAATCCACATATAATTTCCCGTCATTTCCCATAACTACCTGGAGTTCCTTTTGGGTGTATGGGCTCAATACGGTCGGTGCCTTTTTGTAGCCCAGTTTTTTGTAATCCAGTATATACGCATTATAATTAAGAACCTCTTTTACAGGGGGATACTTATGGGACTGAAGGTACATATCCAGACGGATCGAAATGTCCTGCACCTTGTCTGCCATCCTTACATCGAACAGTTTAACTGTAGGATCTTTCTCTTCATTGATAATGACGTATTGAAAAACTCCTCCATTGTCAAAGGAGTTGCCCGGAGGCTCTGCTATATATGGCTTAAGCCTCCCGAAATCCACAGGATACCTTTGATAATAAGGTGTAGAAGCATCCCTTGTCTTAATGGGAAGGATACCGCCGTTATCTTGTTTAAACTGATTTACCGCGCTCTGCACGGATTGAATCTGGTCTTTATAAGGAACTTGGTTTTTTGCCATCTCTTTTTCTGGATACATGCAGCCCGTTAAGAGGCTTAGAATAAAAAATGAGGCCGCCGCAGCCTTTAGGAAAAGCAGGAGTCTGCCTGCTATTTTTCTGCCCGTCCTATATTTAACCATTTGTCGGACCGCTTAATACAACAAAAATAATGATAATTCCTGAAACAATCATCAATAGATAGGCAAAAAAAGCTGTAATCCCTTTCATAAATCCCTTAAATTTATAACGGCTCGAATAGATCAGTAAGATGGAAATGGCCATAAAAAACATGGCGGCAATAGAAATCCACATTTTCTGCAGTGCTGGTGTCATGTTCCCCTCTCCTTTTTTGCAGGCTCTGCATATAAGCATCTGACGGATTCATGGCTGAACTCTCTCCGGCTTCGGGCATAAAATCCGCTAAGTCTATAAATATCCCGCTGTATTATATCATAGGGTAATAGGAAAAACATTACTATTTTCAAAGCTTTCTGTAAAATGCAAAAGATAGTTTGCCAATATTCACAAAAAAGTTAGATTTCTTTTTCTCCACTCAGTACACAAAAACAAATAAAAAAACAGAAGATTGAAATCAATCTTCTGCATTTTTGACTAAATACTCATTCACCAGGTATTTATACCAGTTAGTTTCGTTGCATTTTATGCTGAGGAAGGCATTTACGAACCATCAAAAGCCCCTTTTTATAAAATAAATGTAAGCTTTATTCCTGGATTCTTGCCTCCATAATGTTAACCAGATCTTCCATTTCGTGTTTTTTCATTCTGTTCATTAGACCGTCAACAGCGTCATGGACTTCCACATTATTGAATAAAACATTATACAGCGCGTGTGCGATTGGCATAGAGACTTCGTACTTTTCAGCCAGCTGGTAGGCTGCTTTGGTCGTCCGCACCCCTTCGACCACCATTCCCATGGTTTCAAGGACCTCTTCAAGGTTATGGCCCTTTCCAAGCAGGTTTCCTGCCCTCCAGTTCCTTGAATGGACACTGGTGCAGGTAACAATTAAATCTCCTATCCCTGCAAGTCCTGAAAAGGTAAGGGGATTAGCTCCCATCTTCGTACCAAGCCTTGCAATTTCTGCCAGGCCTCTTGTAATCAGCGCAGCCTTGGCGTTATCTCCATATCCCAGTCCGTCCGTCATCCCGGCAGCCAGGGCGATGATATTCTTCAGGGCTCCCCCGATTTCCACACCAATGATGTCTGGATTTGTATAAACCCGGAAATTCTGATTGATAAATAAATCCTGAATCAGCTCTGCAGACTCAGAGTTTTCAGATGAAACAGTCACGGTTGTGGGATGGCGCAGACTCACTTCCTCGGCATGGCTGGGGCCGGATAAAACCACCACATCCTTTAATAGCTCTGCAGACATTTCTTCCTCAATCATTTCTGAAATGCGCAGCAGGGAATTAGGCTCAATCCCTTTACTTACGTGAACGATGGTAAGAGGCGCCTGTGCAGCTTTATCAATCTTCCCCGTGACTTCCCGGATTGCCTTGGTAGGGACGGCAAGGATAATAATATTGCTGCTTGAATTCAGTGCTTCTTCAAGAGAACTATAGCCCTTGATATTCAGAGGGAGATCAATGCCAGGCAGGTACTTTGCGTTGGTATGCCTCTCATTGATTTCTTCCGCTTGTTCCTCTTTATGGCTCCACAGCCTCACTTCATGGCCATTATCAGCCAATACCATAGCAAGGGCAGTCCCCCAGCTTCCTGCTCCGATGACGGCCACCTTTTGTTTCTCCAAGATACTCCCTCCTATTTCCTCTGTCTTCCATAGATTTTAATAGGTGTGCCTTCAAAGCCAAATGCATCCCGGATTCGATTCTCAAGGAACCGCTCGTAGGAAAAATGCATTAATTCCGGATCGTTTACAAATACAACAAATGTCGGCGGTTTAATGGCAACCTGTGTAGTATAGAAGATTTTCAGGCGGCTTCCGTTATGTGTTGGAGTCGGATTCATGGCGACAGCATCTGTAATGACATCGTTCAGTACATTGGTTTGAACGCGCATTGAATGATTCTCACTGACACTGTTTATAACAGGAATCAGGGTATGGATTCTTTTTTTCGTTTTAGCTGATAGAAAAACAATAGGGGCATAATCCAGGAATAAAAAGTGAGCACGGATATTTGCCTCAAATTCCTTCATGGTCTTTTCGTCTTTCTCGACGGCATCCCATTTGTTGACCACGATAATGACACCGCGGCCGGACTCATGCGCATACCCAGCTATTTTTTTATCCTGCTCCCTTATGCCTTCTTCGCCGTTCAATATGACAAGGACAACATCAGAACGCTCGATCGCCCTCAATGCACGGAGAACGCTATATTTCTCTGTGGTTTCGTATACTTTTCCTTTTTTCCTCATACCAGCAGTATCGATGATGACATATTCCTGACCATTATATTTATATGGAGAGTCAATCGCATCACGGGTCGTACCCTCTATATCGCTGACAATCACCCTCTCTTCACCGAGGAGGGCATTGACCAATGAAGATTTCCCGACGTTCGGCCTTCCGATCAATGAAAATTTAATAACATCCTCGCCATACTCATCTCCCTCAAATTTAGGGAAATTCTTGGCCACCTCATCCAGCAGATCTCCCAATCCAAGTCCATGAGAACCAGAGATAGGGAAAGGCTCACCAAAACCAAGTGAATAGAAATCATAGATTTGATCTCTCATTTCAGGGTTATCGACTTTGTTGACAGCAAGAACCACAGGCTTATTGGTTTTATATAAAATTTTTGCCACTTCTTCATCCGAAGCCGTGACTCCTTCCCTGCCGTTGGTCATGAAAATAATGACGTCCGCTTCATCGATGGCAATCTCAGCCTGCTGGCGGATCTGTTCTAGGAAAGGTTCATCCCCGATATCTATTCCGCCCGTATCAATAATATTAAAATCATAAGTCAGCCACTCGCCGGAGCTATAGATCCTATCCCTGGTAACCCCCGGGATATCTTCAACAATCGATACACGCTCGCCGACAATTCGGTTAAAAATTGTGGACTTCCCTACATTCGGGCGCCCTACAATTGCCACTACAGGTTTTGGCATGTTCTTCATCCTTTCAAAATGCAGCTTAAGGCATTCTCTACTATTCTTTATCCAGTATAGAAAACTATTTACTTCTATCACAGGAGAAAGGTGAATAGCTGCAATAAAAACTTTATGTAAATAGCTTCTCTGATAGATGGTTTATGAAGCATGAAATCCACTGGGAATTTATGTAGCCTTCTTTAATACCATAATAACTTTCATCTATACTTTAAGCACATGGCATTGAATCTAAAAAATAGACCCTGTCAAATGCTGATTGACAGGGATTACCAACAGTGCTTTACTGTTCTCTTATTTAGAGAAACACCTCATCTATGTTATAGTAACAAACTTTTATCAAATCAACAATGTCTTCCCTTTAATGTTTCACTATTATATAGATTTCATCATTTAAAGCGTGGGCAATGCCGTCCAGAATGGCCTCCAGGTTCGCTGTGATACTATACAAATCATCCTTTGACTGGCATTTGAACACAGGTGCTCCCCCGGGAGAAACATTGCTGGCTGTTGTAATCACTGCCATGATCTTATTTGTAATATAGGTATCCATTGCTAGCTTTCCTGCCTTTCCTGGGATAGGGTCTTAGATGGAATCCTAATCGCATTTTCCAAAGCTGGGACATTGGCAAGGATTTGGATTGCCTTATCAATATCCTTCGTCTGCGGCAGAATAAAGACTCCTAAAGTGCCAGTTTTGAGATTGCGTTTTGCGAGCGGAACCAGGGCAGGAGTCCCAGAATCCCTGTACACTCCCAGAGCCACAGATACATCATATAAGATGGCCTGCCTCTGCCCTAGATTCGCAATCGTGATACTGGCATTAAAGTTCTTTGGCTTTAATATAAACCCCATGCCATTCTCCAGGATCTCCTTCTGCCTATCCGGAAGTCCAATATTCATGATATAAATATCCCCAACATATAATCCGGGGCCTTCAAACCGGGGTGCGGAATATTCAATATCCACAAGATCCTTTAAACGGTTTCCAGCCATCAGCTTCCGGCAGATAAAGAAACATACAATGGCACAAATCAGCCCAGCCCAGATATTAAACACAATGTAAAAGCCCGTAGTAAAGAAAGAAGAGAGAATAACCAAATAATTTCTCCCTTCAAACGCCACAGCAATTCCTTCAATATAGGTATTGCCCCTGCCTACCAGTTCAAAGGTATCCAGCTGCTGAAGCGTGGTGCGCTCCATGTTTCTCACATCCCTGAACTGGGAGGCTGCAAGCGTTAAAAATGTAATGGCTGTATATTCTTCCTTCAATATGGATGGAACCATAATTGTTCCAAGCCCGGCAGCAATGAAACCTAGAGCCAGATGAATGATCCTTCCATGAAGATGGGGCGGATACTGCCTGTAATCCGTTTTAAGCATCAGAATTCTGATGATGGTTCCCGTTACAACACCAAAAATGATTGGATACAAAAACTCATTATGTCCCATTTATCCCTGCTTCTCCTTTGGAATGTTTTTCTGCTGAAAAAACGTTTGTAGAATCCTGATTCCTTTTTCTAGGGAACCCCATGCAAATATCAGCAGACCAGAGAGATATGTTAAATCAAGCCAGGTTTTTGCAAACCAGTCCTGAGGCATGTTCAGGCTGCCAAACAGGACATTAACCATAATATCCCCAAAAAACAATCCAAGTATTAGAGAAGAAACTCTTTTTTTCCAATCTGCGAACAAGAGAAGAATAATATAAGTAAGGAACAGACCGAGCATCCAGGTCTTGTTCCAGATGATCCAGACAGGATCTAAAAAAAATAGAAGGCTGATGCTGCCATAGGCAAAGGAAACTACCAGGGTTCTGATAATAAAGGTCAGCAATGAAAGGGAGGGAAGCGTTCTAATCATCCACACACTTATCAAAGCGAGCCATAGACCGCATGGATTCGCTTCAGCCTGTCCAATGCGCAAGCTGTACGGACTTACGATTATTGCTCCTAAGAGCCCAAACAGGATAAACCTGCGATCAGTAAACGATTTATTTAGAAGGAACAGGGTGACCACGACCCCTATCCAGGAAATCCAATAAAATAATAATCCATCCATCTTATTTCCACCTCTAGGAAACATTATGTCTGAATTTACTATCTTTTAAACGCAAATATGTTTTTAGTTGAATACCTAAAAACTACTTGCCGAAATGCAGAAAAACCTTTTTGAATAATAAATCCTCTATACATTTTCTCAGCCTGTTTCAGGCTGTTGATTTCCGTTCCAGGCGCTTCGCTTTCCGTGGGGCGGGCGGTGAGCCTCCTCAGCTTCGCCTGCGGGGTCTCACCTGTCCCGCTAAACCCACAGGAGTCTTCGCGCCTTCCACTCCAATCAACAGGTTTTTCAACAGTATGAAATAGCTTAAAATGGTTAAAAAGGCTTTTGTCTAAAACGCTTTTGACTAATAATAAGTCAATTACAATAACAACCTTATTTAATAGATTAAACTCCTTACGTAGGTTTCCCCGTCTATTAAATGGACTTTTATAATCTGTTCTATCTAGAAGGGCAGGTGATATGAGGTTAATCCATTGAGGCATGGCAAAAGGGTTCAGGAAGAGTATCCTGAACCCCGTAAATCCAAAAGCTAATATAAAATCTTATTTGCCTAGATTTTTTAATTTATCTCCAAGAAGCTCTCCAAGCTGGAAGCCTTTTGATTCTTCCGGAAGGTCATAATCGCTGATTTCAGGTTCTTTTTCCTGCAGGTCTTTAATGCTTAATGAAAGTCTTTGATCGTCTACATTAACATCCAGCACCTTCACCTGTACCTGCTGTCCTTCTTGAAGGACTTCGTGCGGAGTGCCAATATGCTTATGAGAGATTTGAGAAATATGAACCAATCCCTCCACTCCAGGGAACACTTCGACAAAAGCTCCATAGGATACAAGGCGCTTCACTGTTCCGTCAAGTACGGAACCAGACTGTGCCTTCTCAGAAACCTGTTCCCATGGCCCAGGCAGAGTTTCTTTGATTGACAATGAGATTCTTTCATTATCTCTGTCCACGGATAATACTTTTACATTAACCCGGTCACCTTCGTTTACTACATCTGAAGGTTTTTCAACGTGTTCGTGGGACAGCTGCGAAATATGCACAAGACCGTCAATACCTCCGATATCGACAAATGCGCCGAAATCCGTCAGTCTTTGGACGGTTCCTTCAAGCACCTGGCCTTGCTGGATGGAATCAAGCAGTTCCTGCTTTTTCTGGCCTTTTTCATCCTGAACCACCGCACGGTGAGAAAGGATGATTCTATTTTTTTCTTTATCCAGCTCTACAATTTTAAAAGAAAGGGCTCTTCCTTTGTAATCGGAAAAGTCTTCTACGAAGTAATCTTCCACAAGGGATGCTGGTACAAACCCCCTAACGCCAAGGTCAACCACAAGGCCGCCTTTAACTACGTCTTTTACCTCAGATTCAAAGACCTCTTGAGATTCGAATTTTCTTTCTAATTCATCCCAGGCCTTTAACGCATCTACCTTTCTTTTTGAAAGGATCAAAGCTTCATCCTCGACTTTCAATACTTCAAGCTCCAGTTCATCACCTTCATTAACAGCATCTGACGCTTTTTCCACGTGCAGGCTGGACAATTCACTGATTGGCAGGATGCCATCTGTTTTACTGTTTTTGACATCAATGATGACTTGTTTTTCTTCCACTTTAGTTACAGTTCCAGTGACTCTGTCACCTGGTTCATAGATGTTCACTTCAATTTCATTCATTTCTTCCGACATATGTACTCCTCCTTAACGCATGACTGCTCTACTCGAGAATTTTATAAGCCCAATATATTAATAGAGCGATTAATCAGCAATTTTCATTTTATTGAAATATTCCCGATTGTGCGCTCGAGCAAACTAAAATGATAAAACTTTTGGTTTTTAGTTAAAAATTCATCCATTTCAAGCTTCGATAGTAATTCGGAAATAACCCTCTTTTTAATAAATTCTTACAAAAGAGTTTTTTTGTCAAGTAAACTGAATTATTTATGTTGGGACTGCAATTCCTTAATTTTATCCATTATATATTGAGTTGCTTCGTCAGCGGATGCCCTGCGCTCCCGGAACTCCGTAAAATCCAGCGGTTCTCCGTAGACGACCTTTAATTGTTTAAAAGGCTTATAAGGTCCTATGATTGCGCATGGAATCACTTTGGCATTGGAACGGAGTGCAAAGAATCCAGCACCCGCAAGCCCCTTGCCGATTTCTCCTGTCCTGCTTCTTGTGCCTTCTGGAAAAAGTCCGACTACACGCCCTTCTTTCAGAATAGAAAGTCCCCTGCGAAGAGCTTCCCTATCGCTCATCCCTCTTTTTACAGGGAAAGCATTCACCCTTGGCATGATGGATTTTAAAAGTGGGGCATTGAATAGTTCTTCTTTAGCCATAAAGTGGACAGGCCTTGGTGCGGTCATGCCCACTACAGGGGGATCCAGGTTATCAATATGATTCGAGCAGATCAGCACCCCTTCATCTTTCGGGAAGTTATTGAGCCCTATCACTTTCACTCTGAACAAGGGGGTAAGGATTGTTTTAACAAGACCTCTGCCAAATGTATAAAGATTCACGTATTTAATTCCTTTCCACAATTAACTTCATGATTTGTTCGGCTACTTGTGAAATACTCAAGGATGTAGTATCGATTTCAACGGCATCATCAGCTTTTTTAAGCGGAGAAACCTCTCTTTCAGAATCAAGCTTGTCTCTTAGGGCAATTTCTTGTTTTAAGGCCTCAAGGTCAGAAGGAAAGCCTTTTTCGAGATTTTCTTTATGCCTTCTCTCCGCTCTTTCATCCACACTTGCTATTAAAAAGACTTTTACTTCGGCATGTGGAAGAACAGAAGTCCCTATATCTCTGCCATCCATAACTACCCCGCCATTTCTGCCCAGCATCTGCTGCCTCTTCACCATTTCACGGCGGACTTCCTTATGCTTGGAAGCAGCTGAGACTGAAGAGGTTACCTGGCTGGTGCGGATCTCAGTTGAAACGTCCTCTCCATCAAGAAGCACTGTCTGTCCCTTTTCTCCGGGAAGAAGAGAGATTTCACTTTCCATCAATAAATCAAGCAGACCCTGCTCATCATTAACATCTACATCATGCTTAATTGCTTTATAAGTCAATGCTCTATACATTGCTCCTGTATCCACATAAATATAAGTAAGCTTTTCAGCAATAATTTTAGCCACTGTACTTTTTCCGGCTGCTGCCGGTCCATCGATTGCAATTGATAATTTCTTTTCCATAAGTCCTCCTAAAGCTCCTGCCAAGCACTGCTATCTATTCACCATGAATGGTCACGTATAGTCTGTTGAACATAAGAGCAGATCAAAATCCATTCCTACTTTAGTTTCTTTTTAACCCGGATAAAATATAGGGTTAAAAAGATACCGCTTTTTTATTTTACCATAAAGTCATATTTTATTACTCATTAATCCTAACGTTCATTTATAAAAAAAGCTTCCAAAAAAACTGGCGCCAAAGCGGCGCCAGTAGTTTCTTATTTCGTGTAAGAACCAAGTACTTCGAGGGCTTTTTCAAAGCTATCCTTAGTGACCCCTTCGTATTGGGCCAGGCGTTTTTGCTCTAAAAAGACATTTCCGCCTTGAACATACAGCTGAAATATCAGTAGAAATATGAGCTGGATGATAACAAGCTTTAACAGAATCGTTTCAAACCGTTTCATTGAATCCCCCTCCTCTTCTAGCTTGATAGTAAGAGTATGGGAAAACGATTTTTTTTTATTCCGCCTACAATCCTTTTTTCTTCATCCCCAGCTGTCTTTCAAAGCAAAAGCGGATAAGATGCTGACGCTCATTATGGTCCAGGCCTTCGAATTTGATAGAAGCCTTCTGGATGCCTCCCCGATTTTCATCAATTCTGATTATCTCGCTTTTTGCGCATAGATAAATGGTTTCCCCCGAATTCATGGGAAGGGACAGCCAGATCTTGCTTCTTGTCAGCGGATTAAGGCGAGTCCCGCGGGGAAGAGCAACACAGGCTCCCCCGGCGCTTAGGTCAAGGGTTACTGCTGAAAATGGAGAGAATGAGGCATCGATCGGATGGACTGCAGCATCCACGGCAGTCTCAACCCTCACAAATTGTCTTCGCTGAATCTTAATGAGCTCTTCCTCTGTGGGGCTCTGCAGTTCAATCATGGGAATCTTGGCCATTTTTCTTCCCAATACCTGAGTGTCAAATAAATATACATTATTGTCCTGGCCGACAAACGACCCTTTCATCTGGCTGCCGTCAAGAAGAAACACTGGTTTCCTCGTTTTGAGATTCACAGGATAATCAATATAAAAAGATGAATCCCTGCTTTCAACAACCATGGCCTGGTATTTTTCAGGCTTGTGTGTATGTTTAGGTTCAAATGTGATTGTATCACCGATATTCATCATATATTTCACTCTTCCAGCAATGGTTTTGTTGTTTAGAAAGGAAAATCTTACTATATTATGACATGTACTTCTTTAAACAGGCAAGGACCATTTTCCCATTAATAAAAAAAAACAAAAAGCACACAAAGGCCTGTGTTATTCCAAAAAAAAAGAGCCAGCGGCTCTTTCTTCTAATATGCTTAGACCATTTGATCATAAATGGGTTCAGCATTTTGAAGTTTTTCTACCTTCTCTTCATCGCCGGTTTTTGCGTTAATGAAGATCCGGTACGTATCTTCCCCTATTGTACCCAGGAATTCATGACAGAGAACTTCCGAACCTTCATTTCCTGTGATATAAGCAAGCCTCTGCTCCATAACCTGCAATTTGGGATTGACTTTTTTTCTGGCCTCCTGGGCTGAAACAACGGGCTTTTCTAATTTACGATTCTTATTGCCCTGAAGATAATCGTCTGCTGAAAATCCCACGATCCTGCCGTTATCCAGTGCTACCTTGACCCGGATAGAATCCGGATAAATTCTGACCCCTTTATCATTTGTAACGAAATTAAAGATTCCGATATTATCATACTGAGCGCTTTCATATAAATCGAGAGAAGAAAATTTATTGCTTTTTAAAAATTGTGCAGCACTGTTTGCTGCCTGATTCAGACTTATTTTGCTTCCTTTGATCTTTCTGGTATTAATCAGCCAGATTGGATATCCTCCTTTTTTGGTAATATCCATATTCACCTCGCCCTTTGTACCCGGAAGGTCAAGGTTTACACTATAAAATTCAAAGTCAGAGCCTTTCTTATTGCTTGTAACCCGTGACTTTGCCTTATTAACCCCGGAATATTTTTTAGCAATGGCTGCCGCTTCCTTCTTGGTGATTTCTCTGCCTTTTAGATGGTTAAAGTTCTGGTCTTTTTTATTCATCGTTGTATATGCAGCATCAAAATCGGACTTTTCCGAGTAGCCGACCGACTTCTCTTCTACCGCTCTAAATCCATCTACAATCGTATTATCGGATTTTTCTTCCCTGGATGCCATGGCTTTTTCCGCATCAATCCAGCGGAGATTCTTCTTCAAAACCTGATATTGAACTTTCCTTAGCTCGTTTTGAATGGTGTTCGCCTGCTGGTAGAGGCTCTGGAGCGTCTTATATTCCTTACCATTAAGCGGCTCTTTTTCAAGATCCCGTACAGAGGCTTTGTAGCTGAAATTCCCTACATTTGATAGAAATTCTTCCGTTTTGTTAAAAGGGAGTACACTCAAGGGGAGATGTCCAATATCCATATTAGCTTGAGAAGAAATTCTCCATACATCCGCCAGAGCTGGGGAAAGGGATTTTTTCGAATTCATGGCTAAGCTGGTGCCAATCTTATCATGAAGAAGGTCCACCTGGTAGGTTAGGTCATGGAATGCCTGCTGGTAATTATTTTCGGCGTGAATCTGCACTGAATTTTTTGCCTGGCGCTGCTGGTATCCCCAATAGCCGGTGGCAGCCACAACAACCGCCAGTACAGCAATGACGATATTCTTGATCATATTTTTCACTCCTATTTACAAAAAATATGCTTCCCTATTTGCTTAATCTGCGGCCTTGACCATATCCATCTGCTTGTGGCTGTTTCTGGATTGAAATAATATAAGGCATTTCCTGTGGGATCCCATCCGTTAATGGCGTCCAAAACTGCTTTTTTAGATGTTTGATTAGGGGTCAGCCAGATTTGGCCGTCCGAAACAGCTGTAAAGGCTCCCGGCTCAAAAATTACACCAGATATGGAATGAGGGAATACCGGGCTTTCAAGCCGATTTAAAATAACTGCTGCTACTGCCACCTGTCCCACATAAGGCTCGCCCCTCGCCTCTCCATAAACAGCATTTGCCAGAAGCTGGATATCATTCTGGGAAAAACCATTGGGCGTATTGACAGCTGTTGTTGTGCTTTTTTTCGCGCCGTTCCCTCTAGCAGCCTGTTTTCCTTTTCCACCCGGTTTAACCTGCTGATTAAGCGGGACACCGCCATAATAGGTAAAGTTGTTTCCTTTCCTGATTTGTTCATGAACGAATGCCCGATTGAAGTTAGAAGACTTTACAAGTTTATTTTTTGTGGATCCGCCTGCAAGGCCATCAATCGGGAGTCCGAATGACTTCTGGAAATTCCTCAGTGCCCAGTAGGTGCTCCAGCCAAATACACCGTCTATTTTCCCTTTGTAATAGCCGATGTTCTGAAGTCTGGCTTGAAGTTCAATGACATCATCCCCTGATGCTCCTCTTTGAATGACCTGATTGGTGAAGGCTTCTGCTCTTCCTGTAAATGAAACAGCAGCAAAAGAAACGATTGTGAAAATAATGCCCTTCTTGATAATTGCAGCGATTCCTGACACCCAATAACACTCCTTTTCCTTAATTAGCAATAACTCTATTTTCTTCATATTCTTATCAATTATTCTAAAAAGAGCTTCCTGCTGTATGTGGAACTGGGCATCCTTACATATTCAAATGAAAACACAAAAAAACCGCCAGGATGCGGACTATAGAGCCCCTACCTGACGGGTTTTTTTCTGTTCTAATAATTTTGAAGCATGTATGTCTGAAAGAATTCTTGCCATTTTTACTTTTCGCAATCCGTACCACCATAAGAAAGCCATGAACGGGAGCATATAATAGCTCCAATTTTCCTGTGTAAGCAAGATATAATCATATGTTCCGTGAAGAAGATAAGGGACGGCAAACGCCAGCAGGATAAAAACGAATTTATTCTTATCGGTAAATTTGCCTTTTCCGAAATAATAACCCATGATCACTCCGAATAAAGCATGACTGGATACCGGAAGGAGTGCTCTTCCAAAAGCCTGGTCCACTCCATTTCCTATTAAATATAAAATATTTTCCAGCGTGCCAAATCCGAGTGAGACAGATGCGCCATAAACGATTCCGTCATATGGCTCATCAAATTCCACATGATTATAGATCACATATAGCAGAATAAACCATTTAAAAAATTCTTCAATCAATCCTGCAGAAAAATACGCTGAGGAAAAATGATTTAAGATAATATGTTCTTTCTTTAATACGTACTCTAAAAACATAATAGGAAGTACAAGAACCGCTCCGGAAATAAATGCTTTAAATACCACTGACAAAGGTTCTGTTCCGTAATAATCCTTTAAATAAAAATAACTGAGCAATGCCAAGCCAGGAGCTATTCCGGCTGTTAAAATGACCAGCATGTGCTGACCTCATTTCTACATGTTATATGTCAATCGTAACAGAATCGGCCCCAAATGAAAATGAAATTGAACAATAATCTTCAAACGGCTGTGGCAGAGTGCCGCAAATTACTTGAAATTCCCCTGAACTGCCTTATTATAGCTGGCCCAAAGTACAGCAAGGTTAATTCTCTTGCTGTCATAATCCTCGCCATGATCATCTTCTGCCTGCTTCCTCCTTGGCTTTGATGCAATCCGCAATTAAGCCTCCATGGAAGCGGCCGTTTTCAATAAAAATTTCATTCGCATTATTTCCCGCCGCAATTACTCCGGCAATGAATAATCCCGGAATATTGGTTTCCATTGTTTCCGGATTATGAATAGGTCTGCCAGTTTCTTCGTCAATCTGTATCCCTATTGCTTTTAGAAAGCTATGATCCGGATGGTAGCCTGTCATGGCAAAAACATAGTCATTTTTTACAGCTTGGTTTTCCCCATCGATTCGATATTCGACCGAGTCATCGGTAATGCGCGTAACATGAGCATTGAATTCCATTTTGATCGTTCCATTTCTGACTAAAGAATCAAACTCTGGCAGAATCCATGGCTTTACGCTTTTTGAGTATTCCATGCCTCTGTAAAATACGGTTACTCTTGCCCCAGCCTTAACCAGTTCAAGCGCAGCATCCACACTGGAATTCTTTCCGCCTATCACCACAACATCCTTATCAAAGAATTCATGCGCTTCTTTAAAATAATGGAACACTTTATCTAAATCTTCTCCAGGAATGTTCATATAATTCGGGTTGTCATAATACCCCGTAGCAATCACAACATTTGGAGTCTTATACTCTCCTTTGGACGTTTTTACAATGAAGGAGCTGTCAGCTGACTTCTCAACACCTTCTACTTTTTCAAACGAATTGATTCTGAGCTTTTTCCTCCGCACTACTTCTCGATAATAGGCCAAAGCTTGATTGCGGACAGGTTTTCTGCCTTCAATAATAAACGCAACATCACCAATTTCCAGCTTTTCACTGGAACTAAAAAACGTCTGATGGGTTGGGTAATGATAAATGGAATTAACAATATTTCCTTTTTCTATAACCAGGGGATTCTTCCCCAGCTCTATAAGGGCGATGGCAGCGGCCAGGCCGCATGGGCCTCCTCCAATAATGATTGCATCTTCATTCTGCATGACGGCACTCCTCTTGTGTTGTCTCACTAAACAATTTATTTTATATTTCATCATTCTATATATTCCAATGATAGGAGATTTTTTTATTTGTTTCAAATATCAGGTATTCTGCACTAACACTTTTCCTAATTATTATGCTTCATAGTGAGATTTTGGGAGAAGAATGCGATTCTTCGAGTCATAAGACGAACCGCCCATGGGAAGAAAAAGCACTTCCCATGGGCGGTTCGTCTTACGCTTGTCAGGACTCTGCCTTCCAATATATAGGTTTTTTCACATTATTCAGAGATACATAGAATCCCTGATCAATTTTTGAAGTGAAAGGCACCGCTTTCCGCTTTTCTTCTTGTCCAGCTCCAAGCTGAGTCCTTCGAGTCATAAGCCAAACCGCGCATGGGAAGGAAAAGCACTTCCCATGCACGGTTCGTCTTATGCTTGTCAGGACTCTGCCTTCCAAGGTATAGGTTTCTCACATTATTTTTAGAGATACATAGAATCCCTGATCAATTTTTGAAGTGGAAGGCACCGCTTTCCGCTTTTCTTCTTGTCCAGCTCCGAACTGACACCTTCGGGCATAAGCCAGCCGCCAGCAAAAGGCAAAAAGCGCCTTTCACTGCCGTCCGTCTTATGCCTTTCAGGTGTCTGCTTTTCAATAAGTCTAGTTTTTGTAATCTTTTTCCTTATCATTCTGCTTTAGACTAGGCGAGCTTGAAAAGCACCGTTCTCCGCTTTTCTTCTTGTCCAGCTCCAAGCTGAGTCCTTCGAGTCATAAGCCAAACCGCGCATGGGAAGGAAAAGCACTTCCCATGCGCGGTTTGGCTTATGCTTGTCAGGACTCTGCCTTCCAAGGTATAGGTTTCTCACATTATTTTTAGAGATACATAGAATTCCTGATCAATTTTTGAAGTGGAAGGCACCGCTTTCCGCTTTTCTTTATATCCATCCCCTGAATCTGCTTGCTTCGGCCATTTTTCTTACTCCTACCATGTAGGCGGCAAGTCTCATGTCGACGCGTCTGCTTTGGGCGGTGTCGTAAATGTTGTTGAAGGATTTGACCAGGATTTTCTCCAGTCTTTCCTCTACTTCTTCTTCAGTCCAATAGTAGCCCTGATTATTCTGCACCCATTCGAAATAAGAGACCGTTACACCGCCGGAGGAAGCGAGAACATCCGGTACAAGAAGGATGCCCCGGTCTGTAAGAATTTGGGTAGCTTCGATGGTGGTAGGGCCGTTTGCAGCCTCAACTACGATTTTCGCTCTGATATTATGGGCATTTTCTTCGGTGATTTGATTTTCAATGGCTGCAGGCACCAAAATATCACAATCAAGCTCAAGAAGCTCTTTATTGCTGATTGTGTTCTTAAATAGTTTTGTAACTGTTCCAAAGCTGTCCCTGCGGTCAAGAAGGTAATCAATATCAAGGCCATCAGGATCATGAAGGGCTCCATAGGCATCAGAAATACCGATCACTTTCGCTCCCGCATCATGCATAAATTTAGCCAGGTAGCTTCCGGCATTCCCGAAGCCCTGGATGACTACCCTGGCGCCTTCAATCTGGATGCCCTTTTTAGCTGCTGCTTCACGGATACAGATTGTAACCCCTTTAGCTGTCGCTGATTCACGGCCGTGAGAGCCTCCAAGCACAAGAGGTTTTCCCGTGATGAACCCCGGTGAATTAAATTCATCTATCCTGCTGTATTCATCCATCATCCAGGCCATGATCTGCGAGTTTGTAAAGACATCCGGTGCTGGAATATCCTTTGTTGGTCCTACAATCTGGCTGATTGCCCTGACATATCCACGGCTGAGGCGCTCCAGTTCATGGAAAGACATGTTCCTTGGATCGCAGATGATTCCGCCCTTACCCCCGCCGTACGGAAGGTCCACAATGCCGCATTTTAAGCTCATCCAAATAGAAAGCGCTTTTACTTCACGTTCTGTTACGTTCGGGTGAAAACGGATCCCTCCCTTTGTTGGTCCAACAGCATCATTATGCTGAGCTCTATAGCCAGTAAAAATCTTTATAGATCCGTCATCCATCCTGATTGGAATTTTCACGGTCATCATTCTAATAGGTTCCTTCAGCAGTTCATAAACTTCCTCTGGATATCCAAGCTTCTCCAATGCTTTATGAATTACTGTCTGAGTCGATTTAAGCACATCATGCTTATCTTCTTGAGTTGCAGTTTCATTGCTTTTTTCGGCTACCATTAGTATCCTCCTAAGAATTCTATAATCGGGCAGGGCCGCTCTTTCAGACATAGTATACACCTTTGAAACCTCTGTGCAAAGGAGAAAAATCCTAAAAATCCATTTTTCAGATTTAATTTGAAAACGCTGTCATTTTTGATCTTTGCTAGTTTAAGTGAGCCCAAAAAAACAGCTTACGCAGATCGTAAACTGTTTCTTTATATCCGCTATGACTAGCTTTAGTTTCTTACAAGGAAAAATAATGGGTGATAGTGGTGATGGCAGAACCTTCAATGACTGCTGCTCCATATTCCACAATTTGATGGCTGGTCAGCGCAGTCGGGCTTCCATATTCTGACGCAATGGAGACCACCGTTTCATAATGCTGGTCTGATACACCCTCCAGCAGCAGAAAATAACGGCCGCAATAACTATAAAGGGATCCGGAACGTATTCCGATGACTTGCAGACGATGGCAGAGCTGTATCACATGTTCAAGCTCCAGAAACTCGTAAAAGATATCACAGTTGTCAGCAAGCCTGACATCAAGTTCAAATAGGGACTCCAGGTCATTAAACATTTCGTCTTCTTCTTCTCTTGTTACGATCACAATAAGGCCCTGGGCCTTTAACGAAAAGATCTCCACCCCGATAGATCCGATCATTTCAAAATCCAAGGCGCTGCATGCCTCTTCAATCATACTGTAGAATAGCTTATGAACCTTAAGCGAATTTGCCTTAATATCCTCTGTAGTTAATCCGCGGTCCATTAAATCATCAAAGGTTAAAAAAATTTTAATTTTATTACTGGACAGCCGCTCAAGCTTCATTGGGATGCCTCCTGAATACACCATCTTCAAAGTATCATATTGAACATGGCATTTCAGGGTGCATATCCCTTTCCAGCTGATTTTAAAAAGCAGGCTTATTTGGGCTGGATGGTCATGAGATGTGTCTCAGGCTTTGCCTCCAGCCTTAACGGAACAAGGCTTGTACCATAGCCATTGCTGACAAGATATGTAAGAGAACCACGGCTGGCTATCCTTCCCTTCTGATAGCGTCCGTATCCGAACAGCCGGATCTGCCCTCCATGAGTATGGCCGCTCAATAGCAGCCTGATGTCATGCTCCGGCTCTACCTGTCCCAGAACAGCAGGAGTATGGCTTACTAAGATTTTAAATGAATCTTCCTCTGCATCCTTCAGGGCCAGGTCCAGCCGGTCTCGTTCCCCATCAACATAATCGATTCCAAGCAGTGAAATTTTATCTCCTTCATCAGATTCGAATAATACCGCTGTATTATCCAGAATCTTGACACCATATTTTAAAAGAGTAGCGTCAAGAAGGTGATAATCCATTTCATAGTCATTATTTCCCCAGACAAAGTAAACAGGAGCAAGTCCTGATAATTTCCTAATATTATCTTCTACTCTCTCAAAAGGGACATTTTTTTCTGCAAGGTCCCCGCCTATCACAACGATGTCCGCCCTGTTAGACACTTGCTGCAGAATATGGCCGGAAACGATTCGTCTGTGTATATCTGAAATAAAGAAAATGGTCAGTTTTCCAAAGCTTTTGGGAAAATCCTCAAATCTCAGTTCATGCTCGAGCACCTGATCCAAAAAAGCAAGCCTCCACATATAAAGCAACAGCGCCAGAGCAGCAATCATAAATATAGATATAACCAATATCAGCATACATTCTCCTTAATCATCCAGATAGCCTTTTTTTATGGAGACTTTTAATGTCTATTGAAATCATACCATACATGCAGCTGAAACAGAAAAGGACAAGAGTCTGCCATTTACCTGCCGTATAAAGAATGCCCAGACTCAGGATAACGCCAAAATAGATGAGTATTTTCCACTTTGCAGTCTGGATATTTTTTGTCCATTGTAGGACGGTTAAGAATAACTCCCTGAGCAGGATAGCGTAAAATAAGAACCCTGCAAGAAATGCGATTGCTGCCGCAAAAAATTTAAAGGGTTCCAGAATGACTCCTGCTATAAATTCTCCTGCTGAAAACGGGACAGGAATCTCCAGCCATTTTATGTATAAATATCCCGAGATAAAGCCTGCTATACAACGAATGATTTCATGCATAAAAAACCCCCTCTTTGTACCATATGAGAGGGGGCGGTAAAATATTTTTTCTTTTTATCAAAGCCGGAATTCACGAACAGCCATTACTCATCTTCCGTTACATTCAGTATGGTAAAGCCTGACTTCTCCAGTCTGCTCATGAACTTTTGAATATTTGAATTCTTCTCCACCTTCATGACGATCCTCCGTACAAACTTATCAGCAACGTCAAAGGTCACTAACGAAATATATGTTCATGGAATTGATGAGCAATATCTGTCAGCTTTGCCATCCTGTAAGGCTTACTTATTTTCATGATATAAGTTAATATCAAAATTCTTTTTCATCATTTCAAACACCTTGTGCCTGGAATTCCATGAGCTGTCTTTTTTCCATAGATGTTTGCTTTTGTCGATAATTTCACAGCGAAGTGCATGAAACTCTTTCTCTGCTTTATCTTTTTTCTTTTTAAGTACGATCATATATCCATACATGCTGATAGACAGGACAAGGCAGACAAAGTTTACTGAGCTGTTCACAAAAACAGAGAACATGGAAAAAAACGAATAAGAATACGGTTTGGCGATAAAAAAGTAGATATATAGCAGGAACATCATGCTTATGATCAAACAGGCATTGACCGTCATAAGGTGGTTCTGCTTATATTTCTTAAATTTACGTTTTCGATTCACTACTGCCTGCAGCATCTGTTTGGTTGCCTCATCAGTTTGTTCGTCCAGTGCCTTTATGCATGCTTCCATAGCTCTTCCCTCCCAAGTCCTTTACCAAGAGTTTATGAGCCTGTCCGGACACTCATAACTAAAGTTTTCCTTGGTGGTTTTGCTTCTTACATCAGCTGCCTGAGTTCCATTCCAGGCAGGTTCTGCAAATGAATGTTCCAGTACGAACACAATAAAATGGGTCTGGACCAAAGCATCCAAACCCTTAAAAAATCATTCTTTCTTCAGCGGGATCTTAAGTGTTTGACCCTCTGTGATTTCATTTCCCTTTAATCCATTCCATTTTTGAATTAAAGGAATTCCTTCCTGGGATTTATAGTATTCCATTGATATCCGGAAGACCGTCTCGCCCGGAAGCACTTTATGATATACGATTTGATATTGATCATTGCCTTCAGCATCTGAAGTACGATCCGTGCTTTGTGAAGCTCCGGAGTCCGGTTCAGTCTGTGTTACCGACGATTTAACACCAGAATCAGTCTCTGTTCCAGCTGTGTTGTTTACAGGCTTTTTTCTTTCCTGAGTACTGCTCGAAGCATCACCGGATTTATCATAAATTACCATTTCCACATCGGTATCTTCCTTTGCTGCATTTCCTTTCTGGCTCCCAAAATATTGATAGGCGCAGAAGATGGCAATGGGCAGCAGGATAAAAGAGAAAGAGAGGATTTTCAGCAGCGGAAATTTGACTTTCCGCTTCTTTTTTTTCTCCTTCACTTTTTCACGCTTCTTTTGATGAAATTCGCTCCGGGAAGGCATAGCTGCTTTTTCATTCACGATGGCAGGACGTTCGTCCCCTTCATGCTGTTTCAGTTTGCTTTCCATTTTTCATTCCTCACTTTGCATTCTTCCGCCTTCGGTTCTAAGAGTGTTTAAATTTAATAGAGAGACCGAGCAGAAAGTCAATAATAAAATGAACAGCCATACAAACCCATAAATTTTCTGTCCAGTAGAATAGATATCCCATAAAGAAACTGAGAATTACCATATTAACAAATAAGTACCAATTAAACAAATACCTGTAATGCACGAGTGCAAATATCAGGCTTGCCGTTATTAAGCCAAGATTGGATTGGAGGACTCCCCTGAACAAAACTTCCTCACATACGGCAACAACAGCCGGCACAACAAGGAGCATGGGATAGGAAAGGCTCTTAAAGATGCGTTCATTGATTCCGCCGTCATCCTGGTATTTTTCAGGCAGGATTTTCGTCAGCATGGAATCTAGCAGGACAGTAAGGAGGCCAGCCGGAATGCCAATCGTCCATATATTACTGTCTGATATTCGAAACAGCGCCTTGAAATCATTCCAGCCTGAAAATAGGAAAAAACCTAAAACGCCTGATAGGAAAAGCAGTAAAAACTGGGTGAGCATTAAGTGAAATAACAGCTGGCGGTCTGAGAGTGTTTTAATGATTTCTGCCTGTTTATTTTTCATAAGGACTGTTTCACCGGAAGCAGGATCTCCCTTAGCTCTTCCTTCCAATGAAAAGGCTTGGAACCGGCTTTTTTCCTATTCAGCCCTTCGCTGAAGTATTGTTCAGCCTTCAATCCGCAGATATCACAGCACCATACCGGTTTTTCTAAAAGCTCCTGATTGAAATAGCCGGACGCTGTTTCCCTCCTGCAGGCATGGCCCTTCACCCAGTCCATAAACTGCTGGAGCTTATGAATTTTTGAATGTTTTCTCTCGCTGATATACTCAAAAATCTGTTCCTTCAGCTGTCCAAAAGCATCCAGCGAATCCACTTCCTGAAATAGATGCTGGATAATACGCAGCTGAATCTCATTCATATTCAGCAGGCTGCCAAGCTCATTCGAGAATAGCAGCTTTTGCAATTCCGGAAGGGTCCCAGGACGATTTCCCTCCAAGAAATGAAATAACCCGTGAATCTGGGAGTCAGAAGGCAGTTCATTTTCAATGAAATTCCATTGAAGGCCTTCATCCCCATCAAGATATAAAAGTATGGCAATGCTATCGCTGCCATCCCTGCCTGCCCGGCCAATTTCTTGGATGTATGATTCCATCTGCATGGGCATTTGGAAATGAATCACATACTTGATGTCCTGTTTGTTGATTCCCATCCCAAAAGCGCTTGTGGCACAAATTACATCCAGCTCGCCATTTATGAACTGCTGCTGCAGCAGGATTCTTTGTTCCTGTTCAAGGGCGCCATGGTAATAGGCCGTTCTTGCCTCCAGGTTTCTGGATAGATACTCGGCTGCAGTTTCTGCCGATTTTCTGCTGGAGAAATAAATGATTCCCGGTCCGCCAAGTTTTTTGGCAAGCTCAGCCATCCTTTGAAGCTTGTCTTCATAGCTTTCCGCTTTTTCCACAATCAGCCCGATATTTTTGCGGTCAATCGAGGACAAAATTTCAGCAAACTCCCCTTCGCCAAGCTGCCGGATGATATCCTTCCTCACCTGGGGAGTGGCAGTAGCTGTCAGGGCAAGCGTCAAAGGATTGGACAGTTCTTTGCGGACCCTTTTGAGCTGCAGATAGTCTGGGCGGAAATCATATCCCCACTGCGAAATACAATGAGCTTCATCCACTACAAAGAAACCAATATCCAGGCTGGATAGTCCAGCCAGAAGCTGTCTGGATTGCAGCATTTCCGGTGATACAAAAATAAATTTATATGAATGTAAATTCCTCATGGCTGTTTGTCTTTCTTCAAAGGATAGAAAGGAATTGAAGGAAATTACCCGTTTTTCACCGCGGACCCTTAACTGTTCTGCCTGATCCTGCATTAATGAAAGAAGGGGAGAAACAATAACTGCAGGTTTTCCTGTAATATAGACCGGCAGCTGATAGCACAAAGACTTTCCAGTCCCTGTTGGCAGCATGCTCAGTGTATTTGTCCCTTGTAACAGCTGTGAGATTGTTTCCTTCTGCCCTTCCCTGAATTCCTTATATCCAAAATATTTTTCAAGATACACTTCGAGTTGTTTCATACGTTTTCTCCATATCTGGCAAGTACAAGCCTGATTTGAAAATAGCTTGCCTCTTCAGCAAGTCTTCCTTTGATGTCTTTTAACTTTTTTGTCTTGTGTAACCGTGCTATGGACAAAATGTCTGCTTCAAGACCCGGCCTTAGATATGGCGAAATATCAAAGCCTTCATCCATAAAGGCCAATTCCACCATATGATCTTCTATGGTACTGACCTTTAATCTTCTTGCTGCGGCTATCTGTTCCTTCGTAAGGCCCGACTGAATCAGCTTATAAGTGGCAAAAGTGGACTGTGTCACAGCTTTCCCGGAATCCCTCGGCACCTCTGCCATGCCTGCAAGCAATCCAAAGCGGCCTCTATGCCGTGAAACTTCGGCCACCATATAATGCAGGGTATTAAGAAATAAGAAATATCCATAGCTTTCCTCAATTTGTAGCTCATCGGCAATCTGACGGTACGTCAGACCCGTACGGACCGGACTGCTGAGGCGCAGGATAAAAACCTTTTGCTCCCTTTCGCTGACCTCGTTTAACAGCCCGAAAAGCTCTTCATAAAGCTTCTCAGGAATCTCAAAGCGGTTTCCCTTCAAGCTCTTTATATATTGCTTTACCCAATTTTGGATTTGCTGATCCTTTTGAATGGGGAGATACTCCTTTTCATTGCGGACTAAATAGGAAACAGCCTGAATCATCAAAGACAGCCTTTTCCAGAACACTTCTGCACGATTTTGTATTTCCCACCCATTTATGTGTTCCAGTAACGGATATCTCTCAAAAAATATTCTCAGTTCTTTCATGCCAAGCTGACTTACCGCATAATTATTAGTAACTGCATTCAGGAGTCCCCGTTCCGCAAACTGTTTCTGCAGTTCCAGGAGTGCTTCCCGGGTTATGGAGGGGTAAACCCCAAAAAAACAGCTGATCCCGAATAAATGCCCATCCTGGATGGTCTGCGAGGACTTTTTACCCTTTAACAGATGGTATAGACCAGAGATAGACCTCTCGCCGTTCAGCTTAGAAAGGCAGTATAAAATTATTCCTTCCATGTAGGAATGCATCACAGAATCACTCGCTTTAGTTTTACTAATACCTGTCTTAATTTTAACAAATACTAAGGTATACTGTGTTGAAAATTTATAGTTCTTTTAGGATTTTGTCACATTCTGTCCTCAGTCTGGATGTTTAGGTGAAATTATTGCCAAATTAAGTTCTCTCAAGCAATCCATGAAAACACTTACAATTCTTTTGTCCTTGAAAAGTTTATAAAACAGCTTTACAATGAATTTTAGTAACCATGTTTTCTGTTGTTTTTTAAGAAATACACAGTACATAGTGTTTAATAATGGGAGGGTAAACAATGGCCAAATATACGATCGTTGATAAGGATACTTGCATTGCCTGCGGTGCATGCGGCGCTGCGGCACCTGATATTTATGATTATGACGATGAAGGCATTGCATATGTAACACTTGATGACAATCAAGGAATTGTAGAAATTCCTGATGTATTGCTGGATGATATGATGGATGCGTTTGAAGGCTGCCCGACAGATTCAATCAAAGTGGCAGATGATCCTTTTGATGGCGATCCGGTTAAATTCGAATAAATGCATGAAATAAAACCCGCAGGCTATAGAAAAGCCTGCGGGTTTTTGTTTATACATTCTTATATATAGCCTGCTTCTCAAGCCAAGTGCGCAGCCTTGCAAATAAAAGCATAAACACGATGGTGATCAATGCTCCCTTAACCAAATTGAAAGGGAATATAGACCCGACAACCAGCTTTTTAGTCTGCGCAGAAGTCATCATATCCGCACCCAGGAAAATCGAATACGCTGGCAGGAAAACATAATAATTTAAAACACTCATTAAAAGGCTCATCAGGACAGTTCCAGCAATAAGGCCAGCCACCATTCCCTTCTTGGAGCTTATCCGCTTATAAATATAATACGAAGGCAGGATGAACAGAACCCCGGCTGTCAAGTTTGCGATTTGTCCTACCGGAACGCCTGTAGCAGCCCCAGTCGCAAGGTAATCAATCGTATTTTTAATTAGTTCCACCAGTACACCGGCAAGCGGACCAAAGATAACCGCCGCAACCAATGCGGGAATATCGCTGAAATCAACGAGCAGAAAACCCGGGAACCCAGGAAACGGAAAGTTCAGCAGCATTAGGATATAGGAAATGCTGCTGAACATTCCAATTCCCACCATTGTTTTAACCTTTTGTGTTTTTGCCATTTCTATTCTCTCCTTTTCGTCTATCACCAAAAAAGAGGAAAGGTCCATTTGAATTCCATAAAAAAATCCCTCCAAAAAAATTCGGAAAGGGACTTGTATGGCAAATTCAAATAAACGTTCGATAAATGCATGTTTGAACGTCTTAGAACCTCCATCTTCTCCCATCCAGACTGTACTGTCGGCTTTGGAATCTCACCAAATCCTGCCAAAAAAGGCTCGCGGGCTTAGAGCTTTCAGCTCAATACCGCCGGTCGGGAATTTCACCCTGCCCCGAAGATAGACTTATTAATTTTCTTATTACATTACACATTATATACCATAATTCTCTCGATGTGAAGATAAATCACTTCGAGAGTAAAAGACCCCTAAGACAATAAGGAAGCCAATATATTTTAAAAGCCTTTGATATTCGGGAACAGGCGTAGTTTAAGCGCTTTCACTCCTTTTATCTTATTTGACAATATTTTTTCAGCGAGGTAGAATTAACCGAATATTGAGACTTTACTGAAATGGCTGGTGATATTTTGTTTAAGATTTTAGTCGCAGATGCTATAAAACCGGAAGGATTAGCCCCTCTGCATGAAGCTCCGAATGTGGAAGTTATTCAAAAATCCGTACAGGAAGCGGGAGAAGAATTACAGAATATTGATGCACTTCTGGTAAGAAGTGAAACAAAAGTAACAGATGAGCTGTTTGCGGCCATGCCGAAGATCAAGATTGTCGCCCGCGCAGGAGTGGGAATTGACAATATTGATGTTACTGCCGCAACAAAGCACGGTGTTGTAGTCATAAACGCACCGGATGGGAATACGATCTCAACTGCTGAACATACCTTTGCCATGATGGCTTCCCTGGTCAGGAATATACCCCAGGCCCATTCTTCTGTAAAGAATAAGGAATGGAAGCGTTCGGCGTTTACAGGTACGGAGCTTTTCGGCAAGACCCTGGGCATTGTAGGCATGGGAAGAATCGGCACCGAACTTGCGAAACGTGCGAAAGTTTTTGGCATGAATGTCCTTGTCTATGATCCTTTCTTTTCTGAAGAGCGCGCAAAGCAGCTGAATGTCAAGGCATCCGCACTTGAAGAATTACTGGCTGAGGCTGACATCATAACCGTCCATACTCCCCTCACAAAAGAGACGAAGGGATTAATCAATGAGAAAAATATCGGTTTATGCAAAAAAGGCGTCTACTTCTTAAATTGCGCGCGCGGAGGCATCATTGACGAAGATGCTCTGTATAATGCCATTATCAATAAGCATGCAGGAGGGGCTGCTCTCGATGTTTTTGTTGAAGAACCGCCATTTTCCAATAAGCTTCTCGAATTGGATGAAGTGATTGTCACTCCCCATCTTGGAGCTTCAACAAGGGAAGCACAGCTGAATGTCGCATCACAGGTTGCCCAGGAAGTGATTCAGTATCTGAATGGCAATCCTGTATCCAACTCCATTAACCTGCCTGCGATTTCTAAGGAAATTTTTCAAAAGATCCAGCCGTTCTATTTGCTGGTTAAACAGATGGGCTCCCTTGCTTCTCAATTAACGAAACGTGCTGTTTTAGAGCTTTCCGTCACCTATGCAGGTGTTCCGGAGGAATTTGAAAAAAGTCTATTGACCAAAGTGCTCGTTGCCGGTTTCTTTAAAAGAATGATTGATACACCTGTGAATGAAGTTAATGCACTTCTGGTCGCTAGAGAACGGGGCGTAACCATCGGTGAAAAATCCTCCGAAAATACATATGGCTATGCAAATTCCATTTCCCTGTCTGTAAAAGCAGAGAATCGGAATTTTGAAATCCGTGGAGCTTATATTGATCATTATGGACCTCGCATCCTGAGTTTGAATGGCTTCAATATTGATTTCAGCCCTGAAGGAAATCTTCTATACATTCAGCATACAGATAAACCGGGTGTAATCGGCTATGTTGGAAAGGTACTTGGAGATTTAGATGTAAATATTGCCACCATGCAGGTAGGAAGAAAGCAGGCAGGCGGCGAGGCGATTATGGCGCTGACCTTCGACAAGCCCATCTCTTCCCAGGCAGTCGAAAAATTATCCGAATCGGAAGATATCACATTTTTGCATACAATCCATTTATAAAATAAACGAAAAAACAGAGGGAACTTTCATTTCCCTCTGTTTTTTCGTTTATATGGTTAGGGTTTTATCTCCCAGCGGCACGGCTCTCCGCTCTCCTTTTGAAAAGGTCATTAAGCTGTCATATCCTGCTTCCCTTGCAAGCTGTTCAGCCTGGTCGAAGTCTGCACCAACATGCTCCGGGAAATGGGCATCGGATGATAATACAATCGGGATTCCCTTTTGACGGCACATTTTCAGCAGAACCGGATCAGGATACATCTTGCCAACGGGTTTCCGGAGTCCGGCGGTACTGATTTCTACACAGGTTTTCGAATTCTTTAGTGCATCCGTCGCCCTTTCATACTGCTCCAAAAGAAATTCTTCGTCGCTTGGTATGTAGTTAAAAATTTTTACAAGATCTATATGTCCGATGATATCAAATAAATTGCTTTCAGCCAGCGTTACAACCTGATCAAAGTACTTTTTGTAAACCGTCTTGACATCTCTCTTTTCCCATTCATGGAGATATTCCTTGAGATCAATCCCAAAATCCCCAACCCAGTGGATAGATCCGATTACATAATCAAAGTCATAGGAGGAAATAAACTTCTCCATTTCTTTGTGTCTGCCGGGAGTATAATCCATCTCGATTGACATTTTCACATCAATTCCTGCATCCCAAGCCTGTTTAAACAATGAGGTATAGTCTTCCATTTTGTAGTATCTTCTGGGATTTACCCATCCGTTTTGAAGAATATCCGCGGTTTCATAAAAGTGATAGGCATGTTCAGAAATGCCAAAAAAGTCAATTCCTTCTTTCCTGGCACGATCTGTGAATTTTTTCAAATAGTCGAGTGTCAAAGTGCCTGTTTCCAAATGGTTATGATAGTCTGTTCTCATCTTTAATGCCTCCCTATATCTTTCCATTATACGGGGGAGATCAGAAAATACCAGTAAAAACTATCAGAATATTATAATTTTCACCCTTACCTTTCTACCTGTTTTTTTTAGGCCTGTCTATCATTTCTGGTTCTCTCCGAAAGGAAAAGCAGACAATCCTGGATTCCCGGCCCAAATCAGGCCAGGCCTTTCAAAAATACCGTTAGCAGCCGACAGCCGCCCTCCAATAAACAGCAGACTGATGCAGATTCCCACTAACAGTACAATCAAAAATCTTTTTCCATAATCCAGCATAAAATCCTCCTTGCATCTCAAATATCCATCTATATTTTATGAATTCATCCTTTAGGGCAGAACAGGAAATGGTTTGGCTCGATAAAATAAGGGATCCAGAACATAATATCCTGAATCCCTGTTCTAAGACCGGCTGCCTCTCCATCAGATTTCTCATTTTCAACATTCTATAATAAAAATAGAATGGCATTATTCTACAACGTTAGGTGCTGAAGGGACTTCTATTTCCTTTGTTAAATCATATCGTCCCAGTTTTTCCAGCGGGGCATTTTCGAATTTCACAGCTTTCAGTCCGAAGTCCTTAGCAGTCAATAAAATCGCTTCAATGGCCAAAAGCGCATTTTCATTCTCGGCCATGAGAGTCCCAGGAGAAAAGGTTACCACAAGGACGCCGTCCCGTTCGGCCGCAGTCTCTATTTTCCAGTCTGATGGAATGGAGGCTGCTGCAGAATTATTTGCTTCAAAGTTCTGCATCTCCTTTAAAGCATCCTGAATGGTTTCTGCCGATGAATTAACATTAGGGACAATAAATTTAGGATGTTCAGGAGAGCTTTGATAAATCAAGAACGATCGCTTCGGCGGCAGGAGCTGAGCCTCCTGCATCGCCCCTGTATCTGAAAGTTCAATCCCCGGCTTCCCTTCAGTGGAGAAGGTGATTTTTGTATAACCGAGATATCTGAATGTATCCTCAAGGGCATTTAAGAGCCCCGATTCATAGCTATTGTTATAAGAGCTTTTATCAGCAAAATCCACATTGACGGTGCCTTCCTCATTCCCTAATGAGAAACCAAGATTCAGCGGATAGTAATTGGATAGGCCATAGCTTTCCTCATTCATGGATTTCATTTTTTCCTCAACAGCTTCCAGTTGTCCCTGCTTATCAGTCTTATCTGTATCAAAGGACAGCGGGATGAAGTATTGGAGATTTGGATCTGGTACAGAAATCGTTATATACGAATGGCTTTCGCCTTCCTTCGAAAAGGCGAGGCTGCTTTTGAGCGGTGCGTTCAACACCTTATTTTCTTCAGTGCCCGGTTTCCCTTCAATGGTTTCCGCCTTATCGTCTGAAGGTGCAGGCGCCTCCTCCTGCTTTTTATCTTCAGCTGCCGGAGGAGTGCTTCCGGTCTCCTTTTCTGTTTCTTTTTTGCCCGCGTTTTCAGGCTTCACGGTTGATCCTGCTTTTTTATCCCATTCCGAATTAGATTGATAAACAGCATTTCTGTCTTTTACCTTTACTTTATGTTCAGAGTTAAGATTCATTCGAAAGGAAGCGGCCAATATTGAAAACAATACAATTACAGCAGCACAAGCCGCGATTGGAATCCATCTTATAGGACTTCTGCGTTTATCTGCAGCCAATTGCATATTCTGATAGATATCTGCCTTGGGACGGGTATCTGTAACTGATGGTAAGTTTCTCAGCAGCTCTTCAATTTCCTGTTCACTGTAATTAGATCTTCTCAATACGCACACCTCCTTTCTCTTTTTGAACATTCATCATTTTTTTCAGCTGTTTTAGAGCACGATGCTGGGTGGTCTTTACCTTGCTTTCTGACCAGTTCAAAACACCGGCGGTTTCGGCAATGCTTAAATCCTGGATATACCTCAATATAATGACCGTCTTTTGATCCACTGTGCAGGAATCAAGGCAGTGATAGATGGAGCTCAGCTCTTCCTGCTCCATTACCAATTCCTCCGGAAGCGGGTGATCATCTCTTATCTCATGCTTCCCCCAGTCAAAGTTGTCCATGATTCTCTGCTTCCAGCTTTTTTGTTTCCTGAAATGGTCAATGGCCGTATTTCTGGCTATAGAATACAGCCAGGTTTTTTCCGCGCTTTTCCCTTGAAATGTATGATGAGATTTATAGACGCGTATGTACACTTCCTGTACTAAATCCTCCGCGGTCTGCCGGTTGTTTACCATATAGAATAAGAATTGGAATAAATCCTTGTGATGCTCCTCATATATCCTATGGAAAACGGAGTCCACTTCCCCCACCTCCGCTCAATCAATTAGTCGGAAATACCCCGCTAAAAGTTACATTCTTACTATATCATTTATATAGAAAAAAAAGGAAGGTCTGTTTAAACCTTCCTCTCGTTTTATAATCAAAATCTCTTATTTATTTGTAATACAAAATAAGCTTGAACATTTAGATTTGGTGTCCTAAAAAAAGAAACAGGCGGCAGTATACTATTTGTTACTCCTGGTGATCTACGTTCCAGGCACGAAGACTCCTGCGGGATTAGCGGGACAGGTGAGACCCCGCAGGCGCTTGCGGCGAGGAGGCTCACCGCCTGCCCCGCGGAAAGCGAAGTGCCTGGAACGGAAACCAACAGCCTTGTTTTGGATGAAACTTTTTTTAGCACGGCTCTTCTTTTGTTACCCATGTAACAAGATTAATCTACATGTTCCTGGTGATTTAGTGGTTTTCTTTCATTTTTTGCGGGATGGTGATGTAGAAGGTGGTTCCTTCGTTCAGGGTGCTTTTGACGGTTATCTGTCCGCCGTGGGCGTGGACGATGTTCTGGGCGATGGCAAGGCCGAGTCCGGTCCCTGCACGCCCTCTGGTCCGGGCTTTGTCGGCTTTGTAAAAACGTTCAAAGACGAAAGGGAGATCTTCTTTCGGTATACCTGAACCGGAATCCTGGACCTCAATTGACAGGCTGCCCTGTATATCCCGGGATTGGACAATCTGGACGCTTCCCCTTTCCGGAGTGTGCCTGATTGCATTATCTATAAGGTTGGTAAGGACCTGCTCCAGCTTATCCGGATCAAATAGGTATATTGCCTCTGAATCGTGAAGCTCCACAGATATGGCTATGTTCTTTTCCTTTGCAAGCCCCTGGAATTTATGGGCAACCCTCTTTAAATACGAGCCGATTTCCATTTCCTCATAGTTCAAGGTAATACGCCCGGCTTCCATTCTGGCCAGGTCCAGAAGATCATTGACAAGCCTGCCCATCCTTAAGGATTCTTCATAAATGACCTGGGCCATTTCCTTTTTATCTTCTTCTGTGCCGATGTCATCGATAATTGCTTCACTATATCCCTGCAGCATGGCAATGGGAGTCCTCAATTCATGAGAAACATTGGCAATGAAGTCCTTACGGAGCTTTTCAAGCCGCCTTTCCTCTGTCATATCCCTCAGGACGGCCACAGCCCCGCGGATGGACTTATTATTATAGAGCGGACTGACAATGAGCACCCAATTGTGGCGCTGGATAGAGATTTCGCCTGTCTGTTCGCTTTCCAGCTCGACTGCCTGCTCAAACATCTTCATGAGAACGGATGGGACAGCTTCATGGGTCCCTTGGATGAAGCCCTTTTCCTGGTACCAATACTGGAGGAATCTCTCGGCTGGCGGATTGGATACGAGGATGGTTCCATCACTGTTAAAGGTAATCACTCCATCAGCCATACTGCTAAGGATACTTGCAAGATTTTCTTTTTCCTGATTCAAAGCATTCAAATTAAATTTCAGCTGTTTCCCCATCTGATTAAACGCTGTTGCGAGTTCGCCGATTTCGTCATGTGTCAGAATCGGCACCTTAGTATCAAACTTGCCTCTCGCCACTTCAAAAGCAGCCTGTCTCATTTTGCGGAGGGGGGCCGTGATGCGGGTGGATAAAAAGAAGGCAAAAATTGTGGTCAGGATTGCAGCCACTCCTGCAGCTAAAAGGATCACCTTCGTTGTCGAATGCACGGTTGCCTCCATGGCCTCTAGGGATTGATACAGGAATACGGCTCCCTGCTGTCCGTTGATTTCCAGAGGGACCCCGATCAGAATGACAGGTGCAGCTTTCTCTCCCCTAAACGGAAGTTCCAATTGCTTTTTAACGGCTTTATGTTGGTCTATCACCCCGGACAGATCTGAATTCTCTTTTACAAAGGCAAGCATATTCCCGGGCTGGTGGATATTCCTTGAAGCAAGATAATGATTCTCATCTTCCATCACAAAGACCTTTGTGGATTCTCCCACTAGTTCTGACGATATTTTCAACGTGGTTTCCACTTCTTTATTCTGCTGAAGAGTGGTCACAATCCTTCCTGCAGTCGCCGAAAGCTGCTGCTCCATCTGGTTTTTTTGATAGTTTTGAAAAAACTCAAGCATTAGTACGGTTAGGATCGACAATACAAATGAAACAAGCAGCAGGATGGTGACCCACAGCTTGCCTACTACACTTCTCCAAAGAATCATCCATTCACAACCTCAAATTTATAGCCGACTCCCCAGACAGTGACAATCATTTTAGCCGCATTTTCGGAAACCTTATTCAGCTTTTCCCTAAGCCTTTTCACATGAGTATCCACGGTCCTGAGATCACCAAAAAATTCATAATGCCATACTTCCTTTAACAGCTGCTCACGGTCGAACACTTTATCCGTCGACTTTGCCAGGAAATAAAGCAGTTCATATTCTTTCGGTGTAAGAGTTACCTCCACCCCATCCGCTGTCACTCTATGCGCATCATTATCTATATTTAAATGCGGGAAAACCAAAATATCCTTTGTAGATGTATCAGCCTGGATATAGCCATGATTGGAAGACCGTCTAAGTATGGCCTTCACTCTTAAAACCACTTCCCTTGGACTGAAAGGCTTCACAATATAATCATCTGTTCCAGCTTCAAAACCCTGGACTCTGTTTATTTCCTCTCCTTTTGCCGTCAGCATAATGACAGGAGTCGGTTTCTTCTCCCTTAAATCCCGGCAGACCTCCACCCCGTCTTTTCCCGGCATCATAATATCAAGAAGAATTAAATCATAGTCTTTCTCGACCGCCATTTCGAGGGCAGTTATTCCATTTTCTGCTTCTTCAATCTGATAGCCTTCTCTCTCAAGGTACATTTTGAGAAGTCTCCTAATCCGCTCCTCATCATCCACTACAAGAATTCTATAATCTGTTTCCATTTATGTAATGCCCCCTCATTTCTTCTCTTGGGTTAACTGAGATAGCCCTATTATTAGTATCTTTATATATCTTTTATTATAGTTGAAGCACAAAAGTTTTGCGATTTTGCTCTCTTTTGTTTGTTTTTTGTCCTTATTCCCCCTGACAAAGACAAAAGGGCCTGCCCCCGGATCTCCATATTCAACTCTAACTATCATTAGATGTCCAATATGGAAGTTGTCCGAAAAGCAGCCCCTTAGCCGGACGCTTCTTAGTTATTACGCATAAGAATGCAGGCCGGCGATGACCAGATTTACAGCGATCAGATTAAACATGATAATCACAAAGCCTATCACTGCAAGCCACGCTGATTTTTCTCCGTGCCAGCCCTTAGAAAGGCGGAGATGGAGAAATACTGCGTAGAATAAGAAAGTAACAAGGGCCCATACCTCTTTAGGATCCCAGCCCCAGAACCTTGTCCAGGCCATCTGTGCCCAGATCATGGCAAAGATTAAGGCTCCCAGTGTAAAAATCGGGAAACCGATCAAGACGGACCGATAACCGATTTCGTCCACAAGGTTTAAATCAATCCGCCTTACAAGCGGCTGAAGAAGGGCTGCCACCCTCCTCCTTGAAACCAGACGGATGATGAGATAGATGATAATTCCGCCAAAGAGCGACCATATCACTGTGTTCAGCTTTTCTGCATTGACCATGGCAGGCATTTCAGCCAGAGGTGCCATATTTCCCTTTGTTTTCATTTCATACTTGTGTGGACCGACTAAGGCAGGCATATGATAAACCGTCTCGGCATCGCTGCCCCGCTTATCGACCCAGCTGAATTTCGTCTCATAGCCAGCTGAAGAAAAAGCTGATGAAACAGCTATAAAGCCAAGAGTGGCAATTAAGCCAAATAGAGTCAATTCCAGCCAGAAGGTCCTTTGGCTTCTCCTTGTCTGGTCCACATGCTTGATTAAGTAGATCAGCCCTGCCGCAAAGCTGATGGACAGAATCGCTTCCCCGGCCGCCGCAGTCGTTACATGAATATGAAGCCAGTCACTCTGCAAGGCCGGAATTAAAGGTGTGATTTCCTTGGGAAACATACTTGCATAGGCAATGACCAATAAAGCGACCGGGAGGGTAAACACTCCCAGAACAGGTGTTTTGTATATAAAATAAATGATAATAAAAGCAGCTACTAGCATCATTCCAAAAAACGTGGTGAATTCAAATAAGTTGCTGACGGGTGCGTGGCCGCCTGCTATCCACCGCGTTATAAAATAACCAACCTGTGAAACAAAGCCTATTATGGTAATCAGGATTCCGATCAAAGACCAGCGGTTGGTTTTCTTTGCTGCTTTGTCAGAGTGGATTTTAATCGAGCCTGCAAAGAAGAAAGTTGCAATTAAGTATAAAATAAAAGCAATGTACAATAAATTACTGCTGATTTGAACCACGTTTGCTGCCTCCCCTTTTATGACTTCTCATCAAGCTGGTCCTTTGGCTCCTGAAGAGCGGTCCCAGTCAATATCGAATGTATCTCCCTTTTCATTCCATACCAGTTTTTATTTGTATGCGCAGCAATCCATACTTGTCCTTTTTTTCTCTGAATCCAGATTCTTCGGTGATTCCAGTAAGCTCCCTGCACTACCCCAATCATAAAGATTGCTCCGCCTATTGCAAGGAACCAGAGAGTCATATCCTTTCGAACCGTGAGCCCGGTTACGTTTTGTGTCTCAATTCCATTAAAGGCCATTTTATATTTGTTATTCCCCTCAGGTTCGATGGTCTGCCGGATAGCCACAAAGCTCGCTTCGCCTTTTGGCCTGTCAGGAGTGACCATATTGAATACAAAAGCGGGATTATTCGGGATCCTGGACTTGGTAACCGGTTCGCTGTTTTCATCAAACTCAAAATCCGGAAAATAATTTAACAGTTCAACCCTGTATCCCTTGCCAAGATTGTAGTCCTTTTTAGGATCATATAAATCTATGGTCAGGCCGCCAAAGCTTGTCTGAGTCTTTTTATCTATCAATCTAAACTTCATTTTATTCATTTCATCGAGCTTATAATCGGATTGGTAAAAAGCAAAATGTTTATACTTTAATGGCCTGTTCACCTGGATTTTATCTGTTTCCACTTTTTTCAGTTCCGGCTGCTCACCTGGGAGTGTATCCCCTTTTTTTTCATACAGAACAGCATTGGTTTGAAAGTTTTTTATGACGGCCGGATTCTTTTTTAATGCGTCTTGAAAGACCTGGTCATCCTTACTTTTATTATAAAGCTGCCGGATAAACTTTTCGTTTTTCAAATAAAGCTTTCCGTCTGTTCCCGGAACCTCTTTCGTTTCCCCTTCCCGAACCCAGAGTGTTTCATCCACATACATGCCGGGTACAAATCGAAGGAGGGCGCCAAATAAGAAGATGATTAACCCTATATGGTTCACATATGGACCCCACCTTGAAAACCGGTTTTTTTCAGCAAGGATGCTTCCGTTTTCTTCCTTTATGGAATATCTCTTAGAAGCAAGATTCTGTTTGATGGATGGAATGTCCACTCCGTCTGCGCTGTCCTCTGTTATACCAAAGAGTCTTTGTTTTTCCAGGAAGCCTTCCCTTGGAGCTGTCCGCTGATTCTTAAGAGCTTTATAGAGCGGAATGACCCTGTCCAGACTGCAGATCACCAGAGAGATCCCGATCGAAGCGATCAAAATCATGTACCACCAGGAGCTATATAGATTGTCGAAGCCCAGCTGGTAATAGAGCTGGCCAAGCGTACCATATTCCTGTTTATAATATTGGTCGGCAGGTATGGTTGGAGGAATATACATTTCCTGTGGGAAAATGGTGCCGACAGCCGAAGCGACCAGCGTGATGACAATCAGCCAGACGCCGACTTTTACAGAAGAGAAAAAGTTCCAGATTTTATCGACAATGGTTTTGTTGTAATGCTGTGATCTTCTGGGGCTTGCTTCGTAACGCATATCGAGAAGCTTTTCGCTGCCGTCGCCATCCCCGATCACTCTGCCGCATGCTTCACATATAACCGTTCCAACAGGATTTATGTGTCCGCATTCACATTTTACTTCCTTCATATGTAAAACTCCCTATTAAGGTTTAATCCTGTTCATAAAGCTATTAATTTGAGATTCACTCAAACTCCCAGTAAACTGGTCGATCACCTTACCGGTTTTATCAATAATAAAGGTAACGGGCAATGGATCTACTTTATAAGCATTCTGGACTTCACTTTTTTTGTCAATCATAACCGGGAAACTCAAATGATATTGATCTATGAAATTTTGGACAGAATAATTGGATTCCCCTACGTTCACGGCCAAAATTTCCACTCCCTTGGCTTTGAAATCCTTGTACTGGCTGTCCATGTAAGGCATTTCTTTTTCACATGGTTTACACCAGGTTCCCCAAAAGTTCAGGACCACACCCTTTCCTTTATAATCGGAAAGTTGATGTTTCGTACCCTTCATATCAGTCAGCACAAAATCAGGCGCAGCTGCATTCATTTTGACTTGTTTGGTTTTATCTTTAGTAAGGTTGGCATACAATGCATAAACCAAGGCTGCTGCAAGCAATAAAAGAATGATTGTCCGCACCACAAGCCGCTGTTTCTTAGCCATCCTTTCCCCCCCCAATGTTCTTATATGGCCCTCCAAAGATTATAACATTTTACATTGTTAGACAAATCCGATTTATTTGAATTGTTTGTGACAAAGCCCCGCAATATAAGTAAGCGCTTAAACAGCCAGCAGAGCTGCACGGCCTTAAGTAAGAATGAAGAGCCCTGCCGCTTCGCCCCTTGCTCATTTTTCAGTCTGCGGGGCTCTTCTTATCCATTATTTTTCCATCACAAAGCCTGGAAACAAATCAAGATTTCTTTCCAGTGCTTTGTGCAAGCGTCCGCAGCTGCTTCACTTCATGAGGAGTCAATTCCCTTGAATCTCCAGGCTGAAGGCCGCTCAAATCAAGCATAGCGTATCTTTCGCGTTTCAGCTTCATGACTTGGTGTCCGACAGCTTCGAACATTCTTCTGACCTGTCTGTTTTTCCCTTCATGAATGCTGATTTCTACGATGGACGTCCCTTTTTTCTTATCGGCAGAAAGAACCTTCACTTTAGCCGGTGCAGTCATACCGTCTTCCAGTTTAATTCCTCTTTCAATCTTCCTTACCGTTTCGCGAAGGATCATTCCTTTGATTTTTGCAACATACACCTTTTCTACTTCATTTCGCGGATGCATCAATAAATTCGCAAATTCTCCGTCATTTGTCAGCAGAAGCAGTCCTGAGGTATCATAATCCAGCCTTCCAACGGGATAGATTCTTTCCTCCACTTCCGGAAAGAAATCAACCACTGTTTTTCTTCCTTTATCATCACTTGCAGCAGAGATGACTCCTCTTTCTTTATAATGGAGGAAATAAACCGGAATTTCTTTTTGAAGGGGCACTTCGTTTACTTCCACTTTATCATTAGGGCCGACCTTTGTGCCCAATTCCTTGACAACCTTGCCGTTTACCTTAACTTTTCCTTCTAATATCAATTTTTCCGCATTCCTTCTGGAGGCAACGCCGGAATGAGCTATAACCTTTTGTAATCGCTCCATGTTCATTCATCCTTTTCAACTTACTTCTACATAACTTTTGCATGCGATACACAATTATGACATATTTACGCAAAAAAACAAAGAGGAGCTAAAAGCATGTTCCACGAAGGCAAATGCTCCAGCTCCAAAAAAACCTTTCATCATTGGGTTTTAGTATCCGAAAAAAAAGGTGACAACAAGAATGGCTGCCGCTATTCCTACAAGATCCGCCAGCAGCCCCACCTTTAGCGCGTCTCCCATTTTCTTAATTCCGACTGCTCCAAAGTAGACGGTCAATACATAAAAAGTCGTGTCTGTACTTCCCTGAATAGTGGCGGCCAAGCGCCCGATATAGGAATCGGGACCGTGGACCGCAATGAGATCGCTGGTCATACCCAGGGCTGCATTCCCCGATATAGGCCTTATTATGGCCAGAGGAAGGATTTCGGAAGGGACTCCAATCTTATCAAGAAAGGGGCGGAGAAGATCAACAAATGCATCGAGGGCTCCTGATGCCCGAAAAATGGAAATCGCTACAAGCATCCCTACCAAGAATGGGATGATCGAGAAAGCCATTCCTATCCCTTCCTTGCCTCCTTCGACGAAGCTTTCATAGGCCGGGACTTTCTTTATTACGGCATAGATCAGGATAAATCCAATTAACAGAGGAATGATCCACAGTGAAATAGAATTCAGCCACTGCATCCTACTCCCTCCCTTTTCGCTTTCTTCTATAATAAAAGTATCGGTCGATCAGAATACCGCCGGCTGCCGAAATGATGGTGGCAATAAGGGTAGGAAAAACAATGTCGGTCGGCGATGCGGAATGGTAATTCATCCGGATGGCTATGACAGTAGCCGGAATCAAAGTGATACTGGAAGTATTAATCGCCAGAAAGGTGATCATGGACCTGCTGGCTGAGGTTTTCCCGCCATTTAATTTTTTCAGCTGCTCCATCGCTTTGATGCCCAGAGGAGTGGCAGCATTTCCAAGCCCGAACAGGTTCGCCATGATATTTGAAACAATATATCCCATGGCGGGATGTGAGCTCGGAACTTCAGGAAAGAGGCGCCTGACAAGCGGTCTGACGAGGAGCGATACCTTCTCCAGGAGCCTGGATTCCTCTGCGACCCTCATCAGGCCCAGCCAAAAAACCAATATACTGATTAGCCCAATGCAGAGCGTAACAGCTTCCTTTGCGCTTTTAAAGACAGCCTCATTGACCTGCTCCATCGTTCCGTTGATCATGGCAAAAATGATCCCTATCAGTGTCATGCCTACCCAGATATAATTAACCATTTTGAATACCCAGTGCCGCAGACAGCATGGTTTTCCAGCTTTGGAGCAGGGTGGGCTTTACATTTAGCTTCCCATAGAAGATATTGCGGCTGCCAATCTTTTTACCTTCCAGATAAAAACTCATTTTCCCTACGACTTCGGGGATGTCTTCCTTATCCTTCCAGCCTGTTTTAGGCTTCAGAAGACGAATCTTTGAAGTTACTGAATCTGCTTCTTTGGATGTCAGGGGGAATAGGAAATCATTTTTTAGATACACATTATTTTTATATATTTTATTTTTGATGCCTTTGATCTCCCCCGAATGGGCAAGAGCCGTTAGATCATAATTTTTAAATCCGCTCTCGAACAAACTTTTATGGTCATCCCAGTCATTTCCATCGTTCAGAGTGACAGCAATTAAATCCAGCCCATCTTTATGTGCAGTCGTGACCAGTGTCCGCCTGGCCATTTTCGTGTAGCCTGTTTTTCCTCCTGTACAATATTTATAAAGCTGTGTGAGCAGCCTGTTTTTATTTTTCCAGGTGTAGTCCCAGTTTTCATAAGGGTTGGGCGCTTTGTGAACCTTCGTTCCGGCTATTTTTCTATATTCTTTATTATTCATCGCATAGCGTGTCAGCAGCGCCATATCGTAGGCTGAGGAATAGTGATCCTTCGTGTTGTCTAATCCATGCGGGTTTGAAAAATGGGAATGGTGCATGCCAATTTCTTCTGCCTTTTTATTCATTAAGTACGAAAATCCTTCTAGACTCCCGCCGACATATTCGGCGATCGCTGCTGCTGAATCGTTACCAGACCGGAGCATCATCCCGTATACCAAGTCCTCCAGCTTCATTTTCTGTCCGGGCTTCAAATAAAGGGATGATCCTTCTGTCCCGGCTGCTGTATGGCTGATGGTGACCGTTTTTTGCATTTTTCCGGATTCAATTGCAACTATTGCCGTCATGATCTTTGTAATACTGGCAATTCTTCTCGGTTCATTCTCATTTTTGGCATATAAAACCCTTCCGCTTTTCTGTTCCATTAAAACGGCACTTTTTGCACTCACCGATATTCCCGCCCCTTCAGCCCGTTTCGGCACTGCAGAAGCGACGAGACCGAATAAGACCAGAATGATGACAGATTTATGTAAAATCTTCATGATAACGACCGCCCTTTTATGTTTTGTACAAGTTTATGCAGTCGGACAAGGGTTATGACCAAAATCTAATAAGGGGCAGGCGGCTGCTCTTGCCGCATGTAAGAAATAGAGGTTGATTTCCGTTCTGAATGTGGTGTTTGAATCCAAAACTTATTCAGAAACACTACTATCCATCAGACAGCCATTTATTGAAGTTTAACTGCGAAGGCAATAAAAGGATAGACCATTTATGTCTTTTTTGCTGCATTGAAAAAGCGGAAACTGCACTGCGAAAACAGCTAAAAAAAAAGACGCATGCAGACACACGACACACGTCACGGTTCACAGCATTTTGTTTCTCAAAATGGCACCCATTCAAGCTGCCTTGCCTTGACAAAACGGGCTTCTGCATTCGGCCAGAATACAACTCTCCACCAATTCTCCACATATTGAGCCCTTACATTTTTGTATTGAAGATAGTAGGCATGTTCCCAAACATCCAGCACCACTATTGGGATGGTGTCCCACTGTGTGAGGTTCATATGAAATTCGGATTGAAGGACCTCCAGTTTCCGGGATCGGAGCTGCCACACTAGTAAAGCCCAGCCGACACCTTCCACCTGCTTGGCCGCTTCACTAAAGTGGCTTTTGAAGGCGTTAAAGGAACCAAAGTCCTTTTCAATTTGTCTGAGCAGAGCTCCCTGCGGTGTCCCTCCCCCTTTCGGATTCATGATCTCCCAAAAAATTGTATGAAGGTAATGTCCAGATCCATGGAACGCTGCTTCTTTTTCCCAATGCTTAAGCATGGTATAGTCATTCTGGCTTCTGGCCAAGGCCATCATTTTTTCCGCTTTGTTCAATCCATCCACATAGGTTTTATGATGCTTATCGTGATGGAGGCGCATGATTTCCTCGGATATGACCGGAACCAGAGCATCATAGGCAAAAGGCAGGGGAGGCAGCCTGTGTTCTCCTATTCCCACTCCGTTCCGTTCCCAGCCTTCCGGCTTAACGCTCGCTAATTTTTCCGTAAGTATTTCCGCTCTCATTTGAAGTTCAAGTATTTCCTCCATTTGTGGTTCCCTTGATTCAAGCTGCCATGCCAGATCTCTTACATTATTTGCAATGTCATACAGCACAGGATTTGCGATCGCCGCCCTGCCCGCATCGGTGTCCGTAATTGCTTTTACCCATTTGGAAACATCATTTGCATATTTTCTATAGTGAGACATCTCTACACCTCCCATAGTAATCGTATGATGCTCACTCATGGTTATGCTGGCAAAAACGCAAAACAGCCTTCCCCATTTAAAGAGGAAGGCTGACTCGCATTCTAGTTAATTGGATTGAATCATTTTAGTTCGGTAATCTGTCTCATAAAACTCCAGTTCTTCCCTTACAGCCTGAAATGCTGACTCCAGCTGTTTGACCAGGTCAGACATGGAGCCGGGATGTTCCATTCTGAATTTAATGGAGTTTTTCCCCGTATAGGCAGACCGGCTGTCTTCAAACCAGCAGTCGGATTTGGGAGAAAAGAATTCCTCTACTACCTGATGATATACTCTATATAATATTTTTTCGGCAGCAGCTTTATGAAACACTTCATTTTGAAGAACGACTCTGCAAGCCTCAAGGTTTTCTTCACTATAGACAGCCAATTTCCTGATTGCAGACAATAATGCCTTATAATAGTCAGAGTCTCCTGCCTTTTCAGCCTGCATGGAGTTGAGTGTGGTGGCATTCAAGTAGTCCTCTATATGTATAATGGATGTCTGTAAAAAGGATTTTACGTCCTCGAGCTGAGATTGGATTATAGTATTGGCCATTGTTCACTGCACCCTTCTTTATTAATTAACTGTGGTCTGCGAAATAAAATCCTTTGGAGACAGGATGTACCCCGAATCTTCCATCCTTTCAAACACCTTGGCGAATCCCTGCAAGTCCATTCCTTTAAATAACTCAATAAAAGCTTTTTCTTGATTTATATATACTCTTTTCCTGCTGTGGAATGCCGGATTTTTGACGAGAGCGGCAAGGGCAGCAAGATCTTTTACATGAACATCCCTGCCGGCTGCTGTAAAAACGGGGCCCTCCTGGATGGAAAGCCATTCAAAGAAGGCACTATCAAATGTCCTGACATAAAGAACGCTCAGAGACTTTTCTTTCCCTTCATCCACATAATGGACTTCTGACCGATTAAAGAAATCTTCAGAAGTGGTCGGAAGCTCCTTTTCCAATTCATACCCTATACACCTTTTTATCAGCATACTATTCTCCTTCCGGAAGAGGTATTCCCTTGGATTTAATTTTACCAAATTCAGAAAGTTATGTCATTAGTCCCTGTTATTCATATTGCCAAAAAACAGGTCGGCATCTCCGTCTTCAAAGCTATCCTGTTCTTCCTTCAGCTCAGGCAGCTCATCGAGAGTGTTAAGGCCGAAATAATCCAGGAATTCTTTAGAGGTTCCATATAGATAGGCCCTGCCGGCTCCTTCTGCCCTGCCGACATCTTTAATCAGCCCTTTTGATACCAGCGTATGAAGCGGTCTTTCCGTCTTGACACCCCTGATATCTTCTATTTCAGCCCTGGTAATGGGCTGCTTATAGGCAATGATGGCCAGCGTTTCCAAGGCAGCCTGTGAAAGCCCTTGAACACCTGGTGATTCCACAAGCTTTTTCAGATAATCCGAGCAGTCTTTTTTCGTTGCAAGCTGATAAACCCCAGCCATTTGGAGGATGTGAATCCCTCGGTTCGAAGAGCTGTATTCTCCATTTAACTCTTCCAATAATTCCTCTGCCTCATCTTCGGTGATTTCCATTACCCTTGATATTTGACTTAATGACAGACCTTCATCCCCTGCTACAAATAACAAGGATTCCAGTATTCCTTTATTACTAACTTCCAACTGCTACTACACCTTCCTTAGCTGCAACATAGATCTCGGAGAAATTGGTATCCTGTTCGACAATTATGTTCCTAAGCTTCATTAATTCCAGCAGTGACACAAAGGTCACGACGATATGCTGTTTTTCCGGTAAGGGAAACAAATCGTAAAAGCTTACTTTCCTTGCTGCCGAACTGGCAAGGAAGTCCATGATATCCTTCATTCTAGTTTCTATGGATACTTCCTGTCTCTCAATTTTTGCCGTGATCGGCTTCTGGATTTTTTTCCTTCTTAGCAGTTTTTGGAAGGCTCCAAGCATATCATATAGAGTTACATCAAGCTCCAGCTTTTCAGGCTCCGCACTTGATGCATACTCAGATAAATCACTCGGCGGCTTGGTAAAGACCAGGGAACGGTCCTGTTCAAGCTCCTTGAATTCAGAAGCGGCATTCTTATATGCCCTATATTCCAATAGCTTTTCGACCAATTCATCACGAGGGTCCTCCTCAAGGTCGTATGCATCTTCGTGATCATAGCTTTCTTCTTCATATTTTGGAAGAAGCATTTTACTTTTAATTGCCAAAAGAGTTGCAGCCATCACCAGATATTCGCTGGCGACATCCAGCTGAAGCTCTTTCATGGCATGAATATATCCGAGATACTGCTCCGTAATCTTCGCAACGGGAATATCATATATATCGATTTCGAGCCTGTTGATCAAGTGAAGCAATAAATCCAGCGGGCCCTCGAAAGCTTCTGTCTTAACACTATAAATCATATAATTCACCAGATTTTCTTCTTAAAATTCCATCATCAATGATAAACTAATCCTAGTATAGAGGATAAACGGCCAAATCTCCAATACATTAGGCAAAATTACCGGCTGGAAATGCAAAAAAAACAGGGATTCCCTCGTACTGTACCTAACTGGCTTTCCAGGGCTAAGGTACATTCTGTTCCTGATTATTCTATGATAAAATGAGCAGCAAGGACAATCCAAAGGAATGGCAAGGACAATCCAAAGGAATGCAGGGGCTGAGAAAGGCTTAAGGCCTGGCATGACCATTTACATAGCTGCCAAAGAAAGGAAGTTTACATGAGCTATCCACCGGAATATATTCAATTTTTAGTTGAATTTCATTGTACCCGTGATTATTTTGAATGCCATGAGATATTAGAGGAGTATTGGAAGAATCAGCCGGCAAAGGACCGCAATCCTGTCTGGGTGGCTTTTATCCAGTTGGCTGTTTCGCAGTATCATTTCAGAAGAGACAATCGTAATGGGGCCATCAAATCCCTCAGAAGCGCCGAAAAACGGTTCATCCAAGAAAAGAAACAGGTAACAGAGCTTGGAATCAGCCATCATCTATTACTGGAGATGTTAAATGGACTGAAGGAATCCATTTTAAATAAAGGGGAATATCACAGCGTGAACCTTCCCATTCAAAACAGCCGTCTTCTCCTTTTATGCCAGGAGGCCTGCAGGAAAAAGGCCCTGCAATGGGGATCGCCCAGTGACCTGTCCCAGGACATTCTTGTCCATAAACATAGGATCCGTGACCGGTCGGTCGTCATTGAGGAAAGAAATCGGCAGCTTGAAAAAAGGCGAAATCAGGGGGATGTAAAAAGATAGGGGGAGCGGGCAAAAAAAGCCGCCCCCTATTAGGTTCTTAATCAATATGGCACTTTCCGACTATGCCTGCTGTCAATTCATTCGTAACAATCTTTTTATCCGGAAATTGGTTCTTCATGGCTTGGACCATGCTTTTTGCGACTCCCTGTTTCCTATATGGCGGATTTACAGAAATATGCAGAACTTCTAATTCCGTATCGCTTAACATTTGAACTCCGATCAGTCCTTGAATTTCTTCCTGCTTCCACAGAAACAGCAGAAATCTCTCGTCTGTTTCGTATAGCTTCATAGTGGACTGAAGCTTTTTAATATCCTTCTCATTTGGCATGAAAGAGAGAAGGCCCATGGCAATCTTCTCAAAGCTTTTCTTATATTTTATAAGCATCAAATAATCCCTCGTTATTAAAGGTGGTTGCTTCTAGAGCAGCGGCAGGCAGCTGCTGCAGCATCATCATAGTATCTTTCCTGCTGGGGGCCAGGCACAATCCTATTAATACTTAATTTCTTCTTAACTCGTTTTAATCATACAAAAATTAAAATCCTTATTCAACATTTTCTTCTTTAAACCGATATATAATCCATCCTTTTTCTCCATAATTTACCTGCCTTTTAGTTTTTTCTTTCCGGTTTGCAAAAAAAATGTTAGTCTACTAAGGAAAATGATTTATAGTACAGATGGCTTTTTTAAGATGGGTGCAAAAGCAGGTCCGCAATTTTGGATGAAAGAATAAACATACAAGCGGCCTTTTAAAAGCTGCTTTTCAAAAAGTGAATCCTTTTACTTTTTTATCCGTCTATATAGTTAGAGGAGGATTACTATGAAACTACTTAAAATGAAATGGCTGGCTGGCGCCATTGCGCTTGCGATGGCTGTCATGCCTTTAAAAGCCTTTGCCGATGCGGCGCCCGGCGACCAGATCGTAACTCTGGGCGAAAACCTTACAGAACAGCAAAAGTCAGCGATCCTCGCCGAATTTAAGGTGCCCGATAATGTCGAAACAGTTACAGTTTCAAATGATGAAGAACATAAATATCTTGGAAAATATATTTCTTCCCGTCTGATCGGAACAAAGGCACTGTCTTCGTCGGCCATTACGCTTGGACAGAGCGGATCCGGTCTGTCCGTCCACACCAAAAACATTACCTGGGTAACGAAGGAAATGTATATTAATGCATTGGTAACAGCAGGGATTAAAGATGCCGATATTCAAATCACAGCTCCATTTCCTGTTTCTGGGACTGCTGCTTTAACAGGCATGATTAAAGCTTACGAAATCACTGCTGATAAAACGATACCTGAAGATGTCAAGCAGGCGGCTAATGAAGAGATGGTCAAAACCGCTCAGCTAGGGGATGAGGTCGGAAAGGATAAAGCCGCCGCCCTGATCACCCGAATTAAAGAGGAAATGGCCAAAAACCCGCCGAAAAATGAGGATGATATCCGGACCATCATTGAAAAAGCAGCCAAGGATCTTGGCATTACCTTGACAGACCAGCAGCTTCAAAGCCTGGTAGATCTTTTCAAAAAACTGAAGGACCTGAACATTGACTGGAGCAAGGTCGGCCACCAGCTGAACAAAGCAAAGGATGTTGTCAGCAACTATCTGAAATCGGATGAAGGCCAAAGCTTCCTGGAAAAACTCAAACAATTTTTTATAAGTTTAATTGATGCGATTAAGTCATTATTCTCATAATAAAAAAGCAGCCTGCCGCTGCTTTTTTTATGAATTATTTTACGGCTTTTTGCTTTAACGGTCTGTCGTGTTTGATTAAATCATCTAAGGACTCCCGTTCTATTACCAGCTGATCTTCCCCGTTCTCCACAAATACAACAGCAGGTCTCGGGATCCGGTTATAATTATTCGACATAGAATAACCATAGGCACCAGTACAAAATACGGCCAGAATTTCTCCTGCCTCTGCTTTTGGCAGCGGAAGGTCCCAAATGAGCATATCACCGCTCTCACAGCATTTCCCTGCAATGGACACCACTTCTTCCGGAGTATCCAACGGCCTGTTTGCCAATACCGCTTCATACTTGGCATCGTATAGCGCCGGGCGTATATTGTCGCTCATGCCCCCATCTATCGCCAGGTATTTGCGAATTTCCGGAACTTCCTTCACAGATCCAAGCTCATACAGAGTGGTCCCTGCATCTCCGACCAGCGAGCGGCCAGGTTCAATCCAGATTTCGGGCATTTTTAAATCGGAGCCTGCTATCTGCTCCTTTACCTCTGTGACTATTTTTTCGACATAAACAGATGCCGGCAGCGGGTCGTCATCTTTCGTATAACGAATCCCAAAGCCGCCGCCAAGGTTTAATACCTGCGGCTCATAATTGAATTTCCTATGCCAGCCCTTCAATTGCTCAATAATTTTTCTTGCGGCAAGGATGAAACCTGTCGTTTCAAAGATTTGGGATCCAATATGGCAATGGATGCCCAATAGGGTAAGGGATTTTGACTGAATGGCATATTCCAGGGCCTGCTCTGCCTGTCCGTTCATTAAATCAAATCCAAATTTCGAATCTTCCTGTCCTGTCAAAATATAATCGTGGGTATGAGCTTCTATGCCCGGTGTCACCCGCAGCAGGATGGCTGCCTTTTTATTCATTTCCCGGCATAGGTCATCCAGAAGGTACAATTCTGAAAAATTATCTACTACGATACATCCTATATTTTCATTTAATGCCATGGTCAGTTCAGCCCGGCTCTTATTATTCCCATGGAAATGAATCTTCTGTCTGGGGAATCCTGCTTTGATAGCCGTATAGAGCTCCCCGGCCGATACCACATCAAGGGAAAGCCCCTCTTCTTCTACAAGCTGAATCATCGCAAGAGAAGAGAATGCTTTGCTGGCATAGGCCACCTGGGCTTTGACTCCCATTTTTTCAAATGTCTCTTTGAAGCCTCTTGCTCTTTCGCGGATCAGGGCTACGTCATACACATATAGAGGAGAACCGTATTTCGATACTAATTGTAAGGTATCCACTCCGCCAATTTCTAAGGAATTATTATCGTTCACTCTGCTTGTACCGTAATAATACATCTTTTCTCTTCCCTTCTATGCTCACAGAGGCTGTTTGCTCTATTAAAAAAAGGCCGGGCCCATTGAATTATAAAGGGAGCCTGACCCTTTTTCTTTATTATATCCTTGTACCAATGATAAGGTTACAGCTGACTTGTAAGTATTTCCTTTTTATTCGCGTAAATAGTTCCTTAATTAAGAATAATTTATTCCCTAAGTTATCATACAATTCACTTTTCAGCAACATCCATTTACCAGGCTATTGTAATTCGTCCCTTCCTTCGTCAATAAAAGGAGTGCCATAAAGGCTTTCATTATAACCGCTTCTTTCAAGGATCAGCTCGACCGCTTTCCTTGTGACAGGGGATCCCTTGTCAGCATGGTCTCTTCCATCCATCTTCCCAATGTCTCCTATTCCGACCACGATGGGAATTTCTAATTGATCAATGCAATATACGGTATCTCCATGAATCATTCCCATTTCGATCTCCGGGAGTCCATTTTTGTCCACTCCATAGGGAATGATTTCACCTTCTCTGTCTATGGATACATGGACCCTTGACCATTCATTCTGCCTCGTGTTGGACGCGACGGCAATCAGGCCCAGCACTTCAATATCCTGATGGCGGGCTATGTATTTTAAGGCCAGCTCTCCCGGTCCCTCCCCAACCAGACCGCTGTCATCAAACATGACCAGCACAGGATCATAGGGAGCCATTTTAATTAACTGAAGGATTTCTCTTCCTGTCAGTGCTGTTGGATTTCCGTGAGAAAGAGAGATGCACCGGCCGCCAATATCACGTGCCACTCTTTCTACAGCGCGTTTGGCATATTCATCGCCATCTGTAATTATGATGATCTTTCGCTTATCCGCCATAGAAATGTCCTTTCCTTCTTTCGGCCGTTCAGCCTGTTATAAATCCACATAATACAGCCATTGAAAGAGGGAACCGGCAACTTTCCCCAGTACAATAGCCATCATCAAATAAATGATTTTCTCTTGCACCCCGATCCGTTTGGAAAGGATCGGCAGCACATTCATTACTTCTGTAAGAGCGGCTGCGAGCATCCCATTAAAAACACCGTTTGCAGTGCCGATACCCGCCAATATAAGAGGCGGAAGATGGAATGTGTGATCTCGGAGGCTGAACCAGCCGCCCGCTGCTGCCCCAAGAATAACCGCCCATTCATAATACCTTGCCTTCGTGACAGTTTTGGTGAGCTGTGTCAATCTCGGCACGATACCCAGAACGGTCAAAAAAGCGACAAATCCGGTGCCTACTGCCAGGCCGCCCGCCAGACCCACAAGAATCACCGCCAATATGCTAATGATCACGGATATGCTTAATATTCTCCTTATTTTCATGCATGATGACATACCGGTCGAGATCCTGCTGATAATTAAAGATTTCTACTTCAAGCGGGCTTGGCTCTTCATTGAATTTCTTCTTAAAAAAGTGATTGAAAAATAAAATCATTCCTGCACCCAATCCAAGGGAATAGGGAATTTGCAGAATCAGGGGCTTTTTGACGTCCCTTCCTGTAATCAGTCTATAAAGCTTCTGGTGCACTGCCTGCATACTCACATCTTCATGGAAATTCATGATGGCAATGGCACCTCCCACAAATAATAGAATCCACACCAGGACAAAGAGGATGGTTGAATGTTTTCTTTCCTTAAGTATAATCTCCAAAATGGTTTGGGAGGGTCCAATGCTTTGAATTTCAGCCTGGGGCTCCTGTGCTAAAATCCTTTGGATCATCATTGAACAGTCTATGATCACCAGATTCTGATCCTTTGGCATGATGCGATGGACCACGATATTCTCTATCTTGTTTAAAAGATCTTCGCTCCCAATCAAAATAGCAATATCCTTTACTTTAACTTCTTTAAGGTCCTTCACTTCCACCCTGTGGCGCATTCTTACATATACGATATTGTCCATAATTTTGCACATCCTGCCCATAAAGAACTTATATGCTTTAGTATTTATCTTTTAAATGGGATTATGTAGAAAAATCATTTACTGAACCAAGAATTGGATTATGACATCTTAGAATGGAGCTGTTGATTTCCGTTCCAGGTACTTCGCTTTCCACTTCAATCAACAGGATTTTTAAACAAATTTAGTGGTAAAGAAAATTTTTTAAAAAAATCACTTCCTATGTTATGTCATTAGAAAGAATGATATTTGTCTTCTTTATAACCAGCTTCCTTTCTTTGCCTTTGGGATTGTTATGGCGCATGTCAAAAACCGCAAAAAAATAGACGGAGTATATTTGCTCCATCTATCCTTACTCATTGCCTTCTAAAATCCCGGCAATTTTCTATTCCATTATTCATCCATGCGGATTTTCATTTGTTTTAATATTTTTTTTTCAAGCCTTGATACCTGGACCTGGGATATTCCAAGTCTGACGGCCACTTCAGATTGTGTCTGGTCCTTGTAGTATCTTAAATAGACAATCAGTCTTTCGCGTTCGTCCAGCTCTAAGATTGCCTCTTTTAAAGCTATTTTATCAAACCACTTTGTTTCATTTGTGTCTGCAATCTGGTCTAGGAGTGTTATAGGGTCGCCGTCATTTTCAAATACAGTTTCATGGATGGATGATGGAGAACGGCTCGCTTCCTGAGCCATGATGATTTCCTCCGGTGTAAAGCCAAGATATTCGGCAAGTTCATTGACAGAAGGTACACGCCCTGCTTTTTTCGAAAGCTCGTCTTTTGCCCGGCGAATTTTGTTGGCCATTTCCTTTAGTGAACGGCTTACCTTGACCGTTCCATCATCACGGATAAATCTCTGGATTTCACCGATAATCATCGGTACAGCATAGGTGGAAAATTTCACATCAAATGATAAATCAAATTTGTCCACAGATTTTAAAAGGCCGATGCAGCCTATTTGAAACAAGTCATCCGGCTCATAGCCGCGGTTCAAAAAGCGCTGAACCACAGACCATACAAGCCGCAGGTTATTCTGTACAATCGTATCCCTTGCCGACTGATCCCCATCCTGGCTGCGCTGAATTAAATCCCTGACATCCTCATCCTTCAAATGCGTCCTGTTATTGTCGTTCTTGACCTCCACATCCATATGCAAGTCTCCTTAATTGCAAAAAGCATTGCTTTTAGTTAATTGCTTTTTCAACCGAATTATTGTTCCTTCACCTGTATGGGATATGATAGAAATCTCGTCCATAAAATTCTCCATGATGGTAAAGCCCATTCCCGATCTTTCCAGATCCGGCTTTGTTGTGAAAAGCGGCTGCCTGGCTTCCTCTACATCTAGAATGCCGACCCCTTCATCCCTAATGGTCAGCTCCACGGTGCTGTCGTCAATCGACACGGAGATATAAACCATGCCTTCCGGATCATTCTCATAGCCATGGATGATGGAATTTGTGACGACTTCAGATACAACCGTTTTAATTTCCGTCAGTTCATCCATCGTGGGATCCAGCTGTGCGATAAAGGCTGCAACGGCTACCCTCGCAAAAGATTCATTCTGGCTCAGGGCGGAAAACTGCAGATTCATTACATTTTTCATTTAAGCAACCCCCAATTTTTGCAAAGCATTTTCTTCTGATAATTCCAGTTTAACAATTTTCAATAACCCGGACATCTCAAAAAGCCGCTTTACTGGCGGAGAAATAGCACAGACTATCATCTCGCCGTGGTTTTGCTTGATCTGTTTATATCTGCCCATCACTACCCCAAGTCCTGAGCTATCCATGAACGATAATTCTTCCAAATTTAATATAATATGTCTGATATTGTGCTTCACAATGGCTGTGGAAGCCCGGTTTTTCAAATCCTCCGCCGAATGATGATCCAATTCACCGCTTAAGCGGATGCAGAGGATATTGTCCCTGATTTCCTGCTCGATCTCAAGACTCACTATTTACAGCCTCCTTATCTGTCTTATAGTGAGTCAAATTCTAGATTTCAGGCTGATTCTCCTTCTAGGCTGACAAAACTAGTGGTGTTTCTTCTAAACTTGTCTGATTGCACTTTTTTTTGACATTAGTGGCTGCCAGTAAACATTCCAAAGGATTGTTTAAAATTTTTCCACCATCCTGCTTTCTCGATCGTAGTATTGGCGATGATGGCTGACTTTGAAATCGTCTTTCCGTTTTTTTGGACCATCAGGGTTCCAATCCGGTCCCCTTTTTCAACCGGTGCCTTCAGGTTTGAGTTCATGACCACTTTCTTGCTGATGCCTTTTTTGGACTCACCCTTTTTCGTTAATATGGATACAGGTTCTCCAGTCACCCCAGTAACTCTGCTTTTGGCTCCTTTACTTACAAAGGCTTCCGCAAGCTTTTCTCCGCGTTTATACACAGGATAGGTCTGATAATGTGAAAATGCGTAATCAAGCATCTTCGTGATCTGCGTATTTCTTTCCTTTGGAGAAGGGGCGCCAAAGATCACAGCAATGACACGCATATTGTCCTTTTTTGCGGTTGCCGTCAGACAATATTTCGCTTCCTGGGTAAAGCCGGTTTTCAGCCCATCCACCCCCGGATAGAATTTAACGAGTCTATTTGTATTAACAAGCCAGAATTTTTTATCCGTATTTTCGCGCAGATAATCCTCATACTTCCCGGTGAATCTAGTGATTTTCCCTTCATATTTCAGGAGTTCCTTTGCCATGACAGCCATATCATAGGCGGTGCTGTAATGATCCTTGACAGGCAGCCCTGTTGCATTTTGAAACTTTGTATGCTTGATCCCAAGTTCTTTTGCCTTCTTGTTCATCATCCCGACAAAAGCTTCTTCTGAACCGCCGATTCGTTCCGCCATTGCTACTGCTGCATCATTTCCGGACCCAATCGCAATCCCTTTCAGCATCTGCTCTGTTGTCATTTCCTCACCCGGCTCCAGGAAAATCTGCGATCCTCCCATAGACGCAGCATGCTCACTCGTTCTAACCTTCTCATTAAGTGACAGCTTCCCTTTATCGACGGCTTCCATAATCAGCAGCATAGTCATGATTTTGGTCATGCTCGCTGGCGGAAGTTCAACATTTGAATCCTTGTCATATAAAATCTTTCCGGTATCCCTTTCGATCAATACCGCTGAGCGTGCATCAGAAGCCAGTTCGGTGGATGATTCCGCCGCTTCAGCCTTCGGCAGTCCAATTCCCAATACAAACATAAAGAGCAGCGCTCCAGTGAAAATGCGTTTCATGCCAAGCCCTCCTAGTTATCATGAACTTTTCAGCTTTTAACATTTTTTTCTAACAGCCTTCATTTTTTCCAATTGAGTCTTTTTTATACAAAAATATACAGGGCTGTTTGGCTTTTTTCTTTAGAGGGCCTATCCTCCAGTCCTCGGCTATTGGTATTTTAGAGTGCTTGAGATCGCACTAGAGAAAAAATTTAGTCCAAACAGGTGCAGTACAGCAAAAGGAGGCTTGGAATGAAACCATTCCAAGCCTCCTTTGCTTAATTTTATTTTTTCGGCTTTTTTATAAGTGATGAAGACGGCAAATGTGGCGGAATTGAGCTTTATCCCGTTCATTTTGGAGGGGATGGGGATATTTCGGCAGGCTGGATCAGTTAGCGGTGAATTGGAATCACTCCTCGGGTTCTAAGATCATTTAATTAGAGTGCGGATCAATTCAACTCTTTACCGATCAATCCCCATAAAACCGGACCATTGCTAAAGCTGGTTCATTTCAGATCATTTAATGATTATACCGGACCAATAAAGTTGAAAAACGGATTATTGATCCTGAATTTCGGATCATTCCCTTAAGTCCATTAATAAAAAGGCAGCAGACAGACCCGATACTGAATCGGGCCTGCCTGCTGCCTCGTTCTGCTTCCTTCATACGAAGCAGAACGTTTATTTTACAGGGTGATTTCTCCGTAAACCAATGTCGGTTTTGGCACCTGTTTTTCTGTCACTTTGATATGCTCGAGCAGAAGCTGCTTCACTTCAGCAACATCTTCAAAATTGCTGTAAATCGTTACCAGGGAGTCACCCTTTTCAACCTTGTCACCGATTTTTTTATTGAGCATGAGTCCTACACCAAGATCGATCTGTGATTCTTTGGTCGCTCTTCCCGCCCCAAGGAGCATGGCTGCTGTACCGATTTCATCAGCGGTTATTTCTGAAACATAGCCTTGTGACTCTGCTTCTACCTCAATCTTGAATTGTGCCTGCGGCAATCTTTCAGGATGGTCCACAACTGAAGCATCGCCGCCCTGTGATTCAAGGAATGTCTTGAACGACTTCAAGCCTGAGCCATCTTCAATCGCTTTTTTGAGTTTTGCTTTTGCTTCTTCAAGATCCGCGGCTTTTTCCGCCAGGAGTACCATATGACTTCCAAGAGTCAAACATAGCTCTGTTAGATCTTCCGGACCTTTGCCTTTTAGCGTATCGATGGCTTCCTTCATTTCCAGCGCATTACCGATTGCAAAGCCCAGCGGCTGGCTCATATCTGAAATAACGGCCATCGTCTTGCGTCCGACGTTATTCCCGATGCCGACCATTGCTTCTGCAAGGGCACGTGAGTCTTCCAGAGTTTTCATAAATGCCCCGGCACCCGTTTTAACATCCAGTACAATCGCATCTGCGCCCGCCGCAATTTTTTTGCTCATGATGGAGCTTGCGATAAGAGGAATGCTGTTGACAGTAGCTGTGACATCGCGCAGTGCGTACAGCTTTTTGTCTGCCGGTGTCAGGTTTCCGCTTTGGCCGATCACGGCAATTTTATTTTTATTCACCAGGTTGATAAATTCTTGATTTTCGATCTCCACATGGAAGCCTTCTACGGATTCCAGCTTATCGATCGTTCCGCCTGTATGTCCAAGGCCGCGGCCTGACATTTTCGCAACCGGTACACCTACCGAAGCAACAAGAGGGCCAAGTACAAGTGTTGTGGTATCTCCCACACCGCCTGTACTGTGCTTGTCTACTTTGATCCCTTCAATTGCACTCAGGTCAATTTGATCCCCGGATTCCACCATTGCCATTGTCAGATCTGCCCGCTCCTGCTGGGTCATATCCTGAAAATAGATGGCCATGGCAAGTGCGCTCATCTGGTAATCCGGAATGGATCCGTCTGTGTATCCATTGATGATAAATTTGATTTCTTCTGTGGAAAGGGCTTCTCCATCCCGTTTTTTTTCTATTAAGTCAACCATTCTCATTTTATATCACCGCTTTATCTAATTATGGTAGTTCGCTAACAATCTTTTTAATTAAGTTCAGGAAGTTTGTTTTTACCTTTTCAGTCGTTTCGATTACCTCATCATGGGAAAGCGGCTGATCAAGGATCCCCGCTGCCATATTGGTGATGCAGGAAATCCCTAAAACGGAGAGTCCGGAATGGCGCGCCACGATGACTTCAGGTACTGTGGACATCCCAACCGCATCCCCGCCAAGCACTCTCAGCATGCGAATTTCAGCAGGTGTTTCATAGGTAGGACCTGAAAGCCCCATGTAAACTCCTTCTTTTAATGAAATTCCCAGGCTGTCTGCCGCCTTCCTGGCAATATTGCGGTACTCTTTTGAATAGGCCTCGGAAAGATCCGGGAATCTCACTCCAAAATCACTGTTATTCGGACCGATGAGAGGATTTGTCCCGATGAAATTGATATGATCGGAAATCAGCATTAGATCACCAGGCTCAAAGCTTTCATTCACTCCTCCTGCCGCGTTGGTCACAATGATTTTCTCTGCGCCCAAAAGCTTCATGACGCGGACAGGGAACGTTACTTCATCCATGGAATAGCCCTCATAAAAGTGGAATCTTCCCTGCATGGCTATTACTTTCTTCCCGGAGAGGTCGCCTGCCACCAGCTGGCCTTTATGGCCTTCAACGGTAGAAACAGGAAAATTCGGGATCTCGCTGTATGGAATGGTAACCGCATTTTCAATCTCATCAGCAAGCACACCAAGGCCAGAGCCTAGAATCAATCCCAATTCAGGTGTTTCAGTCAATTTTCCTTTTAAATAATCTGCTGCTGCTCTCATTTTTTCATACATACTCTCTACCGCCTTTTATTTAAGATCAGATAAGAAGCTCTTTCCATATTCAGGCATCTTCACACCGAAGTTATCTGCAATGGTAGCCCCTGCATCCGCAAATGTTTCCCTGATTTCAAGCTCCCTGCCTCCATTGAAGCGCTTGGAGTATACAATCAGCGGCACATACTCACGGGTATGATCTGTTCCCGGATGGACCGGATCATTTCCATGGTCAGCCGTAATCATCAGAAGGTCATCTTCCTTCATTTTTTCTAATACTTCCGACAGCCTGGCGTCAAACTCTTCGAGAGCGTTTCCATAGCCGATCGGATCACGTCTGTGGCCAAAGGCAGCGTCAAAGTCTACCAGATTCAGAAAGCTGATTCCGTTAAAATCCATATCCAGTGTCTGATTCAGCTTATCCATGCCATCCATATTGGAAGTGGTTCTTAAAGAGGAGGTAATTCCTTCTCCATCATATATATCGGAAATTTTCCCAATTGATAAAACATCAAAGCCAGAATCCTTTAATTCGTTCATGACCGTACGGCCGAATGGCTTTAATGCATAATCATGGCGGTTAGGCGTTCTTTTGAAATTCCCCGGCTCGCCCACAAACGGCCTTGCGATGACCCTTCCTACCTTATATTCATCCTGAAGCGTTAATTCCCTGGCAATTTTGCAGATTGAATAGAGTTCGTCCAGCGGAACAATTTCTTCATGGGCAGCGATCTGAAGCACAGAATCTGCCGATGTGTAAACAATCAAGGCACCTGTTTCCATATGTTCTTTGCCCAGTTCATCAAGAATCGCCGTCCCGCTTGCCGGCTTGTTCCCAATGATTTTTCGGCCTGTCCTTTGTTCAAGCTCATTCAGGAGGCCCGCCGGAAATCCATCCGGAAACACTTTAAACGGATTCTGGATATTCAAGCCCATGATTTCCCAATGCCCCGTCATCGTATCTTTGCCATTGGATGCCTCCTGCATTTTTGTATAAAAAGCCAGCGGCTTCTCTGCTTTTTCAATCCCCTGAATTTCCCTGATATTTGAAAGGCCCAGCTTGGCCATATTCGGCATGTTCAGTCCATCCATCCGCTCTGCGATGTGGCCTAAAGTGTCTGCCCCTTTATCTCCAAACCTCTCTGCATCCGGCGCTTCCCCAATTCCTACTGAATCCATGACAATCAGGAATACACGTTTAAAGTTTATCTTTTGCTCCATATATAACTCCTCCAATTTCTAAAAAACTATGGGTTGTTATAAATATGATACCCATCGAGCAGATCATTCACTCTGGCAGCTCTATGTAAACGTCAGAAGTCTGACAACCTCATTTTATACGATAAGCATCCGTTTTCACAATGAAAACTTTACATTTGCTAAAAAAATCCTATTCTAGCTTTTTATTTGACATGTCCAGGTAGAATGCTGCTATAAAGGCAGGTTAATTTCCGTTACAGGATGCTCGCTTTCCGCAGGGCGGGCGGTGAGCCTCCTCAGCTTTTAAGCCTGCGGCGTCGCACCTGGAACGTAGATCAACCTATTTTAATAATTTGATGATTTCACAGAACATTTAATAAAACAGCAGTTCTTTACGAAATAAATTTTATTTATTAGAGAAATAATAAAAAAAGCAGCCCGTTTATGACAACTCTGGCTGCTAGATCTATTAAGCTTGCAATCTATGCTCTTGGATGGAATTTGGTATAGACATCCTTAAGCCTGACATTGGTGACATGTGTATAAATTTGTGTGGTCGAGATGTCAGCATGGCCAAGCATCTCCTGGACGGCCCTTAAATCGGCTCCATTCATGAGGAGATGGGTAGCAAATGAATGTCTCAGCGTATGGGGTGTAAGCTCTTTTTCAATGCTCGCTTCACTTGCGAGCCTTTTAAGAATCTTCCAAAACCCCTGCCTTGTCAGCTTGTTTCCATGATGATTCAGGAATAAGAAATTGGTTTTATTTTTTTTGCTTACAAGCTGCCCCCGGCCTTTTGAAAGATACTCTTCCACTGCATTTAAAGCCGCCTGGCCGATTGGGATGATCCGTTCCTTATTCCCCTTTCCGACACATCTTACAAATCCCATGGATGTATGAACATCGGAAAGCTCAAGGGAAATCAGCTCACTGACCCTCATTCCCGTGGCATACAGCACCTCAAGCATGGCTTTGTCTCTTAAGGAGAGTGCAGTCCCCGATTTAGGAGCATCCAGCAGCGCCTCAACTTCTTCCATGCTCAGCACCTTTGGCAGGGCCCTCTCAAGCGCCGGGCTTTCAATATGTACGGAAGGGTCTTCATCTGCAGCTTTTTCACGCAGCAGAAATTGGTGAAAGGAGCGTATAGAGGCGATATGCCTTGCAAGCGTCTTGGACGACTTGCCCTGCCCTTTCAGGTGGGAAAGAAAATGAATGATATTCACCCGATTGCATGCCTTCCAGTCCTTGACCTGCTCCACATTGATCAGATACTTCATATACGAATTTAAATCCCGTTCATAGGATATGATGGTATTTTTAGAAAGTCCCCTCTCCACGGTCAGATAGTGAAGAAAGTCTTGTATTTGGTCCTGCATGTTTATTCTCCGTTCTTATAGAACAGCAAAAGCCGGTCAAACCACTTCCCATCCGAGGAATGGACCGCGTTTGATACCTTGATTGCTGATCCCTTTGGCTCATCATAGCGATGGTAATCCTCATATTCCTGGTTTAACCAAATCATCCCGAAATAAAACAAGACCGTAAAACTAACAAATAATATAAATACCTTTGCAGTATGAAAAATCAAGTTTGCCGAACTCTTCATAATACTCCCTCCGTTCCTTCCATATATCAATCTATGCCAATTTGGATAAGATTTATACCTGGAACAGATGAAGCTTGAAATGAATAAACCTTTTCCTGTCCGGAAAAGGCTTTTATGAGTGTTAAGTTAGTTTCAAGGCCGGTCCGGTCAATTCCACATCTTCCATTTTCGATTGACATCTATGGCAGATTCCGTGGAATGTCAGTCTGTGGTCTTTAATCTTGAAATTCCAGTCCCGTTCGACGATTGTTTCTACATCCCCCAGGAGATCTTCCTGGATTTCATCCACTGCCCCGCATTCTATGCAGACCAAATGATGATGGAAATGCGCTGCGCCTTCCTGCCTTAAATCATAGCGGGAAACGCCATCGCCAAAATTTATTTTATCCACAATTTTTAATTCAGTCAGCAATTCCAGAGTTCGATAAACTGTTGCCAATCCAATCTCAGGCGACTTCTCTTTTACTAGGAGGTAAACATCTTCCGCACTCAAATGATCCTCTTCGTTCTCAAGCAACACACGGACGGTAGCTTCTCTTTGAGGAGTTAATTTATAACTGGATGAATGCAACAGTTTTTTTATTCGTTCTATTCTGCTTTCCATATCTTTCTCCCTCCCTCGCCGCTGTCTTTTTTATTATAACAAATGAAGAGGGAGTGTCAAAATATAATTATTACAATCTAGACTTTATAATTATTATCATAATAAAATGATTATCATTTACTAGCCATACTAACGACGCTTTTCATGAGGTGGGGAGATAGGAAGGTCTCCAATGCCCCTGCGGCAAGCAGGAATACTGCAGCTGCGGTAAGGCAGATGAAATAACGGATGATTGCAGGCTTCAGGGGCTTCTCCAGCTGCTTCATGAACAGCCGTCTAAAAATCTTTATCGATAACGATAACGCCAGGGTTGTGATAAGGATAAAGACCGGGACGATAATGATATTCTGGGGGAAGATGGACACAATGGCCAGCAGAAAGCCTCCGAGGCCCATCTGGTTCACTAGGAAGCCTACCGTAAACCCCACTACCATTCCCTTAAGAAAAAGCAGGACTAAAATGATTGGCAGACCGATAATAGAGATACCAAGCAGCCAGATCAATCCGATATACTTAATATTATGGCTGACGGTCTGCCAGAACATACCGCTGTCGGCACTGATCTGTCCCTGCTTGACTTGTCCAAAGAACTGCGATAAATAGTAAAATAAATCCTCTTTCTGATTGAAGCTGAGACTATTTACCACAATTGCCCCGAATATGACTCCCATTAGAAATAGAATGGTTATAAATAAATAGATTGAGGAATGTTCCTTAATATGGCTTATTGCAGCATTTTGTATTACGGATTTTTTCTTCATTCTCTTTTCCTCCCCATTGGCTTACTAGATTCTATGCAGATCATCCGGAATAATATGACAGAAAATTCTATTCTTTCAGCTTTTGATCTGATATAATCCTAAACAATTTAATGGATTGGAGGCAAAGGAATTTGAATGCTGTTTTAATGGATTTCCCACAGAAGATTGAATCTGAAAGATTATACATAAGGCCTTGCATGCCAGGAGATGGGAAGGATGTTTATGAGGCTGTCATGGCCTCAAAAACGGAGCTGGCAGAATGGCTTCCCTTTGCCCGTAAAGATACGGCCTTGGAAGAGACAGAAGAGGGAGTAAGAAAATCTTATGCAAAGTTTATCGCCAGAGAAGACATCCGCCTTCATATCTATCGGTCGGAGGACGGCCACTTTGTTGGCTCAACCGGCTTTCATCGGATGAACTGGGAGGTGCCAAAGGTTGAAATCGGCTATTGGGCGGATACGCGGTATAGCGGGAATGGATATATTACAGAAGCAGTCGATGCCCTTACTCAGTTTGCCTTCACTTATTTTAAAGCCAAGAGAGTGGAAATCCGCTGTGATTCCCGTAATACCCGGAGCCGGAGAATTCCGGAAAAGCTTGGCTTTGCCCTTGAAGGCGTTTTGAGAAATGACGGGCTGTCCCCAGATGGGGCTTCTGTGAGAGACACCTGTATTTTTGCAAAAATCCACCCTTCTTAATAGGCTTTTTGATAGAGAAAAAAGAGACACTTTCATAAGGGGAATATTTCCTTACTGAGAGTGCCTCTCTTTTTATGTGATCCGTACTTTTCCGTATCTGCCTCCGCCACCGGCCTCTATATCCAGCTGTCCTTTCCTTGCCAAATCAATATAGTTCGCTGTCTTTTCTCCCACAATGACGCTCAACTCTTCAAAGCGGGCATGATGGATGATGCCCATCTCTGTTTTAAAAGCTTTCAGCAGCTTCTCGAGAGATTTTGGACCCAGCCCTGGAATGAACTCCAAAGGAACCTGATGAATGTAAGGCGGCCTCTTTCTTTGGTGGTCATTCGGAAAATAACTTTTCAATTCTTCAATTCTTTTGGAGACGCCTTTGATGAATTTCTGGCTCCCGCAGCTGCAGGCTCCATCGTCTGCCGGCTTTTTCTGCAGGCACTTTGGACAAACCGAGTCATAATACTTTCCAAGCAGGGGATTCAAGCCGTAATTCGCCTGTATTCTCCGGTCTTCTTCCTCGGACAGAGCCTTTTTCAATTCAGCGAAGCTTGGCTCCATGAGGTACACAGACTGATACTCCCTCGCAATTTTACCTAGGGAATGGGCGTCGGAATTGGTTAAAAACACATAAGGATTCAGCTCTTTAATGCCCCCGGCCATATATGTGTCTGAGCTCAGCCCCAGCTCTATGCCATCTATTAAATCAGGGTCAAAGACCTCCTGCAGGCTGACCTCCACCCCTTTTCCAAATAAACTCTTAAAGGGAGTGAACACATGGGCTGGGATAAAAAGTCCGCCAAGCTCCTTGACTTTTTGCTGAAGAATGACGGCATTTACATAAATCCTCTGCGAGCTGAGCCTGATATTTTTTAAATGGTTTTGCATCCACAGCGAAAACTCTCTCATTTCCGCCAAGTGCGGAAAATAAGCCAGAATATGAATCGGCCCTTTACAGTTTTCATCGTAAATTTCTATTTCGCTTCCTAATATAAGAACCAGGTCCTGATATTTCAGTCCCCCGCCTTGAACCTCTGAAAGTTCCCCTGCCTTAAGCATTTCCTCCAGTTCCGAAAGGATTTCCGGAGAATGGGCGTCTATGATCCCGATCATATCAAGGCCCTTTCTATCATTGGCTGATTGAAGGATGTTAGGAAGAGTCAGCGATTTGGCGCCGGTAATCTTAACAGCCTTTCCGGAAGAGGTCCGTCCTATATGGATATGGAGATCGGCAAAGAAGGTCTTCATTTCTTCTTTTCAGCTTCTCTCAATTGCAGATATTGAATGGCATATACCGTTTTGGCATCATAGATTTTCTGATTTTTTACATACTCCAGCGCTTCCGGAAGAGTCAGCTCCAATACCTCCACGAACTCATCCTCGTCGAGCGGGGCTGAGTCTTCCTTCCTTGTTAATCCGGAAGCATAAAAGATATGGACCAGCTCATCCGCAAAGCCCGGTGACGTATAAAAGCCCGATACATATTCCAGTGAATCGCATACATATCCGGTCTCCTCTTCCAGCTCCCTCCTCGCTGAGTCCATCACATCTTCCCCTTTTTCAAGCTTTCCTGCCGGAATCTCAACCAGCGTTCTTTCCATCGCTTTCCGATATTGCTCAACCAGCAGGATTTTATTTTCGGGGGTAAGGGCAATAATAGCTACTGCACCTGGATGCTTGATGATTTCCCTGGTGCTCTTCCTTCCGTTCGGCAGTTCTACCTCGTGCACCTCGAGGGAAATGACTCTGCCTGAAAAGATGGCGGATGAATCCAATGTTTTCTCTTCTAGTTTTTCCATGATTTACACTCCCATGTTCTATTAACTCTCATTCTGTTCATACATTTTAACATAACTGGCAATGGAGGTATTCTATGAAGATTTATGTAGCTGAAAACAGCGTCATTCTCAGCGGCAAGGCTTGGGAAATCAAAAGGAAACTAGCTGAATATTCCCGTACGCACACTCTGATGGCAGAGTGGATCGAGTCCATCCATACTAAGGGTGAAAAGGCTCCCAAAAAACACCAGAGCCTTTCTTAGCATGCCCAATTATTTGATGTTTCTAAATTCAAGGGCTAAAATATGGATAAAAACCAGCAGAATACCAGACTGCCTGCAGACTGGATCTGCCGTTTAGAAGGAGTGCCCTTAATGGAGAAGAGAAGAATCGGAAACTCAGATCTTTATGTAAGTAAAATCGGCCTTGGCTGCATGTCGCTTGGCACGGATTCCGCCAAAGGAGAACACATCATCAGGCTGGCCTTAGATTCGGGCATCAATTATTTTGATACGGCCGATTTATATGATAAAGGAGAAAATGAGAGGATTGTCGGCAGAGCCCTGAAGGATGTACGCGACAAAGTGATCATTGCCACAAAGGTCGGGAACAAATGGAATGAGGACGGAAACGGCTGGAGCTGGGACCCTTCTAAGGAGCATATCATGGAGGGAGTCAAGGAGAGCCTCCGGAGGCTGGAAACCGATTATATCGATTTGTATCAGCTTCATGGCGGCACCATCGAAGACAACGCGGAGGAAACGATTGAGGCCTTTGAGGAGCTTGTAAAAGGCGGCTATATCCGTCATTACGGCATTTCTTCCATCAGGCCCAATGTGATCAAACGCTTTGCGGAAAAAGCTCCCGCCATGGTCTCCAATATGATGCAGTACAGCATTTTGGACAGGCGCCCCGAGGAGCTTATGCCCCTATTGGAGCAGCACCAGGCCAGCATCATCGCCCGCGGTCCCGTGGCCAAGGGACTTTTGACCGACAGACTGCTGGATAAAGCCTCAAGCACTGTAAAAGCTCAAGGGTACCTTTATTATTCATATGAAGAACTGGAAAAAGTCCTTTACGAATTAAAGAATCTATTTCCGGACAGATCGGTAAATGAAGTGGCCCTGCAGTATCTGCTATCCCATGAAGCAGTAGCTGCCTGCATACCAGGAGCCAGCTCGGCTGAACAGCTTCTTGAGAATATCAGGGCAGCCGAGAGCCGTCCTTTGAATGAATCTGAAATTCGGGGCATCCAGGCCATCAGCAAGGCTGCCGTTTACGAGGAACATCGTTAGTAATAGGAAAAGAGGCGGACCCGCATGAGTCCGCCTCTTTTATGGTCTTTTATTTATAGCTCCGCCAGTCGGCTGTGCTCTCATTAAGCAGTTCTTCGAAGCTCTTGTTTTTTTCCCGCAGCTTCCGCTCTTCTCTTTTTTTCTGTTCTTCCCGTTCCTTTGCAGCCGTTTCTTCCCTGTTCAGTTCATTCTGGGCTTCCTTCAGCTTTGATAGCGTCTCAGCATTGATAAGATCGCCAAGAGTCACGGCATCTTTTCCCTCGTTGTTCTTCGGCTTTCTTCCAGCCTGGGTTTTCCCTCTTTTTTTCATGCCATATCCCCCTTTATCTGTAAGCCTTCTGCCTTCTTTTTAGGAGAGGCTGCTGTCTTTATCAAACTGTTATTAAAACAGCCTTATTATATCACGGCTTCCGCCTCTCATGCACCGTTCTCTGCCTGCGGCTAGCCATCCAGAAGAAAAACATTCTTGTTTATGATATTATAAAACTGACAATAAATTCCTATGTGTACGGAGGCTGAACATGAAAAAAGGGTGGATGCTCCTGGCGGGAGCTGCAGCATATTTTTTAGGAATCGGGATGTACTTTTCAAGCCGGGTGATGTTCATGAGAAAGAAGGATGAGCGCTTGATTATCGAACGGGAAACTGCTGCCCGGAGGCTCAATCTGAAGGAATACGATTCTCTTCCGAAAACAGAGGTGAAGGTGGCTTCTTCCTTCGGCTACTCTCTGCACTGTGTATTCGTCCATCCACATCCTGCAAAAAAATGGATGGTATTCTGTCATGGAATTACGGAAAACAAATACAATTCCATCAAATACATGAATATGTTCCTGAAACGGGGATTCAATGCCGTCATTTATGATCATAGGAGGCATGGGGAGTCCGGAGGCAGAACAAGCAGTTACGGGCATTATGAAAGGATGGACCTCCAGGCGGTGATCCATGAGCTGCTGGAGCGGGAAGGGCCCGATATTACGATTGGTGTACATGGCGAGTCCATGGGAGCTGTCACCGCCCTGCTTTACGCCGGGACGCTTGATGACCGGGCAGACTTTTATATAGCTGACTGCCCTTTTTCGGATTTCACCGAGCAGCTTAAGCATAACTTAAAATCGGAGCTGCCTGTTCCCTCCTGGATGGTCCTGCCAATCGGCAGTCTATTTATGAAGCTGCGTGACGGCTATTCCATCAAGGACATATCTCCGATCAACTATATCGAAGCCATCCAAAAACCTGTCCTTTTCATTCACAGCCAGGACGACGCCTATATCCTGCCAGAGATGAGCCGTGCCCTCTATGAAGCTAAAAAAGGCCCTAAAAAGCTGTTTATTGCCGAAAAAGGCGCCCATGCCCAGTCTTACAATGAAAACAGGAAAGAATATGAACAGGCAGTGGATGAATTTCTTGACAGCATGATGTAAACCTATGGATTGGCGGCTATTCTGCCGCCAGCCTCTATTATCAACCCGTATAATCCCTAAAGCTCAGACGGGCATTCAGAATTTCATTGTCACTCGATAATCTAAATGAATGGGTTTCTTCTATAAAATCAATCTTCAGCACTTCATCAAGAAAAATTTTCTTGGATGTTTCGACATACAGAGGTCCCGCGTTTGTCTGCACTTCTTCTTCTTCCGGTACAGCCTCTTTTTCAAGCCATAGAGCGGTTACTCCGCTGACCACACAGCCGCAGCCCTCGGTATCATACTTCAGTTTGAGAAATCCCCGCTTTCCTTCTATTCTCTTTTGGAGCTGTGTTTTTGCATTCCTTGTCCATTCAACCTGCATGTGTACTCCTCCTCTCGCAGCCAGGGGCTTATATCTATACTAGCATCTGATAAAAAGATTTAAAAATCCTTCGTCTTCATATAGGATAGAATTGTTCGAATCATTTACAAGGAGTGATGAAAATGTCAAAGGTGCAAATCAAAGTGATTGATAATGGCGGCCTGAGAATCACTGGCGATGTAGAGCTGGTCGATATGGAAGGCAATGCTTTCCCTTCCAAGCCGGCGTTCACCCTATGCCGCTGCGGCTTATCAGGCAATCTCCCTTACTGCGACGCTTCACACAAAGGGAAATTCGAATCCTGTGTCCGCGCCGAAAAAGTACTGGATGATAAAGAATAAGTAAAAGGGGGAGCTTTTCAGCTCCAGACTGAGACCCTCGAGTCATAAGCCAATCAGTCCATGAGGAGAAAACCGCTCCTCACGGCCTGCTCGTCTTATGCTTGTCGGGTCTCTGCCTGCTAATAATATTATTTCTATAAACAGATTCCTAAGCATTGTTCTAATCATTCGTTATGCTTTGCAGGCACCGTCCTCCGCTTTTCTTCTTATTCCTCTGCCAGCTGTACATCCACTATATCCTCAAGCTTTAAATAGCAGGCGTCATTGAAGCGGTCCACCACATGAAGCCTGCGGTCCCATTCATTATAATAATGAATGGTGCCGATCAGCAGGTGATGACGGTGATTGGCATAATAAGTAAGTGCCACAGCCCTCCCCGCCTCCATCGCCTCCCCGATCAGGGAGTTCATTTGCTCCAGCTGCTGCTCATCCGGTTCGCCCTGTTTTTCATAGGTATCTTCATGGGCCCAGTCCCGAAGCAGTTTAACATGCTCCGGCAGCATCATGGAGGTCCACTTTATCCTGCCTCGATCCCGTATCATTTGATTCTCTCCTTTCTCCTAGTCCATCTAACCCTTATGGCCGCCGAGCAGGCCGCTCCGGTAGACTGCCGTCCCGGCAGCCGTATACGAAACCGCCCTCAGCAAAGCTTTTGATCCAAACTTCCGCCGGAGGGTGTCGACCGTGTAGCCAAGCTCCCTCTTTTTCCAGCGGCTGGGGTCAAACAGTGAAAGCTGCATTTCCTTGTCATCTGCAATATTGGAGAGCGCAATGGAAATCTGGCGAACCGTTTTTCCGCTATAATTTTCTTTGAACAGCTCCAGACAGATTCTGTATAAGTCCATCGTAATATTGGTCGGTTCCCCTATTGTCCGGGACCGTTGAAATCCTCCGCCGAATTCATCCTGGCTGTAGCCGAGCCCGAAGCTGATGGTCCTCCCCGCCTTGCGGTGCGACCTTGCCCTTCTTGCCACTTCTTCGCACATTTCCAGAATGACATGTTTAATTTCCCCTTCTTCCTTATAATCCCTCAGGAGAATCTGGCTTTTGCCAAAGCTGATTTGTCCCTCCATAATGGGCGCCCCTATTTCGGATAAATCGACTCCCCAGGCGTGGTAATACAGCTGGCTGCCCATGATGCCAAACTTCGCTTCCAGTTTTTCCAGACTGTAGTTGGCCAGCTGGCCCACTGTGAAGATTCCCATGGAGTTCAGATTCCTCTCCATCCTCCGGCCGATTCCCCACATTTCACTTAACGGGGAGACCGTCCAGAGTTTTTCCTTCACATCTTGATATTTCCATTCGGCAATTCCCTTCTTTTTCGCATCCAAATCCAGGCACAGCTTGGAAAGAAGCAGGTTCGGGCCGATGCCGATCGCGCATGTGAGCTGAAACTCCCGCTTTATTTCATCTTTAATTTTTTGAGCGATGGTATAAGCATCCCCCCAGAGAGGGATAGCCCCATCCACTTTGATAAAACTTTCGTCCACGCTATAGGTATGGATGGCTTCTTTTGGAACATATCGGTGAAAGAGCCGGGTAATTTCGGTGGAAATCCTCAGGTAGGCGGCCATACTGGGCTCCACAATATGAATGGAAGGGTCATTTGGAATTTCGAACATCCTTGACCCGGTTTTTATTCCGAAGTCTTTTTTGAGGCTGGGAGACGCAGCCAGCACTACGCTGCCTGTGCGGTTTACATCTCCGACAACTGCCAGGTGGCAGGTTAAAGGATCAAGGCCCAGCATGACGGCCGAGCAGCTCGCATAAAAGCTTTTCATATCGATGCACAATATAGAATGATGAGGCAGGGTGCTGTAATCAACCATATTGTTCTTCCTCCAAAAACAGAATGTACGTTCGTTTATATTCTACCCATAATCTTAAACGAATACACGTTCGTATTCAATGGAAATTTACTTGCAATTTTCAACAATAAGGGCAATATGGCTTAAAAAACCAGGAGGATGTACCTATGTGTTAATTTTCTTTTTCGGTTTGTGCTTTTAAATCAGCAGGTTTGACTCTTTTTAACATTGCATATCCAAAAAAGGTTCTTCTAATGAAGAACCCCCTAGATTTCACAGCTATTTCAATTCCAATTTTACGGATCCATGGATATAGGCAGGATAATCATCCAAGTGGATGGTCAAAGGTCCTGGAACCAGCTTTTTTTGATCAATATAATATGTGACCGCAAGCTTTTTATCTGTATCGGAATAAGACATGCCCATTCCATCTTTACCGATGTTAATTTGATCTGCATTGAGGACCGTGCTTGATCCCGATATAATCCTGCTCTCGGACTTGATGTCCATGGTCAGCTCTCCCGGTTTTTGTTCCATTCCGATAATCTTATGATCACGGGGGGCTTTCAAGATTTTTCCGGAAGATGGGTCATAGACCACCATCAGTTCGTCTTTGTCCAGAGCACGAGTCTTATTGAACTGAAGATACAGCTTTTTAGGCTTTTTAAAGTAATTGCTTTGCAGATAGACAATCTGTTCGTTTTCATTAGGGTATACGGCGCTGATTCCGTTATCAATCCCTGACCAGACCTCTCCCTTTTCATCTACCAATCTTACATCCTCGATATGGAAGATCTTTTTTATATTTTTAGGGTCAAAGAGAAGATGGACCGAGGTCCTCATCGGCGAGACCGAAACCTCTTTGACAGTGACCTTCTGATGATCGATGCTCACCGTCTTGTCCAGGTGATAAATCTTTGGTTTATTTTGGCTCATTTTAGGGCTGAGAGAGAATGAATACGTAAAAACTCCCGGTATTCTCACCCTCTTTTCTCTACTCGGATCAACATCCTCCGCCTCAAGGCTTAAGACCAGCCTTTTGGCGGGAAGGGGATTCTCATAGCCCATCTCGATTGTGGTTGTAACGCTTTTTCCCTTCTGAAAATCCGTCATGGGCAGTCCAGCCGAGACCTTTATCTGTTCCCCATCAAGCGTTTTTAATTCCAGCCGATTGAGACTTATATATTGATGTGCCCCCGTATTTTTCAGCGTCACAAAAACGACCATCCTCCCTCTGTCTGCCATGATGGAATTGAGGGTAATCCGGAGTCCGGAGTGCTCCTCAGACAGGTTGATTTTTTGGATATAGCCATTCTCGACAGCAGACATCATCCCTTTGTCTCCCCTGATCATCTCGACGGCCATTTCCATTCCTGGAATCGATGTGATATAACTTGCAAAAGCGGGGGAAATACGGATGAAAGCAGAAACCACCGTAAGAAGGAGGAGTGCTGCAAGGGAGGCGGCAAACGTCCAACTCTGCTTTCTTTTTATCTTTTTTTGTTTTTTTGCCCTCGAAAAGCCGTGAAAGACTGCCTCATCAAGCAGTGCAAGTGGAATAGGAACGCTGTCATAATCCTTTTTTAAGTTTTGAAGCTGTTCTTCCTCTTCTTTAAACATCCCATGCCCCTCCTTTTTTCATCATTCTCCGAAGAGATTGCAGTGCTTTTGTGAGCCATGTTTTGGCTGTTCCCTCCGGACATTGAAGGACATCTGCAATATCCTTGATTTTCATATCATGGAAATATCGCAGCATGATGATTTCACGCTGTTTCTCCTCTAATCCCTGAATCGCTTCCTGGAGCTCTAAGGACGCACTCCCGGACTGCCCGGAAGGAAGATCACCGAGCCTTTCTCCACTGACCAGATTCTTATTCATTCTCAAATGGCTGCTGCAATAATTGATTAAAATACGGACAAGCCAGGTAGAAACAAATTGCGGCTGCCGTAAGGTCCCGATGGAGCGGTAGGCTCTAAAGGTGGTCTCCTGGACGGCTTCAAGGGCATCATTTTGATTTTTCAAATAAGAAAAAGCGATTTTATAGAGTTTTATCTTATGCAGCCCTATCAATTCGAGGAATGCTTCATCATCCCCGCCCGCTGCTTTTTCCGCAAGCTCTGCTGCTTTCAATCTAGTCCCCCTCTTCCTATTCTTTTCTATTTCTGATAATTAGACTGTACAGCGTTAAAAAAGTTTTAATAATTTTTAGTTTTTATGAATTAACTCAGGTTGTTTCCGTTCCCGAGGTGAGACCCTAGAACGGAAATCAACCTACTGCTTTAAAACCACACTTTAAAAAAGAGTCAAGAAACAACCGAGAAAATATTCTAGGATAATTTTTCCTTTGTACATCCATTTTTTATGATAAACTTTGGAGTGGATATAAACATTTTTGGGGAGAGATGACAATGTCACAATAGCTGATCTTTGATATGGATGGTACGCTGTTTCAAACCGATAAAATTTTAGAATTGGCACTGGAGGACACTTTTGATCGGTTGAGGTCACAAGGGGAATGGAAAGAAGCAGCTCCAGTAGAGAAGTATCGTGAAATAATGGGTGTCCCTTTAAAAGAAGTCTGGAAGGTCTTACTGCCCCATCATTCAGATGAAATCCGGGAACAAATCAATGATTATTTTCAAGAACGATTAATTGAAAATATAAAAAATGGAAAAGGTGCACTCTATCCCAATGCTGTAGAAGTTCTCAGCTTTTTGAAGGAAAATAACTGTTCCATATACATAGCAAGCAACGGACTGCCGCATTATTTAAAGGCCATTGTAAGCCATTATCATCTGGATGCCTGGGTAACTGAAACATTCAGTATCGAGCAGATCGAATCAATTAATAAGGGAGATTTAGTCAAAACGATTCTCCAAAAATACCATATTACGTAGGGAGCAGTCATCGGAGACCGCCTATCCGATATTAAAGCCGCTAAAGATAATGGACTGACTGCCGTTGGATGCCGGTTTGATTTCTCGCGAGAAGATGAATTGGCGAAGGCAGATATCGTGATTGATGGTTTGATTGAGTTGAAAGCGGTCCTATCAAGATTGAAGGCCCTGTTTACAGCTGAAATAAGGTAAGAACCGGCATTCATACCCGCACCAGCGGGTATGTGCCCAGCAAAAGGGTTATTTTTTAAAAATAAATTTTCTCCCGATTCGTTCAAAGGACTTCGGAAACAAAGAAAAGAAGATGCTTCCCAGGCTCATCCAGCCCGGCAGATTGATTTCCCGCTTGTCAGTCAGCATGGCATCGACCACTTTTTCAGCCACAAATTCCGGCTGAAGCATGAATTTTTGGACATTTTTCACATAGCTTCCGGATTCATCAGCAATATTGAAGAAATTGGTGGCAATCGGACCTGGATTGACTGAGGTCACCTTGATTCCATCGTCTGCAAGCTCCATCCGGATACTGTTGGTATAGCCAAGGACCGCATGCTTAGTCGCCGAGTAGATGCTGGATTTCGGCGAAGCAATCTTGCCAGCCTGTGAAGCGATATTGATAATATGGCCCGACCTGCGTTTCTTCATTTCGGGAAGGACCGCACTTGTGCAGGCTACGAGCCCCAGCACATTCACTTCAAACATGGCCTTTGCTTCTTCAAGGTCCACCTCATGCGCTTCCTTAAAAACTCCGAATCCTGCATTGTTGATCAATACATCAATTGGGCCTGCTTCCTGCTGGATATCCGCAAAGACCTTTTCAATCTTTCGGGCATCCGAAACATCCAGGTTATACACATAGGCCTTGTGTTCATATCTTGATTCAATTTCCTGCTTAAGGGTTTCCAGCTTATCCACGCTTCGTGCCATCAAGACGAGATGAGCGCCCCTTTCGGCAGCCTTCAGGGCGATTTCCCTGCCGATGCCGCCGGAGGCCCCGGTAACGGCCACCACTTTATCTTTCAAATTCTTTCCCATTTCTTCACCTCGCTTCTCAAATAGAATAAACCATCCCAGATTTAGTTTCTTCTGGCTGAATGGCTTCAAGATCCAGCAGATAATCCAGCTGCCCTACGGTTTCAGAAAGAGTAAGACCCGGCTCCTTCCTGAACACTTTTGGAAAAAGCTGTATACAGACTTCAAAAGCTGACATTGGCTTTCCCTCGAGCATGGCCTTTACGTTCATGGCTCTCTCATGCTGTCTGTCCAGATTCCGGGTGATGATTCCCTGGACATCCTCAATATTTCCTCCATGCCCAGGATAGACAATGGAAATAGGCATCTGGTAAAGCTCCTTGATAGAAGCATTGTACTGAAGCAGCGATTTTGGGCGTTCCTCCCCAGGCTTAACAGGAGGCTCTATTAACGGATTCGGTGAAATCCTGTCCAACAGATGATCACCACCCACCATGCTTCCGTCCAATTCCCTGTACAGGGAGATATGGCTCTGTGCATGCCCGAGAGTCTCGATGACTTTCCACCCGGGATGCCCTGGAACCTCATCTCCATTATTTAGAAAAGAGGTTAACGTTCTATTGCCCGAATAGCGAAGGGATGAACGAAGATATTTAATAAAACCTTCATACTCCCGGGGCACGCCAAGAGTCTTTGAAAGCGAAAGAAAAAATTCATCATGTTCCTGCTGAAAAGCTTCTTCAAGAGCCAGCCAGCGCTGATTGCCTGGATGTCCTATATACGGAATCTCCTCCCGCAAAAAGCTCGATCCTCCGGCATGATCGGGATGATGGTGGGTGATTAAAAGCTGTTCAATATCACTGAGGCTGTATCCTTCTGCCTGAAGGCCGGCCTCAAGGGCATTCCGGGACTCCTCGGTTTTTGTCCCGCAATCAACGAGCGTCAAGGTATCCCCCACTAAAAGATACGCGTGGACATCCCCAACGGCAAACGGAGTCGGCAGTGTGATTTTTATGATCTCCTGTTTAAAATAAGACATGAGCAATCTCCTTCAACATTATATTTAAATAAGTATAAGACATTGTTTTATTTGCTACCTAGAAGTTAATATTATCAGTTTAACTTTTCGCCAGCGGGTTGTCATTATATTCCTATAATGTGAAGGAGATTAATACATAATTAAAAAGCTCAATTAAGACGGCCGCTTCTTTTGAAATATTAACACTATTAACGTATTCTTCTAATGCAATATATAAAATATTTTGAACCGCTGGCAAGTTTTTAACAGTCTTTTTCATTTTACTATCTTCCACGCTGCACTGACAGCTCTTGGATTATGTATCTAATAGCAGTAGAAGCAACTGCCAGCTCCCCCACTGGCAATTGCTTCTGATTTGTAATCTATGATTCTTTTTCACTGCTATCATATATTTTCCCTAAAAAGAAGCCGTCTATTTCTGATAGCTTTCCCCGCCAGAGTATTTTCCCTTTGGATGGGGTCGGCTTGCTGTCACCGCAATAGACCTTTGCTTCCTTCATGTGGATGAAATTAGCCTTGGAATCGCCATTCTGGGCTGATTCGCCAGCCTGTGACAGCTGCTCGCTGATTGCCTGAGCGAGGTCATTTCCATCTTCAAACGTTTCACTTAGAGTATCAAAATACTCCTTGGCAGAAACCATTGTACCCGTAATAACGGCCCCCTTCACATTCAATGTAATATCCAGGGCAAAATCATGATTATTTGCGGCCTGGACAAAAAATTCCAGAATGTTGTCCTGTGAACTGCTCATCATCAAGTCTCCTTTCGTAACCCATTTAGAAGAAGGTAGGTTTCTTCGTCGGCGGAGATCACTGCGTAGTCCTCCCCCTTCTCTGAGTTTTTTGGGGCAGATTGATTTTTATTCTCATTGTTCTTATTTTTACCGGATTTATTTTTTTTCTTATTGGACTTACTTTGATTATTTACATTGTTATTGTTATTATTTTTGTTTTTATTTTTTCCCTGAGCATTACTTTCTTGACCAGCATCTTCTTGATTCTCATCCTCTTCATTATTCCCTTGATTACTATAATCTTCGGACTCTTCCTGGTTGTCCTTCTTAGCTTCTGAATCATCAGCGCTTTCCTCATTATCCGCCTGATTTTCATCGTCATTTTTCACATCTTTGTCAGTCTCCTGGCCATCTATACCGCCTTCAGACTCTTCACTGTCTTCCTCACCTTCTGATTCATCAGCGCTTTCTTCATCATCCGCCTGGTCTTCTTCGTCATTTTTTACATCTTTGTCAGTCTCCTGGCCGTCTGTACCGCCTTCAGACTCTTCGCTGGCTTCCTCACCTTCTGATTCATCAGCGCTTTCTTCATTATCCGCCTGATCTTCATTATCATTTTTCACATCTTCGTCAGTCTCCTGGCCGTCTGTACCGCCTTCAGACTCTTCGCTGGCTTCCTCACCTTCTGATTTATTAGGGCCCTCACCGCTTACAGCCTGGCTTTCGCCTGTATTCTTTTCAAACTGGCTGTTCTGGCTGTTCTGCCCGCTGTCTCCGGAGATTTCAACTCTGATGCCGGTTTCGGCTTCTCCTGAACCGCCGGGTGAACTCACACTCTGTTTTTTGTTTTCCTGCTTGGACTGGCTTCCATCCTGGCCGTTGTCTGTGCCCTCTTCACTGTCTTCCTGTTCTTTTTGGTCTTTATTATTTTCACATGTATCTTCTAGGTCAGAATTTGTTTCTTGATCACTGTCTTCTCCACTTTGTCGATTTGTATTTGACTTATTGTTTTGACTGTCTTCTTCGGTGTCTTTATTAATGTCAGACCCTTCGTTATTTCGACTTTCTAGACTTTTATCCTCGCCCGTGGGATTTTTTTTTTGTGTTTCCTGGGAATCTTCTTCATCTTCCGTTTCAGAGTTTTCCGTCCCTGCTGATTCTCCGCTCTGTGAATTTTCCTCACTCTTGTTTTCTTTCTGGTCGTCCTGCCCCTTTTTTCCCAGCATCGCTGCTAACATTTCTTCTATCTTGCCCAAGCGATTCTGAAGACTTTTATTTTCTTCTTTAAGAGACTCATATTTTTGATTTCCTGCCTGTTGATCAGAAGCTTTGCCTTCATTTTGGCCTTTTGGCTGTGATTGTGTTGACTCTGAATCTTCACTGCTCTCCTGGTCCTCTGACTGATCACCTTTTCCTTTGCTTCCCTCTTTATCCTTGGAAGCCTCTTCTATGCCCTTACTGTCCTTTTGACTTTCTGATTCAGGCTGTGATTCTTCGCTTTCCTCCTGACCCTGGGATTCAGAACCTTTACTTTCGTTGTGGTCTTCTGATCCACGCTGTGATCCTTCACTTTCCTCCTGGCCTTCTGATTGGGATTCAGAACCTTTACTTCCGTTTTGGTCTTCTGATTCAGGTTGTGGTCCTTCGCTTTCTTTTCCTTCTTGCTGGGTCTGTGAATCCTCAGAATCATTTGATTGAGACTTTGAATTCTGACTGCTGCACTGGCCTTCTGATTTTGATTCTGATTCACCGGATTCTCCCTGTGTTTGATTGCTCCCCTTTGATTCAGACTCGCCTGCGCCTAGCGGGGATTTTAGAAATGATTCAGAGTCTTTTTCCTTTGATTGAGATTGGTTATTCCCCTGGTTCTCAGAGCCTTCTTGTTCATTTTTTTCCTTGTTTGATGATGCTGCAGCCTTCGCGGATTCGCCGGAAGATTGGTCTTTCTTTTGCCCCATTTTCTCTTCAAGAAGTTTTGAAAGCATTTCTTCTAAACGATCAAGGCGCTTATTAACGTCTCCCTTGTTTGTATCAACAGATGCACTTGCTGAAAAGTCCGCTTCCGCTTCAGCATCGCCATCTTTAGATGCATCTTTTTTAGACTTTCCGCTGTCTTTGTTGAAAAGTTTGGTTGCCGAGTTTTTCACTGTATCAAAGGCTTTTTTAGAGTTTTCTTTCATGGCATGTCCTAAGTCAGATCCTTTGCTGGACAGCTTTTCACTATCAAAGACTTCTTTAAGCTTTCTTCCAGTCTCAGGAGATGCTGCATAGCCGACTGCTGCCCCAATTAAGCCCCCTGCTAGTGAGCGGATGATCTGGCTGTTATTTGAGTCCTGTTTCTTTTTTGATTCTTCTGTCTGATTTTGATTATTCTTTGTTTCTTCTGCCATGGTTATAACCCCTCCAAATAGTAGATAGATATTTTGCTTTATAATGTAGGTTTCTTTTTTGTCTAAATAAATATGAATCTATTAATCTTCACCCAGCTGGGACATCATCTTTTCTAAGCGTCCCAGCCGCTCATTTAAGTCTTCCTGCTTTTTAGCATTTTCTTTTTTTGATGGCTGTTCTTCATTTTGGCCGCTGTTTCCCTTCATTCCCGGCTTGAGGCTTGTTTCATTCTCAGAATTGTCATCCTGCTCGTTAGAATAGCCTTCTATTGAAATATACTCTTTTCTATGGAACAGCTTGGCGGTTGCTTCTTTTATGGAAGCTGATGCTTTCTTTGACTTTTTCTTCACAGCCTGGCCTAGGCTGGCACCTGAGTTTTTGAGTTTATGTGCACTTATGTTTTCTATAAGCTTCTTCCCATTCTCAGGAGTTGCCAGATACCCAGCAGCAGCTCCAATCAGGGCTCCGGCTAGGGAACGTTTGAGGACACTGCCGGCCTCAACCTTTCTTTCATTTGTTTCTTGATTTTGATTTTCATTTTTTGTATTTTCCATAGTACTAACTCCTATCAATAATTAAATTCAGGAGATCCCAGGCGGTTAGAAGGCATACCTTTTTCTAGAGCCTCCAGTCGTTCCTGCAGCCGCTTATTTTCTTGTTCAAGTGCTTTGGTATTATTGTCTGCAGCCTTGGAAGTCAAGTATGGATCCGTCTCCCACCAATCCATTCCTATTTCCTTTGCCTTATCAACGGAGGCAACAATAAGGCGTATTTTAATGGTCAGTAATTCAACGTCAGCAATACCTACTGTGATGTCACCAGCAATGACTACACCTTTATCCAGTATTTTCTCCAGGACATCCACAATGGTGCTGGACTGCACATTATGTTCGATTGCCATTTGTGATTCCACCTTTGGATTATGAATTAAAGCAAGCTGCCTAAAGGACCAAGATCAATATTCAAGTCTTCGGCATTCAAGCCGAAAATTTCTTTTAATTCTTCCATCTTTTCTTCCAGATTCGCGAGAGCTTCACCCAGATTTTCAATTTGTTCATCTGTCAGGGTCCCACCCTCCACTCGCCTGATGGCATGCCTTTCCACAATCTGCCTTAGCAGTTCTATAACCGTTAAAACAAGCTGCGCCAATCCATGCTCTGCATGATCCGGATCAAGATTAATTTTTCCATTTGTCTGGCCGGCCGGTTGCATCGATCAACTCCTCCCTCTGTCTATCGAATTGTCCCGATGATATCGGTTTACGTGTTCCATTTTGGGCTTGTACTAGTGATTCTACCGATGCGATCAATAGTCTTAGATCCAGATAAACCAGATCGACACCGGCAATAGAAATAACTAAATCTGCTTTTATGGCGACACCCTTATCAAGGATGACGTCCAATATATCAATTAACGCAATATCCTTGTCCTCAACTGTTTCTCTTATTGACATATCTCCTATTCCTCACTTTATAAGAGATGTTTTTTAGTGACTCTCACTTAAATCACTGGCCTTTAAAAAGCTTCCTGCCGGGCAGTTAGGCCTTTTGCCTGCTAATATGAAGGTCTGTTTTCGCAAACCCATGATGCTATTGAACAAAGAGGTTGAATTTGACGAAAGGATGATCGCTTTCCGCTGGGCGGGCGGTGAGCCTCCTCGGCTTCGCCTGCGGGGTCTCACCTGTCCCGCTGCTCTCGCACCTTACATTCCAATCCCCTGTTTTAACAATGAGATGACTTCACAAAACTTATTAAAATAGCAACACTCTTTTAGAAAATGACCCTTAGGAAAAACAGGAAAAATGATAGGCCGGCCACGGACCTGACGCTTCAAACTGCCATCCTTTTTTCTTCATTTCCTTTTCGTATTCTTGAATTTGTTCCAGGAACTCCTCTACCCGGGGTACTGAAATAAGATAGACACTGTTCCAGGTCATATTTTCTTTTCGGCCCGTAACATCCTTATTCCAGGTCCTTTTGTTAGTTCCCTTAAGGGTGTACTGTTGAAGATGCTCATGGATCCGTTCGCTGACCCTATTTTTTTCTTCCTGAAGTTCTGATTCTATTAACTTATCCAGCTTTTTCTTTTCAAAAAATTGTTTTCCCTTTGGCAGCTGGCTTATTTCTTCTCTTTTGGCCTCTATTGTTGGATTGCTCTGGCTTACTTTTTCTTTTAAAAGCTTGTCATCACAGTAGATTTTGAGATTCCACTCTTCATTTCCTGTAATTAAATCCAGAGTATCCAGCATTTTAGCCTCATTGGATTGTACAGCCTTCTCAAGGCTAGCCTGATTTTTATAAAGAGTGCAGAACTTTAATGGAATGAGAGTATATAGCTTTGAAAGCTTCAGGGCTGTTTCATGATGATGGAATGCTTTCTCTCGCAGCCATTCCATATCATTATTTGTTTTATCCTTGATTACCTCTTCCGAATACTCGATTGGATCAAGGCTGCAGATAATCGCAGCAATGCTGCCGATTGGAACGGTGTAGATCTCTCCCTTTCCATCAAATCCTTTTAAAGCAGGCAGCGGCTGCTGTTCTGTTTCCCTTGCCGGAACTAATCCGTATAAATAAATAAGACCGTCCATCACTTACTGTCCTTTCTTCTTGGTCATTTCTTCCCATTGCTCCATTTCCATGCGTTTGGCAATTTCATATCGTAAAAGCAGTTCTTCCTCCTTAGCGGTATAAGCCTCTTCTGGTATTTCCCCAAGCTCAAACATCATTTGGAGCTGAATCAGCTTCTGCTGGATTGTAGGAAGGTCATAAAGCTCTTTATCTGCTTCTTCTTTTACCTTTTGTCCAATCTTTATGACAAGGTTAATAGGAGCCGATATTAGTTTATGAATCATTAGTCATCCTCAACTTTTAGCCGGATATTGATGAAGTTATAGGCTGGCCATGGCCCGCTGTAATTGAACTCCACCTTATCCTTCCATTTCTCGTAAAGCTCATTAATTTTTTGGTCAAACTCTGATTCTTTATTTCGTTCTACTAAGAAAGCAGCATTTAAGAGCATTTTCTCGCTTGTCGGATCATTTGTTTTTGACGCTTCGGCTAATTCAGATAATGGATTAAACACTTCCTGCTTCACTTCTTGCTGTAAAGAAGTAATCAGCTTCTGGGCTGCTCCGCCTATTTGAATTCTTTCATAGTAGCTGGCTGCTTCCGATTTACCCTGTACAGCCTTGGCCATCTTATCTATTTTTGAATTTTGGGCTACCTGTGATTCAAGCCATTCTTTTTTGCCGATCACTTTCAATCCAAGCTCAATCTTGCCTTTTATTTCTGGGAAAAGTTTTTTAAATTGTGGATATAAATTTTCGAGCAGTACGCCCACATCTGCTTTTGATTTGAAGACATTGCCGAAGCTTACAGGTATGACTGTCTCATTTCTTTTCATAACGGTTGAAACAGCATTTTGGTGCATGATTAAATTGTTTTTATTCGGATGATAAATTTTCATAGGAACCTCGGCAGCTACCATTGCTGAATCTTGATACCTGATGGTGAATAGTTCTTTCCTTTCGCCTTCGATTTCGATTTCTCCAAATTCCTCATCTTTTTCAGTCTGTATTCCACAGAATATATAAATGCCCATTGACTCTTCTTGACTCATAACAAAACTCTCCTTTATTTCTCATTGACCTTTACATTTTGACAAGCTTCCAGGATTAGTTCTTCTGCTTTCTTCAACGGCTCTTCCGCTTCGATACACCGGCTTATCCCATGCCCTAAAATATCTATGCACAAGCGCTGGAAGCTGGAGCTCTCCCCATCTATAGGAATTTCTTCTTCAGCTGCAAGTTTTGCAATCATAAGCGATGCTCGAAGGCTTGGCCCGCTTTCGGCTTTACACTTACTGCGCAGGTCGGCAACCAGGGATGTAATGGCTTGGGCCCGGTTCTCGGGGATATCCATCTTATCTGCCACGATAGCCGCCTCGCGGTCACGGTCTTTGTGATCGATATAAATGGTTATCAGTCGATCAAGCAGTGCATCCTGCGTCTTATAAACACCTGCATACTCTTCAGGGTTGCTGGTAAAGATGACAGAAAATTCAGGGTGTACACGGACAAACGGTTCCGTAAGCTTCGTCCCGTACAGAGGGAGAATCCCTTCCTCCAAAATGGACAAAAAGATATTATTTGTGGTTGGCTGTGACCGGGTAAACTCATCGTATATGAGCGTATAGCCGTTTTTCACTGCCTCCAGCAGGCGTCCGTCCCTCCATGTTTCAGTGACACTTTCATCCTTTTTATAGACTGAACGAATATAATTATCGACGACTTTTTTACTTGTATATCCGGTAAAATCTCCAATTAAGTCTTTATTGTTCAGTTCATGGTTTCCATGTATGAGCATGACTGGTCTTTTTCTTTTTTTGGCGAGAGCAAGAGCGAGTGAAGTTTTTCCTGTCCCGGAAGGACCTATAAAATGGACCGGATAGCCGGCTTTTAGGTACTGCAGTGTCCTGGACAGCAGATTTTCTGTCTGTTCATCCTTAGAAATGGCTCTTGAATCCCTGTTAACTGTTTTCTTTAGTACCGTCACATTGTTTCCTCCTGCTCCAATCCTACGCTTCATATTTAATGGAACTTCTGTAACGGATATCCCTTCTTTTATAGGAGATGACTTCCTGTTCCTGATTTAAGTGCACATCATATACACCGAGCATTTCGTCCTTTGCGTATTTTTTCATATATTCCTTTTCTTCAATGACCTCCACCGTCAGCTTCCAGCCATTGGGTTCATCAGCTTCCACAGAAGTGATTTTATGGACAGGAGCCACGAACTCATTGAAGAATCCCGTTACATTTCCAATGATTTTTTTGATTTCCATATTGGCCTCCTGCTGCAGAATGCAGGCCAGGGTTTAACCCTGGCGTTGCCTTCCACTTCTAGATACTAAATCGGGCATTGCTTCTTTCATTAGACTGAGACGGAAGTCCTCTCTCCTCCACTTCGTCACGGAGCAATCCGACTGCCTCAGCATACCGCAGCCAGGTATCCACACTTGCAATTACAACACGTGCTTCCACCGTTAAAATCTCGATACCCACTACCGACACTCTGACAAATGCGTCGATTACAATCCCTTTATCCAGGATACGGTCGATTACTTCGGCTAAGCTTGAACTGTCGGTACTCTTTTGAACTGCCATTATTGAAATCTCCTTTCGTAAAAAGGATGGATAAGAACTCTCCCCCTTACCTATCCTTTTTTGATGTTTTCATAGCTTTTAATCTTGGTTGCACCTTTAATGTCCTTAGATGTTTTTATACTGCTGATACCTTTAATATTTTTGACACCCCTCACTTTCTTGTCTTCGTCTTTATCGCCGGAGACCTTCTTTTGGAAATTCTCCCCCGCCTCTTTTACTTTTCCAAGCTTATCCCGGGCTGTAAGCAAAACATCCTGGGTTTTCCCTTTCGCTTCCCCTGCTTTATCGTACAGTTTATCAGCGAATTCATCTCTCGCACCCTCTAGATGTTCAGTGAATTCATGGGCCTTATCCTGGATATGCTCGACAACCTTCTCTTTTGCCTTGTCGACTATAAATTCTTTAGCTTTCTCCTTTACAGGTTCGGGAGCATGCTCGATAACTTTCTTTGCTGCTTTTGCCGCAGTTTTTTTAATATAATGCAATCAATCCCCCCCCTTTCAATCACACGAAAAGAGGATTCGGCTTACTTGGATCCAGCCAGGTCGCTGAGCATTTTCTCAATTCGTTCCAGACGGCCATTCAAATTTTTATTCTCTTCTTTGATTTCTTCATACTTTTGACCAACCTGGCTGGATTCATTGCTGCCTTTCCCCTTTTTTGGTGATAGCAGGTTCTCTTCGATTTTGCTTAAATAGCCCGAAGCCAGTTGTTTCACACTATTCTGCGCCTGGCCAGCCAAAAGCTCCTGGGCGGTTTTCCTGAATTCTTCTCCTGCAATCTTAAGGAATTCAGATTCTCCCAAGTTCTTCATTACTTTCTTGCTTGTTTTTGGATTAGCAAGAAGTCCGATTCCGGCTCCGACCACACCTCCAAGTAAAGCTAGATTCATAGAGAAATTAGCGCCTTCCTTTTTTTGTTCTCCCTGCTGGTTATTCTCATTTCCTTGCGTCTCAGCTTTCCGGCTTAACTCCGATTTCGTGCCTTCTGTCTGCTGGTTTTGATCTGTGTTCTTATTTATATCCTGCTGGTTCTCTACTTTCTCGTAATTCATTTTCCCAATACATCCCTTTCCTTGTTAAAATCCATCATTTAGGTTTAAAAACTAAACTGCTCGTTCTGGGTTTGTCTTCTATTACTTAGCCCCTCCTCTTGAACTTCATCTCTGAGAAGCCCAACAGCTTCGGCGTACCGGAGCCATGTATCCACACTGGCGATAACCACCCGTGCTTCCACTGTAAGAATCTCAATCCCTACCAGCGATACTCTAACAAATGCATCGATTACGATTCCTTTATCCAGGATTCTATCGATGACTTCTGCAAGACTTGAACTGTCTGTACTTTTCTGAACACTCATCTCTATTTCTCCTCTCTTAAATAGTTAATGGGGGAGTTACTTGGACAATTCAGCTTCCGGCTCTACTTTGTATATACCTTCACTGCAGAAGCAAAAACGAGGCAATAGTAACCACAGCAAGCATATTTAAGTATGATTTGAGAACATTACCTCTACTGGTAATTAATAAAGTAGTTTTCATAGAGTTTTCCCAACTTTTTATCCATGTGTTACAGATTTATTACATAATTTTAAAAATAAAACGATAATATGATGCACTTTTTGACAATAAAAAAACGTCCACTCATATAGTAGAGGACGCTCCCAAAAATTCTCGAACCAATTTTTTTGCCGGCTGGTTTTCATGAAATTCCTATAATGTGAACGGAATTTAAAATGAGATCCTCTTGAGGGACTCTCAGAATGTAGAGGATTAAGACTCCAATCATTTTTAAATTTTTGTTTTTAGCAAACTCGTCCTGAATGGAAAAATTCAAATGTAACTCGTGTAACAAAAAATCCGGCCGATAAATACCACTGTATAGTCATTTATTCCTTCATCCTCTTCATTTTTTTAATGAAAAGCAGTTTTTCATTTACCTTGTTCAACTTGTATGGGTATATAATGAAAATAAGAAAGTTTAGTCCAGTTACTTAAATGGAGGTATTTATATGGCAGAGATCACAATAAACGCAATTCTAAAAGCAAAGCAGGGAGAAGAAGAAGCACTCCGGGCCGCTATGATTAAGGTTCTGGAGCCATCAAGATCTGAAGCTGGCTGCATTCAGTATACTCTTCATGAATCGGAGGAGGATGCAGGAGTATTTGTGTTTTATGAAAAGTGGAAGGACGACGCTGCACTGCAGGCACACATTCAGTCTCCTCATTATGTGGAATATCGGGCAGTAACAAAGGATCTGCTGGCCGAACGTGAAGTGTACCGTCTTCGCCAAATTTAAGTCTCTCAGAAATTGTCGAACCAAATTTCCAATAAAGGGATTGACAGGAAGCTTGTCCATCGTGCATAATCATGTAAAATTATACGAAATCGCTATGATTAAGATTAGTAAATGAAATTATGGCAAAAGAGAGTGAAGCTCACCGGCTGAAAGGCTTCACGGCCCTCTAGTTCGTTGAACCTGCCTTATGAGCATTAGGAAAACCTAAACGCGTGATCCAGCGTTACCGGATATCAGTGCATTTCCCCATGGGAAATGAACAAGGGTGGTACCACGGAAGAAGCCTTTCGTCCTTACAGGATGGAAGGCTTTTTTATTTTCCGGCTGAGAATAGGGCTTCCCGGTTTGGGCATCCTGTGCAAAACACCCCATCTAAAAAGGAGGATTTACAATGAATAAGCTTGCATTTATCGGCGGAGGTTCCATGGCTGAAGCAATTATTTCTGGAATAACAGCAAAGGGCATTATAAATCCTCCTCAAATTTCTGTAATGAATAAAATAGATAGAATCAGGCTGGCCTTTCTGGAGGAAACCTATGGAATTACAGCCGTAGGGAACATGAAGGAACTGTTGGAAGGAGCAGAAGTCGTTTTTCTCGCGGTTAAGCCAAAGGATGTACTGGCAGCATTGACCGCAGCCAAGGACCATCTGTCAAAGGGACAGCTGATCGTTTCCGTCGCAGCCGGCGTTTCCACCGCCTGTATTGAAACCATCATCGATCAAAAAGCTGCCATCATCAGGGCTATGCCCAATACCTCGGCAGCCATCGGCAAATCGGCAACAGCCCTCTCGGCCAATGCCTTCGTAGCTCCTGGGCAGCTTGCTTTCATCAACGATATCTTCTTAACCATCGGCCTTGTCTCCCCGGTGGAAGAAGAACAGCTGGATGCCGTCACCGGGCTGTCTGGAAGCGGTCCAGCCTATGTCTATTATCTGGCGGAAGCCATGATGAAATCCGCCCAGGAAATCGGACTCCTGGACCAGACAGCCAAGGAACTGACCATTCAAACCCTGCTTGGGGCTGCTGAAATGCTCAAGACCTCCTCCAAAACTCCTCAGGTTCTCCGCAGGGAAGTAACAAGCCCTGGAGGGACCACTGAGGCAGGAATTAAGGTCCTGGAGCAATACGGTGTACAGGACGCCGTGATCACCTGTATAAAGGAAGCGTCCATGCAATCCAAAAGACTTGGAGAAAACTTAAGCAGGCAGATTTTCAGTGAATCTGTTTCCCAGGATTAACTCCAAATTCTTTCTATTTTCTTTTCAGCATCTGAATAGGTAATTTTAAACACATCCGGATTGGTCATGGCCATCAGGTCATGAAATCCATATTTAGAATCAATATAATGAAGAATCAGGGTACTCAGGTTGCCATGACTGACCAGAATCACCGATTCTTCGGGAGACGCCAGGAGATCCTTTATCAGGGATTCAACCCTGGCCAGTCCCGAATTATTGGTTTCACCGCCTTCGAGGCAAAAATCCATATCGCGGAAGGTCTGCTCAAGAAGCTCTTTCCAATTTTCCATCTCCTTCGGACTGAACACTCTCTCAGAAAGCCGGTCATCGATTTCAACAGGGATTCCCAGCGACAAAGCAAGCGGCTCTATCGTCTGCACCGCCCTGGTGAAGGGGCTGGAAAGAATTCGATCAATCGGCTTATTACGGAAGAAACGTTTCAGGTCCAGTGCCTGCTGCCTCCCTAATCCCAAAAGAGGAGCTTCAAATGCCTGGCCATCCGCTTTCGCATGACGGACGAGATAGATTTTTTTCATGAATTCCTCCTTGATTCCATCGGTATTTTCACGATTGTATAATCTTCTGCCATCATGGTTTGAGGAAAAATTTCCTTTGCTTCCTTTAGCAGTTCCCTCGATTCCTGAATCGTATATCTTGAGCTTATATGGGTAAGAATCAGATTCCCCGCTTTGGCAGCGGCTGCAGTCCGTGCCGCCTGCCTGGTGGTAGAATGAAAGTAATCATGGGCCATCCTTTCCTCATCTCCAGCAAAGGTGGCTTCATGAACCACATAATCAGCCCCATCAGCAAGCTTTACCGAATTCTCACATGTTCTGGTATCTCCAAGGATCGTAATGATCCTCCCTTTCCGCGGCTTTTCCATATAGTCCTCTCCATGAATGGTCCGTCCGTCCTCCAGTTCCACAGAAAGCCCTTCCTTCAATTTCCGGTATATCGGCCCTGGCTTGATTCCCTCCTCTTTCAGCTTGTCCGCTTTCAGTGAGCCGGGCAGATCTTTTTCCGTAATCCGAAAACCAAATGTAGGCAGGGCATGTTCCAAAAGCTTTGCCTCTACGATAAACTGATCGTCCTCGAAAACGAGTCCTTCGTGGATTTCAATTACCTTTAGCGAATACTTCAGATGCGTTTCGCTGATTCTAAGGCTTGTATGGATAAAATCTGCTATCCCCTTAGGACCGTAAACGATTAGCTCTGAAGTCCCCCCCTGGAAAGATCTGCTTCCAAGGAAGCCAGGCAGCCCAAAAATATGGTCGCCATGAAGATGGGTAATAAAGATTTTCTCTACTTTCCTAGGCTTGACCGCCGTATGCAAAATCTGATGCTGTGTGGCTTCGCCGCAGTCGAACATCCAGACAGTCCCTCTTTCCTCCAGAAGCTGAAGGACAAGAGAGGAGACATTCCTTGCTTTCGCAGGAACACCTGCACCTGTCCCTAAAAATACAAAGTCCATTAGCTCGTCCTCCATTCAGGGCAGTTAAGCCCTCCATTTTCCGTTCCGTTATGTATTAAGGCGACTTATAATCCCTGTTCATTGTTTTTGTAGAAAATTTATTAAATATTACTCAGAATAGTGTTCAACCACGTGGTCAGGCAGCTTCTATGAAGACGGTCAAACCGCTTTCCGGGGAACATCTCAATGATCCGCTGGCTGGCTGCATGAAACGACGGCATCATGCGAAGCGTTTTGAATAAGATTAATCAAGTCTACCTATACCTGCCCCCTAATTAAAAATTTTTGTGAAATTATTATTTTATTTTACTTTAAATGAGTAAACAATTAAACCAGGGGAAAATAATAGGAGGATGCCGTCTTTTCGGCAGCCGAAATAGAACAAAATACTAGACCGTATATTTGATTAATACCTCTACAATCATTTAAAATTGTATAGGAAAATGATTCCAAGGTCTAATGAAAAGTGAGGGTTCAATTGTGGCAGAAAACCATACACCGACAGCATTAATCATGATATTTGGCGCTACCGGCGACTTGGCGCACCGAAAGCTGTTTCCTTCTCTGTACAGATTACATAAGAAGGGAAGGCTGAGCGAGCGCTTTGCAGTACTTGGCGTGGCCAGGCGGTCACTTACACAGGAGGAATTCCGGGAATCCGTCAAGAAATCGATTTCTTCCGCCCTAGGCGAGCATGCGGAGCTTGAGGATTTTGTTTCCCATTTTTATTATCAATCCCATGATGTAACAGATTCCGGCTCATACATCCAGCTTCGCGAGCTAGCCAATCAACTTGATGAGCAGTATAGTCTTGAGGGCAACCGCTTATTCTACCTTGCGATGGCACCGGAATTTTTCGGTACGATCGGCGACCACTTGAAATCGGACGGCCTGACGGATACCACCGGATACAAGCGCCTTGTGATCGAAAAGCCGTTCGGGCATGACTTTGAATCTGCCCAGGAGCTGAACACCAGGCTTCGCCAGGCGTTTGCGGAAGAAGAAATCTATCGGATCGACCACTATCTTGGAAAAGCAATGGTCCAGAATATACAGGTCATCCGCTTTGCCAACGCCTTATTTGAGCCGCTTTGGAATAACCGTTATATTTCGAATATTCAGGTAACCTCCAGTGAAACACTTGGCGTGGAGGAACGCGGACGTTATTATGAAAACAGCGGTGCCCTACGGGATATGGTTCAGAACCATATGATGCAGATGGTGGCCCTGCTTGCCATGGAACCACCTATCAAGCTGAACACCGATGAGATCCGGAGCGAAAAGGTACGGGCCTTGAGGTCTCTCCGTCCGTTGGAGAAGCATGAAGTCAATGATTACTTCGTCCGCGGGCAGTATAAAGAAGGCTTGATCAATAGTGAACGGGTGCCGGGCTACCGTGAGGAGCCAAATGTGGATCCAGATTCGAACACAGAGACATTTGTAGCCGGAAAGCTCGTGATCGATAACTTCCGCTGGGCTGGCGTCCCTTTCTATATCCGTACAGGAAAACGCCTGGGCTCCAAATCAACCAAGATAGTCGTACAATTTAAAGATATTCCGATGAATCTTTACTATAATACAGAAGAGACACTCTCCCCTAACCTGCTGGTCATTCATATCCAGCCGGAAGAAGGGATCACTCTTCATCTGAATGCCAAAAAGATCGGTGCAGGGATGAAGACCACTCCCGTTAAACTGAGCTCCGCATCCAAAAGCGAAGACCGCATGAATACGCCGGAGGCCTATGAAAAACTGCTGTATGACAGCATGATGGGGGATGCAACGAACTTTACCCACTGGGATGAAGTCGCCCTTTCCTGGAAATTCGTCGATACCATCTCATCCGTATGGGAAACACAAAAAGAGCCCTCCTTCCCTAACTACGGAGCAGGCTCTGACGGCCCGAGAGTAGCAGAAAAACTGCTCGAAAAAGACGGACATTACTGGTGGCCGGTGGAAAATCTCGATATAGACAACTGCTGACAAGAAAAGCGGAGAACGGTGCTTTTCAACAAAACACACAAAATAATCACCATGATGCAGAAAACCCAGTTTAAAAAACAATCTGTATAGAAAAGCAGCCGCCTGACAGACATAAGACGAGCAGGCTGTGGGAAGCGCTTTTCTTCCCATGGACTGTTTGGCTTATGTCCGATGACGGCAGTTCGGAGCTGTACATCAAGAAAAGCGGAGAACGGTGCTTTTCAACAAAACACACAAAATAATCACCATGATGCAGAAAACCCAGTTTAAAAAACAATCTGTATAGAAAAGCAGCCGCCTGACAGACATAAGACGAGCAGGCTGTGGGAAGCGCTTTTCTTCCCATGGACTGTTTGGCTTATGTCCGATGGCGGCAGTTCGGAGCTGAACATCAAGGAAAGCGGAGAACGGTGCTTTTCAAACTAAGAACAATATGATGACAAACAAAAGGGCTGGATCCCCTCCAGCCCTTTTTGGTATGTATCATCCATGATATATTTCTTCTTTGACCCTTGTATCCTTGTAGGATTTCCCTGCCTCTCTGGCCGGGGCTTTTTCTGCCTGTTCATCGCTGTTAAGCCAGTAGGATATGCCGGTTTCCAAGGTGAAAATTAAGATAAATAAAATAATGGCAGCTATCAGTAAGGCAGTCAAGCTTTTCCCCTCCTATAGGTAAACTTACATTTTTATTACCACTATATGTATGAAGGAAAACGGTTTGTAACACAAAAAAAATGTTTTTACAGCAAAAGCCGTAAAAACATTTCTTTGTCTACTCTCGTGATTTTGAAGGCATCAGCTCCAGAAGGCTTCCCTTTTTTTCGTTGAGCTTTGTGGCATGGTAGGTCCCATTCACCCAGTCGTCAAGCTGGTCATGGTACCACTTGCTTTTAAAATGCCCCGACTGTCCGGGCCCGACAAGATGGTATCCTTTGTTGAGGTCTGCCGTGTCAATGGTAAATCTCCAGGAGCCTCCATGGTTGACGATTCCATTCTCATCAGCGGAAGCAGCCTGGACCGTCACGCTGCTTCCTCCTACAGGAAGGCCGCCGCCCCGATTAAAAATATATTTTAGGAGAGAGATGCTTGAAAGCGGATGATCAAATCGCACCTTATGGTAGGTACCCCACTTCCATTCGTCCGGATTGCTTCCCTGCATGCTTTTAATATCATCCAGAGCGTCAGCGAGGCATTTGTTAAGATAAGCTGAAAGTCCGCCCTGTTCTTTAATCCAAATACTCTCTTTGCCATTGAAGGCATTCCGCAGGAGATTATCTACAGCAGCCCTTCTGCCATCAAATAAATCCAGCATTTCATCAGAAATCTGGCCGTTAAACATTTCATCATTCAGCCGGCCCATCCATAGATTAAAAATCAGGGGAGCTGCTTTATTTTTATCGTCTTGATAGTTCCATCCGCGAAGGATCTTAAGCGCCTCTCTTTCCAGGCTTGTGAGCTTTTCCTTTTCGAGCTCTTTCAAAAATAATGGAGTAAATTCTTCCGCCTGAAGATCCAGCTTATCCATTTGCAGATTTTGCATATCCTTCACGGTTAATTTATCCTTTGACTGCAAAACTTGCTGGATCCTCATCTGCCTGTATGGCTGTGCCCAAATATTAGAGATGTGATAAGGATACTCATCCCCGGCAACCTTATTATTGGCTGTCGAGATAAACCCAGCCGCCGGATTGACCGTCTTAGGCAGCTGATTATAAGGGATAAATCCTTTCCATTCGTAATCATCATTCCATCCCGGCACCGGCAGGAGGGCCTCCCCCTTCTTGCGTATCGGGATATTTCCATTTGCCTTATAAGCGATGGTTCCGTCATTAGAAGCAAAAACAAAATTCTGGGCAGGAACCTGGAATTTCTCAAGTGCTTTTTCAAATTCATTCCAATTTTTGGCTTTATTCATATTCAGAACGGCCTCAAGCTCCCCAGAAGGATCAAGTGCTGTCCACCTTAAGGAAAGACGGACATTTTTTCCCGAGTCCCCTGCAAATTCTGATATGATCGGCCCATGGCGGGTAATGCTGACTTGATAAGGAATCGTTTTTGAATCTTTGACTTTTATCGGTTCCTTCACCACCTCTGCCTTTTCCCATTTTCCATTATGAAGAAATTCATTTTTGGCAGCAGGATTTTCCTTTTCTATGTACAAATCCTGCACATCAGGTCCGGTATTGGTCACCCCCCAGGCGATATGGTCGTTATGTCCCAGGATGATCCCTGGAATCCCAGCAAATATGACACCGCTTACATTTATGCTGTCTGTTTTAAGCTGCATCTGATACCAGATTGAAGGAGTCGCCAAAGAAAGATGAGGATCATCTGCCAGGAGAGGTTTTCCCGATCCAGATTTACTGCCCCCTACCACCCAGTTATTGCTTCCATTGAATTCATGAGGAATCACTGCCCCGGCAAAGGCAGTTTCCATATCCAGATCATTTTTTGCAATGATAGTCGGAGCGTTCTCCGGATAAGACGGAAAAAGGTCCATTGCCTTCTCCTTTGAAAACTTTTGAAGAAGATATTGATTAAAAGCCTGCGACTGCCAATGCCCTCCAAGGTCAAAGGCCATGTATTTTCCAATTGTCAGTGAATCGATCGGTGTCCACTCTTCCGGAGTGTAGCCTGCAAGCTTAAATTCTACTGGCCATTTTCCGTTCTTCTTTAAAGAATGGATAAATACATTCACCCCTTCTGCATACCATTTCAAGGCATTTTTTGCCTCTTCGGAATACGCTGCATAGGATTTTTCTGCCGCCCTCCTCAATCCAAGTGTCCTAAAATATTTATCGCGGTCGACTGTTGCTTTTCCGATGACCTCGCTCAAGGTGCCAGATGCCTGCCTGCGGCTCAGGTCCATCTGGAACAGTCTGTCCTGTGCCTGAACATACCCCTGCGCAGTAAAAAGATCATGCTCATTTTGAGCTGTGATATGAGGAACGCCGGATGAGTCCCTGAGCACACTGACAGAGCCCTTTAACCCTGTAAGCCGGATTTCCCCCTCTATCTTCGGAAGAGAACGGGATGCATAATAGTTAGCCCCTGTTATTGCCAGGATGGCAATGAACAGAAGGGCTGCCATGGACCAGGCTGCCCACTTCCAAACACGATACCTTGTTTTTCTTTTTCTGATTTCTATTTCCATCTATTCCCCCCCTTTTTCTTTTTATAATTCGACAAGCCCAGCTAAGGACCTGCCGTAAAGGATAAAATTATAAAACAGAACAGAACGAAAGAACATCAAAAAGACCGGCTCCATGAGCCGGCCCTTCATACATTTTTAACCTCTATTTAACCTCTATGGAAAGACCCCATAACTTCCTTGGTCTCTGTAACATTCACGAAAGCTTGTGAATCAGTTTCACTAATAATCTGTTTGACATCTGTAAGCTGATATCGTGTGATGACGGTCATAAGAACCTTTTTTCCGTCTCCGGAATAAGCTCCCTGCGCATCCATGATCGTTACTCCGCGGTAAAGGTTCTTTATTAGCTGCTGTCTCATTGCTTCCCCTTTCGAGGTAACAATCATGACGGTCAGCTTAATATGATTCGTGTGGATGGCATCAATGACTTTTCCTGTCACATAGATCCCTACCAGCGTATTAAGGGCAGCGTCCCAGTTAAATACAAATCCTGATACGACGACTACGATGCCGTTCATGGCTGAAATCAGGGCCCCCAGCGGAAAATCCTTATTTTTATTGAGGAGCATGGCGATAATATCAAAGCCTCCGGAAGATCCTGAAGCACGGAAGATCAAACCAATTCCCAGCCCTGTCAGGGCACCGCCAAATACAGACGACAAAATAGGCTCAGAGGAAATGGTTATGACCGGGATGACATATAGGCTTAAGGTCAGTACCACTACGGATATGATCGTATAGCTGATAAACTTCTTTCCCAGTTTCATGACGCCCAGAATCAACAAAGGAAGATTTAAAAGCAGGTTGATGATGCCTGTCCCAAAGGGTGTAATAATTCCCAGCAGAATTGCAATCCCCGCCAGTCCGCTTGACAGGACCTTATGAGGAATTAAGAAAAAATTATAGGCAAAGCCGATGATAATGGATCCAAGGATGATTTGAAGAATTCTAGACATTTTTCCCTCCGGTCTGTATACGTAATATCATAGTCTTTATTATAGTAGAGAATTAAATAATCTATAAAATAATAGTTTTTTCAGAAATATCCAGCCTGAAAGGCCGGAGCAAGATGTGCTCCTTTGCAATCAATATGTACCTTAGTATTCGCCAGTTCAAGGAGTTTGAGGCGGGAAATATGGAATAATTATATGATCGGATTAAGTTCAGACCAGAGGAGGCTGCCGCTCTGAAGAGTCTCGGGAGTCGGAGCGGGTTCGGACAGGTTCACCTTGATTCTCTGCAAAGTTGTCCCAAGTCCTAAACCAGATTCGTCCAACAGGCCTCAATAAATCCAATCACATATCCCTTCCCGCCTGAACAAAAGCAGCATGCAAAAAGAGCGTTGAGAAATCTCAACGCTCCTTCATTATTCCATCCATTCTGTATGAAAAATTCCTTCTTTGTCGGTCCGCTGGTAGGTGTGGGCTCCGAAGTAGTCACGCTGTGCCTGGATAAGGTTTGCCGGGAGTGTCTCAGTCCTGTAGCTGTCATAGTAGGCAAGTGCTGCCGAGAAGCAAGGCACTGGTATTCCCTGAGTCACTGCGGAAGCAATGACTTCGCGCAGCGCGTGCTGGTAGCTTTCCACGATTTCTGTGAAGTAGGAATCGAGAAGCAGATTGTTCAGCGCTGGATCTCTGTCATAGGCTTCCTTGATTTTCTGGAGGAACTGCGCCCGGATGATACAGCCGCCCCTGAAGATCATGGAGATTTCTCCGTATTTAAGGTTCCATTCATATTCTTCGGAAGCTGCTTTCATCTGGGCAAATCCCTGGGCATATGAGCAGATTTTGCTCATGTATAAAGCCTTGCGGACCGATTCGATAAAAGCCTGTTTGTCCCCCTTGAATTCTTTCCTTTCGGGTCCGTGAAGCACCCTGGCTGCCTCTGCTCTTTCGTTCTTTAAGGCAGAGATGAACCGGGCGAATACCGACTCTGTGATAATTGGCAGCGGGACACCCAGGTCCAGGGCACTTTGACTGGTCCATTTCCCTGTTCCTTTTTGTCCGGCCGTATCCAGAATCATATCCACGAGAGGCTTCCCTGTTTCCTCATCATACTTTTTAAAAATATCTGCCGTGATTTCGATGAGATAGGAATCCAGTTCCCCCTTATTCCATTCGGCGAAGGTTTCGTGCAGCTCCTCTGCAGACAGGCCGAGTAGATTTTTCAATAAAAAGTAGGATTCGGCAATCAGCTGCATATCACCATATTCTATTCCATTGTGGACCATCTTAACATAGTGACCGGCCCCATTCGGACCGATATATGTACAGCACGGATCGCCGTGGACTTTAGCAGAGATTTCCTTGAGGATAGGCTCTACCAGATTATAGGCTTCCTTCTGGCCGCCCGGCATAATGGAAGGACCCTTCAGCGCCCCTTCCTCTCCTCCTGACACACCGGTTCCGATAAAGTTGATGCCAAGCTCGCTTAATTCCTTATTCCTGCGCTGGGTATCCCTAAAAAAGGTATTTCCTCCATCAATCAAAATATCCCCTTTATCAAGAAGAGGCTTCAATTGTTCAATGGTCGCATCTGTCGCGCTGCCTGCCTTGACCATTAACAAGATCTTCCTTGGAGCCTCAAGTGAGGAAACAAACTCCTCCAGGGAGTATGAAGGCACCAGTTTTTTATCACTATGCTCCTTCATGACCTCCTCTGTTTTTTCACGTGAACGGTTATAAATAGAAACAGAATAGCCCCTGCTTTCAATATTCAAAGCAAGGTTTTTACCCATTACCGCCATACCGATGACACCGATCTGCTGTGGCACTGTCATCCATCCTTTCAGAAATTAGTCGTTCACAGGTGCGGTTCATGATGGTGAGATAAAATAAAGGCTTTCAAGCCCTGTATATTCTTTACACGAAAAATACATAAGTCAAACAGCATTTCCGGAGATTCATCCCTTTATTCTCCGCGGTCAAGAAAATCTTTGCTGAAAGAGGTTTGTGCTGCCCCATCAGAAGGCTTTATGGAGATGCCCTTTTGTATCACCTTTTTCCCATACTTCCCCTGGATTTTTTCCAGGGCATCAAGGAGAGGCTCTTCTTTTGCATCCATTTGATAGGAAAATAGGTCAAGCTGTTTATAGGCTTCTTCTATTTCGATCACTTCGAATGCCGTCACTCCTAATAAACGCAGCGGATCGCCGTTCCAATGTGTTTGGAACAGGGAAACAGCTTCTCTTAGAATATCTTTTTCAAGGCTGACGGGGTTGATCAGCTTTTTGCTTCTGGTTATGGTCCTGCGGTCCTTAAACCGGATGGTGATCCCGATTTTTTGTCCGGCAAGCCCTTTGCGCTTCAGCCGTTTAGCCACCTGTGAGGAGAGCCGCTCCAAGACGGAAAGAAGCTCCTTTTCATTGGCAATGTCCTGCGGCAGTGTCGTTGAATTGCCGACACTTTTGTGCTCAAAGATGGATTCCGGGTCGACCTGCCTGTGGTCCTCCCCATTTGCCCGCTGCTTAAGCTTCAAACCGATAATACCAAGGGTATGCTTTAACTGGATTTCGTTTGCCGCTGCGAGCCTGCCAATGGTATCTACGCCGATTGCCTTCAGCTTTTCCGCTGTTTTTTCCCCGACACCATGCATTTCACCAACATCCAGTGGCCAAAGCATGGAAGGTACATCTCTTTTTCTTAATATGGTGATCCCCATAGGTTTTTTCATGTCAGAGGCTGTCTTTGCGAGGAATTTATTGGGGGCAATCCCAATACTGCAGGGAAGGTCCAGCGTCTGCCTGATTCTCTGCTGTATACTTTTCGCAATCTCTACCGGAGAGCCCAGTTCATGGCATTCCGTAATATCCAGATATCCTTCATCGATGGAGACCGGCTCAACGAGAGAGGTATATTGGCGCAGAAGATCGAACATCGCCTGAGAGGCCGTTCTATATTTATCAAAGTCGGGCTCCATAATGATTAAGGATGGACAAAGCTTCTTTGCTTCCCAGAGAGGCATCGTTGTTTTGACGCCAAACATCCTGGCTTCATAGCTGCATGTGACAATGATTCCTCTCCGTTCACTGGCATTGCCCGCAATAGCCAGAGGCTTCCCCTTTAAGGATGAATCATAGGCCATTTCAACCGAGGCGTAAAAGCTATTCATATCCACATGCAAAATGACTCTGCCTTTTTTGGGGTACATCTCCTGCATATGCAGCACCTTCTTGCTAAAAAAATGATCGTTTTGCATCCAGGTCACGCCTGGTCTTCTACATAAACCTTTAATTCTTTTATTCCTTCTAGTGAATCGATCAGCTTAACCGGATTGATAAGAGGAATTAAATCCCTCTCAGGCATACTTGCCACACCGCTTATATAACTGGTTTTATGATAGGAGGCAAGCCCTATCTGCTTAATATTTTCTTCAGGAATTTCCATGATTTCCCTGGCGTCTTTGACTGCGAGTCCGGCTGTCAGATTTTCAGCCTGAATCAGTATCCATTTATAGTCGCCGGAATTCATATCCGCCTTTGTCCCATAAAGGATTTTCTCTAAATCTAGCAGCGGCAGCAATTCATCCCTTACCTTGGCCAAGCCCGCTACATATCCGGGCATCTGGGGAATAGGAGTAATATTTACGGGCCGTTCTATTGAGTATACATATGTTACCGGAATTGCATATTCGTCTTTTCCCGCAGTAAAAATAACTGCCTTTTGCATGCTGGTCATTCTGTTTGCCCTCCTGGATGGTATTCCTGTACAAAATTGATGAACAAAAGTTCACGGTTGTTTACACAAACTAGGTTGCTTTGGAACATGGTGGTTGATTTCCGCTCCAATCAACCTGACAATTCTTTAAAAAAGAGCCAAATTTTAAAAAGGAGAAAGAAGCTGTCAACGTCTTTCTCCTTTTCCTAGGGTTATCCTTGAGCTACTTCCTGTACGATGGCTACTACCATTTCAGCAAGTTTGCCAAGCTCTTCAACCGGCATCTTTTCATTAGTAGTATGGATCTCTTCGTAGCCCACTGCAAGGTTGACAGTCGGAATGCCGAAGCCTGCAATGACATTGGCATCGCTGCCGCCGCCGCTCTTTTGAAGCTCTGGTGTACGGCCGATTTTTTCAGCAGCCTTCTTAGCTACTTCGACCACATGGTCCCCATCGCCGAACTTAAATCCAGGATACATGACCTCAACTTTCACATCTGCCTTGCCACCCATATCAGATGCCGCAGATTCAAACGCTTCCTTCATTTTAGCCACCTGAGCTTCCATCTTTTCAGGCACCAGGGATCTTGCCTCTGCCAGGATATCCACACGATCTGCTACAATATTCGTCTGTGTGCCGCCCGCAAAGCTGCCAATATTGGCAGTTGTTTCTTCATCGATACGGCCAAGAGGCATTCTTGAAATGGCTTTGGACGCAATCGTAATCGCTGAGATGCCTTTTTCAGGAGCAACACCTGCATGAGCTGTTTTGCCATGGATCACAGCCGTAATTCTTGCCTGTGTCGGCGCTGCGACTACAATATTGCCGACCTTGCCGTCACTGTCCAGAGCAAAGCCATATTTTGCTGTAACCAGGGAAGAATCCAGTGCTTTTGCACCTACGAGGCCGGATTCTTCTCCGGCTGTAATAATAAATTGAATGGTGCCGTGCTCGATATTCTGCTCTTTCAAAATACGGATTGCCTCAAACATGGCAGCAAGTCCGGTCTTGTCGTCCGCACCAAGAATCGTTGTGCCGTCTGTTACAACATAGCCGTTTTCGATAGAAGGTTTAACACCTTTCCCCGGTACAACAGTGTCCATATGGGATGTGAAGTAAATGGTGTCCGCTCCCTCTTTTGTCCCTTTCAGCGTGCAGATCAAGTTGCCTGCGCCATGGCCGGTTTGTGCAGTTGTATCGTCCTCAAAAACCTCCACTCCAAGAGCCGTAAATTTCTCTTTGAGCACTTTAGAAATTTCAGTTTCGAATTTTGTTTCAGAATCTACCTGGACTAATTCCAGGAATTCGTTTAATAATCGATCTTGATTGACCATCTTGTAAAAACCTCCAATATGTATGTTCATCCCTTAGTATACTCTTAAAAGGAATTTACGGGCAAATCGCCGGATCATAAAGCGTTTACAACGGAATATTCCCATGTTTTTTACGCGGACGCTCTTCCTGTTTATGTTTCAGCATCTCCAGCGAACGGATCAGAACTTGTCTGGTCTCCCTCGGATCAATAACATCATCGACCATTCCCTGGCTTGCGGCTACATATGGGTTGGCGAACTTTTCCCGATATTCTTCTATTTTCTTTTCCCGGGCCGCATCTGGGTCTGGACTGCTGCTTATTTCCCTTGCAAAGATGATATTGGCTGCCCCCTGAGGACCCATTACGGCAATCTCCGCATTCGGCCAGGCATAGACGAGATCGGCCCCAATAGATTTGCTGTTTAAAGCCACATAAGCTCCGCCGTATGCTTTTCTCAGGATGACAGTGATTTTCGGGACTGTCGCTTCAGAATACGCATACAGGATTTTTGCTCCATGCCTGATGATCCCCCCATGTTCCTGTTTGACTCCTGGGAAGAAGCCTGTCACATCCTCAAATGTAATAATAGGAATATTGAAGGAATCGCAAAAGCGGATAAACCGGGCAGCTTTATCTGAAGAATCAATATCAAGGCCTCCTGCAAGCACCTTCGGCTGATTGCAGACCAGTCCTGTGACCTGGCCTTTTATCCGGCCAAAACCAACGACAATATTCTTTGCAAAATCCCTTTGGACTTCCATGAACGAGCCCTGATCCAGTACTTCCTGAAGGATGATTCTGACATCGTAAGGCCGGACGGCATCGAACGGAATTTTATCTGTGAGATCCGGGCGGTAATCGTCTTCCTCCTCAATCTCTGTTTCTACTGGTGCCTGCTGATTATTTAACGGAAGATATCCAAGGAGCTCCCTGACCATTTGCAGCACCTCTTCCTCGGTTTCTCCGCTGAAGTGGGCATTACCGCTGATCGAACTATGGACCCTTGCTCCGCCAAGGTTTTCAGAAGTGATTTTTTCCCCAGTAACGGTTTCGATGACTTTAGGTCCTGTTATAAACATCTGGCTCGTTTTTTCCACCATGAATACAAAATCCGTTATGGCCGGGGAGTATACGGCGCCGCCAGCACAGGGTCCTAATATAACAGAGATTTGAGGGATAACGCCTGAATAGATGGCATTCCGGTAAAAAATCTGCCCGTACCCGTCAAGCGAGACCACGCCCTCCTGAATTCTGGCACCTCCTGAATCATTTAATCCAATAAAAGGAGCTCCATTTTTCGCGGCAAGATCCATGACGGCCGCAATCTTTTTCGCGTGCATTTCACCAAGGGCGCCACCAAAGACCGTGAAATCCTGGGAGAACAGATAGATTGGGCGTCCATTTACTTTTCCATAACCGGTGACCACGCCATCTCCCGGCCCCTTTGCTTTATCCAGTCCAAAATCAGTTGAACGATGCTTGATAAAGGGATTCAATTCCACGAAAGATCCTGGATCCACCAGCAGGTCGATTCTCTCCCTTGCGGTCAGCTTTCCTTTTTCATGCTGTTTGGCTAACTTTTCATCTCCCCCGCCTAATTCAATTTCTCTCTTCCGGTCATAAAGCTCATTTATTTTTTCATAAATATCCATTTACCGCTCCCCCTGACTCTCTGTTTCGCATAGTTCCATTAATACTCCCCCGCAGGATTTAGGATGAAGAAAGGCAATCTGCGTATGATGCGCACCTTCTCTGGGCTCCTTATCAATCATCTGGACCCCGTTTTTGGTCAGATCTGCGATTCTCTCTTTAATAGACTTCACGCCCAAAGCGATATGATGAATGCCTTCTCCCCGCTTTTCAATAAATCTGGCCACTCCGCTGTCTTCAGCGGTACTTTCAAGCAGTTCAATCCGGGTATTGCCTGCCAGCAAAAAGGCGACTTTAACTTTTTGGCTTGCCACTTCCTCTGTCCCTTCAAAGGATAGGCCTAAAACATCCTGGTAAAAAGGCAGAGATTGCTCGATAGACTTTACTGCGATTCCGATATGGTTGATTTCCTGAATCATATTCTACCTCCAGTCTCTTAATGAATACGCTGTCATGATGAGTGTGATTTTGTCGAACTTTATTAAATATTCTATAATATATAAAAGATTCCTGCATGTCCTAAACACCGGCTGCTTGTCAGGAAGTATGAATTCAGTTAAAATAAGTTGAAAATTTCTCTAAGGAGAGAGAGACGGAATGCGCAGAAGAAAAAGATTTCAAAAAACGGTTGTCTATATCATGCTGATCACCCTGCTGCTTACCACTCTGTTAGCAGGATTGTCCATATTCTTTTAATTGATAAAACTGCAGGGATGAAAAAAGCTGTCCGCCAAGGCGGACAGCTTTTTCGTTATTCTATTATTTCGGGAATCAGCATTGCCCCGTACTGCCTGGCCAGCTCTTCAAAGCTTTTTGGCGAATTCACCACCAGGACCCTGCTCCCAATGGGGGCCATGCTGTACAGCTGCTCCACGTCCTTATTATTCATCCTGATACAGCCTTGGGATACACTGGTGCCGATCAGACCCGGCTGGTTTGTTCCGTGAATGCCGTAGATCCGTCCGTCAGTCTCCTTCGCATTAAAGCCGATCCATCTAGTGCCGAGCGGATTCCTCGGATCTCCCCCGGGAATATTTTTCTTACGGAAATAGGGATTTACAGCCTTAACCGTTACTGTAAAAAGACCTTCCGGCGTAAGCTCCACGGTTTTTCCTGTTGCAGCCTTGTATACATGCTGCACTTTATTATTTTCAACAAATGCCAGCTTGTGAACCTTTTTGTTTACAATAATCAAGGGCATGTTCTTTGAGTGGACTGGAAGGGCAAATGAAATCATACATATAAGGAAAAGGGCCATCAGGCGTTTCACATCATCGCCACCTAATTTTTTCCCTTATTATTTACGGTTATTTTAGGTTTGATTCTCGTTTTCTCATGCGGAAAACCTCGATAGGAATCCTTGATGCTGAGGTACAGCTCCAGTTCCTTAATCAGCTGAAGCAGGGCAGCCCGGATTTCAAACTCCTCTCTTGACTTAGGCAGGTCCATGTCACTGAATTCTTCTCTCATCACAGACAGTTTCTCTAAAAAAATCACCGCTGTATTGAAGGGATGAATATGATTGCTTAATTCATCTACAAAATCTGCAACCTTTTGACTATGCTTCACCGAAGCCGGAATCGAGGATACAAGAGGAAGGATCCGTTCGATAATTTCAAACTGTTTTTCCCTCATTTTAAAATACACATAAAATGTATCTTCATTTCTAAGAAAGTGATTTTCTACTTCCTTGGATGCCAGGGCCTTAGCCTCTTCCAGCAAAAGGGAGAGTTGGGTTATTTCCTGCCCGGACCATAGAGGTTCATTGGTCCTTAAATAATGAACGATTTCTTTAAAAATAGAATGGAAATTTTCTTCTATTTTTTCCTGATAAGTCATTAATTTATGATCCACACTCGGCATATACAAATTCATCAATAAGGCTACCCCTATCCCAATAATGATGAGAGATACTTCATTGTAAAAGATCTGCCAGGAAACCTGACCTGCCGAGTAAAAGTGAAGGATAATTACACTGCTTGTGACAATTCCTCCCTGAACCCGCAATGCCACCGTGACAGGTATGAACAACAAGAGCATGGCCCCGATGACAAGCGGGCTGTATCCCAGGAACTCAAAGAACAAGGATGAAAACCCCATTGCAATCAGGCAGGCAAGAAACCTGTCCCAGGAGGTACGCAACGATCTCTTCTTCGTCACCTGGATGCAGAGAATGGTAATGATTCCGGCCGAAGCAAAGTTATGAAGTCCGGCTAATTGGGCAAGCCATATTGCGAGTCCAGTGCCAATAGACGTTTTTAATGTACGATATCCAATTCTAAACATGAAACAGCTCCATTTATTTGGTTTTCCTTTTTGATTCTATCATGATCCTATTCCTACATTATACAAAACAGATCCTTCCGTAAACAAAGAAGCACCAAAAACCGGGCAGCCTAAAGGAAAAAAACAGGATGGCCAAAAGCCACCCTGCCCTTATAATACTTTTTCCAAGAATTCTTTTGCTCTTACTGTCTTTGGCATAGAGAAGAACTCCTCAGGGGAAGCATCCTCTACAAGCTGTCCTCCATCCAGAAATAACACACGGTCTGCAACTTCTCTGGCAAACCCCATCTCGTGCGTCACAATGGCCATCGTCATCCCGGTCCCTGCCAGGGATTTCATGACTTCAAGCACTTCCTTGACCATTTCGGGATCAAGGGCAGAGGTCGGCTCATCAAACAGCATGACTTCCGGATCCATGGCAAGCGCCCTGGCTATGGCCACCCTTTGTTTTTGTCCCCCAGATAGTCTGTTTGGGTATTCCCCTGCTTTTTCAGCAAGCCCGACTCTACGCAAAAGATCCATCGCTTTTTCTTCTGCTTCTTTTTTAGGCATCCCCTTCACTTTGACAGGGGAGTATGTCAGGTTTTCAAGGACCGTCTTATGCGGGAACAAATGAAAATGCTGAAAAACCATCCCGACATTTGTACGGACCTTTGAAATATTTGTTTTCTTGCCCGTGATTTCCTGGTCTTTAATCCAGATGGAGCCTTCTGTAGGCTGTTCCAAAAGGTTGATGCAGCGAAGGAAAGTCGATTTACCGGAGCCTGAAGGACCGATGATGGCTACGACTTCCCCTTCTTTGATAGAAGTATTAATGCCCTTCAGCACTTCAAGCCTGCCAAAATATTTATGAAGATTATCTATTTTAATCACTTCGTCTCATTCTCCTCTCAACCAGCTTACCAACGATGGTCAGAATCATAACAAGCACATAATAAATGAGCCCGGCCAGCATAATCGGCTCGAAAAATCTATAGCTCTGGCCGCCCACAATATAAGCTCTTCTCATAATATCATTTAATCCGATGATCGTAACCACCGCGGACTCTTTTGTTAGAGTGATCATTTCATTCATTATGGCAGGAAGGATATTTTTCATTGCCTGCGGAAGAATGATATCCATCATCATCTTCCTATAGGGCACTCCAAGTGCCATTGCAGCTTCTTTCTGGCCTTTATCGACCGCAAGGATCCCAGCCCTGATGATTTCAGAGATATATGCTGCCGAATTTAAACCAAAGGATAAAAAGGCTGCCGTAAACGGCTCGATCTGGATTCCAAATACCTGCGGCGAACCGAAGTAAATCAGCATCAGCTGCAGGACTAGGGGAGTCCCCCTGAATATTGAGGTATAAAAGTCCGCAATCCAATTTAAAACCTTAATAGAACTGATTTTGCATAAAGATAGTATGATCCCCAGTGCAAAGCCGAGCAATGCGGCCAGGACAACTACCTTTAAAGTTGTGCCTATTCCCTGGAGGATATATGGCAAAGAGGGGAGAACCCCGCTGAAGTCTAAATTCAATGTGCAAGCTCCTTTCAAACGTAATCAGGTAAAAAGGAATGACTTTATCAAAAAAGTCATTCCTTCAAAACTATATTTTATATTGGGGCTGTTATTTCGCGTCAGCGCCAAACCATTTGACGATCAGCTTATCCAGCTCGCCATTTTCTTTCATTTTTTTCAGCTCAGCATTAAACTCTTTTGTAAGCTTGCTTCCTTTTTGGAAGGCAATCGCTGAACCAGCTTCTTCTACCACGGGAATTTCATAGCCTGCGAGCTTTTTATCGTTTTTCAGGTACCCTTTGGCAACTGTATCCTCAATAATCGCTGCATCATAACGGCCAGCGGTTACTTCCTGAATCAATTCAGGGATTCTGTTACGGCTCTCAATTTTCAAATTGATTTTTTCTTTATTTTTAAGATCTTGTGCGATCCCTTCCTGTATGGACCCCAGCTGAACACCCACTGTTTTTCCTTTTAAATCCTCTTTTGTTTTAATTCCGCTGTCCTTCTTACTAATAATTAGATGATTAGCAGAATAATAGATATCACTAAAGTCTACGCTTTTTTTACGTTCTTCATTTGGAGTCATGCCGGCAAGCACAAAATCGATCTGTTTATTTTGCAGAGCCGTTACAAGTCCGTTGAATTCCATATCCTGGATTTGCAATTTATATCCAAGCTTCTTTGTAATCGCCTTTGCAATGTCCACATCAAAACCAATAATATTGTCACTTTTTGCAGTATCGATATATTCAAAAGGCTTATAATCTGCAGAAGTTCCCATTTTTAATACCTTTTCTTCTTTGCCGCCGTCTCCGCTTGATTTATCTGAAGTCCCGCATGCTGATAGCAAACCCGCTAGCAGTACAGCCGAGACAACCATCATCAGCCATTTTTTCATTTCATTTCCTCCTCCAATAATCTGAAAATTTAAAATTAAGTCCATTATGTACTATACTACCATAATTTTCAAGTAAATATAATGAGTAATATATATACATTTCTCTGTATTTTAACACGTCTCTTTATATATGAAAATACATTTTTAATCATTTTTACCCATAAATTATTAATATTTCACTATATTTTTTTATATTTATACATATTGTTTATAGAACAGGTGTTTCAAATTGAATAATCATACACTTTTTTATGGGATTGTCGAATATTATAGAGGAATACATGCAGAAAAAAAGCCGGCTCTCCTGATTATTCAGGTCAGCCGGCTCTTTGAAAAACAAACTATTAATATTCTTCGCAGTACTCGTCAAAATAAGTCTGAAGTTTATTGACTACTGACATTGGGTCATGTCCTTCGATTTCATGGCGTTCAACCATTTTAATGAGCTTCCCGTCCTTCAGAAGAGCAAAAGATGGAGAAGATGGCGGGTAGCCAACAAAATAGCTGCGCGCTTTTTCAGTAGCTTCCTTATCCTGGCCGGCAAATACCGTAACCAGCTGTTCAGGCCGCTTATCAAAATGTATAGAATGGGCAGCTGCAGGGCGTGCAATCCCTCCTGCACATCCACAGACAGAGTTGACCATAACAAGTGTGGTGCCGCTTTTATTCAATGCCTCATCCACTTCTTCAGCAGATTTCAATTCCGTATAGCCGGCAGCCGTAATCTCCTGCCTTGCCTGGCTCACTATATCATTCATGAATAAGTTAAAATCCATGCTCATTTCTCTTCCTCCTTAAAAAATACTTCCATTTATACTATATCAATTCAGTATGATATTCACAACAGAACAGTTTCGCTTTCATCATTTACATATACTGCCGGCATTCGAAGCTATATGCCATATAATTACAAAAAAAATCAAAAAAAATCCCTATTTACAGTTTAATTCCACCCAGGGCGGGAATCATATAACTACATCTAGTACCATACCCCTAAACTCCCTAGATTCGGATAGCGCAGCATAAGCGCTATCCATTTTTTTATGAAAAGCGGAAAGCGGTGCCTTCCGTATCATCTATTTTTAAAATCCATGTAACTCGAACATCGTTTTTTATCCTAATCTTTTGGAAGGCAGAGGCCTGATAAAGAAGACTTGCTGATTGGCGAGCGATAGCGAAGACAGAAGCTTAGTCGTACTTATGCTTTAGTGCAAGCATAAGACGAATCAGCTATGGAAAGCGCCCTTTCTCTCCATAGCTGATTTGGCTTATGACTCGAGGGCCTCAGCTTGGAGCGTGACACCATGAAATGCGGAGAGCGGTGCCTGCATACTAAAAACTTTTTAAACAGCTATGTGGATCCATCTTATAAAAAAATCATTCCTAATTGCAGGCAGAGACCCGACAAGCATAAGACGAGCAGGCCGTGGGAAGCGCTTTTCTTCCCATGGACTGATTGGCTTATGACTCGAGGGTCTAAAGTCTCGCAGCTGGACAATTGAAATGCGGAGAACGGTGCTTTGATTTCATTTAATGCCGGCTATGAAAGCAGCAAACAATTCTTCTACCGCCAGCGGGGCGGTCTTTTGTCCTGCGAGGACATCGTTTTGAAAGGAAGAGAGCCTTCCATGGACTGCTTCGCTTTGATAGAACAGGGAATGAAGTCTGTCGGTAATCAGAGCCTGCATCCAGTCCTTCAGCTGTTCTTGCCGCCTTCCATCAAACACTCCCGAGTCCTTTGCCGTCCGCTGAAAGGTTTGGATGACTTCCCAGAATTCTTTGATCCCCTGTCCGGTGGCAGCGGAGCAGGTATAGGCCTTTGTCGTCCAGCCTTTAGTGGCCGGCTGGATAAAATGAAGGATACCGTTATATTCCCCCATCGTCTTCCGGGCGGGTCCCAGGTTGGCTCCATCCGCCTTGTTTACGAGAATGGCATCGGTGAGCTCCATGATTCCCTTTTTCATTCCCTGCAGTTCATCTCCGGCGCCGGTCAGCACCAGCAGTAAAAAGAAATCGACCATTTGCCGGACTGCCGCCTCACTTTGTCCCACACCAACCGTTTCCACCAGAATCACATCATAGCCCGCTGCTTCGCAGAGGGTGATGGTTTCCCGGGTTTTCCTGTGGACCCCGCCAAGCGTTCCCCCTGTAGGAGACGGTCTGATAAAGGCACGGGGATTCCTGGAAAGCTCCTCCATCCTCGTTTTATCGCCGAGGATACTGCCGCCGCTAAGATTGGAGCTCGGATCTACGGCAAGGACGGCTACTTTATGGCCCTTGGAGCAAAGGAAGCTGCCCAGGGCTTCTATAAACGTGCTTTTGCCAGCGCCGGGAACCCCTGAAATACCAATGCGGATGGAGTCCGATTCGATATCTGAAAGCTGCTGAAGAAGGATTTGGGCCATTTCTGCATGATGAGCCGAATGGCTTTCAACCAGCGTAATGGCCTTTGCTAAAATAGCACGGTCTCCTTTCAGGATGCCTTCCCGGAAAAGGCCGGCATTAAAGTCTGCTGTTTCTTTTTTTCGGAACACTCTTTTTGGCTGATTACCCATTACGGAGACACTTCCTCATAGCCAAGCCTGCTATAAATCTCCTGAATCAGCAGCACAGCTGCTCTGGGTATGACTGTTCCAGGTCCAAAGACCGCCGCCGCTCCGTTTTGCTTTAGAAACTCGTAATCCTGGGCAGGTATGACTCCTCCTACAATAATCAGGATATCTTCCCTTCCGAGCTTCTGTAATTCTGCTGCCAATGCAGGCAGCAAGGTTTTATGTCCTCCGGCAAGCGAGCTCATCCCGATGACATGGACATCGTTCTCTACAGCCTGAAGCGCTGTTTCCTCCGGTGTCTGGAAGAGCGGCCCTATATCTACGTCAAAGCCTAGATCGGCAAAGGCAGTGGCAACCACTTTTGCTCCTCTGTCATGGCCGTCCTGTCCCATTTTGGCAACCAAAATTCTTGGCCTTCTCCCTTCATTGTTCATGAACTCCTGAGTCATTTCCTGTACTTCGGTGATTTCTTCTTCATTCGAATAGGCACTGCTGTAGATTCCGCTGATCGACCTGATCACCGCCTTATGCCTGCCGCACACTTCTTCAATGGCTGCTGAAATTTCTCCTACGGTGGCCCTTTCCCTAGCTGCTGTTACAGCCAGCTGAAGCAGATTGCCTCCGCCTGTTCTTGCTGCTTCTGTCAGCGCTGCCAGTGCTTGCTGGACTTTACCATTGTCTCTTGATTCTTTGACCTGCGTTAATTTCTGAAGCTGGCTTTGCTTTACAGCTGTATTATCGACTTCCAGAATATCGATTTCATCTTCCTGACCGGGCTTGTAGGCGTTCACTCCAACAATTACTTCTTTTCCAGAATCAATCTGGGCCTGGCGCTTTGCTGCGGCTTCCTCAATCCGCATCTTAGGCAGGCCTGTTTCATTTGCCTTGGACATTCCGCCAAGCTCCTCTATTTCCTCCAGGTGCTGCCATGCACGTTCAATCAAGCCGTTTGTCAGGGACTCAACATAATAAGAACCACCCCATGGATCAATGACAGATGTGATTCCTGTTTCCTCCTGAAGGTACAGCTGTGTATTCCTGGCAATCCTGGCCGAAAATGGGGTAGGCAGGGCAATCGCCTCATCCAGGGCATTGGTATGAAGGGACTGCGTATGTCCCATGGCCGCGGCATGTGCTTCAATCAGCGTCCTTGTGACATTATTGAACGGATCCTGCTCTGACAGGCTCCAGCCTGACGTCTGGCTGTGTGTCCTCAGTGCCATGGATTTCGGATTTTCCGGATTAAATTGCTTCATCAGTTTAGCCCAAATAAAGCGTGCCGCCCTCAGCTTAGCCACTTCCATGAAATAATTCATGCCGATTGCCCAGAAAAAGGAGAGACGCGGCGCAAAGGTATCAATATCAATGCCCGCTGCAAGTCCGGTCCTGACATATTCAAGGCCATTGGCAAGGGTATAGGCCAGTTCGATATCTGCAGGGGCACCTGCCTCCTGCATATGATATCCCGAGATCGAGATACTGTTAAATTTCGGCATATACTTCGAAGTATAATCGAAAATATCCGCAATGATTTTCATGGACATTTCAGGAGGATATATGTAAGTATTGCGAACCATGTATTCTTTTAAAATATCATTTTGAATCGTACCGGACAGCTGTCCTGTACTGACCCCCTGCTCCTCAGCTGTTACGATGAAAAACGCGAGGACCGGCAGTACTGCCCCATTCATCGTCATTGAAACCGACATCTGATCCAGAGGGATTCCGTCAAAAAGGATTTTCATATCATTGACTGAATCTATCGCCACGCCTGCCTTTCCAACATCACTGACAACCCTTGGATGATCGGAATCGTAGCCCCTGTGTGTAGGCAGGTCGAATGCAACGGATAATCCCTTTTGTCCCATAGCCAGGTTCTTTTTATAGAAGGCATTGGACTCTTCTGCCGTTGAAAAGCCTGCATACTGTCTGACAGTCCAGGGTCTGTTTACATACATGGTCGGATACGGCCCTCTTGTGTAGGGGGCAATCCCCGGAAAACCCTCATGATGGCTGAGCCCTTGCAGATCATCTGCCGTATAAAGCGATTTCAAGGGGATACCCTCGTTTGTCTGGTATATATGCAGCTCTTTTTGAAGATCTTCTTTTCCATGTGCACCGCCTGTTATATCTGCAGGGTTTATTTTCTTAAAGTCTGGTTTAGCCATTATGCAGCGCCTCCAAATCACTTAAAATCCCATCAAGGATTTCAAAATCGGAATATACGGAAATAAAACCGGAAAGCCCTGTTGAAAGGGCCTGCTCTACCAGCTCTCCTTCCATCCTTCCCGCAAGATACAGATTTATTTCAGGGAAATCCCTTCGAATTGTTTTCATGAGCTGCATGCCCTCTTCCTTGTAGGAAAAATCGCTGCCGCAAAGAATATAATGCTTAAATCCAGAGGAACGAATAAACTCGCAGGCCTCCTGAACAGAAGTGACAGGTGGACTCCACGCTCCTTCGATGCCTCCTGCTGCCAGGAAAGCAGAGACAAAATCTGCTCGCGGCTTAAAGTTTTTAAGAGTACCAAGGCAGATCAGCCCTGCTCTGGACCCGCCGGGTATACTTTCTGCACGGATTCTGATTCTTTCAATCTTTTCAGAGAGTCTTCTTGGCACCACTCTATCCAAGACTTTTCCTTTATCTGTTCGATTTACAGGATCAGCTTTCAGTTCTGCTGATTTTTGTGATAAATCCGCATAGACATTTGTGCCGACAATCCGTTCTTTTCGTGTCATTACGTTTTTTCCTCTTGCTTCATAAACCTTTTGGATCTGCCCCTGTATCCAGCCGCTCTCAAGTACAGCAAGGGCTCCTCCTTGACTTTCTATTTCCAAAAAGAGTTTCCATGCCTCCGATACGAGTGCATCTGTCTGTTCTTCTATGTACCAGGATCCTCCTGCAGGATCGGACACCTTTTTCAGATGGGCTTCTTCCCGCAAAAGAAGATGGATATTCCTCGCGATCCTTTCCGAAAGCCCGCTGCTGCTTTTCTGAACAGCATCATAGGGAAGAACCTCCAAATACTGTACTCCACCGAGAACCGCAGCAAATGCCTGATTGGCTGTCCGGAGAATATTTACATGAGGATCAAAAAGAGTCTGTGTAAAGGCGGAGGTTCGTGCGTGAATATCCATTCTGAAACCTGCCCCGTCTGCCCCATAGGCTTTTCCAACCATGGACCAAAGTTTCCGGGCTGCTCGAAGCTTGGCGATGCCTCCGAAAAAATTGGAGTCCAGCGAGAAAGAGAATATTATTTTCTCTGCGAGAAGTTCCGCCGCAAGGCCCTGTTCATGCCCTTTATCCAGGTATTCCACAGCGAGTGCAAGCCCCATGGCCAGTTCCTGCACAGCGTGGGCACCCGCATCATGGTATACATCTGTTTTAATCAGAATGGTCTTTGCCAAGGGAATGGCTTTGTGTAATTTTTTTACCCTTTTAGACCATTCTGAGAAAAAACCTGCTTGTTCCTCAGGAAGGCTCCCCTCTTTTGCCCATTCGGAAATAGGATCCTCCGCTGCAGCTCCTGTAAAACCAGCCGCTCTGCTGTCCAATAGTACGCTGAACTGCTCCTGCGCTCCCTTTAGGTCTAAATAGAAAGGAAGATTTTTTTCCAGCAGAGGTTGAAAAAAGCGCTCCATTTCTTCTTTCCCGCCTTCCTCCAGAAGCGTGAAATCAAAGGCAATCACGTTTTGCCCCCTGGAGATGGACTCTTCTATCTTTTCAAGCAGCTTTTGCGGGTGTTTTTCGCGATGAGTCTGGCAGATCCCCCATGGTTTTGTATCATAAGGGGCTGCTGTAACGCCGCGGGTATATGGAAACACCCCTGGATTTCCTGGATCGATGCCTCCTTTCTCATATATGGGCTGGATTTCAATTCCCTCGTATGTATTCGTCCGTAAACTTTCCATACTTTTTCCTTTTAAGCTTGAGGCTGCAGACTTTTTCCAAGTTTCATAATCTGCTGCAGGAAAGGTAAATTGTTTGATTTCCTTCATTTTCATGTAATCGCTTTCAGTTCCTGAAAGCTCCCTCCCTTTGGTTATTTAAAGGTTGTATTCTACAAGATAATAGCGGATAAAAACAGGTCAGAATCTGGCTGATCATGGTCATCAGTGCGAGTATGCCGGCACGACAAATCAAGCTGCTGCTTTAAAGCAGCCTACTTTGCGAAGCTCGTTTAAGAAATCATGTACTCATGTATATTTTAGAACAGTCAGTATATTTGTGCAATTATAGGCTGAGTGAGCCGGGGGCTTTAAAAAAGCGCCGGAAATTCCTTCCGGCGCGATGGAGTTTTATTAATAAATCGGTGTATTTTCCTTTGAAGTGTTTTCCAGGATTTCCTTCACTCTTGCCAGGAAACGTCCGCAAACCAATCCGTCCAGCACTCTGTGATCCAGGGACATACAAAGGTTAACCATGTCACGGACCGCAATCATGCCATTGATGATCACAGGTCTTTTAACGATGGATTCAACCTGAAGAATGGCCGCCTGCGGGTAATTGATAATCCCCATAGATTGGACGGAACCAAAGGAGCCAGTATTGTTGACTGTAAAGGTTCCTCCCTGCATTTCATCAGATTTCAGTTTCCCTGCTCTCACTTTGCCTGCAAGCTCGTTAATTTCCCTTGCGATTCCTTTTATGGTCTTTTCATCTGCATTCTTGATGACAGGTACGAACAAGGCATCCTCTGTCGCAACGGCGATGGAGATATTAATATCCTTTTTCTGGATGATTTTATCTCCTGCCCACATGGAGTTGATCTGCGGGAATTCCTTCAGCGCCTGGGCAGCAGCCTTAACGAAGAAGGCAAAGTAAGTCAGATTATAGCCTTCCTGCTTTTTAAAGCCGGCTTTCAATGAATCCCTGTATGCGACAAGCTCTGTAACATCGACTTCAATCATGGTCCATGCATGCGGAGCCTCGTGCTTGCTTCTCAGCATATTGGACGCAATAGCCTTTCTAACACCTGTTACCGGAATCTCGACATCACCGGCTGCTGTTGGAATGTAGACTTCCGCCGGCTTCTGTTTTTTCTCAGGAATTGGAGCAGCAATCTCAGACTTTGGTGCTTGCTCCACGTCAGCCTGCTCCGGCTCAAGGGATGCAGGAACACCGCCTGAAGCTGCAATGGCCAAAACATCTTTTCTCGTAATCCTGCCGCCGGCTCCTGAACCGTTGACCTTGGTTAAGTCAATACCATGCTCCTGGGCGATCCTCAGCACGGCCGGGGAAAAACGGGCTTTATTCGGGTTTGCTGGCGGGGCTTCAGCTTCGGCCGCTTTTTCTGCCGCTGCAGCCGTAGGACGAACGTCCTTCACTTCTGCAGTACTGCCTTCTGTTTCAATGGAACAGATGATTTCACCAACCGAAAGAGTTTCTCCCTCTTCTGCGATCAATTCCTTGATTGTACCTGTAAAAGATGACGGCACTTCAGCATTCACTTTGTCTGTCATCACTTCTGCAATCGGATCGTATTTGTTGACTTTATCCCCGGGGGAAACAAGCCATTTTGAAATGGTCCCCTCTGTGACACTCTCGCCAAGCTGGGGCATTTTTAAATTTTCGACAGCCAATGTATATGCCTCCTTTCACATCCAATGATTAAAATTCTGCAAGCTCCCGCATTGCTTTTTCCACTTTATCAGGGTTTACCATAAAGTATTTCTCCATGGTCGGAGCATACGGCATAGCAGGAACATCAGGGCCGGCCAGCCTTTTAATAGGAGCGTCCAGGTCAAAAAGGCAGTTTTCAGCGATAATGGCAGCCACTTCCCCCATGATGCTTCCTTCTTTATTGTCCTCTGTAACAAGAAGGACCTTTCCTGTTTTCGATGCTGCTTCGATGATGGCTTCCTTATCGAGCGGATAGACCGTTCTAAGATCCAGAATATGGGCGGAAATGCCGTCGCTGGCCAGCTTTTCAGCAGCCTGAAGGGCAAAATGCACACATAAGCCATAAGTGATGACTGTAATGTCGTCCCCTTCTCTCTTGACATCAGCTTTCCCAATTGGAAGAACATAATCATCGTCTGGAACTTCCCCTTTGATCAGCCTGTACGCACGTTTATGCTCGAAGAAAAGAACTGGATCCTCATCCCGGATCGCGGCCTTTAAAAGTCCTTTCACATCATATGGTGTGGAAGGCATGACAATTTTCAGTCCAGGCTGGTTGGCAAACACGGCTTCAACAGACTGAGAATGATATAATGCTCCATGAACGCCGCCGCCATAAGGGGCGCGGATGACAATCGGGCAGCTCCAGTCATTGTTGGAGCGGTATCTGATTTTTGCAGCTTCTGAAATGATCTGGTTGACAGCGGGCATAATAAAATCAGCAAACTGCATCTCGGCAATCGGCCTCATTCCGTACATGGCTGCACCAATTCCCACTCCTGCAATGGCTGATTCAGCAAGAGGCGTATCCAGAACTCTGGCTTCACCAAACTTTTCATAAAGGCCATGGGTCGCCTTGAATACCCCGCCTTTTCGGCCAACGTCTTCTCCCAGGACAAAAACGCGGGAATCTTTCTCCATTTCCTCTCTGATTGCCATGGTCACGGCATCAATATAAGAAATTACTGCCATTAAAATTCCCCCTCCTGCTCCGCGTACACATATCTCAGTGCTGACTCCGGCTCTGCATATGGAGCATTTTCAGCATAGTCCGTCGCTTCATTTACGATCTGCATGATTTTTTTATTGATTTGTTCTTCGAGCTCATCCGTAAGGACACCAGTTTCCTTCAGATATGCGCCAAAGGTAATGATCGGATCTTTTGTTTTGGCATCCGCCACTTCGTCCGGTGCCCGGTAGGTACGGTCATCATCGTCACTGGAGTGAGCTGTCAGACGATAAGAGACCGTTTCAATCAGGGTAGGGCCTTCCCCTCTGCGGGCCCGATCTGCGGCTTCCTTAACAGCCTGATATACTTCAAGCGGGTCATTTCCATCTACCGTAAAGCCCGGCATCCCATATCCAATCGCACGGTCCGAGACTTTTGCACAGCCCAGCTGCTTTTCAATCGGCACCGATATCGCATACTTGTTATTTTCACACATGAAAATGACAGGCAGTTTATGAACCCCGGCAAAATTTGCGCCTTCATGGAAGTCTCCCTGATTAGAGGAACCCTCTCCAAAGGTTACAAAAGTCACCAGATCCTCTCCCTGCATCTTACCGGCAAGGGCAATTCCTACCGCATGGGGAACCTGGGTCGTCACCGGAGATGATCCAGTGACGATCCGGTTTTTCTTCTGTCCAAAATGTCCTGGCATCTGGCGTCCGCCTGAGCTTGGATCCTCTGCTTTAGCAAAACCAGACAGCATCAGGTCCCTTGGGGTCATGCCGAAAGCCAGGACCACACCTACATCACGGTAATAAGGAAGCACATAATCCTTATTGCGGTCGAGTGCAAAAGCAGCCCCTGCCTGTGCCGCCTCCTGGCCCTGGCAGGAGATCACAAACGGAATCTTCCCAGATCGGTTCAGCAGCCACATCCGCTCATCAACACGGCGGCTCATCAGCATGTTTTCATATATTTCCAATACGGTTTCATCAGTTAAACCCATTGCCTTATGGCGGTTTTCAACCATTTAAAACCCTCCCAGCTTAAAATAACTTCTAACTATCAGGAATGAATCGCCAGTCCATCCACTGCAAGTGCAGCTTCTCCGATTGCCTCTGACAGGGTCGGATGGGGATGGATGGTATGTCCGATTTCCCATGATGCGGCATCTAGCACCTTGGCCAGGCCCGCTTCAGAAATCATGTCCGTCACATGTGGACCGATCATATGAACTCCAAGGAGATCATCATTTTCTTCATTTGCAATGATCTTTACAAATCCGTCTGATTCGCCATACACCAGGGCCTTTCCGATCACTTTAAACGGAAATTTCCCGGTCTTGATCTTAAAGCCTTTTTCCTTTGCCTCTTCCTCCGTCAAACCTACACTTGCCGCTTCTGGGCTTGAGTAGATGCACTTAGAGACAGCTGTATAGTCAATGGGGGCAGGATTCTTCCCTGCAATGTGCTCCACAGCGGTAATTCCCTCGTGGGAAGCTACATGCGCAAGCTGAAGTCCGCCGATTACATCGCCGATTGCATAAATATGTGATTCCTTTGTCTGATAAAATGCATTGGTCCGTATGTATCCTTTTTCTGTTTCAATATCCGTGTTTTGAAGGCCGATTCCTTCAGTGTTTCCTGCACGCCCTACTGAAACCAGCAATTTCTCTGCCTCATATTGTTTGACCTCTCCATTCACCTCGGCAGATACGGTGACAGAGGAAGAAGCATTCAGGGTTTCTGGAAGGACTTTAGCATTAGTCACGATCACGACGCCCTTTTTCTTCATGAGCCGCTGCATTTCCTTTGAAATCTCTCGATCCTCAGTCGGGACAATTCGGTCTGCATATTCTATAACCGTTACCTTCACTCCAAAATCTGACATCATGGAAGCCCATTCGATGCCGATCACACCTCCGCCGACAATGATGAGGGACTCAGGCAATTTCTCAAGCATCAATGCCTCATCTGAAGTAAGGACCTTCTCCCCGTCAATTTCCAGTCCCGGCAATGTTCTCGGCCTGGAGCCAGTAGCAATGATGACGTTTTTCGGAATCAGCATTTCGTTTTCTCCGCCGTTGTTCATTTCGACTGAAATGGTCCCGGGCATAGGGGAAAAAATAGATGGGCCCAGGATTCGTCCAAGACCTTCATAAACATCGATTTTCCCTTTTTTTATGAGAAATTGGACTCCCTTGTGAAGCTGGTCCACAATTCCGTTCTTTCTCTCCTGTACCTTTAAAAAGTTTAAAGTTACTTCTCCGGTTTCCACACCGAACTCACTGCTTTTTTTGGCAGTTTTATATACCTCGGCGCTCCTCAGCAAAGCTTTGGAGGGAATGCACCCCTTATGCAGGCATGTACCGCCAAGTTTGCCTTTCTCAACGATAGCGGTCTTGAGCCCAAGCTGTGCAGCACGGATAGCCGCTACATAGCCGCCGGTTCCTCCGCCCAATATTACCAAATCATACTCGTTTGCCATGTCATTTTACACTCCTTTCTTAGATGCTGCTTTTTTTCGTTTTTTTGAATAATCCTTTGCCTCTTCTTCCCCGTTCAATACGCGCAGAGCGCCCTCGGCCAGGGCCTGAAGTTCATTTTCTCCAGGATATACCAGACAATCAGCAATCCAGTTCACCCTTCTGGTGATTTCTTTCACCAGGCTTTTTCCATATGAAAGCTCTCCTGTGAAAACAATGGCATCCACCCTGCCCTCAAGTACCGTGCTCTGGGCTCCTATCTCCTTTGCTACCTGACAGGCCATAGCTGAATAGAGCTGTGCTGCTTCTGAATTTCCGGCAGCAATCATTTCCTCTACTTTAACCGCATCATCTGTGCCAAGATAGCCGGCAAGACCTCCCCGCCCGGCAAGCATTTGCATAATTTCCTCACGATCATAACGGCCGGAGAAGCACAGCCTCACCAGGTCCCCGGACGGAACGGTACCCGCTCTTTCAGGACTGAAAGGCCCTTCTCCGTGAAGGCCGTTATTGACATCGATTACTCTGCCTTTCCTATGGGCTCCGATGGTGATGCCTCCAGCCATGTGGACGATAATCAGATTCAGTGACTCATAAGAGCTTCCCAATTCCTTCGCAGCTCTTCTAGCAGCTGCCTTATGGTTGAGGGCATGGAAAATACTCTTTCTTTCTATCAAGGGGAAACCGGAAACCCTTGCAGGCGGCTCCAGCTCATCCACTACTACCGGATCGACGATAAAAGCAGGAATATTTAATCCCCTTGCAATTTCACAGGCGATTGGAGCACCAAGATTCGAAGAATGCTGGCCATTAAAGGCCTCTTTTAAATCCTTCAGCATTTCCCGGCTGACCAAGTACGTCCCGCCTTCTATCGGCCAGAGGAGTCCGCCGCTGGCGCAGACAGCCTCCAGTTTTGAAATGTTGATTCCTTCTTCATCAAGGGCTTCCAGAACAGCCTTTTTCCTAAATTCGTATTGGTCAAAGATATATTTATATTCCTTTATCTGACTGGCTTCATGCCTGATGGTCCTTTCCAGGATCGGGACTTTATCATCAAATATCCCTATTTTTGTGGAGGCAGAACCGGGTCTGATGGCAAGGATACGTTTGCAGTGCTCCTGCATGCTTCATACCTCCAGTTATCGGATGCTGAAAAAAGGATGACAGGCCTTTGGGATATCCTCCGGAGTTCCAGCGCATCAGCGGCGGCGGTTTAAAATATGTTTTCCGTTTTGAAGATAGAGATTAGTTGAAGTTCTTACACTTTCGATCCGCTCTTCTGCCATACGGTCAGCTGCTTTGTAGGTAGGGATGCCGTCGCGTTTTGCGATATCGATTACTTTTTCGATGTTGTTATAAATCAATTCAACCTTTTTCATGGCACGCTCGCGGTTATAGCCGTAGAGCTCATCAGCAACATTAATTACTCCGCCGGCATTAATAACATAATCTGGGGCATATACGATACCCATCTCATGGATCTTGTCTCCGTGGCGTGTTTCCTTCAGCTGATTGTTTGCTGCACCGGCAATGACCTTGGCTTTCAGCTGGGGAATGGTATCGTCATTGATTACAGCTCCTAAAGCACATGGAGCGTAAATATCACATTCCACTCCGTAAATATCAGCAGGATCTACAGCTTTTGCACCAAATTCTTCTACGGCCATTTGAACTGCTTCTTTATTGATATCGGTTACGATTAAGTTTGCTCCTTCTTCGTGCAGGTGCCGGCAGAGATTATAAGCGACATTTCCTACCCCTTGGACAGCAATGACTTTCCCTTCCAGTGAATCGCTCCCGAAAGCAGCTTTGGCGGCAGCCTTCATCCCTCTGTATACTCCGTAGGCTGTTACTGGAGATGGATTGCCTGAAGAACCGAAGGCAGGGGAGATACCAGTCACAAAGTCTGTTTCTTCATGGATTATATCCATGTCAGCGACCGTCGTACCAACATCCTCTGCTGTGATATAACGTCCATTCAAACCCTGGATATACCGGCCGAATGCCCTGAACATAGCTTCATTTTTATCTTTTTTAGGATCGCCGATGATGACCGTCTTTCCTCCGCCGAGATTAAGTCCTGCGGCAGCATTTTTATAAGTCATACCCTTAGCAAGCCTCAATGCATCTTCAATCGCTGCTTCTTCACTCTCATAGGTCCACATGCGGGTACCGCCGAGCGCTGGCCCTAAAGTTGTGTCATGGATGGCAATGATTGCTTTCAATCCGGAGCGTTTATCCTGGCAGAAAACCACCTGTTCGTAATCGTATGTTTCGAGATATTTAAAAATTTCCACGTCTGAATCCTCCAATATAGTGTTTTTAACATTCATTTTGTCAGTAGCATCCGTTTAGCTTATTGCAAGTTCCATGCCAACTTTTCAGACTTCATTTATTAAGGATTCGCCCCGAAGACCCTTGCAGAAATTTGCAAACCCTGCAATTTATTGCATGCTGATATCTTCAAGATGATATTTTTCTAATTTGTAATATAAACTTCTGATTGATATCCCCAGGGATTTGGCAGCAGCCGTTTTATTGCCTTTGTGGTGTTTCAGGGTTTCTTTAAGGACATTCGCCTCAAATGCTTCCACTTGTTCAGACAATGGCTGTTTCATGCTCATTGGCTCGGGTAGATTTATTTCTCCAATCTTATCTCCAGGATCCGATAATTCAGGAAGATGGGAAAAATCGATCCAGGTTTCATGCAATTTCATGAAAATCATGGCCCTCCCAAGGATGTTTTCCAACTCCCTCACATTTCCAGGCCAGCTGTAAAGCTTTAGTTTCGTAAGGGCACTCTCTGTTATGCCTTCAATATTGCGGCCATATTCTTGATTCAGCTTGTGAATCAGAAATTTGCATAATGGCTCAATATCCTCACGGCGATTCCTGAGCGGTGATATGTGGATGGGCATTCTGTTCAGCCTGAAGTATAAATCTTCACGGAAATTGCCGTTCATAATCGCTTTTTCCAAATTCACATTTGTCGCTGCAATGATCCGGACATTGATTGGCAGGGGCTTTGTTCCTCCCACCTTCATAATTTCCCGTTCCTGAAGGACTCTTAAGAGCTTCGCCTGGGTCCCGAGGGAGATTTCACCTATTTCATCAAGAAAAATACTGCCATTGTTCGCTTCCTCAAATAGACCTCTTTTTCCTCCGCGTCTCGCTCCTGAGAAAGCACCCTCTTCATAGCCGAAAAGCTCACTTTCCAGCAGGGATTCAGACAGCGCCGCACAGTTTACTCTGACAAATTTATTGTACTTCCTGTCACTTCCATTATGGATCGCATGGGCAAAGAGCTCTTTTCCAGTCCCTGACTCACCCCTTAACAAAATGGTTGCAGGAGTCTGGGCTGCGAGCTTTGCCTGCCCTATGGCAATCTCCATTTCTTCTGAAACACCAATAATATCATCAAACAGATACTTGGCTTCCAGTGTCCTGATGATTTGCCTTGCACGGTCAAGCTCCCTGGTCAGGCTTTGGATTTCTGACATGTCATGGATGACTCCGACGCTTCCCTGAAGTCTCCCGTCCACAATGATGGGGGCAACGTTGACGATCACTTCTTTTTTATTGGGCCCAACCCTCATTTTTGCGCCGCGGAACGTCCTGCGTGTCTTGAGCACCTGCATATGAATGCTCTCCCCTTCTGAGATGTCGGCTGTTGCAGGCTTCCCGATTACTTCATCTTCCTTCAATCCTGTCAGCCTTGTATAGGCCGGATTAATCAGAGTTCCTCTGCCGTTTTCATCAACCACCGAAATCGCCTCGTCACTCGAATGTATGATCGCCTGAAGCATAACCTGAATGGATTTTAAGTTGGTGATTTCTTCTGCCAAATTCACGACCTCTGTAATGTCTTTAAAAACAGCAAAGGCCCCGACGCTCTTTCCGCTTTCATCTAAGAGCGGCACACGGGTTGTGATAATCTTTGTTCCGTTTTCAAGCATCTGCTCTTTATTTGCTTCAATTCTGTGGCTGCGGAGGATTTTCGGCAGCCTGCTAGTCGGGATGACTTCCAGGATATTCTTTCCCATAGCCTCCCAGGCAGAAACTCCGATAATCCTTTCAGCACTTTTATTGAAAAGAGTAATATGGTTTTTCGTATCAACGACAATCATGCCGTCATCTGTTGAGTTAAAAATTAAGTCATGCTTATAGGACTGCTCCTTAAGCTCCGAAATCAAATTTTCCTTTTCCGAAAAGACATCCGCCAGCAATTTTGCGACGGTGCCAGGCACAAGAACAGTATCAGCCCATTTGCTTTTCCTGATACTCCTAAATACATCGTCATCCCCGGTTACCTCAATAATGATATCAAGGTCTGGCGTAATATACTCCTCCCACTTTGTTCCGGTCGCTATGCCTAAACTCTTTGCAAGGAGAATCCCGGGAGCATCGCTGTTTGTGTCCACGACTGCAATTACAGTGAGGGATTCAGTTTCCCGAAGAATCTTCAGTATAGCCTTTCCACCATTTCCTGCACCTACTACCAATACCTTCTGCATCCTAACCCCTCACTCTGCTGCGAGTCATGCAATTTTCTTCACACTAGTTTGTGCAATTTTTTTCATAACAGTTAAATTTTATTCTATTTATGTACTCCTTGACAAATTTTTATTATATTTTATGATTTTGATAGCGACTTTTTTAAATGATGGCAATTTTCAACCAATACGCCTTAGGGCTTAAGGAAGGGACAACTTATGAAGCGATTGATTGCAGTTCTGATCCTTTTTATCCCCGGCGCTTTTGCTGTTTATGGAATAAAGCTGATGAGAGATATGCTGTTCGCCATACTTCAGCCGCCATTTCCGGCACTGTGGCTTCAATTTATCTGCGGCTTGCTTTTCTTTGCAGGCGGACTCGGGTTTGTCTCTGGATTTATCTTCTACAGGGACCGCAAACGAAATAAAGTCCAGGACAAATTCAGAAAAAGTGTCCGGCCGCTTCCCACCAGGTCAAAAGCCGAATAGAAAAAGCTGGCCCCATATGGAGCCAGCTTTTTATTGTTTATAGGTATTCCGCAATTTTACAGCTCTTTCAGGAAAGTCGGTGATAATAGCACTGCAGTTCAAGGCAAATAGTTTTCTGATTTGCCCATCCGTGTTCACCGTGTAAGGCCGGACAGCTACCCCTGCGTTCATGGATTCAAGCACGATCTCATCATTTATGGTTTTGATGCTGGGATGGATTGCCGCTGCACGCAGAGCTTTTGCATATACCCACGGCATGTACAAGCCATTGCTGTATAAGGGAGCGATTTCGATTTCAGGTGCCAGGCTATAGCAATGCACCAGGCTGTAATGATTAAAGGATGACAGGATCATTCTTTTTTCAAAACCGAAGGACTTAATCATCCCTATTAATTTTTCTTCCATCCCGGGATACCTATATCCTCCATTCTTCAATTCAATATTACAAAGGAGGGTCGTATCCCTCATCCAGGAAAAAAACTCCTCTAGGGAAGGTATACTTGTACGGCCGTAATCAGCTGAAAATTTGTGGCTGGCATCGTACGTTTGGATCTCCTTTAACGTCATCTCCCTGACAATGCCTTTTCCCGTAGTAGTCCTATCGATCGTTTCATCATGGATGATGACGAGATGTCCGTCTTTAGTTAGATGAACGTCCATCTCAATCCCATCGGCCCCGCTCTTTAATGCTTCCTGAAAAGAAAGCATGGTATTTTCTGGATGTGTTCCTGCTGAACCTCTGTGTGCATAGATTTGAGTCACCCTAGTGTACCTCCTTATCATACCCATCGCATAAAGGCTGCTTCAATTTTTGGATAAGTGTAATCTAAGTTTATAGGCATTCCGAACTTTTTATAACTCCTTCATTTTATCATGGACAGCCCCTTTGCTTAAAAGAAAGCTATATGGGCAAAGTCTAAAATTTATCAGCATGTTAAAGAAAAAAAGACCCGGTTCCAAAAAAACCAGTCCTTCTGATGATGTCAGCAGGAATCAATGATTTTCGCGCCTGATTCCGCCCCTCCGCATACATTAATCTTTCCAAAGGCCCCCGTTATAATCGTATAGACATCCCTATCTGGATTTCCGACAATTCGATATCGCTTCCCTGCCTGCTTCCTCAGATTTAAATAGCCGATCTCATTCCCCGCTGCCGCAGCCTTATCAAGAGGGTATACCTTCCAGTACCCTTCAGACGGAATCTCAATCAGCTTTACTCCGGAGTCTTTCTTTTTCCTTACCATTTCTCCTATATAATCTTTAGGGTCGAGCGCATTAACTCCTGAAGCCGTCCATTTACCCCTGTGTATTTCAAAATGAAGATGCTGCCTTTCAGCTGAACCTGTTGTGCCCATATAGCCAATGACTTGTCCCTGCTTTACCCATTCACCCAAACTAAATTTCCTGGACCCTTTTCTCAAATGAGCATATACCGTTTCAAAAGGCTGTCCATTCAGCTCATGGAAAATAAAGATTACTTCCCCATATTTTCCGGACACACATGAGCGGGAAATGATGCCGTCAGCAGCTGCTTTTACGGAAACATTCCCGCCGATTGCCAGATCGATTCCAAGATGCTTAGGTTCACCGCTGCAAAAGGGGGTTATTAAAGTTCCAAGAGAAGGCATAATAAAATCCATGAATTCACTCCCTGAAACCAGAATTACTATATCGTATGCCAAAACGGACAGGCTGAACAGGCTGTCCGCCTGCTCAGGAAAAATAATCGGGAGGATTTGAAAGAGTTTATCCATTCAATTACACACACAGCCCTGCTTCTTCTCCGTTGGATCTCTTTACAAAATAAAAGGCCAGCCTTAAATAGACTGACGCAATACGTGTACTATAACCAAGCGAATACAGTAATAAGGTGAAAAAAGTTGTAAAAGGTTATCGGTATTGTCACGGTAATTTCATCGGAACAGGACCAAGACATTCATCGCATTTAAGCCGCCAAATTCTCGATTAAAATTCCCGTCAAATCCTACCGCCTAACGCCTTCAACTGGCGTTCGCTTCCAGGCGGAGCTTGTCCGCAACCATGGCAATGAACTCTGAATTGGTCGGCTTTGCTTTCGTCATGCTCACTGTATAGCCGAATAGGGATGAAATTGAATCAATATTCCCCCTGCTCCAGGCTACTTCGATCGCATGGCGGATGGCCCGCTCTACACGGCTTGCTGTTGTATTGTATTTTTTGGCGATATCAGGATAAAGTACTTTGGTAATGGATCCCAATAGTTCAATGTCATTAAAAACCATCGAAATGGCTTCCCTCAAATATAAATACCCTTTGATATGGGCAGGTACACCGATTTCATGAATGATGCTTGTTATGCTGGCATCCAGATTTTTCGGTTTAGATTCCACAGAAGAGGACTTATAAGAAAAGGATGATGACTTTTTAATAAAAGAATTGCCTTTTCCGCTGATCTGGCGGATATGGCTGGCAAGTGCGTCCATATCGAAAGGCTTAAGTATGAAATAGGATGCGCCGAGATCCACCGCTTTTTTCGTGACATCTTCTTGTCCGAAGGCAGTCAGCATAATTACCTGAGGCATGCTGCTCATCTCAAGGTCGCGCATCCGCTCCAGCACCCCAAGACCATCCAAATGCGGCATAATGATATCCAGAATGAGAACATCCGGCTCCACTTGTGCCAGCATCTGCAGGCATTCCTGGCCATTATGTGCTACTCCGGCTACTTCCATATCATCTTGAGACGAAATATATTCTTCAAGGAGCCCAACTAATTCCCTGTTATCATCCACTACACATACTTTTATTTTCTTCAACCTGGGTTTCCTCCTCTATTCGGTCCTACTGTCTATTTTCTATTGTAGTTTAAGTTTTCGACAATGCAACTCAAAATCCTTTTTAATTTTAAAAAAATAGAAAAAATAACATATTATCTTAGTTTTTCTTCTGTTTTCTCTCATTTTCGACTGAATTCGATTTCATCCTCTATGATTGTCGAAATATTTTTCGACTAAGACATAGAAAAAGCAGGCACAGGTGCCTGCTTAACTTGCCCTTGAATTCGCCTGCCCGCCTTCATAAATATTGATGCCTGCCTCGGAAAGCATCCATTCTATATGGACAGCATAGCCGCTTGTTGGGTCATTTACGAATACGTGTGTCACTGCACCAACCAGCTTTCCTTTTTGGATGATCGGACTCCCGCTCATTCCCTGGACAATCCCGCCGGTTTTATCCAGCAGCCTTGGATCTGTCACTTTAATGACCATCCCTTTTGTGGCAGGGAACTTTTGAGGTATTGTACTGACAATTTCAATACCATATTTTTCCACTTTATCTCCATCGACCACTGTAAGTATCTGGGCCGGCCCTTCCTTTACCTCATGGGAAAGAGTGATGGGGATGGCTTTATCCATGATATGGTTGTCAATTCCAGTATTCAGCCTGCCAAATATTCCAAAGGAACTATTTTTATTGATATCTCCGATGATTTTATGATCGGACGAGAAACGGGCCAGCTTTTCACCGGGGTCTCCATGCGATCCTTTTTCAATCGAAGTTACGGTAGATCTTACAATCTGTCCATCCTTCACCACGATCGGGCGCTTGGTATCCATATCTGAAATAACATGACCCAGTGCCCCGTATTTCTTGGATTTAGGCTCAACAAAGGTCATTGTACCGATGCCTGCCGCCGAATCCCTAATATACAGACCGAGCTTATAATGATCCTCAGATTGTTCCTTCAGCGGCATTAAATTGGTTTTAAACTGTTTATGGGAGCGGAATATTTCAAGCCTCAGCGGTTTATGCGCTTCTCCGGCCTGCTGGACAAGCGGCGCCACATCCTCCATCCGCTTTATATGTTTTCCGTTGATTTCAGTAATAATGTCTCCGACGCGTACTCCGGCTATTTCACCTGGAGATTTTTTACCGCTGGAGGTGGTTACTAAATGATGCCCCACAACCAGGACTCCCAGCGTGTTTAATTTTACACCGATGGACTGTCCGCCCGGAATCACTTTAAAATCCTTCAATACCTGTACATCGACTTTTTTTACAGGAAATCCTGCAAAATCGAGGAGCAGCTCGTTAGTACCCGGCTTGTCCGCATCCAGTGTCAACAGATTTCTGCTGTCATGGATGCTTATATTATTTCCATCTGAAACAGATGCTGTAACAGATAAACCTTTTGGAATTTTATAATTCTCTCCCTCAAATAACACAATCTTATTTGGTATTGTGACATAACTCTTTATGGAATGATTAAAACCCAGTAGTAAAAGTGAAACAAGGAGAAGACCGCCAATAATCCTTCTAATCCAAACTGCTTTCAAACCTTTCACTCTCCTCGCTTCTAGTCCACACTCACTTTATGGCTACAGCTTTAATTTAGCCTAGAAAAGGGCCATTTATAACCCCGGAGAGAAATAAAAGCTATCCGTTTATGGATAGTATTTGCAAAAATGAAAAAATATAATAGAGGAAAGGAAGCGAGGTTTGGGCAGTGTTTTGGAATTAAATTAAAATATTCGGAACACTGCCAAAGGGAAAAGGCCAGCCTTTAAAAAAAGACTGGATCTCCATCGGGCTCTAGAGCTTCCTAAAAAAAGAAAGCCCTCAGAAGTCTTGTCTGACAAGACCCTGAAAGCTTATTATCTCCTTACGCACTTTTTATCTGGCTGGCCAGCTGAAGCAGCTCTCTGGCATGCTCCTTTGTTAATTCTGTGATCTCGACTCCAGAAATCATCCGGCCAATTTCTCTGATTTTTTCATCCTGGCTCAAAGCATGAACCTTCGTCCTCGTTCTTCCGCTGAGGGTCTGTTTGGAAATGAACAGATGAGTATCGGCCATGGCAGCTACCTGAGGAAGATGTGAGATGCATAAAACCTGTGAGCCGACAGATACTTTGTATATCTTCTCTGCCATGGACTGGGCAACCCGGCCGCTGACGCCGGTATCCACTTCATCAAAGATGATGGAGGTGATGCCCTGATGCTCTGAGAAGATATTCTTCAGGGCAAGTATGATCCTCGACAGCTCGCCGCCTGAAGCAATTTTAGAAAGAGGCTTCAGAGGTTCTCCAGGGTTTGTGGAGATATAAAACTCCACCACATCCATTCCGTCTTTTTGGATTCTTTCATTCATACCTCCGTGCTCTGAGGCAGACTGAAGAAACTCCACATTGAACACTGTTTTTTCCATATATAAATCCTTGAGTTCTTTATGAATCTGCCCCACCAGTTTTTTGGCATATTTCTGCCTGATTATGGAGAGATTCTTCGCCTCGACGAGCAGATCCTTCCGTATGGAAGCCATTTCTTTTTCGATTTTGGCAATATGCGTTTCCCGATTCAAAAGTGTTTCGATTTCCTCTTCGATTCCAGCCGCATATTCCAGGATATCTTCGACCGTTTTTCCGTATTTCCTCTTTAGTCCATTGATTTCATTCAGCCTTCCTTCAATGAAGTCCAGCCTCACTGGATCAAATTCCAGGGAATCGAGCTGATTCCTGATCTCAGATATTGCATCCTCCAGAAGATAAAAACTATTGGCTACATTCTCATTCAGGCCATCAAAGGATGAATCAAGCGAAGCTGCTTCTTCGAGGTCATTCATGGCCATTCCGATAAAATCCAGACCTTTTTGCTCCCCGCCTAAAGAATGATAGGCAGCCTGAAGACTGGCATGAATCCTCTCAAAGTTGGAAATACGCTGTCTTTCTTCATATAGTTCTTCATCTTCTTTAAGCTTCAAATCTGACTTTGTGATTTCATCAAACTGAAATTGAAGTAAATCCAGCCTGTGAGCCATCTGCTGTTCATCCTTATTTAAGGATTTAAGCTGCTTGACAGCCTGTTCGTAACGCTTATAAAGCTCCTGATACTCCTTCAGGGCTGCCGCTGCCTCCCTGCCTCCAAAATGATCCAGAAGCGGGAGGTGCAGATCCGGGTTCATCAATTCCTGATGCTCATTCTGGCTGTGGATATCCACCAGGGCACCGCCAATCTCTCTCAAAACGGCGATGGTAACAAGCTTCCCATTTACCCGGCAGACACTTTTCCCCGAGCTGGAAATGTCCCTTCTAAGTACGGCCATCCCATCACCGGCATCAATGCCGAATTCCGTTAACTTCTGGATGACCTGATGGTTCTCGCCTTCAATTAAAAATAATCCTTCAAGTTCAGCTTTATCTTCCCCGTGACGGACGAATTCAGAGGATCCCCTGCCGCCGATCAAAAGGTTTATGGCATCGATAATAATGGATTTCCCTGCCCCTGTTTCCCCCGTCAGCACAGTCAGTCCCTTCTCAAATGAAATCGATAGAGACTCGATGATCGCAAAGTTTTTGATTGATAATTCCGCTAACAAATCCCGCACCTCACCTTTTTTAGAGCATATCCAGGAACTTGTCCCTGATCGTCATGGTATCATCCGGCGTCCGGCAGATAATCAGGCAGGTGTCATCTCCACAGATGGTACCCATAATCTCTTCCCAATCCAGATTGTCTATAAGCGCACCAATCGCCTGAGCGTTGCCGGGAAGGGTCTTCATGACCAGGAAGTGGCTTGCAGAATCAATCCGTACAAAGGCGTCCATGAGATTCCGCTTCAGCTTTTGAAGGGGATTAAAGCGCTGATCTGCCGGAAGGCTGTACTTATAGCGGCCGTCCATTAATGGAACCTTTACCAGATGAAGTTCTTTTATATCCCTGGATACCGTCGCCTGTGTGACATTGTACCCGCCATTCTTCAATTCATCTACCAGGTCGTCCTGTGTTTCAATATCATTATTGGCAATAATTTCTCTTATTTTAATATGGCGTTGCCCTTTATTCATAGTAATCCGCGCACCTCTCGAATTTCACTTATATACATGTATGTTAGCGTTTTTTGCCGGATTGTACAATCTTTCGAGACTCATTATGTTTAATCCTTCCCCTGCAATCTGCCTAAAACTCAGGAACAGCATTCAAAAAAGAGGCGGTCAAACAGATAGAGCCTCGGGAAGCCTAAATCCTGCTGTTACACTTCCTGCAAGAAATCCAAAAGCTTCATAGTCCGTACCTGTTTATCCAGCCTCAATTTGTGCCTCAATCGGCTTTATTTTCTTTTAATTCTTTAAAGGTCTGATGCGCTTCCTCGGCCACTTGATCCAGAGTGCCATCCAGCGCCATGGTTCCTGCTTCCTTCCCATTCCACTGTAAATGGAGAAGGAATTCGATATTCCCATCTCCTCCTGTAATAGGGGAGAAGGAAGCTCCCTGCACATCATAGCCTTCCTTCACGGCGAAATCAGCAATCTTGTGAAGGACCTCTTTATGCACCTTGATATCCCTGACGATCCCTTTTTTGCCTACCTGCTCCCTGCCGGCTTCAAATTGCGGCTTAACCAGCGCCACTATATCCGATCCAGGCACAAGCAGCGTTTTTAATACAGGAAGTATGAGAGTCAGCGATATAAAGGAAACATCGATGGAAGCAAAATCCGGCATTTCGCCTGCAAGGTCAGCAGGTGTAACATACCGAAAGTTCGTTCTTTCCATTACAATGACCCTCGGATCCTGACGCAGCTTCCATGCCAGCTGATTATATCCAACATCCAATGCATAGGACTGCTTTGCCCCATTCTGAAGGGCGCAGTCCGTAAAACCGCCGGTTGATGATCCAATATCAAGAAGAACCTTCCCGTTAACATCCACTTCGAAAACCTTGAGTGCCTTTTCCAGCTTCAAGCCTCCCCGGGAAACATAAGGCATGACTTTGCCTTTAATGGTCAGGGGCGCATCTTCCGGAATTTTTTCACCCGGCTTATCAAGGCGCACTTCATTGGAATAAACGAGACCGGCCATTATGGATCTTTTTGCTTTTTCTCTAGTTTCTGACAGACCTCTTTCTACAAGAAGTACATCCAATCGTTCTTTTCTTATTTTCATATTCAAGCCCTTTTTTGCTTTTTAGGTAATATCTTTATCAGCTTACGAACTGCGGAATTTACAGTGAAATTGATCTCTTCGAGCAGCTGGTCCACATCGCCATGCTCGATGAACTGATCAGGTATTCCCATCCGGCTGATGACCTGGGAAGAGAAACCATTCTCTTCGGCGAATTCAAGGACCGCACTTCCAAAGCCCCCTTGAAGAATTGCTTCTTCGATGGTCAGGACAGGCATTCCATCTTTGAATATCTCTGTGAGCATCTGCTCATCTAGAGGCTTAATAAACCGTGCATTCACTACTTTTATAGAATATCCTTGTTTCTCAAGAAGATCGGCTGCCTCAAGGGCCATGCCAATGGTGGTCCCAAAGGTAAGAATGCAGGCATCCTTCCCGTCCTTCAGCACCTCCCATGTACCAATCGGAATGGACTTTAATTCTTTATCCATTTCTACCCCAAGACCGTTTCCGCGTGGGAACCTCATGGCAATAGGGCCGTCATTATACGTTAATGAAGTATATACCATATGCTGCCCTTCATTTTCATCCTTCGGCATCATCAGCACAAGGTTTGGCATGTGGCGAAGGAAGGCGATGTCGAACACACCCTGATGAGTTTCCCCATCGGCACCGACAAGCCCTGCTCGATCAATGCCTATGAAGACATTGAGATTCTGTCTGCATACATCGTGCAGCATCTGATCGTATGCCCTTTGCAGGAAGGTTGAATAAATGGCCAAAAATGGCTTCATATCCTGAGATGCAAGGCTGGCGGCTACGGTTACGGCATGCTGTTCGGCAATCCCGACATCAAACATGCGGTCAGGAAACTCCCTGGCAAAGTTCTCAAGCTTGGATCCTACCGGCATGGCAGGAGTAATGGCCACGATTCTTTCGTCTTCCCGAGCCATCTGGCGGACCGTTTCACTGACAAGCGAGCTCCAGGATGGAGCAGCGGCAGCAGGCTTGACGAAAGCACCTGTTTCCGTTTTGTAGGGACCCGTACCATGCCAGGTCCCGATTTTATCGTTCTCGGCAGGATAATAGCCTTTCCCTTTTTTGGTGATCACATGCAGCAATACTGGTCCGCCTGTTTTCTTTGCATATCTGAGCTGCTCGAATAACGCTTCATAATTATGTCCATCCACAGGTCCCAGGTACGTAAAACCAAGTTCCTCAAAGAACATGCCGGATACAAGAAGGTACTTGACCGTATCTTTTATTCTTTCTGCTGTTGCCGCAAGCTTACCGCCTACAGCAGGGATTTTCTTCAGAAGAAGTTCAAGCTCCTCCTTGGCCCAGTTATACTTTCCAGCTGTCCTTAGACGCCCAAGAACATTATGAAGAGCACCGACATTCGGTGCTATGGACATTTCATTGTCATTCAAAATCACAATCATGTCTTTTTTCTCAGAGCCAATATGGTTCAATGCTTCCAGTGCCATTCCCCCGGTCAGGGCACCATCGCCGATCACCGGAAGGACAAAGCTTTTTTCCTTCTTCAGATCCCTTGCAATCGCCATGCCCATTGCAGACGATAAGGAAGTGGAGCTGTGGCCTGTTTCCCACACGTCGTGCTCACTTTCGGAGCGCTTCGGGAATCCGCATAAGCCTTTGAACTTTCTAAGCGAATCGAATTCACCGGCGCGGCCGGTTAATATTTTATGAACGTAAGATTGATGGCCGACATCCCAGATGATTTTATCCTTTGGGCTGTTAAACTCTCTATGAAGGGCAATGGTCAATTCAACCACCCCTAAATTCGGTCCAATATGTCCGCCTGTCTTTGAAAGCTTTTCAATAAGGAAATCCCTTATTTCCTGGCTCAAACCCTCAAGTTCATCTATATTTAATTTTTTTAAAAAGGAAGGGTCCTTTATAGATAGAAGATCCAAACTGGATCACTCACTTTCATTTCGGTTTCTTTCCACTTGTTTTTTCTCCACTGTCCTAATTATAAACAACTGTTTTATTAACTCAAGCTATTTTCCATCACTTTAAGGACCGATAAGGAAAAAACCGTTAGCACCAAAGTGATAACGGCAGCGGCCGAAGCCAAAAAGCAGAAAAAAATCCGAATTTCTAATAACGATATTATACCACAATTATAATAAATTTAATTCAATAATCTCTCTGGGCCACCATATCAGTGATTTCCATAAGAATTTCAGCATCCAGTCCCGTTTCCAGCAGATCCTGTTTCGCCAGGCTGATATGGTGATGGAGCTTCTCTTTTGCCCCTTCCAGGGTAAGGAGAGATGGATATGTGTTCTTGTTATTATGAACGTCGCTGCCCACCGGCTTTCCTATTTTCTCTTCCAGGCCTTCGATATCAAGGATGTCATCCCTGATTTGGAAGGCGAGGCCCAGATGATAGGAAAAATTCTGAAGCTTATTTTTAGCTTCAATGGAAGCCTCTGCAAGAACGGCTCCCATCAGCACACTGGCGGTGAGAAGCCTTCCTGTTTTATTTTCGTGTATATACACCAGCTCACCAAGCTCGAGTGTCTTTCCCTCCGCCTCAATGTCAGCCGTCTGGCCCCCTACCATTCCCTCGGGCCCTGCAGCTGCAGCAAGCTCCCGGATCAGTGCTACAACGACAGATGGAGAGGCATCCTCTGGTTTCATTTTTGTGATTACCTGAAAGGCATAGGTGAGAAGCGCGTCTCCTGCAAGGATGGCTGCCGCTTCCCCAAATACTTTATGATTTGTTGGTTTTCCCCTTCGCAGATCATCATTATCCATACTTGGAAGATCATCGTGAATCAATGAGTAGGTGTGGATCATTTCAACGGCAGCCGCCGGGAGAATTCCAGCCTCCGGATTTCTTCCAAAAGCGTTTAAGACCGCAAGAACGAGCAGAGGCCTTATTCTCTTGCCTCCTGCATTTAATGAATAAAGCATGGCGTCCTTTAATACCGAAGGCGCCTCAAGCATGTCAACCTGCTTTCGTGCTTCTTCCTCAAGAATGGGTATATATTGGTTGGCAAAATCTTTAAACAAGGAAGAAGTCAATGTTTACTCCTCCTCGGCCTGTGAGAAATCCTTAAGCTGCCCGTCTTCGCTTAAGATTTGAGTAAGCTGATTTTCTACTGATTTTAATTTTGTATGACAGACCCTTGAAAGGTCCATCCCTTCTTTATAGATTGCGATGGCCTTTTCTAATGGCACTTCACCATCCTCTAGCTGCTCCACTATTTTTTCAAGCTTCTCCATTGCCTCTTCAAAGCTTAACTCTTTTTCTTCACTCATCTATCGGTCTCTCCTTTTTTTGTTCTACTGTACAAAATAGCTCTCCATCCTTCAGGCGGACAGACATCTTATCCCCCGGCGCCACGGTTTCGATTGTCTTGATCAATTCATTTTGTTCTGTGTAGGCCAGGCTGTATCCTTTATCCATGATCTTTAGCGGGCTTCTTGCATCCAGGGCCGAAGCCTGATAGAGAAAGCGCTGCAGTTTGGCCTTATAAATAGCGTCCATGCTCCGGTTCAGCATTTTGGCCTGGGCGGCCAGCTTAGAATGGGCGGCTTCAAGCATCCCCTCTGGATCTCTTCGTTTAAGTCCGGCAGCGAGTCTTTGAACTTCCTCTTTCTTGCGGGTGAAGTACTTTTCAAAGCCCTTATGGAACCTTTCCTTTGCACGGTCCAGCTGCTCTACTTTTTGTTCATACAGCCGTCGGGGATATCTGAACGCATAGGATTTTTCAAGAGTCTGCAGCCTGTTCAGATTGGAAGAGAGCTGCTTCTGGATTTCCCGTGTCATCCGGTTTTTCTGGTTAATGATCCTCTCCAGAACCTCGTTGATGTGGGGTACTGCAAGCTCCGCAGCCGCAGTAGGTGTAGGCGCTCTGAGATCGGCCGCAAAATCAGCGATCGTAAAGTCCGTTTCATGGCCGACTGCAGAGATGACTGGAATCTTCGATTGAAAAATCGCACGGGCTACGATTTCCTCATTGAAAGCCCATAATTCCTCGATCGAACCGCCGCCTCGGCCCATGATTAAAATATCGGTTTCCCCGCGGCTGTTTGCCGTTTCAATGGCCTTCCTGATGGATGGAGCTGCCTGTGTGCCTTGAACAAGGGCTGGATAGATGACAATGTCCGCAACGGGATATCTCCTTTTTAGGGTTGTCAGAATGTCTCGGATTGCAGCGCCAGTCGGAGAGGTTATTACCCCTATAGATGCAGGATATGGAGGCAGTTTTTTCTTATACTTTTGCAGAAAAAGCCCTTCCTTTTCAAGCTTTCCCTTCAATTGCTCATAGGCAAGATAAAGCTCCCCAATCCCGTCCGGAGCCATCTCCTTAACATAAACCTGATACTGGCCGCTTGGCTCGTAGACCGTTATATCGCCCCGAATCAGCACATGCATGCCATTTTCGGGAACAAACTTCATGCCTGTCCTGTAGGTTTGAAACATCACAGCTAGAATTCTGGATTTTTCATCCTTCAGGGTAAAATACATATGGCCGCTGGAATGCTGCTTAAGGTTGGAAATTTCTCCTTTTATGTACATATCCTGAAGATGGGGATCGGCATCGAATTTTCTTTTTATATATTTAGTTAGTGCATGAATCGTTAAATAAATAGGCTGCTTCATGATAAACTCCCATTTCTTTGGTACCAGCTTTGTTCCATTTCACAAGAAAAGCTGTCTATTTGCTATTATAAAGCAATCAGACAGCTTCGTTTAGTTTTTTAGGAAGATTACGCGTTAATTTTATTTCCATCAAGCAGTTTTGCTGATTTTAATGTATTAAATAACAGCATGGTAATAGTCATCGGACCTACACCGCCAGGTACAGGGGTGATATATCCGGCTTTTTCTTTGACTTCTGCAAAGTCCACGTCGCCGCAGAGCTTTCCCTGACTATTCCGGTTCATGGCCACATCGATGACAACTGCTCCATCTTTCACATGTTCAGCTGTTATAAGGTTTTCCCTACCTGCGGCAGCAATAAGGATGTCCGCCTGGCTGGTGATGGCTGCCAGATCCTTGGTTTTGGAATGGCAGTAAGTCACAGTCGCATTTTTATTCAGGAAAAGCTGGCCTACAGGCTTTCCTACAATATTGCTTCTTCCTACAACCACTACATGGCTGCCCGCCGGGTCAATGTTTATGTATTCAACCATTTTGATAATCCCATAAGGAGTACATGGATAAAATGTATCCTGGCCAGTCATCATTTTCCCAATATTAATAGGATGGAAGCCGTCGACATCCTTTTCGGGCGATATGGTTTCGATGATCTCTATTTCATTAATATGCTTAGGGAGGGGAAGCTGAACCAATATTCCGTGAATCGCAGGATCCGAGTTCAGCTCCTTGATTTTGCTAACCAGTTCATTATGGCTCACTGTTTCAGGAAGCTCAATCTTCAGTGAATAAATGCCTAGTTCCGCGCATGCTTTTTCTTTCATCCCAACGTAGGTTCTCGATGCCTGATTTTCGCCAACCAGCACAACTGCTAAACCTGGAACAATATTCTGCTCCTTCAATTCCCTGACTTCGCTTTGAATCTGTTTTCGGATTTCCACAGCAATTTCTTTACCGTTTATGATTGTAGCAGTCATTTCCCTTCCCCTTTTCTATTTATATTTTACTTCAGCTGTCCAGTCCGTCTTTTACTTTCGATAGAACGGCGTTCACAAATTTAGCGGACTGATCGTCCCCAAAGACTTTTGCGATTTCGATGGCTTCGTCCAGAACCACGTTAATGGGTACGTCTTTGGAATATTTCATTTCAAACACGGCAAGGCGCAGCAGATTTCGGTCAATGGCAGCAAGTCTTTCAAGCTTCCAGTTTTCTAAATTCGCTTTAATGATTCCATCAATGGTTTCCTGATTCTCTGCCGTACCCGTAACCAAAGTCTCGAAATATTCGTCTTTTTCTAAACCATCGAGGACGTTTTCCATTGCTTCCTGGACTTCCGCCTTACCGACTTCTATTTGAAAAAGAGCCTGCAAAGCCTTTTCTCTTGCGGTTCTTCTTTTCATTGTATAACTCCTTTACATATTAAATCAATTTATTAAAATATAGCATAAACGAACAATATAAGGTAGGGCTCCGATAAATATTAGGAAAATTCATTTTATTTCACTTCCAAGTGAGCAACATTTAAAAGAGCCGCTATTAGGGCATTCCTATTCTATTTTGCACCAAAAGAAACATTCCAAACCAAAGCCCCGCAAGCTGATAAAAAAAGAAAAAACCAAAGGCAGATGCCTTTGGTTACATTTCCTGCTCGTACTCCACTTCAGGCTTTTGGTTTTCAAACTGAATGCCGACAATATGGACATTGACTTCTTCAGGTTCCAGAGCGGTCATATTAATCAAAGCCTGACGGATATTGTCCTGTACCTCACCAGCAACCTTTGGAATCGAGACACCAAACTTCATGGTGCAATACACATCAATCTTGATGCCTTCCTCGGCAAGGTCGACCCTGACTCCCTTGCCATGGTTTTTCTTGCCAAGCCTTTCAACAACACCGGAGGCAAAGTTGCCGCGCATCGTGGCGACTCCTTCCACCTCATGGGCAGCAATGCCTGCAATGACTTCAATGACTTCCGGAGCAATCTCGACTTTCCCAAGTCCTTTATGGTTATTCATTTCAAGAGTAGATTGGTTTTCGCTCAATATAAAGCACCCCCTGTAACTTCATTATGAATTCATTACATCATAGATTTCAAGGAATTTTGTGTTAAAATTCCCATCCACAAATGTTTCATGCTGAAGGAGTTTTTGGTGAAACGGAATAGTAGAATGAATCCCATCAACCACAAATTCCCCTAACGCCCTTTTCATCCGGTTTATTGCCTCTTCTCTAGTTTTGCCATGGACAATCAGTTTGGCAATCATAGAATCATAATACGGAGGAATGCTATAACCCGGATATGCGGCTGAATCCACACGGACTCCATAGCCGCCCGGCGGGAGATACATTTCAATCTTTCCAGCAGACGGCATAAAGTTTTTAAGCGGATTCTCCGCATTAATGCGGCATTCAATCGCCCAGCCATCGAATGTTACATCCTCTTGTTTCAAGGACAGCTTCTCACCCGAAGCCACTCTGATCTGCTCCTTGATCAAGTCTACACCCGTCACCATTTCAGTGACAGGATGCTCAACCTGAATCCTGGTGTTCATTTCCATAAAGTAAAATGTATTTTCTTTACTGTCAAAAATAAATTCTACCGTTCCGGCACCTGTATAATCGACCGCTTGGGCGGCCTTTACCGCTGCCTGTCCCATTGCATCGCGGGTTTCACTGTCCAGCGCTGGTGAAGGAGACTCCTCAAGGAGCTTCTGCATCCGCCGCTGAATTGTACAGTCACGTTCACCAAGATGGATCACGCTGCCAAAGCTGTCAGCCATGACTTGAATTTCAACATGCCTGAAATCTTCGATGAACTTTTCTATATATACCCCAGGATTGCCGAAAGCAGTCATAGCTTCCTGCTGGGTAACCTGGATCCCCTTTACCAATTCTTCTTCTGTACGGGCAACCCGGATTCCTTTACCGCCGCCGCCGGCAGTGGCCTTAATGATGACAGGAAAACCAATGGTTTCTGCTAATGCAAGAGCTTCCTCCGTATCTTTAATGATCCCTTGAGATCCTGGTACGATTGGAACTCCAGCTGCTTTCATCGTTTCCCTGGCTACATCCTTTGTTCCCATTTTGGAAATAGCCTCTGGTGACGGACCCACAAACGTGATGCCGCACTCTCGGCAAAGCTCAGCAAATGCTGAGTTTTCCGCTAAAAATCCGTAGCCGGGATGAATGGCATCGGCCCCTGTCAGTGTGGCAGTAGAAATAATATTTGTAAAGCTTAAATAGCTGTCTTTTGAAGCCTTCGGTCCGATGCAGTACGCTTCATCCGCCATCTGAACATGAAGGGCTTCTCTATCCGCTTCAGAGTAAACTGCGACAGTCTCAATGCCGAGCTCTTTACAGGCCCGGATGACCCGCACCGCAATTTCTCCTCTATTTGCAATCAAAAGCTTTTTTATCATAGTATAAACGCTCCTTACTCAGGCTTGACTAAAAATAACGGCTGGCCATATTCAACAAGCTGGCCGTCCTTTACAAGAATCTCTGCAATTTCACCGTTGACTTCTGCTTCAATTTCGTTGAAAAGCTTCATTGCCTCAACTATGCAGACAACACTATTCTTGGAAACCCTGGAACCTTCCCTGACATAGTCGTCAGCTTCCGGTGATGGAGACGAATAAAAAGTTCCTACCATCGGTGATGTAATGGTATGTAAATTCTCGGCAGCCGGCTGTTCTTTCTTTTCCGCCGCTGCTTCTTGTACAGCTGGAGCTTGTGCCGCAGGAACTGCTGCAGGTCTTGTCATTTCAACAGGAGCTGCAGGCTGGACAAATACTGTTCCAGCTGCTGGCTCAGCATTCTTTTTCATTTTTATTTTTGCACCATCAAGTTCAAATTCAAATTCATCAATGCTGGATTGATCTACCAGTTTAATCAGTTCACGAATCTCTTGTACCTTCAAAACTTCGCACCCCTTGTCTTTTTTAGCTAATCGTATCGTATTTTTTGACTCACAGCAAAATGGCATAAAAAAAACCATCCAGGTTTTTAAGATTACTGTCTTTTTTAAGACTAGCTATTAATATCATACGATAATACCTTGTCCAAATTCAATAAGGAGCTCCGTGGAATCATAATTGAACATAAATTCTTTTGTTTTTATCCTAAAAATATCCTTTATTTCCAGATAGAGTTTTCCGTTTATAGGCCTCTCTTAAATTTTGCTAAAACCTGCCTGTTTTCATACATCGGAACAAAAAATAAGCCGCCTGCGGAAAGACTGACTTTCAACAGACGGCTATCGTTATAATTTATCCATCCATTTGTGTCGGGTCTCTGCCTGCTAATAATTACGGAGAATAATTGGTTCCTGCATCAATGTGCCTTAAATACATCTTATTTAGCAGGCACCGCTTTCCGCTTTTTATTTAATCCAACTCCGAACTGCCATCCTCGAGTCATAAGCCAGGCTGTCTATGGGAAGAAGACCGCTTCCCACAGCCACCCCGTCTTATGCTTGTCGGATGGCTGC